>CBDEKM010000014.1:0-588322 GCA_965240335.1 bacterium
TCATCTGCTCGAACTCGGCCGGTGGTTTGTAGTCCAGAGCCGAGTGCAAGCGCTTACGATTGTAGATCTTGTCGATGAAGTAACCGATACGGGAACGTGCTTCTTCAAGGGATTCGTACTCGTAGAGGTAGACCCTCCTCGTATTTGAGGGTTCTGGTTGAAGCGTTCTGCTTTGGCGTTGTCGTAGGGTTGCCTCGCGGCTCATGCTGATTTCTATGGCGGCCTTCTTGAGGGTATCGACATAGGCTTTCGAAGCATACTGCACGCCCCGGTCCGAGTGATGCACCAGACCCTTAGGCGCCGGTCTGGCGGGCAAGGGCGCTGTCGAGGGCGTTAAGGGCCAGGCTGGCATCGAGGGTGCGATCCAAGGCCCAGCCGATGCATCTTCTGCTATGGGCGTCAAGTACCACTGCCAGATAGACCCACTCGCGGGAAAGCCGGATGTAGGTGATGTCGGATACCCACAGCTGGTTGGACGCCGGTCACGTTCAGTTCCGGGACCAGGTTGCGTAGACGGCACGGTCGTGGTTCGAGTCGGTAGTCGATACAAAGGCTTTGCGCCGCAGGGCAAGCAGGTTGTCCTCGCGCATGAGGCGCAGGACCCGTTATGGTTCACCCGGTATCCCAGACGCTGAAGCGCACAGGTCATGGGACGGTAACCGTAGGAGGGCCAGGAAAGGGAGAGCTATGGATCCTGTCCCGCAGTTCAAGGTCCGGATCCGTACGGCCACGACGACCGCGGTAGTAGCTGGAGCGACCGATGGAGAGCGCATTGCAGCACTTTTTGACCACGGTGCGGCCTTTGGCTGTCTTTGTCTGAGCGACCAGGCAGATCATGAGCCGCCTCCATTGCTTCGGGCTGAGCGAGGGATCTCCTCGAGCCGACTCAACACTTTTTTTAACAGGTCGTTCTCCATGGTCAACTGACCGACTTTACGCTCCAGAGCCGCGATCCGGGCTTCATCGCTGACCGCCTTGCCGTTGCCGGGAAAGGCGCGATCACCCTGACGGCGAAGCTGTTGGGGCCAGCGGTGGATCAACGTGGGATGACCTTGGTGTTCCCGGGCCAACTGACCGATGGATTTGCCCGATCGGCTTCCTGAAGGACCTGCAGTTTGAACTCGCGGGTGAATTGACGACGTTTCAGAGTCATGGGGCCTCCTCGTTCAGAAGGAAGCTTAACTCTGTGTACGGTCAAGGGTGCAGTACAAACTCGTGTACTAATTAGATCGTCCGGCGCGTGACATCTGGCACTTCAGGTGTGCAATCTCTGGCGAGTCAGGCGTGCGAGTTTGGCGTGTTCGGCGAGTTCGGCGAGTTCGGCGAGTTCGGCGAGTCAGGCGTGTGGGACTGTCGAGTCAGGCATGCATTTGTTCCACGGCAGCGTCAACATTATCGTAAGTCTTGAATACCGTATACAACCTGGTGATCCGGAACAAGTGATCCAGGCGGTCGTTCACGCCGGTGAGCACCATATCTCCGGACCTGGACCTGATCTTTTTCATGGCCGCGATCAGCGAACCCAGCCCCGAACTGTTCATTATGGGCACACCGGTCAGATCGGCAACGAAGCGCGTGCATTTGCGGGCGAGGGCATCGTCGATCATCCGGTCCAGTTCAACGCTGTCCCCCTCGTCCCACAGCCTGCCCTCGATACGCAGTACAGCGATCTCGTCTTCCAGCGAAACGTAGATATTCATACCAGCCTCTATGCTCCGGTCCTCTTGCGGTTTGCTCGCGTCGGGAACCGGTGAAATCGGTCCTTTGAATTTTGAAAAGTAACTGTCCAAATCAGCCGTTCAGCCGGTCCTCAGAGCCTCGATGGCGTCCTTGACCTCATTGTATTCGGGAAACCGGTCGGATTCCATCTTGGAAAAGACCGACGTGCCATCGACGGTGACCTCGAACTTCCCTCCACCGGAGGGTACAAGCTGCAACTGCTCGATATCGTGTTTATAGTACTCCAGTAGTTTCACCGCCAGCCCGGCGGCGTCTTGTTCATAGCTTCAATCGGCGCAGTAAACGATGCTTACGGTCACCATGTCCTCCTTGCACGAATGTACGGTCGGCATCCTGATTCGAAAGCTTGATCAGGGATTATATATACAATAGGATTACGTCATGGCAAGGATTCTAAATATCTCTACACCGGTCTGTTTCGCTTCGTTTGCATCTGGACGGAGAACTGGACGGAGAATATGAATCCTATACATTGCCGCTTGACAAGACCGGCCGATAGGGATATTTTCCAGTACGAGATAGAAATATACTCCAGTACAAGGAGGTGGTTACGATGCTCGGAAGTTTCGGCACGACAGAACTGATTATTATTCTTGTGATCGTCATGGTCCTTTTCGGCGCCAAGAAGCTCCCTGAATTGGCAAAGGGTCTGGGCCAGGGGATCACCGAATTCAAGAAAGCGCAAAAGAAAGATTCTGCCGAAGAGAATCAGAATACCTCAAGCACGTCCACTTCGAAGGATTCCTGACCCCTGCAATTTCGGGCTGTTGGGTATCCGGAGGAGTACGTGTTGTTCGGTACGACCGGCCTGATAGAAATACCACCGATGGACGGTCGATCCAGCGATTTCTGTCGTCACGGCAGCGTCTGACTCGCCAAAGACTCATCATATTTCTATTCTTGATCCCGCCTTCGAGATACGTGTGAGTCCGTGAATTTCTATGCTTACACGCTAGTAAATCCTGTTCCAATCACTTCGAATCTTTAGTATAGGGCAGCCTGCTCCGTTGCAGTGGATGGTTCTGCGCAAACCGTCCTTCTTTGCGCGCACTTTCTTCCACGCATTCAGCGTCCTCTTTTCCGAAAAGCGCGTTACCCTACAACCATTGAGATACATGCGCGGTCTCATGAATATCAGGCACCTGTACAAGCAACGCGTTACCAGGTAACAACGTGGAAACTGCCCGTAAACTAGATAGCCGAATCGAAACGGACCATCAGGAAGACAAAATGGAGATCGATTCGGTAAAAGATCGAACGGACCTGGAGGATCGCAGGTTGATCCTCAGGGCCAGGGGCGGCGACATGCGGGCTTTGGAGGAACTCGTATACAGGTACGACGGGAAAGTGCTGTCCATGGCCCTGTCCTTTATGGGGGACATGGACGATGCGAAGGACATCTACCAGGAAGTTTTCATGCGTGTCTTCAAGGCACTGCCAAAATTCGAATTCAGAAGCCGATTCTCAACCTACCTGTACCGAATCGTCACCAATGTCTGCCTATCGCACAGAACGCGGCGCGGGAAAAGGCACTTCGTGCCGATCGAAGACGAGGTCGACGAAAATGCAGGCGCGGTCAAATACGGTGCTGCATTAGTTGCCCCGGATCAGTCCGACGCAACGGTCATCAACAACGAAATCCTGGCGCGTATCAATTCGGCCATCAACACCCTTTCGCCCCGGCAACACACCGTTTTCATTCTGCGGCACCGCGAAGGATTCAAACTGAAAGAAATTGCCGTCATTATGGAATGTGCAGAGGGAACGATTAAAAAATACCTCTTCGATGCCACCCGAAGGCTGCGTAAACAACTAAAGGATATACCGATATGAACGGTAATACGAACTTGTCTCACGAGAAATGGGAGGAATGGCTGGAACTCTCCCAGTACGGTGAATTGTCCGATGCTGATCAACAGAAACTGGACGTTCACCTCGAGACGTGTGATCGGTGCCAGGCGTTCCTGGTTCGTCTTCAGCAATTCAAGCTCGTCATAGATAAGGGTGCTTCTTTCCGTCCCGGAGAAACAGACCTGCGGGATGCACGAAACAACCTGTGGTCCGCCATGATGCACGTGCGCACCAATCAAGGGTTAATTAAGAGGGCCTTGGATCGATTACTTAATGGCCTGCAAAGACTTACGTTCAACACCTACCCATCCTATCGCTCCGTTCTCGCAGGCGCGCTCCTGCTTTTCATCGGACTGCTGGCCGGATACTTTCTGGCTGTACAGGGAGACCGTTCCCTGGGGTTCGCGGCTACAGGACTGGACCAGACGGAATTGCTGTCAAATCGCGACGTGGACATCTCGAATGTTCAATTTGTAGATTCGGACGTATCGGACGGCACACTCGAGTTCAGGTTCGAAGCTGTAAAACCAGTCCAGATCCGTGGATCCATCGACGATCCCGGCATACGACGCGTGCTTGCTTTTACCGTGCTGAATGAGCGGAATCCCGGAGTTCGGCTGCGCGCGGTGAACGCCATGCGGGCGTCAGACCGCCTGCAATCGGCGGACGAGATCAGGTCGGCGCTCGTTACGGCCTTGAAAATCGACTTGAACCCCGGTGTGAGAAAAGAAGCGTTTGAAGCGTTGTCGATGTATCCATTCGACGCCGAGATCAAGGATGCCATGATCCACACGTTGATCTTCGATGAAAATCCGGCTCTGCGTATTGGAGCAATAAACAGGCTACAGGGACAGGGCCTCGACACTATTGACGAGAATCTGGAGAACGTGTTACGAGCAAGGATGGATTCTGACGAAAACGCCTACATACGGACACGCGCAAGAACACTATTGAACAACCTACCCACCCGGGCGGAGAGATAAGGAAGCGAGGCGTTGGCAACAATGCAGGGGAACCAGGGAGATCTATCTATGAAGACAGGAATGATTGGCCTTATGGTCCTGATGTTGACTCAGAACGCCTGGTCCCACTCAGGAGAAAACTACGTTGACCATGGCGGCAGCCTCTCACCATACAAGTATAATGCGTCAGTCCCAATGACTGATAATCAACAGATTGTGGAGATGTTGCAACGATCGGAATCGTTCAAAGTGGAGTCAAATGGAAGACTCGTGTTGTTCAGCTTACTGGGTAATGTGACGATCTCCACATGGAAGAAGAACGAAGTATCAGTAAGCATCGAGGGCATACCCCTCGAATACGAAGACAACCTTTTAGTCGTATATGATAGCGGTATGCTTCGTATCGAATACACCCCTCCAAGATTTGTGTGGTCTAGTCGTGTTCAATTCAACATCGATCTGCCCAGTACATTCGATCTCGATATCCTGACGTGGAGTGGGGATATCGAGGTCATCGGAGACCTGGCTGGGACAATGAGAGGATATACAAAGATTGGCGACATCAGCACACGTGATATCGAGGGCGAAGCCGACTTGTCCACGATGGGCGGGAACATCAGGACCGGTATGATCGGCGACACGGGTTACATGATAACTTCGGGAGGTAATCTGCGAATTGAAGGTGCGGAGGCCGACCTGGATGTCCACACCGCTGCTGGGGACATCAGACTAGGCAATATCGGAGGTACGCTCAAGGCGCACACTTCGGGAGGAGATATCTCGATTGTATCGGTCGGAGGCAAAGCCCGAATTTCTACCGCGAGCGGAGACATCGAAATCGAAGAAACCAGAGGAGATGCACAAATAGAGACCGCTGGGGGCGATATCGAGATTCGTAGAGCTCAAGGATTTGTACGAGCTAGAACTGCGGGGGGCGACATCGAACTCACAGACGTACGGGGAACGATCGAGGCAAAGACCGGCGGGGGAGATTTGTTTGCCGGGCTATCCCCTCAGGGAAACCGTACAAGTTCTCTAGTATCGGCCGGAGGTGATATTGTTTTATTGGTGGATCCCGAGGCAAAAACAAACATTGAAGGCAGGATTCGGCCCAGGGATCAGACTTTTGTAATTCATCTGGAAGCTCCTCCGAGTGGTCATCAATCTGAAGTTCGAGTCGGTGGGTCAACCATAATAATCGGCGGTCCACCAATGACCGACGATATAACGTCTATGAAACAGTTCAAAGAAATACATGGCAGGGATGAAGACTCAACTTTTGTTGAAGAAGAGGTGGGCAAAAACAATCTGCAGATAACGGCAAAATTGCAAAACGTTATGGATTATCAGATTCGCTCCATTTACGAAGCCAAACGTTACGAGGAAACGCCTGACCGGAGAGAAGTAACCGGAACTTACGAGCTAAATGGCGGAGGGGTACGGATCTGGCTTGAAACCGCCAATGGAAATATCGATATCCGTCAGCGAAAGCCCCGCTGATAGCTGACCGATCACGCCGTCTGCAGTGTAACGCGTTGCGCGGCCGAGGTGCCTGCGCCGGACTCGAAGCTGTACCCGTGATGGGCCAGGCCGTGTTCGAGGGCCGAAATGGCGACCAGCATGTCCGAGGGGACGATGTTGTAACCCAGGTGGGCGATGCGAATGACCCTGCCCTTGTAGTGGTCCATCCCGTTGGCAATGGTCACGCCGCATTCCTGCTTGATCGTCTTGAGCAATGAGGTACCGTCGATGCCTTGGGGTATGGACACCGAAGTCAGCACGTTGGAAGGCCGCTGGGCGAAGACTTCCAGTCCGAGCGCCGCGACACCCGCGCGGGTCACAAGGGCGTTTCTCTCGTGAATCCGGAAGATTTCTTCAAGGCCGAGTTCCTTCATCATCCTCAGTGACTCGGCCAGTCCCATGAGCAGGGAAACGGCCGGCGTATAGGGCGTGAGTCCCTTCGTAAAGGAATCCCTGGCCCGTTGCAGGTTGAGATAGTAGGACGGGAGGGCGTTCCTCTGGATGCCCTGCCATGCCCGTTCGCTGATACTGATGAAGGCGAGCCCGGGCGGAATCATGAGCGCCTTCTGCGAGCCCGTTAGCGCTATGTCGACGTGCCAGTCGTCCGTCCTGAATTCGTTCGCGCCCATTCCGCTTATGGCGTCGACGATGAAGTAGCAGCCGTGACTGCGGGCGATGTGCCCAAGGGCTTCAATGTCATGGAGTACGCCCGTCGATGTTTCGCTGTGGGTAGCCAGTACGGCCTCGAAAGGACCCCGTTCCCCCAGGACACGGTCAATTTCATCCGGATCCGCGGCTTTTCCCCATGCTACGTCAAAGGGCAGTACGTCCAGACCAAACGTCTGGCAAAGTTCAACCCACCTGCCACCGAACTTCCCTCCAATGATCGCCAGTACCCGGTCTCCCGGCGACAGCAGGTTGACGACCGCCGCTTCCATGGCCCCGCTGCCGGATGCCGTGAGCACGAGCACATCGTTTTTCGTTTGAAAGACGTGCTGGAGACCCGAAGTGACCTGCCTGAACAGATCGCTGAATTCACTGGAACGGTGGGTGAGGATCGGTTCCGACATTTTCCGGATGACACGGTCGGGAACCGGCGTGGGTCCGGGAGCGAAGTTGGTAACCTTCACGCGATCTCCGTTAAAGCGTGGTCAACGCGATCTGGGCATCCCGGGCATAAGGCGTGGATTCGTAGTCCTCGACAACACGGTCGTACAGGGCTTTAGCCTGATCCTTCTGATCCGCGGCCCTGTAACACCGCGCGGCGTCGAGCAGAAAACCGGGAGCGAGGTAGCTGTCCGTGTCTTCGTCCGCCAAGGCGAGATACTGACGGGCCGCCTCTTCGTACTTCTCTTCCTCTTCATCACACGCGGCAAGACCCGATCGGGCCGTCAGCAGGTAGATGGCGTCCTCGTCGTCGTATTCGTCCAGGTATGCAAGGTAGTATGTACGCGCCTTCTCCAGGTCGCCCGCCTGGAAATTTGCGTTGGCGAGTTTAATCGTCGCCTCGAGTGCGAGATCCGTACCGCCGAACTCGTCTAAGACACGCTCGAACATGGGTATGGCGTCTTCGTACCGGTTATCCTGCATCGCAGACTGGGCCGGTGCGAATACCTTGCCCGCCTCGACCAGTACGTCGGCCTGCTTGTTCACCCAGTAGTAACCACCGGCTATGCAGACGATCACCAGCGCGGCTGCAGCGATGAGTGTTGTCCGGTGCTTGTCGATCTCGCTGCTGATTTCTAACAGCCAGAGAATGAAACGGTCTTCTTTCATTTCACGGCGGCTGATGCGACGCCTAGTTCTTGCCATTGCTCACGTTCCTCCAGGTATACGCTGCATTTGATTCAAAATTGCATTCAGGACTTCACGGCTCGATCCGGGGTTTATCCTATTGAAACCTTCCCGTTCGACACGCGTTTGAAAAACGTATCTGACCGCTATTGCAAAGCCTAAAACATATAAGGGATTCGGGGCTTTTCGTCAAGTGCTTTCTATGGAGTTTTAACTTGACAATAAGCGCCTCTGGCGTATTTTACGGAGCACGGTAGGTGTATACAACGAGACGAAATCCAGCCCGTTCGTGATCGGGTGATCACGTCCCCGGATGGAATATGCTCGTTTTTATAAGGAGAAGGGTGATGGAACTGTCGGGTGCGGAAATAGTCATAGAGTGTTTGAAGAAGGAAGGCGTGGACCTGGTCTTCGGATACCCGGGCGGTGTGGTGATCCCGACCTATGACGTCATCCAGCGCACCACCGACATGAAGCATATTCTCGTACGCCACGAGCAGGGCGCGACGCACATGGCCGATGGTTATGCGCGGGCGACAGGCAAACCAGGCGTAGTACTCGTCTCCTCCGGCCCAGGCGCTACCAACACAGTTACCGGTATCGCGACCGCGTACATGGATTCGATCCCGATGATCGTGATCACGGGCCAGGTACCGGTGCACTTGATTGGTAACGACGCCTTCCAGGAATCGGACACCGTGGGCATCACCCGGCCGATTACGAAGCACAATTTCCTCATCAAGGAAACCGAAGACATCGCACGGATATTCGCGGAAGCTTTCCACATCGCGACGACGGGCCGGCCCGGTCCCGTCCTGATTGACGTCCCCAAGGACGTTCAGATCGGGACAGCCGAGTTCGCATATCCTGAACGGCCGAATATTCGCGGGTACAAGCCCCGGACCGAGGGACATGCCAGGCAGATACGCAAAGCGGCGGAGATGCTCACCTCGGCTAAGAAACCGGTGATCTACGTCGGCGGCGGCGCTATAATTTCCGAGGCATCTGAAGAAGTCCGTACGTTGGCCCGGAAGCTCAACGCGCCGGTGACTACGACGCTGATGGGACTCGGCGCTTACCCTGAAAACGATCCGCTGTCGCTCAAGATGCTCGGCATGCACGGCACCTGGTACTCGAATACCGCGGTGATGATGTGCGACCTGCTGGTCTGCATCGGCGCCCGTTTCGATGACCGGGTGACCGGCAAGCTCGAAGAGTTCTCGCCGAATTCAAAGAAGATCCATATCGACATCGACCCGTCGTCCCTGAACAAGAACGTGAGAGTGGAGCTCCCCATCGTTGGCGACGTGAAGAAGGTGTTGCAGCAACTGATTCCCCTGGTGGAACGGGCCGATACGGAGGAGTGGCTCAAACTGATCGATGAGTGGAAACGAGATCATCCGCTTACGTACGAGAACACGATCGGTCTCCACGAAGAAGGACTGGAGGGCGTCAACAGGGAGACGATCGAGAAGGAGACGGATCATCTGCCGCTGCGAGCCCAGTATGCCATCGAGCGTATCGGTCAACTCACGAAAGGCGAAGCCTTCGTGGTTACCGACGTCGGCCAGCACCAGATGTGGGCGGCCCAGTGGTACGGCTTCTCGAATCCCCGTTCGATGATCACCTCCGGCGGACTCGGCACGATGGGCTTTGGACTGCCCGCGGCGATCGGCGCCCAGTTCGCCCACCCGGACCGCGAGGTTATCGTGTTTTCGGGCGACGGCAGTATTCAGATGAATATCCAGGAAATGGCCACGGCCGTATCCTGCGGACTGCCCATCAAGATCGTACTGCTGAACAACGGCTTCCTCGGCATGGTGCGTCAGTGGCAGGACCTGTTCTACGCACGTCGCTACTCGGAAGTGGATCTTCGTGATTCCAACCCGGATTTCGTGAAACTGGCGGAGGCCTACGGCGCTGTCGGACTGCGCGTGTTCAAGGATGAAGATGTGGAAGGCGCCTGGCACGAGGCCTGCAAAGTCAAGGATCGGCCCGTACTATTCGACATGGTCATCGCCGAAGAGGACAACGTATATCCCATGATTCCGGCGGGAGCGGCCTCTCACGAGATGATCGAGGAATAACACGGCAACGAGCATCAACCTGGCAAGGAGTAAAACATACCATGGCACGCCATACCATTTCCATGGTGGTTGAAAACCAGTTCGGGGTCCTGGCCCGTATTTCCGGGCTGTTCAGCGGCCGCGGATTCAACATCGACAGCATTTCCGTCGGCGAAGCCGCCGAACCCGGCACGGCGCGCATGACGATCGTCACCCAGGGCGACCAGGCGATCATCGAACAGATCATCAAGCAGTTGAATCGGCTGGTGGACGTGATAAGGGTCGTGGACCTGACCGGCGAGAACTTCATCCACCGGGAACTCGCCCTGATCAAGGTGAACGCCAATCAGTCCACGAGGCAGGAAATCGTACAGATCGCGGATATCTTCAAGGCGAAAATTGTCGACATCAACCAGAAGACGCTCATGCTGGAAGCCACGGGCAACGAGGACAAGATCGACGCCATCATCAGCCTGGTCCGGCCCTTCGGCCTGCGGGAAGTCGCCCGGACCGGCCGGGTGGCGCTGGCCCGTGAATCCCGGAGCAAGGATACCCCGTCACCGGAAGCCCCTCTTCCCGTCTGGGAAAAGGAACGCAAGGAGATCACCGCCGACCTGGCCTGATCGCCGGTCCGGCATGAAGGAGAACCAATGGCTCGTTTGTATTACGATCAGGACGCCGATCTGGGCATACTGGACGGCAAGACCATCGCGGTTGTCGGTTACGGCAGCCAGGGACACGCCCACGCCCTTTCCCTGCGTGATTCGGGACTGAATGTCATCGTGGGACTGCGGAAAGGACCCTCGTGGGACAAGGCCGTCGAGGACGGATTCGAGCCCCGTACCGTGGAACAGGCGGCCGCCGAGGCAGACATCATCATGATGCTGGTCAACGACGAGCTTCAGTCACGACTTTTTAACGAATACGTTGCACCGAACCTGGCGGAGGGCAACGCCCTCGCCTTCGCCCACGGATTCAACATCCATTTCAACCAGATCGTCCCGCCTGAAAACGTGGATGTCTTCATGGTCGCGCCAAAGGGACCGGGACACCTCGTGCGCCGGGTTTTCGAGGAAGGCGGAGGAGTGCCCTGCCTGCTCGCGGTCTATCAGGACCACACCGGCAAGGCCAGGGATATAGGCCTGGCTTACGCCAAGGGCATCGGCGGTACCCGCGGCGGCGTCATCGAAACGACCTTCAGGGAAGAAACGGAAACCGACCTGTTCGGGGAACAGTCCGTGCTGTGCGGCGGAACTTCCGAACTCGTCATGGCCGGTTTCGAGACCCTGGTCGAGGCCGGATACCAGCCCGAGGTCGCCTACTTCGAGTGCCTTCACGAATTGAAACTCATCGTGGACCTGATGTACGAGGGCGGCATAGAGGGCATGCGCTATTCCATCAGCAACACGGCCGAGTACGGCGACCTGACACGCGGTCCGAGAATCGTAAATGAAGAGACCCGCGCAGAGATGAAGCGCATTCTCGCCGAAATCCAGTCCGGCTCCTTCGCCAAGGAGTGGATGCTCGAAAACCAGGCCAACAGTCCCACCATGCACGCACTTCGACGCAACGCATCGGAAAAGAAGATCGTGGAAGTTGGACGACAGCTTCGTAGCATGATGAGTTGGATAGAAGAGAACCGGTAAAACGTCCCTGCCGCCTGAGCGCAGACCGTAAACAGGAGCATGCGGCGATGCGAAAAGTAGACATCTTCGACACCACCCTGCGTGACGGGGAACAGGTGCCCGGCGCCTCGCTGAACCGGGATGAGAAAATCCAGGTAGCGCACCAGTTGGCCGAACTCGGTGTCGACGTGATCGAAGCGGGGTTTGCCGCTTCTTCACCCGGCGATTTCGCCGCGGTCAAAAACATCGCCGAACAGGTCGAAGGCCCCGTGATCACCGCCCTCGCACGAGCGGTTGAATCAGACATAGTGGCCGTGGCCGAGGCCGTGAAACCCTCGAAACGCCCCAGGATTCACATCGTTCTGGGTACGTCGGACACCCACCTCAAGCACAAGTTCCGCAGGTCCCGCCAGCAGGTTATGGATATGGGCGTGGAGGCCGTCAAGTTCGCCAAGGACCTGTGCGAGGACATCGAGTATTCGACCGAGGACGCCTCCCGGAGCGACTTTGAATACCTGTGCCAGACCGTGGAAGCGGTCATCGACGCCGGCGCCACGGTGGTGAATATCCCCGACACGGTGGGGTACGCCGTACCCGAACAGTGGGGAAACCTGCTCTCACGCCTTATTGAAACCGTACCGAACATCAAGCAGGTTAAGGTCAGCGTGCATTGCCACAACGACCTGGGCATGGCGACGGCCAATTCCCTGGCGGCGATCAAGGCGGGCGTGAACCAGGTTGAATGCACCATGAACGGCGTGGGTGAAAGGGCGGGGAACGCCTCCCTGGAAGAAATCGTCATGGCGGTCAAGATGCGCGGTGATTTCTACGATGCGCGAACCGACATTGATACTACGCAGATCTATGCTACGAGCCTGCTGGTGCGAGACCTGATGAACATGCCCGTGCAGCGTAACAAGGCGATCGTGGGAAGCAACGCCTTTGCCCATTCCTCGGGCATACACCAGGATGGATTCCTCAAGCACCGGGAAAATTACGAGATCATGAGTCCGTCGGACGTGGGTATCGAAAAAAGCGACATCGTGCTGACGGCAAGGTCCGGACGGCATGCGCTGAGGCACCGGCTCGAGCTGCTGGGCTACACGTACAACGAAGACCAGAAGGAGGAGTTCGAGAAGGTCCACGTACGCTTTCTGAACGTGGCGGACCGTCAGAAGGAAGTAGCCGACGAAGACCTCCACCGGATCGTGACCGACACGCCCGTGGAAGTTCCCGAACAATACCTGCTCGAGGATTTCAGGGTGACCTCCTCGCATTCCGGACAGGCCGATGCGAGCGTTCGCCTCCACGTAAGCGGGGAAACGATCGAAGAGGCGGGCGTAGGCGATAACCAGATTCTCGCCGCCCTGAACGCCGTGGACAGGATCACCAAGCTGCCCACGTACGTGAAGGACATCCAGACCTCGTCGAACGGCCGCGAAGGCGCCCATCACGTCCAGGTCAGCGTGGGTTTCCACGATAAATCCTTCAACAGCCACGCATCGGATACCGACGTAGTAAAAGCCAGTATCCAGGCTTACCTGCATTCCCTCAATCAACTCGTTGCCCGGCACAGCGGGCTGAGTGTCGATTAAACCAACCCCAACATCCCAAATTCTCGGGAGGAACACTTGTACAATATCGCGGTCATTCCGGGCGACGGCACCGGTCCGGAGGTCGTGCGTGAAGGGCTGAAAGTGCTCAAGGCGGCTTCGGAAAAGTTTTCATTCGACTATGAACTCACGGAATATGATTTCGGTGGAGAAAGATACCTGAGAACGGGTGAGATCCTTCCCCGGGAGGGACTGCAGGAACTGGGACGTTACGACGCCATCTACCTCGGCGCCATCGGACACCCGGACTGCCCGCCGGGTTTGCTGGAAAAGGGCATCCTCCTCACCATCCGGTTCGAACTGGACCTCTATATCAACCTGCGTCCCGTCAAGCTGTATCCCGGGGTGGACTGCCCGCTCAAGGACAAGGGACCCGAGGATATCGATTTCGTCGTGGTGCGGGAAAACACCGAGGACCTGTACGTCGGCGCCGGCGGCGTGTACAAGAAGGGTACGCCCGACGAGGTCGCCGTGCAGGAGTCCATCAATACCCGCAAGGGCGTGGAACGCTGCATCCGCTACGCCTTCGAGACGGCCAAGGCGCGCAATCGGCAGAACAAGGTGACCCTCTGCGCCAAGACCAACGTGCTGACCTACGCCCACGACCTCTGGGAACGGACGTTCTACGAAGTCGCCGAGGAATACCCGGGCATCACCGCCGACTATGCGCACGTGGACGCGACCTGCATGTGGATGGTGAAGAATCCCGAGTGGTTCGACGTCATCGTCACGACCAACATGTTCGGCGACATCATCACCGATCTGGGCGCCATGATACAGGGTGGCATGGGCATCGCCGCGGGAGGCAACATCAACCCCGAAGGCACCTCCATGTTCGAACCCATAGGGGGTTCGGCGCCGAAATACACGGGTCAGAACGTGATCAATCCCATGGCGGCCATCGCCTCCTGCCAGATGATGCTGGCGCAGCTGGGCGAAGTGCAGGCCGCTGACACCGTCGAACGCGCCATCATCGACGTGGTGAGCAACAAGATGAAGAGCATGGATGCCGGCAGGATGGGATACGGCACCAGTGAAATCGGCGACCTTGTGGCCGAGGCCATCGGCTGAGCCTCCGGGCTTTTTTATTGGATCACACCGGATTCCCGCCAATGTGCCAGATCGTCGGAGGACGCCTCGAGTAGCGTTTGAAGGACCTGGCCGGTGTGTTCACCCAGTGCAGGGGCATGACGCGTGATCTCGGGCGGGGTGTCCGACAGCTTGAGGGGAGAGCCGGCCATGCGAATCGGTCCGGCGATGGGATGCAGGATCCGTACGATCATATCCCGGGCCAGTACCTGGGGATCTTCCACGACCTGTTGTATATCCTGGATGGGCCCGCAGGGGATCTCGGCCGAATCCAGCCGTTGCAGCCAGTCTTCCGAAGTACGTTCCCTGAAGACCTCGCCCAACATCGTGTCCAGTTCGGCGTGGTTTTCAGTACGCAGGTTATTGTCCCTGAACCGATCGTCTTTGACCAGGTCCTCCCGTTCGACGACCTCGCACATCCGGCGCCAGAGTACGTTGTTCCCCGCGGCGATCATGATCCATCCGTCGAGGGTCTCCACGGCCTGGAAGGGCGTGATGGACGGATGCCTGGCGCCGAGGGGCTCGGGTACGGCGCCCGTCATGTCGTAACGGGCTATGGCGTTCTCGAGCAGGGCCACCTGACAGTCCATCATGCCGATGTCCACCATCTGCCCCTTGCCCGTCTGTGTGCGGGTGTATAGCGCCGTGAGAATGCCTATGCAGGAGTAGAGGGCCGCGGCGATGTCCCCGATGGACACGCCCACCCGAACGGGGGGCCGGTCCGGTTCGCCCGTTATGCTGACGATGCCGCCCATGCCCTGGATGATCATGTCGTAGGCCCCGCGCCGGGCGTAGGGTCCAGTCTGTCCGAAGCCGGAACAGGCCGCGTAGATCAGTCCCGGAAATCGTGCCTGCAGGGTTTCGTAGTCCAGTCCGAGCTTCTTCATCACGCCGGGCCTGAAGTTCTCTACCAACACGTCGGACTCTTCAATCAGCCCGAGTAGCAATTCGCGGCCGGTGGGATGCTTCAAATCGATCGCGATACTCCGCTTCCCCCGGTTGACGTTTTCGAAGTACCCGCTCACACCCTCTTTGAAGGGGCCAAATCCCCGCGCCTCGTCCCCGCTGAAGGGTTCGACCTTGATGACCTCGGCGCCCAGGTCGCCCAGGGTCATGGTCGTGAATGGACCCGCGAGCACACGGGTCAGGTCGATAACGCGAATGTCCTTGAGTGCGCCCATGGCGTCTGTACCGATCAAAAGAATGAAGTGATGATTGGTTTATTTAAGGCTTAGTCCTGCAGCACCTGACATCCGTCGTTGTCTACCGTGAGGATCCGGAATTGCCCGGCAACGCCATGCCGGGCAAATGCATCTATCATGGCCGCTCCGATCCCCTCGTGGTTTTCCGTTGCCAGGGCGATGGCCGTGGGACCGGCGCCGCTGAGGGCCGCTCCGTGTGCACCGGCATTCAGGGCATCTCCGGTGACCTCTGCCAGTCCGGGAACCAGGTGCTGCCGGTAAGGCTGGTGCAGACGGTCTGCCATGCCTTCCCTGAGCATTGCGTAGTTTCCGGTCACCATGCCGCCTACCAGCAGACCTACGCTGCACAGGTTGTAGACCGCGTCTTCCATGGACACCGATTCGGGAAGGACGCCGCGGGCTACTTTCGTGTCGAGGGTAAAATCGGGGATGGCCACGATGGCCTTGATATCGGCGGGCACAGAGAAAGTCTGGTACACGATCGTTCCCGACCGCTCGCCGCTCACGGAGAGCCCGCCCAGCAGGGAAGGAACGACGTTGTCAGGATGCCCTTCCAGGTCGGAGCAGATCCGGAGGAGTTCTGTCGTGCCCAGCGGCCGTCCCGCGAGTTCATTTGCCGCCACGGCACCCGCCACGATGGCGACCCCGCTGCTGCCAAGACCCCGTGACACGGGAATAGCGTGGTGCATGCGTGCCCGAAGTCCGGCGGGCTGCCAGTCCACGGCATCGAAAACGGTCCTGGCGGAGGCAATGCAGAGGTTTCGTTCACCACGGGGTACCGCGTCGGCCCCTTCGCCATCCACGGACACATCCAGGCCGGATTCCGTTGCTATGAACTCGATGGTGTTGTAGAGGCCGAGTGCCATGCCGGCACAGTCGTAGCCGGAACCCAGGTTACCGGTGGTCGCGGGTACGCGCACCCGTACGGAGGACATCAGCCGCGGTCCCGCGGACCGCCCAGACCGCCCAGACCGCCCGCAATGGCAGGGATGATGGAGATCCGGTCTCCTGCTTTCACCGTGGTGTCGGTACCGTCGAGAAACCGGATATCTTCTTCGTTGATGTAGATGTTGATGAACCGCCGCACTTTCCCGGACTCGTCGCAGATACGATCCCGGATGCCCGGGTAGGACGCCTCCATGTTTCCGATCAACGATTCGACGGTCTCGCCGTCGATCTCGATTACGGACTGGTTTTCGGTCAACTTGCGCAGCGGTGTTGGAATGCGAACGGTAACGGACATCTAACGGTTCCTCCTCTTAATCGCCCTGTCCTTCGAAGTATTCTCGAATGCTCAGGTATCTTTCGCCTGTATCGCACAGGATGGTCACGATCCTGCCTTCTCCCATGTTCTCTGCCAGTTTCAGGCCGGCCTTGACGTTGGCGCCCGCCGATATACCCACCATAAGCCCTTCCTCCAGGCCAAGGCGGCGAGCAGTCTGAAATGCTTCCTCGTCGTCGATCAGCATTACCTCATCGATAATCGACGTATCCAGTATGTCCGGAATGAACCCGGCGCCGATACCCTGGATGGCGTGTACCAGGCTCTCTATGGGTTTACCCGATATCACGGGGGACATCGTAGGTTCCACCGCAATAACGCGAATGCGCTCATCCTTCTCCTTCAGGAACTGACCCACGCCTGTCAGCGTACCTCCGGTGCCCACGGCGGCCACGAATGCGTCGATTCGACCTTCGGTCGCTTCCCAGATCTCCTCGGCCGTGGTCTTCCGGTGTATTTCCACGTTGGCCGGGTTCTTGAACTGCTGGGGCATAAAGTAGTCCGGATGATCCTGAAGAATCTCCTCCGCTTTCTGCACGGCGCCGGCCATACCCAGCATGCCCGGTGTCAGAACCAGTTTCGCGCCGTACGAGGTCAGCAGCACGCGGCGCTCCGAACTCATGTTGTCCGGCATCACGAGAATGACCTTGTAGCCCCTTACCGCGGCTACCATGCTCAGGCCGAGCCCCGTGTTGCCGCTCGTCGGCTCCACGATCGTACCACCCGTTTTGAGCACGCCCCGCCGTTCCGCGTCCAGGATCATGCTCAGGCCCACGCGGTCTTTTACACTGCCGCCGGGGTTGACGGACTCAAGTTTGCCGAGCAGATCCACACCCGATACCTGGTTTATCCGGTTCAGGCGAATCAGTGGGGTGTTGCCGATCAGGTCGAGCGCACTGTCGTAAATTCCGTTCCCTGATGTCACGGGCTATCCTTCAGATGTAGTACATGGACAGGCTCTTCTGAGCCTGCTTGGAAATATCGTCGAACGTGATGCCGTCCATGATGTCGCCGAGTTTTTCCTGCACCCCCATCCAGACTTCCTTCAAAACGTGCTGGCCGCTCAGCTGATCCGACATTTCGGTGTCGCTGGAAAGGCTTTCGATGGATATGAGGGCGCCATCCATCGCCCGGATCACGTCACCCAGCGAGATCTCGCCTGGCGTCCTGGCGAGTGAATAGCCCCCGGTTGCTCCGCGTTTGCTCCGTACCAGTCCGGCGCGCTGCAACTGCAAGAGGATCTGTACGAGGTATTTTTCCGGAATGGACTGCCGGACGGCGATATCGTTGATATGGATGACTTCCGCCTTGTCGTGATAGCGCGTCAACTCCAGTACCGCCCTGCATGCGTACTCCGCTTTGGCTGAAACCCTCATACATCCTCCATGACCATTTGACTTTAGTTTACTAATTTAGTCAACATGATATGAAATCAGCGGTCCGGAGTCAAGAAAATTAGGGTCTAAGAGAATGAATGCTGGTCATTCGAAGAGGCGGGTATGGTATTCCAGGAACCTGGTGGGATCCGGAACCTCCATGCGCAGGTCTCCGGGAGACGCTTCACCCATGGCCGCGCGAGGAGCGAGTCCGATCAGTTCGCTCTCCAGTACGTCGACGCCTTCTGCTTCTGTGAGGCGCGCGACCGCCTGGAAAGCCGTACTCATATTCGTTTTCCGATAGTCGGTCAGGTTCATGGATACCTGCGCGATGTGCCGATCCGGAAGCAACACCCCAAGCGCCCGGACGCCCGGCAGGCCGCCGTTTTTCTCCCGTATTTTACTTGCGATCGCTCGGGCGAGGCGTACGTCGTCGGTGTCCAGGTTGACGTTGAACGCCACGAGAATTTCACGGACGCCCACTGCCGTGGCGCCGGCCGAAACGTGTACCGCGTCCGGTCCCGCGTCCGGCGTGCGGCCAGGTTCCTGGTGAATATCTCTTACCAGACCCTCGAATCCCCCGCGGCGTATCTCCGGAAGAACGCCGTGCCGGTCGTTCAGGGCGGCATGCCCATAGAAATACACCGGGATCTCGAGGGATCTGCCGATCTTCCGTCCGCAGGTCCGGGCGAGGGAAACACATTCGGCGATAGAGCAATTGGCAAGGGGTATGAAGGGTATGACATCCGTGGCGCCGATGCGGGGATGCACACCGCGGTGGCGCCTCAGGTCGATCAGGTTCCGGGCCGTCCTGCAGGCTTCGAAGGCGCTGCTGGCCACGTCTTCAGGCGAGCCCATGAAGGTGATCACGGAGCGGTTGTGGTCTCCGTCCATTTCCATGCCGGCCAGGTGAACACCTTCGTTGGCGGCGATAATGGCGGCGATGGACTCCACGATGCCCGAATCGCGCCCTTCACTGAAATTGGGCACGCATTCGACTAGGGGTATCATTAGAGAATGCCGTACTTTTGAAAGGCCGCGGTGGCGGACATGCCGTTCTTCAGGGCTTCCTTGACTTCTTTCTCTTCGGCCGCCTTTTCAAACGCCGCTTTCAGTACTTCTTCTTCGACGGCCCGGGGTACGACAACCACCCCGTCGAAATCGCCGAAAACGAGATCGCCCGGACTTACTTTGACGCCACCACATTCAATGGGGGTATTGTAGGCGATGACGTCGCTTCTTCCCTTCGAATCATAGGGTGCGATACCCCGGGCAAACAACGGAAAGCCCATGTCGACGATTGCCTGCGAATCTCGGGTAAATCCATCGATCACGGCGCCTCGCGCGCCCCTGGCTTCCGCGGCAGTCGAGAGGAGGTCGCCCCAGAGGCTGCTTCGCGTCGTGCCATTGGTCTGTGCCACGAGGATGTCTCCGGACTTCAGCGCGTCCACGGCTTCCAATTCCAGCTTATAGGGTTCGTCAGGAATATCGTATACGTCGACGGACAGTACGGTCAGCGCCCGGCCTACCGCTACTGCGTCGGGATACAGCGGCCGGATGTCGTGCCTGAGGATCTGGTCGCGATAGCCGCAGGCATCCAGGGCATCCGCGATCACGGACGAAAACAGCTTCTCTTTGATCTCTTCGTAGCGTTCATTGCCTTGTTCTCTGCTCAATTCAGGGGTCTCCTCGCAGAAAGTCAGAAAGCGCTTCGTAACCGCGCCAGTGCGTATTACAGGTCTTTAATGAAAGTCACGACCACGTCGATTCTTCTGTTCTGGTCCCTGCCTCCGCGCGTGTTGTTGCTGGCGATGGGCTGGGCGCTTCCAAAACCGGAAGTAGTCAAACGCTCTTCAGGCACATTGCCGGTGGCCATCAGAAACTGTACAACGGCGTCCGCGCGATCCTTCGACAGGGAGATGTTTTTATCCTCTTTTCCAGTGGCATCGGTGTGTCCTTCCACCGTGATGCGTGTCTGGGGATACAATGCGAGGAATTCCCCGAGTTTTGTCAGCAGACCGGCAGCGCCGCCGGGTATATTCGTTTTGCCCGCCTGGAAAGACAGGCCGACGAGACGGATAGTGAGCCGGTCGGGGTCGCGAACCACGTTCGCTTCGCTGGCGGTAAACCGTGCCTGGGCCTGGGAGGCGGCATCCAGTTGCGTCTTCTCGTACAGGTAGTCCAGGAGTTCACGGCGTTCCCGGTCCAGCGCTTCTTTTCTCCGCTGGAGGTCTCGCTGGTAATCCTCCACCATGGTCGACAGGCGTATCTGCTGTTGCTCGATGGCCTGGTTCAGGGAATCGACCGCAGCCTGCAGCGTCGCGCCATCGCTTTCGGTGCGATGGAGAAGACGGACAAGAGAATCCTGTCTCGCGGCTATAAGTTCCAGGCTATTGGATAGAATAATGTGGGGCTCGTCCGCGAGAAAATCGGCGGCGATTCCCGCCATGTCCGCAGCTTGCTTTGCGAGGTTCTCCCGCGAGAGCAAGATGCTCTCCCAGTTCCCCGGATCACGACGAAGCGTGTCGATCCGGGACGCAAGATATACGGCGCGCCGCGCGGCGTAATTGGCGGCTTGCGCCTTGTTGCGCAGCACGGCGGTAAGGAGTTCTCCACGATTCAGGGCTCCCGTGACCTCGTCCAGCAGCCGGCGCGCTTGTTCGAAGGACGCCGGTGCAAGCCGATCCCAGTCTCTCTTCGCGGCTTGCGAAAGGCCTATCCGAGCGGGCCCGATGAGCGACATCTCTAGCACCGATGTCCTGGCATCGTCGTAGAGCATCGCCGCCTCCTGTCCCTGGACGAAGGCATCAGAAACCCGGTCGTCTTCGAGCCTGGAAATAGCCCGTTCGAGACGTTTCTCGGCCGCCTCAAAGACATCCGGTACTATCGTGGCGGCATTCGTCCGCCGGGCCGCCGCTCGTTTCTCCAACGGCAGCATCAGCACCTCGTTCACGCGCTCCAGTCTTTCGCGCGCAATAACCAGGGCGGCATCGAACGCCGAATAGGTTCGCTGGATCTCCCGGGTCGATTTGCCTTCCCGGATGTCCCGGGTGTATCGATCGAAGGTTTCTCTTACCTTTTTGTAGGAATCCGGTATCAGGAACGCGGCGTCGAGCTGGGAGAGTTGATTCAGGGAGGAAGTGGCAACGGTGATCTGTCCGGCCGGATCGCGACTGCCGGAGACCTGGGCCGAGAGCGAAGGCAGTGTTCCCATGAGGCAGGAAATGCACACGGAAACCAGTAAAACTGAACGCATGTAGTTACCCTCCGCCTCTTAGAAACGCCATCGTCAGTACGGATTTAACATTGGGCAGATGATCGTCGACTGTGACTTCGATTGCGGGTATATCCCCCAATCTAGCCAGGGGATGGGTCTTCGTAGTATGGTAGGTCAGGCTGATTTCCCCTGATTGGGATGAGATCTCTACCTCGAAGACTACCCTGTTTTCGTCCTTGCAGACCGACACGACGGGAATATGCTCATCCCGCAACGCTCGTTTCAATCCCTGTACGGCGTCTTCCAACTTGAATCCGTAATAGGTGTGGTGTGACACCGACGCTATGCCCCGCCGGCAATCGGCGGGAAAAAACTGACCACCGCGCCATCCGTTAGCTGGGTGTCCTCCGAAGAGTGTTTCCCGTCTATCAGGATGAGGTGTATGTGGCCATCGGGAATGCCCAACTGCTCGATGATTTCGCTAGCCTTGGCCTGGTCACCGAGTTCAATCGTAGCCGTTTTGTTCACCGCGTTTTCGGGCAGGAATTTTCTAAGGGTGGCAAAGAGTTTGACGGAAACGGTCATTGAGTATCCTCTCTAGTTCAGATCAGGTCGCTGCCGCTCAGCGTAACGGCATTTATTCATTCAAGGCATAACCCATGGTGCAATCTCATCGAGGCCAAACGGGAATGCGGGACAGATTAGACCATTAAAAACATCCCATACACCGGAATTGCCCGGTTTACGGCTGTTCAGGTGAATATCTCCACCATGCCGATGGATAGAAATCCGCCCGTTAACATAACCGGAATTTAAGGGTTTAAGTCAAGGAGAAAATGGTACTGGATCACGCCCATCTGAACACCACGCCCAGCACATCCCTGGGATGGTCGGCGAGCATATCGTAAACGGACTGGCAGTCTGAGGGGCTGGCTTCATGGGTGATCAGGTCTTCGATCGGAAGTTTTCCTTCTTCCATCAGCCGCAGGACCAGGTCGCGGTCCCTGCGCTTGCTCCATGGGTAGTACATTCCATCTTCATCCGGTGTTTTCGGCTGGTGCGCACCCAGAACCGTGACCTCACGCAGATGAACTTCCGCGAAAAAACTCACTTCGACCGATCCGCGCGGAGAGCCGAGCGCGAGCAGGCGTCCCCCAAGCCTTGGCAGGGTCAGTGCCATCGGATAAATGGAAGGAACACCGGTCGCTTCGATAACCAGGTCCGCCCCATCCGTCACGCAGTGCCGGCGCACTGCTTCGGCAACATCAGGTACCTTTTTCGGATTGATACAGACATCTACCCCGCGTTCACGGGCCTTCTGAAGCCTGAAATCGTCCAGATCTACAGCGATCACGGGAAGTGCGCCGCTCAGACTGGCAAAAGTGGCGGCTAATTGTCCCACGATGCCCATGCCGGTAATGACGACGGCCTCACCCAGTTCCGGGCGGGCAACACGGTGACCGTGCAATGAAGTAGCGCCCATAACCATGAATACGGCCGATCTGGGCGATACATTCACCGGAACCTTGTTGATCATACCAGACAAAATAGAATGGCTTTCGTGATATCCCTGCCCCGCAACGCGTTCTCCCGGAGCTATCCCTTGCATGTCCTTACCTACCTCCAGGACGATTCCTGTATTACAGTAGCCCGTAGATCTTGGGAAACGAACTGTACCGCCTGGTTCACTGCCATGTTTATAATTGTAGATTTCCGTTCCTACACTGACGGCAGTATATTCGTTTTGAACTAGAACACCATCATCCGGTACTGGAGGGACTACATGTTCCTCTAGCTCCAATTGACGAAAGTCAGTGTTGATTATTCTTAGGGATCTCAACGGTAGAACCGATAGTGAAGTAAAGATTGTGTACTTGAGTATATATAGGTTATTCTTTACAATTCTTTTACATTATAAAACAGATTTGAGTCATGGTACATCCACACGCTAATTTAACTATAATACATACGTCGAACAATTAGGTTTCTTTTTATACACTTCGAGTGAGTACTTGTACAATTCAGTATATTTTTATACAATAAGTGCACATAGTCGTACAATAACCTATCTTTTTGTATTTACTAGTCTTGTACAACTCTCATCTCTTTTGTACATCAGTGTGCGACATATGTACTAATCTTATTCTATTTGTACTCATCGTACGTGGTACTTGTACAACTCTCATATCTTTTGTACTAAGCACAAAATCATGCTTTTCCCACTGATTTATAGTCCCCTGCTTCTAAAACCCTCGAATACCACTCCGAAACCCTACTTCGCATAATAAGTATTATGTAAATCTAACTAGTCCCGAATCCGGTTCCCGGAGGGTCGGGGGGTAGCTCGAAACCACCCCTGGAAACCTGATTTTCATCCCGAAAATGGCGTAATCCAGTACTTTCCGCATATAAAAATCCTTCGAAATCCACCAAAATCCGGTTCCGATCTCTGCCCGCAGGCCATTTTCGCGGATCTAAGCCTGTTTTAACCTATTGTACAACAATACTATTTTTTGTACGTATTGGACTTGCAGTTTGTACAAGTTGTATCCTAACTGTACAATACTAGCGCATGGATGTACAATTAGTAGTTTCATTGTACGGTCGTCCCTGTTTCCAACTTCCGGATCCATCCCAGGTATTTCTGTTACGCTGAACATCGTCAGACTCTCATCCATCTTCCAGTGAATCATATTTCCAATCATCAAGCGGTGTGAGTTTCGAACTGTCAAATTCAAAACCTACTCCAAAGGGACTCGTCGTTACGCTCTCCATCTTGATCCGTCCCTGCTGGATGTCCATGTATGGAAAACCATCTTCGTGCATACTGAACAGCTCCGGATGGGCTTTCGCTACGGTTTTCTGTATTTCGTCCGGCCAGACCGTCAATCCTTTGAAGTAATGGTGACTGTTCCGTTCGGTGTGGTCAACCCCTAATGTGGCCAGTACCGAAAGATCCTGCATTAGCGCGATCGGTCCGATATTCGACAGGTCTTCGCTCGTTAGTACATATTCTCGGTCCGGATGTCGTATAGACAGGTATTTCAGATAGGCCGCGTTCGACAGCCCTTTGAATACCCCTTTGCAGTTCTTGTAACTCGTTCCCGCGTATCCGATCTCAACAGCCGTTTTTACATCACCGATATCTCCATCGGATTCATCAATAATGAAAGATGGGCGGTCGGGCCATGTTTCGAAATGCCGTCTTACTTCTTCATCCAGCGCGATATTGCGGTGAAGCGGTTGCTCAATGCAGATCAGATGTTGCAGAAATCCGGTTAGATCGCTGTCCGCGCGCAAGGCTTCCCAGAAGGAACGGAAGGATTCCATTTCGCCGTAGTTTTCATTACCGTCCAGGGTGAACGCGTAGTGCTTTAAACGCCCGTCAATGATCGCCGCCGTCTGCTTCAGGCGGCTGAAATCCCGTTCTTCATCACCGAACAGCTTGATCTTGAAGTAGGATATGCCATAGGTATCGATGACTTCGTCCAGCGACTGGGGCAGACCGTCGTTGCACAGTTCCTCGCGCGGGATGTCCGGCTTCGTCAGGGGATCGCCGAGGCCCACGGTATGGCGCACGCTGGTCTCCGTAATCGGTCTGTGGGGCAGGACGTCAGCAGGCTTGAGTCCCTTTAACTGCGGGTTGAAAGCGTCGAAACGGAGACCGAAAGCATTAGACCGCACGGCTTGGCCGAAATTCGTGCCCTTCAGTCGGCAGAAGGCCTCGATCATGGCTCTTTCTACCAGGCTGGTGCCCAGACCCCATAGGAGCGGCGCAAAACCCTTCTCCGTGCCCCAGGGCTTCTGTGCCCGGTACAATTCCTGCCAGAGGGTGAACAGATCGGGAGCGGGTCCTATGGCCAGCGCGGCTGCGGTGGCGTGACGGATGACGGAGATCATGTCCCCTACTTCATCCTCCAGGGACGTCTCCGGATTTTTCGTGAACCATTTCGGAGGAAGGTGATCCGCGGAGTATCCCTTTCCTGCCCGTCCGTCTGCCTCGAGTTCCATGCCGAGTACCAGGTGTGGCACGACCGTCATGGTGGATATACCGAATTTGAAGGGCATGCGGGTGCGCATGTTTTGAACCCGAAGATCGATCTCTTTTATCCTGATCATAATACCTGCCTGCAGTGAAGAGCGGCGGCGGGCGCCAAAGTGATTGATTCAATCGTGAGACAATGTGTAGTACGATGTTCACCGGAATCGTTCCCGGCAGGACATCAGCTCTTGCTCTTGATCAGCCCGTTCAGAAGGGCTACGACGATCGAAATGATGAGCGACGCAATCAGGGCATCCCAGAACCCGCCCACGTTGAATCCGCTGACCAGCCACGCGGCCAGGTATAACATGCTGGCGTTGATGATCAGAAGAAACAGGCCCAGTGTGAGCATGCTTAGGGGCAAGGTCAGGAAAACGACGACGGGTCTCACGATCGTGTTGATGAGACCCAGGACAACGGCCGCGATGATCGCCGTGGTGATCGAGTCGACCTCGATACCGCCGTACACGTTGGTCACCAGCAGTATAGCCAGTGTCGTAAGAACCAGTCTCAGTAGCATGTTCATCGTCCAGTGTGCCCGTATCCGCCCGCGCCACGCTCGGTTTCGTCGAGGGAGTCTACCACTTTGAAGACCACGGACGGTACGGCGCCTATAACAAGCTGGGCGATTCTCTCCCGGTCACGCACCCGGAACGATTGATCGCCGAAGTTGAAGAGCAGGACCTTAATCTCTCCGCGGTAGTCCGAGTCGATCGTACCCGGACTGTTCAGCACGCCGATCTTGTGTTTCAGTGCCAGGCCGCTTCGTGGCCGCACCTGCCCTTCGTATCCCTGGGGCAGCGCGATGGCGTATCCCGTCCCGATCAGTTCGAGCTGTTTCGGGGCGATTTCCACAGGGTCGTCGACGCAGGCGTATAGATCGAGCCCGGTTGACCCGGTAGTCATCCGCCGCGGCATCGGATGGGACCTCTCGGGCCGTGTCGATGCGATGGGTATGACGATGGGCGTGCTCATGGGTCATTCACAGGGCGACATCGGCTTCCGATACGGGACCGACTGCCGTCAGATGTGTGTTTTTCGGCGTGAATATGGTCTCTGCCAGTTCGGCGATATCGGCCGGGGTCACCTCATCCAACTTCCTTACCGTTTCGTCCACGCTGCAATAAGCGTTATCGTAGATCTCCGCCCTGGCGAGCCGGTTCATCACGCTGCCGGATTCTTCCAGCGAAAGGTACAGGCCGCCGGTCAGTTGAGACCGGGTATCGCGGAGTTCATCATCTGGAACGGGTTGCTCGCATAGCATCCGGCATTCGTGCCGAATCATATCTATCGTTCGCTGTGCGTCCGACGGGTCCACGCCGGCGCTGATGCAGATCTGGCCGGTATCCTGGTAGAAATCCACGTCTGAATAAATCGAATAGGCCAGCCCGGCCTCCTCGCGGATCCTTTGAAACAGGCGCGAGGTCATCCCGCCGCCCAGAATGGCGTTCAGAAGGAACAGGGCGTACTTCGACGGATGGGCGTAGGACAGTCCGATGCCGCCCAGGCAGAGATGCACCTGCGAAATGTCCTTGCTCAGCACCCGCGTGTTCACCCGTCTGGAATCGGGCAGGTCAACAACCCTGTCGACATCCTGGTTTTCACCGGGGAAGTCGTACTGGTTTCGCACGAGATCGACCAGGGCCTCGTGATCCACGCAACCAGCCGCTATGACGTATGTATGGTCGTTCCGGTAACGGTTTTCCAGGTAAGATACGAGGTGATTTCGCGTAAAAGATGAGACGGAAGGCGCGTTGCCCAGGATCGGCCGGCTCAGGGGATGGGGCTGCCAGATCAGGTTGGCGTAGAGCTCGCTGACCAGGTCTTCCGGGTTGTCTTCGAGGCCGTGTATCTCCTCGATGACCACCATCTTTTCCTTCTCGATCTCGTGGGGATCGAACTTCGAGGATTGCAGCAAATCCCCGATTACGTCCACGGCGACGGGCAAGTGACTGTCCATCACGCGCGCGAAGTAACAATTGAGTTCACGACCGGTAAACGCGTTGAGATATCCGCCGAGGCTCTCAATGCTCTGGGCGATCTGGTACGCGTTGCGCTTTTCCGTACCCTTGAACACCGCGTGTTCGAGAAAGTGGGCGATTCCGGGATTCTCGGCGGGTTCGAACCGCGTACCTGACCATACCCATACACCCATCGTCACGGAACGGACGTGGGGCATGTACTCCGATACCACCCGGATGCCGTTGGGAAGCATGGTTTTTCTGTAACGGTCAGTGGATTCTGGCAAGGGGGGCCGTACAGGATAGACCGCCACCATGGCGCCCCGAAAGGGCGAATGCCATGGTGGCGATGTTCGAATCGAGCACTCCGATCAGTTCTCGGAGAGCACTTGTTTACGACTCAGCTTGACTTTGCCCTGATCATCGATATTGATGATCTTCACGGTCACCTCGTCGCCTTCATTGGCCACATCGCGCATGGAATTCGTACGGCTGTTTTCCCACTCCGAAATGTGCACCAGGCCGTCTTTGCCCGGAATAATCTCGACAAAGGCGCCGAAATCGACGATCCGTTTCACGGTACCCTGGTAGACCTTGCCGACCTCGGGCTCTTCCGTCATGCTTTCGATGATCTTCTTGGCCTTTTCTCCAGCGGCCGCATCGACGGCGGCGATCGTTATCGTTCCATCGTTCTCGATATTGATCTGAGCGCCCGTATCTTCCTGGATCCCGCGCACAACTTTGCCGCCCGGACCGATCACGGAACCGATCTGATCCGGCTTGACCTGAACGGTCAGTATGCGGGGGGCGTACTCGGACAGTTGCTCTCGCGTCTCGCTGATGGTCTCGGCCATCTTGTCCAGAATGAACAGCCGCGCCTTCTTCGCCCGGGCGAAGGACTCGCGGATGATCTCCTCGTTCACTTCCATGACCTTGACGTCGAGCTGCACGGATGTTATTCCCTCACGCGTGCCGGCGACCTTGAAATCCATTCCGCCCAGGTGATCCTCCACCCCCTGGATGTCCACCAGGTACTGGGGCTTGGGATCGTCCGGAATCAGGCCGATGTTCACTCCGGCCACGGGGCTCTTGATGGGTACGCCCGCGTCCATCAGGGACAGGGTCGCGCCGCATACGGTAGCCATGGACGAAGAACTGTTGGATTCCAGGATTTCGGAAACGATGCGGAGGGTATAAGGAAACTCTTCCTCCGAGGGGATTACGGGTGCTATGGCGTGCTCCGCCAGCGAACCATGGCCGATATCCCGTGGCCGCGGTCCCCGTGCCATGCGTACCTCGCCGACGCTAAACGCCGGAAAGTTGTAATGCAGCATGAAGGATTTCAGCGAATCGCCTTCGAGATCATCCTGCCTCATTTCGTCCTGCTTGGAACCCAGTGTCGTCACGGTCAGGCTCTGCGTCTCACCCCGGCTGAATAACGCCGAACCGTGGGTCCGAGGCAGTACGCCCACTTCCGTCCAGATGGGGCGAATATCGTCCATGCCCCGGCCGTCCACGCGCACACCCTCGTTTTTGATCATGTCGTGCATATCGGTGCTTTGCACGTCCCGCACCAGGTCACGAATGATGTTTTCACTGTCCGGATACTCTTCCGCCAGTTGCTCAACGGCCAGGTCCGACGCCCGGCTGAAACAATCTCCGCGCGCCTGCTTCTCCCGAGTCCGGTTTCCTTCTTTAACCAGGGGCAGGGCGATCTCGCTCACTTTATCAGCGAGTACCGAATCCGTCTTCGGCGAATCGTACTCACGCGTTTCGGGCGCGCCCACCATCTGGCGCAGTTCTTCGATCATGCCGATGACTGCCTTGATATTTTCATGGCTGAGCATGATCGCGTCGGTCAGGTCTTCTTCCGTAATTTCATGCGCACTGCCTTCCAACGACATGATGTGATCCGGCGTGCCGGTCACGACGAAATCCAAGTCGCTTTCATCCAGGTTGCTGAATGTCGGATTTACGACAAACTCTCCGTCCACCCGCCCCACGCGAACGGCGGCCAGGGGCGCCTTGAAGGGTATGTCCGAGATGTGCAGGGCCGCGGCGGCGCCGATCACGCCCAGCACGTCATGGTCGTTCTCCATATCGGTCGACAGAACGAGAATGGAAACCTGTGTTTCGTAGAAATAGTCCTTGGGGAACAACGGCCGAATGGCGTGATCGACCTGGCGCCCGCTCAGAATCTCCTTCTCCGAGGGCGGTCCTTCTCTCCGAAACCGTGCGCCGGGAATACGTCCCGCAGCATACATTCTCTCTCGATAATCCACCATCAGTGGAAGGTAATCCCTGCCTTCCACATATCTGTACTCTGATACGACATTGGCGAGAATGACACTCTCCCCATACTGAACCCACACCGATGAATCCGCCTGCTTGGCGACTTTACCGGTTTCGAGGGACAGCGTTCTTCCGGCCAGTTCGAGCTCTACGCGATGTGCCATAATACGAAGTCTTCTCCTTAAAACGTCAACCGATGGCTACTGAGCCATCATCATTGGGTCTTATCCGTTTAACCTCGGATACCCAGTTCCTTGATCAATATACGATACCGCTCCAGATCGTGCTTGCGCAGGTATGAGAGCAACCGGCGGCGACGGCCGACGATATTAAGTAATCCGCGCAACGAATGATGGTCTTTCTTATGGATCTTGAAATGCTCCGTCAGCTCAGTGATCCGGGCGGTCATGAGGGCAATCTGCGCCTCGGGCGACCCCGTATCTTTCTCGTGACGGCCGTGTTCTTCCAGAATCTTCTCTTTCTGTTCTTTCTCTATGCTCACTATAAACGATCTCCTTAAAATGAATTGACTGTGACCGACTGTTCCGCGGGAACCACGTTGACCAATGGATCCGCCTGTTTCGATCACGCTTTCAACATATTGTACGTCGTATATACATCCTTTGAAATCTGGTCTTTGAGCGCTTCGATGGACGAGAACCGTTTCTCATCCCGGATACGCTCGACGAACTCCACTTGAATGGCCTGATTGTACAGGTCCCCTTCAAAATCGAGTATATGCACCTCGCAGTGTTCACCATCCTGTTCGAAAGTCGGCCGGGTGCCGATGTTCATCACGCCGTTGAGCATCTTTTCACCCAGATTTACGTGAACCGCGTACACACCCCGCTTCGGAATTAGGACGTGGGGGTCGTGCGTTTCCAGGTTTGCGGTGGGAAACCGTAACTGGGTACCCCGTCCGGCCCCGCGGATCACGGTGCCCGTGATCACGTAGGGATGACCGAGCAACTGTTCGGCGGCGTTGATTTCTCCCGTGGAAAGGAGGTTTCGAATATGACTGCTGTTTACGGGACTCCCTTCCATTTGTATCGGTGGAACGACGTGGGTCGTGAAACCGTACCTCGCGCTCAACCGTTCCAGTAACAACCGGTCTCCTTGTCCGTGTCTCCCGAAATTGTGGCTGTAGCCAACGATGATCTCCCGTATATTCAGCGTATCTACATACGTCGCTTTTACAAAGGAATCCGCCTCGATCCGCGAAAACTCTTCCGTGAAAGGGATGACGAGTACGGCGTCGATTTCGTAACGCGACAAAAACTCCAGTTTCTGATCGGTCGGCGTCAGGATCGGCAAGGACGGTTTCCTGCCGATTACCAGTTGCGGATGTGGGTCGAACGTAACGACCAGGCAGGGGGCGTGCAACGCGAGTGACCGATCTATCGCCTGCTCGATAATGGCCCCGTGCCCCCGGTGGACCCCATCGAAATTTCCGGCGGCTATTACGGCCCGGGGACAGCGACGTGCAGCGTCTTCCACAGAGCGAAGGACCGTCATCAACCTTCGTCGTCCCCTCTTTCCGTCGAGACCCGGTCCGCCTGGTGGTCCGGTTCGTTTTCTGTGGGTTCTATGCTCCTCATAACGTTCGATATGCGTTGTGCGTAATCGAATGATTCATCGTATCGAAAGAGCAGTTCCGGAATGTGCCTCAATTTGATCCTCCGGCCGAGCTGCGTTCTGATATACCCCTTCGCCCTTTCGAGTCCCTCCAGGCTCGCCTCCTGGTCCGCCTGTGATCCGAGTACGCTGAAGTAGACCCGCGCGTGCCTCAGGTCGATAGATACCTCCACGGACGTCACCGTCACGAATCCGATACGGGGGTCCTTCATTTCGTGCTGAATGATCTGGCTGACTTCCTGTTTTACCAGGTCAGCCACCCGTGCCGATCGGCGGTGTGCCATGGCCTTCTCCTAGTACCACTCGAACGTGTGATCCAGGACCCGTAACCTGGGCTCCGCGTGAACCAGGTTCAGCATCTGCTGCAGGGTGCGGTCGATGTATCCTTTGTCGTCGGAGACCATCGCCAGTCCCAGGGTCGCCCGTTGCCATAGCGACTGATGTTCAACTTCGGCGACGGATACATTGAATCGATTTCGTATTCGGTCCTTGAGACTCTTGACCACCTGTCTCTTGGCCTTCAGTGAGCGGCTTTCAGGAATAAAGAGGTCGATTCGACAGAGCCCTACTATCATGGTTTACTTAACGCGTCTGGAGTTGCCTGGCGACTTCCCGTGTCTCGTAGACCTCGATGGTATCGTCCTGCTTGATGTCCTGAAAACCCTCGACGGTCAGGCCGCACTCAAACCCGGACTGCACCTCGCGCACGTCCTCCTTGAACCTCCGCAGGGAGCCGACCGTACTCTCATAGACGACTATACCGGCGCGAATGAGACGGACATTCGCGTTACGGGTCACGTTGCCGGACTGAACGTAACATCCAGCAATATTACCCACGCGGGGCGCCCTGAATATCTCCCTTACTTCCACCACGCCCACTACCTGTTCTTCAATATCCGGTTTCAACATGCCTTCCAGGGCATCCGTGAGGTCCTGGATCACCCGGTAGATAATATCGTACAGGCGGATTTCCACTTTTTCCCGCTCGGCCAGTTCTCGCGCCTGGGCATTCGGCCGCACGTGGAATCCGATGATGATGGCATTCGACGCGGTAGCGAGCAGGACATCGGATTCATTGATGGCCCCGATTCCCGTATGAATGATCCGGATTTTGACTTCATCGTTCTCCAGGCGAAGCAGCGAATCGCTCAGGGCCTCCACGGAACCACCCACGTCACCCTTGACGATCACGGGAAGCTCCTGGATCTCGCCTTCCTTGATCTGGTCGAATATGTCCTCGAGCGTGACAGGCCTGGTCTGGCGGAACTCATGCTCCCTGCGCATCTGTCGCCGCCTGGATCCGATCTCTTTCGCCAGGGACTCCGATTCCACGACGGCGAAGGCGTCACCTACCTGGGGCATGCCGGAGAAACCCATGATCTGCACTGGCGTGGACGGACCAGCCTGCTCCATTCGTGCACCGCGTTCGTTGAGCAAAGCCCTCACGCGGCCGCTGAACTGACCCGCCACGAAGGGTTGACCGACCTGCAAAGTGCCCTGCTGAATGAGGACGGTCGCGAGCGTTCCTCGCCCGCGGTCCAGTTCGGCTTCGACCACCACACCCTGTGCCCGCCGGTTCCGATTCGCTTTCAGGTCGAGCATCTCGGACTGGAGCAAAACCATTTCAAGGATATGATCCACACCCTGCCCGGTCACGGCCGACACTTCGCAGGCTATGACGTCGCCGCCCCAGTCTTCCACGAGAAGACCGCGCTGGCTCAACTGTTCCTTGATGCGGTCCGGACGGGCTGTTTCAAGGTCCATCTTGTTCAGGGCGATGATAATGGGTACTTCGGCGGCCTTGGCGTGATCAATGGCCTCTATGGTCTGCGGCATGACCTCTTCGTCGGCTGCCACAACCAGGATGACGAGGTCGGTCACCTGCGTTCCCCGGGCGCGCATGGCGGAAAACGCCTCGTGGCCCGGCGTGTCCAGGAAGGTGATCTGGCCGCTTTCGATGTCGACTTCGTAAGCGCCGATATGCTGGGTTATGCCGCCGGCCTCGCCGGCGATCACGTTGCTTTCCCGGATATAGTCGAGAAGCGAGGTCTTGCCGTGATCCACGTGTCCCATAATGGTCACGATAGGGGGACGAGACTCGAGGACGGCGTCGTCATCGTCATCGTCTTCTTCGATAAATTCAAGACCGTACTCGGACTGCTGCTCGATTTCATATCCGAATTCCGCCGCGACGGTCATCATGGTGTCCATGTCCAGCCGCTGGTTAATCGTGATCATGAGCCCGAGTTGCAGGCATTGCGAAACGACTTCCGTCGGGGACACTTCCAGATGTTCAGCTAGTTCTCCTGCCGAGATGAACTCCGGAACCCGTATGACGACGGTCGCGGCCTCTTCTTCTGGTTCCCCTTCTTCCCGGTCGCCGCGGCGACGGCGGCGGCGCGTCCGGGTGCTGTCCATCTGGGCGATGGTCCGGCGTACGCTGGCTTCCACTTCCTTCTGGTCGACCTTCGCCTTCTTTTTCTTCTTGGTTCGACGGCGTCGTCCTCTGACATCGCCATCGCTTTTCACCACCGGTTTCGGTTTTGAGGAAGTTTCGGTCTTCCTGGCCGCCGGTGCCGTTGCGGTCTTCTTATTTTCCTGACGCGGACTTTCCTTGACGGCCTTTGCCTTCGCGGACTTCTCCGACGCCGCCATTTTCTTCTTACGCTCCTGTGCCTCGCGGGCAGCCAGTTTTTCCTGCTCAAACCGCATGTTGACGTCGAGGATCATCTTTTCGTCCATGATGCTCATATGACTCTTGACCGTATGGTTCAGATCACGAAGCATCTGGACGAGCGCGTTGCTTGAAATATTGAACTGCTTTGCTACTTCGTAGATTCTCTTCGTCGCCATATGCGATTAGGTTTCCTCATTAATTCCTGTTGACCCGGCCCGGGGTCTCGGGGGATGCTGGATACGCCTTCTTCAGCATGCCGCTGGCGAAATGCCGGTCCGATATGGACAACACCGCCTTGGGCGCCCTGTTCAGACACTCACCCAGTTCCTGGCTGGTATGACATTCGAGAACCGGTATTCCGCTGTTGTCCGCCAGTCTCCTGAATGCACGCTTCGTTCCGTCGGATGCGTCCATGGCAAGAATGACCAACCGGGATTTACCTCCTCGAATGGACTCTTTTACTGCTTCCGCACCACCTCTCACCCGGCCAGCGCGCACGGCGAGACCCAGGAGTCCGGCTACTGATGGATAGTCGCTTTTCTTCACTATCGAAGGTCCTTGTCCTTACTGCACCGCGGCCATGATCTTCTCGGCGGTTACCGCGCCGATCCCCGATATAGCCTGAAGATCATCCGTAGTGGCCTGCTGCAGGGATTCCACCGTCGAAAAGCCGGCATCTTCCAGCTTCTGCCGCAGTTTGTCGGAAATGCCATCGACATCGGCCAGGGATTCTGCTTCATCCGAATCGGTCCCATCTCCACCGAATGTTTCTGATATGAGTTGTTTCTCGAGATCCGACCGTTTGATCAGATCGATATTCCAACCGGTAATCTTGACCGCGAGACGGGCGTTCTGGCCGGCCTTGCCGATTGCCAGCGAAAGCTGATCGTCCTCGACGACCACACGCATGTCCTTCTTCTCGATGTCCAGGATCTGGACCTGGGCGACCTCGGCGGGCCGCAACGCCTGCGTCACGAACGTCGATGGATCGTTGCTCCAGGGAACGATGTCGATTCGCTCGTTGTTGAGTTCACGAACGACCGCCTGTACCCGTGTTCCCTTCATGCCTACGCACGCACCTACGGCGTCAACCCGGTCATCGTGAGAAAGCACGGCGATCTTCGAACGGTCACCCGGCTCCCTGGCGGACGCCTTGATCTCGACGATGCCTTCGTGGATCTCCGGGACTTCCATCCGAAACAGCAGTTCCAGGAAAGCCTCGCAGGTCCGAGATAGAATAACCTGGGGTCCCTTGATGGAGTTCTGCACGTCGAGAATGAACGCACGGATGGTTTCGCCCTGCCGGTATCTTTCCCGCCGGATCTGCTCGCGCCACGGCAATAGCGCCTCGGTGCGCTCGATCTTGACAATGATGTTTCCCCGGTCCACCTGCTGAACGCTGCCGATCACGATTTCGTTGACGCGATCCTTGTACAACTCGAAGACGTTTTCACGTTCCGCTTCCCGCACGCGCTGTACGACGACCTGTTTCACCGCCTGAATCGCGTTGCGGCCAAACTCTTCGAAAGCGATTGACTGCTCGACCCGGCCACCGACTTCCGCCTCCGAACTGATGTCCAGCGCGGTCGCCAGATTGATCTGCGTCTCGGGATCCTCCACCTCGTCCACCACTTCCCAGACCGCAGCCATTTCTATGGTCCCCAACTGTTCGTCGATCCGTACCTGGACATTGTCGTCGCCCGTACCGAACCGCTTCTTCGCCGCGGTGATCAGGCCGGTCTTCACCGTGTCCCAGACCACATCGCGGTCCACGTTTTTCTCGCGTATGATTTGTCCTAGCGCTTCAATGACCTCGTAATTCATTACCAGGGGCTCCCTCTCCTAGCCTTTATTCCAGCCTTGATCCAACTCCCGATGCGCTTTCGTAATGCTTTCGACGGGAATACGATGACTTTCCCCTTCACAGGCGATTTCGACCGTTCCGTCCTCGATGCCCTCGAGACATCCCATTCGAGTAACCGAGCCGCCTCTGCCATCGTCGGAAACGACCTTCACCCATTTGCCGAGGGCCCGCTGATAGTCCCTCGTCGTCTTAAACGGCCGGTCCAGCCCGGGCGAAGAGACCTCAAGCGTATAGCGGGACGGAATGGGGTCTTCCATATCGAGCAGGCAGGACAATTCCCGGTTAATCTCTACGCAATCGTTGATCGTGACGCCTCCCGGCTTCTCGATCAGTACCCGAAGGACGTAACTACCCCGTCTCCCTGCCAGTTCCAAGTCTACCAATTCGAATCCGGCTACGTCGACCAGTGGTCTGGCCAGCGAATCAATGCTCTGGACTATCGAATCGTGGTCAATTTCCATCACGTAATTTCGGGATTCAGCACTTAAATCACATAAAAAAAAGCGGGCACTACTTCTGCCCACTTCTGCAGCACCGCTCTAATATATGGCACCTCTGTAAATCAAGCAAGCAAAAAGTTTTACATCAATCCGACGGCTCTCCCAGGGCGATCTCCAGAAAGTACTTGGATCATGTAAGAACACAAAATATGTTTAGTCCAGTCAGGTCATGAAATGAGCACGGTTCCGGAGACACCAGATGAAGAAGGCGGTGTGCTACATCAGGGTCGGTCCCATGGAGACCCGAAAGCATCCTTTTCGACGGGCGGACCAGGAGAAACGGCTCCGATCCTACTGCGAGGAACACGATCTCGATGTCATGCTGGTCATTCTCGACGTCCGGGTCGAAGCGTTCATTCCATTCGAAGAACGTCTGGGCGGTCGGGACCTGGTCAACATGATCGAATCCAGGGGTATCCAGCATGTCGTGATCTGGCGGCTTGATCGGATGTTCAGATCGGCGACCGAAATGTCCGGTTGCCTCAAGACCTGGTCCGGCGAAGGGATCGTTTGCCATGTGACAGACCTCGATGGCCTGTCGGTCCGGACCGACGAAGAAACGGGAAAGGTGGTCCTCAGCACGCTTACGGTCCTTGCGGGCATGGCTCGTGACCTGCCCGCCGAACGAACGAAAAACGCGATCCGGCTGAAGAAATCCAACCGGTTCGCATACGGCGTAACCCCCTATGGTTACGACCTTTCCGGGAACCAGCTGGTGCCCAACACCAGAGAGCAGGAGATCATCAAGCGGGTTAAATCCTGGCGCGCCGAAGGTAGAAGTCTGCGCAAGATCGCGAATGAACTCAATGAAACAGGCATACCCACCAAGCGCGCTGCGACGGTTTCCCGGGAAACCCGCTGGTACGCATCCACGGTCAGTTATCTGTTGAAAAACGAACTCTACCTGGCCGAAGAAAATGAAGAAGGCCAGGGCAAGGGGCAGGGGTAACCCGCCGGGGAATACGCCAGAGAGGATTCGAACCTCTGACCTACGGCTCCGGAGGCCGTCGCTCTATCCAGCTGAGCTACTGGCGCGAGAAATTTCAGCCTGCAATATAACGGGCCGTTGCGGCCCCTGTCAATCCATTTCACCGGCCAGCAGCGGGATCCAGAAGCCGGCCGGCAGCGCCCTCCGCATCGGTCGAGACCACCTCCAGATCGACAAAAGTATTCATCTGTTCCGCCGACCCGTCGAACCACATCCTGAGCCCGTGGTCCGTCCTTCCCGTCATACCCCGTTCATCCGATTCATCCTCGACCAGCACGGGCAGGGTCATGCCGCTGAAACGGCTGTTATACGCCGCGGATTTCCGCGTACTCAGCGACCGAAGCAACCGGCTGCGTTCCCGGGCTGTCGATGGAGGCACCTGGTCCGCCATCCTGGCGGCCCGGGTGTGGTCTCGCTTCGAATAGGAAAACACATGGAAGTAGGCGAAGGGCAGGCGGTCCAGCCAGTCATACATGCGTTGAAAACAGGCGTCCGTTTCACCGGGAAATCCGACCATGACGTCCGCCCCGATACAGATATCCGGCACCGCGTCGACGAGCCGGCCGATGACGTCCCCGGCCTGTTCGGCCGTATACGTCCTGCGCATGGATTTCAGCATGCCGTCATCGCCGTGTTGTACGGCAAGGTGGAGGTAGCGGCATAGCCTGGGCGCATGATTCCTGAGCAGGTCAATCAGGTCCTGGTCTACCGCCGTGGGCCAGATCGAACTTAACCTCAGGCGGGGCAGCCTGGTCTGCTCCAGGAGCTGCCGGACGACCGTGTTCAGCGGGACGGGCGAGGGCAGATCAGAACCGTACTCGCCGAGGTGTACCCCGGTCAGCACGATCTCGGCATAGCCTTTGTCTATCAGGGATCGGGCCTGGCGAAGCACAGCGTCCGATGGGAGGCTGCGGTGCCGCCCACGTGCCCATGGGATGATGCAGAACGAACAGAACTGATCGCATCCGTCCTGGACCTTCAGCATCGCCCGGGTACGGTTTTCGAAGGTGGAAACGTCGAAGCGCGTCATCTCCGCCCTTCGCGTCACCCTGGACACGGGAACGAGATACTCGCGCTCCCGCAACACGTGATCGACGAGATTGCCTTTTTCCACGTTACCCAGAACGAGGTCCACCCCTTTGATATCCAGGAGCTGGTCGGGATGGGTCTGGGCGTAGCAGCCTGTGGCCACGACGGTAGCACCGGGCTGCCGTCGAACGGCCTGGCGTAGAGACTGCCTGGCCCTCGCATCGGCCTGGTTCGTCACCGTGCAGGTGTTAACGACGTAGACATCCGCGGGCGCAGTGAAGGGTACGACCCGGAAGCCCCGGGCAACGAACTGCTCCCGAATGGCCTCGGTCTCGTATTGATTCAGACGGCAGCCCAGCGTATGCAGGGCCACCGTCGGAGAATCTGGTGCGCAGGTTTCGACCGGATCAGTCACGCTGAAATTCCTGCTCTGCCGGCCATGCACCGGCGATCAACCTTCCGTTTCCTCTGCCGTGGCGGCTTTCTCTACCGTAGCCGCTTTCTCTACCGTAGCCGCTTCCTCTACCGTAGCGGCTTCCTCAGCCTTGGCCGCTTCCTCAACCGTAGCGGCTTCCTCAGCCTTGGCCGCTTCCTCTACCGTAGCGGCTTTCTCTACCGTGGCCACTTCCTCAACCGTAGCGGCTTTCTCTACCGTAGCGGCTTTCTCTACCGTGGCCACTTCCTCTTCCACGGTTACGACATCGCCAATCACCGTGCTCGCCACAGGGTGCTTGTCAAGGTAATCGTCGATTTCAGCCCGCTCTCGGTCGCGGAAATACGCCTTCACGCTGAGCACGACCCGCCGGTTCTTGCCATCGAATTCGATGACTTTCAACGGGATCTCCTCGCCTTCCTTGAAGGCGTCGCCCGGTCGCTTGATTTCCGGATGGTTGAGCTGGGAAATTGGAACGAAACCTTCCACCTCGTGGGCTAGCTCCACGACTATGCCCCGTTCGAGGAGACGGATGATGATCCCCGTCGTCTCGATGTTGACCGGGTACACTTCCGCGAGCGACAGCCATGGATCCTCGGAAACCTGCTTGATACCAAGGGATACGCGTCGAGCTGCCGGATCGATGTTGAGGACCATGATGTTGATCTCTTCACCCTTCTTGACCACTTCGCTCGGGTGCTTGATACGCCGCGTCCAGGACATGTCCGAGATATGCACCAGTCCGTCTATGCCTTCTTCGATTTCCACGAAGGCGCCGAACGCGGTGATATTACGCACGCGCCCCTGCACCATGGTTCCCACCGTGTACCGATCGTTCAGTGAGAGCCAGGGATCGGGCAGCGTCTGCTTCATGCCCAGGGAGATCTTCTCGTTCTGCTGATCAACCTTGAGCACTACCGCATCCACGTTTTCATTGACCGTTACCATCTTCGACGGATGGGTCACGTGCTTCGTCCAGGACATCTCGGAGATGTGAATCAGGCCTTCGACACCCCGCTCCAGTTCCACGAAAGCGCCGTAGTCCGTGATGCTGACGACCCGCCCGGTAATCCTTGAACCGACCGGGTATTTTTCCTCGACATTCGCCCACGGGTAGGGCTCGAGCTGCTTGAGACCCAGTGAAATACGTTCCCGTTCACGGTCGAATTCCAGGATGGCCACGGTAATCTCGCTGCCGATGGTCACCAGTTCCGAAGGATGGCCGATGCGGCCCCAGGAAATGTCGGTGATGTGCAGCAGTCCGTCGATACCGCCGAGATCCACGAAAGCGCCGAAATCTGTGATGTTCTTGACCACACCCTTGCGTACCTGGCCGCGGTCCAGTTCGGCTATGATGGCCTGCTTCTGCTTCTCTTTCTCTACCTCGAGCACCACACGGCGGGATACCACGATGTTCCTGCGGCTCTTGTTCAGCTTGATGATCTTGAATGGTAGCTTCTCGCCGATGAACTGGTCCAGGTTCGGTGTCTGCTTCAAGGCCACCTGGGAACCGGGCAGAAAGGCGTCCACGCCGAACAGGTCGACCACCAGGCCACCCTTGATACGCCGCAGAATCTGGCCTTCCACCACGGCGCCCTCTTCGTGGGCATCCTTGATCTTGTCCCATACCTTCATGAAATCGGCTTTTTGCTTCGAAAGTACGAGTTGCCCTTCCTGGGCTTCGATATCTTCCAGGAAGACCTCGATGTCCTGACCGACTTCGAGCTCTTCGGGGTCGGTGAATTCGGAAAGAGGTACCGCGCCTTCCGACTTGAACCCGACGTCTATGACGACCTCGCCGTTTTCTATCGCGATTACGCGGCCTGGAACGATCTCGCCTTCCACAATATCCTTCAGCGTCTCGTCGTACATCTGGAACATCTGCTCGTATTCTTCTAGTTCCTGCTGACTCAGATCCTGCTCATCCACCCACTTGGGCAGCCTGTACGGACGCTTGGGGGAGGCTGGTTCCGTTTCCGCGGCAGTTTCCGATTCTTCGGCAACCTCTGTCGCCACGGCAGTTTCCGATTCTTCGGCAGCCTCTGTCGCCACGGCAGTCTCCGGTTCCTCGGCAGCCTCTGTCGCCACGGCAGTTTCCGATTCCTCGGCGATCACCGTTTCCACGGCAGTTTCCGTTTCCGCTGCAGTTTCCGTTTCCGTTTCCGCTGCAGTTTCCGTTTCTTCAGCAGCCTCTGTCGCCACGGCAGTCTCCGGTTCCTCGGCGATCTCCGTTGCCACAACATGCTCCACATCCACGGCCGGCGCCGTTTCTGCACCGGTCTCCGATGTTACGCCGGATTCCGCTTCCACGGAGGACTCCACTTCCACGGCAGCCTCCGTTTCCTGTGCGGGTGGTTCCGCGGATACCTCTTTAGCCGCCTCCGCGGGCTCGACGGGTGAAGAAGATTCCTCGGTATCTTCGACCTCGGAAATCTTCGGGGTGTCCTCTGACATGTTACTCCTCCTTGATAAATGAAAACACGGACCGCCGCCACTCCGGTGGCGATCCGCCCGAACAAAAACAGTTTTTCAACCGATTAAACGTTCTGCCGGTTCCAGTATCTCGATTTCTCCATCGGTGAGCGCACGCCACTTTCCGGCAGGCAGGTCCCGGTCCACCAGGCTGCCCAAACGTACCCGGACGAGCCGAAGGACCGGATGCCCTACGTGATCGCACATCCGCCGGATCTGACGCTTGCGTCCCTCGTGCAGCACCATTTTGAGCCATGCGCCGGTTTTCGTAGGCTGAAGCACTTCCGCGCTCGCCTTCGCCGTGGTCCTGCCGTCTATCGTTACTCCTTCTCTCAGTCTTCGCAACTCGCCTTCCAGCGGCGTACCTTTTACCAGCACGTGGTACTCCTTCTCAACACCGAACCGGGGATGCGTCAGTCTGTAACTCAGCGCGCCGTCGTTGGTAAAGAGCAGAAGCCCTTCCGTATCCCGGTCCAGCCGTCCAACCGGAAAGACCCGCTCGGGAATATCCTCGATCAACGCGGCAACCGTCGGTCTCCTTGAAGGGTCGGACAGCGTCGTCAGGTACCCGGCCGGCTTGTTGAGCAGATAACATCTTCGGGTCTCCGACACGTTCAACGGCGTGTCATCAACCGTAACGACGTCGGTATCCGGCTGAACCTGCGTGGCCAAGGCCACGACCGTCTCACCGTTCAATTTCACCCGGCCGGCGACGATCATCGATTCGCAGTGCCTTCGGGAGGCGACGCCCGCCTGGGCCATGTACCTATTCAATCTCATCCGTAGACACGATCGTTTCATCTGTTTCGGCGTCCGGTCGTCCCGGTCCCGGAAACAGCGCCTGGTCGGGCTCCTCGTCTTCTTCCGTCAACACGATGTCATGGTCCCGCAGCAATTCGTTCAGTTCGTCCAGCTTGGGCAGGTCGGACAGCAGATTGAGCCCGAAATACTTTAGAAAATCACCTGTCGTGGCATAGAGAATCGGCCGGCCGACGCCTTCGCCTCTCCCGGCGATACGGATGAGGTTGCGATCCAGCAACGTCCTCAGCACGCCGTCCACGTTCACCCCCCGTATCGCTTCCACTTCCGTACGGCTGATGGGCTGCTTGTAAGCGACAATCGCCAGGCATTCAAGGGCGGCCTGTGTCAAACGCGAAGGAATCCTCCCCCGGAAAAGACGGCGAATCCATTTTGCGTAGACCACCTTGCTGCTGAACTGGTAACCATTCGCGACGTGCCGGATCTCGAAACCGTGACTGCCCTGTTCATATCGTTCGTTCAGCGCTTCGATGCATCGGTCGATCAGTTCCTCGCCCACATCGTCCATGATGCGGCTTAGTTCCTTCAGGCTCAACGGCGAATCGCTCGCAAAAAGGACGGCCTCCGTGATAGCACGGTATTCGTCCAGTTGCGCCTCGTCCATGATCAGATTCTTTTGCATGCTGCCTGCCGCCTCACGATGAAGAATTCACCGGATCTGACAGGGTAAGCCAGATCTCTCCCAGTGTGTCGGTCTGCTCGAATACCACCCTGTTCTGCCGGATCAATTCCAGCAGGGCCAGGAAGGTGACGATCAGGAATGACCGGGACAGGTCTTCCTGGAACAACGCACTGAAGAACAGATTCTTTCGTTTCTTCAAATTACCGAGGATATCGTCCATTCGGTCCTCGATCGAAATGGTCTCCCGTTCGACGGTCCGGTCGAAATCCTCTTTGGCACGATCCAGCGTGAACTTGAATGCCTGAAGCAGATCCCAGAGATTCAGGTTGCCCGCCAGGTTGGTATCGAGCGTTTCCATGCCATTCAGTTCCTCTTCCCAGTTCTCTATGGTCGGATGGTAGAAAACATCCGCGCTGCGGTCCTGGTGTTCATTCAACACACCCGCCGCTTCCTTGAACTGTCGGTACTCCAACAACCTTTGTACGAGTTCTTCCCGGGGATCGGCGGCCTCTTCTTCGTCCTCTTCAGGCCTGCGGGGCAGGAGCAGCTTCGACTTGATGCGCAGCAGCGTCGCCGCCATGAGCAGGTACTCGCTGCCCACCTCGAGGTCCAGCAGCTTGAGCAGTTCGAGATACTGAAGGTACTGCTGTGTGACCATTGATATGGGAATATCATAGATATCCACCTCGTGTTCCTTGATGAGGTACAGGAGGAGGTCCAGCGGACCTTCGAAGTTTTCGAGTTTTACCTGGTAGGCCATAACAATTCTTCCGGTCGTTCGTTCTTGAGAAACAGGAAGGGACGCCAGGATTGATGGTGGATGCCTATGAAATCGCGTATGAAGTGTATCCTGGTGGGCGCCTTGGGTTTGCGCTTGAGTGCCATGTTCATTTCTTCCGGCAGCCTGTCCCCTTTTTTGTTATTGCACCTTTGACAGGCGCACACCATGTTTTCCCAGCTGTCCGATCCGCCAAGGTACCTTGGCAGGACATGATCTACGGTCAACGGTCCACGGGTCGTGTCGCAGTACTGGCACTGGTGGCCGTCCCGTTTGAGGATGTTCTTGCGGGTCAGCATGATTCCTTTGTGAGGAATGCGAACGAAGTTTACCAGCCGGACGATACTGGGCCGGTCGAACATCGTGTATACACCGCGCACCGGTTCCGAATACTTGTCAATGAGCTCCGCCTTGCGCAGAAAGACAAGGATGACCGCCCGCCTTGCCGTGCAAACACTCAAGGGCTCGTAGTTCTGGTTTAGAACGAGGACATGCTCGCTGACCATGCCTTGCACGCCTTTCTAGACCTCGGTTCCTCCCTTGCGAAATGATCCTGAACCGTATACGGGATCGATTCCCTTTAAACCTAAACAATGTAGGTTTTTCAAGGGCTTACGTCAATAGTTTTATTGCCGTTGGCGCGGGGCGGAAGGGCGCTCCAGTATGGCATGTTCGGCCCATTTGACCACGGAAACAGACCTTGCTTGCCGTACGTATCCGATTATTGTAGATTAAGCCGCTGCTGTAACGTGCACCTTGATGTTGATTTGATGTTGCGATCAGGCTTGAATAAAGGGTTTACATTGAATGCCGGAGACGGTAATGACCCCTTTCGAAGAACTTGTGAAAATCATGGCCAGGCTCAGGTCGAAAAAGGGATGTCCCTGGGACAGGGAACAGACGCATCAGACCCTGCGTCCCTACCTGATCGAGGAAGCCTACGAGGTGCTGGACGCGCTCGACAACGGCGGGGACGATGACTTCAAGGATGAACTGGGCGACCTGCTCCTCCAGGTCGTTTTCCACGCCCAGATCGCCGCCGAGGAGAAGCGATTCGACGTCCAGGACGTGGCCCGGTCCATCAACGACAAGCTCGTCCGGCGACATCCACATGTATTCGGGGATATCCGGGCGGACACGGCCGACGAAGTGCTGACCAACTGGGAGAAGATCAAACGGGAGGAGAAGGGGGATCAAGGCCGCAAGTCGGTGCTCGATGGCCTTCCTTCCAGTATGCCGGCCCTGCTCCACGCCTATCGTATTCAGGAAAAAGTCGCCCGGGTCAACTTCGACTGGGACGACGTGAAAGAAGTGCTGCAGAAGGTCGATGAAGAAATCCAGGAACTCAAGAACGCCCTGGAACACGGGGATAAAACAAGCATCGAGGACGAGATGGGGGACCTGCTGTTTTCCCTCGTGAACCTGTCTCGCCACCTCAATGTGCCGCCGGAAGACGCCCTGCGAAGGAGCAACGACAAATTCATGCGGCGTTTCCGGTACATCGAGGCCGCCCTCGAACTCAAGGGAGACAACCTGGAACGGGCGACCTTCGAGGAACTGGACGCGCTGTGGGACGAGGCGAAGCGAAGGGAGTCGGATGGCGACGCCGTCTGAATCGGTACTCCAGTTCGGAAGCGGACGGTTCCTCCGCGCCTTCGCCGACCTCTTCATCCACGAAGCCAGGCAGTCAGGTCAGTCCATAGGCAGGATCGTCGTCGTCCAGTCCACGAGCAGTGAACGGGCGCGGATATTCAACGACCAGAAAGGCCGCTACCGGGTTCACGTGCGTGGTATTCGCGACGGCAGGCGGATTGACGAATCCATCGAGGTGGAAAGCGTCTCCAGGGCACTGAGCGCAAGGGACGATTGGGAAACCGTATTGGCCGTAGGTCGCGATCCTTGCACGGAGTATATCCTCTCCAATGCCTCTGAAATCGGATACGATGTGCCGGATTCGGAGCGGATGGACGGGTCACCACCGGGTTCTTTCCCCGGAAAACTGGCACGGGTACTCCTGGACCGCTATGAAAACGGCGGCGCTCCGGTGACCGTCATCCCCTGCGAACTGATCGATGGCAACGCCGGCGTGCTGCGCCGGCTGGTCCGGTCCCTGGGCCGTAAATGGCGTCTCGAAGACGATTTCCTGGACTGGATGGAAGGCCAGGTCAGCTGGTTGCATACGCTGGTGGACCGGATCACCATCGAACCACCGCCGGGTTTCCCCAACCCCCACGGCGACGGGCTGCTGGCGCTGACGGAACCCTTTGCCTTCTGGGCCCTGGAGGACCGACCGGGCGCCGCCCCGTTTATCGAGCATACTGCCGTGGTGCGGACGAAAGACGTACGTCCCTACGCGCTGCGCAAAGTGAGGGTGCTCAACGGCGCGCACACGGCGCTGGTGTGCCGGGCCGTGCCCCTGGGTATCGAGACCGTCCGGGAAGCGGTGGACCACGCGGAAACAGGACCCTGGCTGCGCGATCTGATGCTGGAAGAAATCGTGCCTGCGCTGCCGGAGGAGGTGGAAGACGCCCGGTCCTTTGCGGAAGACTGCATCGAGCGGTTCCGGAATCCTTTCCTGGACCACCGGCTCGATTCCATCGCGGTAGAACACGAAACCAAGGTGAAACTGAGGCTGGTGCCGACCTACGAAGCGTTCGTCGACAAATACCAGCGTCAACCACCTCTTTTGTCCGCCCTGCTCACTTGAAAAGCGAGTACTGACCGAATGCCAACCATCGTTCTGGAAAGACCGGGTCATTTTGTCCTGGAGAAAACCCCCGAGGCGAGGCCTCCTGGTCACGGCGAGGCACTGGTACGCATTCGCCGGGTCGGGATCTGCGGCACGGACCTCCATGCCTATGAGGGTACGCAGCCATTTTTCGACTATCCCCGCATCCTCGGGCACGAACTGGGTGTGGAAGTCATCGCGACAGGACGGGACGTGACCCATGTCCACCCCGGTGACCAGTGCGCGGTCGTACCCTACATGGACTGCGGCGACTGCGTGCCCTGCCGCATGGGCAAGACGAATTGCTGCACGAACCTGAACGTCCTTGGTGTCCATGTGGACGGAGGCATGCGGGACATCCTGATGGTCCCGGCCGATAAGCTGCTACGATCCGATGTCCTTTCCCTCGAGCAACTGGCCCTCGTGGAAACGCTGGGTATCGGCGCGCACGCCGTGGACCGGGCCGCAATCCACAAGGGCGAATCGGTCCTGCTCATCGGTGCCGGACCTATAGGCCTGTCCGTCCTGACCTTCGCGCTACTGGCCGGAGCGCGCGTGATTCTGCTGGAAATCAACGAGAAACGGATCGAATTCTGCAAGAGGCGCTACGATCTTTTCGAGGTCATTTCAGACCTATCGGATGTGCCGTTGAAGCTGCACCGCCTGCTGAACGGCGAACTGCCTACCGCCGTCTTCGATGCCACCGGCCACGCGGGGTCCATGATGCAAGCCCACGATTACGTCTCCAACGGCGGACGCCTGGTCTACGTCGGAATCACCGGATCGCAAATATCCTTTGACGGCCCCAATTTCCACCGGAGAGAAATGTCCCTGCTTAGCAGCCGGAACTCCCGCACCGTCGACCTGCAAAGAGTAATCAGTCATATCGAGGCCGGTCGGATCGATACCTCTCCGTGGATAACCCACACGGCCGGACCGGAACGTATGCTTGTGGATTTTCCCTCCTGGCTGGACCCGGGAAGCGGTGTAGTCAAGGCCGTGCTGGAAATGGCGTGAGCACGGCGCGCAACACAGCCTTGATTCTTGTATAACGATAGGGCAAAAGGAAACTATCGCGTTGTTTAAGTTCGCTGGATTACGTAACATGAATTTGAGCGAAGGAAAACGTGTTAACGTTGGTCAAAAGATACAACGAGGAACAAGGAGGAAATCATGGACAAGCAGACCCTGATAGACAATCTGAACGGCGACCTGGCGGCCGAACTGGGCGCGATCATACAGTTTACCATTTACGCGGCCAAGGCCACCGGTCCATATCGCCCCGAACTGGCCAGGTTCTACCTCGACGAGGTTCCGGAGGAGCAACTGCACGCACAGTATCTCGCTAACAAGATCGTGGTGCTGGGCGGCGAACCCACGACCGTCCCCCGGCCCATCGAGGTAAGCGACTCGAACCGGGCCAACCTGGAGACCATGCTGAAGGACGAACTTACGATCGTCAAACGGTACGTTCAGCGACGCGCCGAGGCGGAGGAATACGGCGACTACGGGCTCATGGTCCAATTGGAAGACATGATTCGCGACGAGAGCGGCCACGCCGAAGAAGTCGAGCGCATACTCCGGGACTGGTCCCTGTAAACCCAACCGCGGCTACCGAATGATCAGATTCATCTGGACATGGCTGGTTCGGCTTGCGGTCGCCGGTGCGGCCATTCTTGTCGTGGTCCTGGCATACGCCGCGGCGGTATCCCGCCCCATGCCTGTACATTCATTCACCGATACGAACAAGCACCTGGTCATCGCGCACCGGGGAGGCGCGGGGTTGTGGCCGGAAAACACCCTTTTCGCCTTCCAGAACGCGGTCGCACTCGGCGCGGACGCCTTGGAATTCGACGTGCACGCCACGAGCGACGGCCAACTGGTCGTCATACACGACGCCACGGTAGATCGCACTACCGATGGTTCGGGCCGCGTCGGCGAGATGACCTTGGAAGCATTGCGGAACCTGGACGCGGGATACCACTGGACACCAGACGACGGCGCAAGCTATCCGTACCGGGGAATGGGACTAAAGGTACCTTCGTTCGACGAAGTGCTTTCGGCGCTAACCGATACGCGGATGATCATCGAACTGAAAGCCGTTTCCGATGCCTCCAGGGCCCGTTTCTCCGGCGTAATCGGGTCAAGTCCGAATCCGGAAAGGAAAGTCATCGCTTCGTTTCAGGCCGAGAGCGTCAAGTATATCCGGGCAAACAACCCGGGGATCGCCACGTCGTCCACGGCCGGCGAAGTGTTCCTGTTCTGGGCGTTGAACTCCGTGGGTCTCGGCTTTGCCTATAGCCCCAGTGGTGAAACAATGCAGGTACCCCCCATGGTCAGTGACCTGCCCCTGGTGACCACCAGGTTTGTTTCAGGCGCTCACCGGCACAACGTGGATGTGTATGTCTGGACCATCAACAGGGCAGAGGACATGAAACGCTACGTCGATCACGGTGCCGACGGCATCATTACGGACTATCCGGATCGTCTGCTGAAGGTACTCGGAAGAAATCCCATGCAAACCGATTCGGACCAGTCAAGCGAGGAGCCGCCATCACCATGAGTGAACACCCCATCCTGTCTGTACGAGGCCTGTGCAAGAACTATGCGAGCGGCGGCGGAACGCTCAGCGTGTTGCGTGATATCGATTTCGACCTGCTGCCGGGCGCCTCCCTGGCGATTATAGGCCCTTCCGGCAGCGGCAAGACCACGTTGCTTGGCCTCTGCGCGGGGCTGGATCGGGCGACCTTCGGATCGGTAACGCTGAAAGGAATCGTCCTGGACGACCTGGACGAAGACGAAAGAGCCCGTGTGCGGAACCGCCACGTAGGCTTCGTTTTCCAGAACTTCCAGCTTATCCCTACCCTCACGACCCTTGAGAATGTCATGGTCCCGCTGGAACTGCGCGGCGAGAAGGGGGTATCCGAACGGGCCGCGGATCTGCTGGAACGCGTGGGGCTGGCCGACCGGACCACGCACTACCCCGTACAGTTGTCCGGAGGCGAGCAACAGCGTGTCGCCCTGGCCAGAGCGTTTATCAACCGGCCTTCCCTTCTCTTCGTGGACGAGCCCACGGGCAATCTCGACGCGGACACGAGCGCCAAAGTCGAAGATCTGCTCTTTGATTTGAACGAAGAATCGGGAACCACCCTCGTAACGGTGACCCACAACCTCGACCTGGCGCGCAGAGCACAGCGCATCATACGGTTGAGCGGGGGTCGCATCGTCGAGGATTACCGCCCGGAAGACGCCGGTTTATCTGAAATACAGTCTATGTCCCTTTCCTCCGAAGCTTAGTCATGAGCACTCCCCTTCTACCTGAACACGCACCGCTACGCATGGGCTGGCTGCTGAAGATGGCCTGGCGGGACAGCCGGACCTACCGGCGGCGTCTTCTGCTGTACATGTCATCCATTATCCTCGGCACGGCCGCGTTGGTGTCGATTCGAACCCTCGGCGACAGCATGCGAACCTCAGTCGACCTGGAATCCAGGGCCCTCCTGGGCGCCGACCTGGACATAAACACCCGCACGGTGTTTTCCGATTCGGCCGAAGTCTTCCTGCAAACCCTGGGCAGATTGAGCGGACCGGCTGGAGCACAGTCGCGGCAGACCAGTTTCGCGTCCATGGTCGCGTTCCCGCGCACGGAGACATCGCGCCTCGTGCAAGTCCGAGGCCTCGAAGGCGGCTTTCCCTACTACGGGGAGCTGGAAACGGTTCCCCCCGACGCCGCGCAGACCTTCAGAACGCGCGGGACGGCCCTCGTGGACGACAACCTTATGATTCAGCATGGCGCAGAGGTCGGCGACTCGATACGCATTGGACGGAGGACGTTTGAAATCGCCGGCCGCCTGATCAGCATACCGGGCGAAACGGCGGCAATGAGCACCATCGGTCCCCGTGTGTACATACCACTGGCAGAGCTCGCGTCCACGGCCCTGATCCAGCCAGGAAGCAGGGTGACCTACCAGGCGCTTTTCAAATTCGACGGTGATGTCGACGTGCAGGAACTGGTGGACACCCATGGAGTGGACACGGCAGCCCGGTTCGGCATGGACTGGGACACCGTAGAAGACCGGCAAGCGGGCCTGGAACGGACGCTCGGTAACCTGTACCGGTTTCTCAACCTCAGTGGCTTCATTGCCCTTATACTCGGCAGTGTGGGCGTTGCAAGCGCCATTCATACATACATTAGACGGAAACGGGGTACCATCGCCGTATTGCGCTGTCTCGGCGCGGAAGGCCGGCACACCTTCTCCATTTACGTCATCCAGGCCGTATCCATCGGCGTAATCGGCTCAACCATCGGCGCGGTCGCGGGGTTTCTCGTGCTCGGTATACTGCCCGCGCTGTTGCAGGATTTTGTTCCATTCGAACTGGAGATGCAATACACCTTGCTGCCCGTCCTGCAGGGCATGGGACTGGGTCTGCTCATGGCGCTTCTGTTTGCCCTGCTACCACTGATTGCGATTAAAGACATCTCTCCGCTGCTCACGTTGCGTTCATCGGTCGAAACTCCTTCACGGGGCAACAGGGATCCGTGGCGCCTTACCCTGATCGCCGTGCTTGTCGCCGGAGTCGTGCTGTTCGCCGTCAGCCAGACCCGTGTATGGCAGCAGGGCGTCGGATTCGCGGCGGGGCTGATCGGGGCCTTTCTACTGTTGAGTCTCGTCGCCCGCAGCCTCATTTCGCTGGCCCGTCGCCTGTTACCCGCGAGCTGGCCGTTCGTCTGGCGACAGGGCATGGCCAATCTATTCCGGCCGGACAACCAGACGGTCACGATGGTTGTAGCGCTCGGGCTGGGGGCCTTCCTGATCACGACCCTCTACCTGCTGCAGTATTCACTCGTCGGGCATATTACACAGGTCGGAGGTGAAAGGCAGTCGAACATGGTCCTTTTCGACATACAGCCCGACCAACGCGGGGATATCATCGAATCGCTTGAACGCAACGGACTGCCAGTCATGCAGCAGACGCCCGTCGTCAGTATGCGCCTGGCCGGTTTGAAGGGACAAACCATTGCGGAGGTCATGCAGGATTCAACGAAACGCGCTCCCCGCTGGGCATTGCGGCGGGAATACCGGTCGACCTACCGGAGCCACCTCGAGGACGCGGAAACGCTTTTGGAAGGAACGTTGCAGCCCCGGGTCGACGGGGAGCAGGACGCCGTGCTGGTCTCTTTGGAAAAGAGCATAGCCGACCGCCTTGGCCTGGGTATCGGGGACGAAATCGTGTTCGACGTGCAGGGCGTACCGGTGGTGACCACCGTGGGCAGCCTGCGGGTCGTCGACTGGCAACGCGTGCAGCCCAACTTCTTCATGGTCTTTCCGGAAGGCGTTCTCGAAGAGGCGCCTCAGTTCCACGTGGTCGTTACGCGCATCGACGACCCGCAGACATCGGCGCGCTTTCAGCAGGAAACGGTGACCCGGTTCCCCAACGTGTCCATGATCGACCTCAGCCTCATCCTGGGCACGCTGAACACCATACTCGGCAAGGTGTCCCTCATCGTCCGCTTCATGGCATTGTTCAGCGTATTCACGGGGGTAATTGTGCTGATAGGCGTCGTGACGAACAGCCGGTTCCAGCGGATGCAGGAGAGCGTCCTGTTGAAAACGCTCGGCGGATCACGGAATCAGATCCTGAAGATCATGTCGATCGAGTACCTGTTCCTGGGCGCGATCGGCGCCATTACCGGTGTTGTACTGGCTTTTGCAGCCACGTGGATTCTGACCGTTTTCGTCTTCAATATTACTTATGTACCGGCATTCATCCCGGTAGTGGCCGTGATCGGAGGCATTTCGCTGATCACCATCCTGGTAGGGATGCTGGCCAGTGCAGGCATCTACCGGCAGTCCCCGCTGGAAGTCCTTCGCGCGGAGATTTAAAGGCTTACGGTCGCAGGCCCTCGAGGACAGGCTTCAGGATCTTCCACACGTTTTCCGACAGGATCGCGTGCCCTTCCGTCGTCGGATGAATCCCATCGGACAGGTTCAATTCAGCTATGCCACCGACGCCTTCAAGTAAGAAGGGGATCAGCAGGATGTCCTCGGATTCGGCCAGTTCAGGGTAAATCGCTTTAAAGGCCGAGGTGAAAACCGGTCCCAGGTTCGGTGGGGCCTCCATGCCTGCGAGTATGATCTTCGTCTCCGGATACGTGTCGTGCACACGGCGGATGATCCCTCTCAGATTCCGATGGGTGGCGCGGGGGTCGACGCCCCGCAGGCCGTCGTTCCCGCCGAGTTCGAGGACAAACACGTCCATCTTGTTCTGCAGCACCCAGTCGATGCGGTTCAACCCACCCGCCGAGGTCTCGCCTCCCACCCCGCCGTTGATGACCGTGAAAGGCCAGTCGAGCCGATCGATCTTCTCCTGGATCAGCCGGGGATAGGCCTCGTCGGGATCGATACCGAAGCCTGTCGTAAGGCTGTTGCCAAAAAACAGCACAGTCATGCGGGGGCTGTCGTTTTCAGCGTCCTGCTGGATGTCCGACGCCGCGAAGGGGAGGAGCCATATCAAAAAGGGAATCAGCATAATCGTCTTACTCCAGAGTCCATAAAAAAGCATTTAAAGTAGGTAAATCCTCGTACAAATCATGTACAAAAGAGATTTTCCCGTGTGCATGATCAGAACTAGAAAATACACCTCGAAAATAACAGAAATACAGGGTTAATCGCTTGACGAAATACCACCCGTCTCGTAGTATGATAGTATAATTCCGGTCCCTTATCTCAGAAAGACCCAATTCAAAAACTCACTGGAACCAATGCGAAGCAAACCCGCTGCTCGTTACATTCCGGTATGGACTAAAGTCCTTATGGCCTTTGTCCTGATCGGTGTCTTCGCAACGGTAATAAACGACCTCGCTATCACCCGCAACGCTTCCGCACGCCTGTACTACATTGTGGATAAAACACCCGAGAGCCAGGTGGGGCTCGTGCTGGGCACTTCCAAGTATGCCCAGGGAAACGTCAACCGCTACTATCGCGCACGCATCGAGGCTGCTTCCGAATTGTTTCACGCGGGTAGAATCCGCGCTATTCTGGTGAGTGGCGACGCTTCCACGCGGTACTACGACGAGACGACGACAATGCAGCATGACCTGATCGAACTGGGTGTACCGGAAGACTACATCATGCTCGATTACGCCGGGGTACGAACGCTGGATTCCGTATTCCGGGCGAAGAAGGTGTTCGGCCTGGACCAGGTAATCGTCGTTTCGCAGCAGTTTCACTGCGAACGGGCCCTCTACCTCGCGGACGCCGTCGGCCTCACCGCGACAGGATTCTGTGCCGAAGATACCCCCTTCTCCAATTCCCTGATGATGCGAGGACGCGAAACACTGGCCAGGGTGATGGCTTTCGTGGACCTGAACATCTTCGACACCCAGCCGCGCTCTCTGGACGCGGGTGAACAGGCCAGCCGATGAGTTTCGGCAGCACGTCCCGGTGCTGACATTCCGCTTGTTCTTCCCTCCCCCTCCGATTACATTCCGGTTTTCCTTTTTACCGACTTCGTAACGCGTTTTTCCTTCACTGCTCGAAATGAAGAGGTAAGCGATTGCATCTCGACACGTCGCTCGAACAGGCGCGGATCCTCGACAAAAGCGATGACCTGGGCAGGTTCCGGGATCGCTTTCTGATCGATGATCCCGAACTCATTTACCTGGACGGTAATTCCCTCGGACGGGTTCCGAAAGATTCCATCGCGCTCATGGATCGGCTGATCAAGCACCAGTGGGGCAATCGCCTGATCCGGGCGTGGAATGACGAATGGATGGGGCTTTCCAGGCGAATCGGATCCAAGCTGGCCGGGCTTATCGGCGCCCTCCCCGACGAGGTAATCATCGCGGACTCGACTTCGGTCAACCTGTTCAAGTTGATTGCCGGCGCACTCATGCAGCGGCCGGGACGACGAAAAATCATAACCGACAGCATCAATTTCCCCTCCGATATCTATATCCTGAAAGCCGCGGCGGACATGATCGATCCGGCGTACGAAATGATCGTACTGCCTGCCGATAATGGCTTTGCCGTGTCCGAGGAGGCCCTGGAGCGTGCCGTAGACGACGACACGGCCCTGGTATTGCTCTCCCACGTCATGTACAAGTCCAGTTACATGTACGACCTGCAGCGGATTACGGAAATCGTCCACCGGCGCGATGCGATGATCCTGTGGGACTTGAGCCATTCGGCCGGAGTGGTACCGATGTCGTGTCACGAGACCGGGGTCGACCTGGCAGTGGGTTCCACGTACAAGTTTCTGAACGGTGGCCCGGGCTCCCCGGCGTTTCTTTACGTACGGGATGATCTCCAATCCCGGTTGATGAACCCTGTTTCAGGATGGTTCGGTCACAAGAAACAGTTCTTTTTCGACACCGAATTCGAACCCGCAGCCGGCATAGACCGTTACCTGACGGGCACGCCATCCATCCTGTCCCTCGCCATGATCGAACCCGGCGTGGATATAACACTCGAGGCCGGCATGGATCCCATACGCGCCAAGTCGCTTAAGCAGTCCGAATACCTGGTATCCCTCTGGGAACACGAACTGGCCCCGCTTGGATTTGCGCTGAATACCCCGCGGGACGGCGCTCGCCGGGGCTCGCACGTCTCCTTCGGTCACGCAGAGGGATATCGCATCGACCAGGCGATCCGAGAGGAGAAAAAGGTCATTTCCGATTTCCGCATGCCCGACAACATACGGCTTGGAATCGCACCGCTATACACGACATACGAGGAGCTGCACACTGCCGTGCGCGCCCTCCGCGAGGTGGTACAGTCCGGTTCCTTCCAGCAGTACAGCGATGTCATTAAGGGTGTGACCTGACGATGGCCAGCCCCGTACAGATCAACATCCCTTCTATCATCATCACGGGCGCGGGTGCATGCGGCGAAGCGGCCCCCCAGGCCGCGCGCGGTGGTCTGAAGAACGTGCTGGTGGTCTCCGATCCCTACCTGGTTGAACAGGGCCTGCCGGGCCGCATCGTGGATCAGTGCCGACAGGCGGGTATCGAAGTGCATGTCTACGGCGAGGTGACCCCCGATCCCACGGATGTCAACGTCGAGGAGGGGCTCGCCATACTCCGTGAATACGATTGCGACGGCGTCATTGCGGTCGGCGGCGGAAGCAGCATCGACGCGGGCAAGGGCATCTCGATCATGGCCAACAACGACGGTCCCTTGTCTGATTACTCCGGATACCACAGGATACCCCGGCCAGGCCTGCCGCTGTACGCCATTCCCACTACCGCCGGTACGGGCAGCGAAATGTCCCGAGTAACCGTCATATCGGACACACGGCGAGACGTGAAGATGATGATTCTGGACGCCCATCTGCTCCCCACGGCGGCCTTTGTCGACTACACGCTGACGCTGTCCATGCCCCGTCCACTTACGGCCAACGTGGGTGTGGATACGCTGACACACGGTATCGAAGCTTATGTTTCGCGTAAGGCTGGCACCATCACGGACGCGCTCGCCCTTTCCTGCGTCGACCTCGTCGGCAAGCACCTGGTGAAGGCCTGGGAAAATCCCGGCGATCACGCGGCCCGAAAGGGCATGATGGAAGCGGCGTCCCTGGGCGGCATGGCATTTGCCAACAGTTCCGTCTGTCTCGTGCACGGCATGAGCAGGCCCCTTGGTGCGGTCTTCCATCTTCCCCACGGCCTCAGTAACTCCGTGCTGCTCCCGGCCGTCACCCGTTACAGTGTTCCGGCGGCACCCGAACGGTACGCCGTACTGGCCCGAAAACTTGGATGGGCAGGGGAAGAGGACGATTCGCCAACGGCCTGCGATTTGCTCATCGATGGTTTGCAGAAACTCAATGATACCGTCGAAATACCCGGGCTGCGTGACTGTGGTATTTCGAAAGTGGCTTTGACCGACGCGCTGGACAAGATTGCCGAGGACGCCCTCGAATCGGGAAGTCCGCAGAACAATCCCCGCGTTCCGACGGCGGACGAGATCAAATCGCTCTACCTGGAAGCATACTGAGGGAAACCGCCATGGAGTTTAACACGTTGCTCATCGGGGGCAGGGGGACGATCGGATCCGGACTTCGATTGTACCTTCCGGAGATGGACAGGCGGTACCGGTTCTGTTCCATCGACTTGCCCGGCGCGCCTGACAGGGCAGGGGGCCTCGGTGGCGAGGGCCGGTTCATCGATCTGGATATCATCGAGGAACCAGGCAGATTAAGGGCATTGCTGCCCGAATTCGATCTCATCGTCTACCTGGCCCGGCATGGCGATTTAGCCAGCATGGAAAGGATGACGGACCTGGTGTTCGAATCCGTGCTGGTGCTGGACCACAGGCCGATGATCGTGGGTTCGAGCTCGGTGCACGCGGTGGACGACGCCTACCGCTTTTTCGAAAATGGTGCGTACGCTTTGATCGCGGAACGCAAATTCGATGCGATTGAAAACTGGCCTACGCCAATCTCCGCGCGCATGCCTGCGTGTCCGATCAATGACTACGGCCGTGAAAAAGCCTATGTCGAAGCCTGGGTGGAACGTGCGACCGGCGAGGGTTGCGGCGCGCTGGCGACACGCTGGGGAGGTGTGAACCCCGGCAACACGCCCATCGTGGAAGAACGAGGGTATTTCGCCGTCTGGTGCCATCAGCAGGATGCGGCGGCCATGGTCCATGCGGCCTACACGGCCTTTCGCAACGGTAGTCTGCCCCATGCGCGGCACTACTTCGTCATTTCAGATAACACCTACAACATTTTCGACATCCAGACGCCCAAGGAAGAGATCGGATACCTGCCCCGGCACAACGCCGAGACATTCTTCCGTTGATCACCATCCGACCGGAGCGAGAACAGAGACCATGAGATACGATCCCGACGAATACCGAGGCTCGCGGCGCTCGGTCGTCATGGCGCCCAGGGGCATGGTGGCCACGAGTCAGCCACTGGCAGCCCAGGTGGGTGTTGATATACTCAAAGCGGGTGGCAACGCCATAGATGCCGCCATCGCCGTGAATGCGGCGCTCGGTGTGGTAGAACCCATGTCATGCGGTATCGGCGGCGATCTTTTCGCTATCGTCTGGGAAGCGGACAGCCGCACGATGACCGGCCTCAATGCCAGCGGGAGAGCGCCCTACGCGGCGAGTATCGATTATTACGCCGGGCTGGGCCACGATTACATTCCCGACACCGGCCCCTTGAACTGGTCTGTTCCGGGATGTGTCGACGGCTGGGCATGTCTCCTCGAACGCTTCGGGTCGATGTCCATGGAACAGATACTGGAACCGGCTATCTCCTACGCGGAAAGCGGGTTTCCCGTTTCGGACATCATCGCTCGGGACTGGTCGGGATCCACATCCCTGTTGAAACCCTGGTCCGAGTCCGTCCGTGTATTTCTACCGAACGGTCAGGCACCCGAACCCGGCGCGGTGTTTCGCAATCCGGACCTGGCCCGATCCTACCGCATCCTGGCCGATGGCGGACGCGACGCCTTCTATCGCGGTGAAATCGCCGATACCATCGTTTCCTGTTCGCGGGATATCGGCGGACTGTTCAGTACAGAGGATTTCAGGAATCACGTTTCGACCTGGGACGACCCCGTGTGCACCGATTACCGGGGTCATACGGTTTGGGAACTGCCTCCGAGCGGACAGGGCATCGCCGCCTTGCAGATGCTGAACATCCTGGAAGGCTACGACCTGGCCGAAACGGGCTGCCAGTCGGCGGAAACGCTGCATTTGCAGATCGAAGCCAAGAAGCTCGCCTACGCCGACCGGGCCGTGTATTACGCCGATCCCGAATTCGCGGACGTCCCCGTGGAATCCCTGCTGTCCAAAGAATACGCCGAGCTGCAGCGCGGCCGTATCGATCCCGATCGCGCCGCGGTCGATGTCCCGGCGGGCGATCCCATCCTGCAGCATGGGGATACGGCCTATATGACCGTCGTGGACGAAGATCGCAATGCCGTATCCTTCATTCAGAGCATCTTCCGGGGGTTCGGATCGGGTATCGTTCCGGAGCGTACGGGGTTTCCGATCCAGAACCGGGGGCAGCTCTTTTCCCTGGATCCCGCGCACCGCAACGCCCTCGTTCCCCACAAGAGGCCTTTCCATACCATCATTCCGGCCATGGTGACCCTGGACGGACAACCCTTGCTCACCTTTGGCCTGATGGGCGGCGCCATGCAGCCCCAGGGACACGCGCAGGTCCTGTGCAACATGATCGATTTCGGTATGGACGTGCAGGAGGCCGGGGACGCTCCGCGATTCCAGCATTTTGGATCGGCCGAACCGACAGGATCGCCTATGGACGCCGGCGGGGGCAGGGTTTCCGTGGAAGAAGGCATCGGAGAAAAAACCTTCCGTCAACTCGCGGAAAAGGGCCACCGGCTGACCCGATCCTCCCACGGGTACGGCGGATACCAGGCGATACGCATAGATCCGGAAACGGGCATGCTGCACGGCGCGTCAGAACCCCGCAAGGATGGTTGCGCGATCGGGTATTGAAGGACTGTTCCTAGCGCAGGCCCGGCAACCACGTTGCGAGTTGCGGCACGTAGACCAGCATGCCCAGGCAGATGAGTTGTATCACGACAAAAGGCAGAATACCCCGGTAAATATGCCGGGTCTGCACTTCGGGTGGAGCCACGCCTTTCAGGTAGAACAGGGAGAACCCGAATGGCGGTGTAAGGAAGGAAGTCTGCAGGTTCACCGCGATCAGGATGCCGATCCACAGCAGATCGACGCCGAAGACGATGAAGATGGGCGTGACGACCGGCACGATGATGTAGGTGATCTGAATGAAATCGATGAAGAAACCGGCAATGAAGATCATGACCAGGACCAGGCCTATGAAGGCGTAGGTACTCAGGTTGGCATCCATGATCAGCGCGGTCATGTACGCGTCGCCCCTCATCCCACGAAACACCAGTCCAAAGGCTTCGGCGCCCACCAGCACGAAGAAGACCATGCACGTGATATGCGTGCATTCCTTCATGACATCCTTCAATGTCTCATAGGAAAACTTGCCCTGGAAGACGGTGAGCAGCGTCGCGCCCAGCGCGCCTACGGCCGCAGCTTCCGTCGGCGAAGTGATACCCGCGAAGATGGATCCCAGTACTACGACCATCAAGCCGATGGGAAGCAGGAAGGCCCGGATGATCTGCCTGAACATACCGCTTTCCCGAAATGCGGCCAGTTCCTCGGGCGGCATGGCCGGGGCTTCCTCCGGTTTGAATACGGCGACGATGGCAAGCCACACCAGGTACATGCCCACGAGGATCGCGCCCGGAATGACGGCGCCGATGAACATGTCGCCGACCGACACGTTGAGGATGCTTCCCAGCAGCACAAGCACTACGCTGGGCGGTATGATCTGGCCGAGCGTTCCCGACGCGGCGATCGTCCCGGTGGCCACGGGAGGGCTGTAACCCCGCTTCAGCATGGTAGGCAGGCTCAGCAGTCCCATGGTCACGACCGTCGCGCCCACGATGCCCGTAGATGCGCCCAGCAGGGCGCCCACGACCACGACCGCTACGGCGAGCCCGCCACGCAGGCGTCCAAAGAGCAGGGCCATGGTCTCCAGCATGTCCTCGGCCAGGCCGGATTTCTCCAGCATGACGCCCATGTAGACGAACAGGGGCACGGCGAGCAGGACGTAATTCGTCATGACGCCCCAGATGCGCAGGGGCAGCAGGTTGAAGAAATCGGCGCCGAAGGTCATCAGGCCGAGCAGCACGGATACGCCGCCGAGGGTGAAGGCGACGGGGTACCCCATCAGCAATAGCAGGAACAGGACCAGGAACAGGACCAGGGGCATGGCTTCCGTCATACCGCGTCCTCCTTGGCCGATTCAGGTCCACCCGGGGCGATCTCTTCACCATCGCTCTCGGGATCTTCGCCGCCGTGCATAAACTGGTCGAACGAGCGGACCGCCATGGCCAGTCCCTGCAAGAGTATGAGCGTGAATCCAATGGGAATCATGGCTTTCAGGATAAAACGGGCCGGCAGTCCACCGGGGTCTGGCGAAACCTCGCCGATCCGGAAGGAATTCAGGACGAAATTCTGAGAACTCCAGATCGTGATCACGGCGAACGGAAGCAGAAACAGCAGGCTCCCGATTAAATTGGCGAGGGCCTGATTCCTGGGCTTAAAGTTCATGTAAAGCACATCCACGCGGACGTGCTTGTTGTGTTTGAGCGCCCACGCCGAGGCGAGCAGGAAGATGACGGCGAAAAAATGCCACTCCAGTTCTTGCACCGCTACGCTGCTGCTGCGCAGGAAATACCTGGTGAATACGTCGAGGCAGACAGTCAACACGAGCAGGGTCGTGAACCAGGACACCGCTGTACCGACACGCTCGTTCAACGCATCCACAATGCGCACGAATTTCCTAAGGACGTTCAAGTCCTCGTTCTCCTTCCAGGCAGCCGTGGCGCCCGGCCAGGGCTGTCATTCATCCGCGGGTGCCCCGCGTTTCCGATGGATTTCGGATCCGCCGAGAGGGTATCACAGGACAAAGGGGCCTTCAATATGACAATTCAAGATGGATAATACAACCCAAAACGACCGTGTCTTTCGATTTTGGCCGACAAGGACCGTTTCGAGCGTGGATCAGGTCCGTGTTTACCCTTGTGATCGCTTCCGCCGATCATATATTGCATCATTGTTCGCATCCCCAGGTACATCGTATCACTCCGGAGAACATGACATGTCGGAAAAACACTACGCCGTTCGGGCGGCGGCCTGCGATCATCGGACGGATTATGATGGCGTTTACGAGACGCTTAAGCGAATTACCGAACCGCTCACGGAGTCCTGGACGCGCATCGAAAACGCGCGAAAAATCGTCATCAAGTTCAACATGATGAAACCCATGGACAACGTCGTTCGGTTCAAGGGCCGTCGACAGGAACTGGTGGACGACGCGGTCTGCCGTGCCTTGCTGCAGTTGCTCCGCGAGCGTACGAATGCGGAAATCTGTGCCACGGACACCAATCCCTACGCCCAGGATAGACTCACGCCGGACGAGTTCAACTACGTACATCATCTGCGGGATTTCGACGTCAAGTTCGATGATTCCAACCGGCCGCCATGGGCGGTGTACGAGGTGCCCGGAGGCGGAAACATGTTCGACCGCTACATTCTGAGCGGCGTGTTCGAGGATGCGGACGAGGTGATATCCGTGGCAAAGATGAAGAATCACCTGTTCATGGGCCTCACGCTCTGCATGAAGAACCTGTTCGGGCTTCCGCCCATTATTCCACCCAGGGGACGCGTACGTACCTATTACCATCACGCCATCCGGCTGTCCTACGTCCTCCCCGACCTCGCGATGATCACGAATCCCTGCCTGAACATCATCGACGGTCTCGTTGGACAGAAAGGACGGGAGTGGGGAGGCGAAGGCCGTGTAGGCGACGTGCTGATCGCGGGTGACCAGATTACTGCCACCGACGCCTGCGGCGCACACCTGATGGGACACGACCCCGCATCAGACTGGCCCACGCCGCCGTTCCGCCGTGACCGGAATCATCTCCTGGTCGCCGCGCAGCGGGGTTTCGGCACGGTCGACCTCGATGAAATCGATTTCGAGAGCGATGTCCAGGCACCGGTGGCGCACTTCGACTCGGACACCGACGAAGAACCCGGATTGATCCACACCCTGCGTCGCACGGCCTGCGAACAGGGCCTTTTCTACCGCGACCACCAGAAGGACATCGTGGACCGGTACAGGGGAGAGTTCATCTACATGCAGGAGGGGGAGGTCGCCTGGCACGGCGAAGATCCCTCCGTGATCGAAAGCCACCGGTCATACAGCTCGGCCAGGCCTGGTAGCGCGCTCTGGCTCAAGCTGGTAGATCCGGAGGAAACCGAAGGTGAGCGATTCGAAGTCTATGACAAGTGTCTCACCGCGCTGTCGGCCTGACGAAATCTGATTCGATACGATCACAAGATCGGAGCTGAATTCATGAAAATTGCTGTACTACATGGCCCGAGAGATCTTCGCATGGAAGACCATCCCCTGGATTCGGACAAACTGGGTCCACACGATCTCTGGGTCGAAACGATTATATCCGCCCTCAAGATCGGCACGGACCGGGGGAATTACGAGGGCGCCGAGCAGGTCCCCGGGGCGCCCGATTTTCCGAGATGGGTCGGCGACAGCAATCTGGGCGTCATCCGTGACGTGGGAGCGTCGGTCACGGAATTCGCCGTGGGCGACCGCGTCATCTCCCGGTATCCTCACCAGTCCGAGTTCATTGCACAGGGACGACGAAGTGATCGTGAAGGTCCCCGAAGGCGTGGAAAACGAGGACGCGGTATACGGCCACCTGTACACGCTGAGCGCCATGTGCTACTATAAATCGCAGTTCCAGCCCGGCGAGAACGTGGCGGTCGTCGGCCTGGGCGTCCTCGGCCTCGGCGCCGTTGGACTGGGGCCCTGCCTCGGAGCCCGGGTAATCGGTATCGCGAACAGTCCGGTCCGCATGGAAATGGCCGAACGCATGGGAGCCGACGCATCCTTCATGTACAATGACCCGGACCTGCTGGATAAACTGGACGACATAACCCACGGCGAGGGGATCGACCTGGTCATTCTTACGGCCAATCCCTGGCCCGCGCTTCGCACTTCTTGCCAGATCGTGCGCAACAACGGTCGGGTCGGGATCGTGGCCCTGCCCGGCCGGGGAGAACCGCCGCTGGACTTCAATCCGCTGGACATGGAATGGTTCTATTTCAAGGGGATTTCCCTCATCGCCATCAACGGGCGGACCGGAAACCTGTATCCCTCCGACCGGGGCGACCGGAGGGACTGGACATCCATGTGCCGCTTCACGCTGGACCTCATGCGCGACGGCAGACTGGAGCCCAAACGCCTGGTGACCCACCGAATGCACTATTCCCGGATCAATGAAGCCTACGAGATGATATACAGGCGTGAAAAGAACATGATGGGTGTCGTGTTCAACTGGAAGGACTGAATAATGACCACAGAGACGTTGCTGTCAGGAGAACAGGCAGCCACATTTGACAGGGACGGCTACATCATCCTGGAGGGCTTCCTCACCGACGATGAAGTCGAGTCCGTACGTCGGGAGATCACCGCGATCGTGGACAGGTATCCGGACGTCCCGGAGGAACTGGTACAGATCGAACCCGCCGTACGGCGGGGAACGGTTAAACCGGAACGACTGGAGCTTGGCGTCCGTAAACTGTTCAGGATGACCCGCCACAGCGCACTGTTCAGGACCCTGGCCCACCATCCGAAGATGGTTGGAATCGCCGTCGATCTGATCGGGCCTGACGTCACGCTGTTACAGAGCATGCTATTGATGAAGCCGCCCAAATTTGGAGGCCAGAAGGTCTGGCATCAGGACAACGCCTATTTCCGCCTCGAACCCAACGACGTCTTCGGGTTCTGGATCGCCCTGGACGAAGCGTATGTCGAAAACGGGTGCATGCACGTCATACCGGGATCGCACCGCGAAGGCATCGGGGAACACGGGGGTGTGGCGGACGACTACGGGTTGTCTTCGGCGCCTACGGCGGATGACGCTGTGCCCTGTATCATGAATACCGGTGACGCCCTGGTGTTTCACGGGGAGACCTACCACTACACGCCGCCGAATACGACCGTGGAGCGCCGCAGGGCGTTGCAATACCACTACGCTTCCACGCACTGCCGTTCTTCCAAAGACAGCCCGTTCGGGTCCTTTGCGGCCGAGGTTATCGTGGCGGGGGCAGGGGCCGAGGTTTCGACCGGATAGTACGGTGGACGCGGGCGGGATTTCAATCCGGGTCAGCGGTTTTCGAATCCGGTGCATCCACGCGCAGTACGATGATATCCGTATCGTGATACTGCTGATGGTGGACTGACGAGGCGAAGTGGCGCAGCAGCCGCAGCGATACTTCCAGTTCCTCCGGAGCCTCCACGGCCCTTTCGTCACCGAGCAATTCGATTCTGTCCTGCAGGTTACCCTCTCCCGTGGCGGCCACCAGTTCGAGCATCGCGCTGCCTTCGTCCTTGTACGCGATCAGGAGCAGGCGGCTTCGTTTGTTGGCTTCGTTGTCCTGCTGCACCAGCGTCAGCAGGGTCTCTTCGCTCGCGGCCACCAGGCGGGCGGCCATCGCGGCTTCCCAGCGGTTGCGTGACGCGAAATCCTCCAGGAAAGCCCTGATCTTAGGCAGCGCCGACAGATTAAGGTCGGATTCCAGCCTGTATCGCCGGGGCGAGGTCAACTCCACGAACAGCGTCATGAGCAGCGCCGTGAGGCCGCCGGCCGTCATGCCGTTCTGCAACAGCCCTCCAGCGAAGCCCGCAACCAGTTCCGGAAATATGACATCATTCTGAAAACCCACTCCGATCCAGAAACTCACGCCGACAACCAGGCCCTTCCGGTAGTCGATTCCATCCTGGATGACCAGTTTCATGCCGATTACGAATAGCAGGGACAACAATACGATGATGAATCCGCCCGCGACGGGGTTCGGAATGGCCAGCACCACGGCCAGGAACTTGGGAAGGAACGCGGCGGCGATGAAGGCCGCCCCGACGACTACACCCACCGTTCTCGCCGCTACCCCGGTCATCTCGGTCACGGCGATGCTCGCGGAATAGGTCGTATTAGGCACCGTGCCAAGGAGACCGGATAGCAGGTTTCCCAGGCCGTTCGCCGCTACCGCACCCTGGACGGCACGGTAATCCACCGCTCTGCGCCGACGCCACGAAACGCGTTGTATAGCCACGGAATCACCGATCGTTTTCACGGCGCCGACGAGCGTCACGAACATGAAAGCCGGCAGCAACCCCCAGAAAGCCGTCCCGAATTCAAGGTCTATACCCGGCCAGCGGCCTTCCGGAATACCCACCCACGGCGCGGCCGCCACCCGGGTGGAATCGTAAAATCCAAAGTAGGCGCTGACGAGGGACCCGGCCGTGATTCCGATCACCGGTGCCCAGAGGCGCAACGACGACGACATCAACGCGATGCCGATGGTGACCAGCACGGTGGTGGCCACGGCGATAAGTGCGCCAGAAATCGGTACACCCTCCGGCACATCCTCAAGCATGTCGAAAGCGATGGGCAACACGGTAACCGAAATCAACATGATGACGGTACCGGATACCACGGGGGTCAGTATTCTACGGAGCAAAGAAAGCCGAGTTGAAAGCAGAAATTGAAACAGGGACGAAATGATGATGAGGGTTGCCATCAGAGGAGGGCCGCCTTCGACCAGGGCCGTAATGCATACCGCGATGAAACTGCCGGAGGTACCCATCATGAGTATGTAACCCGCGCCGATCCTGCCTACGCGGATAGCCTGTAGCGTCGTGGTGATTCCACTGATCGCCGCCGCGGCGAAGACGCCCCAGGTGAGATACGCCTCGCTGGCTCCCCCCGCCCGGCTTACGATAGCCACGGTCAGGACCACCCCGCCCACCGTGAGCAGCGCGATCTGCAGTCCGAGCCCGATGGTCAGGAGTATCGGCGGTTTTCGTCGGCTTCGTAACGTATACCCGAAGTGGCTGAGTTCTTTCCCGTGTTCATGTTAGAAATGCAGTCCCATGATACTCAGGTACGTGGTTAACGCGTTGATTATGATCGGAAATCAGGGCAAATGACCAGCTTGAAAAAAAACAGCCGTGACAGACCCGGTCAAGGCAATCCGACGCAGGCCCAGGTCTCCGCGGGACAGCAGCGTTGCCTGCATTCGACTGCGCTGAACGTGTATCGCCGGAACCTCTCTATTACAGCCCATATCGTTCCTGCAGTACGCACAGAGAAGTCAGTGCCATAATCAACGGATCGAGGGTGATTCGTTCGCTTTCTTCCATCCGTGGCAGACCGTCGAGGAGCGCGGCTACCTGTCCGGGATCGAAGAACGGTAAGCTTCGCATACCTGGACCGCGCAGCGTATCCTGGCACATCTCGTACAGTCTGTTATCCGTCTGCAAAGTTGACGGGGGCGCGAGGAACGGATTCTTTGCCCCCCGATATACCTCTTCGGTCAGGAAGGGCCGGGCCGCCTCGCGAAGCGGGTATTTGGACCGTCCGTCCTGAACCAGCAGCCTGGCAGGAATCCTGCTACCGTAATCAAAAAACGGGTGGTCCAGGTACGGCAGGCGCACTTCGACCCCGTGGGCCATGTCGACCCGTTCGGCCGCCAGGTTGTAACCGACGAACAGGGATTTCAACCACAGGTAGAGTACCTGTTTCACGGGTTCGCGGCCTGCCAGCTGTTTACGGTATTCGAACTGTTTGAAGAAAACCCTGTAGGGATCGCGTCCTGAGATGCGTTCCCGGAAATCCTTCGTCAACAGCCCATTCAGGATGTCCAGTTTGCCTCCGAGCGCTTCCATAACCTCGTTCGACAGTCCAAGCATGCGGCTGACACGTACCAGCCACGGGGACACCCGGGCTACCTGCCGTTCCGCGGGGCTCTGCGTGCCAAGCAGCGCCAGGCCGATACGCAACCAGTCGATCACCCCGCGACGCGGACCGCGGTGCAGTGCGGGCCGGCAGAACTCGTAACCGGCGAACAGTTCATCCGCACCTTCGCCGGCCAGGACGGTCTTATGCCCTGCCTGTCGTACCGCGCGGCTCAGGATGAAACGCGCCACGCCGTGCGCGTTGGCCTGAATGGCCTCGGCATGCCACACGGCATCGAAAAAATGGTCGGCACAATCGCCCTGGGAAACGGATACGGCCTCGTACTCCACCCCCGCGTGTTGTGCCGTGCGTCGGGCTACTCGGTTCTTCGTCGTAGGCACCGTGGTCGAAGGAGATGGTGAAGGCTTTCGGCCTTACCGTGTCCCGCGCGGCTATTCCAAGCAGTGCCGATGAATCCAGGCCTCCACTCAAGAAGCACCCCACCGGCACGTCGGCGCGCATACGAAGGTGTATCGACTCCTCCAGATAGTGACGAACTTGATCTACGCAACTGCTTGAATCCCAGGGAGTTTCCTGGTGATTTACCTGGATATACAACGTCCCAGTAGCGTTCCAGGTTCAGATTCCCGTCACCCGCCACCAGACCATGGCCAGGCGGCACCTGTCGAACCCCCTCGAAGAGCGTACGTTCCGCGTCGAAACAGGCGAACATCTGCTGGCTCACCGTCTCTTCGTCCCAGGCTGCCGGTACGCCCGCAGCCAACAGCGCTTTGACTTCGGATGCCAGGTACAGCACCCCTCCGGATTCCGCGTAGTAAAGGGGCTTGATCCCGAACCGGTCGCGTACCGCCCAAAGGGTCTGGAGGTTTTCATCCCAAAGGACAAACGCGAATTCGCCGCGGAGGGATTCGACGCACCCACGACCCTGTTCCTCGTAAAGATGGAGGGCGATTTCGCTGTCCGTACCCGTGGCGAATACATGGCCCCGGTTTTCCAGGTCCCTGCGAATCGACTCGAAACCATAGAATTCGCCGTTTGCCGCCAGGTATAGACGACCGTCTTCGCTTGCAATGGGCTGGGCGCCGTTTTCCAGGCCGATCACACTCAGCCTGGTGTGTCCCAGTCCAACCCTGCCACCCGGGCCTACCCAGGTTCCACTACCATCAGGGCCACGATGACTGAGAGTATTCGTGGCGCGCTCGAGGGCAGCGGGGGACCATGCGCCTCCCCGTGACAAAATGGCTGTCAGGCCGCACATTACCAGGTCTCCAGGAGCTGTGCTCTTCCGTCAAGGCACCTGAAACTCATTAAAGGCCGATAGTCTTCGGCCTCCGTCCGTGGCTCATCCGCGGTAACGCGTGTGATCCGCACTTCCACCTCCACTAACTGGTCTGACTCTGTCCGCGCCCTGCAGTACCGAGCCGCAAAGCGCTGACGCAACCCTTCACGCAATTCAGCTTCCCTGGCAGGGGGGAATACCCGCCACACTACGCCATGCAGGTAGGATTGAAGCAGAATGCTCCGCATGGAAGATGGAAAGAGGTGTTCGGGATCCACCTCTGACAGATGTCCATCCGGCAACCGTACCCTGACCTTATAGTCCAGATCGTAATTACGGCTGTCGACCCAGTCGAGCAGACGGTAGCTCTGGGCCAGTCCTCCCGCCCACAACGCGCCGTAAACACCAAGGTGCAAACCATCTACCCAGCCCTGTATGACGGAAACAGGTCTGGCTACCTCCCAGTCGTCGTATCGCCACTGGGGCTTGGCGAAATCCAGTACGGCCTGCATACCCAGAGCGCACGTGACCACCGCGGCCGCCACCCCGAGAACGGTGACGCTGCCCTTGCCTTCCGGCGCTGTCCGCATCCCAATCGCGTTCATAATCTCGTGGCGGCACCAGAGCACTACGCCCGCAAGGCACGCGAAATTGGCATAAGGGATCTTCAGCGTCGCGATAATGCCGCCATGAAACACGAAAAGCAGGGCAATGACCATCCACTTGACTGGTCGTCCCGGCTGAAGAAACAGCAATAGAACGAACAGGGGTTCCGCCGCCAACGCCACGTAACTGGCGACTTTTATCCACGGCACGGAAGCTGCCCCCCAGAGATCCGGCATCCACGCAATGGGCAACTTGAGTATGACATAAAGAGCCGTGCCTTCACGCCACATCGGACTGGTCAGTTTCCACAGGCCGGACGCCGCGTAGACCAGGGCCAGGTTGACCAGGAAGCATCGCACGGCCAGCCCAGGAACCCTTCGATGCATCCATCGGTCCACCGCGGTCCTGCCGTCCCTGCGCCATTCCTTCCAGGTCAGCGTTCTTCCCGCAGGTAACAGGATCAGCCACAACAGGGTCCAGTGGAAAACGGCATCATCGATGTAGAGAACCAGGAAGTTCAACCGGTACGTGGACACGGCCAGAACGTAAAGCACCCCGGCACACAGCGTCGACCTGTAACCCGCCGTGAGGATGCAGGATACGAGGATGGCTCCAAGGAAAACTGATTTCAGCAGGCCAGTGGATACTTCTCCCTGGATCAGGCTCCACTTCGTGTAGGGGAACAACTCCAGCGAGAGGGCATGGTCCACCAGTCCGTCTGGTCCACTGATGTCGCCCGTCTCGATAAAAGCGGCTGCAAAATATGCGCAACTCAGTAGCCCGACCAGGATCCGGAACAGGTCGACCGGCAGGGCATATACCGGCCGGCAAAGACGATCCAATCCAAATCGCAGGTATGACCGGACAGTCCCTATTTCGGACACGGAATTTCCCGTAGGCAAGTTAGATGGAATGCCATGAATCTGACCGGATTTCGGTTAAACCTGATGTTGCAGTTCAGCACCATGTTTTGTCCGGAGCCCATAAATGATGTATTATGAAAATTTACGTAACCTTATTATTATTGGTCACATACGGTGTTAATATAAAGTGATTCTTTAGATGCAATGCGTGGGAGACTAAACCGGAGTCAGGGGCTTTCCGAAGCTTCCAGGGCCAGATCGATCATCTGTACAAATCTCTCGTATGACACGGCACCATTGATCAACAGGCCGTTGACGAAGAACGATGGCGCCGCGTTTACACCGACAGCGATCGCATCGTCCATGTCGTCCTGTACTTCCTGGTAGTATCTGCCGGAATCCAGACAGGCGCTAAAGAGGGTGTCATCCAGTCCCAGTTCCACGGCATATCGATTGAGATGTTCAATGCCCAGATCCGTCGCCTCGAACAGGCGGTCATGGTAGGTCCAGAACTGTCCCTGCTCGTTCGCGCATTGCGCTGCTTCAGCGGCTTTCTGGGCTTCGGGGTGTATTCGCCGAAGCGGGAAATCACGATAGACGATTTTCAATCTGCCTTCATAGGTGGACATGAGCCTTTTTAAGACGGACTGCACGCTACGACAGTAGGGACATTGAAAGTCGGAAAACTCGATCAAGGTGACCGGAGCGTCGAAGGAACCCTTGTAAGGGTCGTCGTCCGCGCTGACTTCGACACGGGGCGGTTTCAGGTAGATTCGCACTTCGTAGCGCTCGCGCAGTTCGCGTGCAAACGCCACGCGACGATTGCGTTCCGCCTGCTGTGTTAGAAATTCCGTAAGACGTACCTCCAGTTCCTCGAAGGGCTGCGACATGCGTGCCCTGTTTTTTTCATAGAAACTACGGACTTTGGCTGGTCCCACAGGCTCCATTTTCTGCAATATCTCTACGCGTTCTAATTCTTCGGGAGTAAAGCCTCGATTAACTGCTTCCAGTTCGTATAGACGCTGAGATATCAGGCCATCGAGTTCCGTTCTCATGGCCTCGTACCGTTCAAGATCCAGCTGCAGAAGACGACCGCGCATGGTGTTCTGCAGTTTTTCTGCAGTTATGGAATGGCCTTGCACAGTAGCGACAATTTCGGACTGGGCAGAGACCATGGACGGTAACAAAAACAACAGGATAGTCAGCGTTCTGTACATCATTATCAGCCAATCCGAAGCGTATTGATATCTGTGTAACTTCATGTCGGGTTTAACTTTATAAAAACAATGCCAGAATGTCAAGGCGATTCTCACATGGAGCCTGGAGCGCGCCCGCAGTCGCCGATCGAACGCCCGTAAACTTCGAACAGACAGCAAATCATGAGACATCATCGGGGTATTAGGAAACATACGATTACTCACCTTCCGATTAGTACTAAACAAAAAAATACTTGACGCGTGTATACGCATCAATTATGTAGTAAACAAACATACCGGGCATGCCGGGGAAAATTTCGGAAAGTGTCAAGGTTTACAAGCGATTAGGGATTCTTAGAGCCAGAGGAACTGTCCAAATAGAGGTATACAATGGATAAGGACGGGCAAGGCACAAAAGACGCTGAACTGGTCGTATCGAAATCGCGCTCTTGTAGTCCCAAAGCCCTTGTTTACGTACGTTCGACATTTGCGGAACTGGTACGTTCCGTGGATGGCTGCCTCCGTCGCGGTATTGCCAAGCTTACATGTGGACGGAGGTCGACTTTGGCTTGCTTTAGATTCGCCTGCCGACTTGCCGCGTTCAGATTGGTGATTTACGTATCCGGTGTGGCAGACCGTTGCGGCAGACGCGGTGCACATCTGAGGAACAGTGTGGTGCAAGCGCTACGGTCCAGGCTGTCCCCTGAGCGTGTATTGAAGACCGTAAGCGCGAGCCTGCCCGTTATGTTCCTTCGTTCGGCGGTTGCTAGACTGGTACGTTCCGTGCATGCATGCGTCCGGCGGGTCAAAGCGAAACTAGCCAGGGTGTGGCGACCTACGATCGCTTCCTGCGTTTCTGCCTTAAGACCTGCCGTACCAGGACTGGTGACTTATATGTCCGGAACGGCACGACGCGGTGCCAGACGCTTCGCAATCCGTTGGCAGACTATATCGCTGGTCTTGAGAGACAGGCTGTCCATTGAGAATGCGGTACAGGGATTGAGGCAGAGGACGCCCGCCCTGTTTCTATTCTGCCTGTTGTTCGTGGCTTTCCTACTGCAGGCTTATGTCCCGACTTCCGCGCAGACCGGCCGGGATCAGAACGGAAACTCCAACAGTGCGGTTTCACGCGTGCGCGCATACCTATTGGCTGATCATGACCTTTCTCTCGTTGAGTCTGTCAGCCTATCGACGCAGACAGCGGATAGTTCTGTCGAACGCGAACATTCCTGGATTGACGTATGCACGCGCACGGCGCAGGTTCGCGACGTCATCGTAGGAAAAGTGGATGGCATCGAATCATGTGCTGACCTGACAAAGGCTCATCTCTCCAAAATCACATCTCTGAATTTATCGGGTCGGGGAATCACGGGTCTCAAGGCCGGAGACTTCAACGGGTTGAGCGCGCTGCGGCTACTGAAACTAAGTGAGAACAGACTAACTGACCTCCCCGAGAGCCTGTTCGACGATCTTGCCTCGCTGAAGTCTCTCTATCTGAACAACAACCAACTCGAAGAACTGTCCGGTGGTTCGTTCAAAGGCCTCTCCAGTCTGGAGATACTGTATCTTTACGATAATTCCCTCGACGCTTTGCCCAGGGATGTTTTTGAAGGATTGGTATCGCTCGAGCAGCTGAACCTGACCAGCAACAGCCTGGATGCCCTTCCGGCTAACCTCTTCGATCCGCTGGCCAAGCTGGAGATCCTCCGTCTCGGATGGAACGAACTGGCCGTCATTCCCGATGAGCTGTTCGAGAAGCTGACCCGCCTGAAGTACCTTAACGTTATCGGAAATCCAGGCCTGGGTCGACTCGAACGGAGCAAGTTTACCGAAGCCGGCCCGTCCCATTCTTCAGGTCAGATGCGCACCGAACGTATCTCAAGCGACGAACCGGTGCGAGTCTCAGTCGACAAACCTGTACCGAAAACCAATGTAACATTCGCGTGGGCCGAGGCTGACGCCGTCGAAACACCAGATTCACCACTGGTGGTTTCTGCATCCGCCAACATACCTACCGATACGGATATCGACCGGGTGATGGTTGCCGACGCAGCTCCAGACCAGACGGATGTCAGCCTTAGTTCGTTTTCGATAAGCTACGGTGCCACCCCGATTCCCTTTACCAGTTACTTCACTTCCGAATTAACGAGCTACAAGGCCTGGGTACCTTCGACGGTCGACATTGTGACACTGGTAGCCCAACCAGTTGATACAGGCGCCAGGCTTTTGTACGTCCCGACAGATGTGGACGACAACCCGGACAACGGCCACCAGGTTATTCTCGCCGCAGAAGGAGTGACCCTTATATCGGTGACGGTCATTGGGACGGACGGCAAAAACATACGTACTTACATGGCTTCCGTTCTCCGTCAAGGACCGATTATCTGCTGGCCGCCATACGGGGCGACTGCCGCCGCCGTGGCCGTAGCTGGAACCTTACTGGGCGGTGAAGCAGATGCCAGGAACTTTGAGCCGAGTTTTGGTTTCGCCAATGGAACAGTTTCACTTGCCGAGAACGTGGGAGATGTAGCGACAGACACGGCGATGAATATCGGATTTCCATTCACAGCGACGGATATCGATGGCGACAATCTGACCTACAGCCTTGCCGGCACAGACGCTGCCCTGTTCGATGTTGTTGAAGGTACTGGTCAGATTACGTCGAAAGCGGGTGTCAACTACGATCACGAAACCAAGCCCAGCCATTCGGTTACCGTGACAGTCAGCGACGGCCAGGGTGGCAGTGACACCATAGGCGTAACGATCCTTGTTACCGATATGAACGAGCCACCCCTTGCGCCGGGACAGCCGGTGGTTTCCACTGTATCAGGAAGCAAATCCAGCCTGTCGGTGAGCTGGACGCCGCCCTCCAATACCGGACGACCCGACATCCGGGGCTATGGCCTGCAGTACAGAGAAGGCACAAGCGGCACCTGGACCAACGGTCCGCAGAACGTAACCGATACGCACGCGACTATCTCCGGTCTCAGTGAAGACACCTCCTACCAGGTACAGGTGATGGCCACCAACGACGAGGGCGTCGGTCCCCGGTCTTCCCCGGGTAGTGGACGGACCAACAGGAACAACCCGCCCCGGTTCGCCGCAGAAAACGCAACGCGTAGCCTGACCGAGAACGTCGGCGACGCTGCCACGACTTCCGCGGAGAACCTGGGTGACGCTTTCATGGCAACCGATGACGATAGCGAAGACACGCTAACCTACAGCATCGAGGGTATAAACTACGCAATCTTCACCATTGATTCCAATTCCGGGCAGCTCCCTGTCCAGGATCGGGGTCAATTACGATCACGAAACAACGCCCACCCTGTCGGTCACCGTCAAGGCCAGCGACGGTGATAGCGGAAGCGACACCATCGCCGTGACCATCAAACTAAACAATTTAAACGAGCCGCCCCTGGCGCCCGGGCAACCTGTGGTAACCCCCATAACGGACAGCAAATCCAGCCTGTTGGTGAGCTGGTCGGCACCGACCAATACCGGACGACCCGGCATCCGGAGCTACGACCTGCAATATAGAGAAGGCAACAGCGGCAGCTGGACCAGCGGTCCGCAGAGCGTAACCGATACGCACGCGACCATCACCGGTCTCAGTGAGGACACCTCCTACCAGGTACAGGTGATGGCCACAAACGACGAGGGCGTCGGTCCCTGGTCTTCCCCGGGTAGTGGACGGACCAACAGGAACAACCCGCCCCGGTTTGCCGCTGAAAGCGCAACGCGAAGCCTGACCGAGAACGTCGGCGACGCTGCCACGACTTCCGCGGAGAATCTGGGTGATGCTTTGACGGCAGCCGATGACGATAGTGAAGACACGCTAGCCTACAGTATCGAGGGCATGAACGCCGCAGCCTTCACCATCGATTCCAGTTCAGGGCAGCTAAAGTCCAGAATCGGAGTCAACTACAGCCACGAGGCCACACCCGTCCTTTCCGTTACCGTCAGAACCAGCGACGATAACAGCGGAAGCGACACCATCGATGTTATGGTTACCGTGGACGATGTAGACGAACCGCCCCTGGCGCCCGGACAACCGGTGGTTTCCGCTGTTGCAGGAAGCAAAACCAGCCTGTCGGTTAGCTGGACGGCGCCTTCCAATACCGGACGGCCCGACATCCAAAGCTATGGCCTGCAATACAGGGAAGGCACAAGCGGCAGTTGGACCAACGGTCCGCAGAACGTAATCGATACCAGCACGACCATCTCCGGTCTCGGTGAAGACACCTCCTACCAGGTACAGGTGATGGCCACCAACGACGAGGGCGACGGTCCCTGGTCGTCCCCGGGCAGCGGGCGGACCAACACGAACAGCCCGCCCCGGTTCGACACCGAGAACACGGCGCGCAGCTTTGCCGAAAATGTAGGTGACGCAACAACGACTTCCGCGGAGAACGTGGGCGCGGCAATAACTGCGACAGATGCCGATGGTGACATGCTGCAGTACAGTTTAGCGGGTGTGGATGCCTCCTCGTTCACCATCGATTCCAGTTCCGGGCAAATAAAGACCAGGGTCGGGCTCAACTACAGCCACGAGGCCACACCCACCCTGTCTGTGACCGTCATGACCAGCGACGGTAACGGGGGAAGCGACACGATCGATGTTACAGTCACCGTGAACGATGTAGACGAACCGCCCCTGGCGCCGGCGCCACCCTCGGTAGATCCAATGAAGAATAGCATGACAAGCCTGTCGGTGGCTTGGGCGCCACCATACAACATGGGCCGGCCTGACATTGAGAGCTACGACCTGCGGTACCGAAATGGCGTAGATACCGATTGGTACGATGGTCCACAGGACCAGGATATCACAAATACAGTACTTTACAACCTGGCGGAAGATTCCCACTACCAGGTACAGGTTAGAGCGACGAATGATGAAGGTGACGGTGCCTGGTCCAAGCTGGAGAGTGCGAAGACCAACAACACCCCGGTGAGAAGCAACGACGCGCCGGAGTTCGCAGCTGCCACCGCCTCTCGCAGCCTTACCGAAAACACCGGCAGCGCTACCACGACATCCGCCGAGAACCTGGGCGATGCTTTCGCGGCGACCGATGATGACAATGACTCGTTGACCTTCAGTATCGAGGGTACCAACGCCTCGTCGTTCACCATCGATTCCGGTTCCGGTCAGCTCAAGACCAAGATCGGGATCAACTACAGTCACGAGGCCACACCCACCCTGGCGGTGACCGTGCGGGTCAAGGACGGCAGGGGGGGCAGCGACACCATCTCCGTGACCGTTACCGTCAACGACGTCAACGAACCACCTCTGGCACCGGCGGCGCCGACGGTCTCCGCAGTTTCTGGAAGCACCACGAGTCTTTCGGTCAGCTGGAATGCGCCAATGAATACAGGTAGGCCATCTATCGAGAACTACGACCTGCAGTTCCGGCCGGGAACAAGTGGTAACTGGCTGGACGGTCCCCAGAACGTCAGTGCAACCAGTTCCATCTTTGCAAACCTCGAGCCCGATTCCTTGTACCAGGTGCAGGTACGGGCGACAAACGACGAGGGTGACGGTCCTTACTCCTCACCGGGCGGCGGTCGTACCAATGCGGAGAGCGACGTCAATCAGCAAAACAACGCGCCTGAATTCTCAACGACCACCGCATCGCGAAGCCTGGACGAAAACGAGGGAGACGCCACCACGGTTTCTGTGGAGAATCTGGGCGATCCGTTCACGGCCACAGACGAGGACAGTACAGACACGCTGAACTTTAGCCTTGAGGGAACAAACGCCGCCTCCTTTGGCATCGATTCAAGCACAGGCCAGTTAAAGACCAAGGTGGGGGTCAACTACGATCACGAGGCGACACCTACCCTGTCCGTGACCGTGAGGGCCAGCGACAACAACGGCGGAAGCGACACCATCGACGTGACCGTTACGGTTAGCGACATTGACGAACAGCCGTTAGCGCCGGCGGCACCGTCGGTCACTGCCGTATCAGGAAGCATTACCAGTCTTACAGTCAGCTGGAACCCGCCATTGAACACGGGCAGGCCATCTATCGATAGCTATGACCTGCAATTTCGACCGGGAACAAGTGGTAACTGGCTGGCAGGTCCCCAGAACGTCAGTGGAACCAATTCCATCTTTGCGAACCTGGAGCCCGACTCCCTATTCCAGGTGCAAGTGCGCGCGACAAATGACGAAGGCGACGGTCCCTTTTCGTCCCCAGGTAGCGGACGGACTAATAAAAACCATTCCCCTGAGTTCGACACGACAACTGCAGACCGCAGCCTGTTCGAGAACATAGGCGAATCAACCACAACTTCTTCGGAAAACCTGGGCGTTGCTTTCACTGCGACCGATGGCAACAATGACCCGGTGACCTACAGCATGGAGGGTACCAACGCCTCCTCGTTCGACCTCGATACCAGTTCCGGACAGCTCAAGACCAAGATCGGTGTAAATTACGATCACGAGTCGACCCCCACCCTTTCGGTAACCGTGAAGGCCAGTGACGACAATGGCGGAAGCGACACCATCGAAGTGACCGTCGCCGTTTACGACCTCGCCGAACCGCCAATCGCGCCCGGACAACCGTCGGTGTCCACCGTGTCAGGAAACATCACGAGCCTATCGGTCAGCTGGTCGGCGCCGTCCAACACCGGCCGGCCTGACATAGAGAACTACGACCTGCAGTACCGGCCCGGAACGAGCGGGAACTGGATCGATGGACCCCAGGACGTCGACGGCACCAGTTCCTCCATCTCAAGCCTCGAGGCCGATTCCCTCTACCAGGTGCAGGTGCGGGCGACAAATGATGAAGGTGATGGGCCTTATTCGTCCCTGGGCAGCGGACGGACCAACGGGAACAGTCCGCCGGAATTCCCAGCCAGCACCGCAACGCGCAGCCTTTTCGAAAACGAGGGAAGCACGACAACGAGTACAGAGTCAGACCTGGGTCCCGCCTTCCTGGCGACCGATGGCAACAATGACACAGTGACCTACAGCGTGGAGGGTACCAACGCTTCTGCATTCGACCTCGATTCCAGTTCCGGACAGCTCAAGACCAAGGTCGGGTTCAATTACGATCATGAGGCAACGCCTACCCTGACCGTAACCGTGAAAGCCAGTGACAATAACGGCGGAAGCGACACCATAGACGTGACCGTCACCGTGAACGACCTCAGTGAACCTCCGCTCGCACCGGGACAGCCGGTGGTATCCTCTGTATCGGGAAGCACTACAAGCCTATCGGTGAATTGGTCGTCTCCGTTCAATACCGGCCGGCCAGACATCCAGAACTACGACCTGCAATATCGGGAAGGCAACAGCGGATCCTGGTCCAATGGTCCGCAAAACGTCAACGGTACCAGCACGACCATTACCAGTCTCGATCCCAGCACGTCATACCAGGTGCAGGTAAGGGCCACCAACGACGAGGGTGATGGGCCTTATTCGTCTCCGGGTAGTGGGCAGACGAATGAAGTAGTTGACGGACCACCGGATTTTCCTGCCACCACCGCGTCGCGCAGCCTGACCGAGAACACCGGAATCACAACCACGACTACTGCAGAGAATCTGGGCGCCGCTTTCTCGGCGACCGATACAGCGGGAGACACCCTCACCTACAGCATCGAGGGGACCGACGCGGCCTCGTTCACCATCGATTCCAGTTCGGGACAACTCAAGACCAAGGTTGGGGTCAACTACAGCCATGAGACCACGCCCACCCTATCGGTGACCGTCAAGGCCACCGACCTAAGCGGCGGCAGTGACACTATCGTCGTGACCGTTACCGTGAACGATATCGACGAGCCGCCCCTGGCGCCCACGGTAACCAGCGCTGCAGCCACTGAAACAAGCCTGGCGGTGAGCTGGACTGCACCGGCAAACGCAGGCCGGCCTGACATTGAAAGCTACGACCTCCAATACCGGGAGGGTACCAGCGGACCCTGGAGTAATGGTCCGCAGAATAAAACCGGTACAAGTGCTCCCATCACGGGACTGGACCCGAGTACGTCTTACCAGGTGCAGGTGCGGGCAACAAACGACGAAGGTGATGGACCCTATTCGACGGAATTCGGTGGACAGACTCGAAATCCGCCTCCACCGAACTGTTTGGCAGGGGAAGACGGTCAGTTCCGACTCGTGAACGGCAGTACACCCAACGAAGGACGCCTGGAAGTCTGTCATGACCTCAAGTGGGGCACGATATGCGACGATTACTGGACTATACAAATGACGTGGATGTCGTATGTCGCGAACACCTCGGCTACCCGGCTGGCGGGATGTCGGGTGGCGGGAAATTCAGACCCGATCAAAATGGAGGGGTTCCCTACTTTGGAGCAGCCGCCACCAGCGTCCCCATCTGGCTGGACGACCTTCTTTGTAAAGGTGACGAGGATAGTTTACTTGACTGTAAAGTAGCGGGCGGCGGGCTCGCCAGGAACGCCTGGGGTGAGCACAACTGTCGTCATTTCGAAGACGTGGGTATACGTTGCCTCACCGGCAGTGGGCGGGTAATCGCAGCCGAGGAGTCGTCGACTCCAGCACTGAACGTCGAGGATGCACAGGCCGTCGAGGGTGGAAGCCTTTCCTTCCGGGTGTCCCTCACTCCGGCGTCAACCGAAGAAGTAACGGTGAGTTACGCCACATCGGATGTTACGGCAAAAGCAGATGAGGACTACACCCCGATGCGTCATTCGCTTTCCTTTGCTCCTGGAGATACAGCGCGGATCATCGATGTAGTTGTACTGGAGGACGGACTTGAAGAAGAAAAGGAAACACTAACCTTAAGGCTTTCGAACCCCGAAGGCGCACATCTCGAAGACGCCACCGCGACCGGTACCATAGAAAACAATAACGCCATCACACAAGCCTGGACCGCGCGATTCGGACGAACCGTGGCGAGCCAGGTGGTGGAAGCTGTGAGCGCTCGGATGGATGTCAGCGGAAATCCTTATCTGACCGTTGGTAATATGCAGTTGGGTGGTAAGGAATCGAGCCAGCAGTCGTATCCTTCTTCCCTACCCTGGATCGCCACCGAGAGGAATACCATGCACCGGGGCGACCCGGACGCCCTGCACGCGCAACAGCTGCTTTCAGGAAGTGGCTTCTACGTTTCATCCGAGGAAACGAAAACAGGTTTTCCTGGTTTCTCCGCTTGGGGCCGTGTGTCTACCAGTGGCTTCGAAGCCGAGATTGACAACATCCTGATGGACGGGCCACGACCGGAATGATGGGCTTGGATGCTTCCTGGAATCGCTTAACGGCCGGTATACTTGTTTCCAGAAGCCGGGGAACCGGATCTTACTCGATAGACCCGGATTCCGCTGGCGATGACAACAAAATCGACAGTAACCTGACGGGTTTTTATCCCTCGGCGTGGTTGAAGTTGAATCCACGCGTATCTCTGTGGGGGCTGTTCGGGATCGGATTCGGCGACATGACGCTCCGTCATCAGGGCGAAACCCCGATAGAAACCGATCTGGGTATGAGCATGGGCGCCCTGGGAATCAGGGGCGGGTTGATCGGCGGCGGTCTTTCTAGTGGACTGGTCCTGGCCATTAAATCCGACGCGATGTGGGTTCGCACTACATCAGAGGCCACGGCCGCGCTGGCAGAAGTCCAGGGAGACGTCACCCGGGTCCGCCTGCTACTCGAAGGATCGCGGTCATTCAGCGTGGGTGAGGGCGCGACATTCACCCCAAGAGGGGAAGTCGGTCTTCGTCACGACGGCGGCGACGCAGAAACCGGAACCGGGCTGGAAATGGGCGCAGGCCTGCGCTACGTCATCGGATCACTCACCGTCGAAGGCGCCGTGCGCACGCTCGTAGTGCACGAAGATGAAGGCTACAAGGAGTGGGGAGCGAGCGGAACGATCCGTTACAGTCCGGTCGCCTCTGATCGGGGACTGTCTCTTTCGATCTCGCCGGCGTGGGGGAATACTTCGAGCGCATCGAATCGCCTCTGGTCCGCTCGGGACGCCTCGTTGCTCAGCCACGCAGGAAACTTTTCGTCCGCGGGCCGGTTGGAAGCGGAACTGGGATACGGCATGGATCTCCTGGGCACCGGAGACGTGCTCACTCCATACGCCACTCTGAGCCTTGAAGAGGAAGGGCGCCGCCGGGTCCGGACCGGGGCCATGTGGAAAGTAGCGCAAGGCGCGGCCCTCTCCATCGAAGGCACCCGATTCGATACCCGAAGCGATGACAATCCGGTTGACGCAATCCTGCTACGTGCGACCTTCCGGTTTTGACAGAAGCCACCGCTTAAGAACCGGACTAAGCCACCAACACCCCCTCACTCCACAAACAGCCGCTGCCAATCCTCGTGGCCGGTTGCGACTTTCGCGGGATGTTCCCGGCTGCGGGCAATAAAGCCGGGGACCTGGTCCCTGCCCGTGGGCTTACGCCAGTCGCTATACCTGATATCCAGGCTCCACCGTATGTGATCTGAGAAATTTGGTGCGGATCGATGCACCGTAGTGTGTTGCAACAGGAGTACACCGCCCCTGGGTATGGGACAGGACACCCGCTTACCGGCCGGTATGGCTTCCGGATCGATGTTCTCGGGTGAATCCTCGAATGGCAGGCGTTCGCTTCGGTGACTGCCCCGTATGACTTCCAGGCAGCCATTGTGTACGTTTGTATCCACCAAAGGAAGCCAGAAATTAACCATGAAGGTCTCCATCACGTCAGGATCCAGAAAACCGATGTCCTGGTGCCAGTCCACGACGGAAGTCCTGTCCGGAAGTTTCGCACGGGAGTTGAATTGGGGATGGACCAGGATCTCCGGACCTATGACGGATTCGACAACTTCGAGAATCTCGGGCAGTGTCATGACATGGAACATGCCCGCGGTCTTCCGTTTGCCCAAGACGGCTTCCATTAGTTCCCCGCAGTTACCGTCCATCGCCGCATGGATAAGGTAGAGCCTTCGATCAAAGGGATCGTCCGCGAATCGATTCGCCAGTCTACCCTCCGCGTAGTACCGCTCCGCCCATTCATCGACGATATCGTTCAATTCAGCGATCAAAGGATCGAGCGAAGCGGGGTCGAATAACCCCTCGATAGGCAGAAAACCGTTTTCCTGGTACTCCGCTATCTGGACTGCGGTCAAACCGGTCGGCATAGTGCGACTCTCAGTGGATGATTCGGGGCGTGTTAAGGCCATTGATACGAAAAAATGATATGGTTATACTCTTTCCATGTCAATGCTCCCCTCTTAGAAGGGCGTCAGGCATCCATTTAAACGATTTTTGGGGACTTTCATGGTTTACGACCTGGTTTTGTCGGGTGCTACGATTATCGATCCGTCACGGCAGCGACACGGAAAGGGCGACATCGGGATCAGACAGGGCAAAATATCCGCGATCTCCGATCATCTCGAAGGCGACGCACAATCGACCATCGACGTTTCCGGCAAGTATCTAACGCCTGGCTGGATCGATCTTCACGCCCATGTATACGCCGGGGCCACGACCTTTGGCATCAAGGCCGACGCCCTCTGCCTGGCCACTGGGGTAACGACCATCGTTGACGCGGGCAGTCCGGGATGGACAAACCTGCGTGGCTTTCTCGAGTACATTGTCGAACCTTCCCGAACCGAAGTGCTCACCTTTGTCCACATCAGCAGCATCGGGCTCCTGAATTCCATGCGCGGGGAGATGGAGGGACATCCGAAATGCCGATCCCGAGCACACGGCCCGTGTGATTTCCATGTGGCCCCATCACTGCGTGGGTGTCAAGGTCCGGCAGGGCGTATTCCAGGTAGGAACCCATGGCGTGGATCCGCTCAGGCGAGCCATTGAGGCAGCCGAGATGGTGAACACGCGGGTCATGGTGCATATCGACAAGGGTGTCGCCCTCCCGAGTATCCTGGAACTGCTTCGACCGGGGGATATCGTAACCCACTGCTACCAGGGAAAGGGTGATCATATCATCGGCGACGACGACAAGGTGATCCCCGAGGTATACGCTTCTAGAGATCGCGGTGTTTTTTTCGACCTGGGCCACGGCGCAGGGAGTTTTCATTACGGAATCGCGAAACGGGCGGTTGAACTGGGTTTTCTTTCCGATGTGATAAGTACGGACCTTCATGTGTACAGTCTTAATTCACCGGTATGCAGCCTTCCCGAAACCGCTTCGAAGCTGCTGAACATCGGACTCGATCTCAAAGAGATCGTTCGACAGACGACGCTCAATCCAGCTATCGTCCTGAACCGATCGGACGAAATCGGGACCCTGCGAACCGGAAGTATCGCCGATATTGCCGTTTTCAGCCTGGATGAAGGCAGTTTTAAATTTACCGACGCACACGGACGGCAGGAACCAGGTGGTCGAATGATTACGCCTCATCTTACGGTAAGGAACGGACAGGTTTTTTACCCGGATGATCTGAAGGATGAGGTCACTGAAACCATACGCAGAGCCGAAGAAATGGTGAAGATTACCGGGATTCCCTACGGCACAATCCGGGACATCAAGAAGGTCCGTTGAAGATGGTTTTGAGTGCAACCGCGCCGTGTAGTCGCGCCGACTGTTGATCGATACCAGTACCCGTTGATTTTAGTTTATATTTTAATATTACTTTTCGTACTAATATATATTTGTTTATAATTTTTCGTACTAATGATGATGCTAAAACAAAACCCGATGGAAAAACCGGGAGGAAACCGTAAAATGGATCGAAACGAATGAAACCGGGATTTGGAAAGAAACAAGCGTGACAGTTGATATTTAAATATTAGTATGTTTAGTAATAGTTATTTAATATTTGTTTTGAAATCATCATAACTATTTGTTAAATAATGCATTAATACGTGATTTGTACGTTATGTTCAGTCTGATTTCTTTATCCGTTCGATGGGAGATTTAAAAATGACCCCCGCAATCACCAAACTGGAAACCGTAGTCTTTAAATACACCGTGGAAAATATGGGTGTGGACTACAATGGATTCAACATGGTATACGAGAAAGGCAGTAAGCGTGAACTTGGCGGCGGGTTGTTGCGAATCCACACCAACCTGGGTATAACCGGGGAATACCTGGGCGGCCCATCGCCAACAGGCGCCGCAGTTCAGTATCTGCTCGGAAAAAACCCCTTCGAACGGGAAAAGCTATACAACGATTTAAAGCGCGGTCTGCGGCACACCGACCGCACCCAGATGGGCGCCATAGACGTAGCGCTCTGGGATTTCGCGGGCAAGTACTACAGTGCGCCTGTTTACCAGTTACTCGGCGGTTACAGGCGTTCTCTGCCCGCGTACGCCAGCACCTATCACGGAGACGAGAACGGCGGCCTGCACACGCCCGAGGCATTCGCGGATTTCGCCGAACAGTGCAAGGGTATGGGATACCGTGCGTTCAAGATCCACGGTTGGGGTAACGCTCCCATCGAACGGGAAGTTGCCAACGTGCGCGTCATGGGCAAGCGCGTCGGAAACGACATGGATCTCATGATCGACCCCGCGTGCGAATACAATACATGGGCAGATGCACTGAAAGTCGGGCCGCGCCTGCGACGAGGCCGGGTTCTTCTGGTTTGAGGATCCTTACAAGGACGGCGGCGTTTCTATTTTTGGCCACAAGAAGCTCAGGGAGCACATCACCACGCCGATCCTCCAGACCGAACACATTTTCGGTCTCGAGCAGCATGTCGATTTCATCGTGAACGGCGGTACGGATTTCGTCAGGGCTGGCGTTTACGAGGACGGCGGTATTACGGGAGTTATGAAGATCGCCCACGCGGCCGAGGGGCTCGGTCTGGACGTGGAACTTCACGGTGGCGGCCTCGCGCACCGGCACCTGATGGCGTCCATCCGTAACTGCAACTACTATGAACTCGGCCTGGTCCATCCCGGCATCAAGAAAACAAAGCCGCCGGTTTACGCGCCGGAATATACAGATGAACTGGAGAACATCGATGAGCACGGATGCGTAACGGTCCCGCAGGGCGCGGGACTGGGTGCTGAAATCGACCGGGACTATATCGAGGCACATCGGGTCGACACGATTGTACACGAGGCATAGTACGAAAACCGGCCTTATCGCATCCCGGTGGACGCCAGCATCTCGCGGACCCGCTTAACGACCTGCTTCTCGTCTCGGGTCATTTTCTCCAATTCATACATGTCGTCCAACAGTTTGTCGCGGTGCTCTTCCAGCGGATAGAGATGGGGAAGGTCGAAGAACCAGCTGAAGACGTAGCGCTGAAAGATGTTCAGGCGCGGATAGTCCTCGGTCCACGGACTGGCGTTGTGGAGGAGACGCGTGGAGAAGACGATCACGTCTCCCGCCTTCATGGGTATGGTTATCGACACGGGCGGATAGTGCTCGACGGGCAGGCCTGCTGGTTCTGGCACGGTAGATTTGTGGCTTCCGGGCACCAGGCAGAATCCAGTACCCTCCGGCACGTCGGCAAGGGCGATCCATGTGGCCAGGTGGCTGCAGTATATCTCTCCGTCCGCCACCTGGAAGTCGTTATTGGGGTTTCGGAAACCGTGGGTCACCTTCACCCCGTCGTCGTCCCGGTGGAAACGCAGGTCTTCCAGGCCCTTGACCATGTGGGTAAATACGCAGTGCATCAGGCGGGGACATCCCCACGTCAAACCCGCGACCATCCGGATGATATGCGGGTTCATGTTGAGCTGCTGAAACACCTCGTGTCCGTAGTGGATATGGCCGATATGGGTCTTGTTCGGCTCCTGGCGGCCGCGCTTAACCGGTGTAGGTATGTCATTCTCTTCCGCGTTCAGCCAGCCGTCCAACACCGATCGCATCGCAGCCAGGTCCGGTTCAGAAACGACGCCGCGCAGCAACAGGTATCCCTGCAGTTCAAACTGCCATTTCTCTTCGTCCGTCAGCAGTGATACCGCTTTCGATCCATCGCTTCCGTTTTCACCCTTTTCACGCTTCAAGGCTACGATTCTCCTTTAGTCCCGTTCCAGCTTCCAAACGTCTGACTCCATGTGACCGCCAGCGACGATCCAAAGCGCGTCTTCATGTACGAAAACACTGGCCGCGTGACGGGCCGGCCAGGGCGTGTCGGGCACTTCGAACCAGTGCACACCATCGGACGAAGACCAGACGTCTTTCAGATTGACGCGATTCCATCCTCCCAGCACCCACATCCTGCCGTCGAATACCGCTGTATCGTGGTACTGTCGCGGCAACCAGGGCGCGTTTCCCGAATGACAGGTCCAATGGACGCCGTCGGTGGTGCTCCAAACGTCGTTCCGGAACGTGCGGGCGGGCGTATCCGGCGTATCGTACGTACCGCCGCCAAGAATCCATAGCCGCCCATCATGGACGACATTTCCACCGACCATCCCCCTGGGCGCCCAGCGCGGTTCTACCGGCTCGAATCTTTTCCACATTCTCCCGTCCGATGACACCCAGACATCGCCGTAGAACCGGTCTTCTCCACCCGCGAATTCCGGCATGGTTTGACCACCCCATATCCAGAGTTTTCCCTGGTAGACGGCTGTGCCGTGCAACACGCGGGGCGTCCACGGTAGATTTTCGGATATGCGACGCCAGTTTCGACCGTCGCGGGACGTCCAGATATCGCCCTGGTGATATCCCTGATTGGCATCGCCTCCGATGATCCACATGGCTCCGTCGTGTACGGCAAAACCACCCGTATGCCTTCCCGCCCAGTCCTCCCTGTCGTCAAAGGTATCGTCCAGGTAGGTATTGGGTTTCACCAGCGCCCAGTCGCGACCGTCCGTGGATCGCCAGACCTCGTTGTTGCAAATCCGAGGGAAATGGGCTTTGTCGTGGGGATTCCACCCCCCAATAAGCCACATGGCACCGTCGAATACCAGTGCACCTGCGCCGTCGCGGGGTGCGAAGTGTGCCCTTTCGATCACTTTCGTCCAGTGATAGGCCAAATCTCATTACCTCGATCGCCTGACCGATGCCTGTCGAGAACAATACTCGAGTACCAGAACCGGCCTCAACCTGCGACGCTCCACAGACCGCGAAAATGATCTACACCATCATGCGCCCGGTATCTCTTCCAGGTCCTTGCTGCACTGCTCGAGCACCTTCATCAGGGTGAAATCGCCTCCCCACGGCACGAGACTGGCGCCCAGGCCGCGGTAGTGGGCCACAAGTTCAGGTGTGCCCGCGGTGATACCCCAGGCCTTGCCGTGCCGTTCCACCGCGTCGGACACCCGGGAAATCGCGTCGTCCAGCGTCCAGTTGACGTTGGGATCAGTCTCCAGGCGATGCGTCAGGTCCGCGGGACCGATGAAAACCACGTCAATGCCTTCGACAGCCGCGATGGCGTCCACATTGCGCAGGCCTTCAACGGTTTCGATCTGGCCCACGATAAAGGTTTCCCGATTGGCGTCGTTGAAATAGGTCGACCCCTCGCCCCATGCGTCGATACCAAAATCTGCGTCGATACCTGCGCCGTCGATCCCCCGGTTGCCCAAAGGAGGAAATTTCGTGCAGTCGACGACGTGGCGGGCTATCTCCTCCGTGGACATGAAGGGAATCATGAATCCCGCGGCGCCGTCTTCCAGGTAACGGTACAGCCTGGTTCGTTCAAGGGTCGGCGGGCGTATCATGCAGTCGATGTCGTGCTGCCGGCACATGGCCAGTATCGACTGGACCTCCCGGGAATCCATCGCACGGTGTTCGAGATCGAACCAGAGGCCGTCGAATCCGAAATGGGCGGCATAACGAATGTAGAAGGGCAGATAGTGGCCGAGGGATGCCATCCGGACGAAACCGGAGGAACGAAGCTTGGAGAGGACCTTACTCTTGCGCATGCCGGATCCTTTCGAGGGTTGAGTGCGGTAGAGAGTCCACGGAACAACGGTCGCATGGCAGTCGTTCAATCCAAAGATTATTCAAGCCTTGCTGCGTAGTGTCAAGGTCTATCGGGTATGCGCACTCCGGCAGAATGACAATCAGAAGTTACGGGCCGTTCACACAGTAGGAGCTATGGAGAAACGCATTCTGAGTTGTGTTACCATGCTGAGTAGTTACGAACTTATATCTTGTCGTTTATCGATATACGATATATATTCGTGCTATGATCAGGACGTATCGATGCAGGGACACGGAAAAACTGGCTTCGGGGTACCGTGTGCATCGATTTGTTGCTTTTGAACGAGTTGCCCAACGCAAAATAGCTCAGTTGGATGCCGCCGAGACACTTAGTTTTCTGAAGGCTCCACCTGGAAACCACCTTGAAGCCCTCGCGGGAGACCGAAAGGGACAGTATAGTATACGGATCAATGATCAGTGGCGTCTGTGTTTCAGTTTTGATAACGGTAACGCATATGATGTGGAGATTGTTGACTACCACTGAAAGGAGAAGTCGCCCATGACTCGATTGAATCCTGTTCATCCAGGTGAAGTGCTAAAATACGACTATATGGAACCCTTTGGACTGTCCTCGAACGCGTTGGCGAAGGCTGTCGGTGTAACACCAGCCAGGATAAACGAAATCGTACGTGGCCGCCGCGGAATTTCAGCTGAAACCGCATTGCGTCTCGCCAGGTACTTTAACATAGACGCACAGAGTTGGATGAACCTTCAGGTTCAATACGAATTGGCACTGGCAGAACGTTCAGCCGCTTCAGCACTGCGCGCAATTAGGCCACTTGAAGTTGCTTGAAATGGATTGATCAAGGACCCCGTGACTGAAGTGATTGACATTTGCATGAGAGTGCACTAGACTAAGTCAGATAAACTTAGTCTAGAATTCAATCTCGTCAGTCAGGGATATTATCATGCGCAAGGTAAACATGCACGAGGCCAAGACACATCTGTCGAGGCTGGTCAGGGACGCCGCGAATGGCGAGCCGTTTATCATCGCGCGGGCAGGAAAACCCGTAGTTAAGGTTATGTCCGTTGATGAACCGAGTACTGGAATTGAGCACAGGATCGGTTTTATGGATGGCCAGTTTTCCATTCCCGATGACTTTGACCGCATGAGTTCAGCGGAAATCGAAACGCTCTTTGAGGGTTTGCAGTGATCATTCTCCTGGATACCCAGGTTTTGCTCTGGGCGGCAGGCGTGTCGAAACGCTTACCCGCGGAAGCGAGCGCCCTGATAAGTAATCCCAGTAACGAGTTGGTGTTCAGTGCGGCTTCGCTTTGGGAGATTACCATAAAAAACAGCCTGCAGAGGAAAGACTTCAGCGTTGATCCACACCTGCTGCGCTTGGGATTACTGGATAATGGCTACAAAGAACTGGCCATTACCGGCGCCCATGCGGTGGCCGTGGATTTGTTACCAAGTATACATAAAGATCCTTTCGATCGCATCCTGGTCGTTCAGGCTCAGATCGAGAGGATGACGTTGTTGACCGCGGACGCAACGCTTGGAAAATACCCTGGCCCCATCCAGGTGCTTGATTGACTGCCGGACAATTAAACCTGTCGACATGCGACAACCCTGAACGACGGTTGATTCTGATCTCCCTGGTCGGTGTCTAGTCCAATGGCCCCCAGGCAACTAAAGGACGCCACCCCGATGACTTGTTTACGCATTACCTCTCCCATGCCGCCTCCCGCCTGGGCGCTCCTGCAGAAGGAATCCTTGAAAGCGCAGATCCGGGCCTGCGAGTACTTTTTCGACCGGTATTTCGATGAGCGAGGCTACATGCTCTGCGTGCCCCGCTGGGGAGGTGACGATGGACCCGACGACGCCATAGAGAACCTGACCGGCTGGCCCATCCTCTTCATGCTGGGCGGTTCGGAGAAGCTGCTGAACCTGTGCAACCAGGCGCAGGACGGCCATATCCGCCAGTACACCGAGGCGAAGACGGTGGACGTGCCCTTCGCCAGGGACGGGATGTATTACAAGGAGTTCCCCGTCATGTTCGACTGGCTGCACAACGGCGAGAGCATGTCGGTCTTCGGAGACCTGGGACTCTGCGACCCGGCAGCGACCGAATACGAGCGCCGATTGCGCCTTTGGTCGGGTCTTTACATGAACGAGGACCCGGAAGCCAGGAACTACGATCCGGAACACCGGATCATCCGAAGCCTCTTCAACGGCAGCCGCGGGCCCTTGCTGCGAAAAGCCACGGCACTGGACTGGGCGGGCGATCCCATCGAGGACGGCCGTTTCGACCTGATTCACGGCGAGCGGAACTATGCCGAGATGCTGGCGCATTTCCAGGACTACACGGAAGTGATCGGCGATCATCCGTCGAACATGCTGGCGACCGGACTCTCCTTCAACGCCTATGCGCTGACGGGGGAGGCCAGGTACCGGGACTGGGTCCTGGAGTATGTGGATGCCTGGGTCGATCGCATCCGGGCCAACGACGGCATCATACCCACCAATATCGGCCTGGACGGCACCATCGGCGGCGCCTGCGACGGCAAGTGGTACGGGGGCTGTTACGGATGGGGATTCACCACCGTCGCGCCCCAGAACGGCGAGATCGTACACCGTGACACGATTCAACTGGGCCTATCGGGATTCAGCCACGCCCTGCTGCTTACGGGGGACCGGTCCTACGTCGAACCCTGGAGTGCCATGATCGACCTGGTGAATGCGAATTCACGGGTCGTGGACGGGCAGACGCTCTATCCCCATAAATTCGGAGACGACGGATGGTATCACTACACGCCATCACCATACGCCGTCGGTGCGATGGAGACCTGGTACTGGACGATGTCGGAAGATGCGCGGCGGCGCACGGCAGGGAATGAATGGGTTTCGTACCTGCAAGGAGAAAACCCGGCGTATCCCGAAAAAGCGTACCAGGAGGATCTGGAATCCGTCCGCCGGAAAGTGGAATGGGTCCGTCAGGATCCGATGACGCCGGACACGCGTTTGTCCGACAACACGAACGCCTTCAATCCAGCGACGCCGGACGCCCTGTTTCAGATGACCATGGGCGGTCCCGCACCCAAGCGCGCGCAGGCGATCCACTGCATGTTCCGTTATTTCGATGCGCTCGAGAGGAGACCCGGTCTTCCGGAGCATGTGGCGGCGCTGGTCGACACAATCGGCGAAGGAGAAGCAGCGGTGACCCTGGTCAACTTGAACCCGGTGGAAGCAGCCGAAATCATCATTCAGGGCGGCGCCTACCGGGAACACATGCTGAAATCGGTTTCGGTAGACAATGTGACGGTGGAAGTGCCAGGTGATTATCTCCGTCTACAACTTGCACCAGGTTCCGGCGCCCGCCTGGAGATCGGTCTCGAACGTTACGTAAATCGCCCGACATTCGATTTTCCCTGGTAGTTACCGCAAGCGCTGCATGTCCCCATTCGTCTTGAATGCTGGCCATTCCCGACCTCCCGGTCACTCCATCACCCTGAACGGACTATTGCCGACACCCGGCCAGATTCTTATCACGCCCATGGTTGCCCGGACGCCGATCCAGGCTGCTGTCATCATCCAGATCCAGTCCAGGGCATGGGGACCGGCGAGCAGTCCGGCCGCACCGACACCCGTCGCTAGAATCACGGCATTCCTCAGGTACCTGTAGTCCCCCGATCCCCAGTGCATTCCGTCGGTGGCAAAGGCCAGCGCGTTCAGCGGTTGTACGGCAATGGCGATTATCCAGGCCGAATAGAAGTAAGGAACGGCACTGGGAGGCACCAACAGATCCACGACGAATCCACTGCTCAGCCACAGAACCAGTCCCAGAAGACAACCGGACCATACGCTCCAATGGCAGACGATACGAGCCACTTTCCTGGCGGTTCGTATCTGGTCGCCGCCAATGAAGTACGCGACAAGACTCTGGCCCGTGACGGCAAAGGCGTCCAGTACGAAGGTGCCAAACATCCACACCTGCCTGATCGCCTGGTGGGCGGCGCCTATGTCGGCACCCCCGTGCGTGGCCTCGCGGGTTGTCAGGAGGAGAAAGGCGTTCAGTACACCGGTACGTATGAAGAGATCAGAGCCTACCCGCAGCAGGCGGCCGACAGCGCTGAAATCAATCTGAAAGGACCAACCGATCCTTCGCTTGACGATCCAGATCGCCCAGGCTGCGCCCACCCAGTAAGCGACAACACTGGCAACCGCCGCGCCGGCGATACCCAGGGCGGGCACGGGTCCAGCGCCGAAAATGAGGATCGGGTCAAGCACGATATTGATCCCGTTTATGCCGAGAGCGATCCAGAGTGCGGAACGCATGTCCTGGAGCCCGCGCAGGGCCCCGGAGGCCGTCAGCACGATCAGGATGGCCGGGGCGCCGAGCCAGCGCCAGAAGATGTAGTCCACGGCCCCACCGTGTATCGCGCCCGAAGCGCCGAGGAGCGTGGCCAGGGAAGACGTGAGCGGCAGGCCGATGACGATGATCAGCAACCCGAAGACCATGCTCATGATGAGGCCCAGGCTGCTCATGGACACGGACCTTCCACGATCACCGTCGCCTTCGGCCTGTGCTACTTCGGTCTGGGTGCTGATACCCAGGAAGTTGAAGATCCAGAAGAGGCCGGAAAGGGCCACGGCGCCGACACCCAGGGCGGCCAGGGACTCCGCTCCGAGCCTCTTGATGAAAGCGGTGTCCACGAGGCCCGTAAGGGGTTCGGTGATGAGCGAGAGCAGAACGGGAATGGAGAGCCGAACGAGGGTGGCGTGGGGATTGCGCGTAAAGGGATGACCGGACGAGTTTTCCGCGGAATTTGAAAGGCGCATGTTCACTCAGTGGGCGAACCGGTCCACCGCGAGGAGATCAAGGTCGATATCGGTCCGCTCACCGGCCACGATTTGACGGACCAGCTTCCCGGTCACTGGCCCCAGGGACACCCCGATCATGGCATGGCCGGCGGCCACGATCAGGTTGGGCACGCCCGGTGCCCGGCCCAGGAAAGGCAGACCGTCAGGTGTGCAGGGTCGCAGTCCGCACCAGGTTTCGACGATCTCGTGTGAATCGGTATCGAAGGATGGCAGGTACCTGGGTACCGCGTTGAGAATGGCGGCAACGCGGCGGCGGTTTATGGACAGGTCCATGCCCGCCAGTTCCAGGGTGCCTCCGATGCGCAGCGTGTCACCCATGGGCGTAATGGCCACCCTGGATTCGGACAGCATCAGGGGCAGTTCGGGCCAGTCGGACGGGCGTTTCAGGGTAACACTATAACCCTTCGCCGGCTGGATCGGCAGGGTGATTCCTAATGTTTTCCCAAGGGCGGACGACCAGGACCCCGCCGTGAGCACGACCTCGCTTGCCGCAATGTCCCCCTGGGCAGTGTGGGTAACTGAAATGCGTTCGTTCTCCCTCGAAAAGCCCGTGACCTCCACATGGGGACGTACCGACACGCCTTTCCGCTGAAGGAAGGCCGCCAATTCTTGCACGAATTTGCGCGGCGTGAGATGGGCGTCCTGCCTGAAGTGCACGCCGCCGGGCGCGTTCAGCTCCAATCCAGGCAGCATACCGGCCACCCCTTCGGACGTCAGGACATCGATTTCGATCCCGTAAGCGGACAGGAGGTCTACTTCCTCATGGCTCTCTTCCAGGCCTTCCTTCGAATGATAAAGGGCCAGCACACCGCGCTGTTGATAGTCAAAATCCACGTCTTCCAGTTTGTCAAGTTCGTCGAAGAGCGTCAGGCTAAGCAGACTCATGTCCCGGATCAGGGGAATGGCCTGATGCATTCTGTCTTCACCGCTCGCCTTCCAGAACTCCCAGAGCCAGCGGATCAGCGACGGATCTAGACGTGGCTTGATGTAGAAGGGGCTGTCCGGGTCGAACATCCACTTCAGACCCTGTGACACGACGCCCGGCGCCGCGAGCGGCACGCTGTGGCTGGGCACGATGAGTCCCATGTTGCCGTGAGAAGCCCCGGATCCGATTTCCCCGCGGTCAACGACGGTGACCTCGTACCCGGCCTCACGCAGGTAGTACGCGGCACATACGCCCACCGCACCGCCCCCGATGATCAGTACGTCAGTTGATTCCATGGATCTCGCGATGATTCAATGGCGGGCGATGTACATTTCCGTGAAGTTGACGGTCTGAATCGATATGATCGGCACCACGCGGCCGTCCCGGTCCTGCTTGACGCCCCGGAGATAGGGTTTTTCTCAGCTCGGTGATCACCGGATGGAAGAGAAACACCGCGCCTGCTTCCTCCGCCATGATACGTTCCGCACGGGCGTACAGGTCGTATCGGACTTCGGCGTCCATATGGGTATTGGCCCGGTCGAGCAGGTCGTCGAATTCCGCGTGCAGCCAGTCGTGACGGGCATATCCCCTTGGCTGGGATCGCCAGAGGAGACCGAGCATGTTGGAAGGATCCGGGTAATCGTAAACGAAGACCAGCATACCCATGGGGATCTGCCACTGGAAAAGGTTTTCGTTGAAGATATTCCGCTGCTGATACCTGATTTCGAGTTCGATGCCCAGTGTTTCCTTTAGCATGGCCTGCACGGCTTCTCCCGCGATCCGGTTGATGCCCGTATCCGCCACCCGCAACCACAGTTCCGTCCTCGGAAACCCCCGTCCGCCCGGATAGCCGGCTTCCGCCATGAGCCGCTTTGCCTCTTCAGGATTGTAAACCTGGGCGGCCTTGAACTGGTCCGCCGAATAACCGGGAAACCCGGGCGGGAGCATGGAGTATGCCGGGATGGCGAGGTCGTTGAGGACCGTGCTGCTCAGCGCCGGCCGGTCGATGGCGTGTGCGATGGCCCGCCTTACACGGGCGTCGTCGAAGGGAGGCTGCCGGGTCTGGAAGAACAGGTACCAGGTGGTAAACTCCGACATCCGGTGCACTTCACGGATGAGCCTGTCGTCCTTGCGCACCCGGTCGTAGTCGATGGGGTCCAGGCGATAGGCGTCGATTTCACCGTTTTCGTAGGGCAGCGTGCCCGGCCGCTGTGCGCCGATGAATTTCACGATGATTTCTTCAAGCAGCGCCTTGTGGGGACCGTTGTAATTCGGATCGAGGGTGAAAGACATGTCTGATCCCGTGTTCCATTCTGCCAGTCTGTAGGTGAAATTGGATACGCAGTGATCCGGTTCGGTCCACTTCGGACCGTACTTTTCCACCTGCCACGATGGAACGGGCGACGAGGTGATGAAGGAGACGATATACGGCAGGTACGGGCAGGGCCCCTCGGTTTCTATTTCGAACGTATGAGTATCTACCGCCCGGATACCCACCTGCTCCACGTCCGTCAACTCGCCCTGGTTGAATGCCCTTCCATTCTTGATTACGTAGTAGAGAAAGGCGTAGATGTTGCCGCTGGCCGGATCCAGCATGCGGCGGAAAGAGTACTCGAAATCCTGGGCCGTTACCTCCCTGCCATCGCTCCACCGCGCGCCCTCCCCTGAGGTGGAAGGTCCACGTCCGCCCGTCGGCCGAAGATTCCCACCGGTCCGCCGCGGCGGGGACGAGTTCGTTGTTCTCGTCCAGCAGCACCAGGCGCTCGAAGGCGAAGTAGGTCCCATCCGCTTCGTAGGCCGCCACACTGATGTCCAGGGTGGATGGTTCGCGGAACATGTAGCGGAACTTCTGCTGGTCCGGCGGTGCCGCGTCGTCCGGCAGCTGGCGCCCGATCGAGTTGACATGCGTTCCGCTGTCCGCTGCCGGCCGCTATCATCGACCCCGCAGCCGTTCATATACAGGAAGGGCAAGGCAAAGATGACGTAGCGGAGACGATTCATGCTTTCCGTATACATGCTTTTCGTGAAGAGATGCATTCGCCAAGTTCCCCGGTTTGAACTGTCAACCGTTCTTCGGCAGATGATCCGTAAAGAACCGCTGCCAGTTTTTGTACATGACTTTCTCGATGTCTTCGGCGTCGTATCCACGCTCATGGAGTATGGGGACCAGCAACTGGTAATCCGCTACGGAATCGACATCGCAGGGCGCCCCTTCTATGCCTCCCTGTCCGTCGGTGTCACCCCCGACCGCCGCATGCTCAGCGTTGCCGGCAACCTGGCATACGTGATCGATATGATCGGCCGCTTGAGATAGCGATATGTCCTCGCGGCAGAAGTGGTCGCGCCTGTTGTACCCTCCGGTGTTCGACCAGTCCAGGGTGAACCAGGGACAGAGCATCCAGGTATCCATCGACGTGCCGATGACGCCGCCCCTTTCGATGACGATCCTGAGTTGTTCGTCGGTGAACTGGCGTTGGCCGGGGACCAGGGCGCGGCAATTCTGGTGACTGGCCAGCACGGGGCCCTGGTACAGGTCGACCGCGCCGTAAAAACTTTCGTCCGAAATGTGGGTGAGATCGAGCAGCATGCCGCAGGAGGACATCTCCCGCAGCAGTTCCCTGGCGGAGGAAACAGGCCGCCCACCGTGCCCGTGCCATGGGCATAGGTGCTTGGACCGTAGTGCGTCAGGCTCACCACCCGCACCCCCGCCTCGAACCATTCATGGACCTGGCCCGGCCACAGGATCGGATCGGCGCCTTCCATGCCGAGGATGAAACCGACGGGCAACGCATCGGTATCCTCCGCATTTTCCCAGGTCTCCATGTGCTTTGCGAGTGCATCTCCACCGGTCAGTACAACACCTTCGCCCTGTTCCTCCAGCATGTGGTAGTAGGCGACCTGACCACGGGCAGCCCCGTAAACCGACGCAGTACCCAGGAAGCCAGGCAGGACACTGTGCTCCCGCTTGCGGCGCACGGTGAATTTCATCAGGGCGGCGGCCACCCGGCCGCGCCTCATCTCCGGCAGACAGGCGAAGGCGACATTGTCCGTGTGCTCGTCGGCGGCGCGCATCTCCGCCAGTGGGAGCGTAAGATCCCGGTTAAGTTCGATACCGCCGTACGCCATGGGATAGTCACCATCGAAGATGAGCATGGGGTGTTCCGTATATAATAAGGTATAGTCTTTAATCTGTTTCGTGCAGTGGTTGAAACGATACCCGGGCGTCCGCGGGGTGTCAATACAAATCACCCGCGGCAATCCCGCTTTTTAAACCGCCTGATCGCCTGTCCTTGCGTTCACGTAGCCTTGGGCGTATAATAGGCGTCCGTGAAACCAAATAAGCAGTTTGAACGTCTGATCGGTAGGGAGTTCCCTGTCCCAATCGCTCCTACTGCCAAATACGGAATCTTAATTGATGCGCGCATGTGTGCTGGTTGAACCCGGACGAATCGAAACTCGCGACGATGTAGAAATGCCCATCGCGGGACCGGACGACGTGGTCGTACAGGTCAAATCCGCGCTGACATGCGGAACGGATCTGAAGGCCTTCAGACGAGGCCACCACCTCATGCCGCCCCCGACGCTGTTCGGACACGAGTTTTCAGGGATCATCGTCGACAAAGGGAGTAGGGTGGAACGGTTCGAGGTAGGACAGCCCGTCATGTCTGTTCATACGGCGCCCTGTGGGGAGTGCGTCTTCTGCAGGAGGTCCCTTCAGAACCTCTGTTCCCACTTGGCAAAGACCATGGTCCTGGGCGCCTATGCCGAGTATTTAAGGGTACCCGCCTCGGTGGTCGACGTGAACATGTACCCCAAACCCGATGATCTGGGCTATCGCGAGGCGGCCATGCTGGAGCCCCTGTCCTGCGTGGTCTACGGCATAAGTCAGGCGCCAGTAAGACCTGCGGAATCCGCGGTTGTCATTGGCGCCGGCGCCATCGGACTGCTTCACGTCATGGTGCTGAAGGAAATGGGTGTGAAGCAGGTGATCGTATCGGGAAGACACGCCTATCGCCTCGAAATGGCAAAGGAGGCCGGGGCGGACTGCGTCGTAGACAGCGCCAGCGCGAACGCCACCGAGGCCGTACTGGAAGCCACCGGGGGGCTGGGGTCTCCCGTCGTGTTCGAATGCACGGGCCTGCCCGCGGTCTGGGAGGAGGCCGTATTGATGGTCAGCAAGGGCGGATGTGTCGTCCTCTTCGGGGGGTGTCCGGGCGGGACCAAGGTAACCTATGACACCGCCAGGCTGCACTACGACCAGATCACCCTCAAGGGCATCTTTCACTTCACCCCTGAAGCGGTATGCAGTTCCTACCATCTGCTTGCCGATGGCCGGCTCGACGTTACACCCCTGATCACAGGCGACCGTACGCTGGAGGAAGTGCCGGAAGCCTTCAGGAACTTCATGACCGAAAACACGATGAAGTATGCGATCATTCCCTGATTACAAGAGGTAGCACCTATCAAAGCGGCCAAGGTATACGATATCGACGACATCCGTATCGAGGAGATGGCGACGCCGGCCATCACGGCGCGTGACGCCCTGGTCAAGATGCGCAGTTGCGGCATATGCAGCGGCGACGTTACCCCCTGGTACATCCGGCGCAAGGCGCCTATCGTAATCGGTCACGAACCGACCGGGGTCATCGAGGCGCTGGGCGGCGAGGTAGAGGGGCTGTCCGTGGGAGACCGGGTATTCATTCACCACCACGCGCCTTGTTACCGTTGCCGTCACTGCCGACGCGGCAACTATACCATGTGCGCCACCTGGAAGAAGACTCAACTCGATCCGGGCGGGGCGGCAGAATACGTCCGGGTGCCCGAAATCAACCTCCGGTACGATACCCTGGTGCTGCCGGATTCGGTCTCCTTCGACGACGGCGCGCTGATTGAACCGGTGGCCTGTTCGGTGAAGGCGGTGGAACGCGCCCGCATCCGTCCAGGAGATGTCGTGCTCGTCATCGGACTCGGCTTCATGGGGATGTTAAACGGGATCGTGGCGCGGCATTACGGCGCGAAAACGGTCATCGGCGCCGACAGGGTGCCCTATCGATTGGACAAGGCGCTCGAACTCGGCATGGACCACGTCATGGACGTACGGGAGCATGACCTGGCGGAGTCCGTACAGGATCTGACCGGCGGCGTCATGGCCGACGTGGTCATCGTTGGACCCGGAAGCATTTCCGCGATGCAAACCGGTCTGACCTGCGTGGGCAAGGGCGGAATTGTACTCCTGTTCATGTCCTCCCCCGAGGAGGATGTGCTTGCCTTCAAGCCCTACGATCTGTACTTTAACGACGTTTCTATCGTGTGCAGTTATTCATGCGGCCCCCACGACACGCGCATGGCGCTGGACCTGATCGAAGCCGGGGTGGTCACCTCCAATCAGGTGGTAACCCACCGGTTTCCACTGTCGGAAACGCAGCGGGGTATGGAGGTCACCGCTGCCGCCCGGGATTCACTGAAAGTGCTGATTCACTTCAATGCCTGATGGTCACTTCAAATCGTGTTACCAGTTATTCCATTAAGTAAGAGGAGGATGTAGAAATGTCTGACTATGATATCCGGGAACAGCTTCCCGGCAGCAACATACCCTATCTGAAAATCGCCATCGGAATCGTTGTGTTGTTATTTTTGTACAACTCTTACTCCGTGATTGGCGCCGGTGAGCGAGGAGTGGTGTTCAGCAAGATTGGCGGCGTACAGGAACGCGTCCTGCCCGAGGGTCTGCAGTTCAAGCTGCCCTTCATCGAGGACGTGATCCCCATCGATGTCAAGATCAAGAAATCGGAAACCGACGCCACGGCTTCCACGAAGGACCTTCAGACGGTTTCGTCAACGATCGCGTTGAACTATCACGTCGATCCCGACCAGGTGAACACCGTCTACCAGGAAATCGGCATCTTCTTCAAGGAACGCGTCATCGACCCCGCGGTTCAGGAAGCCGTCAAGGCGGTGTCCGCTCAGTACACCGCGGAGGAACTGATTACGCGCCGCGAGGACGTCAAGGAAGAGATCAAGGCTTCCCTCACGGGTCGACTCATGAACTTCAACATGATCGTGGACGAGTTCAACATCGTCGATTTTGCTTTCTCCAACAACTTCAACACGGCGATCGAAGCCAAGCAGATGGCCGAGCAACAGGCCCTTAAGGCCCAGCGAGACCTGGAACGGATCCGTATTGAAGCCGAGCAGAAGATCGCATCGGCCCAGGCGGAGGCCGAGTCCCAGCGCTTGCAGCGTGGCACGATTACTCCGACGCTGCTGCAACTGCGGGCGATCGAGAAATGGGACGGCCACTTCCCGCAGGTCATCGGTCAGGCCATGCCCTTCATCGATCTGAAGTCCCTAGGGCCCCAAAGCAGGTAGGCCACCCGGACCTGGACTCGGCATTACTTTAGAAACGATCCCCGTGCGCGGCAAGGAGACAGGAGACCTACATGATCGGTTTGAACAGTCCGGAATTCACGCGAGCCGTCACCTCGCAATGGGACGGCGAACGGGGACCGGACGGACGCCCCGCAGTGCCCGACAGCATCCTGGAACGAATGAAGAAGGTGACTATCGAGGAGGCCTGGGGCGTCATCGGGGGCAAAGGATACAACTACCAGTTTGCGGGGGACTGGCAGATCCTCCATCCCGATCGCACCCTGGTCGGCCGGGCGGTAACCGGCGTCTACGTGCCCACCCGGCCGGACCTGGAAGCGGCGATACAGGACGACGGCGCGAAACATGGCTGCATAGGCGGACAGAACTCCTGGGTGATCGATACGCTCGAACCCAATGACGTGATCGTCATTGACCTTTTCGGTAAGGTCAAATTCGGAACATTTGCCGGCGACAACCTCGGCAATTCCATCTATGCCAAGACCGGCACCGGCATGGTCATCGAAGGCGGCATCCGGGACCTGCAAAGGCTGTACGAGATCCCCATGACCTCCTACATTCGCGGGGTCGACCCCACGGCCATCGCGGACGTTACCCTGCTCGGCATCAACGTGCCGGTGCGGATCGGGCTCGAGGCCACCTGCGTACCCGGAGATATCGTGCTCGGAACGCGGGAAGGGGTCATCTTCATTCCGCCGCATCTGGCGGAACAGGTCGTCACCGAATCGGAAGAAACCAGGATGCGGGACGCATGGGGACACCAGCAGCTACGCGAGGGGAATTACACGCCCGGCGAGATCGACCGCGATTGGACACCCGAAATGACGGCTGAATTCGAGGTCTGGCGGCAGCAGCAGGCCGCGGAAGACCAATAGTCGTCATCGTTAAGTCAGTAAATACGAACTACATTGGTGAATTTGACGAAGGAGCGGATGTGAAGTCGGCCTTCGCTCCTGCCAGGCATTTTATGCTTGTCAGGCATATCTGTAGCACATATATTTAGGTCGAATCGTATTACTTCTTTCCATATCACATTATGGCCAGACAGTATTCGCCCACCCTGCTTGGATACGTGCTGCTGGGGATGCTGAATCAGCTTCCCCGATCGGGCTATGACGTCCGGATGGAAATGGAAACGACGCCCATGGGGCATTTCAGCAGCAGTCCTGGTTCGATATATCCGGCGCTTCAATTACTTAAGAAAAACGGTTTCATTGACAGTGAAATAGTCCACCGTTCGCGTTTGAAACCACGGGAAGTGTTTCACGTGACCGAGAAAGGCAAAAAAACCCTTCGAACGTGGTTGCGTAAGCGACTCGATGTATCCGACTTGCGGGACAATCTTGCCGAACTGATGCTCAGGTTTCGGTTCATGGAGGACACGGCGAGCAGCGCGGAGACCCTGCGTTTTCTAGCGGATTTCCGGCGCAAGGCCAAGGCCTATGCCAGTATCCTCAACTCGCAGACCAGGGTGCAGTCCGAATCTTCTCCCCATTTCGCCCTATCCCTGCAAAGGGAGATTGCCATGGTTCAGATGCATATCGAATGGGCAACCCAGGCCATAGTAACTTTCGAAACCATTGAGGCGAAACCGTCCTAACGTAGCAGTCTGACCGAAACTACAACAATCCGACAACACGAATCAAGGAAAGGCAAGACCATTTCATGCGACCGAACAAGCTCAGGACGATCCTCAACAACGGCCAGCCTTCCCTGTCCACCCATATCCACTCGGTGTGGCCCTCCGTGGTCGAACTCGTAGGGCACACTAGCCGGTACGACTACGTCGAATTCGTAGGAGAATACGGCCCCTACGACCTGCATGACCTGGACAACCTCGGCCGCGCCGCCGAACTTCACGATCTCGGCCTGATGATCAAGGTCGACCAGGAGCCGCGTGGATTCCTGGCGCAAAGGGCCATCGGTTCCGGATTTCAGAGCGTGCTCTTCGCCGACTGCCGGACACCGGACGATTTTCGTGCCTGCGTGGACATCGCGCGGCCGGATACGCCCGAATCCAAGGGCACCTACGGCGTCGCGACAAGGAGATTCTCCTACATGGGTTGGCGCAAAGGGCCACGGCGGCGGCCAGGACTACGTGGACGCCCTGAATGACATCGTAGTGGCGGCCATGATCGAGAAGGGACCCGCGGTGGATCACCTGGACGAAATCCTTGAAATCGATGGAATAGACATGATCCAGTGGGGTCCGGCCGATTATTCGGTCAACGTGGGCAAAATCGGTCAACGGGAAGCGGTGAGATCGGTCGAACTCGAGGTGATCAGAAAGTCCCTTGCAGCAGGCAGGAACCCCCGCGCGGAAATCAACACCGCAGATCAGGCCAGGCACTACCTGGACCTCGGCGTACGCCATTTCTGTATCGGCACGGACGTGCACATACTGCACGGATACTGGCAGCAAGAAGGAGACGAAATGCGCAAGGCGCTGGAAGGCGCCTGATTCCGGTCCCAATATAGGTACGCCCCGCCCCAACATCCTCTTCGTAATCCAGAAAGGTGAATCCGGTTCATGACGATTTCCTGCTGCACCTGGGCACTGTCTGGCTCTGAAGCGGACGTGCTGACCGAAATCGCATCGACGGGTCTTCGCCATATCGACCACCGCCCCTTCGATTTCAGGTCAGCGGAATCCCGCCGCCTGATCTCGGGCCTCGATCTTACCCCCGCGTGCATGGCGACTGGTTTCGGCATGCCGGAAGGCGCAGCGCTCGACGCAGCCGACGCCAACATCCGCAACGCGGCCGTCGAACATACCCGGCAGGCCCTCGAATACGGCCACGAGACCGGCATCCGAAGGGCCTACCTTCTGCCGGGAGAAGAGTCTGGCGAGGAGTCGCTGAGCCGGTACGGGGAGTCCGTGGCCGGCCTCGCCGAAGTGGCGGCCGGATACGGCGTCAAACTGTGTATCGAGCATTTTCCGGGGAAAGCGCTGGCGACGGTACAGGCCACACTTGATTTCATCGCGAAACTGGGTCACGACAACCTGTACCTGCTGTTCGACATCGGACACGCCCAGATCTCGAAGGAAGATCCAGCGGAGGTTGTAACCAGGGCGGGTGAGCGGCTGGGGTATTTCCACCTCGACGACAACGACGGCTCGTCCGATCTCCACTGGGGCCTGTGTGACGGAATACTCACCGAGGACGTACTGAAAAATACGCTGGCCACCCTCGACAACATCGGGTACGACGGTCCGGTAAGCCTTGAAATGAACCCCGGGCTCTCCGATCCGCTGGCTGCAATAGAAGACGGTTTTAGGCTTGTACGTTCCCTCTACCAGTCCACCACGGATCCGTCATCGGCGAGATAACTCTCGCTGCTTTCCCAATCGTGGTCGATCTTGTCTTCCATGGCATCGTCGTCCAGTTCGATCCCAAGCCCGGGCTCCGTGGGCAGTTCCACGAAACCATCCTTGAAGACAAAGGGCTTCTTGAGGTATCCCTCACCCAGCGTGGTGTGTTCCTGGGCGACGAAATTGGGGATGGAGGCGTCCAGCTGCAGGCATGCGGCCAGGGAAATAGGTCCGAGTGGATTGTGGGGCGCGATACCGCCGTAGTACGCCTCTGCCATACCCGCGATGAGTCTGACCTCGAAGATGCCCCCGGCGTGGCACAGGTCGGGTTGCAGAATGGACGCGGCTCGCTTTTCCAGGATCTCGCGAAATCCCCACTTGGTGAAAATGCGTTCGCCCGTGGCGATCGGCAGATGGGTGCCGCGGGCGATTTCGGCGAGCACGTCGACGTTCTGGCACTGGACAGGCTCTTCCACGAAGAAGGGTTGATAGGGTTCCAGTTCCTTGATGAGCAGTTTGGCGGTCTGGGGACTGATCGCACCGTGGAAGTCGATGGCGAGATCGATATCCGGACCGGCGACCTCCCGCAGTTTGGCGAAATGGTTGGCGGCCGTGTCTACGAAGGCCTTCGTCTCGATGATCCGGGACGGACGTTCCTTGTAGGGCCCTGTCTTGAAGCAGGTGAAACCCTTAGCGATCCAATCCTTGATCGTTTCCGGATCGCCGCCGCCCTTGTAAATCCGGATCCGGTCCCGCGTGGGTCCGCCCAGCATCTGGTATACCGGTACGCCCAGGGCTTTGCCCGACAGGTCCCACAGCGCCTGTTCCACCCCGCTGAGCGCGCTGGTCAGAATCGGCCCGCCCCGGTAGAAGGCGTGACGGTACATGGCCTGCCAGTGGTGGACCACCCGGGTCGGGTCCTTGCCGATCAGATAGGGCTCCAGTTCGGCCACGGCCTGGGCACAGGTCTTCGCCCGGCCCTCGAGTATGGGCTCGCCGAGTCCCACCAGGCCCTCGTCGGTATGCATCTTCAGGAACAGCCAGCGGGGCTTGACCAGGAACGTCTCCAGCTTCGTGATTTTCATGTTGTGCCTCTCAGGACAATGAAACAGCAATACCAAACATCGTTATCAAGTGGCCCTACCGCGCTCCGCACGCCTGCAGACAAGCCTGCATGTGGCCACGGGTTTCCGCGGCGATAACGCAGCACTGTTCCAGCGAATACTCCCTGGCCCCGATGACCTCCAGGTTGACCGACCCGTCGTAACCTCCATCGTGCAGAGCGCGAATATACCCTACGAGGTCGATATCGCCCCGCCCGTTGGCCTGATTCTCCGGCGCGCCCGGACCAGACTGCATGCCCTTGCAGTCGCGGATATGGACGTGGCGAACGCGGGAGAGTACGGCCTTGATGGCTTCCACGGTGTTTTCACCGGCACGGTGGATATGGGAAGGATCCATGTCGATCCCGAATGCAGGCGATGAAATGGCATCCATGGCACGCAATGTCGTCGGCGTATCATCGATACTCGCGCCCACGTGGGCCTTGACGCACAGGATTACGCCGTGTTTTTCCGCACTGTCCGACAGTCTTCCGAGGGAATCTATCGACGCCTGCAGGCTTTCCTCGTCTCCGGAAGTGCCGCCGGGTCCGCAGTTGATGATCGGGATGCCGATTTCGCTTGCCGCCTCGAAAGCAGATTCCATGACCTGCTCATCCTGGGACGGCTGCTCCATGGCCAGCAGTTCCAGGTCGTACTCTCGCGAAAGACGCTTGATTTCCGGTGCGATGGCCTGCCAATCCGCCAGGACGAGGTGCTCGCTCATGCCCCCGATGGCCGACACCTCTATGCCGTCATATCCGGCCATGGCCAGGTACTTGAAAGCCGTCTCCATGTCGTATCCACCAAATAGAACCGAGTTGGCGCCAAGCTTCATGGTCTCTCCTTAAGTGTTGCTAAGTCTCATTGAACAGCTATTCCGGATGTTTTCATATACCGGTTGTTTTCAATCGTTCCGCATTGAACGGTTACCACGGTCAGTATTGAACGGTAACCACGGAATTCGTATTCCAAGATTCAATGGCGCCTTCTATGATCAGCTGGGCGCGCAAGGCGTCCTCGGCCTTCGCGTCGATCTCCTCCGGTGCAGTGTCCTCCAGGTTCTGTTCGATCCAGCGGGTGATCCGCGTGCCGAAGGTCTCCGGAAAGCCCATCATGCCGCCCGGATATTGATAACTCTCCACTTCCCGGGAATGTCGGGGGTAGAATTCCAGCTGTTCGCAGGCTTCGCGAATGACGAAACGGGCGTCCGACCCCACGACCTCGCAGGTCTCCAGTCCATAGCTTCCCCCGGCGTCGTAGCTGCCGGTCAGGTGGCCCGCGACGCCGTTTTCAAACAGCATGTTGACCTGGACGTTGGACCATATTTTTCGCCCCCTCCCCTTCTTGAAGAAGGCTTGAACCTTCTCCACGTCGCCGCAGAAGTAGCGCATCACGTCGATGGAATGGGGATGTAGCGCCCGCATGTGGAAGTGGGGCGAACTCTCATTGGGGTTGTTGATCCACATCGTCATGTTGATGATGTTCAGTTCGCCCAGCCGGCCGGCCTCGACCCACCCCTTTGCCCGCAGCGCGGCGGGCGTGAAGCGGTGATTGAGGTTGATCCCGTAGCGTATACCCCTTTCCCGCGCCAGCGCGACCATCTCCCTGGCCTTCGGAATCTCGTTGGAAATGGGTTTCTCACCCAGCACGGGAATGCCGGCGCCCAGCAGTTCCATCGTCGGCGCGTAGTGGTCGCCGCCATTCTCCACGCCGGCTGTACAGACGCTGGCCGCGTCCACCTTGAGTCCGCTTTTCAGCAGGTCGCCGACGCTGTAGAACGCTCTGCAACCGTATGTCTGCGCGGCCTCATCGGCCTTGTCCTTCAGGGCGTCGCAAACGGCCACGATCGTGCATGCTTCATGTGCCTGGTAGTTCCTGGCATGGTTGTTACCGATGCCGCCCAGGCCTACCACCGCGATATTTAAACCCATCTTCTTACACTCCTTTACGGTTATCTTTGCCCCCGTGTTGCGTGTGACCAGCCGTCTCTACCAGGGAAATGGCGTCCAAACCCCGGGAATCGATGACGCTCACCTGCTGCGCGCCTGCAGACTGGCGGCCTGGTCGGGGTCTCCGATGTGCATCGTGTCGTAGGCCTGCTGCGAGGATTTAAAAGCGCCCACGCCCTCGTGCCCGTGCCAGTCCCCCTGGGTTAGCATGGGGTTGCGCTTCCCGGTTTCCTTCACTCGCTTCCCGATCCAGGTCCTCATCCGTCTCTTGAGCAGGTTCACTACCTCCGGGAGTTCTTCGGCCAGGTTGTGGTTCTCGTCCGGGTCCTCCACCAGGTTGTACAGTTCGACCGGCGGCTTGAAATGAAAGTCCGGCTCCAGGGCCACCATCAGTTTCCACTGCGGCGTCCGCCAGCCGTGTTTGCGCATCCACGTACACTCCGTGATGTAGAACTCGCTGTCGAAGGATGAATCCGTACCGTCGACCAGCGACATCAGGCTGTCGCCGTCGAATGCTATTCCGGAATCGATTGCGGCCAGGTCCATGATGGTGGGGACGAGGTCCTTGTGCTGGTTGTATCCCTTGACGCGGCTGCCCGCGGGAATCCTACCCGGATACCGGATGATGAGCGGTACGTGGAGCGTCACGTCGTATAGACCGTGGTGATCGAACCAGCATTCGTGATCATAGAGCGTCTCGCCGTGGTCTCCGTTGAGGATCACGATCGTCTCGTCCATGATGCCATGGGCTTCGAGCGCGTTGAAGATCGACTGGATGCAGGCGTCCATGTACGCGACAGCACCGTCATACTGGGCGATCACGTAGTCCTTGTCGGTTATGCCCGGCGGCATCCATGCGGCGAAGAAGTCACAGAATGGCTTGAACGCTTTGACCGGATCCATGGACCTGTTCTCCGGATCGCACTCGTCGCCGTGATAGAACATGCGTTCGTAAGGCTGCGGCGGGAGGTACGGCGCGTGAGGATCCATGTGGCGCAGAAACAGGAAGAATGGACCCCGACGCCTGGCGAGCCGGTCCAGCTCCGGGATCGACACGTCGTTCAGATTCTGCGCCTTGGGACTGCGTCCTTCGTTCCAGCTTCCCCAGCTCGGGTATTCCACATACTTGTCGAAACCTCTCGACGAGGGGTTCCCTCCGAAACCAACGCAGGTGGATGTATAGCCGTGTTCGCGAAGTATTTCCGGCAGCGTCTGCACGTCCTCCCGGAGTCCGCCCTTGTGTCGGAGAGCGACGACCTGGGTGCCGAAGGCGTCCAGGCCGGTCAGCATGGATGCGTAGGCGCTCGTCGTGGGTATGTGGGCGCTGTACGTCTTCTCGAACAGGGCGCCGTCCCTCGCGAACCGGTCGATGTGGGGCGTGGTCTGTCGATTGTAGCCATAACAGCTCATATGGTCGGCCAGAAGGGAATCCACACCCAACAGAACGATATTGGGATGCTTCTTTCGACGGCGTCGTGTTTTAGCCATGGGTATGTCCTCGCTGATGTAGGTTATTTCACGGGCATCATGGTTTTTCTAATTCGCTCTACTCCGGCATGAAGAACTCGTACCGGTCCGGGTCGCCGTAGCCATCGACCCACGTTTCCTTCAGTCCCTGGTTCTCCACAGCGGCTTTTACGATAAGCTTGTTGAACTGGCTGACATTCTCCGAGCCCATGTAGGTGTCTACAGGCATCCAGAAACACTCTTCGATCTCCGTGGCCTGCATCTCGATGATCTGGTGGAGCGGCTTCAACCGGCAGACGAAGTAGATATCGGATTTGTCGTACCGGTATCCATGCCAGTGCCGGAAGCATACCAGTCCGTCGAAGCGGGTAGGGACGCCCGTTTCTTCAAATACCTCCCGCACAACGCCTTCGGCCAGGTGTTCCTCCGGCTGCAAAGCCCCGCCGGGCAGCTTGTAGTAAGGCGCGCGTCCCCCGCGAAATCGTTCACAGACCACGAGCAGTCCGTTCTTTTCGTTGATCACCACACCGCCGCCGCCGATGTAATGCGTTGCGTATAGCGGTACGAAGGCATCTTCAACCAGTCTGAGCGTCAGCATGAGATATTCGGTGGAGCTGTGATGAAATGCGCAGCCTGATTCAACCAGCGCGGGGATCAGGAATGCGTGGGAAAGCGGAATCTTGAACCAGGCGACCTGGAGGCCCTCGTCCTTCCACTGACGGATCGAATACGACAGGCGCTCCGGAAACCCATCCGGTGAATCCGGCAGGGCATCCGGCTCGACCTCCACACCCCCGAAGCGATTGTGCTCTCCCTCGATTCCTCGCATCTGGCACTCCTAGTTCATCGAGTTCATCGATCCTGCTAGTTCAACACGGCCCGGCTTTCGGCCACGCTGGCCTTGAGCTGGTCCAGCACGCCCTCCAGGCCGCGAATGGCATCAGACCAGAACCCGGGTTCCGTGAGTTCGAGTCCCGTACTTCGCCGAACCACGTTCTCGGCCGAATCGCTTCCGGTCAGTTTCAGGTACTGCTCGTATCTCGGCAGGAAATCCGGACCTTCATTCTCGTACTGGGCGAAGAGACCCCGGCTGAGCAGGTAGCCGAAGGTATAGGGGAAATTGTAAAACGTGGTGTCCGTGATGTAAAAATGGAGCTTGGAAGCCCAGAAGTAGGGATCTGCGCTCGCCGGGTCCAGCACTTCCCCCAGCACGCGGCGCTGCGTATCGACCATCAATTCCTTCAGCCTGCCCGCGGCGACCTCTCCGTCCGCCCGTTCTTCATGAAAGGTCTTTTCGAATTCGAAGCGTACTGGAATGTCCAGCAGGTAGACCGCGGCGTGACTCGCTTCCATGTTCAGCAATGAGGCCTTTGTTTCCGGGTGAATGCCCGGTTCTTCAAACAATCCCCGCATGAGCAGCATCTCGCCGAAGGTGGAAGCGGATTCGGCCAGGGTCATGGGGTAGGCACGGTTCAGCGTCCGTTCCGTCCGCATTAGGTGGCCGTGGAAGGCATGTCCCAGTTCGTGGGCCAGCGTCAACGCGTCACCCATGTTGTCGTTGTAGGTCATGTAGACGCGGGACTCTTTCGTCAGGGGAGATCCCGTGCAGAAGGCGCCGGGCCGCTTGCCCGGCCGGGGCGACCAGTCGATCCACTTTTTATCGTAGGCCATGGCCGTGTAGTCCGCCAGGGCGGGATATCCGGCGGCAAAGGCCCGATGCACCAGGGCTCTGGCATCAGGCCAGGAGAGTTCATCCTCGTCCTCAACCGTCAGGGGAGCCGAGAGATCGTACCAGCCCAGGGTGCTGCCGCCCATCAGCTGCGCCTTGTACATCAGGATATTGCGGGCGATGCCCACCTCGGCAAAAATCGCTTCGAACATGGCGTCCAGCGTCTCGCGTGAGATCGCCGCCTGGAAGAGGGCCCGGTCGAGATAGTGGTCCATGCCCCGGTGACGGTTCAGAGTCAACCGCGTACCCCCGATGGCGTTCAATGCGCTCGCCGGCACGGTCTCGACCGACGCCCAGGCCTGGTTGCCCCCCTCGAATGCGGCGCGGCGCACGCGCCGATCGGGGTGTTCCATCAAGGCGCGGCGCTGTGACATGGGTACCTGTTCACGCCGACCGTCCGGATATTCCATTTCGAAGGTCAATTTGCCCGATACCCGGTCGTATAGACGTCCCCACGCGTCGATGCCGTCTACGCCCAGGTCCGACGCCAGGTGTTCTTTATCGGTGGACATGATGTGGCGGGACTGTTCGCGGATTCGCGAAAGGCGGTACCGGGCGTCCCGCAGGGATGGACGGGACGTGAAAGTTTCGAATATCTCGTCGGAAGGGGACCGGAACCCCCGCTGCAGTTCGACCTGGACCTTGGACATCCGCGCGTCCAGCAGGCTCAACGCACTTTCCTCCGAGGCAAAAGCCTCGTTGTTCGCGTCGGCGGAGGTTATGCAGGAAACGTAGGATCCCAGGTGTTTCAACCGGGTTACGGCGTGCTCGAAAGACAGGACGATCCGCTCCCACGCTTCCATGTTTTCGGAATTCAATGCTGCCGTGCTCAAGGCTTCGGACTGCAATGCGACCAGGTCAGCCTGCAGGTCGACCTTGAAACGGCGCATCTCCGGGCCGTCGTAAGCGGGGAAGTAAGAACCGAGATCCCAATCCATGTAACTGCTACCCGTCCCTTCCTATCCTCTTCTAAGGACCTGGCCCGGGCGGTGCTCGGTGGGCTCGTGGTTTTCGATGACCGGAATGCCATTGACGAAAACATGGGGGATGCCGTCGGGAGGCTGTATCGGCGTTTCGAAGGTGGCCCGGTCGGCCACGGTATGCGGATCGAAGACGACCACGTCCGCGGGAACGCCCTCGCGCAGCACGCCCCGGTCTCTCAGCCTGTATCGTTCCGCCGGAAAACCGCTCATCTTGTACACGGCTTCTTCCAGGGAAAGCAGTTCGCGTTCCCTTACGAATTTCCGAAGCATCTGCGCGAAACACCCCTGTCCCCTCGGATGGGGGTGGGTACAGTCATAGACGCCGTCGCTGGCGACCATCATGAGAGGATGGGGCGCCGTCTGGTTCAGCACGGCCTCGCATTCCTCTTCCGGCACCGGCCAGAACATGATGAACGCCTGAATGCCGTCTTCCTCGAGCACGAGGTCGTAGGCGAACTCCTCGTTGGATTTGTTCACGCTGCGTGCCGCCTCGCCCAGGGTCATACCCGCGAATCTACCCGAACGCGTATAGCCGATGTACTGCCGGTCGGCCAGGTTCGACGATTTCAGGTGTTCGAGGGCTTTGCGACGGATATCTGGCTGGCGCATCCGGTCCAGGACCTCGTCGGGACTGCCCGTCTGCACCCACATGGGAAGCTGCATCGTGATGTGGGTCATGCCAGCCGGGTAGAGATAAGATTCGAAGGTGATGTCCACGCCGTCTTTCATCGCCTGTTGCAGGATCGGCCCCGTCATGCCGTCGACACGTTCGTGGGACACGTGTACGGGTATGCCGCTGGCCCGGTTCAGATCGATGATCTCCTGCCAGGCCCGGTCCCGCCCGAGGATCTGGTACCTCAGGTGGGCGGCGTAGATCCCGTCGTACTCCAGCGCCACCTTGCAAAGTGCGACCAGTTCCTCGAAGGGTGCGTTGGCGCTGGGCTGATAGTCCAGTCCCAGGCAGAGGCATCCTGCGCCGGCTTCCATCCACGCCCGGGTCTCCGCTTCCATGATTTTAAGCTGGTCCGGACTGGGCGGCCCGGGATCCCACCCCATGGCCTTGACACGGACGGCGCAGTGTGGGACCTGGGGATATACATTGGCGGGAGAACGGCCGGGAAAGAGGTCCAGGTAGGATTCAATGGTGGGCCAGTTGACCGGCTCCAGGGGCTCGCCGTACGCGAACTGCGTGTAGTGCCACAGCGGCAATGCTTCCTCGGGTGACAGGCCCGCCCAGCCAAATCCGTCCGGCGCCAGCAGATGCGTCGTCACACCCTGCCGTAGGCCTCCCATCTGGTCCCGGCCGCCGAGCAGGGAATTCTCGGAATGGACGTGTACGTCGATGAAGCCGGGGCAGACGATGTGGCCACTGGCGTCTACGGTCCGGGCCGCTTCGGCGTCCGACAGATCTCCGATCCCCGCCACGCGCCCATCCCGCAATCCCACGTCCGCCGGGTACCTGCCGGTCTTTCCGGTACCATCGATAACCTCGCCGCCGCGAATCACGAAATCAAAGGACATCCGTTCCTCCAGTCATGATCTATCCGGCCACGGAAAACGAGCCTTGTACTCGGGTTTGCCCTGGATGTCCTGGCGCACGCGGAACAGGCCCCCGCCGCGGTAACCCTGTCCGTATGATTCCCAGTCGTAGTCCTTCGGATCGAGGGGCGAACCGGGTTCTACCGAGGTCCCCGCTGTCGTGACGTAGATGTCTGCCAGGTCCTCGCCGCCGAACATGACGCTCGAAGTCTGAATGGCCGGCAACGCGATACGGCGCTCCTCCACGCCATCCGGGTCGAATCGGATGATGCATCCGTCGAACCAGACGGCCGTCCAGACGAATCCTTCGGCGTCGACCGTCATTCCGTCGGGCACCCCGGCCGTGGCAGGCAGCCTGACGAAATCGCGCCGGTTGGTAACGGAACCTGCAGCCCGGTCATAATCATAGGCGTAAATCGTGCGCACGGCGGAATCGGTGTAGTACATGGTGGATTCGTCCGGCGAGAATCCCATGCCGTTGCTGCACCCGATCCCCTCTTCGATGACTTCCACGCCGCCATCCGGGTCGAAGCGGTATAATTTGCCCAGACCACCGTCGATCACGGAGCCGGCGAACATCCGGCCACCGGGATCGGCCGTCACGTCATTGAAGCGCAGCAATTCGCCGTCATGGGTCTCGTCGAAAACGCGCACCCAGTCGTCGTCGGAATTCCAGAGTACGACGCCGTCCCAGATGCACGCCACGATTCCGCCGAATTCATTGAAGGCGAATCCGCCGATGTTGAAACCGTCGTGTACCTGGCGATTCTGGTTCGTCGCCGGGTCATAGTGGAAGAGTCGGCCGGTACGGATGTCTGTCCAGATCAGTGTCTTGCTGTCCGGATCCCAAACCGGTCCTTCGCCCACCGTCGCATCGACTTCTGCAATCTTTTCAATGGTCGCCATCATGGCATGCTCCAGTCGAACCGTCGTGATGCCGCTAAAAAGTCGCAATAAATCATTATAATTTGCATATGGTACCGCCGAGGGAGGATGTATCGACGGGATTGCAAGTATATATACCAAAAGACGGCACGGGTCAAGGCGGGACATTGGGGAAAACGCTGGGGATTGACGCAGGGTGTCTGGGACCCGGCACCGCAGGAAGCCCGGGGATTGATAACGCTGGAAGCCGAGGGCTTGCGCAAGGGGCGCCTGGAGGACTATATTAACGGGTGCGCAGCCCTTTTTCGGGTTGTCGGGCCCGGACCTTCGCCCATCAATGCACCCAAACATTCTCCATCGCTACCGTGTGAGTTCGAGCTATGAAAACATACCTGGAAGGTTGCGGCGTACCTACGACGCGGATCGGCCAGGCCGAGGTTCCCCGCCTGATCATGGGCATCCATCCCTACGACGGCTGTTCCTACCAGAACAAGGAGCGGGATACCGCGAATTTCCGCGCCTTCAGCTCCGTCCAATCAGTGGCCGATGTGCTGCGATACGCGGTCGAGGAAGGTGGTATCACGGCCGTCCAGGTGGACCACATGCTGCCTGAACTCGACCGGCTGCATCTGCAGGCCATCTGGGAAACCGAGCAGCAGACCGGCACCCGGATGGGCATGGTGGCCTATATACTGATCCCGGTAACGCTGGACGGCAAAATCGTCTCCTACTCCGAACGCGCTCACTCTACTTTCTATGGCTGCAACGAAGCCCTGGGTGGTGAAGCGTTCCGAGAGCACTTCCACCGTGATGACATCATCCGCTACAATCTGGGCGACACCTTTGACGGCATCGTCACCCCGGAATCTGTACCACCCTACACGGAAAAAGACGCCGCTCGTTTCGAGATCGACTACGGGGTCCTCGAGCAATACCTGGGTTTCTTCGCCGGGTGCGATATACTTGTCGCCGACCCGGGCGCCGAAATCGACCTGCTCGCCATGACCGGCCGCTTCGACCTGATTCGCGAGTACCTGGACTTTCTACGGAAACGCTTCGACACCGTGATCACGAGCGTCCACCACGCCGGGGTGACCCTGCCGCTGCTCGAGGCCGAAAACATCCCGATCGATGGCTACCTGACCACCGTCAACGCCCCGGGCACCTTCATGTTTCCCACTCGGGACATGGCCATTGACGCCATCAGGCAGGCCAGCAAGCCCGTCATCGCCATAAAACCGCTGGCAGGCGGTCGCTACCTTGGACACAGGGCGTTCGAGTACGTGTTCGATGAGATTGGCGTGTCGGCTTCGATGTTCGGGATGGGAACCCTGAACCAGGTCCGCGAGACCACGCAGGCTGCCCGCGAGGTATTGGGCGCCGCCTGACCCGCCTTTGAAAGTCCGCTACGACCCGTCTTCCACCATGGGTACGAATCGTACGCCGCCGTGATGTACGGTGACCGCCTCGTCACCGGACCGGGTCACTGAACACAGTTCGTCGCCGATGGGGATGACCATCCGCCCACCGGCTTTCAACTGCCCCAACAGGATATCCGGCAGGACGCTTGGCGCCGCCGTCACCATGATGCGGTCGAAGGGCGCTTCCTCGGCCCATCCTCTGTGGCCGTCTCCGATCCAGTAATAGATGTTGTCGTATCCCAGGGATTCCAGTGTTTCACGGGCCCGCCGGCCGAGGACGGACAGCCGTTCCACCGTGTGTACGGACCGGGCGAGCCGGGACAGGATCGCCGTCTGGTATCCCGAACCCGTACCAATTTCCAGGATGCGGTCCGATTCGGCCGCGTCGAGCAACCGGGTCATCAGACCAACGATGTAGGGTTGGGATACGGTCTGTCCAAGGTCAAGGGACACGGCGCAGTCTTCGTAGGCTTGTGAACGGTACTCCGCCGGAATAAACCGGTGCCGCGGCACGGCGCGCATGGCTTCGATCAGCCTCGGTTCGTCGATGCCGCGTCCGCGGATCTGCTCCTCGATCATCCGGTCCTGCGGGGAAACCGGGGTGGTTACCGGTCCTTTTTTCCTGAATAGACGGGATAGTAGCATGGTCCGATCAGTCTAAATAACCCACCCGGACGGAGCAAGGCAAATCAGGGCGCACCGAAGACCCGTGATCCGCGTGGAGCGTATCGTATCTTACCTTTCGCTCAGTGCCTCCCCGGCCCTCGTACCCGGCTTGACACGCAAGCCCCGGGACGCTAAGTTCTCCGGTGCAAGATTTGACAGAGACGATTGGACGAAGATGATTTGAAACCGAAGCGGCCATAAACAAGAAAGGACACCCCGCATGCATCCCTTCGAAGACCTGCACGTGCCCTCCGGAAGCGTGGGCATACACTGGTTCGGACAGAGCTCCTTCGGGCTAAAGCATCCTGACGGCACGGTGATTCAGGTCGATCCCTACTACCCTCGTGAACGGCCCGCGGACCGCTTCGTTCATACCCGCCCGCCCGTGGACGAAGGCACGCTGAAGACCGACTACGTGCTCTTGACCCATAACCACGGCGATCACACCTGCGTGGAATCGCTGGAGCGCCTGTCTGCCGCCTTTCCGGAGGTCGGATACGTTGGACCGGTCGAAAGCATAAACGCGCTCAGGGAGGCGGGGTTCGACACAGGGAGGATGACGGTCGTCACGGCGGGAGACATCGCAGAGATGGGATCCTCGAAGGCGCACACGGTATGGGCCAAACCCCCGGAGGGCATCCCGGCGGACGACATCGCGCCGCCCGATGTGCAGCACCTGGGTTACGTCGTCGAAATAGGCTCGGTTCGCGTGTACATCTCCGGTGATCCGGTCAATACTTTCGGCAACCACGAATCACTCCTCGCACCGGTCAGGGACCTGCGGCCGCAGATCGGATTTCTGACCAACCATCCGAACGAGGGCGAGTTCCCCTTCTTCGACGGATCCGCCCGCATCGCGGGCTCCCTGGGTCTGAAAACCGCCGTGCCGGCCCACTACGCCTGTTTCGTGGCACGCGACTACGATCCCCGGGACTGGGCTTCCCGTCTGCCGGCCGGTGGTACGCAGCCCCTTATCATTCCGTATAACCAGTCCACCGTGTACAGCCCCTGAGACCGACTTACATCGGATCACAGTGGGCCGCAATGGATGAAAGGAACGCAATCCATGCATGCCAGCACGTTGTACGACATCCTCGATTCCGTAACCGCGATTCCCATCGTGCCCTTCAGCGGCGGCGCCATCGACATCGACGGACACCGAAAGAACATCCGGTACCTGATGGAAAACAACTATCTCGACGGGAACAGGAAGCGGGTAATCGGGATCGCGGGAACGAGCCTGATCCACCACTTCTCCTTCGAGGACCAGATGCGGGTCATCGAGACGGCCGGGGAAGAGATGGGAGGGGACGGGTTCCTGATGTCCGGTATCGTGCCGAATCCCATTGCACAAGCAGAGGAACTCGTTCGCGGACAATCGGCCCTTCCCCGCCCTCCGGATGTGTACCTGATCATGCCGCTGACCGGCGTGGCCGACCACGAAGCGACCTACGAGGACTACATGGCCTTCGCCGAACGTCTCGGCGAATCCTGCGGCGCCCGCTTCCTTCTGTACATGCGTTCCACGGACTATGTGAATCCGATCATCCGGCTCGTCAAGGATTCGCCCTACATGGCCGGCGTGAAGGTTGGAACGAGCGAAGCAGAAGTCGCCCCGCTCATCGAAGGGATCGGCGATGACGGCATCGTCATGTGGGGGATCGGTGACCGGAGCACCCGGGCCGCCGAACTGGGCGCAAGAGGACATACGTCCGGTATCGCTGTTGTCGCCGCACGGGCAGCCGACGAGATCAACAACGCCCAGCGACGGGGCGACTACGAGGCCTCGGCCCGCGTGGAAGCCTGTATATCAGGCCTCGAAGATCTGCGGTTCATGAATGGCCGGCAGTACAACTATTCTGCGGTTATCGAAGCGATGATCATCGGGGAATGGGAAGACGTTTCAGCGGGTGAGGGCGGGCCCTTCAATCCGCGGGTGCCGAAAGACATAGCCGCCCGCGTGGCTGACGAGGTGGAGTCGCTGCGGGATTACCACTAGGCGACATGTCGCGACACCTAGCGACACCAGTCGACACAGGACCTTACATCGGCGTCACCGTCACGGCACTATCTTCCCGGGACCTGCAGTTTCCTCGACCGGTTCCGGCTTGCCTCAAAACTCAATAAACAATCTGCGATATCGCTTTGGAAATCAATGCGATGGAGATGGCGATCATGCCTATGAGTCCGATGCCGGCCCCGTAGCCGGCTAGAACAATGGGCACGTAGGCCATCCAATTCTCTTCACCGAAGCGCTTGGAGAAGTAGTAGCGCCCCAGGATGGCGCCGAAGAACGTCGGCATGGTCTGCCAGAGCGGACTGGCCAGGCCACCGACCAGGCCATAGAAGAAGAGAGGCGAGGCGCCCACCAGTGTCAACAGGCCGAAGAGTCCGCCCGTAACCCCCAGGCCGGCGATAATATACTCGATCTTGATAATGTCGAAGATGAACGTGATGCCGCCGGGAAGGGTGGACTTCACCCAGATGGTCCGCATGGCCGCGTTGAGGGGCCACATCTTCTGAACGTAAGGATAGGCGGCCGAGGGGATCGGGTTGAGCTTCCATACCAGGGAGTAGAAAATGAAACTGCAAACGAACATCAGTATGGTGGTCACCGCGGTGAGCTTGACCACGCTGCCGAACGTCGTCTTGGTGAGATCGAGCTGCTTGAACGTCTCCGCCACCTTCCCGTGCTCGAAGATCGGTATCGGCGCGAACCACACGCCAACCCCCTTGTATCCCGACAGCAGAAAAGATGCTTCCTTGACAAAGGGGAAGGATGACCCGTAAGGCGAACCGGTAATCCCGATCATCCGGGCCCCGATGTAGGAAAACACCGGCGACCAGAGGAATCCGAAGATGGCGCTGATCCACCACGGAAAATCGGGGATCAGGATGTAGAGTATGATCACGAAACCCGTGGTGCTGAGGAACCAGAAGATGAAGACGAGCCAGATCGGCAAGTCCCCCCGGCCTTTCGGTGTCGGCCGCGACCCCTCGGCTATTTCCGGATCGTTTTTCTTATCCCGGCTGGATTTCAGTATGGCCCGGATGGTCGCGGTGAATCCCACGATGCCGATGACCAGGGAAGCGCCGATGGTAAAACTGAGCCAGAAATCGATATTGTTGGATATCTGGGTCGGAATCAATGACATCCCGGGTTCCCAGGTGGTCAGTATGCCGTTGTGATAGAGTAGAGGGTTGACGACCAGCGCGATCAGGGCCGAGGACACGAAGGTGCCTATCACGACCCAGAAGGGCAGGACGAAACCGGCGACAAGCGTGCCGAGATCGGTCCCGATGCCCACCATGGTCGCCGGCAGGATTTCCTTGAGACTGGTGGTGAAATCGATGAAGGGGATGGGCAGTATGGTGATGGGGGTCACCAGGAACGTACTGGACAGGATGGGGATCATCACGTACAGCAATCCCCAGGATACGCCAATCACAGATCCTATGCTGAACGCCCGCCATCGCCAGCCTTCCCGATTCTGGGATGTTTCGGCGAGTGCCGTAGCCCCACCCGCGTGCACCCGCGCCAGGGGGAAGGTCAGCTTTTCCACGTCATTGGTGACCCGGAAAAGGATATACCCCATCGAGTAGGAATTGATGGCGAACAGGACCGTCACGGCGGTGAGTACGAGGACGGGAACAAACCAGTCCATGTGAAAGAAAGTACGTCCCGCCAGCGCGCCTGAATCCATGGTCGGAACGACCCAGGTGGGTATCAGTTGGGCGATGCCGGTGGCTTCCGACGACTGCATGTAATACTGTTCCCAGATCAGGTGGGCGAAGGGGCCGCCGGTAATGCCCGTGTTCATGGCGTTCCCCGCGGCTGCCAGCCCGGCCGCGGCCCAGTACAGGATCATGATTTCCTGGCGGGTCATCTTCACGAGGGACCGCTTGGCGATCTCGAGAAACAGGATAACGGTGACCCAGTCCGCCGCGCCGGTCTGCCCGCCCGTCACCAGGCTCAGGTAGATCGATCCCGGCAACATGATAAAACCGACAAACAGGCACGCCCAGATCGTTTTCAGGTTGAATCCGGAACGGTAGGGTTCGTCCGCCTCCCCGAACAGCGCGGTATCGGCATTCTGGTATTGTTCCGGACTGTCTTCCCTCAGTTCGTCTTCGCGGACGGACACCGGATACCCCCTGAAGCGTTACTGTTATGTATCTTTATAAGGCTTTGCGCGCCTTAAATATACAACTTTTATTCGAATTGAAATACGCAAGGAATTTCATGTGATCCGGAAGTCGGATAACAAGTCAGAAAAGATAGGACCCCGTATACCCCTGTCAAGGTGTATTTCACTACACAAACATCACGGCGTCAGGCCCGGAAGGACGCCGGGCCGTGTGCCGATCATTTCCCCCAGAGCCTCCCTCAGACCCGTGTACCGCTCGACTACCTGGTTGTTCTTCACCGCGATGGCAAGCGCCTTGGGCGTGCCGATGAGAACGGCCAGCGCGCGGGCCCTGGTAAGGGCGGTATACAGCAGGTTTCGCTGCAGCATGATGTAATGGGTACTGTAGAGCGGTAGGATGATCGCCGGGTACTCCGATCCCTGGCTCTTGTGCACGCTGATGGCGTAGGCCAGGATCAATTCGTCCAGTTCCCCGAAGTCATACTGCACGGTTTCGTGGAAATTGATGTCGACGGTCTGCGCGTCCGGATCAATACGCGCAATGCGGCCTATGTCGCCGTTGAAGATCATTTTCCCGTAGTTGTTTCGCGTCTGCAATACCTTGTCGCCCACGCGCAGTTCCCTGTCGCCCCGCGTCAACGAGGATCCCGAAGGATTCAGCACCTGCTGAAGATGCTGGTTGAGTTGATCCACGCCGATGTCGCCGCGGTACATGGGAGTGAGTACCTGGATATCGTTAAAGGGATCGAGTCCGTAGCGGCGGGGCAGGCGATCCGTGCACAATTCGGCGATTTTCTCCGCGCCCGCGGACGGGTCCGGTTCGTTTATGAAGAAGAAGTCGCCTTCGTTCCGATTCTTCGTATCCGGCATTTCGCCCTGGTTTACCCGGTGGGCGTTCATAACGATGCTACTCTCCCGCGCCTGGCGGAAGATCTCGGTCAGGCGGACCACCGGGACGTGGCCGGCGTCTATCACGTCCCTGAGGACATTGCCCGCACCCACGGAAGGCAGCTGATCGACATCGCCGACCAGGATGAACCGGGCGGAGGTCTTCACGGCCCGCAACAGGGCGTTCATCATGACGGTATCCACCATGGAGGACTCGTCGAGGATGACCAGGTCGGCTTCCAGCCGGTTATCCGCGTTGCGGCCGAAATCCATGACGCCCGGATTGAATTCGAGCAGCCGATGGATGGTCTTTGCTTCGGCGCCGGTCACTTCGGACAGCCGTTTCGCTGCTCGGCCCGTCGGCGCAGCGAGCACCACACGGGCGCCTACGTGTAGAAAAAGGTATACTATACCCTGCACGCAGGTGGTCTTTCCGGTTCCGGGTCCACCGGTGATCGCCATGACGCTCTGGGATGACGAGGTATGTATCGCCTCGCGCTGCTCCGCGTTGAAGGCGATGCTCCGTTCCTTTTCTATGCGCTGGATGTGTCCGTCGATGCGTTCGCCGGGCGGCGGAGTACGCGGATGATCGACCAGGCGCGCGATATGCCGCGCGATACCCTGCTCCGCGTAATAGAGGGGCTGCAGATAGACCCATTCTTCCTTGCGAATGACGACTTCGGACTGGATCAGGGATTCGAGGCCGGTGGGAATGGCGGCGGGATCGACATCGAGAAAGGCGATGCATTCTTCCTCGAGCGCATCGAAGGGCACGAATACGTGTCCATCATCGGACTGGGTCTCCAGCACGTATCGAATGCCGGCCTGGATCCTGGCGGGATCTCCGGGATCCACTCCCAGGTTCATGGCGATTTTGTCGGCGGTCTTGAAGCCGATGCCCCAGATGTCGGTGGACAGGCGATACGGATTGTCCGTGACCTGCTTGATGGCCTCGTTTCCGTACCTCTTGTAGATTTTAACCGCGTAGGCCATGCTGACGTTGTGGCCGATCAGGAACTGCATGACCTCCTGTATGTGCTTCTGTTCCTCCCAGCCGGATCTTATGACGTTGATGGTCTTCCGCGCGATGCCCTTCACTTCGGATAGCCGGTTAGGTGTCTTCTCGATGACCTTGAGGGTGTCTTCGCCGAAGTGATCGACGATCATGGCGGCCTTGGCCGGCCCCAGTCCCTTGATGAGCCCCGATCCCAGGTACTTTCGAATCCCGTCCGTGGTCGTGGGCTGGATCGTTTTGGAATCGACGATCTTGAACTGCTTGCCGTATTGCTTATGGGTTACCCAGTACCCGCGCATCTCGACTCGTTCGCCCGGCGCAAGCTTCGCGAGTTCGCCCGTGACCGTCAGGAGACCGTCCCGGTTGGATACACGGGCCAGGTTCTCGGTGGTCGTGCAGCCGTCCGGTTCGGGCCGTACCCGCGCGACGGTGTAGCCGGTTTCCTCGCTCTGGTAGGTTATACGCTCGATGGTACCGGTGAGAATGTCCATGCCTGCCCGCGGAAAGGACGCCTACCGTTCATCGCTGGCGTAGACGACGGTGTCTTCCGCCTTCGCGTAGGTGAACAGTTCGTCTTCGGAAAAGAATCGGGGTACTTCCTCCCGCGCCGTCTCCAGGGAATCGGAAGCGTGCACCAGGTTGCACTGCACGCTCATGCCAAGGTCGCCCCGGATCGTACCCGGGCCGGCCTCGCGCGCGTTCGTCACACCGCACAGACCACGCACGACGTCCACGGCCTCTACGCCTTCCAGGCACAATGCCACCACAGGCGTTTCCTGCATGAAGGACTTTATACGGGGAAAGAAGGGCTTGTCAGACAGATGCCCGTAGTGCTCGTCCAGGATTCCATCGGTCAGCTGCATCATTTTGAAACCGGCAACCTTTAGACCCTTGCTTTCGAAACGGCCGGTGATGAGGCCGATCAATCCGCGTTGTACAGCATCCGGCTTTATGAGAACAAGCGTTCGTTCCACAGACCAATTCTCCTTGAAAAAGTGTATCGAAACAAAAGATTTTTATCTCGTGCAATGTAGACGCCCACACCCGGGGTTGTCAACGAAAATGGCCCCTGCAGAAAGTCCATCGCTTCTACTAAATTGCGGTGGACATTTCATTGGCCGGCTCGTATACTGAGGGTGGATTTCTTGAACACACAACCGGGGTGAGTCTATGTGGGATGACGACGAAATACGCGAGGAATGCGGTGTTTTCGGTATTTTTGGTGACCCCGGGGCTGCCAAGCTGACCTTCCTGGGGTTGTACGCCCTTCAGCATCGCGGCCAGGAAAGCTCCGGCATGGCCGTCTCCGACGGAAACCATATCGACTCCCACCGCGCAATGGGACTGGTCAGCGAAGCCTACGACCACGGCGAACGGGTAAACGACCTCGAAGGCCACATCGCCATCGGCCACAACCGGTATTCCACCACCGGCACGTCCAACGTTTACAACGCGCAGCCCTTCATAGTCAACTACAAGCGCGGACAGCTAGCCACCGCCCACAACGGTAATCTTACCAACACCGGGGCACTGCACCTGTCGATGGAAGAGTCCGGATCCATTTTCCGCACCTCTTCCGACAGCGAGATCGTCCTGCATCTCATCGCGAGATCGAACGAACCCGATCTTCCCTCCATGATCGCGGACGCCCTGCGCCAGGTTGAAGGAGCCTATTCCATTGTATTCCTGTCCGAAACCCAACTGGTGGGTGTCAGGGACCCTCGCGGATTCCGGCCCCTGTGCCTGGGACGCATCGGGGATGCCTACGTGCTCGCTTCGGAAACCTGCGCCTTCGACATCATGAACGCGGAGTATATCAGGGAAGTGAAACCGGGGGAGATGGTCGTCATCGACGAACACGGTATGCAGACCTTTTTCCCCTTCGAAAAAGCGGAACCTGCCGCGTGCATCTTCGAGTACATCTATTTCGCCCGTCCCGACAGCAAGGTTTTCGGGGAGAACAGCGACAAGTTCCGCCGGCGGTTCGGCCGCCGGTTGGCGGAAGAACATCCCGTCGACGCCGATATCGTCATCGCCGTGCCGGATTCGGCCACGACCGCCGCGTTGGGCTATTCCGAGCACTCGGGAATCCGGTTTGAGATTGGTCTGATCAGGAACCACTACGTGGGGCGGTCTTTCATAGACCCGAACCAGTCGATGCGCGAGTTAACGGTGAGGCTGAAGTACAACCCGGTTCAGGGTGTGTTGAGAAACAGGCGGGTCGTTCTCGTGGACGATTCTATCGTCAGGGGCACGACCCTCAACCAGTTGGTAAGGCTCATTCGCAGCGCTGGCGCGGCCAAGGTGCATGTGCGGATCAGCAGTCCCCCCATCCGCCACCCCTGCTTCTATGGAATCGACATGCAGAGCCGGGGAGAACTCATCGCTTCGCAGACCCAGGTGGAGCAGATACGGACTTACCTGGCAGCGGACAGTCTGGGATACCTGTCTATCGAAGGCATGGTGAAGATCGCGAAGGAATACAGCAGATCAGGTGCGGGGTACTGTACGGCCTGTTTCAGCGGTGACTACCCGGTCGTCCCGGAAGATTCACTCAACAAGCTCATGCTGGAATCGTAGCGGCCAGGGCGGCGCGCTATTGGACCAGGGCGGCGCGCTATAGCGCTTCCGTTTCTACCTCTTCCTTCTTCTCCCGATCGGGAAAATAACTCAGGATCGTGATCAGGGTCTCCCGCAGCCTGGTCCTGGGCACGACCTGGTCCACGAAACCCTTCGCCAGGAAAAACTCCGCGGTCTGGAAGCCCTCCGGCAGGCTCGATCCGATGGTCTGTTCGATCACCCGTCCACCGGCGAAACCCATCATGGCGCCGGGCTCGGCCAGGGTGAAATCTCCCAGTGAAGCGTAACTCGCCATCACGCCGGCCATGGTCGGATTCGTGATCAACACGATAAACGGGAGCTTCTCCTCCGACAAGCGGTTCAGCCAGAGAGAAGTCTTTGCCATCTGCATCAGGGAGAGGATGCCTTCCTGCATGCGCGCTCCCCCCGACGTGGCGACCACCAGCAGCGGTATCTGCAGGTCGAGTGATCGTCTGATGGACCGCGTTACTTTCTCGCCAACCACCGAACCCATGCTACCGGCGAGAAAAGAACCGTCGTGGATGGAAAGGGACGTCAACCTGCCCTCGATGCGGCCGGTACCCGACACCACGGCTTCCTGCATGCCGGTTCTCTTCTGGTATTTCTTCAAGTAATCCGGGTAGTTTTCCTTCTCCTTGAACTGGAGCGGATCGACGGTGCGCAGATCCGCGTCGGTTTCTACGAACGAGTCCGGGTCCATGATCAGGGAGATATACCCCTGGTGACCGATCTTGAAATGAAACCCGCACTGCGTACACATGTTGAAATCCCGTTCGAGTTCCGCCTTGTACAGCATGGCGTCACACTTGTCGCACTTCACCCACAGCCCCTTCGGGATTTCCTTGCGCTTCTGCGGATTCAGTCCCCGTTGTCTTCTTTCAAACCAGGCCATATAACACTCGATTACGCTGTTAAGCCAGAACCGGTCTGCCCTTGCGATGCCACCGGGCGGACCAGGCGAACCAGGTGGACCAATAGATCAGAGCATCGATCGACCGAGGATTCGACCGTTGACTTCACGTCTTCGGTATCGACGGATTCCCCGGATTTACCAGTCCAGACATTGGATATGCACGATATAGCCGCGGTCCTCATGCCGAGACGGCGGCCGGCCAGCACTTCGGGAACGGTAGACATGGTCACCGCGTCCGCTCCCATGGATTTAAGCAGAGAGATTTCGGCTCGGGTTTCGAAGTTCGGACCGGGCATCCACGCCAAAATTCCCTGTTGAAAAGGCTTGTTTTTTTGTATACTTATCTGCAGAAGCGATTCCCTCAGGTCATGGTCGTAACAGGAGTCGTCCGCTGTTAGTGCGGCCAGGTCTCCCATCAACTCATGACCGATGGGATGGACATGATGCCGGGCGACCATGAGGTCTCCTGTTGCGTACCGGGGATTCAATCCCCCGGCCGCATTGGTCAGGAACAGGATTTCGACACCGAGCCTGCGCATGACCTCGAGCGGGTAAGCGATTTGCCGAATATCGTATCCCTCGTACAGGTGTATCCGGCCCTGCATCACGATCACGGATGCTCCGCCACAGTCTCCGAAGACCAGGTTGCCCTCGTGGCCTTGAACGGTCGACACTGGAAAATGGGGGATCTTTCCGTAGGGTACAACGGATTTCTGTTCGACCGCCTGCGCGCACGCTCCGAATCCCGTACCCAGGATCATGCCAAACCGGGCTGTTGAAAATCCCTGCGAACCCAGGAAGTCCGTGGTGTCGTTCAACGGATCATGACGGGACATGGCAGGGTGCTTTCAATCGCAATACAGGTCTCCCATGGCGGATGTTAGAAACAAGGAGTCCATCATGAGTATCATCACGGTTGCCAGGGAATACGGCAGCGGAGGCAAGGACATCGCGAAGATCATCGCGGACCGCCTCGGCTATGATTGCGTGGACAAGGAACTCATCGCCGAAATCGCCCACACCGCCGGCGTTTCGGAAGAACTCGTCGAAAAGATGGACGAAGTGGGCGAATCGGCCGTACGTCGCTTTCTCGGCGAACTGTTCACCCCTACAACCGTCTACTCCCTGTCTCCCGAGTACCCGCCCCTCATCTGGCCCTACGTACCGGGCGACGACGAAGGGACGAAGGATCCCACATCCCTCAAGAACACTTTTCTGGACCGGGGAGAGTACCTCCAAATCCTCCAGGACACCATCCGTTCACTGGCCGGCAGAAAGAACGTCATCATCGTGGGGCGCGGCAGCCAGTGCATCCTATCAGATAGCACGACCGTCTTCCACACCCTGTTTATCGCTCCCTTCGAGTACCGGGTCGACGTGATCATGGACGAGATGAACCTCTCTCATGATCGGGCCGCCGAACTCATCAAAGAGAAAGACCGCCAGCGCGCACACTACCTCCAGAACAACTACCAGCGCGACTGGACGGACGCGACCCTTTACCATATGGTGTTCAATACGTCCCGCACGTCGTGGGAAAACATGGCCGACATCGTAATCGACGCGCATCGAAAACTCTTCGACGCCGATGGATGAAAGCCCGTTTACCCGAAGAAACCGAATCGAAAGATAACCCCAGCCCATAGGTATGTCAACAGACGGCTTGCCACCGCGACTGCCGTAATCCGGTGAGGAAAGGTAATGAACTACGAAGTCTCAGACTTTAACACGGAGGTGGTGGAACGAAGCCATACCACCCCTGTGCTGGTTGATTTCTGGGCGGAATGGTGTGGTCCCTGCAAGATGCTGGGGCCCGTGATCGAATCCCTTGCCGAACGCCATCAAGACCAGTTGAAACTCGTGAAAGTGAATACGGAAATTCACCAGGATATCGCACGGAACTATGGCATACAGGGGATCCCCAACGTAAAACTGTTCGTGGATGGGGAAGTCAGGGACGAATTCACGGGCGCGCTATCAGAACCCATGATCGAACAATGGTTGAGGAAGGCGCTGCCCAGTCCCCAACGCACGCCAACTGGAAGATGCGATTCGTCTCCTGGAGGACGGTGACACGGCGGCGGCGCGCGCGTTTGCTCGAGGACGTAACGGCGTCCGAACCGGAGAACGAACAGGCGGCGGTCATCCTCGCGCGCGCTTACCTGGATGAGGATCCCACCCGAAGCCTGGAGCTTTTGAAACCGATTGAACCAGGATCGGAATACTACGATTCGGCAATTGCCCTCGGCACCATTGCCAGGCTCTACCAGTACCTGGACGCACCGGATCATCTCGCTGAAGATCCGGTCAAGTCGGCCTACATCCAGGCGATCGGACATCTCAGGGAGGGGGCGCACGATCTCGCCCTGCAGGGTTTCATCCAGGTACTTGAGAAGAATCGGGAATATGACGATGACGGCGCCCGACGGACCTGCGTCGCCATATTCGGTATGCTCGGCGAGGACCACCCGACGACGCGCCAGTACCGCCGCGCCTTCAGTAACGCGCTGTACGCCTGATCGCGCCTGACTACGTCTGATCAAACCGCTCATCAAAGTCTGATCACACGTCCAGGGGATTGGCCTTTTCGGGGTCGATTTCCAGCTTGCGCATGGCCCGCTCCGGAACGTCCGGGGCAAGATCGCCTTTCCGGGCGAGGGCATTGAGGGTTCCGAGGGTGATGAAGCGGGCGTCCATCTCGAAGAAGTTCCGCAGCGCCGGACGGCTGTCGCTCCGCCCGAAACCGTCCGTTCCCAGTGAGACCACGGGACCGGGCACCCAGCGCGCGATAGAATCAGGCAGCGCCCTGACGTAGTCGGTAGCCATGACGTAAACCCCATCGGTATCCCCGAGACACTGAGAGATATACGGCACCCGGGGTACTTCCGATGGGTGCAGCAGGTTCCAGCGTTCGGTATCCATGGCGTCGCGCCGCAACTGCTTGTAGCTGGTCACGCTCCACACGTCCGCCTCGACCCCGTAATCTTCGGCCAGCATCTCCCGGGCCTTCAGCGATTCGTTGAGGATGGAGCCGCTTCCGAACAGGTGGGCTTTCGCCGTACCCCCGTTCAGCGAACTCAACCGGTACATGCCATTCAGGATACCTTCTTCCACCCCGTCCGGCATGGACGGCATGGCATAGTTCTCGTTCTGCACGGTGATGTAGTAGAACAGGTCTTCCTGGTCGACATACATGCGCCTGATGCCGTCCTTGATGATGGTCGCCAGTTCATAGGCGTAGGCCGGATCGTAGGTCCGCAGATTGGGTACCGGATCGGCCAGCAGGTGACTCTGGCCGTCCTGGTGCTGTAGACCCTCGCCGTTCAGCGTCGTCCGTCCCGCCGTACCGCCCAGCAGAAAACCCCTCGTCCGCATTTCCGCGGCGGCCCAGATCAGGTCGCCGACGCGCTGCAGGCCGAACATGGAATAGAAGATGAAGAAGGGAATCGTATTGACGCCGTGGGTCGAGTAGGCCGTCCCGGCGGCCACGAAGGAGGACAGGGAACCCGCCTCCGTGATGCCTTCTTCGAGGATCTGGCCGTCCTGCGCTTCCTTGTAATAAAGCAGCGTGTCGATGTCCACCGGTTCGTAAAGCTGGCCGGCATGGGAGTAGATCCCGCACTGGCGGAAGAGGGCTTCCATGCCGAAGGTGCGCGCTTCGTCGGGTACGATGGGGACGATCAGTTTGCCGATTTCGGGTTCACGCAGCAGGCGCGACAGCATCCGGGTAAACACCATAGTCGTCGAGACTTCGCGGCCGTTCGTCCCTGTTTTGAATTCATCGAACACTTCGTCCGGCGGGGCCGCCTGCAGGCCGGGATTCACGACGTTTCGCCTGGGGATGTAGCCCCCGAGGGCATCCCGGCGTTCACGGATGTACTCCATCTCGGCGCTGTCCGCCGACGGCCTGAAATACGGCGCTTCGCGGACCTCGTCATCGGAAAGGGGGATGCCCAGTTCGGTGCGCAGATGGCGCAGCCCATCCTCGTCGATCATCTTCTGCTGGTGGGCGGTGTTCTTTCCCTCTCCCCATTCACCCATGCCATAGCCCTTGATCGTCTTGGCAAGGATAACGGTCGGCGCGCCTTCATGTTCTACCGCGGCCTTGTACGCAGCGTAGATCTTATCGGTGTCGTGTCCGCCGCGCATGATAGTCCGGACATGCTCGTCGGTGAGCAACTTGGACATTTCCATTAACCTGGGGTGTACGCCGAAAAAGTGGTCCCGCTGGTACTTGCCATCCGAAACGGTGTACTTCTGATACTGACCGTCGACGATCTCGCCCATGCGCTTCACGAGAAGGCCCTCATCGTCCTGGGCCAGCAGGGGATCCCATCCGCTGCCCCAGATCACCTTGATGACGTTCCATCCGGCGCCGTGGAAGGCGGCTTCCAGCTCCTGGATGATCTTCCCATTGCCTCGGACCGGTCCGTCCAGTCGCTGCAGATTGCAGTTGACCACGAAAATCAGGTTATCCAGCTTTTCCCGAGCGGCCAGCGTGATGGCGCCGAGGGCTTCGGGTTCATCCGTTTCCCCGTCCCCGAGAAACGCCCAGACCTTGCGCACGTTGCCCTGCTTGAGGCCCCGGTCTTCCAGGTACCGGTTGAACCGGGCCTGGTAGATGGACATGATAGCGCTCAAGCCCATGGAAGCCGTCGGGAAGACCCAGAAGTCGGGCATGAGCCAGGGATGGGGATAAGACGACAACCCTCCGCCCGGACGCAACTCCCGGCGAAAGTTGTCCAGGTGCTGTTCGTTGAACCGTCCCTCGATGAAGGCCCGCGCATAGACACCGGGAGATGCGTGGGGCTGAAAGAAGATCTGATCGCCGTCGTAACCGTCTCCCGGTCCCTGGAAAAAATGGTTGAAGCCTACCTCGTAGAGATTACAGACCGAGGCGTAGGTGGCAATGTGGCCGCCGAGCGACTTGTCCGCCGTGTTGGCGCGGACCACCATGGCCATGGCGTTCCACCGGATGATGTTGCGGATCCGGTGTTCGAGTTCGTTGCTGCCGGGATAGGGAGGTTGCTGGTCAGGCGGGATGGTATTGATGTAGGGCGTATTCTCCGCGAAGGGAAGCCGGACGCCCTTCCCCCGCGCGTGGGCCTGCAACTGCGCGATCAACTGGCGAACCCTTTTGGGACCGGACGTCTGCAGCACGTAGTCCAGGGATTCGAGCCACTCCAGGGACTCTACCCGTTCCGGGTCGATTTCATACTCCGAGCGTGAGGAATCCTGCGTCATATCAAGTCCGTGGACCGATGAGCAATAGGCCCGATCGCCAATCTTTACAGTTTGAAACGTGCTTCCAATGTAGCGTTCCACCCCATCGCTCGCAACAAAAATCACGGTCATGCCGCATCAGACAAGCCGGTGGTTTTGTGTTGCCTGCGCGCGATAAATGCGCCATTTTGGAACTTTGTAGCAGTAACCGGAATGAGCCGATTTCTCGCAATCCAAACGCCATCGGTGTGCTACAAGTACCCCAAAAGGTCCATGCCCATGATCGCATTCCATCGCTCCTCGTTCCACTGGAAGTCAAGGCCCTGGAAACCCGATCCAATCTATAAGTACACGGGAGGGTTTGTCGGGGAGCCGGGGCAGGTGTACCAGGTGCGGTTCCACCTGGAGGCGGCCTGCACCGTGGAAGACCTGGACACCGGACGCAAGACCGATATGTACCTGGGCGCACCTTGCCGCACGGAATACACGATCGCCCGCCGCAACCTCTTCCAGATACCCAGCGATGAATGGCGTATGGCCTTCAGCCGGAGCGCGAGCATTCCCATTTCGAGGAGGCCGAGTACCGAGGTCGCCCAATTCAGGGGCACCCCGCTGGAGAAACAGTTCCAGGCCCACGAAATCGACATCAGGCACTACGATTCCGAAGAAATCCTGACAAATGCCCGGGAGGTGGTCCAGGCTACGCTGGACCGGGACCTCATGAATGGCATAAGCGTTTACGGCGAACCGGACCGGAACGTGAAGGTAACCCTTGAATTCCCAGTGGACCTGATCAATATTAACGAGGAAGACGCCGAGTTCCAGGTCTGCACGGGGCCAGTCATCCTGCCGGATCTGGATACCTGGGACGGTCATGAGGTGCACCGCGTGTTCCTGGCCGACGTGGCGATTACCAGCTTTGATCACGCGGAGTTCATCCTGCGCAGGGAGATCGAGGCGGCGGAACGGGAAAAAGACTGGTACGAAGCGCCCCGGGGGCGCGACCGTTTAACGTTGAACGACCCGGAAAATCCGCCTCTCGGTTATCCGCCGCGCAGACCGAGGCCCCTTGTCTACAACGAGACCTGGGAAAAAGAAACCGAGAACGTCATTATTAAAACTTCGAATACGGATTAGCATCGCACGACCTCAGACGAAAGCCATCACAAGGAGCGCTCCCATGGCTCAGACGACCCTGCAGGACACCCGGTTCAAGCAGATGCCGACCCCGGAAGACCTGGTCCGCATGTCACGCGATCTGCAATACCATCCCGCTCGCAACGAGAATCCAGCCGTGCTTACGAGTGAGCAGATCGACACTTTCAACGACCAGGGTTACCTGAAACCGTTCAGGATCTATTCGGACGCGGAGATTGGCGCGATACGGGACGAGTTCGACGGCATGATCGAAACGGTCATGGCGCGGGGGGACCACAACTATTCCATTATATCGGCCCATCTGAAATCGGGCATGGTGCACGACATCATGAATGAACCGCGGATCGTCGCCTATATCAGCGACCTGCTGGGCGACGACGTCGTAGGGTGGGGCGCTCATTTCTTCTGCAAGCTGCCCGGGGACGGCAAGATCGTCAACTGGCACCAGGACGCCAGCTTCTGGCCCCTGTCGCCGTCAAAGACGGTCACCGCCTGGCTGGCCATCGACGATGCGGACACGGGCAATGCCTGCATGCGTTTCGTGGCCGGCTCTCATCACCACGGGCACCTGACCTACCACTTGAGCGAAGAAACCGAGAACAACGTGCTCAACCAGACTGTGGAAGATATCGGGATCTACGGTACCGAAGTGGATATCGAACTCAAGGCGGGAGAGATCTCGCTCCACAGCGACCTGACCCTGCACGGATCGGGGCTCAACACCTCGGACCGCCGACGCTGCGGACTTACCCTCAGGTTCTGCGCCGCCGCCGTCCGCGCCGAGCTCAACTGGAACAAGGAAGGCGTGATCGTCAAGGGTTCCGATCCAACCGGACACTGGGCCGATCTTCCGCGTCCGGCGGTGGATAGCGTGTAGGTGGCAAGCCACACCGGTTGCGAGATTGACTAGTCACCGGAGCAAGAAATCCACTGGATCTGAGTTACAAAACCGGTCGACAACGGGTTCAAACCAGCGCGATATGCAAGCGTCTTCCCAGTGCTCGGGCCGCCCGTTCCAGGGTCTGCAACGTGACCGAACAATTTACCGGATCCAGCAGGCGATCCAGTGAGGCGCGACTTGTGCGCATACGCCGGGCCATCTCTGTCTTGGTCAAACCTTGATTCAACATGAATTGGACCACCTGATAAGCGACAACGCGCTTTATCGCGACTCGTTCTACTTCTTCAATCAATCCTTCTTCCTTCAGATAATCATCGAAGTCACTTCCAACGAGTCGGTCATTAGAAGTCATCCTGGCGTATCTCCCAGCTTTGCCGCTCGCGTTTTTGCGAGCCGCAGATCCTGATAGGGGGTCTTTTGTATCTTCTTTATGAATCCATGCAACAAAATGATGGAATCATTTTGGATGGTGAACAGCACCCGGGCGATTCGTCCTTGAAGTGCGGACCTTACTTCCCAAATCCCACGATCCAGTTTGCGCACTTGCGGCATGCCCAAAGGCCAGCCAAACTGAACCGTTTTGATATCCACCCCTATAAGCTTTTTATCCGCACGGGTTAGAGACGCTAACCATTCACGCACCGGCTCGCGACCATTTTCGGTCGTGTAAAAGACGACGCGCAACATCTACTCGCCGCATTTAAAATGTATCAATATTGATACATTGTCAATAGTAACCCAATGTTACTGACCAAACCCCCACAACAATTCAGACGAACACCCGAAAGTGTTTCTAAATTAGTAGGATTCGATCCGGCTCTATCGAATATAATCTTAAGATTAGGTGTAACGTTCGTGTTAAAGAGCGACAGCAGGAAGCGGGCCTACTCCACATAGACAGCGATACGGTGCATGGCATTGTTCAGGTAGCCGCCGGGATTCCACGCGATGGCGTGGGGCTGGCTGAAGCCGCGCGAATCCGTCGCCCTCGACCATACCTCGTAGTACCCCGCACCGGGAAATCCCATTGAAGCCCGCCAGTTCTGCCAGGCAAAGGTGTTCACCGGATCTTCCAGCATCGCACGCTCCCAGGTCGCCCCGAAGTCGATCGAAAGTTCAACTGTGTCGACGCTTCCCTCACCCGTCCACGCATGGCCCCGCACTTCAACCGATCCGTCATCTGTCCGGTGCCCTGTCGCAGGGTGGGTAATCAGCGATTTCACCGGCATGCTCTCGATGATCCGAAAGTCTTTCTCGTCCACGGTCTCGCCGGGTTCGATGCCCCGATCGGGCATGCGATAGGAAGTGCCGGTCATCTTGGCCCCGTCATGGACCTGGTCCCGTATCTCTATGCGGGTCAGCCACTTCTGCGAACAGGAGCCCGGCCATCCAGGTATCATCAGCCGCAATGGCCCGGCGTTCATCGGGTGGATCGCGTTACCGTTCTGCGCGAAGGCGATGAGGTTGTGCTCGTCGAGAGCCTTTTGAATCGGCACTCCACGGGAAATGGGCAGCCTTTCCGCCTCTCCGGACGGGTGAGAATCGGCACCGTAATGCGCCGTGTAAACGGCCCCGTTCTGCACACCGGAGGCCTCCAGGACGTCGGACAGACGGACCCCAGTCCATTCCGAGCAGGCCACTGCGCCGTAGGTCCACTGTTCGCCTTTCGTTTTGGGGGCGAAGTATGCGCGGCCGTTGCCAGCGCATTCCAGGGTCAGCGCTCGGGTGACCACTTCAAATCGCCGTGTGAGATCTTCGATACCGAGTGACATTGGGCTGTCGACCAGACCGTCAACGGTCAGCCTCCAGCCTGAAGCGTCCGGATTTTCGGGTGGCGGTAACCCGTTGTTTCGGACGAAATGCCTATGGGTGGGTGTGATGGCGTCGTCGAAGAGGTGCGGTGGTGTTTCTGCGCACATGGGCCGGTCATTGAGGACCGTCAGGCCGTCTTTGCCCCGAATATCGGTTTCAGCGGCAAGCACCACGGGAATGAAGTGGGAAGGAATGTTGCGATGGAAGGCGACGCTCCGACCAGCGCGCCCATGGCGGCCAGGCCCGCGCTCCTGAGGAATCCCCGCCGATCCGGGTTGGTTTGGCGTCCGAACAGCAGCCGGTCGGCTTCGTCGGGGTTCTGATCGTAGAGTTCGTATAGACTCTTGTCAGAAGGATCGGCGTCCATGTCCGTGCACCTCGACTCTGATTCGAAGTTTCGTCCTGTACTACGACTCGTACAGATCCACGGCGGTCTGCCCCTTGGCGAAGCGCAGTGCGGTAGCGGCGGCGGACTGGCTTCCAGTCCTGCGCCGGGCGTCCGTGGCCCAACGTGCGAGGCCGACCAGCAACTGGTTGCGTGCCGGGTGTCCTTCACAGCGTGACCACTCGTCGAAGATGGTGCGCAACGTGGAGAGGATATTCTGGCCGTTGTCGTCCTTGAGTATCACCAGGCCAAGCTCCTGCAGCAACGCGTCCCCCGAAAAACCCGATCTCAGGTAATCCCGCGTCTGCCGGCCTATTTCCCTGATCTGAATCTTCTCTATGGAAGAAATGACGCCTTCGATCGCTTCGGACTCGTCCGAACTTGCCGGTCGGCTTTCTCCACGAACCTCCGAAAGCGGCCGGTTTGATATGTTCAACCAACGGTCGCCGTAAAACTGCCACGCGACATGGTAGAGCGCTTGGGCGGCAACCCGGTGGCCACCGTACCGAAGGGCCGTTCGGACAGAAGACGCCATCATCATCTCACGCGCCAGGCCTCCCCAACCCGGGTTCATGTTCACGGGCGTGCGCGCCATACGGTCCGCGGCGAGCACTACCATGGTCGTTACGATCCGTTCGATCGGCACGCCGTCCTTCAGCGCCTGGGTAACCACGCCGAAAGTCGTCCCCAGCTCTCCACTGACCAGGCCCTCCGAGAAGGCATCTTCGTCGAAGTGCACGTCCTGATCGGCCGCGGGGGCCTCCGCGAGGGCATCCAGCATCTCCGTATCGGCCATGAACTGGCTGATAGCGCTCTGTCGGATCTCGTCGGGCAGACCCCGTTCCTGTCCCAATATCTTGGCAGACAGATTGCAGACCAGTTCTTCCGCTTCCTCCCAGCCGAATTCCTCAAGCACCTCCGCGATATACCCGAGGTGGAGTATGTTGTTCGAATGGCCCAGGAAATGGGGCGCCACCGCGCATTCGTACAACAGGGGCAGGAGCTCCTGGTCATGACCTCCCACCCGGCGTGCGGTGATCAGGCATTTCTCGATGCCTTCCCATTTCTTTTCCTTCGAGAAAACTCGGATCCATCCTTCGAGTTTCTCCCACGAGACCGGATCGGGCAGCCGCTGGATTTGCGGTCGGTCGCCTGCGCGGCCCGAAAGTCCGTGGGCGGCGAAGGTCAGCGGGATGATGCGGTCGTCGCTTTCGTACTGTCGAGCTACCTTGATACCGTTGATAAAAAACGAGACCTCCCCACCGCCGTCATTCGCCCCCCGCTCCGTCGCGACATGCCTCCCGCCGTGCCGGATGATCAGGTTCAGCGTGTCACGCTCTGAAACGCCCCGCGCCAGCATGATGGCGACCGCCTTGGATATGGTCCACTGATCCGTGGAATAAAGCCCTTCTTTCAACAGCAGGAAATGGGCGTCGGATCGTTTCGACCCGCCCTCGCTGACGCTTACGAACACGTCTCCGTTTCGAACTTCCACGGGAAAAGTATCCAGGTCGTCGCACCCTCCCGTGAAACAGCCACCCCCGCCGAGATCGTAGCTCCAACCGTGCCAGTCGCAAGTCAGCACCCCGTTTCGCACGCGCCCCCGGGTGAGCGGGTAGCCCATGTGCGGGCACTGGTTGTCCGTGGCGAAAATCGTTCCGTCATGCTCGAAGAGGGCGATGCTTCTCCCCTCCACCTTTACGGCCTTGGGTTTGCCGGTCGTTACCTCGTCGGTCGCCGCTACCCTTACAAAACCATTCTGTTCCGTCGCCATAACTGGTTACCTCTCTAATATTCGGTTACTCGTCGAATACCTCGACGGTCGTCCGGCCCTCGGAAAACCGCATTGCCGTGTTGATAGACGCCATGCTGTTCTTGTTCAACCGTACGTCCGTCGCGTACCGCGCCAGTCCTACCAGGAGCTGGTAGCGGGATGGGTGGCCCGCCCCGCAGGCAGCATCTCCTCCGACGACGCGTTCCCATTCGTTGAACACGATGCGCAGCGTGGGGAGCAGTTCCATGTTGGTGTCGTCCCACAGGATCGCCTGTCCCACGGACTTCAGCAGCTCCGTGCCGTCATATCCGCTGTTCAGGTAACCCACCACCTGGTCACCCACGCCGTGAATGTTCAAGGACTTGATCGACTGAACGATATCCTCGGCTGCGGAGGCCGCGTCACCCGACTCGGATAGATGATCTGACAGGGGCTCGTCAAGGGAACGGGTAGGAATATTGATCCAGCGGTGGTCGAAGATCAGCCACGCCGCGTGAAAGAGTCCCTTTGCCGCAACCGCGGGGCCGCCGTACGCCAGGGCGTGCCGCAGGGAAGCGGACAGGTTGAATTCGGTGGACAGCGGACCCCACCCGGCATCGACGTTTACGGGCGTTCGGGCCATGCGGTCGGCGGCGAGCAGTACGAAGGTCGTGATGAGCCGTTCGATGGCTACGCCATCCCGCAGTGCGCGGTGCACGGCTTCGAAGGACCGCTCGATATCAACGCTCAACAGGGCGTCCACGAGGGCGTTCTCGTCGTATTCCGTGCGGGTGTTCCCCGTGTAGTCATGGGATTCGAGTCCAGGTGCCAGGTCCCGGAGCATCCGCACGGCATCCCGGTGGAACCGCTCCGGTTCGTCCCGGCCCCGTCCCGCCATCTTGGCACCCAGGTTGCAGACCAGTTCGGAAGATTCGCTCCATCCAAAGGTATCGACGACCTGTGCAAGATCCCCGAGGTTTGCCAGGTTGCGGGCAAAACCCAGAAAGTGCGGCGCCACGGCGCACTCGTACAACAACTTGAAGATATGTTCCTCGTAATCGTTTTCGTGCGCAGTGTGCAGACAGCGCTCGATCCGGCCATCCTGCATGTTGCGGGAGAACATGCGCACCCATTCGTCGATCTGTTCCCAGTTTACGGGTGGCGGCAAGGGAATGACCTCGAGGCGTTCCGACGCCCTCCCAGACGCCGCGCGCGCCGCCAGGGACAAGGCCATCAACCTGTCTTCGCCATCGTATCGCTGGCCGACGTCGAGACCGGATACGAGAAGGGAGACGATTTCGCCTCCTCCTCCCGCGCCTTGTTCCGATGCCACGTGCCGGCCCAGATGCCGCAGGATCAACTGCACGATATCGTGTTCCGATACGCCTCCCGACAGCAGCAGGGCGGTCGCCTTCGAGATCGTCCAGGAATCGCCGCTCAGCAGACCTTCCCAGAGCAGTTGCAGGTGCTGGTCCCGCCGCTTGTAGGCCGCATCACCGGCATGCACCCATAGTTCATCGCCGCGTACATCGACGGGAAAGGTCTCCAGGTCATCGCATTCGTAGTTGAAACATCCGCCGCCATCGAGATCGAAGCTGCGTCCGTGCCAGTCACAGGTCAGGACCCCGTCCTTGACCACGCCTCGAGTCAGGGGATAGCCCATGTGGGGACACTGGTTGTCCGTCGCGAGGATCCTTCCAGCAACGTTGAAAAGGGCAACGCTCCGTCCTTCGCCGATTTTCACGGCACGGGATTCACCGATTGGTACGTCGGCGATGGATCCTACTCGGATCCAGCCGTTTCCTGAACTCATGAGGTCATTCCTTTCCGCTGGTGTACTTTCCTGAAATTTCACTCAGTTCGTGTCTGTATCCGGCCTTCTGGGTGTTTCCCGTTCTCCTGAGCTTCCGATCTTCTAGTGCGCTTCCAGCCAGTTGTTGCCAATGCCGATTTCCACTTCGATAGGTACGGTCATGGGCAGGGCGCCTCGCATGCACTCCTCGACCAGGCCGGGCAGGGTGTCTTCCTCCGATTTATGCAGGTCGAATACGAGTTCATCATGCACCTGCAGCAGCATCCGCGTTCTGCACGCCCTCTTTTTCAATTCGTCGTGGATCCGGGTCATGGCCAGCTTGATCAGGTCGGCCGCCGTGCCCTGGATACGGGAATTGATAGCGACGCGCTCTTCGGCGCGCTTGGTGGTGTTGTTGCGGGAATTTATGTCCCGGAGGTAGCGCCGGCGTCCCGTCATGGTCTCGACGAAGCCGTTCTCCTCAGCGAACTTGACCGTTTCATCCATGTACTTGCGCGTTCCGGGATACTTCGAGAAGTACTGGTCGATCAGTTCCTGGCCCTGTCCTCTCGGTATGTTCAGCCGTTCGGCCAGGCCGAAGGCCGAGATGCCGTAGATGATCCCGAAATTGACGGTCTTGGCGCGCCTTCGCATCTCGTCGGTGACGCCTTCGAAGTCCACGTCGTAGATCTTCATGGCCGTCGCAGAATGGATGTCCTCCTGCTGAATGAAGGTGGTCATCATGCCTTCGTCGCGGCTGAGTTCGGCCGCGATGCGCAGTTCGATCTGGGAGTAGTCGGCCGCCATCAGCAGGTAGTCATCGTCCCGCGGTACAAAGGCCTTGCGGATCTGGCGGCCCATCTCCGTGCGGACCGGAATGGTCTGCAGATTGGGTCCGTGCGACTGGATCCGGCCCGTGGCGATCACGGCCTGCTCGTAAGAAGTGTGCACCCGCCCGGTATTCGCAAAAACGGAATGGGGCAGTTGGCTGACGTACACGGAATTGAGCTTGGTACACATTCTGTAGTGCAGGATCTGCTCCACGATTTCGTGCCTGGGCGCCAATCTGCGCAGCACGGTTTCGGCCGTCGAGTACTGCCCCGTCTTGGCGGTGCGCTTGGCGTTGGGATCGATCTGAAGTTTGTCGAACAGGATGTGTCCAAGCTGCTTTGCCGAATTGAAATCGACGGGTTCCCCGGCCAGTTCGGTAATCCGGTCCGATGACCGCTGAATCTCCTCGTCCAGCAACCTGGAGAGACTACTGAGTTGATCCACGTCCATCCGGACGCCTTCATGTTCCATTTCAACGAGGGCGGGCACCAACGGGCACTCGATCGTATTGAACACCGTGTCCTGGTTCATTTCGTCGACCCGGGGGCGCAATAAGTCAGCCAGTTGCAGGGTGATGTCCGCGTCTTCGACCGCATACTCGACGACCTTTTCCAGGGGTACGTCCTTAAGCGTGCCCTGTTCCTCGCCCTTTTCGCCGATAAGACTGGTAATGGATATGGGCGTATACCCCAGGAGGGCCTGGGACAGGTAGTCCATGGTTCTCCGCAGGTCGGGAACGGTCACATAGGCCGCGAGCATGGTGTCGAAGATGCGGCAGGATACCGTGAATCCATGCCACCGTAGCACGGACAGATCGAACTTGATGTTGTGCCCGATGAGTTCCTTCCCGGTATCGTTGAACAGGGGTTGGAATTCGTCAGCGATCCGCAGTACGTCCTCCCGGTCTTCCGGCATGGGAACGTAGTAACCCGCATGGGGTTTGATCGCGAAGGCGAACCCCAGGATATCACAGGTCTTCTGATCCAGTCCGGTCGTTTCCATGTCGAAGCAGAAAGAGGGCGACCTGGACAATTCGTCGATGAGGTCTTTGCGTGATTCCGGGGTGTCGACGCACCGGTAGTCGTGGGGCACGTCCGCTATCGTTTTCAATTGGTCCGTGGAAAGCAGGTCGTCCGTGCTGCCGGCGATGGTCAACTGGGGGGCCGCAGAAAAACCGTCGCCGAAAAGCCGCTTGCCCAGGGTATTGAACTCCAGTTCGACAAACAGACTCTTGAGGTCTTCGTCGCGCCGCTCCTTGACTGCAAACGAATCGGGGGTGACGTCGAGCGGGACGTTGCGCTCGATGGTAACCAGACTCTTCGACAGCAGGGCGATTTCCCGGTTTTCCTCTACCCGCTCCTTCTGCTTGCCCTTCAACTGGTCCGTGTTCTCCAGCAGGTTCTCCACCGAACCGAACCGGGCGATGAGTTTCTGCGCGGTCTTTTCGCCGATGCCCGGCACGCCGGGCACGTTGTCGCTCGCGTCACCCATCAGCCCGAGCATGTCGATCACCTGGTCGATGCTTTCGATATCCCATTTTTCCAGTATCTCGTCCACGCCCATGGTTTCGAAGTTGTCCCCGGTATTGCCCGGTTTGCATATGAAGGATCGTTCGGAAACGAGCTGCCCATAGTCCTTGTCCGGCGTGACCATGAAGGTGGTAAACTCCGCTTCATCGGCCTGCTTCGCGAGGGTGCCGATCACGTCGTCAGCCTCCCAGCCGGGAACGCGGATTACCGGTATGTTGAATCCCTCGATCAACCGAAACAGGTAGGGCAGGGCGATGCTCAGGTCCTCGGGCATGGCGTCCCGCTGCGCCTTGTACTCGGGATACTGCTTGTGCCGGTGGGTCGGTTCGGGCGTATCAAACACCGCGGCGATGTGCGTGGGCTTGTTCTTGTTCAGGATACCGAGGATGGTATTGGCGATGGCGAAGACCATCGAAACGTTCATGCCCGTCGAGGTCATCCTCGGATTGCGGATCAAACCGAAATGACCGCGATAGGCCAGCGCCATTCCGTCCAGCAGGAAAAGGGTCTTGTTCGTTTCTGACATATTTGACATCTCCAGGTCCAGGGACGCCGGCAGAAAGGCGCACGCCCCATTCGGCATTTCGCGCGTGCCGTCAGTCCAGTGTGCGGAATCAATCTCTGTTTACCGGCGAGTGTTCCTATTCCTTCAAAAGTCCCATCGCATTCATACCGATGATTCGCTGCCTTTCCGTTCCAGTCAATCCCTGCTCATCGATGATTCGCAATCCCAGGCCGACGTCCGCAATCTGCTGGGGAAAGTCGGAGCCGAACAACACCCGGTCGACCCCTGCAAATTCGATCGCAAGCCGTAACGCACCGCTATTCGGCATGCCCGCGGTTTCATAGTACATCTTCCTGAGGTATTCTGACGGTGGCCTGTCCAGACTCGCCCTGGTCTCCGGGTACGAGCGATAGGCCTGGTCTATGCGGCCCGCGAGGAACGGGATGGTGCCGCCCAGGTTGCCGAGGACGATCTTCAAATCCGGGAAGGCAGCCATCGTTCCGCTGAACACCAGTTGCAGGGCGGCCACGGTCGTATCGAATGGAAAACCGGCGATGGGCGTCAGCCTGTACGCTTCAAACAGTTCACCGGCGTGCGGACTGGTGGGATGTACGAAGAGCGGTACGTCCAGGGACGAAGCGGCGGCGTAAAGATCGTGAAAGTCTCTGTCTCCCAACGATTTTCCGTTGATATTGGAAAACAGCATTCCACCCCGCAGATTCAGTTCGTCCACGGCCCGGCCCAGTTCGGCGGCCGATGCGGCCGGTTCCTGCAGGGGAAGCACCGCGAGGGCCGACAGGCGGTCGGGGTAGCGGGCCACGGTCTCGGCCAGCGCGTCGTTCACGACCCGGGCGAGACGAAGGCCGGCAGCCGGTTCTTCTACGTGTAGTCCGGGGATGGAGAAGCTGAGCAGTTGCCAGTCCACGCCCTGTCTTTCCATGTGGCCGATCACCGCATCGGGGTCGAAATGGCCGGGCGCGATCTGACTGTGGTCGCCGTCTAACATCAACAGCCTGTTCCCGGCGGAATCCCTGACAAGTTTCGCGTGGTAACCTCCCCTTTCGATCTCGTCGAGATAGGCCGAGGTATAGAAATGGGTGTGGAAATCAAGTACCAATGGATGCTCCAGGGACGATACAACGCACTGTCACGAATGCTAACAATATAGACCGCTGTCATTCAAATGCAATGCCGGAGCAAAGGACTGGAACATGGAATCGAATCCGCTGTACACGCAGGACCCTGTCGGGTATCTTTGGACTTGAAAACTTGTAGGATGGAAACAACCCATTTTTTACATGGAGACCCAGATGCTGATACATCCTTCCGAGTTCATTGGAACCCAGGGCATAACCCACCTGTGTACGGGTGGCGAATCGCCCATGTTGAAAACCCACATGGACGCCGTCCGTCGATTCTTCGAGGACAAGCTCCTGGGGGAAGAAGGCCGCAGGCGCCTGGAGGTGGTTTCCAGGGGATGCAAGGAAAAGGTCGGGCGGTTGTACGGCGTAGATCCAGACGATATCGCGTTTCTTTCCTCTGCCTCCGAGGCCATCAACCTGCTGGTCTATGCCCTGGACTGGAAACCGGGCGACAACGTGGTAGTCGCCGACGTGGAGTTCCCTTCGGATGTCCTGCCCTGGACCCTGCTGAAAGACCAGGGCGTGGAACTTCGTATCGTAGAAAACAATAACTGGCGCATAGACTTGGACGAACTTGATAAAGCAATAGATGAAAATACCAAGGTGGTCAATGTGAGCCATGTCAGTTACTTCACGGGCCAGCGTCTGCCGCTCAGGGAACTGTCCGATCTCGTGCACCGCAAGAACGCCCTGCTCTGTCTGGACGTTACCCACTCCGCGGGCGCGGTTCAGGTCGAAGCGCAGTATGCGGACTTCGTCGTTTCCAGTTGCTACAAGTGGCTCATGGCCACGCATGGCGTAGGCATATTCTATTGGAACCGAGATCGCGTGCCCGAGTTGAATCCACCTTTCGTGGGATGGAACACGCCGGCTTACCTGCCGGATTGGAAGGAACCTTCCGCCTACATACCCCGGAAGGAAGCCACCCGGTTCACGCCGGGCAACGAGACCTGGATCGGGGTTTACATCCTGGACAACGCCCTCGACTGCCTGCTGGGAATCGGCATCGACAAAATAGAAGATTACGTGCTTGGGCTGAGCACCAGCGTATGGAATGGCCTGACGGACCTGGGCTGGGAAGTCATCACGCCCAGGGCGCCGGCGGAACGGGCCGGAAACGTCTGCTTTACCGCGGCGGACGTCAATGCGGTTACCCGTGTCCTGGAGGATCAGAACGTGCTGATCTTCGGGGCATACGGCGGTGTGGGCAGAGCCCGCGTGTCTACCCATTTCTACAATTCGGACCGTGACGTAGATCGGTTTTTCGAAGTCATGCGGGATATCCCCGTGACCCGTCCAGTAACCAGGCCGGGCCGGGATTTCAGCAAGGCGGCAGAGGTAGCCGGAAGCTGAACTCCGGATAATGTACGGTGACCTGGCAACCTGTCAATTGACGGGCTGCCATACGCGGTGGGTAATTGTCCGTTCTTCGATTTGGAATGCCACTGGTCACAGGCTGGATTTCAGCCGCCAGTTCGATTACAATTACGACCCCTCGCTACAGCCACTATACCCTTGACTTTCAACGACGATTCACGTAAATACGGGTGACTGCGGATTCCGGTCGTTCTGTCCGGTTTCTCCGCGGCAGACGATACCTGACAAATGAACTGAGCAACTACCAACGGAACGGTTAACTGCCTCATGGAATTCGAGTTAAGCGAAGAGCATAAGATGGTGGAACGGATGGTCTACGATTTCGCCCGCAACGAGATCCTTCCGACCATAAGGGTACACGACCGGGAGGGAACTTTTCCCCACGAGCTGCTGCCCAAAATGGCTGCGCAGGGATTCATGGGCATCTGCCTCCCGGTCCGATACGACGGGGCGGGCATGGACTTCATCTCCCTGGGATTGCTTTCGGAAGGCCTGGAGTGGGCCGACTCTTCCATCAGGGAGACGATCGCGGTCCACCTGGGACTGCACGCCCTGCCCATCTTTCAGTGGGGCACGGAAGAACAGAAGGAACGGTTCCTTCCACCCCTGGCTACCGGCGAAAACATCGCCTGTTTCGGACTCACCGAGCCCGGCGCGGGCTCGGACGTGGCCGCCATGAGCAGCCGGGCCAGGAAAGAGGGCGATACTTACGTGGTCAGCGGCGAGAAGATGTGGATCACCCTGTCGGACGTCGCCGACCGTTTCCTCGTTTTTGCCAAAACACGGCAGGAAGAAGGAACGCGGGGCATCACCGCCTTCCTCCTTGAACGCGGTTGGGAAGGCCTGACCACCGGAACCATCAAGGGCAAGATGGGGGTGCGGGCAAGCAATACGGGCTGGATTAACATGGACGAAGTTCCCGTGCCCGAAACCCACCGGCTTGGTGAAGAGGGCGAGGGATTCAAGATCGCCATGTCCTGCCTGGACAACGCCCGCTATACCGTCGCGGCCGGCGCGGTCGGCCTGATGAAATACTGTCTCGAGGCCTCCGTGTCCTATGCCCGGCAGCGCCGGACCTTCGGCCAGCCGATCGCCGATCATCAACTCGTGAAGCAGTTGATCGCGCAGATGAAGCAGCGCATAGACCTGGGTGAACTGGCGGTGCGCAAGGTCGGGTGGCTCAAGAACCAGGGAAGACGGAACACCCGGGAAACCAGTATGGCCAAGTGGTTCTGCACCGAATCGGCCTTTGCCACGGCCAGCGACGCGGTACAGGTACACGGCGCGTACGGTTACTCCGACGAATACGACGTCGAGCGTCATTTGCGCAACAGCAAGAGCGCGGTGATCTACGAGGGGACGTCGCAGATCCATCAGCTCCTGCAGGCGGATTACGAGTTCGGAAACCGGACAGACCGCCCGATCCGTTGTGAAATGCCCGCCTACGATCCGGATTACTGGCAGAACTGACCAGGTACAACAGGCCTGTAGCAAGAGGTAACGGTTACTTGAATATCATCGCCCTGGTGAAGCAGACCCCCGATACAGCTCAGCTATCGGCCTCCATGGACGGTATCAGACTTTCCGCCGAAGGCGCACCCCGGATCGTCAATCCCTGGGATGAGTACACCCTGGAAACCGCCATACAGGCCCGGGAGGCCGAAGGCGGCAAGGTGACGGCCCTGTGCATGGGGCCTCCGGAATCCACCGATGCGCTTAAGACCGCATTGGCCATGGGCGTGGACGAAGCCATCCTGGTATCGGACCCGGAAATGGCGGACAGCGATTGCCTGGTATCGGCGCGCATCCTTGTCACGGCCATCCGGAAGATTGGCGAATTCGACCTGATTGTCGGCGGCCGGGCGGCGATCGATGGCAATACCGCCGCGACGGCGGTGCAGGTAGCGGCCCTGCTGGACATACCACTCATCTCCTACGTGGCGGACATAACAGGCCTGGACCCAACAAACCGGACCCTCTCCGCGGTGCGGCTGCTTGAGAAAGCCCGGGAAACCGTTTCCAGCAGGCTACCGGCCCTGATCACCGTTGTGAAGGAGATCAACGAACCCAGGTATCCCAGTCTCATCGGCATACGCAAGGCGGCCCGGGCCAACATTCCAGTCTGGGACTGCGATGAACTTGGACTCGACGCATCCACTGTCGGGGCGGGCGCCTCGGTAGTCGGTTGGCAGTCGAAGTTACCTCCGATCAGGGAAGCGCATGTCGAAATGATCAATGGCGGTCCCGAGGATGCGGCGAGAACCCTCGTGGACCGGCTGATTGGCGAGAAAGTGATTTAAGGGAAGCGACGCATTGGCCAGTAATCTTATTGTATGGATCGAGCAGGAGGACGGTCAGGCAGACGCCATCGCCTGGCAGGCGATGGCAGCCGCAAGGCAAGTCGCCGGGGATCTTGACGGATCCGTGAAGGCCGTCGTGATCGGTGACCAGATGGGCGATATTGCGCGGCAGGCTATCGAAGCCGGCGCGGACCATGTGTACACCGCGGAAGATCCATCGCTCGTCCGATATCGCGTGGAACCCTATGCGAAACTCCTGGCGCACGTCCTGGAGAACGAACCGCCCTCCGTGATCCTGATGGGGGCGAGTACGGCCGGTCTGGAGCTTTCGGCCTACGTGGCCGCCCTCACCGGAGCTGGCCTGGCCCCCGACTGCACCGAACTGTGCATCGAAGGAGAGCAACTGGTCGCGATCCGCCCGGCACTGGTCGGCAACCTGGTATCCACCGTGAGGTTCAACGGTACGGGGCACCGGTTTATCACGGTCCGTCGCAATATCTTCCAGCCCGCCGATCGGGATGATGCACGGACCGGAGAAGTTATCGAGGTGCCTGCCGTCCTGGCCGAGGATGAAATACCCACCAGGGTGGAGTCCGTCGAGACCGCGGACGGCAAGGTAAGCCTGACCGAAGCGAACATCATTGTCTCAGGCGGCCGCGGCGTGGGCGGACCCGAGGGATTCCAGCCCGTACGCGAACTTGCGGAGGCCCTGGGCGGCGCGCTCGGCGCGAGCCGGGCCGCGGTGGACGCCGGTTGGATACCCTATAACCACCAGGTCGGCCAGACGGGAAAAACGGTACAACCCGATCTGTACATTGCCTGTGGTATTTCCGGTGCGATTCAGCACCTGGCGGGCATGAAAAACGCCCGCGTGATCGTGGCGATCAACAAGGACGCCGACGTGCCGCTATACAAGTACGCCCACTACGGTATCGCCGGCGACCTGTTCAGTTACCTGCCCGCCATCGTGGAAGAAGTGAAGGATCGACTGGGCCGGTAACCCAGCGCACCTCGAATCGCTTCTTCCCAGTCGGCGGCCATTGATATTTCGAGACGCCGATGCTTTCTCCCTACGAAAAGATCCTCTTCGCGATCGTCACGGTCATCTCGCTGTACCTGGCGTCCGTTACGTTCAGGCGTATGATCGGAACGATAAAGCGAGGCCAGGGTAGATTGGCCTGGGATGGTTTTGCCGGCCGGTTGATGACCGGGATCAAGGCCCTGGTCACCCAGAACGGCATGATCAGAAACAGGCCCTTCGTTTCGCTGGCGCACACCGCGATTTCATGGGGATTCATTATCTACCTGGCGGTCAACCTGGTGGACGTGCTGGAAGGAATGATTTCCGGCTTCGTTTTCCTGGGCGAGGGCGCCGCGGGCCAGGCTTACCACCTGCTCGTCGATCTCATGACCGCGGCCGTACTGGCAGGCATGGCCGCCTTGCTGATCCGCAGGTACATCGTAAAGCCGCCGTCTCTCGCCGTCACACCCCAGGTAAAACTGCACCCCGGGGCGGCAGATGGTATCGCACGGGATTCCCTGATCGTGGGTTTCTTTATCCTCGGCCACGTGGGTTTCCGTTTGCTGGGCGCATCTTTCGACATCGCAATCCACGGACCGGATCCCTGGCAGCCGGTCGCAGCGCTGGCTGCCGGACTCTGGATGGGCCTGGAACCATCTACACTGACTTTCGGCCTGCACGCCAGCTGGTGGATGGCCATCGGACTTGTGCTGGTCTTCCTGCCCTGGTTCCCCTATTCGAAACACGCCCATCTGTTCATGGGACCCTTCAACCTGATGACGTCCCCGGGGCGGAGCAGTCCCGGCGCGATGGACGCACTGGATTTCGAGGATGAAACCATCGAGCAGTTCGGGGCTGGCCGGATTACCGAACTGAACCGAACCCACATCACGGACGCCTTCGCCTGCATCATGTGTAACCGGTGCCAGGATGCCTGTCCGGCCTATGTTACGGGCAAGGAATTGTCTCCCGCGGCCCTGGAGGTGAATAAGCGGTATCACCTGCGTGATCACATGAAATCCCTGGCGAAGGGCGGAGAAGACACGGAACCGCTGCTGACTTACGCCATGAGCGAGAGCGCCCTCTGGGCGTGTACGACCTGCGGGGCCTGCGCGGAGGCTTGTCCTGTCGGCAACGAACCGATGTTCGATATCCTCGCCATGCGACAGCACCAGGTGTTGATGGAGAGCGCGTTTCCCAATGAACTGAAAGGCGCTTTTACCGGTATCGAACGGAACGGCAATCCCTGGCAGATGGCCGGAGACAGGATGGAATGGACCGAAACCCTGGACTTCAAGGTGCCGACCGTAACGGAAAATCCCGGGTACGAGGTCCTGTACTGGGTCGGTTGCGCCGGCGCTTTCGATTCCGGCGCCCGTGATACGGCACGGGCTATTGCCACGGTCATGCACCGCTCAGGGGTTGACTTCGCCGTACTCGGCAACGACGAATCCTGTACGGGAGATCTGGCGCGAAGAGCCGGAAACGAGTATCTTTTCAGCGTGGCAGCCGAAGGGAACATCGAAACATTGAACGCCGCGGGCGCCGACAGGAAGAAAATCGTCACGGGTTGTCCCCACTGTCTGCACACCCTTAAAAACGAGTACAGCGCGCAGGGCGGATGCTACCAGGTCATGCACCACACCTCGCTCATCGACGAACTCACCCGCGCCGGAAAGCTGGCGGTGCGCAGCGATGAAGGATCGCGGACCACCTACCACGATCCCTGCTACCTGGGCCGCCACGGCGGTGAATACGAAGCGCCACGCAACGCGCTGGCCGCAACGGGGCCTTCGCTGGTGGAGATGGCCAGAAGCAGAGACCAATCCTTCTGCTGCGGCGCAGGCGGCGCACAGGTATGGAAAGAAGAAGAGGCGGGACGGGAATCCGTCAGCGACAATCGCTTCCGTGAAGCCAGAGACACGGGGGCGGACACCCTGGCCGTGGGCTGCCCCTTCTGCGCCAGGATGATGAACGACGCCAACAAACGGGCCGGCGAACCCCTGCAGGTCCGGGATATCGCCGAAATCGTGGCGGAATCCATTCAAGAATAGCGGGAGTAGATGCCCATGACGACTACAAAAGAACAGATGGTCTTTCTGGACGGATCCAGGCTGATCATCGAGGCGATGGCCCGGGCCGGCGCAGGCGCCTACATCGGTTACCCTATCACACCCGTCAACTGGCTCTTCGCGGGCGCCAAGCAGCGCATTCCCATCGCGCTCGAGGCACCCGACGAGATCACGGCGCTACAATGGTCCGCCGGTTTCTCTTCTTCGGGCGTGTTTCCCGTCACCGCCTCCGCTTTCCCCGGCTTCGCCCTGATGATCGAATCGATCAACATGTCCTTCATGATGGAACTGCCCATGGTCATCATCCTGGCTCAGCGCCTGGGTCCGAGTACCGGGTCGGCCACGACGGGCGGTCAGGGAGATCTCCTCCTGCTCAGGGGGTGCATCTCCGGGGGATATTCGGTTCCCGTTTTCTGTCCGTCGAATCTGAACGACTGCTGGGACATGGCGGCCGCGAGCGTGCATACGGCGGTCAGCCTCAGGACACCGGTGATTCTGCTGACCTCGAAAGAAATGGTCATGACCAACCAGAACATGGACATTTCCGGCCTGAAGGAAGTGAAACGGGCGGAGCGCCATATGCACGAAGGAAACGGGGAATACAGGACCTACGGGGTCAATGGAAACCTGGCGCCTCCTTTCCTTCCCCTGGGCAACGACCTGCACCAGGTCCGGATGAATGCATCGACCCATGACACGGAAGGCATCACGCAGAAGAACAGTCCCGAGGCCCTCGGCAATACCGAACGGCTCAAGAACAAGATGGAAAAAAGCATCGATGATTACACCTACTACGACCACGATCAGGATGAAAGCGCCGATACCGTCATCCTCACCTACGGCATCTCGGCGGAGGCCTCCAGGGAGGCGGTCGGTCTGATGAGAGCGAACGGTGAATCCGTCTCGCTTCTGGTCATGAAGACGTTGCTTCCGGTACCGCCCCGAATTTACGAACTGCTTTCGAAATACGAACACATCGTCGTCGTGGAGGAGAACATCGTCGGCCTGCTGCGGGAACTGCTCTACGGCAACCAGCAGCACGACCGGATACGCGGCGTCAACAAAATCGGCAACATGATCACCCCGCAGGAAATTGCGGAAGGAGTAAGGCTATGCAGGAAACCATCCTGAATGAGTCAAAGCAGGAAACCATCCTGAATGACCTGAAAATGCCCTACTGCCCGGGCTGTGGTCATACCGTCGCCAACAAATCCATGAGCAAGGCCCTTGCGGACATGGGCGTACATCCCCTCGACGTCATCGTGGTGAGCGACATCGGCTGCACGGGGCTCGTGGATCCCTTGCTGACCTGCCATACCATCCATGGGCTGCACGGCCGGGCGGTCGCGCTGTCCATGGGCATCCGCATGGGCGTTGAACATCCCGGCAAGAAGATCATCGCGCTGCAGGGCGACGGCGGCGCCACGATCGGACTGCAGCACCTGCTCGAGGCGGCCAGGCACAACCTGGACCTCACCCTCGTGGTGCAGAACAACATGGTCTACGGCATGACGGGCGGGCAGACCAGCGGATTGTCCTCCACCGAGTTCAAGGAACCGGAACGACCCGAATCGGCCGTGCCGGGATACGATATCTGCGCACTGGCCCACAGTGCCGGCGCGGCGTACACCGCGCGGACGTTTATCGGCAAGGATACGGCCGAACTATGGAAGGAAGCCCTGTCCACGCCGGGGTTTTCCCTCATCGAAATCGTCGAAATGTGCCCGGCATACGGACTGAGGAAGGTCCAGGAACTCCACGACGTGTCGGACTACGAGAGTGTGGTATCGAGGAACCGTCGACCGGTCTCCCATCCCCATCGCATGACCGGCCGTTCCCTCCTGGATGCCATGAAACCGATCGAACACACCTGCGATGCACCCCTCGACGGCCGCCTTGAAATCATCGTCGCGGGTTCGGCCGGGGAAGCCATCCAATCCGCCGGCGATCTGCTCTCCACGGCAGGCATCACGGCCGGATTGTCCGCCACGAAGAAAGGCGACTATCCCATAACGATCGGAACGGGGTTCTCCGTCGCGGAAGTCATCCTGTCCAGGCCGCCCATCCATTACACCGGGATCGATTGTCCCGACATCATGATCGTCATTTCGCAAGATGGACTGGACAAGGTGAGGTCCCGCATCGGCGATCATACCCTAGTCATAGCGGACTCGAAACTCGGCCTGGAGGAACTGCCCGGTCCGCCCAGTCCGCCTAACCTGGTGACCCAGGATTTCAGAAAGACGGGCGGATTGAAAGGCGCCGCCCTGGCCGCCATCGCTTACTGGCTCCAGGACAACGGGTTTCTGCCCATCGAAGCCCTCATCGAAGCCGCCAGCCGGCACAAGCACGGCGACAAGATGAAAGTCATCATCGAAAAAGCCGTCGCGGCGTAGTGGTCGCGTGGAAATAACGACCGTCATCTCGATGGTCATCTCGATGTAAATAACGAACGCCATACCCCCTGCGTCGATCCCTCACCTCGATTCCCATGTGAGTCTGGCTTGTCCGTAACAATCCCGCACTCTTCCGCGACCAGATCTGCCATAACATCCGTGATTACATTCCGGTCCCTGGCAACGGGACTGGTCCTGGCCATCATTCTCAACATCTGGGTGACCTACGGGACCTACATCCTGCACACGTCCCGCATGTCGGTGTCCCACCTGCCCATCTCCGCCCTGGCCCTGTTTCTGCTCGTCACCTTCGTATACAACCCGTTCGCCCGCGGCATCTCCCAACGCGCCGCCTTCTCCGGCAGGGAACTGGCGCTGATCTTCTGCATCCTGCTTATTTCGAGCCTGATACCCGGGAAGGCCTTCGTATCGTACTTCCTGACCATCATTTCAACGCCCTTTTACTTTGCCCAGCCGGAAAACCAGTGGGCGGAGCTCTTCATTCCCCATCTTCCGGAATGGCTCGTGGCGAGCAACCAGAACAACGCCATGGGCTGGTTTTATGAAGGGCTGCCCGCGGGAGGAACCATACCCTGGTCCCCGTGGATCATACCCGTCGCCTGGTGGATGAGCTTCTTTATCGCCATTTTCGTCGTAGGAGCCTGCATCGCGACTATTTTCAGGAAACAGTGGGTGGAATATGAGCGGCTTTCCTTTCCCCTCGTACAGGTCCCCCTGGAGCTCATAGCGGGAGATCAGTCGCCTGGACGATGGCCGAAACTGGTCTATGACCGCCTCTTCCAGATAGGATTCCTCCTCGCGCTGTCCATTGCGGGCTGGAATATCGTGTCCTTCGCCCACATCGTGCCTCAACTGCCCGTGGGCACCTTCTTCGAGACGCCGCTTCAGCTGAGTCCGATGTTCCCCGCCATCCCGCTCCGGATCAGCCCCTATATGCTCTGCTTCGCCTATTTCATCAACGTGGATATCCTGCTGAGTATCTGGATCTTCTTCATGCTGGGACTCTTTGAAATCGGGGCACTGAGCTACATCGGGCTCAACATGGGCAGTAGCGGACCCGGTGGCAGCGGGGGCGTCAACGCGCAGTTTTTCGGCGGGTTTCTCGTGTACGTGGGGTATAGCCTCTGGACCGCGCGAAGACACCTGCTCGCGGTGGTCAGAAAGGCAGCGGGACGGGATTCCAGGCTCGATGACTCGAAAGAACTGGTCCCCTACCGTACGGCCGTGGCCGGGGTCCTGGCGGGAACGGCCTTCATCTGCGCGTGGCTGTACCAGTCCGGAATATCGCTACCCGTAACGGCGGTGTTCCTGGCCTTCCTGTTCGTGCTTTACTTCGGAACGACGAAGGTGATCGCCGAAACGGGCGTCGTGTTTCTTGACCTGCCGGTGAACGCGCACCAGATCACGGTGCTGTCCGTGGGTTCCGGGAACATGTCTAGTCAAAACCTGACGTCGCTGGGATTGGCGAGTGCTTACGCACGCAACTGGCGCGGCCTGGGGATGGGATCGGTTGTGCTGGCCGATCGCCTGACCGACGGTTTCTGGCCTCGGAAGAAGGGGCTGCTGCTCGTGCTCGCCGTTACCTTCCTGGTCAGCATGGTCACGGCCCTCGCCTATTCGATACAGGCAGGATATACGATCGGAGCGTACAACTTCGGCGGAGGCGCCTTTGACGGACTGAACAAGTCCTACTACGACGAGATCGTAACCTGGATGAAGAACCCGCTTTCCCTGGGCCAGAACGAACCGTGGTTCATGGCGGCCGGCGCGGTGATCTTCCTGGTCCTGCTTAAGCTCAGGCACTGGCTGATCTGGTGGCCTCTCGCCCCGGTCGGCTTCGCCATCTGCTTCGCCAGCAACATCCGGGACTCGATCCTGTCCATCTTCCTCGCCTGGCTCGTCAAGATCATACTGCTGAAGGTCGGCACGAATGCCTACCGCACGGGCCAGCGGTTTTTCCTGGGTGTTTTGCTCGGATACACGGCCGGCGTCGTGTTGTCGTTCATCGCAGACGCCCTTTTCTATCCCGGACAGGGACACATGATACACGACTGGTAACTGGAGGAGTCACTCCAGCCGCGTCGAGCGAAGGCATCGGGTGATCGACATCGGTCGATCAGGACCGTTAGAATGTGCTTTTTGCGGTCGTCAGGGGACACCACCGCGAGGCCTGCAACCATTGCAGCAGCGTGCGCAGGGCTTCCGGCGTGCCGATCTGTTCGAGGGCAACGGCGGCATGGCCCTGTACGTACCTGTTTTCATCGTAGCACGCGTCCGCGAGATCTTGAATGGCCTCCTGAGCCTCGTCCCCGAATCGGGCCAGCGCATAGGCGGTTCTGGACCGCACCTGCTCATCCTCGTCCTTCATCAGGCGCATCAGCGCCGGCACGGCCATATGGGCGTCCATCTTGATCTGGCCCAGTGAATCCGCGACGTTCTGACGGACAAAAGGAGATGTGTCGGCGGCGAGCGCCGCCAGCCGATCCACTACCGACGTGCCGTGGGAACGGATGTCCCCCAGGGCGTATGCCGCGTATCCGCGAACGCGATCGTCCCCGTGGCCGAGCAGGGACGCCAGCGGTTCGACGGCCACCGGACCCAAGGCGGACAAACCGTAGCACGCTTCACGCCGTATATCGTCATCATCGTGCTGCATTGCACCCAGAAGATGGGGCAGCGCGGGTTCACCATATTCCGCAAGGGTGTACGCCGCGTGCAGGCGCGTTTCTTCGAGTTCATGGGTAAGGTCTCCGGCAAGCGCCTCGACCTGGTCTCCATTCCCCGACAGCCTCCCGGACAGCCCGGACGGCCCGGCCGGCCCGGATGGTCCACCGCCGGAAAGCCAGTGCCACATGTTTCTCCACATCGCGCTTCGGGGATGGTCCGACAGGTCTCCCAGGTCGATATCGTCGCACTGTTTGTTCCAGTAAGGTCGATCCGGCTCCGACATACGCGTAAACTGAAACTTCATCATGTAACGGACTTTATCGGTCTCGTTCGGGAAGGCCCGGTGCCAGATATCGAAGTGTATGATGGTGACGGTACCCGCATTCCCGCAGGCGGGCAGGCCCTCAGGGCCGGCCCCGTTCTCGCCAACGATTTCTTCGCGGGACTCGACGTACTGACTACCCGGAATGATCCCCGTTGGTCCAATGTCCACCGGGGTATCCTGGGGATAGTACATCGCCATGACCCAGCGCGGGTGGTGATCACGCACCTTGGTGTAACCCCAGTAGCTGTCCTTGTGCCATCTTCCACCACGGCTGTGCGGCGGGTTCACATGGGGATGGCGATGAGCGTGCATGATATAGTCCGGTCCCAGCAGACTGGTCAAAGCGCCCTGTACGGCGGGATCGTCATATACCTCCCGGATCTCGGGTACCCGCGGAAGCAGGTTGTTCCCCGGATTGCCTTCGTCGTCGATGATCGCCTTCGTTTTGTCGTAAACCGTGTCGTGCAGTGAAGCCGGGTTATCTACATTGATCACGCAGTAACCGTTAACGATGAAATCGCGCATGGCGTCATCGTCGAACAGATAAGATTTGTCCACCATGGATCGTTGCTCCCTTGTTTCGGCATCCATCAGGACCGGCCGCGGCGGTGGACCTGACGAGCCTTCTGCGGTTTTTTAACCACCTTTGGTTTCGGCATGGCCTGCGGTTCACCCATCGGTGAAGCAGATCGCCATATCTTGAAGAAACGCTTGAGGTTCTACGACTTTAAATCGGTTGTGTATCCACTGCCCGGAAGCAGCCTTCCCCGTGCCTGTGTCGTCCATGCAACTTTGGGGAAGACGTTCCAGGCTTTCCCTGATGATATCCACAGCTGACTCGGAAGCCCGGACTTCCATGTCCGCTTCCGTACAGTCGTAATACCAGACGGACTTCAGCCGGCCACTCAGCAGTTTACGCGCATAGTGCGAAAGCGGTTCATCCACCTCGACCGGCATGAATGAGGCCGGCCAGAATACCCGGTTGATCTGATGCTGGAAGACGGCGTCGAGCATCCTCACCGGCGTTGCCGGGCAGAGATGCCAGTTGGTTTCCGGCCAGACGTCCAACCATCCCCATGGGCCTCCCCATTCCTTCTCGGTCATGGGAATAGTCCCGCCGCGCGTGTGCACGTTCGGCGCCAGTCCTCCTATGAAAACATGGTGCTGGGGATAATCGAAAAAGACTTCCTCTTTCGATCGAAGGCAGTCATAGAATCCGGTCGCCAGTCCCAGCACGGCGGCCGCCGTGCCGACAAGGGCGTCTTCGAGATGTGGTGAAACCAGTCCCACGCGATCCTGGGGATGGTAATCGGGATACGCGTCGGAAAACGAGAGGAAGTCCGGCTCCGAATCCGACAGCCTGCGATAGACGAAATTTGATGACTCAACGCGTTCGCTGGTATGCAAAACGTCACTCGTAACAAGGGGTTGCTGAACGTATGTGGATTCGCTGCGTAATGTCCGGACACGCTAGACTGTCGTCAAGCAAAATATCACCGGTTTCAGGCGCTTTCCACCAGCGCTTCCGGCTGTGTATCCAGCTTCATTTCGACCAGTTCTATACCGGACGCCTCCACCAGCCAGTTGTACACTTCTTCAACGGATTTCGTATAGGCGTACTGTTTGGAATAGACAACCCGCCGGATGCCCGCCTGTATGGACTTTTTCAGGCATCCCAGGCAGGGCTTGTTGGTCGTGTAAATCGTCGCGCCGCTTGTCGATGAGCCGTGCCGGGCGGCAAACACGATCGCATTTTCTTCGGCATGTATGCATATACATTCGTCCAGGTTCGCTCCCGAAGGTCCGTCCGAGTTGCATCGCTTGCAGCCCCCGTCGAAGCAATTGGGTATGCCCATGGGTGTACCGTTGTATCCCGTACTGGTGATGATCTTGTCGTTCACGATTACGGCGCCGATCTGACGACGAACGCAGTTAGAACGCGCAGAAACCGCGTACGCGATGCGAAGGAAATACTCGTCCCAGGAAATCCTGTCCATTAATCGCTCCTTGTTCGTCCAATTTAACTGATGTTGCGTGACACAGTAAAACGGGCATGTATCTATTACGGGTACGTCTCTGTTTCAGTCGACAGGGCCATATCACGGCTAAGCCGGCTTCTTCGACTGGTGAGCGTTCTTCAGAAATCTCCTGTAGTACGAATGGATCAGGAACGTCACCGGGAGGGCGATGAGCAGTCCGAGCATGCCGAGCAGTTTGCCCCAGATCGACAGAGACAAGAGGATTACCGCCGGGTTGAACCCGGTTACCTTGCCCATGATCCTGGGAACCAGTATAGCGTCCTGGATGATCTGTACCACGGCGAATACGGCGAGTACCAGGACGAGCATAACCCAGATACTTTCGCCCGATCCCAGTGCAGCCGCAATTGCGAACAGCACGGCCGGGATTACCCCCACGATTTGCAGGTAGGGCACCATGTTGAGCAGGCCGATGAAGAGACCCAGCAGTATTCCCATCGGTAGCCCGATCAGCCAGAAACCCAGTGCGAAGAGTATCCCCACGATAAATGCGATCAGAGCCTGGGCGCGGAAATAGACCCGCATGGCCATCGTAAAATCCGAAACAACGTCGAGCACCACCGGTTTGTACTGCCCCGGGATCAGATCCTTCCATCCCTCGGATATCTCGTTGAAATCCAGCAGGATGAAGACCAGGTAGAGCAGGATGATGACCACGCCCGCGAGGCCGATGATGAAACTGATGGTGCCCGAAAATACGCCCCATACGCCAGGCAGAACTTGTTGAAAGAAAACTCTGATGTTCTCGAAGTTCAGCAGCTGTTCGAGTTCTTCGACCCGGATCAGGCCCGCTATATACGTCCTCATTTCCGCGGGAATGTAGGCCTGCAACCTCGCCTGCAGCTGATCCGCGTTCACCAGTCCCGATAACAGGGTACGCATCTGCCCGATTTCGTCCACGATCATGGGAATCAGGAACGCCAGGAACAGGACAACGGCGCCCAGAATGATCGTCAGGCTCAGCAGCACGGAAACTATCCTGGTCTTTATGGGCAGTTTTCGCTGCAACCAGGAAGTAAGCGGGTTGATCAGGTAAGCGAGGAGCAGCGCGATGGCGAAGGGAATGAGCACATCGCTCAGGTAGGCAATGAGCGTGATCAACAGCCAGATCACCGCCACGCCTATGGCGATACGAACCACCCGGTCGAAGGTAAAGGCATTGTCAGACAGCATGGGCATGACTCGGAGCAAACCGCTGATCTTAACAGGAACGCAGTGTAATCAAGTAGTTGCCGGGATGAAGGATGTCAAGCAAATACGGGGCAATTGACTATCTCTTGACCCGCCTTCGACGCCGGGCCTATATTGACCCCACGCCTGCTCTTCATTACCATCGATTTTCATTTTAAAAGGGGTTCCCAGTGCGCAGGATATTTCCGATTTATCTGCTCGTCCTGGCAGTACTGCTGTCGCCCGTTACAACCTTAGCCCAGTACACGAATTCGGTCGGTGTCGTCCTTCCGCCCGACGCGGCACCACTGGACCAGCAGGTCTTCCGCGTGATGAGCCCCGAACCGCGCAGCCTGGACATTCAGATCAACCTCTACGATGGAGAGGCCACCCTGCTCCCTTTCGAAACCCTGCTCATCAGGGACGAGAAGTGGCAGCCCATACCGGCAGCCGCCACCGGTTACGATGTCTCAGATGACGCCAGGGAATGGACGTTTCATCTGCGCCCCGGTGCCCGGTGGACCGACGGAAGGCCCGTAACGGCCCACGATTTCGTCTATGCCTTCAGGCGAATGCTCGATCCTGCCAACGCAAATCCCTACGCCTTTTTCTACTACGACATCATGAACGCGAAGGCCATAAGCCTCGGCGAAGTCACCGACCTGGAGCAACTCGGCGTCCAGGCCGTGGATGATCTTACGCTTCAGGTACTCCTGGAGCGCGGCGCGCCTCATTTCCCCCACGTGGTTTCCTCTGGTCTGGCCTACCCCACTCCCCGCTGGGCCGTGGAAAAGCACGGGCGAAAATGGACCGAGGTCGACAACATCGTGTCGAACTCCGGTTTCAGAATGTCCGAATGGTCTACCGGAAGCCACATGACCTACGTCCCCAATCCCATGTACAACGGTCCCCACAAGCCGCTGCTGGAGAAAATAATCCACCCCTTCCGGTACGCGGCGGCACAGACCGTCCTGGCCTACGAGAACAACGAGGTAGACGTGGAGACGGTCGACATCAACGACATGGATCGGATAGACCGCCATCCCGTACTCAGCCGGGAACTCGTGAAGACGCCGGGAAGAACGACCTGGTACCTGTTCTACAAGACGGAAGGACCGCCATTCAACGACATCCGCGTGAGAGAGGCTTTCGCCCGGGCGCTGGACCGGGACGCCATTTGCAGGGTGGTCCTCAGGGGCGCGGCAGCACCGGCGTATTCCATGATGCCCCCGGACTTCAGGGAATACAACGGAGAGGCGATGAAGTCCTACCAGGCTTTCGATCCGGGCCGGGCGAAGGCGCTGATGAGAGAGGCCGGCTATCCAAACGGCCGGGGATTTCCGAGGCAGGAAATGTGGATACGCGCGCCGACGCCATCCATGAAGATGGCGGGCGAGGCCATTCAGAGCATGTTACTGAATCACCTGGGTGTCAACGTCACCGTTCGCACGCTAGACCGAACAGCCTACATGAGCAAACTGTATAACTGGGAAATGGATTTCGGGTTTCTGCGTTTCGTCGCCGACTACGTGGACCCCCGCAACATGCTCGACATGACCTGGCACTCACAGCCGAAAGGCGCGGGGCGGCACGACTGGGCGCATCCCGAATTCGACGCGCTGGTGGAGCGGGCAGGCGCCGAGTTGGACCCGGACAGGCGAACGAGTTTCTACCGGCAGGCAGAGGAGATCCTCGTGGGGGACTACGCCGCCGCCTTCGTGTTCCATCCCCTCACGCTCCAGCTGCGAAAATCCAACCTCAAGGGTTACTCCCGGGATTACGACGGAATCGTGGGCGCCCTGATGTATTCCCGGCTCTACAAGAGCAGGTAGTGACCGCTAGGTTTCCTCATCTTGACACACGACCCGTAGCGCGCCAGGCACCGATGAGATTTCCGCGGGGGTCTCCCCCAGGGGTTCGCCATCGGCGAACAGCACCACCGGTTGTTCCGTTTCCATTTTCAGATTACCCGTCCTGTACGAGAAGATACTGGGGTGGGTCATGTGGCCGCCCCAGTAGACCCTCGGAAATATGCGAAGAACACGGCCCGCGCTCATCATGCGTACGAGGCAGATATCGAGCTGTCCGTCCGTCGGATCGGCGTACGGCACGATCTTGATCCCGCCGCCGTAAGTGGAGGTATTCCCGGTGGCCGCGAGCAGGACCGTCTGGTTGATGGTGCCGAAATCGCCGGTCATGCGAAGTCCCACGCCCCGATAGATACGTAGCATGCGCGCCAGGCCCCATAGATAGGCCGCCATGCCCTTGAAAGGCACCGCACCGTCATAAACCAGCCTGGCCACCTCCGAATCGAATCCAAGCGTCAAGACCGTCGCGAAATACCGATCGTTCACTTTGCCCAGGTCGCAGGACCTGGAGTGGCCCTGCAACAGGATGGACGCCGCCTTGTCGGGTGAAGACGGAATGCCCATCGCCCGGGCGAAATCGTTTCCACGGCCGGACGGAAGGATGCCGAGTGCGACGTCCGTTCCCGCAAGCGCGTTTACGATTTCGTGCACGGTGCCGTCGCCTCCGCAGGCGGCTACGCAGGTATACCCGGTTTGCACGGCTTCCTTCGCGATGGCCTCCGCTTCGCCCCGAGCCGCGGTTGAACGGATCTCGACAGCCACATCGTGGGCGGTCAACCGTTCCTTCGCCCGTTCCGCGTAACCCATGCCGCGTCCGCTACCCGATATCGGATTCACGATAATGAGCGTCTTTCCGGTCATGTGCTTCCTCCCGAGGATGCTACTGATACGCGCGGTTTCGCACCGGATTGGAACGGGTCATTCAGCCCGGACCCGGCTGTCCGCTTCCGAACCGAACACCTTGACAGGGGCGACCCGGTAATCTATGATATTGGGCCGGACGGCCAATCTTCATAGACGTCGCCTGTCCGGCCTGAAAGCAATCAGAATGTAAACCCCGGCACCCGGATTCCCCATGGCAGACTACAGGAACCTCTTCGAAATGACGGACCGCATCGCGCTGGTCGTCGGCGCCGGCAGCGGCATCGGCCGGTGCTCGGCGATGTGCCTGGCCCAGTTTGGTGCTCACGTGGTGTGCGCCGATGTACAGCAGGAAGCGGCAGAATCCGTCGCAGACGAGATCCGCGCGAACAGCGGCTCGTCCGAAGCGGTACTGGTCGATATGCGTGATACCGGCCAGATCCAGCACGTTCTAGATCAGATCCGTCCCCCCGACGTGCTGGTCAGCACGCCCAGCGTAAACATACGAAAACCGCTTCTTGAATACACGGACGAAGAATACGACCGCGTCGTCGACCTGAACCTGAAGGGAACCTTCCGCCTGGTACGGGAAGTCGCCCGGACCATGACCGAAAACAACGGAGGAAGCATCATCGTTTTTTCGAGCATACGTTCCCAGGTGGTGGAGCCGGGACAAGGCGTCTATGCCGCAACCAAGTCAGGTGTGGTTCTCATGATACGCGCGCTGGCGGCCGAACTCGCCGACCAGGGGATACGGGCCAACGCCATCGCTCCCGGCGTCGTGGACACGCCGCTGACCGCCCAGATCAAAGAGTATCCGGACTGGTACGGCGCATACGCGGACAAGACCATGTTCCGGCGATGGGCAAAACCGGAAGAAATCGCCGGGGCCGTGCTCTACCTGGCATCGGACGCCAGTTCATACACCACCGGTTCCGTCATGTTTGTCGATGGCGGGTGGACGGCTGCGGACGGACGATTCGACCCCTTCGCGGGATAGTATCGGCCACCACCACTCGAACTCCAACCTCCCTGGACCCCTTTCTCATCGACCCGATGCCATTCCTCAACATCCTGATCGACATCATCGCCCCGATTTTCGTCCTCATTTCCCTCGGCTACCTCTTTCAGAAAAAATGGCATTTCGACCTGCAGGCCCTGACTAGGATCCTGCTTTACCTGGTCATGCCCGCGACGCTCGTCGTATCCCTGACCCAATCCGAACTCTCGGCCGATTTCGTCTGGGAAACCAGTATATTCTGTATGCTCATGCTGGTCGCGCTCTACTTGCTGAGCCTGGCAGGTGCCCTGATTATGCGATACCGGAAGGACATGAAACAGGCCTTCAGCCTGTCCGTCATGTACTACAACAGCGGGAATTACGGCTTTCCGGCCAGCGAACTGGCCTTTCCTGCGCTCGGCCTGGCCGTCCAGTCCATCGTCCTTGCCGTGCAGAACTTCCTCGTTTTTACCCTGGGCCTGTTCTTCGTGTCGGTTGGACACATATCGGCCCGGAAAGCGTTCCTTCAATCCTTCAAGATGCCCTTCGTATACGCACTGGTCCTGGCGTTCGCCATCCGGAACTACGGCCTGCAACTCCCCGGCTTTGTCTGGCTTCCGATCGAGTACCTGGCCGCGGCGCTCGTTCCCATGGCCCTGGTCACCCTGGGCATGCAGTTGGCCCGGGCACGAATTACCCTGGCTTGGCAGGCCAGCGTGGCGTCGCTGGTATGCCGCCTCGTGATTTCCCCCCTGATCGGATACGGACTCGTGCTCCTGCTGGACATCGATCCGAGGATCGCCCCAATCCTGGTGGTTTCAACCAGTTATCCGACCGCGATCAACACCGTGCTGATCGCAATGGAATTCGGAAGCAGGGAGGATTTCGCGGCCAATGCGGTGTTCCTCTCCACCGTGTGCAGCATCATCACGGTTGCGGTGGTGATTTACCTGGTCAGCCCGGTCCGGTGAACGCCGGGCGGTCGCCCGGCGTTTCGAAGCGCCTTAAACGTAACCATCCCGATCGCCGTACACCCGCGTACCCTTGCTGATGGCGGTAGCGAAAGCGCCCAGCGGTTTATCGGACCCGGGATAGCGGTCCCCGTGCGACATGCCGTTCTCGAGCTTGAGCACGCCGCGGGGACACACGGCTGAACAGACCCCGCAACCCACGCAGGACGACCGGACGATGTTCTCTCCGCGCTCCGCATAGGCCCTCACGTCGATACCCATTTCGCAATAGGTGGTGCAGTTGCCGCAGGACATGCACTGGCCGCCGTTGGTCGTGATGCGGAACCGGGAGAAAAACCGCTGGATGATGCCCAGCACCGCTGCCATGGGACATCCGAAGCGGCACCATACCCTGTTGCCGAGAATGGGATAGAACCCCACGCCGATGACCCCAGCGAAGACCGCCCCGATATAGAAACCGTACCATTGCTTCAACGGAGCGGAATAGGCGCTCAGTGCGCCTTCGGTCGTACTGCTCACCCAGAGCACGGCCGTCGTCAGGATGATCAGCAGCAACACGGCGTATATGACCGCGCGCTCGACCTTCCACGATACGGTCGATTTGGGCGTCAGGTGCCGCCAGGGATCGCCCATGGTTTCGGCGAGACCGCCGCAGCCGCATACCCAGGAACAGTACCACCGCTTGCCGTAGAAATAGGTAAGCACCGGCGTGGCGATGAAAGTGCAGGCCAAGCCCCAGAAAACCATGAACGAGCCTAGTGCGCCCGGGCTGTTGACAAGGTAGTCCACCGTGCCGGGAAACATATAGTCGTACTTCAACGGCCAGAAATAGCTGAAGTAGAACTCGGGTTCGTTGAGCGCGCGAAGGAATTGGGGCAGGACAAAGGCCAGCACCAGCTGAAAGAACATGACCGATATGGTCCGGATGATGTGATAGAGGTTATGCCGGTATCGCATGAACATGCGGAAACCGAAGAGCACTATGGCCATCGTGTAGAGAAACCCGTACAGAAACCACTGGTTCGCGGGCTGTCCGGCCAGGGCCAGCGACAGCGGTTCGACGAGCGTGATCGCGCGCGCCAGGTATTCGGGCCACCAGTAGAGTACGACGTAAAACCCCGTGAGTGCGATGCCCAGCGCCCATGCGATGGCGCCCCGGTGCGAGGTATTTCCGAACATGATGCCGTCGTGCTTGATGCCCGGCACCGTGTCTTTGTAGGCGAACCAGACGTAACCGATGGTTCCGGCCGACAACAGGCCGAAGGAAAGCAGGAAGGGTGCCCAGGTTCCGGAAAGGGGTGTGCTGCCGAGCAATGAAACCACGAGCACGAGGAAACCCAGTCCGATCACTCCGGCGGCAATCATCATTCCCGGGTTTTTAGGCGCTTCGACCGCTGATTCCGGCTCGCCGAACCCTTCCGCCTCTTCATCGTAGAAATACGCAATGGTATCGGGATCTATCAACGGGGTGGATGCGGGCGATGTGCTCATGCGAGTTGCTCCTTTAATGAGCGAACGATCTCCGTCTCGTGCCGGACGAAAAACTCCGGATCGAAGTTAGCTTCTTCCAGGTGATCCAGGACATACTCCACGCTTCGCCGCTCGGCGATCCAGCGTTCACACACTTCGTGGCGTGCGCGTATCCCCATGAAATTGAAGGCCTTGATGCGACCGTCCGTGCTGACCATGCGTACGGCATGCTTGTGGGATGGATGTTCCCAGAAAATGTGGTGCTCTCCTGGCTGGGGCGTACTCAGAATCATGCCGTAGGTCTGGTACTCCAGGTCGAAGAACTTTGCGGAATTGAACCAGATCCCCGGGTCGTATTCCTTTTCCTCACCGGACAGTACTTCACCGACGGCCTGGCCCTGCTTCTTGCCCGTGTACCAGACCTGCTGGATCAGGTTGCGTCCCCCGTTGCGGCTGACCATCTCGGCACAGTCACCGGCGGCGTAGATGTCGGGTATGTTCGTTCGGAAGGACGCGTCCACCAGGACGCCCCGACCGGTTTCGATGGGCGTCGATTTAACCAGGTCCGTGTTGGGAGAGACACCCGGCGTCAGGCCGACCAGCTGGCAGTCGATCCGTTTGTCGAATTCGGTGACTATCCCCTCGACCTGGCCGGTCCCGTTGTCCACGATTTCCTTCAGATTGGTCTCCTTGATCAGGCCGAGCCCCTGCTCCTCAATCAACCGGTTGATCATGCCCGATTCTTCCATGGGCAGGATATTGCACCAGTAGGACGTCTCTCGTATGAGAAACGTGACGTGGACATGCCGTGAATGCAGCATCTCGGCCAGTTCGATGCCGATCAGCCCGCCGCCGACGATGACCGCGTGCTTCGTCCGCTCCACGTTTTTGTACAACTGGCGCAGGTCTTTTAGATCGTAGAGTCCCTGAACGCCCTCGAGATCCTGCCCCGGCCAGCCGAACTTGTTCGACTTGGCGCCCGTGGCGATCAGCAGCCTGTCGTATGGCAGCCGTCCGTTCCGGTGCAGCACCAGTTGCCTGTCGTCGATATCGATTCCGGTGACCCAGTCCCGTACCAGGTCAAGCCGCTGCTCGCGCCAGAAGCTGTCCTCGAAGGGCTTGGTCCCTTCGTAGGTCATGTGCCCCATGAATATGTACATCAGGGCGGGTCGGGAATAGTGGTAGGCCGATTCACCCGAAACCAGCGTGATCTTCCAGTCCGGCTGAAGCTGCCTGAGCCGCGTAGCGGCCGTTACACCTGTTACGCCGTTCCCAATGATCACCGCATGCAATGGTATACCTCCTGTAGCGATCCCCAAAAACGACTGATTTCCACTGTACTGCCTCCGTCAGACCGTTCGTCCGTAGAACAGTTTGTGAACCTCGGGTCCGTTGCAGACATCTGGCCGGTCCTTGTAGCAGAAGGTAGCTACATAGCGGGTGACCGACCCTTTAACCGGTGTAACCTGGTGCATGGAGTGGTAGCCGACGAAGAGGATCAGCGTACCGGGTTCCACCGCGAGCGTCCGTACATCAGGGTAGCTTCCGAGCAGGACCTGGTCCACGATTTCGTAGCTTCCGCCATCCTCCGGACGGAGGTTCGGGGCGTATTCGAAAGCGCCGCCCTCTTCGGGCGCCTGGACCATCAGGGTGGTCGTCACCTCGGATTCGTCGAAATGCCAGCCGTGGTTCTGGCCCTCGCCCATGACGTTTACGGTCAGCGCGGCCAGTGGGTCGGCCATCCTGTAGTAGTGCTCCTTCTCGAGTACATCGGCGGTAAAGGACAACAGCGGGTCCCAGGAATATAACCGATGCAGACCGTCGGAAGGACGGATCTGGTCGAAGGCGACCGAATCCAGTTCCGTGGTCTGAGGCCTCCGCCGCGGATGGTCGGGCGGGAACGCGTCGTCGTGCTTCTCGAGGTAGACATTGTGGGTTTCCCGGCACGGAAAGGCGTCCGGGGCTATGTCGTCCACCTCGGCCACCATGCGAACCCTGGCCTCTTCCGTGATGAATCCTGGCAGGAGACAGGCGCTCTGCGTCGCCAGATCATCCCTGCACCTTTCCACCAGTGCCCTGTAAGCAGCCGATTCGGGCCTGTGAATGGGATACTTATTCGAATTGATGAGGCCCAGCGTAGAATCGTTCAATCAGGGTCCCTCCCGTCTCCTTTGTCCCGTCTTGACTTCGACATGCCGCCATAGTACCATAGTCGTTCGCCTGCTGCTACCCAACGTCCCGCCACCGGTGCCCATCGGGGCCCCTGATCACACACCCAAACGACCTCTACTGTCAATATATGGCAATTCAAACGGATCAAAAAGAAAAGACTGGCCTGGTCCGGCAACTGGGCCTTTTCGACACGACGATGATCATCGTCGGCATTGTCATCGGGTCGGGGATATTCCTCACGACCGGCCTGATGGCCAAGGGTATCCCGTCCGCTTCCCTCATACTTCTCGCGTGGCTGGTCGGCGGCCTGCACGCCCTGGCGGGCGCCCTGACCTATGGTGAGCTCGGGGCGGCCATACCACGGGCCGGAGGCCAGTACGTGTACCTGAGAGAAGCCTACGGTCCGTTTTGCGGGTTCCTCTTCGGCTGGGTGTCCTTCATGATGTACCTGACCGGCATCATTGCCGCCCTCGGCGTTGGTTTCGCCGAATACGCCGGGTACTTCATTCCTTCCCTCGGGATGACCAACGTCCTTTTCGAAACCGAAATCACCCTGCCCGGATGGACCTTCGACTATTCCTTGTCCGCCGGACACTTCACCGCCCTCGCCCTGATCGTACTCCTGACTGTAATCAATTACCGGGGCGTGACCGTCAGCAAATATATCACGAACGTGTCATCGGTCATCAAGATCGCCGCGCTCGGAATCTTTGTGCTGTTCGGCCTGTGGAGCGGGAGCACGGAACCCATCGATTTCCGGATCAACATGCAGGATATCGATTTCGGGCACCTGGTCGTCGCCTTCGGCGTTGCCCTGATCGCCGTCGCCTGGTCCTTTGCCGGCTGGGAAGAGGTCTCCTTCGTTGCAGGAGAAGTCAAGCAGCCGTCACGCAACCTGCCTCGAGCCCTGTTCCTCGGTACCGCGGGCGTCACCGTACTTTACCTGCTGGTGAACTATGTCTATCTGAAGACCATGCCGGTATCGGAGATGGCGGGAATCGTACGGGTTGGGGAAACCGCGGCCAATATACTCTTCGGAGAGACCGGGGCCGTTCTCCTGTCGGCAGCAGTCATCGTGGCTATAGTCGGCGCCCTTAACGGCAGTGTGCTGGTGGGACCCCGCGTATATTTTGCAATGGCGCGGGACGGCCTGTTCTTCAGAGGGGCCGCCAAAGTGCATCCCAGGTTCCGGACCCCGGGCCGGGCGGTTATTCTTCAGGCCGCCTGGGCCTGTGTGCTCACACTCAGCGGAACGTTCGAAGACCTGATCACTTTCGTCACCTTCGCCAATCTCATGCTGTGGATAGCCGCCGCCGCCGCGGTTTTTACACTGCGCAAAAAACTTCCCGACCTGCCCAGGCCCTACAAAGCCTGGGGTTACCCGGTTGTTCCCTTCCTGTTTATCGTGGGTTCCGCCGGAATCCTGGTGAACATGCTGTTCGAAACCCCGGGTGAAGCCATGTCGGGCATCGTACTGACCGCCCTGGGTTTGCCCGCTTATCTGCTGTTGAAGAATCGTTCGATTCAAACGCGGAACGCGGGGACGAATAGACCGACCAGTTCAGATTAAACCCTGCTGGTGGGAACCCTGGGCCGCGCCCCGCTCAAGGGGTGTAGACCAGTCCGCCTCCCGGACCCAGCGGAATGCCCAACGCCATCCAGATCACCAGGGTCAGTGTCCATACGATGGTGAAGGTCACGGTGTAGGGCAGCATCGTGGAAATCAGCGTCCCCATGCCCCCCTTCGGCACGAACTGTCGCATGAAAACCAGGATGATGATCAGGTAAGGATTCAGCGGTGTGATCGTATTGCTGACGGAATCGCCGATCCGGTATGCGGCTTGCGTCAGTTCCGGACTGATGCCTACCATCATGAACATGGGGATGAAAATCGGCGCGAATAAAGCGTATTTGGCCGACATCGACCCGATCATCAGGTTGAAAACCATGGTTACCAGTATGAAGGAGATCATCAGCATCCAGGCCGGCATCTGCGCCTGGCCAAGTGCCTGGCCGCCGGCCATGGCCAGCATCTGCCCAAGGCCCGAGTACTGGAAGTAGGCGATGAACTGGGCGGCGAAGAAGGCCAGGACGATGATCGGCGCCATCTTGGCCATAGTCTCGATGAGCAGCCGCGCCGCGTCCTTGTCGTTTTTTATGGCGCCAGTCGAGATCCCGTACACGAGTCCTGGAAGGATGAAGCAGAAGAGCAGCAGAGGAACGATCGCCTCCACCCAACGGTCGAACAGATTGCCCGTCCCGTACAACGGCGCCCCGGGCCACAGGATCATGAACACGATGAGACCAAGCACCGAAAAGAATACCAGCGATGCCCGCCCAATGCCCCGCCTTTCCCCCGCAGTCAACACGTGGTCGTCCGGATTCGACGACGTTTCGAGCGCCGGCCCGCCCTCCTCGGGAGACTTTCCCGCCAGACGCCGCTCGACGAACCAGGCTGTGACGACCCAGCCCGCGAGGGTCATGAGCACTGTGGACACGATCATGAAATACCAGTTGCAGGTCGCGGCGACCTGGTAGGCCGCGTCGATCGTCTGCGCCCCTGCCGTTGAAAGACCGGCCAGCAGCGGGTCCAGCCCGGTCACGAACAGATTGGCGTTGAAGCCCGCGGAAACTCCCGCGAATACGGCGGCGAGTCCGGCCAGTGGAGATCGGCCGACCGCCCTGTACAGCGCAGCCGCAAGAGGAGGGAGAATAACATACCCGGCGTCGAGCGTCATGGACGACATGATGCCGATGAAGACCATGGCCGGGGTCAGCAGTCCGCCTGGGACCGCGTTCATAAAGGCCTTGAGCAGGGCCCCGATCATGCCGGTCCGCTCCGCCACGCCGATTCCCAGCATCCCCACCAGTACGACGCCTAGCGGCGGGAATCTCATGAAGTTGTCCACCATGTTTCCGACTACCCAGAAGAGGCCGTCGCGGGTGAGCAGGCTCGTGGAGGTGAACACCTTTCCCGTCTCGCGCCACTCCACACTGGCCGAACCGTCATCCCGGACAACCTGTTCCGGCAGGCGCTGGACCACGGTCCACTCGCCACGGGCAGCGATATCGGAGAGGACGACGATGAACAGCGCGCCGAGCAGAAAAAGCGTGATGGGATCCGGCAGTCGGTTCCCGATCCGCTCGATCGTGTCCAGGAATCCGCCTGTTCCGCGGGAACCGAGGTCCGAGGGTTGGTGCATGTTTTCGTTATTCATGGCCGGGCCGGGTATTTTCGGGCGCGAGGCGTCGCAGTCGTTGAGAAATGTTCGTGTGTCAATTCGAAGGACGCCCCCGCAACATGTCGTTCAAGGCAGCCTCGAGATCGGGATGCTTGAATTCGAATCCCGCTTTCTGCAGGCGTTCGGGATTGACTCGCGCGCTCGCCAGGAGCAGGTCTCTTCCCATTTCGCCGAATGCCAGGCGGACGAAGAAGGAGGGGATCGAAAAGGGCGTCGGTCGATTCAGCACGAGCCCCAGTATCCGGGTAAATTCCGCGTTGGTTACGGGCTGCGGAGACACCGCGTTGACTGGACCGTCCAGATCACCCGATTCCAGGGCGAAATGCACGACGGAAACCAGGTCGTCCCGTGAAATCCAGCTCATGTACTGCCGGCCGTTCCCGACCTTTCCGCCAAGGGCCAGCCTGAAAGGTGTGTGCATGGCGGCCAGCGCACCCCCCTCCGGGGTCAGGACCATGCCAGTGCGCAGGTTCACAACCCGGATACCGGCTTCGCGGGCGGCGGCGGTAGCCGCTTCCCACTGCCGGCATACCCGGGGTAGATAACCGTCCCCCGACAGGGACTCCTCCCCCAGCTGCTCTCCGCCGCGGTCGCCGTAAAAACCGGTGGCCGACGCGGCCACCAGGACCGGGGGCGGCGACGCCATGCCAGCGAGGAACGCGCAGAGTTTACGCGTAGGGTCGACGCGGCTGTCACGTATCCGGGCCTTCTTGGCCTTGGTCCATCGGCCCAGGATCGACTCGCCCGCAAGGTGTACGACGGCGTCAATTCCCTCGGAATCATCCCAGTGAAAACGGCCTTCCGAAATGGACCAGAAGACCGCGTTCGCGCTGACCATGTCCCTGGATCTTACAAGGCGAATGACGCGGTGACCCTGCGTCTCGAGGTATGGGATCAACCGGCGGCCGATCAAACCCGATCCGCCAGTTACAAGAATAACCATAGTAGGGCAAAAGTTAAAACCGGGACCGGCCAGTGTCAAGGTCGGGAAGATGGAGAAGCGGTCATGACCGCCGATTCCGGTTTGACTCGTTCCGGGGATTGCCTTAGAATCCAAATAGTGCGGTCCTGAATACGAGAACCACCTGGCATCACAGCGGCCGGCCACGCCTTGAAGCGACGGTCCAATCGAACAGGAAACTCGAAAAGCCATGCATGTCTATCGGTTGCAGCGTACACAGATTCTACCCGTATCCCTTGATGCCGCATGGGAGTTTCTGTGCCGGCCTGAACACCTGCGCGACCTGACCCCGCCGGGTGTCGGACTGACCGTCACTTCCGACCTTCCGGACCGAATGTACCCGGGGCTGATCATCACTTACCAACTGAAACTCTACTCGATGTTTTGCTTTAACTGGATCACGGAAATAACGCAGGCAGAGGCACTTATCTATTTTGTCGACGAGCAGCGATCAGGGCCCTACAGGTTCTGGCACCACGAACACCGGCTGCGGTCCGTGAAGGGTGGAGTGGAAATGAAAGACCTGATCCATTATGCCTTGCCATTTGGATTGCTGGGCCGTATGGTACATGGAGCAGTGGTCGAAAAACTGTTGCAGAGGATTTTTGACTATCGGCGAGACACGCTGGCGGACCGATTCGGCAGCCCCGCCCCTTGAAATGCCCTGGACCTGGCCTCCAATCACGATTGATTTCTCCAAACCTGATTTCCTCAAAACCAATCGGAACAAATGATAGACCTCTTAATCGTCCTGCTGCTAGTCGCGGTGAACGGCTTTTTCGTAACGGCCGAATTCGCCCTGATCAGAGTACGTCTTTCCGAAATCGAGGTTGAGGCCAAGGGGGGCAGCAGAACCGCGCAGATCGTGCGCCATATTCTGCTCAGCCTGGATACCTACCTGTCCACCTGCCAGCTGGGAGTCACCCTGGCCAGCCTGGGACTCGGCTGGTACGGCGAACAGACGCTGGCCGCCTTGCTCACCCCGGTCGTGCTTTCCCTGGGATTCGCGGCGGAGACCTCCCATCTCATCGCGATACCCATCGCCTTCGCCGTCTTGACCTTCATGGTCATCACGGCCGGTGAACTGGTCCCGAAATTCGTCGCACTGCAGAAGTACCGGCAGATGGCGCTGGCTGTCGGGATTCCACTGGTCGTGTTCTACAAGGTGTTCCGGCCATTCATCTGGTTGCTGAAGGTCAGTGCCAATCTCATGTTGCGGTGCCTGGGCATCCGGGTCACCAACGATCACAGTGCGGCTTTTACGGAGTCGGAGTTGCGGCTTACCCTGGTTGGCATGGCCGCCGGAGGGCACGTCACCCGGAGAGAACGCCTGATCATGGAGAACGTGCTGGATCTTGAAGAAAAAGTTGCCCGTCGTCACATGCTGCCCCGGAACCAGATCGTGTACCTGAAACAGAACGACAGCGTGGACGAGAGCCTGCGCATCGTGTCCGAATCGAGCCACACGCGCTTCCCACTGTGTGACGAGGACCTGGATCGTATCACAGGCATCATCCACGTCAAGGACCTGGTAAAGGGACTTTTCGATAAAGACCAGTTCACGTCCCTCGAACGTATCGCCCGTGAACCGCTGTTCCTACCCGAGACCATCAGGCTTGATGCGCTGCTTTTGGAATTCCAGCGGCGAAATACCGTACTGGCCGTCCTGGTGGACGAGTTTGGTACGGTATCCGGTATGATCACGCTGGAGAACGTCCTGGAAGAGCTGGTCGGTCCCATCCAGGACGAATTCGATAGTGAAGCGCCACTCATCGTACGGACAGGATCGAACCGATTCGAGGTCGAAGCCAGTTGCCCCGTAGACCAGGTCATCAGCGCCTGCGGACTGGAACTTCCCGAAGAACTGACGTCGGACACCACGGGCGGGGTCATGATCGAACTGCTGGGCCATATTCCCAAGCAGGGAGAGCAGATTCGCGCCGGCGCGCACCTTATGACGGCCTTGCGTGTCGAGACCACGCGTGTACATAGGCTACGGATTGATCGACTGTCAGTTCCGGATGTAGATGAAGACGATGCTGGAGATGGTTAGGATAAAACGCGCGGGTCACCCCGTCCCGCGGGCTTGCAGAGGAACGCAGGCTGGCAAAGGACGGTGCGCTGGTAAGAGATCGTGCACTATTGTTCCTGGCCAAGGCGATCCGGGGCGGAAGCCTCGTCCAGTTTACATCGCATCTCGGCAGGCAGCGTCCAACCCGTCCCGCCACAGACTTCTTCCACGTGTTCCGGGAGGTCCGGGCCCGTCATGGCGGCCGTCACTTCCGGATGATCCAGGATCCAGGCGAATGCGACCTGCGCGGGGGTCCTGCCAAGCTTCTCCGCGACGTCGATCAACGTAGCGATAAGTTGATCTACACCCGGTGTCATTGTCCGTCTGAACCGTTCGAGGTCCCTGGACCAGATTGACTCCTCTGAAGGATCAGCACCCCGCCGAAACTTCCCCGAAAGCAGGCCGACGGCGAGCGGGCTGTACGTCATCATCCCCAGGCCGTGCTGGCGGCACCTGGCTAGCAATTCAGTCTCCACGCTTGATCGATGGATCAGGTTGTAATGGTTCTGTAGGCATACCGGTGTCGCAAACCCGTGTTTGTCGGCCACCCACAGCGCCTCGACGACCTGCGCCGCCGTGTAGTTGCACATGCCGATATACCGGGCCTTGCCCTGCCGGACCACGTCGTTCATGGCGTCCAGTGTTTCGTCCAGGGGCGTGTCCTGATCGAAATGGTGCAGGAGATAGAGATCGATATGATCCAGCCCCAGGCGCTTCAGTGACCGGTCGATCTCCCGCATGATGTGATAGCGCGAGGTGCCTTTGTCGTTCGGTCCCGATCCGATCTCGCTCCAGACCTTGCTGGTGATGACCAGGTTGTCCCGTTTGTCGCGCAGGTTGGCCAGGGCCTTGCCCAGCACTTCCTCGCATGTCCCCCCGAAGTAGAAGTTGGCGCAGTCGATGAAGTTGATGCCGAGGTCCACGGCCGTTTCAATGGTCCGTATGCAGGTTTTCTCGTCTGACCGACCGGCCCAGAAGCCCCTGAACGCCGTGCCGAGGCATATGGGAGACACGCGAACGCCGAAGCGTCCGAGTTGCCGGTATTCCATTTGGATCTCCAAAAGTTATGACCTTTACGTACTCGCCGGCATCATGTGCCTGTACAGGCGCGCATTCAGGATTTCCACCCCCGCGGAAAACGCAATGGCGATATACAGGTATTCATACTCGAAATGCAATCCGAACAGATCCAGGACGAATTTCAGGCCAAAGAGTGCCAGCACACCGAACACCAGGGTCCTGATCCGGTGTCCGCTCAGACGCATGTTCACGAACTCCACGATCACGCTGAAAGCAATCGCAGTGTACAGATAGGCCTTCTCCACGTGAATATCGACGCCTTCCAACATGAGCGCGATTCCGATCAGCACCAGGAAACTCAGGGCCAGTAACTTGACGCTCGGATGGACGTCGACGAAATCCCCTATCGTCCTGGCCGCCAACATCATCACCAGGATGGCGATGACGATCGCCAGCACCATGACGGGCAGGTAATCCGCCGCCATGCCGACCGCCACGATGACGGAATCCAGCGAGAAAATGATGTCCATCAGCGCGATCTGAATCAGTATGCCAGCATAGGAACTCGCACGAAAGACGTGCTCCTCCTGCTGCTGAACATGAAACATATGACGGATTTCGTGCACGGCTTTGATGAGGAGGAACAGGCCGCCGACCAGCATGATGATGTCGCGGCCCGATATGTCCTCGCCGACCACCGTGAACAGCGTGAATTTGAGCCGGGCGATATAGGTCAGGGTGAACAGCAGGCAGAGCCGCGTGACCATGGCCAGCGCAAGGCCGTAGATCCGGGCCCGTTGCCTTCGGTGGACCTCCAGGCGGCCGACCAGAATCGTGATGACGACGATATTGTCGATGCCGAGTACGATCTCGATGCTCGCGAGGGTCGCGAGGAGGATCCAGGCCTCGGGCTCGTATATCCAGGAAATCATGCTTGGCAGACCGCCTTGACCTTGCGTATCGGTGAATCGGATAAAAATTACTTAATATAGGGGAACAGTGGCAAATTGAAAGCATAAACTTGTACGATTAACACCAGTCTGGAACGGTGTTCCGCATACGTTGATTCACCGGTTGACATTCGTTCTGCCTCCGGGTTTTCCGCCCGGCGTGCCGTGCCTGGTCCGGTTGGTTCATTCGGCCGCAAATCACCGCAATTTGCTTGACAGTAACCGGGCTGACAGCGTTTATGACGTTGTCTCCAATCCATGTTCCCGGGTAAAGTTGACAGGTCCATCCAGCCATGAAAAAAACCGGATCGGGTACTGCTACGCAGATCGGTCTCATCGACTGCGATCTGCACCACGGGGTTGTCGAAATCGACGATCTTTTCCCCTATCTTCCCGCTCACTACGTGGAGTACGTGAAGGACTTCGGCACCATGATGCCGGGAGTGGGTTACACCAACCTTCCCAGGGGCGGTTGCCGTGCCGAGTTATGGGAACACTCCGAAACCCACCCCAGCAGCAATATCGACCTGGCGCGAATACACCATCTCGACGAGTACGACATCGACGTGGCCCTGTTGACGGGCGTGACCGTATACGGCGCGGCAGTGCATCCTGACGCCGATTACGGCGCCGCCATGTGCCGTGCTTTCAACGACTGGACCCTCGAGACCTGGATCAAGTCGGACGATAGGTTCCGGGCGTCGATCGCCGTGGCGCCGACGGATCCGAAGCAGGCGGCAGCGGAGATCCGGCGTATCGGCAACCGCCCGGAAGTGCTGCAGGTCATCATGCCCGCCGGTGGACGCATGCCCTTCGGCAACAGGTTCTACGACCCGATCTACGAGGCCGCGCAGGAATGCCGGCTACCCGTGTGCGTTCATTTCGGCGCCGAAGGCGCGGGCGTCGCCAATGCCCCCACGGCCGCCGGATATCCTTCCTACTACCTGGAAATGCGCATGGCACGGCCCCAGATCGCCATGGCGCACGTGGTGAGCCTGATCTGCGAAGGTACGTTCGAGAAGTTCCCCGGGCTGAGATTCCTTTTCATTGAACACGACACCTTCTGGATACCGGGCCTGATGTGGCACATGGACGCCGACTGGAAAGCCGTCCGCGACTACACCCCCTGGGTAAAACGGCTCCCCAGCGAATACATACGCGGTCACGTGCGGTTCGGATGCCAGCCCATGGAACAACCGCCCACCCGAAAGGACCTCAAGACCTTTCTGAACTGGCTGCACGCGGACGAGATCCTTGTATACGCCAGTGACTATCCCCACTGGGACTGGGAGTCTCCGGATTCAGCGCTGCCGGGCGTGGATTCCAGTCTCAAGCGCAGGGTCTTCGTGGAAACGGCCCGCGAGTTGTACGGCCTGGATGAACAGGGAAACCCCACCGCATGAACAAGCGATACGAAGTTTCCTCCGTGGAAGACTTGCCGCCGGGTGAACGGCGCATTGTCCCCGCGGGCGGACGGGGCGGCATCGGCGTGTTCAACGTCGGCGGCAGATTCTACGCCCTGAGAAACCGGTGTCCGCACAAGGGCGGACCGCTCTGTCTCGGCCGGCTCAGGCCGCATGTGACGGCGGAGGAAGTCTACGGGGTCGAGCATCACGAGAAGCAGGTCCTGAAGTGCGCCTGGCACCAGTGGGAGTTCGACCTCGCTACCGGCCAGGCCCTCTACGATCCCCGCATGCGCGCCAAAACCTACCGGGTGGAGATCGAAGAAGGTAAAGTGATCCTTTACCTGGACTGACCGGAAACGCGTGTCTGCCAAGCGGAAGGACCTACCGTGAGCGTCCGTTTTTTCATCGCACTTCTCTCCGTGACGTTCATTTCCAGCGCTGTCGCATTGGCCTGGCCAGCCACGGAGTCGGCCGCACCCTACCTCAACTCCATCGGTATACCTCTTCCTCCCGATGCGGCCCCGCCCGAGTACCAGGTCTTCACCAGTTTCAAGGCCGAGAACCGCTACCTGGATATGGCCACCTCGCACTACCAGGTGGTCGGCCACGATTACGCACTGGTCAACGAACCACTGGTACGTATGGACCGGAACTACGACCTGCTGCCGGCCGCCGCGGCCCGGTGGGAAGTGTCCGACGACGGACTCGCCTGGACCTTTCATCTGCAACCCGACCTGATCTTTGCCGACGGCCATCCACTGACAGCCTACGATTTCGAAGACACCTTCAAACGGTGGGCGGACCCTGCCACGGGGTTCGATCTCGAATGGTTCTACCGGTCGATCAGGAACTGGGGAGCGGTAGTTGCCGGGAGGATGCCCCTCGATTCACTGGGGGTCAGGGCATTGGACGATCACACCATCGTTTTTGCCACCGAGGATCCCACACCCTACCTGCCACTGATCCTGACCTTCAGTTGGGTAACGCCCACCCATCAGTTCGAGAAACACGGTGCAGGTTGGTCGACCAGGCCGGAAACGCACATGGGCAGCGGCCCCTTCAAGCTGGTGGAATGGTCCAAGCTGGACCGCATCGTACTGGAGCCGAATCCCCATTACCGGGGTCCGCACAAACCGTATCTCGAGCGGGTGGTCACCAGGCTGTTCAACGCGGCGGTCCGACCGCCTATGCTGTCCTCCTACGAGGCCGGCGACGTAGACCACGTCATTCTGTCCAACCAGGCGGAAATCAACCGAGTCCGATCCGACCCCAGGCTAAAGGATGAGTTGGACACCTACGTGGCCTTCGCCACTACCTACCTGATGATGGACACCTTCAAACCGCCGTTCAACGACCTGCGTGTACGGCAGGCCTTCAGCCACGCCATCGACAACGACGCGCTGGTAGACTCAGCCCTTCGCGGGGTCGCCGTCCCCGCCGTGTCCATGCTGCCTGAAGGATTTCCCGCGGCGAACATCCGGGAACTCGCCCCTGTTCAGCGATACGATCCCGGCCTGGCCAGGCAGCGACTCGCGGAAGCCGGCTATCCGGACGGCAGGGGATTTCCTCCTACCGTGATGTGGATTCGGGGATCCAACCTGCAGGGGGGCCAGGCTCCGCAGGCGGTGCAGGCCATGCTGAAGCAGAACCTGAACATCGACATCGGCGTGCAGAATACCGAGGCCAAACTGTTCATGGAAACCATGTACCAGGGCAACATCGCCTTCGCCATGATTCCCTACGGGTACGACTACATGGATGCCAGCAACCTGCTCGGCATCTGGCTTTCGACGGGCCGTCATGCCTGGTACAACGAACGCTTCGAATCCATCATGGCGGACGCCAATCACCTGATCGGCGATCCGGCGCGACGCGCGTCGCTATACCATGAAGCCGAACGCATACTGGTCGAAGACGTGGCCGGCGTGTTCCTTTGGCACGGGCAACTCAATGAACTGTGGAAACCCTACCTGCGCACCGAAGCGCTCGAGCGAAACGACCGGGGTAGTTACGCATTACGCATCGACAAGCACCTCAACCTTTCTACGACGCTGTACGTCACGAAGGAGGTCGTGAACGGTGAGGCAGGCTTGAAACGAGAACGGGGATTCTGGCACTGGTTGTTCGGATCCGGCGGCCCGGGGACGATAGGCAGCATTGGGAATGAAGAAACGACTCCGAAAGCCGATCAGCCTTAGTGCGGTCTCAGGGCTGCATCCAGGCTGTCGCTTTCCCGGCCGGCACATTCCTTCGCGTTCTCGAAGACCTCCCGCGCTGCAGCCACTCCCGCACCCTCTTCCCCTTCCCATCCTATCTTATTCAGGGTTTGTTCCAGCGCCAAGACGGTGCATAGCACATGCTCCGGCACCGCCATGAAGCCCATGGTCCCGATTCGGCCAAGGCTGCTGATCGCGATGCCATGATCTTCGAGGAGAATGCGGTTCATTTCGGTCAGGTCGAAGTCTTGCGGAAGGGCGATACGGGTCGCCATGGGCGCGGCCGACACATCGGTCGCGGCTACGATTCCGAGTCCCAGGGCGTTCAGTGCGGCGCGTACCGCTCTTGACGCGACGTACTGGCGGCGGTAAACCTGTTCCGGTCCCTCCTCCATAATCGCCTTCAATGACGCGTGCAATCCAACCACCAGGGTGTACGAAGGGGCGGAGCCGTGGGCGTGCCAGTCGCGCGGATGGGGTTTGCGTGCACGCGACTGACCTCCCTTTTCGAACATGTTGTACCCCAGCGCGGCGCCGCCGTCCATGCCGTAGCGGCGCCAGGAGTGGAGATCGAGGCACATGGCGCGTGGCGCGCTGCGCAGGTTTTCGATCTTATCCCAGGCCTTTTCACTAGCCACCACGATCGCCAGGCCCTGCGGCGCATTCAGGCATTTCTGGGTCGTGGTGACGAGCAGGTCGATCCCCCAGTCGTCCACGCGTACCTCCGTTCCCCCGAAGGAAGACACGCAGTCCACCATGTAGATCACGTGGGGAAACTCGGACTTCATCATTCGCCCGATTGCCTCGATGGGATTCATCGTACCGGTCGTGGTCTCGCAGTGTACCAGTGCTACCTGTTTGATTTCAGGGTCACCGAGGAGATGCCCGCGAATCGTTTCCGGGTCGACCGACTGCCCTTCCTCTAGGGCGATCTCGGTCGTATCCCCGCCCGCGAACCTGGCCAGCGCCGTCAACAGCCGGCCGAATACGCCGGTCTGGACCGTCAGCACGTGGTCACCGGACTCCACGGTGCTGAGCATGGCCGCTTCCAGGCCGTACACGGCGGATCCCGGTATGAGCATGGGGCCGTTTTTGGTATTCATCAGCTCTTTGAGCATGAGGCAGGTTTCTTTCTCGACCTCGGGGTAATGGGAATAATAAATCGGTTCTACGAGCTGTTCTCCGATCGCCGAGAGGCAGGCAGGTGAAAGGGGCGTCTGTCCGCAACTCATGTTGATCCGCTGTTTCTCCGGAACGGCAGTTTGTTCACCAGTCATTTCGTCCCTCCCTGTCTGCCGTTAGCGTGCACCGATGTAAACTTCGGTCCACATCAGGCTCCCAACCGTACCGTCGGGCCGCCTGGAGTAACCCTTCACCCACGGCTTTCGCAGTCCGTATCCGATCGGATGGTACACGAACACGCCGCCGTAGTCGGATACCAGGATGGTCTCGGCTTGCTTGTAGATCTCCGTGCGCCGGGCGGGATCTCTTTCCCCTATCGCCCGGTCCACGAGTTCGTCGAATGCCGGATGGGTCCAATCCTGACGCTGCGCCCCTCTCGGCCGGGAATGCCAGGTCATGTCCAGCATGTTCCTCGGGTCCAGGTAATCCGCTCCCCATGCGATGAATCCGAAGGGAATCTGCCAGTCGAAAAGGGCGGTCATGTAGGACCCCATATCGGCGCTGCGTAAGGTGATGTTTACCCCGAGGTGATTCCTCAACATCCCCTGGATCGCCTCGGCGATTCTGCGGGTGATGGGATTGGGCGATCTCAGCCACGTTTCGACCATCGGAAATCCACGCCCCCGCGGGTAGCCGGCTTCCGACATGAGATTCTTCGCTCGCTCAGGATCGTATGCCTGGAACGAACGACTGTCCGCCCCCGCGTAGGCATCGAATCCGGGCGGAATCATCGAGTAGGCCGGAATGCCCGCTCCTCCCAGAATCACGCGGCAGATCGATTCGCGGTCGATGATTCGGGTAAAGGCTTCACGGACGCGGACATCGTCGAAGGGCGGTTCCTGGGTTCGAAAAATCAGGTACCAGGTCTGGTAACTCGGCGAACGGACGATCTCCTTGCCCAGGCGGGGGTCGTTTTGAATGCGGTTAAGTTCCGCCAGGTCGACCGCTTCCATGTCCACTTCGTCGTTTTCGTAGGGCAGGGTGTTGGCCACCGCGGCTTCCCGGAAAAACTGGACGACCCTTTCAAGGTAGGGTTTATGGGGACCGTTGTACATGGGATCCGGCACATAGGTTATGTGGCTGCCCGGGACCCATTCAGCCATCTTGAAGCCGCTGTTGGTAACGATTTTACCCTGTTCGGTCCACTTTCGGCCATGCTTCTCGATCGCCCATCGAGGCGCAGGGAACGTATCCGGAAAGGATATGATATACAATAGGTAGGGAGTCGGTTGTTCGGTCTCGATGACCAGGGTCAGGTCGTCCAGCGCACGCACGCCTAACTCTTCGACATCCTTGATTTGTCCCTGGTTGATCGCTCGGGCGTTCTTGAAATCGTAGTAGAAATTCGCGTAGATATTCGCCGACGCCGGATCGATATTTCGCCTGAATGTATATACAAAATCGTGCGCGGTGACCGGTCGACCGTCGCTCCACCGGGCACCGGGCCTCAGGTAGAAGGTCCAGGTCAAGCCATCCTCGGAACGTTCGTAGCGTTCTGCCGCACCCGGAATCGGCTGCATGAACTCATCACGCCACATCAACATTTCGAAGGGCCGTAAGACCGCCCCTTCGTCATCGTACGGATGAATACCGGAATCCAGGCCGCGGGGCTCCATGTTCATTACGCGGATGACTTGTTGGGACAGGGGAGCGGCATCCGGAGGCATGATCTTGCCCACCGAATTCGTCCGTTGGTTCTGGCCGGGGGATAGGGCGACGAATGCCAGGCTCGCCAGGACAGCGATCATGGGGATCAACAAACGCACCGGACGCATGGGACACCTTCCGGGCTTGATTGGACGTGTAAGCAAGACGTAAATCGGGGTTGGATGCCGAAGCGCGGATTCGAACCGCGACGGGATTTCTCCCACTGCCCCCTCAAGACAGCGTGTCTACCAATTCCACCACTTCGGCGTCACGTCGACTATGCCGGCAGAAGGACCGCCGCGCGATGGTTGACGGAATGAGGCGTGGTCCCGTCTTCTCAGGGAGAACCTGACTGGAACGGATCTGCGGCGGGCAGGCCCGACTCAACGTCGGGTAGTCCCTGTGCGGGGGACGCCTGCTGGTTTCTCAGGGCTTCTTCCTGTATTATGCTGCGAGGTCCCTGTGCATCGTCCGGCAACAGGTTCAGTCCGATGACAATCAGCATGTACAACGTCGCCAGTATGGTCGTTGACTTGCTGAGGAAAGTCGCGGCGCCCCGGCCGCCGAACATCTGGCCGGCCATGCCGCCGGTAGGACCACCCGTACCGAATGCGCTCGACAACCCTCCGCCCTTGCCGGACTGCAGCAGGACAGACAGTATCAGAACGATACAAACCAGCACATGGATAGTGACTACGGAGGTAAACACTATGTATATCCTTCGGTTAGCGTACGGCTGTAACCCGACAAGTTGCGTCAGCCGCCGTCGATTCCCAGTCCCGCCCGGACGATCGCCTCGAAAGACGAGGCTTCCAGGCTGGCTCCCCCAACGAGCGCTCCATCGATGTGTGGTTTGGCCAACAGCGCACCCGCGTTGTCCGGTTTGACGCTCCCGCCGTACTGTATCCTAAGCCGGCTGGCGAAGTTGTCATCGAACAGATCAGCGACAATCGCCCTCAAGTGGCCGTGTACCTGGTCCGCCTGATCGGGGGTTGCCACGCTACCGGTACCGATCGCCCAGATCGGCTCGTAAGCCAGGACGAGATCGTCGGCCGAACCGGGTTCGGTTCCTTTGAGGCCCTCACGAACCTGCTCGTCGACTACCGTCTCGGTACAACCGGCTTCTCGTTCCTCCAGCGTCTCGCCGACGCAGAGAATCGGGGTGAGGCCCGCGGAAATTGCCGATCTCACTTTCCTGTTGACGGATTCATTCGTTTCATCGAAATACGTCCGCCTTTCAGAGTGCCCCAATATAACGTACCGGCACCCCGAAGTCAACAGCATTCTGGCGGACACTTCCCCAGTGAAAGCACCCTCTGGCGCAGGGTGCATGTTCTGGGCGCCCAACGAGATGGAACTGCCGGACAACTGCGTGGCCGCCACCGTCAAATGGGTGAATGGCGGGCACAACACGAGGTCCGCAACCAGGGCGAGGGAATCCACGCGTTCGATCAGATCGGCGACCAGCGAGGCGCCATCGACTACGTCGGTATGCATTTTCCAGTTACCGGCAATGATCAACCGGCGCGGCATCGTTGTCAATTCCACTCCTGGTGAATGCTATCCGAAAAACACCTGGGCGATTTCATACAGTTCCATGTCCACCGTGCGAATCCTTCCGGTCACCTCGGAGAGCGGCACGGTTCCGATCTTCGCGCCCTTCAAAGCCACCATCTTTCCGAAATCTCCGCTATGCACCAGATCGGCCGCGGTAACCCCGTACCGCGTCGCCAGCACCCGGTCGTAAGCCGTGGGAGAACCCCCACGCTGAATGTAACCAAGAATCGTCACACGGGTCTCGATCCTGGCCCGCCGTTCGATCTCGGCGCCAATCACTTCGCCGATGCCACCCAGGCGCACATGCCCGAAGTCATCGACCCGGTCGTCCTGGGTTACATGACCCTGGGCATCTTTCATCGTGAAGCCCTCCGCGACGACGACGAGGCTGAAATTCTTGCCCCGATCGATGCGCTGCTTGACGAGCGCGCAGACGTCGTCCAGGTCCATGGGCACCTCTGGTATCAGTATGCAGTCCGCGCCTCCGGCGATCCCCGACTTTATCGCGATCCAGCCCGTATGCCTGCCCATCACCTCGATGACCATCACACGGTGGTGGGATTCCGCGGTGGTGTGCAAACGATCAATGGCTTCGGTGGCAATGGTCACGGCGGTATCGAATCCGAACGTCATGTCCGTTCCGACGATGTCGTTGTCGATCGTTTTTGGAAGGCCGACCATGGGAATGCCGGCCTCGTTCAGGGCCGCCGCCGCGCCCAGGGTATCTTCGCCCCCTATGGCGACCACCGCCTCCAGACCCAGTTTCTTGACGTTCGCCTTGATACGTTCAATGTCGCCTTCGTCCTTCATCGGGTTGGTCCTGGAAGTGCCCAGGATGGTACCGCCCCGGTGCAGGATGCCGGATACGGAGACCAGGCTGAGTGGGCTTGTATCATCATTGATCAATCCAGCCCATCCATTGCGGATACCCACGACCGTCGATCCGTAAGTCTTTATAGACCGCCTGGTCACCGCGCGGATCGCGGCATTCAGTCCCGGGCAGTCGCCGCCGCCCGTCAATATGCCGATATGCATATGAAATCTCTTCTCCCGCTGCCTTGGGGTTGTGTACGCTTTCAGGCATGCGCGACGGTCAGGGCAAATACCCTTTCGGTGCCGGCCTGAAGCAACGTTCGAGCGCAACTGTTTATCGTTGCCCCCGTCGTGAATATATCGTCGACCAGCGCGACCGTGGAGCCGCGAACCGCATCGACCCGGACTGCTTCGAACACACGTTCGACATTGGCCAGGCGGGCTTCGGGGGTCAACGAGGTCTGCGTCGGCGTGTTTCGGTTCCGCACAAGGCCATCTTCCAGGATCGGAACACCCGTTTCGTCCGATATGCCCTGTGCGATGTACTCGCTCTGATTGTACCCCCTTTCCCGTTTCCTCAGGGGATGCAGGGGCACGGGCACAACGGCCGTAATATGCGGAAAATCCGGGTCCCGTTCAACCCTTTTTCCCAACAGGGAACCCAGGAACCGCCCGATACCAGGGCGGTTTCGGTACTTTAGCTGATGGATGAGATCCTGGAGCGGCCTGTTGAACTCGAACCCGGAAAGGGCGCCGTCGAAATAGAAAGTGCGGCCCGGACATGCTGCACACGTCGCCACCGGGCCACCCAGCGATTGGCCGCATCGTTCGCAGTAAGGCGCGTCAATCGGAAGCAGTGCAAGTACACATTCCTCGCATACGACTTCCCGATCATCGTAAATCCGGACCTTGCAAAGCGCGCAGCATGGTGGATAAACCAGGTCCAGCGCCGTGCAGCCTGCCGATCGTAACATATTGTAAACATAATACATAAAAGTTTATATCTGTTGTGTTCGAGGCATGCTCCATCAGTGCGGGCGCGACACATAACCTATGGAATTCCCTCGCGTCCGGTGAAACGGACTGCATCCTGCAGCCAGGGTTCGCCCCTAAGAATTCAGTCTGAATCAGGCCAGGGGTTTCTCGAACCTACCGGATGAAATCTGCGGGAGTGTTCAGTCGGACCGGCGTACGGGTTCGCGGCTGAAGCCAGAAAGGTAGCATGTTGAGGGAGAGATCGCCGCGCTCTGAACCATCAAGCGCGACGCGACTGGCTTCGTCCCGAACGCTGTCGCGCCCGGTTTCTGAGCCAGCCCAGAAGGAGGAATCCCACGCCGCACAGCACGATACTGATACCCTGGTTGACGGACAGGACCGCGCTGCCCAGGTTGCCCAGCGTCATACTGGATTCGTAATACCGGAACAGGTCCACGAAAAACCGGGTGATGGGCTCACTGATCAGCAGCACGGCAAAGAGGAATCCGTCGAATCGAGGCTTACTGTCCAGCCAGAGCAGCAGGCCGAACAGCCCGAATCCAAGTACCGCGTTGTAAAGCTGGGCGGGATGAAGCGCTACATCAGGATAAAATGAGCCCGCCGCACTGAATGCCGGGAAGACAACCCCCAGGGCGGACTCGGTGGGCAGTCCAAAGCAGCAGCCATTCAGGAAGCAGCCGATGCGGCTGATCCCGATACCGAGGGCGATACTTGGTGCGAAGGCGTCGCAGGCCTTCCAGACGGACAACCTTTTCATGCGTAGATACAGGATGGATACCAGGACTGCGGCTATGAAACCGCCGTACATGGTCAGGCCGGTCAGGCCGATCGCGCCGGAACTTTGAAAGGGACTGATGATGTCCAGCGGGTTTGCACTGAACTCGTTCCAGTGGGGGATGACATACATGATCCTCGCCCCGATGATACCGGCAAGCATGATGAGCAGGCACATGTTGATCATCTGGTTCTGGTTGAGTCCCCGCTCCCGGGAACGTTTCAACGCCAGTATGATCCCGACCATGAAGGAAACGGCCAGCAACAGGCCGTAAGTACGTATTGTCAGCGGGCCGATTTCAAACAGTATGGGATGCATGTTCTTTCCTTGTTCGCGGCAAGTGGTAGGGGTCAGTAATCAAATCGATGACGCCAGACATTCAGCAACAGTCCGCACAGAATCAGGCTGGTCATCAGAAAGGAGCCGCCGTAGCTGAGAAACGGCAGGGGTACGCCGGCGATCGGCAGCATACCGACGGCCATCCCCACGTTCATGATCACGTGAAAGGTGAAAACGGATACACATCCCGCCGCGAGCAGGCTCTGGTACCGGCTTTTTACGTTCATCGCGATATATATGCCGATGAGTATGAAGACGAAATACAGTCCGAGCACGAAGATCGAGCCGACAAAACCGAATTCTTCGGCGATGACGGAAAAGATGAAATCGGTGTGTTGCTCCGGCAGGAACGCCAGGTGGGTCTGAGATCCCTGCAGAAATCCGCGTCCGAGCAGTCCGCCCGAACCTATGGCGATTTTGGACTGGATGATCTGGTAACCCGCGCCTTTCGGATCGACCTGGGGATTCAAAAAGGTCTCGACACGCCGCTGCTGGTAGTCATGAAGCGAATCCCAAAGCGGTTCCGCGCCCAGACCAACGCCCAGATGCGCCACGATCAGGAATATGGTGACGAATCGAGGCGGCCATTTCAGGTACATGATGCCGGCCACAGTCAGTATGAAAACCGACCATATGATCCAGTCGAACCCACTCACCACACCGATTATGACGCCGATCAGGGGGGAAACCATGAGCATCAGTTCGAGGACGCTCAACCCCGCCCAGAGCAACACGCCGCATAGGATCGCCCCGAAAACGATGGACGTGCCCAGATCAGGCTGCGACAGAATGAAAAACACGGGCAGGGCTACGATTACACCACAGGTGGCCAACACCGAGGGCCGGCGAAAGTTGGATCGGACCTGTGATAGATACTGGGCGAGCGTCAGTATGACGGCGATCTTCGCCAGTTCGGAAGGTTGTATGCCGATGAAACCGAGCCTGATCCACCGGCTGGACCCCTTGACTGTACCCGTGGCCAACACGACGACCAGCAGGGCCAGCACCAGTATGAAAACGGGGATGGTTATGGCCTGCAGGAACCGGATGGGCAACACGGAAGTCACGTACATGATGCCTACGCCAAAGATAAACCACATCGACTGCAGCATGTACCGGGACATTCCAATCCCTGTCTCATCCCGCGTAGCGCTGTAGATCACGACGATGCCGATCACGGACAACACGATCGACACGATGACCAGTGTACGGTTCAGATGGTTTTCCATGGTAAATTCGGTGTACCTGAGGGTTTAGTCCAATATAGCGGTTTCGGCAGCGTTGCGACCTGCAACGGGTTGGCGTTCCAGGGAAAGATACGCGTCGATGACCTGCGCCACTACGGGCACGGCCGAGCTCGAAGGCGCATTCTCCATGATAGCCGCAACGGCGATACGGGGCGAATCAGCCGGAGCGTACCCGATAAACCAGGAGTGGTCCAGCCCATGCGGATTCTCTGCGGTGCCTGTCTTTCCGGCCACCTGCGCGTACGGGAGGGACACCCTCCTGCCCGTGCCTTCATTTACCACGGCAATCAAAGCGTCCTGAATCAGGTCCAGGGTTTCCCGGGAAATGGGTAACCGGTCCCTGATGGTCGGTGCGCTGGATTCCAGCGTTTCCCCATCGGCCGATTCTACGTGATTAAGAATGTGGGGCCTGTAAAGCACGCCGCCATTCGCCACCGCGGCAGTCATCACCGCCATTTGCAGAGGCGTGACCAGAAGTTCGCCCTGTCCGATGGCCAGGTTCAACATCTTGCCGGGGGTCCACGGGCGGTTCTTCGCCGGATCGTAGTAGGTCGAATCGGGCACCAGGCCGTGCTGTTCTCCACCCGCATCGAATCCGGTGGGGGCTCCAAAGCCGAAGCCCCGCGCATACCGACCCCAGAGATCCAGTCCCAGCCGGTACCCCGTCTGGTAATAGTAAACATCGCAGGAATGGACCGTCGCATCCCTGAAGGACATCGCGCCGTGACCAGAGTTCCAACACCCCGCCCATCGGCTTCCAAAGCGGTATCCACGGTTGCACGAGCGCATAACCGTCGTCGGTGTTACCAGTCCTTCTTCAAGCGCGGCGGCGGCTGTTACGATCTTCATTGTCGACGCCGGTGGATACTGTCCGTCACGCGATCGATCCAGCAGGGGCATGAGCGGATGGTTGCGTAGCGCATCCCAGACGCTCTGTGCAATACCGTCAGCAAACAGATTGGGGTCGTATCCTGGCCTGCTGACGATCGCGATCACGGCGCCGCTCGTGGGATCCATCGCGACCAGTGCGCCGGCCAGGCTGTCGGGAATAGCCTCTTCGGCCACGGATTGAATCCTGGCATCCAGCGTCAGATAGACGTTTTTACCCGATTCCGGCAGGAGGACCGGCATACCGGGCAATGGTCCCAGTTCTTCGCCCCGGGCGTTGACCTCCATGAATTCCAGGCCGTTCTGGCCTCGCAGGTGCCGTTCAAAAGTCCGCTCAACACCCAGCTTGCCGATGATATCGCCAGATCGATACCCCGAATCCTTCAGTTCCTCGAGTTCCTGTGGATTCATCTCGGAAACGTATCCGAGCACGTGGCTCGCCATCTTACCCATGCCATACATCCGGCTGGGCGTGATCTGAACGATCACACCGGGCAGATCGAGCAGGTGTTCTTCCACTCGGGACGCGATCTCAAAGGATACGTCCCGCTGGACCGGTGTCGGATTGAAACGGTTTAACGCCGGATCTCTAACCCGCTTTCGAATGGCCTCGACATGCTGCCCGGTTAGTTGTCCCAGGTAGTCCACGGTTTCGTCGGAAATCTCGAACGGAGCGGCGGCGATGGTGTAGGACGCCCTGTTTTCCGCCAGGACCACGCCATTGCGGTCCAGGATCAGTCCCCGAGGCGCTTCGAGAACAACGGGACGGATACGGTTCCGTTCCGAATGAGCGCGGTACTCCTCGCCGGAAATAACCTGAAAATAGAAAAGGCGCAGGGCCAGGAACAGAAAGAGCGCGGTGACTATACCGATAAACAGGTACAGCTGAGCCCTGTGTGTGGAATGGTCATTCTGGGAAAAGCCAACGGACATTGATCTGTCCCTGTCTATAGGTCAAAGCGAGTATGAGTACCACGGCCACCGTGATCGTGTAGAGCATGGCGGGCAAGGAGATCGTTGCGAGCATGTATACCGATTCAGTCAACTGGAATTCGGTGAAAATGAACCAGTATATCGCGGCATGCACCACGCTGGAGGCCAGCAGCGTGAGCAGCAGTGTGGACAGACTGTCCCTGTACAGCGTGTTACCGGCGATTCCCACCCCGTATGCGACCAGCGTGTTGCACAGTGCGTTAAGACCCAGGTTCTCCGGTGAGCCATTGAAATCCTCCAGCAGTCCTACGCTGAATCCCAGGATCGTCCCCGCAAAGGCACCCGATCCCATCGCACCATAGATCAGAAACATGAGCACGAAATCGGGCCTGATACCCCGTATGGCGATTTCGTGTCCCCACGTACTATCGATTACAAACGCAAGAAATAGTAGGATTGCATGTTTTAAGTGCATGGATTTTCTGAATCATGAACCCGGACCCGAACTCCGCAGTTATTCGACCAGGACCGAATCTACTACGACATCGGGTAGTTCCCGCCCCATGATGACAAACACCTCCTCCAGCCGATTCAATTCCGCCGCGGGGGCTATGGTTACCTGCTTAAACAGGTTCCGGCTGCCCAGCTTGATCTGACTGATCCTGCCCACTGGCAATCCGGATGGATAAGTTTCTCCCAGGCCGGATGTCACCACGGGGTCTCCCAGGCGGACATCTGCCCTCAACGGCAGTTGCATGTAAAGTCCGTCACTCTGGTAACGGATGATCCCCTGCTCCCGGCTACGCTGGACCAATCCGCTGATCCGGCAGTTTCTGTCGGTCAACAGTTGGACGAACGACGAGGTCAGGCCGACTTCGATTATTCTTCCCAGGACCCCGTCTTCCATGACGACAGCCATGTACTTGCGGACCTGATCGGCACGGCCGACATCGATTACGATGGTGTTCAAACCCTGGTCGGTGTTCCAGCCTATCACCTCGGCGGAAACATAGGTGTATTGTTTTTTGTCTTTCAGGCTCAGCAGCCCGCGCAACCGCTGGTTTTCGATTCTGTGTTCCTCGAGGTTGGCCGTCTGCAACTGCACCTGGACGAGTTTCTGACGAAGGAGATGGTTTTCGGATTTCAGGTTGAAATACGATGGAATGAAGGCGAATGCCTCCTGAACCGGCGTCAGCACCATCATCCAGGCCACGCGCATGATACTGACCTGGCTCGGTGGGGACGCCATCAGCAGCACGATAGAGATGATCGTGGCCAGGACGAACGCGGTGTACTGTCGATGGTAGTACAGGGAGTAAAAGAACCGAAACATGCTAGTCTTTCAAGACGTTCAGCATCTTTTCATAGGCGGCGAAGTTCTCAATGATCTTGCCTGCGCCTCTGACCACCGAGGTCATGGGTTCATCATCGAGCCTTACCGGAAGCTTGGTCTCCTTCGTTATTTGCCTGTCCAGGCCGGGTAGCCGGGATCCGCCACCGCTAATGATGATGCCGCGATCGATAATATCGGCCGCCAGCTCCGCCGGGGTGAGTTCCAGGGTCTGCCTCACCGCCATGATCACCCCGTCAAGCGGTTGCGACAGGACTCTGCGGATCGCCAGGGAATCAACCACGACCGAACGCGGTATTCTGTCAATCAGATCGAGCCCTTTCACCGTCATTTCGATTTCCTTGTCGAACACGGGATAGGCAGAGCCCAGTTTCCACTTTATCTGCTCGGCCATGTTGAAACCGATCTGAAGGTTGCAGTCGTTCTTCATATGGTTAATGATCGCCTCGTCCATTTCATCGCCGCCGATGCGAACCGACTTGGCCGTTACGATGCCGCCGAGGGAGATCACGGCGATCTCGGAGGTACCGCCGCCGACGTCGATGATCATGCTACCCACAGGTTCTTCAACGGGCAGTGAACATCCGATGGCGGCCGCCATTGGTTCGGATATCAACAGCACTTCCTTGGCGCCGGCGCGCTCCGCCGAATCACGGACCGCCCTCATTTCTACGTCGGTCACGCCTGACGGAATACAGGCCACGACGCGAGGACGTATGAAGAAAGAGTTCTTGAGCACCTTGCGGATAAAGTACCGGATCATGGCTTCCGTGTACTCGAAGTCCGCGATCACACCGTCGCGCAACGGCCTGTGCGCCTTGAGATCGGGCGGTTCCCTGCCAAGCATGACCTTGGCCTCGGCTCCTACGGCAACTACTTTGCCGGTCTTGGTATTGACGGCCACCACGGAAGGTTCGTTGATCACGATGCCTCTGCCTCGAACATAAACGAGTGTATTGGCCGTACCGAGATCGATGCCGATATCATTGGAAAAGAAATCCGGCAGGGATAAACGCATTGTTGCTTCTCCTTAATCCCTTAGTGTGCTAGAAATACCCTAGTGTGCTAACAGGCCGCTCTGCAACCCGGCCGGTTCATACCTGAGCCAGCGAACGTTTCAACTCGGTTAGATGACTGAAAGGCACCTTCATTTCACCCAGATCGCACCGTTCGTGCCCCGGACCGTGATAGTCCGATCCACCCGTTGTAACCAGTCCATGCTTCGACGCCAGCTGTCGGTAATAACGACGTGCCGTTTCGGTGTGATCCGGATGGATGACTTCCAGACCGTCCAGACCCAATTCGACAAAACCGGGTATCAGTTCATCCCGCCTCAGGGACCCGGGATGGGCCAGTACCGCCAGGCCACCTGCCCTGTGTAGAATCTGTATCGCGTCTCCTACCTCGAAATAAACCTTGGGCATGTAAGCCGGCGCGTGATTACCCAGATATCGGGAAAAGGCGTCCTGTACCGATTTAGCGTAGCCGTTCTCCACCAGTGCGCGGGCGATATGGGGCCTGCCAATGCTGGTTCGACCGTCCTGCGCGGGCGCGATGACAGACTCCAGATCCAGCCCTACCCCAAGTTCATTAAGTTTCTGCACAATGCCCTTGGCCCGTGTCAACCTGTGGGACCTGAATGTCTCCAGGTATGACAGCAACTCCTCGTTTGCGGGATCGAAGCAGTAACCCAGGATATGCACGTCGGAAAATCCTTCGCGCGCACTGAGTTCCACGCCGGCGACAATCTCCAGATCCTGCGAGGCGATAAGCCGCGCCCGCTCGACGCCGTCTACCGCGTCGTGGTCCGTTATCGCGAGGGCGCGCAGACCGGCGCCAAGCGCTTTCGAAACGAGTTCCTCCGGGGAGTGAACGCCGTCCGAGCAGTCGCTGTGGGCGTGTAGATCAATATAGCACACGTCGCTCATTGCGCACAAATCATTTCGAGATTGCGATTCAGTCTTCCAATCATGTCCTCGAAGTTGTCCTGCTTGTTCTTCTCTTTTTCGACGACTTCCGCCGGCGCCTTCTGAACGAACTGGCCGTTAGACAGGCGTTTCCGGACCTTTTCCAATTCCTGCTCGACGCGGGTCCGCTCCTTCGAAAGACGTTCGGATTCAACTTCCAGATCGATCAGGCCACTGAGCGGAATATGGAACTCGACTCCCCTTAGTACGCCGGACGCGCAGCCTGCCGGACGAACCGCTTCTTCGTCCTGCATGACCAGGATACTCCTGCAGAGTGACTTGACCGTATCAGCCTGGGCGATGAGGACTTTCTTCAATTCGAAATTGCCAACCTGGCAGAATACCGTCATTTCATGGGTAGGATGAACTCGGAAGTCGGCCCGCACACCCCGGATGGCGCCGATCAATTCCTGGATCGAAAGCACATCCCTCTCCGCAATTACCTGGATCCGATCCGGTTCCCCCTCCGGCCAGGGCGCAACTACAATACTGGTCGATGCCCCGTCTTCGTCTGGACGAAATTGATGTAACTGTTGCCAGATTTCTTCGGTAATGAACGGCATGAAAGGATGGAAGATACGCAGCATCCGGTCCAGCACCAGCAGGGCCGTACGCCGAGCCTGATCCCCGGATTCGGTATCTTCCTCGTTGTAAAGCCGTTGCTTGATCGCCTCGAGATACCAGTCGCAGTAGTCGTGCCAGAAGAAATCGTACAGCAGCAGCGCCGTCTCGTGAAAAGCGTACTTTTCAAGAGATTGCGTCGCCTGTTCAACAGTTTTCGAAAGACGGGATAAGATCCAACGGTCCCATAGGTTTACAGGATTAAATGGTCCGGTTTCAGGCTGCTTCTGGTGCATGAGGACCAGCCGCGCGGCGTTCCACAGTTTGTTCGCAAAATTCCGTCCCACTTCGACCTTTTCGTTGGAATAATGCAAATTCTGTCCATGGGGCGCGATGAGCATCATCGCGTATCTCAACGCGTCGGTGCCGTAGGTATCCATGACCTCGATCGGATCGGGTGAATTGCCCAGCGACTTGCTCAGCTTGCGTCCCTTGATATCCCGGACGAGGCTCGTCAGATACACGTCGTCGAAGGGGCGGTCTTCCATGAACGTATAGCCCATCATCATCATGCGTGAGACCCAGAAGAACAGGATATCGTGCCCGGTAACCAGCGTTGACGTGGGATAGAAGGTCTTGAGTTCCCTGGTCTGTTCGGGCCAACCCATGGTAGAAAACGGCCACAGGGCGGAAGAAAACCACGTGTCCAGCACATCTTCGTCCTGGTGCAGTTCGCCGTGGCCGCACGCGGCGCAACGATCCGGCGCGTCGAAACCCGTTTGCGCTGTCTCGCACGCGTCGCAGTACCATACCGGTATACGGTGCCCCCACCATAGCTGACGCGACAGGCACCAGTCCTCGATGTTCTCGAGCCAGTGCCGGTACGTTTTTTCCCAGTACTCCGGCGTAAACCGCGGCCATCCTTCTTCTTCCAGCGCACGGAGGAGACGCTGGGCCATCGGACGGGTCTTGAGAAACCACTGCCAGGAAAGGCGGGGTTCGAGGACGGTGTCGCAACGCTGGCAATGGCGGACGGCGTGGACGTGGCCTTCTATGCGTTCGAGCAGGTCGAGATCTTCAAGGTCTTTAACGATCCTGCACCTGCAGTCCATCCGGTCCATGCCCCGGTAGACGGGCCCGGCCGCTTCGGTCATCACTCCGCTTTCGTCCATGATCTCAACCCGGTCCAGATCGTGTTTATTACCGAGAATGAAGTCATTGAAATCGTGGGCCGGTGTCACTTTCACGGCGCCGGTTCCGAATTCCGGGTCGACCAGCTCGGCGTCCGCTATGATCGGGATCGTACGGTCCGTCAGCGGCAGTTTTACGCGTTCCCCGATAAGATGGGCGTGCCGATCGTCGTCCGGGTGGACGGCAACAGCCGTATCGCCGAGCATGGTTTCCGGGCCTTGTCGTGGAAATACTGATCCATCCGTCCCGGTCCGCCAGCGGGTACCGGATATGCCATAACGATCCCTGTTCCTCCTTCTGTATGGCTTCCTCGTTGGACAGGGCGGTATTGCAACGGGGACACCAGTGGATGATGCGATGGCCCCGATAGATCATCTTTCTTTCGAAAAGTGCGACAAATACCGTGGTTACGGCGCTGGACAGACCCTCGTCCAGGGTAAAACGCTCGCGACTCCAGTCACAGGAGCAGCCTAGTTCTTTCAGCTGCCGGACAATGGTGCCGCTGTACTGTTCCCTCCACTTCCATACTTCCTCTACGAAGGCTTCCCGGCCCAATTCTTTCCGGTCGACGCCGTTCTCGGCGAGCATTCTTTCCACCACGACTTGCGTGGCTATACCGGCATGATCGGTTCCTGGCATCCAGAGCGTTTCGAATCCCTGCATACGCTTGAATCGCACCATTACATCCTGGACCGTATTGTTCAGCACGTGTCCAAGATGGAGTATGCCCGTAATGTTCGGAGGGGGTATGACGATGGTATAGGGGGGCTTTTCCGAAGCGGGATCGGCGTGAAAAAACCGGTTATCTTCCCAGTACGCGTACCACTTCCGTTCCACGGGTCTGGGATCGTACTGCGGGGGCAGGCCCTCGGCCATATCGGATGTTTCTCCCTGTCGTATCGAAAGTTACAGCATATAACAGGTTATGGATTGGCCGTAATCAGAATGAGCACGGGACGGGATAGACTAGGCCCTCCATCGGGATGATATCTTGAAACCGGTTGCTCGAAATCACCAGTCTCAAAATATCGTCCCAATCATGGCCTGTCAATTTAATTTGACTGGCCGAAACAGGCTGAAAACCGGCCCTGGCAGCCTGCGGCGGATTTGGTCGATCTACGAGCCGAATGCCCGTCTGCGGCGCATGTAGGTCGGCACGTCCAGCCCATTGCCGTCGACCGCGTCATCGGAAGGATCGCCGACGGCCACTTCTTCCGTCTCGAATCCATTCCGTTTGACACGCTGGAACGCAGGCGTTTCCAGTTCATCCGGGCGGTCCGGCTGGAATTTCAGGATATTGCGTGTCAACATTTCGTCCGGTGAGACCAGTGCGTGATCCAGGCCGGTGGCGATCAGGGTTACACGGATCTTGTCCTCGAGACTTTCGTCCAGTACGGTCCCCATGATGATATTGGTATGTCCCGCGGCAGCCTGGATCGAGGTCATCACCTCTTCCACCTCGAACAAGGTCATATCCTGTCCACCCGTGATATTAAGCAGGATGTCCTTGGCGCCGTCGATTTCCATGTCTTCCAACAGTGGGTGCTTCATCGCGCGTTCCGCCGCTTCAAGGGCACGCTTGTCACCCGAGGCCTCGCCGGTGCCCATCAGTGCCTCGCCCTTGTTCTCCATGGTCGTCTTGATATCGGCGAAATCGACGTTGATCAGGCCGGGCAGCGTTACCAGGTCGGAAATGCCCCTGGTGGCCTGCAGCAAGACTTCGTCGGCTACCTTGAGGGCGTCCTGGAAAGATGTATTGCGGCTTACGGCTTCCTTCAACTTCTGGTTTGGAATAATGACCACCGTATCCACGTGTTCATTCAGACCGGCAAGTCCGGTTTCGGCGTTCGCCGCCCGCTTGGGTCCCTCGAAGGCGAATGGCTTGGTCACGACTCCAACAGCCAGCACGCCCTGTTCCTTCGCGATCTGCGCGATCACCGGTGCGGCGCCGGTTCCCGTGCCTCCGCCCATGCCCGCGGTGATGAAGACCATGTCGATATCGTTCAGGTGTTCCGCGATAACATCCCGCGGCTTTCCTCCGCCGCCTTCCGTCCCACGTCGGGATTGGCGCCGGCACCGAGTCCACGGGTGATTTCGTGGCCCAGTTGTATCTTGTATTTCACATTGGACCCGGCCAGGTCCTGCGCGTCCGTATTGGCGACGACAAACTCAACGCCCGGTACGCCGGCCTCGACCATGTGGTTGACCGCGTTCTTGCCGGCGCCGCCTACACCGAAGATCTTCATTCGAGCAAACAGGCCCGGTTCCGCATCGAAGTCGAAAGTTGACATTGTTGTTGCCTCCGTCTGTTGGTTTTATGGTACCTTCTATCGGATCGTCTCGATCTGGCATGCTGACAAACTAAAGCATGGCCACGATCCGGCTTTTCATGCGACCCAACCATCCTCCTTCCGATCCATTGAGCCACTCCTTTCCTGACATGTTGTCCACGGCGTAGTGTAACAGGCCGACTCCTGTAGCGTACAAGGGTGCGTTCCCGTCTTCCGAAAGGTTCGGAACTTCTTCCGGCGCACCGACTTTCGCGGACATGCCGAAGATCTGTTCCGCCAGTCTGGCAATGCCTGGCATCAGGGCGCCGCCTCCCGTGATGACGATTCCGGTGCCGACCAGGTGTTCGAAACCACTCTCCCTGACCTCCTTTCGGGCAAGGTTCAAAAGCTCCTTGACCCGGGGTCCCACCACGAAGGTCAGTTCCTCCCGCGTGATCTGCCGCGACGCGTGGCCTCCGAGGCCGGGCAGTTCGATCGTGTTGTCCTGCTCCGGACGCACATAAACCGCACTGGCGAAGTGCCGCTTTATCCTTTCGGCCTCGTCATGAGGCGTGCGAAGGCCGATGGCGATATCGTTCGTCAGGTTGAACCCACCAGCCGGGATGATCGACGAATACCGAATGCTACCATCCCGGAACAGCGCGATATCCGTGGTACCACCCCCGAGGTCCAGGAGGACGACACCCATTTCCTTCTCGTCTCTCGAGAGCACCGCGTGGCTCGCCGCGATCGAATCCAGTACGAGTTCCCTTACGTGGAGTCCGGCCTGCCTGATGCACTTGCGCACATTCTGAATGGAGGTGATCGCCCCGGTAACGATATGAACAAGCACTTCGAGCCGAACCCCAAGCATACCGTGGGGATCGGGGATTCTTCGCTGGTCGTCCACGATGAAATCCTGTGCGAGCACATGAATGACCTCTCGGTCGATCGGAATCCTGAGGGCCGTCGCGGCATCGTATGCGCGGGCGATGTCTTTTCGGGTAACGCCGTGATCTTCGCCGGAAGAGACGGCTACTGCGCCCCGGCTGTTGACGCTCTCGATGTGTTCGCCGGAAAACCCGACTACGACTTCGTCCACCTTGACGCCGGCCGTCTGTTCCGCCTCCTCGAGCGCCCGCCTGATCGAGAGTGTGGCCCGATCCATGTTGACTACGACACCACGCCTCAGGCCATCGGACGGACTCAACCCCGTTCCCAGGATCTTGATTCCGTCAGTTGTGTTTTCCCCGATCAGCACGGCGGTCTTCGTGGTGCCAAGGTCGAGGCTGGCTATGATATCACCGGCCATTTGCTTCTCCTTTGACGTTACGAACGTCTATCCTTGGACCGATTGGACACGATCGGGCGGACAATCACCTGGTCCTTGAACCTCAGATCGATCAGCCGGGTCTTAATGGCGTCGTTTTCCAACTTTTCCACCGTTCGTTTCAACATCTCGATCTTCCTGGGATAGTGACCCGTCCCGAATCGAATGGCCAATCCACCGTCGACCATGTAGGCGATGGGGTCATCCTGTTGGGACACGTGTACCTCCGACAATTCGTCATACAAACCGGGAGACAGTGTTTTCAAAACCCTTGTCAGGTAGAGGGCGCAGCCCAGTTCCGGATTGACCAGCATCGCGTCCTTCAGCGATTCGAAAGTCGTTTCTCCCTCTTTAACGTCGTTCAATACCTGCTGCATGCCCGTAGTACCGACCGTGATCACGGGGAGGTCCGGCAACCCCTTTCCCTGCGGCAGCGGAACAAGCTCGCCGACGCTGGATACCCCGTAAAGCCGATCCAGCTGTACGAAGGCAATGGGCCGATGTTCACTTACCCGTACGACCACGGTATTCGGCAACCGTCGATTCAGCACGACGCGATCGAATCGGCGATCCAGCAACAGTCGCCGTTCGGTTTCGGCGAGATCGGCCGACCAGATGTTCCGTCCTCTCTCCAGACCGGAAACCGTGATGACTTCCTCCCTGTCGACGGTCCGGTTTCCCGCTACGACTATCGTATCCAGCCTGAATACCGGCGAGGTTTTCGTCCACTCGGACAGGGCCAGTCCGCCCACGACCAGACCGGTTGTCGCGCCGGCAGTGAGCGCGGTTGTTGCCAGACCGATCATCAGCCGGTAAACGGATCGCTTCCAGTTTCGATTCATACTACACCCGATTTCATCACGCGCACTTCGAGTTCCAGGGTAATGCCGGTTTGTGCGAGTACCCGTTCACGAACCGTATCAATCAGCCGCAGCGCGTCCGATGCCTTCGCGCCACCCTGGTTGACGACGAAATTTGCATGGACGTCGGATACCCTGGCTCCGCCGACCCGAAGTCCTTTACAGCCTGTCGCATCGATCAGGCGGCCGGCCTTTTCGCCCCGTGGATTCTTGAACATGCATCCCGCGCTCTGATCAGAAGATGGTTGTGTGCGCTTGCGGTATGCCGTAAACGCCCTGATCCGTTCATACACGTTCTCCGGTTCATCCGGTAACAGCTTGAACACGGCTTCCGTCACGATGCTGGAAGGTTCGATGCCGGTCTTTCGGTAGGACAACCCCAGCTCGGAGCCGGGAATCGACACCAGGTCACCGGGCGGCCGCAGCAGTAGTATGGATTCCAGGGTGCTGCCCAGATCACTACCGTGCGCACCGGCATTGCCGCGGATGGATCCGCCCACTACCCCCGGTATTCCCGTACAGAATTCCAATCCGCTCAGCCCGGCTGCCGCCGAAGACCATGCGAGGCGGGGGAGGCTAACCCCCGCGCCCGCGCGGATAAACTCGCCTTCCTGTTTCAGATGCCACAGCGTACCATCCATCGGGGTCGAACCGCGTATTTTGATCACCAGGCCGCGGAATCCGTCATCGGAAAAGAGGATGTTGCTTCCGTTTCCCATCACCATCCAGGGTATGTCGCGCACCGATGCCGCGGTGACGATGTCCAGCAGCTCCCGCCGGGTCTGCGGCAGGCACATTACGTCCGCCGGACCACCGACGCGGCAGGTCGAATGCCGGTCGAGGCCTTCGTTGCGCCGCAGCCGGTCGATAGGGACTGTTCCGCTCAGGATTTCGAAGATATCCATGAAACTAGACTCCGGATTTCCGCAGTATGCTGATAATCTCTCGTCCGACGGTGTCGATGTCCCCCGCGCCGAGTGTGAGGACCAGGTCTCCGTCCACCAGGTCGGCTGCGACGGCGTCCGCGACCCGGTCTTTGTCCGGTATGTACTCGACATCTCCGCCGAATTCACTCGAAGCCTTGACGATCAGATCACCCGATATACCGTCGGGCCGATTTTCCCGGGAAGGGTATACGTCTGTGACGACCGTACGAAAAGCCGTGCATCTTCCCAGAACACGGCCAAAATCCCGGCACAGGTTCCGCGTACGGCTGTAAAGGTGAGGTTGGAATATCACGAATATCCGCCCGGTCCCGGCCATCGAAACGGCGTGCAGGGCCGCCTCGATTTCAGCCGGGTGGTGGGCATAGTCGTCTACCACCCTGATGCCATCTATGTCGCCCAGCACTTCGAATCTTCTTTTGAGACCCCGGTATTCTGCGAGGGCGGCCAGGGTGCGTTCAACCGGTATTTCGAGCTGATCGGCCACCCCGATGACCGCCAGTGCGTTGAGTAGATTGCATTCACCTGGTTGGGGCAAATTCAACCGGCCTGCCGGCCTGCCTCGCACGGACACGTCGGCGGAGATACTCCAGCCTTCAGATGCTACGCCGTCTGCCCGGATGCATGCGTCCCGGGACAGTCCATAGGTGGTCATACGGCGGCGCAGCAAGGGACTGATTCTGCGCACGCCGGGATCATCCGCGCAGACGATTACCGGCCTGTCCACGGGCACGAGATGGGCGAATGAGACAAAGGCTTCATCGATGGCATCCTGCGAACCGTAGTATTCCATGTGATCTGCGTCTATCGACGTGATCACGGCGGTCGTCGGGGAGAGGGCATGGAAGGAACGATCGTACTCGTCGGCTTCCACGACCATCCAGGGTCCGTTCCCCCGCCGCACGTTCGAACCGTTCTCTGTCATGATCCCACCGACTGCGGCCGTAGGATCCAGGCCGGCCTCGGACAGCGCCTTGACGATCATGGCCGACGTAGACGTCTTTCCGTGGGTACCGGCTACGGCAATACCATGCTTTCCTCGAGCCAGCGTGCCCAGGAGATCCGCGCGGGTGACCGTAAGCAGACCCTGAAGACGCGCGGCGGAGAGTTCGGGATTGTCCGCCGGTATCGCGGCGGAGTATACGATCAGGTCCGCACCGGCCAGGTTGCCCGGTCCGTGGCTGTCGTAGATGGACGCTCCGAGCCCGGAAAGACGGTCCGTCAGCGGTGTGCGCCGAAGATCCGATCCGCTCACTTCGTATCCATATTCCAGCATAAGTTCACCCAGTCCGCTCATGCCTATCCCGCCAATGCCGATGAAATGCACGTGCCGGCAGCCATTCAAAGGTCCATGCTGTTTAGTCATACTGAAGTCTCTGTCGGCGGTAAGTCATCCTCGATATGTTCAACAGGATCCCGATACTCATCATGCAGAACAGCAACCAGGAGCCGCCGTAGCTTAGAAAGGGAAGCGGCAGGCAGGCGGTGGTGGGCAGCAGGCCCGTCACCACGCCGATGTTCACAACGAACGTGCAACGTGATGAGGATGGTCAATCCAGATGCCAGGAAAAAACCGTAAGCATCGGGTGCGTTGCGTGCGATGCGGATTCCTCTCCAGGCGAAAACGACAAAAAGACCCAGTACCCCCAGTGATCCTAGAAACCCGAGTTCTTCCCCGATCACCGCGAATACGAAATCCGTGTGGGGATCGGGAAGGAAAAGAAACTTTTGCCGGCTTTGCCCCAATCCGATTCCGAAAACACCTCCCGCCCCCAGGCCGATCAGCGCCTGCTGCAGCTGGTAATCCGCGCCCTGCAGATTGACGACCTGTTCACCAGAACTGCCGAAAAACCTGTCGAAATAGGCCATGAGACGCTGCCGGCTGTGCGTGGACATGTACAGCTTGAGATACAGGGCCGGAAGTACAACCGCTCCAGCGTACGCGAGATGCAACAGCCTGGTACGACCGACGTACAGCATCGCGAAGGAAGTGACGGCCAGGACGATCGCGGTACCGTAGTCCGGTTGCAGTACGATCAACAGGCAGGTGGCGCCCACCACCGCCAGGGCGGGAAGCAATCCGATAACGAATCGGTCCATTACTTTCTGGTTCTTATCCAGCCAGTAAGCCAGGTATACGACCAGGGCAATCTTGATCCCTTCCGCGGGCTGGATGGTCCAGGAAAACAGGTCCAGCGTACGCGTCGCTCCCCTGATGGTCATCCCGAGCCCTGGAATAAACACCAGGATCAGAAAAACCAGTCCCATGGCCATCCAGACCGGGGACCATTTTTTCTGTTTCTGGTAATCCAGGCTGGCGAACAGTACCAGAATGATGATGCCGAGGATCAACCGCACCAGGTAACGTTTGGCGAAGAATCCGCTGTCGCCGGAGAACATCTCTTCAGCGACGGCCGAACTCGCGCTGTATACCATGACCGATCCCACGCCCAGGAGCAGCAGGCTGGAAACCAGTAGCGGTAGATCTATACGCTGGTGTAACACGGGTTTACCCCTCAACCGGTTCACGGAATGTCGATTCGATGGATTCCACGATGGTTTCCATGCGCATTCCGCGCGATCCCTTGACGAGAATCACATCTCCATCCCTGATTTTCTCCAGTGCCGCGGTAGTCGCTTCGTCGCTGGTCGAACAGGCCACGACGCGTCCGGCAGCCATGCCCTGGTCGACCGCTGTTTCGGCGATGACCCTGGCCTGTTCTCCCAGGGTGATGATCACGTCCGCCACTTCCGCGGCCTGTCTTCCGATATCCCTGTGGGCCGCCCTGCCTGTTTCGCCCAATTCCAGCATGTCACCCAGGACGGCCAGCTTGCGGCCACGGGTTGTCGACAGCGTCCGCAGTGCCGCCTCCATGGATGCCGGATTCGCATTGTACGTATCGTTAATCAGGTGAACTCCGCCCATCTGCCTGTACTCCATCCGCATGGCGGTGGGTGCCACCCCTTCAAGTGCGCGGACCGTGGCTTTGTCGGGAATCCCGAATAGCCGGGCCACCGCCACGGCTGGCCAGGGCGTTCATGACCTGGTGCTCCCCCCATCAGACTGATACGAAAACTGGAACCATCCGACAGGGAGAACGATGATCCGGTCAGGTCGGTCCTGCAGGCCGCCAGCCTGATGTCCGCCTCGCTGCTACGGCCGAAGGTGATGATCGGCGCGCTGCTCCGGCCCCCTTCCGCCATGACCAGGGAATCGTCTGCGTTCAACACCGCCGTTCCATCCGGCGGGAGATGATCCAGGATTTCGCCCTTTGCCCGGGCTATGCCTTCGATCGAATCGAAGAATTCGATATGCGCGGGCCCCACGTTGGTAATGACTCCCACGGTCGGCCGAACCATGTGGGCCAGACGGTCCAGTTCCCCGGCCCGGTTCATGCCCAGTTCGAGCACCGCGACCTCGTGTTCTTTCCCGAGCTTGCACAATGCCTCGGACGCGCCGAGCTGACTGTTCAGGTTGCCCGGGGTTTTGAAGACACGGAATCGCCGCCCAAGTACATCGGCTATGATGTCCTTGGTCGTCGTCTTCCCACTCGAACCAGTTACCGCGATCACCGGCAGGTCGAAACGAACGCGATGCCATCGCGCAAACGCCTGCAGCGCCTGCAGCACTTCTGCCACGACGATACGCGCTCCGTACCGGGCATCACCGGGAGACCGCTCATTATCCCATTCGGCAGACACCAGGGATGCCCCCCCGCCCGCCCGCACGGCTTCCGGGACGAAGTCGTGGCCGTCGTATCGTTCCCCGGAAATTCGCCACGAACAAGTTGCCGGCTTCGATCTTCCGAGTATCCGAACAGACGCCGGTGATTCGGCCGTCCCGCATTTCAGGTACCGGGACATGCAGTGTGCCGCCCATGATATCGGCGATTTCCGAAAGTGTGGGGGTCAGCGCCCCGTAGCGTTTATCCATACTTCGCCTCGAGACATTCCCTGGCCTTGATCCGATCGTCGAACTCGATATTCGATTCGCCCACGATCTGGTAGGCCGTGTCCCCCCGGCCGGCGATCAGCACTGTGTCTCCTGCACCGGCCTCTCCCAGCGCCTTGTCGATCGCTTCGCCGCGGTCCGGGACAATGTGCGACCGGGCATGGGGAAGAAGACCCGGCTCGATATCCTGGATGATCTTGTCCGGCGCTTCCGTTCTCGGGTTGTCGGTCGTTACGATCACGACGTCGGCGTGGGTGGAAGCCGCCCGGGCCATCAGGGGCCTCTTACCGGGGTCGCGGTCACCGCCGCATCCGAATACGACGGTCAGGCTCCCGTTGGTCCATTCACGGCAGGCGGAAAGCACGGCGCCCAGCGCGTCCGGCGTATGGGCGAAATCCACGAGCACGTTAAAGGGCTGGCCCGCGTCGACCCGCTCCAGCCGGCCCGGAACCCTCACATCGGCCATGGCCCGGTTCATCAGTTCGCGGTCGATATCGAACCCCAGTCCCACTGAAATCGCCGCCAGCGCATTGTAGGCGTTGAATCGGCCCAACAGCGGCAGGGAGACGTTGAAGGGGGGATCGGAACGGACCTGCGCTTTAAACGCAGTCCGGTCCGCGTAGTATCCAATCGGCCCCACCCTGCTTACGTCCGCCTTTTTATCCAGTCCGTATGACCGCACAAGCGCGCGCGAGGCGTTCTTGAAATGAACGTAAGCCGGATCGTCCATGTTCAACACGGCGTTGCCATCCTCCGCGAGATAATCGGAAAAGAGCAGCATTTTCGCTTCCCTGTAGGCATCGAACGTCTTGTGGTCGTCGAGGTGTTCCCTGGATAGATTCGTAAAGACCCCCGCGGTGAATCGAAGCCCCGTCAGCCGCTTCCAGGCCAAGCTGTGAGAGGATACCTCCATGACGGCGTAGGCGCCTCCCCGGTCCCGTATCTTCCCGAACGTACGGTGCAGTTCCATGGGATAGGGCGTGGTGTGACTCAGCTTCCAGTCGAGCGTGTCACCCATGAAACGGCTGCCCAGCGTGCCGATACCGCCCACGGCCCAACCGCATTCCTTTAGAATAGCCTCTACCAGCAACGATACGGTTGTTTTCCCATTGGTACCCGTTATGCCGATCAGGCGCAGGCCATCCGCCGGATTTCCGTAGTATGCGGCAGCCATAAGACCCAGCGCCCTGGACGTGTCCGGCACGATCACCGTGGTCGCGCCTTCGAGTGCCTCGTTACTTTCCTGAACCACCACCGTGGCACCATGGGAAACCGCGGCGCGCACGTACCGGTGGCCGTCGCGTCCCGATGGTTCGCGCAGCGCAACAAAAACATCGCCGGGCTCGACGGACCGCGAATCGTGGACAATGGTCCTAATTGCCTGGCCTGCCTGGTCAGCCTGGTCAGCCTGGTCCGGCCGGCCGATAACCGTTTTTCGAGGCAGCGCGTTCAGCAATTTCGTCAGCTGTATCAATGCCTTAACCCTCTATGCCATGGTCCGCATGCTAAGAGCCATCATTCGGCTAATTGTAGGGGCTGCATTCAATAAGACATCGATCACCGGAATACACCATGCGGCCCGGTGCAGGTATCTGGCGTCGGACGTACCCCTTTCCGATGATGGTCGCTTCTATTCCCTTTTCAGCCAGGGTCTTCACGGCTTCCCGTATGCTCATGCCGACCACGGATGGCAGAAGAACTTGCGAAAGGTAAGGCCGGTTTTCGGCGCCGGGATTCTCGATATCCCAGTCACCGCTGATCGGGAGCAATTCTTCCTGCATCCGTTCCATAAAGTTCAAACTGGACCCGTAGGAATCACGGCTGGAGCCGGCATTCGGCTTAATGGAGGCCAGGTGCAGTGGAAGGCCGTCATCGGATTCGGGTACCGACTCTACGGGACCGTCCGGCAAGTGGACCAGTCTGCGAACGATTTTATGGAATACGGGCGCCGCCACCGATCCACCGTAGAAACCGCGTGTTTTCGGTTCGTCGATCATGACAAGCACAACGATTTCAGGTTGATCCGCGGGAAACACACCGACGAAGGACGATCGGTAGTTCCTGGTGTAGCCCCTGCCGTCCTCCCGTGTTTTCCAGGCTGTACCGGTTTTACCCGCCACCTTGAATCCCGATACGGCGGCCTTTGTGCCCGTACCCCGGTCAACCACCCCGGTGAATACGCCCAGCAGGGCTTCGGCGGTTTGTTCAGACATCACCCTGCGTACGACCGTCCTTGACGTGGCGTGAACGGATCCGCCATGGCGCGCGATGGATTTAATGATTCTGGGCTGTAGAAGCAGACCGCCGTTAGCCACCGCGCAGTAGGCGGAAGCCAGTTGCACCCCGGTCACGGAAACCCCGTAACCGATGGCCATCGTGGGTAGCGTGGTCTTGGACCAGTTTGCCGGTTTGTGCAGGATGCCGCGGGCCTCACCCGGGAGTGTCACGCCGGTTTTCAAGCCGAAACCGAACGCACGGGTATACTTGTAGAAATCCTTTTCGCCGACCGCGAGGGCGATCTTTACGGTACCCACGTTGCTGGAATGTTCGATGACTTCCCGCACGCTCAGTTCGCCGAATACCTCGTGATCGGTAATGGTCTGACTACCCAGCACGATCCGGCCTTCACTGGTGTCTATCCGGTCCTCCAGGTCGAAAGTGCTGGTCTCGAGGGCCGCGGTCGCGGCGACGATCTTGAAGGTCGAACCCGGTTCATAGATGTCTACCAACGGCCTGATCTTCTGAGCTTCAAATGGAAAACGGCCGGGTGTATTGGGGTCGAAGTCCGGCGAACTGGCCATGGCCAGTATTTCACCGTTTCTCGGGTCCATCATGATCACCATGCCACCCATTGCTTCGTGCCATCCTATGGTCTCCTCCAGCACTTCTTCGGCGATGACCTGGGCAGCGATGTCGATCGTCAGCATGACGTCCGCGCCGTTCTCCGCCGGTTTATGGTAGGAGTCCAGCCACGAATAGGCCCGCCGCTGGGCGTCGATCTGAACCACGTTGTATCCTTCTGTGCCGGATAACAACTGGTTGTGTTCCAATTCGAATCCGGCCCGACCACTGCCGTCTACGCTGAAACCGAGGACCTGGCCGGCGGCGTTCCGGTAGGGATAGACCCGCCTGACTTCCTTTACAATTCGTATATGGGGTTCGAACAGGGGGAAGGCTGAGAGGTTTCTGATCCGTTCGCTGGTTTCGGGGTTTACCCAGCGGACCAGATACTTGAAATCGGAGGAACCGGTAATCCGGTCGATGATATGCTGGGGATCTTCTCCCGAAATCTGGGAGAGCTGAACCGCGAGATTCCCCAGGTCCGAAGCATCGTAACGTTCCGTATCCATGCCCTGCAGGCCAAAGGAGTCGAATTCGACGCTCAGCGCAAGGGATTCCCGATTTCGATCGAAGATTCGGCCCCGGCGGGGATCCAGGGTGACGACTCGGTGCTGCTGATCACGCGCTCGCTGCCGGTAGGTCTCGCCGTCGCGAATTTGAATCATTCCGATTCGAAATCCAAGACCTAGCCACAGTACCACCCCGATCACGGCCAGGAGAGTCAGTCTGCGTATACAGGATTTCGCGACCATATCGGACGTTCCTCATCGAGTTTCCACTCGAGCCAACGGGAACGAGGCCAGGATCAACGCTCCATCTGACGGGTTTCCTGCTATCGCCCTCACATCGGGCCCGGTGTTGGCCAAAGCCAGTGCCGTGTCTACCGCGTCCATCTTCACGACCTGTCCGACCGCCGAATGGTTCAGGTCGAAACGGCTCATGGCCACGGTTTCTACTCTGTGCTGCTCAGCAAGTCGAACGATCCGCACATGCAAGTACGCGCTTTCCTTCTTCAAGGCTTCCTTCTGGTGTTCCAGATGGAGTATCTCCCGCATTAACGCTCTGGTTTCCACCTGATGCCAGATGTAGAACATACTTAACGAGGTCACGAGCGCGATCGTACCAATCCAACCGATCAGCTGTCTGATGTAAGACTGTTCACTGCGTAGTCTGAAAGCGGATTTCATGTCGGGCCTCTTCGGTCGAAAAGCGGTATACGGATATCAGTTTAAATTCCAGTCGTTCGGCAAGCGTTCAATCATCCGGAACCTGGCGCTTCGAGCTCTCGGGTTTTCCGCGATTTCCTCCTGCGCAGCCACGACGGGCCGCTTCGTGAGCAGAAGGGCGACCTGTTCATGCTGGCATACGCACTGTGGAAAGCCGGGAGGGCAAATGCAGTCTGCCGCCCAGGTCTTGAAAGTCCGCTTGACCATGCGATCCTCTAAAGAATGATAGGAAATGACACCGAAACGACCCCTGGGACTCAAAAGGGGCAGCACGGAATCCAACGTCGTTTTCAGTCGGTCCAGTTCCTGGTTGACGGCAATGCGCAACGCCTGGAAAACACGGGCACAGGATTTGACCGCCCATCGCCCGCGTACCGCGGTCATGACCGTATCAGCCAGCCTGGCCGTGGAGGTTACGGGCGCTGCCGCACGGGTAGTAACGATTGCCTTCGCAACGTTGCGTGCCCGTCGTTCTTCGCCGTATTCCCGGATGATCCGCTCGATTTCTTCTCTCGTGCTCCCATTGACGATATCGGCCGCGGTCAACGGCATTTCCCGGTCCATGCGCATATCCAGGGGGCCTTCCGACATGAAGGAAAATCCGCGCCCCGGTGTATCGATCTGGTAGGATGATACACCCAGGTCCAGTAGAACACCGTCTACGTGCGGAATGCCCGCTTCTTCCAGTATGGATCCCCAACTTCGAGAAATCACGATGCATGACTTTCACCCGACCTGTACCACCGTGTGCCAGCCGTTCACCCGACACCCTGACCGCCTCGCGGTCCTTGTCCAACCCGATCACGCGGCCGGATTCGTCCAACCGCCCAAGGATGGCGCTCGCATGGCCGCCTCCGCCTATCGTACCGTCCACGTATATGCCAGACCTGTTCCAAACGAGCATTTCCGCAACCTTCCCGCCCAGCACGGGGATATGTCTGTATGTGTCTTCCAGTCCCATGGACTGCTTCCACGGCTCAACGGCCTCATGGCCGGAGGTGGATCAGACGAACAGGGTTTCCGCAATCGATTCGTAGGTGTGTCCCGCCTCGTTCATCACCTTCTCGTACTCTCCGGGACTCCAGAGTTCAAAGTGGTCGAGGGTACCGACGATCAGTACTTCCGTTTCGATGCCCGCGAGTTCGATCAGATGACGGGGAAGGGCGACGCGCCCTTGCTTGTCCATGGAAGCCGCCACAGCCTGGGACGAAAGCATCCGAATGAAAATCCGGGTGTTCTGCCTTGTTACGGGCAGTTCCCTCAGGCGGGTATCGATCTGCTCCCATTCGTCTATCGGATACACGAAGAGGCACCCGTCCAGCCCCCGGGTAATGATCAACGTGTCATCTTCGTCGGTCCGGATATGCTTGCGAAACTTCACAGGGACATTCACCCGGCCCTTGTGATCCACGGTGTATGTGTATGAACCCAGGAAGTTGACCATCTGCGATCTCCTTGAAATACCTAGGAGTTAACACCCTAACCTGAGGTGGTGATTCATCAATACTACACAAGTGTTTGGTAGTTAAGGTGTTCCGTGACCCACTTTGCCCCACTTCTACCCACTATTCTACATTATGCCCCCCATGTTGTCAATAAAAAATAGACTTACATCGATTTTCTTTACCTTTGGATAAGGAAATCCCCGTAACCCCCAAGTGCTCAATAAGACTATACCAATATCGATACACATCGTATGTTGACACCACATACTATGCTCACAGGGCCATACGATACCATATAGCGTCGGAAACTCCAGGAATCTCCCACAACCGATAAAGTCCTCCCCTTCGGGAGGTTTCCCGATTTTGCTTTTCTAAGTTTTTTTCTGAAAATATCCAGAAAAGGAGCGTTCTACGTCGCGGCTAGCCGCCACGGGGAATGCTGACTGCATAAAGAAGCCGACCTGGAAGGGGATGCTGGCGGGCCTAATTCACGGCCCTGAGTTCCTTCGACCGCTGGGTGGCAGTCTCGACCGCGCTGATCAACATGCTGCGCAGTCCGCGTATCTCCAGGTCGTGTACCGCCGCGATGGTGGTACCACCCGGGGTAAGAACCTGGTCGCGCAACACGGCCGGATGCTGGCCGGTCTCCTGGATCAGCCGCGCTGCGCCGAGCACAGTCTGCGCCGCCAGGTCCAGGGCGACGTTTCTGGGCAGGCCCATTTTGACACCGCCGTCCGAGAGCGCCTCTATTACCATATATATATAGGCGGGTCCGCTGCCGCTCAGACCCGTTACGGCGTCCAGCAGATTTTCGTTCACGTAAACTACGCGTCCCACCGCATTGAAAATCTGGGCAGCGACCTGCTTGTGTTCGTCATTGGCATATCTGCCCAGCGAAATGGCCGCGGCTCCTTCATCCACGAGGGAAGCGATATTCGGCATGACCCGAACCACGGGGTTTTCCGTGCCTGTCATTTCGGTGATCCCCGTTGTCGTCACCCCTGCCGCTATCGTGACAAGAAGTTGTTCGGGCCGAAGGCAGTCCCTCACCTGGTCAATCACGCGGTCGATGGCCTGGGGGTTTGAGACAGATTATGATCACGTCGGCCTCGCGAACCGCTTCTCGGTTGTCTGTTGTCCAGCGCACGTCCCACTCGTCCGCGACGGCCTCGAGATGGTCCGCCCGCAGTCCGGTGATTACGATTTGATCCGCGGGAACGAGATTCGCCCTGCGGATACCGCCGAGGAGGCAGGCACCCATGTTTCCCGTTCCGAGTATCATGATACGGCTTTTGTTGTTCAGCATTTTTCACCTTCCGGTCAGTGACGTCGGATCAGCCGGCGTATATGGCGGATACGATCCGGTCCATACCGTTGTAGTCCTTGGCGATCCGGATGTTTCCGTATACGCCGCGATCAACCATTATACGGGTGAGGGCATCGGATTGTTCCGCGCCGATCTCCAGGGCGATCATCCCGCCCTTTTTCAGGTACCCCGGGGCTTCATTGATGAGCACGCGGGAGCAGTCCAGGCCGTCTTCGCCGCCATGCAGCGCCAACTCGGGCTCGAACCTGCGAATCTCCTCCGGCAGGCCATCCAAATCACGGGTAATGACATAAGGCGGGTTGGATACGACAAGGTCCAACCCGGGGTTCGACCCGGATTCGAGCGGAGATAACAGCGACCCCCGCAGGAAATTCAGACGGCGATCGTCCGCCAGCAGGCTGTCGGCATTCTTGCGAGCGACATCCAGGGCCACGCTGGAAACATCGGTCGCGTACCCCTGTACAAACGGGCATTCCAATGCGAGCGTAACCGCGAGGACGCCTGATCCCGTTCCGACATCCGCGAATCTCACGGTACGGCTGGCACACGATCTGCCGGATTTTCGCTGCGCGGCGTGCATGGCCTCTTCGTCCGGTTCACGGCGGTCCCGTTCTTCCAGAAAAGGCCGCACGTGGTCCCACCAGCAGTTCCGTCTCCGGCCGGGGGATCAGCACACCGGGTGCCACCGCGAACTCACGTCCGTAAAACTCCGTGCTTCCGGTGAGATACTGTACTGGTTCCCCTCCCATCCTTCGGGCGACCAGTGCCGAGAACCTGGAGGATTCCATCTTTTTAAGCTGCCTGTCGGCCATCAGGTACAGCTCCAGCCGGCTAGACGCGCACACCTTTCCCAATATCAACTCCGATTCCAGTCTGCTGCCGGTAATCGCCTTTGAATCAAGCTGGCGGGCCGCCCAGTTTACCGCCTGGTGCACGGTCAATGAAGGTGAGTTTTCGAGATCATGCATGAGCGCACTCTTGGGATGGTATCACGTCGCCGATAACTGGGCCATCTTCTCGGCCTGTTCCGCTTCCGCCAGGGACTGCGTTATCTCTTCGATGTCGCCTTCCATGATCTGGTCGATCTTGTACAGCGTCAATCCGATTCGATGATCGGTGACTCTTCCCTGAGGAAAATTGTAGGTCCGGATCTTCTCGCTGCGATCTCCCGATCTCACCTGGGACCTGCGGGTGCTCGCCATTTCCGCTTCCCGTTCCTGTTGGGCTATGTCGAGCAGGCGGGCACGGAGGACCTTCATGGCCTTGGCCTTGTTCTTGTGCTGCGATTTCTCATCCTGGCACGACACCACCAGCCCGGTCGGGATATGGGTGATGCGCACCGCCGAATCCGTGGTATTGACACTCTGGCCGCCCGGCCCGGAGGAACGAAAGACGTCGAAAACGAGATCCTTCTTCTCGTCGACCTCGACTTCCACGTCTTCCGCCTCGGGAAGGATTACCACCGATGCGGCGGAGGTGTGGATCCTTCCCTGCGTTTCGGTTACGGGGACGCGCTGCACGCGATGGACTCCGCTCTCGTTCTTCAGCCTTCCGTAGACGCCTTTGCCCTCGATCTGAAAAACAACTTCCTTCACTCCGCCTTTTTCCGCGCCGTTAGAGTTCAGGATCTCCGTCCGCCAACCTCTGTTGTCCGCGTACCTGCTGTACATGCGGTACAGTTCACCGGCGAATATAGCGGCTTCATCGCCCCCCGTTCCAGCCCGGATCTCGCAGATGATGTTGCGCTCGTCCGCGGGGTCCTTTGGAACGAGCAGTCGCGTGAGTTCCTGCTCCAGGTCGGTCCTTTCCCGGTCCAGGCTGTCCACTTCCTCCCGGGCCAGTTCGGCCATATCGGGATCGGATGCCGACTCCTGCAGCACGCTCCGGGCCGATTCGAGATCTTCCAGTACCTTCCGGTACACGCGATATTGATTAATTACCGGGGTCAATTCCCTGTACTCGCGACCAAGGTCGCGGAGTTTCTGCGGGTTCGAGGTTACGGACGGGTCCGACAGCAGGCCATCGAGGGATTCGAAGCGTTGAACGATCTGTTCGAGTTGGGGCAGTAACATGGAGGCATGGATACGGTGAGGGGAGAGACGGCGTCCAGCGGTCGCGGGCTTTGCGGACCTTGCAGTCCGTACTGACCATGCCGACCAAGCGGACCAAGCCGACCAAGCGGACCGCAAGAACCGTGGTACCTGGTCCGGGACGGCAACTTCGGTACCGGATTATTCGGCGATACCGTATTTCCTGTTGTAGCGTTCCACGCGACCCGCGCTGTCGATCATTTTCTGCTTCCCGGTGTAGAAGGGATGGCAGGCCGAACAGATTTCCACGTGTATCGTGTCGGTCGTCGATCGCGTCAGGAAAGTGTTGCCACAGGCGCAGGTTACCGTGATTTCATTATATTCAGGATGAATGCCGCTCTTCATGGATCTCAACTCCTCGAGGACTCCGGCCGGTTAGGATCAAAAACAAAAGCTGCTGCGTCATTTTGCGTCGGTGCAAAAATAGGCGATGGATTTCTGGCTGTCAAGCATCTTTTGCCCGCGTTCCAGCCCTGTAGGGACAAATGGGTTGCCGATGGTTAACCGGTGCCTTATATTTACGTGTCTTTTGCGAAACGGTCCGAATTACACTGAACGCACGAACGTTACAAGCATGCAAGGAGCAGAGGCAAGATGGCTTTAATGCAACTTCTGAGGGAAAGAACCCACGTCGTCATGATCATACTCGTGATCGCCTTCGTGGGACTGATCGGCCTGGAATGGGGCGCAGACATGGCGGGCAGAGGCCCCGGTGGACAGAACTCCGTCGGATCGATCAATGGTGAGTCGGTTTCCTATGACGAGCTCCGGTTTGAAGTAGAACAGTTGCAGGAGTTGGCCCGACAGCAGCAGGGCGGCAGCCTGGACGAATTCAGGAGCCGCGAGATCATCAACGAGGTGTGGGACCGGAGGGTCGACCTCATGCTGCTGGAGCAGAACATCGGAAAGTTCGGCATCGTGGTCACCGATGCGGAAATACTCGAAGCGGTTCGGAACAATCCACCACAGTTCGTCACGCAGCAGGAAGTTTTCCAGACGGATGGCGAGTTCGATCAGACCAAGTATCTCCAGGCGCTGAACGACCCGGCTGTCGAAGGCTGGGCATTTCTCGAAGACCAGTTTCGCATGATACTGCCCCGGCAGAAGGTCATCAACAGGGTGATTTCGACCGCCCGCATCACCGACCTGGAAGTCCGCCAGGCATTTGTGAACATGAACGAGCAATTAACGGCGAAGTACCTCTTCTTCGATCCGGAAGATCTGGACGTGGAACCGGAATCGGTTTCCGATGATGACATCGCCGCATACTACGCGGAACACACCGATGAGTTCATGGAGGATGCCCAGGTTTCCCTGTCCTACCTCATGATTCCGAAACAACCAAGCGTAGCGGATTCACAGCGCGTGGAACGGCAGATCAACGAGCTCTACGATCAGCTTGTGAACGGCGCTGATTTCGAAACGCTGGCCAGGGACTTCTCCGAAGATCCGTCCAACGCGTCCGAAGGCGGGGACCTGGACTTCTTCGGTAGAAACCAGATGGTCCCCGAATTCGAGGCGGTCGCCTTCGTGACGCCACCGGGTTCCATTTCTGAACCCATAATGACACAATTTGGATGGCACATTATCCGCGTGGAGGAAACCAGGGTCCAGGAGGGTGAAGAACAGGTCCGCGCACGCCATATCCTGTTAAGAACCATCACCGGCCAGGAGACCCTGAACACCCTGCTCGACCAGGCGGGACAACTGCAGACCAGGGCGCTCGAAAGCAACCTGGAAGAAGCCGCTCTCGGCACGCCGGATTCCCTCGAATCGGAGCGTACCGGGTATTTCGCCGACCGACCCGATGGATTTATCCCCCGCCTCGGGTACCTTGCCGGGGCATCGTCCTTCGCTTTCGGATCCAATCCCGGAGACATCAGCGAAGTACTTGAAGACGATACGGGTTATTACGTGCTCGCGAACGCAGGCGAGCAACCCGCCGGCGTACTGCCCCTCGACGAAGTGGAACTTCGCATCAGGTCGATCCTCGTCCAGGAACAGAAAATGGACAGGGCCAGGGCACAGGGAGAAGAGGTCAGGGCAAGCCTGGCTGGCGGGAACCTGGACGCACTGACAGGCGAGTGGGCGGACCTGGTCGACTCCACGGATCCCATCTCAAGGCAGCAGGCGTTCATTCCCCGGATCGGTCAGGACCTGGCCTTCATCAAGGGGGCCTTCCAACTGACCGAAAATGGCGCGCTCAGCGAACTGGTCGAGGGTGATCGGGGATTTTACCTGATCCAGTTGGAATCGAGAGAACCGGTCGACGAATTGATCTTTGAAGCCACGAAAGACGGCCTGAAACAGCAGTTACTGCTTCAGAAGCAGAATCAGTTGTACGCGGAATGGCTGTCCAGGCTGCGCGACGATGCCGAAATCGAAAACAATCTCAGGTCCTTTTTCGCCATCTAGCGGTACCCCACAGTCCGTCGTCCCGCACTGCCCTTCGCCACGCACCGGCCGAAGAACCCTACATCACGCGTTCACGTATCGCGGCGATGATCCTCCGTGCACGTAGCCTCGTCTCGTGTTTGATTTCCGCCAGGCGGTTTCTGGACGGGATCTCCGCCTTCAACTGAATGTGGAATCTGAAGCACTGGGAAGTGCCTGAAGGACGCACGGTCAGGTGATTGAGGCTTTCCTCGTCGAAGTAGAATCGAATGCCTTCGTCTGGAAATCCGGGCCACTGGTGGGCGTCCGCGTACTTGCCCGCTACGAAGGTCTCCGACGAGAGCACGGGGACGCCGTTCAGCGAAACGGATGCTCCGTCCCGCACACGTTCGCCCAGTTCCGCGCACCGTTTCAGGATTTCGATCTTCCGCGTCAACCCCTCCAGACCTTTGAATTCCCCCCACAGCGGAACGGGTTCGACATCGGTCACGAAACAACCGATGTCGGGGTCCAGGTAGATCTGTTCGTCGACAAGGTCGTAGACGGTCGTGCCCCGTGAGGCCGCGTAGGCCGCCACTTCGGCGAGGAGGATGGAGGCGAAAACCCCATCCTTGTCGCGTACGTGCCCGTTGTGCCCCATGGCGGTGGGCGTGGCCGGTGGGCCGCCCAGGATACTGAAACCGTTACTCTGCTCCAGGCAGCCGATATTGAAGCTACGCGGCTTCCCTTCCATATCCTCGGTCTGGTAGATGATATCCCGAACCGGGGATCCGAGAGATCGTCTCCCGCCCACACTCTTTCTACCGCGTTGGCGATCATGCCGAAACCGACCCAGGTCTTGATGACACCCACGCCGTGCTTTCGCGCGAGACCTGCCAGGGCGTCGGTCGTGATATGCGATAGCACGATGAACGCCTCCTCCGGCCTCGGCAGGTTTTCACCCTGACCGATGGCGCCCCGGCTCAGGCGATACCAGAGCAGCAGCGTCCAGGCGTCGTCCGCCGACAGCAGCAGATGGGACCGGTTTTCATGATGCACACGCCGTTCCATGGGAATCTTGATCACGAGTCCAACACGGTCGGCGTCCGGATCGGTCCCGATCATCATATCGAGGCTTTCCATCGCGCCGGAACCGTACTGTTCCCTGTACGCGTTCACGGCGATTTCAGCAGCCACGGGATCACCTGGATCGGGCTGCTGTTCGGGATGATCCTGAAAGGCGGGGAACAGTCCGTTCAGTTCGTTCAATTGATACCTGGTCACCGGCGAAACCCGGTTGAATCCGAAATCATCCAGCAACCGGGGTACGGCCTTTCGACCCGCGCCGTGAAAGGCGCAGTATCCCATGTGCACGGAAGGCGCCCACGCCCTGATCATTTCCGGATCGGATATGAATCGGCGGATCTGGTCCTGGTGCATCTGGTGGATGTTGACGAGAGGACGGCCATGATAGTCGAAACCCGGCAGCGGAGCGGCACCGCCGAGGAACACGAGCTTGTTTCCATGCAGGAACGGGTCGTCGGGACGATTCGGATCGATACCGGTATCCTCGAAGTCCACGAGGGCAATGTCGGCAGGCGTTGTTTTGCGGATATACTCGTTGTAGATCGTCGAACGAACCTTCGGGGGAAACTGAGATCCCGTACCGGAAGAAAGCTTGTAACCGTTGTACCGCCGGTCGTTGTGACTCGCCGAAATCAGGATACCCATGTCGGTACCCAGGCTCGGAATGGCGAAGGTCATTTCCGGGTAGGGACAGGCTTCGTCGAAGAGAAAGACCTTGAGGCCCGCGGCGAGAAAGACCCGTGAAACCAGTTGGGCGAAGGCCTGGCCCTCTACCCGGCTGTCATAGCCGATGACGATGGATTTCAGCCCGTGATCGGTGGCGTAATTCGCCACCCCCGTGGATTTAAGCAGGAGAACGATGTTGTTGAGGGTATTCGGCCCCTTGAGGATTGGGGCGTCCATCCCCTCTCGGGAGAGGATCTGCAATTCTTCGTCGGTCATCGCGGCCTTGCCGCGTATTCCCGCGGTGCCGAACTTGATCTCGTCCACGTAGGCTTCGACCAGATCGGGCCACCTCGCCTCATCAACGGCGTTTTTCAGTCCGTCTTTGAGCCGGGGGGACAATCGCTGGATGTGGGGATCGGTCAACCACTGACGGAAATTGGCGACCACGTGACGACGGGCCCGATCATAGAGGCCTTCATCTATCCGGCCACCCCTGAACTGCTCGGCGAGATAGGCGGAAATGCCTTCTTCCGCCTTCCGAATCATCGCGTCGTCGCTCGCCATGGGATCACCCGTCGGCGATATGGACCCGTGTACGTTTTTTCCCGTATCGGCGAAACTGCACGACGCCGTCCGTAAGGGCGAAGAGGGTGTCGTCGTTTCCACGCCCCACGTTGTCGCCTGGCAGAATTCGCGTTCCCCGTTGCCGGACGAGGATGTTGCCGGCACGCACACGCATGCCGTCTCCGGTTTTTACGCCCAGAAACTTGGGATTGCTGTCTCTACCGTTTCGAGAACTTCCTACACCTTTCTTGTGGGCCATGACCAGGCTCCTTTCTGATCAGTTTGTTGCGGTTGGATCGTAATTGATGCCGGTGATTTCGAGTGCGGTAAAAGCCTGCCTGTGTCCTCTTTTCCGGCGGTAGTTCTTTCGGCGCTTCATCTTGAATACTATGATTTTGGGATGACGGCCCTGTTCGGTTACCCTGGCCGTCACGGTCGCGCCCGCCACCGTCGGTGTGCCGACCAGCGTCTCTCCGCCGCCCAGGAGAAGAACCTGGTCGATGGTGATCTCGTCACCCACCTCCGCCGGTAACTTCTCGACCTCTATCGTGTCCCCTTGATTGACACGAAACTGTTGATCGCCCGATTTGATGACAGCGTACATCAAACACTCCTTTGTCCGTTTAAACGTGCTATTTAAACTCGTCGGTCACGTCCAGGTCACGTTTGCCCGAAAATACGCGAAACTCTTCCACGTGAAGGAACGGATCCTCCTCGACCTGGAGTTGAATCTTGAATTCGTCCTGCAGGTTCACCAGTTTTTCCTTGCCGTTCTCGTTCAGACTCAGCGCCACCGTGGGGTGTACTTTCAATTTCAGTTTACGTTCTCTCAAACCCGGCTTGGCACGCTTCAACCACCGCCCGATCTGGGTCACCATGGTGATGCGCGACATGATGCGACCGGTCCCATCGCATACCGGACAGGATTCACTGAAGGTGTACAGGAGGCTGGGACGGATCCGCTGGCGGGTCATTTCGATCAGGCCGAATTCGCTGACCTCCTTGGATATGCGGGTCCGCGCACGGTCGAGGGACATGGCCTTTTCCATTTCCTGGTGCACCTGGCGCCGGTTATTGCGGTCTTCCATATCGATAAAATCGACGACGATAATGCCCCCGATATCCCTCAGCCGAAGCTGCCGCGCGACCTCTGCGCAGGCCTCCAGGTTGGTCTGGTAAACCGTGTCTTCGTGTCCCCGGGAGCCCGCGTAACGCCCCGAGTTCACGTCGATGGTGACCAGGGCCTCCGTGGGTTCGATAAGAATGTATCCGCCGTTCTTCAACCATACTTTCCGGTGCAGCGCCTTGCCAATCTCGTTCTCGATGCCGTAAGCATCGAACACGGGCGCTGTCCCGTCGTACATGTGGACGCGTGAACGCAGCTGGGGGGCCACGCCCTTGAGGTACGACAGGATCTCCTTGTATACCGGCTTCGAATCGATAATCACGCTGTCGATATCGGGCGTGAATAAGTCTCGGATCATCCCCGACGTCATCTCGACGTCCTTGTGGATCATGGCGGGCGCCGGGGTATTCCCGACCTGTTTCTCAATGTTTCGCCAGATCTGGGACAATTGCTTCAGGTCGTTCTTCAGCTCGGAATCCGTTTTGCCGAGGGCGGCTGTTCGTACGATAACCCCGAAGTCGTCGGACTTGAGTTTTCTGGCCAGGTCCCGAAGCCGGCGTTTTTCGCTCCAATCGTCGATACGCCGTGAAACGCCGACATAGTTGGCATGGGGAACCAGAACGAGAAACCGTCCCGGCAGGGAAATCTGGGAGGTGACCCGCGGTCCCTTTGTGCCTATGGACTCCTTCGTGATCTGGACGACGATTTCCTGGCCTTCTTTTACCATCTCCTGGATCCGGTATTCCCGGTCCCTGCCCCGGCTGGAACCGGAATCCTGGTTCTCGTCGTCGTCGAAATCAATCCAGTCGGACCCCGAGGTGACATCAGATGCCTGGAGGAAGGCAGCCTTGTCCATCCCAATATCAACGAAGGCAGCCTGGATGCTGGGAATGACCGCCGTTACAACACCCTTGCAGATGTTGCCGACCACGCGTTCGTGTTCCGGGCGTTCGACCAGAATCTCGACGAGGTGGTTGTCTTCGAGCATCGCGATACGCGTTTCGTGCGTGGCTGATTCAACTACAATATCTTTCCGCAAATATAAACCTTCTGTTCTGATCCTTTAAGCTGTCTGATCCTTTTAAGTGGGCGGTTAACGTAAATGATCCAAAGTAGTTAAATATAACATACGGACTACTTGATGTCAAGTTTCGACTGCCATGAATGTACGTGCCTTCGCCAGAACATCTTCGGGTTCGAGGGTCGTCATGCAGATGTTGCCGATGGGACAGTCGATCCGGTTGCAGCCGAGGCAGTCGACACTCTCCTTCCTAACCACCCCGTGTCCGTCGCCCCAGGGCCCCTGGGCCAGGGGGTCGGTCGGCCCGAAAATACCGATGCAAGGAACATTCAACGCCGCGGCCATGTGCATCGGACCGCTGTCGTTGCTTACCAGTAGACGGCAGTGTTCCAAATAGGCGCCCAGCTCCGAAAGGGTTGCTTCCGGGAGGACAAGGGCGCGGTGCTTCATGGCGGCCGTGACCTCCTCGACGATCCCTTCCTCACCCGGCCCCCACAGGACCAGGACGTCGACGTCGTATTCCTCGATCAAGGCGTCCGCGAGGCGTCCAAAGTAACCGGGCGGCCACCGTTTGATGGCCCATCCCCCACCCGGGTTAAGCCCGATGATTGCGCGGTCCGTGCGGTCCGCCGAGCCGTTTTCGCGCAGCCACCTGCGTGCCTTGCCGCCGGCCAGGCGGGGTACGGTGATCCTGGGCCGATTTGTGGTAACCGGGACGTTCAGAGCCTCCAAAGCTTCGAGATGGAAAAGGACCTCGTGCCTGATCTCGTTCGAGGGCGTAACCACAGTGTTGTATGCGTGGCGGCGCCCTCTGAAGGCGTAACCGACCCGATTCGATGCCCCGGTCAGCCAGGTCAGTACGGCACTCCGTGGATTGCCGAACAGGTCGATCGCGAGATCGAAGCGTTTCCGGCGCAGGTTGCGGTAGAACCGCGCCTGTTCACGCCATGAGCCGCGGAAACCCGTGCGTTCCCAGCGCCTGATCGGCAACACGATGAGTTCGTCCAGGAAGGGATTCCATCGCAGGATGTCAGCGGAGGCCGCTTCCGTCAGGAAAGAGAGACGGGCACTGGGAAAATGGCGCTTCAGGTTCTCTATGACCGGCGTCGCGAGGACGACGTCCCCGGTGGCGCGCAGTTTGATGACCAGAATGCGTTCGGGCGAAGTGGACATGGACGTACCCACGGGAATCGGTCAGTGGGACCGAACGAGCAAGGACTCCGCGGTTTCGAGCACCTTGCGCGGTGAAATCGATTCTATACATGGTGTCGGCCGGATGCAGAAATCGCGGCCGCAGCAGGTATCCGTTTCTGCCCGCAGTGCCACGTGTCCTTCCGATTCGGAGTAGGGAAACCAGATCTCCGGGCGGCTCGGACCGAAGAGCCCGATCGTGGGCGTACCCACGGCGACGGCGATATGCATTGGACCGCAGTCATTGGATATGAATAGATCGCAGCGGTGGATCAACGCCGCGAGCCGGGTAAGTGAATCCGTTTCAATGACGGGACAGGACAGGCCGGGCATGGCGTTCAATCCGCCCATGGCCTCCCGCTGATCCGGTCCCGCGACCAGCAGGACCGTGGCACTCAGTCGATCGATCAATCCTCGCGCCAGTTCGGCGAACCGCCCCGCGCTCCAGGTTTTGGCCGGCCAGCTGGCGCCGGGGTTCAGCGCGACAATCGGGCACGCGCCGGCGAAATCCCGCTTTGAAAGCCAGGCATCGGCCCAGATCCCGTCTTCTCTGGAGAAATGAACTTCGGTGTGGTCATCGTCCGCAGGAACGCCAATCGTCCGGACGGCGTCCAGGTAGGCGTCCGACACCCGCTGGGAAGCCGACCGCCTGATCTTGACATTGTACGCTCTGCCCCGTCCCCGCACATCGTAACCGACCCGGTATCTTGCGCCCGTGGCGAGGGTCAGCAACGCGCTCCGGGGATTGCCGAATAGATCGATCGCCAGGTCGAATCGCCGTTTTCGCAGATCCCGGAGGAAGCGCACCTGCGCCCCGCACCGGGTGAGGACGGCGCTGCCCGGCAGGAGTTCTCCAGGCAGCACGATTACCTCTTCCAGGTGGGGGTTGTTGGCGAGGACCGCCGCGGGCGCCGCCTCCGCCAGGTAGTACAGGCCCGCTTCCGGGTACTGCCGTTTAAGCGCCCTGATCACCGGCGTGGTAAGCACCACGTCGCCGATGAACCGCAATCGGGATATGAGTATCCGATTAAATGCTGGAAGATCCATTTGATTCAAGCATGTCGTTCGGGCGCCGTATGCGCCTGTTCGACGTGCTCCTGCTCCGCCCACCTGGATGTAGACCGCAGGATTTCGCGGTCGGAGACTACGGGATCCGGGTCGGATCGCCGACGCTTCAACACCTCATCCTTGAGCTGCGCCGCGTCCGCCAGCGCACCCAGAAAATTCATATCGCCTTTCAGTGCCGCGCCCAGGGAGCGGACGATCATCCAGAAGGCGTGCTGGACCAGGTACCGGCCGTCCCTGATGTTGCGCCAGACGAACAGGATCCGGTTACGCATGCTGACGCGGTCTATGTGCGCCTGTTCAAACCGGTGACCGATCGTGACGCCGTGATCGTGGGTGAGCCGGCTTTCCGGTTCGTAACGCACGGTCCAGCCCCGCTGATACGCGCGGTAGGACAGGTCCAGGTCTTCCGAGTAGAAAGGGGCGTACAGGGTATCGAATCCCTCCAGCGCCAGGAACTTCTCCCGTGAAACCGCCATGGCGGCCCCGTTTGCATACAGCGCAAGCCCGCCGGCTTCTCTCTCGGACTCCTTTTCGGCCCACCTGAGCCGAAGCAGCCCGCAGTGCATGGCTCCTCTTACCAGCCCCCCGCCGGGACGCCTGTCCCCGGCCTGGTAGACCCGGGGATTGACGGCGAACACCCGCTGATCACCGAAATGGGGCAGAAGCGGATCCAGAAACGGTTCCGTCGCGATAACGTCGTTGTTGAGCAGCATCACGATATCGTGCGAAGCCCGGTCCACACCCGTGTTGCACGCCGCGGCAAAACCCCAGTTTTCGTCGTGCGTCACCACGACCGCCTCCGGACAGGCTGCCGAAATCCGCTCGACGGTGTCGTCCGTGCTGCCGTCGTCGACCACGACGATCTCCGCCCGGCCCGTATCGCCGTGATCTACCAGTGCGCGCAGGCAACGTTCGATCAGCGTGCCCGCGTTCCACGTCGGAATCACGATACTGCATCCTTCACCATGCGCCATGATTCAATCCGAATGAGCCGTCACGCCGAGGACCGCCCTCGACATTCCGCACCGTCCTTCATCGAAGATTCGTTTTGCCACACCTTCACCAGCCTCATGAACGAATAGATACCCATGCAGAGGCTGAACAGGAGACCCGGAAATCCATCCCTGTAGCCCCTTTTTACGACGTAGCACTTCCACGCCATGCCGAGGGGGGAAAATACGAGGCGCAGTCTTCCAACGCGCTGCCCGCCCTGCACTCGCTCTTCGGCGTCCACCGAGGTGTACTGGTTGATCCTTGCGATGAAATCGGTGAGCGTGTTGTGCGAATCGTGATAGAGGTCTTCATGGATCATTCCCAGTTCACCGTGGCCGATAACCTCGATATGAGCGTGGGCGCCTCCCGTCCAGTACCCCTTCCCTTTTCTCAGCAACCGGGGCTGATAACTGGGATTGAGGGTCCCGTGCCGGATGGGAAACCCAAGGAAGTGTTCCAGGCGATGGATCTTGTACGCCTCATGATCCCCGCCTTCCCGCAGCAGTTCGCGGATTCGCTCTTCGAGATCGCCTGTAACGTACTCATCCGCGTCGAGAAAGAGTAGCCAGTCCCCGCGGGCCTGCTCCATGCCGAAGTTCCGCTGGTCGGCGAAACCGGACCACGCCCGCTGAAACACGCGGCCGGTGTAGCTTTCCGCGATTTCCACCGTGGCGTCGGTACTGAAACTGTCGACCACGACGATATCATCGGCCCAGGAGACCGGGTCCAGACAGCGGCGGAGTTTCAGCTCCTCATTGTACGTGATCACGACGACGGACAGCGATTGCATGGTAGATTCCGGTGGATGCGCGATTTCAGGTGGATCGACCCGCCGCGCCGGATTCGGCGTCGGCGGAGCCGCGCAGGTGCAGGTGCCATAACTTGGCGTACTTGGTGAAAACGTAACACGCGGAAAGGCCGCACAGTATAAAACCCGGCAGGCCATCCAGGAAACCTCTCTTCACCACGTACATTTTAACCAGGGTAAAAATCGGACGGAACACCAGGTCTGTCAAACGGAAACGCCTGCCTGACAGGTAGAGCTGGCGGGCGCCGAGACTGGTAAAGCTGTTGAACTTGGAGAGATAGTGATGGAGGGTGGGATCGGTATCGTGGATCATGGGGTGTTGCAGATCGCCAGCCGTTCCCTGGATGCGCAACGATTCGTGGACCTCGTCTTCCGTGAATCGTGGGGCTGCAGCGCGCCGGAAAAGGCGCAGCACGTAATCTGGATACCAGCCGCAGTGCCGGATCCAGTGCCCGAGGAACAGCGTCTTCCGAGCGATGCGATACCCGGCATGATCCTCCCTGTTCACGACGGCGAGGATTTCATCGCGCAGGTCCGGTGGTACGCTCTCGTCCGCGTCCAGCCAGAGCACCCAGTCCCCCGTGGCGTTTTCCAGCGCCACCTGCCTGGTCGCGCCGTACCCCCGCCACTCCATTTCAATGACCCGATCGGTGTACTTCCGCGCGATGGCGACCGTATCATCGGTGCTCCCCGAGTCCACGAGCACGATCTCGTCGGCGAAGCGCGCGCTCTGGAGGCAGGTTTCGATCCGCTCGGCTTCGTTCCGGGCTATGATGATGATGGATATGGACATGCCGCCGGCTCCCCTGGATCAGTGTTCCGGGGCCGCCTCGATCATCACCGCGGGTCCCGCTTCTTCCGGTTCCCTGACCGAGTCGATCATGGCCTCGATTTCCGGACGGGGCCTGGGGAACAGCGGCGTGAGCGACAGGGTCACGGCGAAATTGATCAGCATGCCGATGGTCCCGATCCCCTGGGGATTGATGCCGCTGGAAAACAGTCCGAAGGTCCAGGTTTCCATGCCGAAGAACACGCACGCGATGATGTAGAAGGCCGTAAATCCGATTCCCGCCAGGATGCCGCACACGGCGGGTATGGTTCCCACGCGCTTGCTGAATATGCCCAGGACGATGGCGGGGAAAAAGCTCGCCGCGGCCAGACCGAAGGCGAAAGCGACGACCTGGCTGACGAATCCAGGCGGATAGATCCCGAATACGCCCGCCACGACTACGGCTACTCCGATCACGCCGCGGCCCACCGCAAGGCGCTGTTTTTCGCTGGCTTCGGGACGCAGCACGCGGTAGTACAGGTCATGCGAAACGCTCGACGAAATGACGAGCAGCAGTCCACTCGCGGTGGAAAGCGCCGCCGCCAGTCCACCCGCCGCCACCAGCGCGATGATCCAGCTGGCCAGTTCGGCCATTTCCGGCGTGGCGAGTACGATGATGTCCCGGTCCGGACCGGAAAACCCCTGGGCCCGTAGCATAGCGCGTCCATCCGCGCCTTCGGCGCCGCCTGTATCGAGCCACGCCCGGTGGGCGACCTGTATGGTGGACAGTTCCGTGGCCGACAGGGATCCACTGCGGAAGATCTCGTTGTCTTCGCCAGCCGAATACCGCATGACCCCGTCTCCGTTGTCCATCCACAGGATCAGGCCGGTCTTCTCCCAGTTTTCAAACCACGAAGGCAATTCCTGTGCGGTCTTACCGTTCAGACTGTCGATCATGTAGTACCGGGCGAAGGCCGCGGTCGCTGGCGCCGTCAGGTAGAGCAGGGAGATGAACAGCAATGCCCAGAAGGCGCTCCAGCGTGCCGCTTTCACCGATTTAACGGTATAGAACCGGACGAGGACGTGAGGCAGGCCCGCCGTACCCACCATCAGCGCGAGTGCCACGCAGAATACATTGACCTTGTCCCAGCCTCCCACGAAGGTGGCCGTATAGCTACTGAACCCCAGGTCAGTCTGAATCTGGTTGAGTTTCTCCAGCAGGTATACACCGGACTGGCCCGCGATGGACGGTTCCAGCGTGTTGCCCAGTCCGGCTTGCGGCAGGGGACTGCCCGTGAGCTTGATGCTGATGGCGATCGCCGGTATGAGAAAAGCGGTGATGAGTACCCAGTACTGGGCGACCTGCGTCCACGTGATGCCCTTCATGCCTCCCAGCGTGGCGTAGATGAAGACGATCGCCATGCCGATGATCACGCCGACGTGAATATCCACTTCCAGGAACCGGCTGAAGACGACCCCCACGCCGCGCATCTGTCCCGCCACGTAAGTAAAACTGATGAAAATCGCACACGACACCGCCACGATGCGCGCCAGGTTCGATGCGTAACGGTCGCCCACGAAGTCCGGCACCGTATAATGGCCGAATTTCCTGAGATAGGGCGCGAGCAGCAGCGCGAGAAGCACGTAGCCGCCCGTCCATCCCATGAGATAGACGCCGCCGGCGTACCCCATCGTGGAAATCAGCCCGGCCATCGAGATGAAGGACGCCGCGCTCATCCAGTCCGCGGCCGTGGCCATTCCGTTGGCCGCCGCGGGAACGCCCTGGCCGGCGACATAGAATCCCTTGGTATCCCGGACGCGGGTTCGCCACGCGATAAACAGGTAGAGGCCGAAGGAAACGGCTACAAATAAATAGGTCCACGCCTGTACCGACATAGGCCGAGGCTATCCTTCCTGTTCCGTGGTTTCGAGTTCCCGTCGATGCCGTTTGTCCAGGCGGTTCATGTAGAGGCAGTAAACCAGGATGAGCAGCACGAACACGATGATGCTGCCCTGGTGGGCGATCCAGAAGCCCAGGGGAAAACCGGTGCCGGGAATACGGTACGCATTGAGCACGTCCGCGAACAGGATGCCGGCGCCGAGCCCGGCCAGGGCCCAAAGCCCCAGCAGCACGGCCATGATCCGAATGTTGGTCCGCCAGTACCGGATAAGCGCTCTCGCGGCCCGATTGCCGGTCGCTTCCGTTGATGTGGCCATGTCGGTCGATCCTCCGGGTCATCCCGTTCCGTTCACGCTTTGACTACGGTCAGATTCGCCTCGACGTACATACCGGGCAAAATGAACGCGAGGTACTTCTCCCATCGCCGGGGAAACCAGTTTGCGAGCAGGCTGATGCCCAGCACCCGGTAGATATCGCTGAAGACCAGCCTGCAGCCGTCCATTCGGAACCGCCCCGTCCCGACAGATCTGGGTGATGGTCACGTAACCGAAATGATGAAAGTGGGTCAGGTCGCCATAGGACAGCTGTGATGAGTAATGGGGCGTGACGATGCGGATCGACGCCCCCGGCCTTGCGATGCGATATACTTCGTCCATGGCCCGGGCCGGCTGACGGATATGTTCCAGGATGTGAGACATCTCGATGTGTTCGAACTGGAGGTCGTCGAAGGGATAGGGGTAATCGTCCAGGTCGTGGACCAAGTCCACGTGGGCCGCATCGTTGATATCCACGCCAATGGCACCTTCAAGTTTCCCGAAAGGCCCGCAGCCCAGATCAAGTTTGGTCGCCATGTTCACCCGTTCCCGTGCCTGTTGCGGCGTATGCCTGAGCGGGCAACATGGTACGGGCAACCCGCTGCCGTGTCAAGTGAATTAGACCGGTTCGATCCAGGCTCAGACCCGGGTTATTTCGCCAGTTTCACCGGTGTGTGGACCTTCGAGTAATGCGGTGATCTCGCGGAACACGCGGTCCGGCGGAATCTCCCCGATACGCTGCCCCGCCGCGTAGAACGCGTGATGCCTGGCGCCGGGCGGTTTCCAGTAAGCCGGATCGCTCGTGGCGTGAAAGGAAAGGGTGGGCGTTTCCACGGCGGCGGCCAGGTGAAGCACCCCGGTATCGTTGCAGACGAGCAGGTCCGCGGCGTGGATTACGCCGGCGACCCTTCGCAGGGTCATGAGTGGCAAGGCATGCAGCGAGGTCGATGTCGCTTCGCACAGCGCACGCAGCAATTCGTCTTCGCCCGGCGCCGGTATGACCAGGATCCGCGCTGAGAGCCGGGCGACCAGTTCATCGCAAACCCGGGCCAGTTGCTCGACCGGGTATCTTTTCCTCGCATCCCCGGTTCCAAAGTGGACGGCGATCACGGGTCCCCCCGGCCCATCAGACCCTCCTGCCAGGTTATCGATCACTTCGCGCCCCCCGGCACGCTCCTCATCGGACAAGGCGTAACCGTAGGAAAGGTCGTCGGTGTCCGCGCCGACGTTCCTCACCACGTCCAGGTTTCGCTGGATCTGGTGCCTGGGTGCCGGATCCACGGGTACGTTTACCGTGTAGAATGGATTGTGATCGAGGTGGTCGAACGTGGGCGACGCCGGTCCCATGACCACGGGGGCGCGTGAGAGCCAGGCGATGAGGTCGCTGGACAGGGAATGGGAAACCGTATTGAACACGACGGCGAGGTCGGTAGACCTTCGCATGAGACCGGCGAAGGACCGGATGTCCCCGGGCCTCCAGCGAAAAGCGGATTCGTGGAACACCAGGACCTCGTCCACATCCGGGTTACCCTGGGCAACGGGATACAGGTAGGCGCGAACCACGAGGGAAAGGTGCGCCTTCGGAAACCGCGCACGCAAAGCGCGGATCGCGGGGGTGGTCAGCAGGAAGTCGCCGAATTGGTCATGCTGGCGGATGATCAGGATGCGGCCTACGCGGTCCGGGTCCAAGCCGTTCTGCGCCGGGCGTGGCCCCAGGGGATGCCTGGCCAGCCATTTCAGCGCCCGGGTCTTGACCCGCTTCTCGATTCGGTACCACATCATCCGCCATCCGTTATTCCGCGATCGGCTCCTGATCCCGGAACTGCAGGTTGTAGAGCTTCCGGTACAGGCCGTCTTCCTTGATCAGCGATCCGTGGACGCCGGCCTGCACGATCCGGCCCCGGTCGACGACAACCACCCTGTCCGCCTTCTGCACTGTTGAGAGTCGATGGGCGATGACGAGGGCTGTCCTCCCCTTCATCAACCGGTCGATCGCCTCCTGGACCAGCAATTCGGACTCGGTGTCCAGACTGGACGTGGCCTCATCGAATATGAGGATCTGGGGATCCTTCAGAATGGCCCGCGCAATGGCGATCCGCTGGCGCTGGCCTCCGGAAAGACGCACGCCGCGCTCTCCGAGAAACGTATCGTATCCTGCGGGCAACTGTTCGATGAAGGCATCCGCGTTGGCGGCGGCCGCGGCGGACATGATCCGGTCCTGGGGCATGTTCTCCACGCCGTAGGCGATGTTGTTGCGGACGGTATCGTTGAACAGGATCACGTCCTGAGTCACGATGCCCATCTTCTCCCGCAGGGACTCCACGGTGACCGATCGCAGGTCTTTCCCATCGATTTCGATGCACCCGCCGGTCGGATCATAGAACCTTGCGACGAGGTCCACAAGGGTGGACTTGCCGCCTCCGCTGGGCCCAACGAGGGCCACGGTTTCACCAGAGCGGACCACCAGTTCGATCTCTTTCAGGGCAGGTTCGACGGTTTGATCGTACTGGAAGGTCACACGATTAAAACGGATTTCCCGACGCAGGTCGGAGAGTGCTACCGCGTCTGACGCGTCCGAGATCTCCGGTGCCGTATCCAGGACCGAAAACACACGGTCGGCGGCCGCGATTCCTTCCTGGATCCGGTTATGCACCTGTCCGAGTTCCTTGACCGGTTTCATCATGGAAAACAGGGCGAGAAAGAAAGTCAGGAAGTCCTCGGGCGCCAGCAGGTCGCCTTCCAGGACCTGTCGCCCGCCGTACCAGAGGATCGCCACCCCGACGGCACTGCCCAGGATCTCCGTAATGGGACTCGCCAGGTTGTGCATGTGGGTCAGGCGGAGCAGCGTGCGGAAATAGTGTTGTGTCTGTCGTTTGAACTTGCCGATCTCGAAGGATTCCATGTTGAAGGCCTTGACCACCCGCACGCCGGACACGGTCTCCTGGAGTGTCCGATGTCAGATCGGCCATGGCTTCCTGGGAGGCCGTGCTGCTCCGGCGCAAGCGCTTGCCCACCGTGGTAATAACGAGGACGCTGAAGGGAAGCAGCACCAGGGAAATCAGCGTCAACTGCCAGCTCAGGATCAGCAGGATCGCGAGATACACGACCACCAGCATGGGTTCCTTGATCAGCGTACCGAAGGCGGCGGAGATCGTCCCGTTGATCTTCATGACGTCGTAGGACACGCGGGATATGAGTTCCCCCGTGCGCTCCCTGTGAAAATAGGACAGGGAAAGGCGATGCAGATGAATATAAAGGTGGTTCCTGAGGTCTTTTATGACCCCGTTCTCGGCGTAGGCCATCAGGTAGGCCTGCAGGTAACTGCTGATGTTCTTGAACAGGAGAATGAAAAGGATGATCAGGCAGAGGCGTTCGAGGGTAGCCTGTTTGGTCGGCTGGGTGATCAGGGCGCTGGTGCGTTCTTTCAACGTTTCGCGCAGTCCCGTCATCCCGGTTCGCTGTTCCAGCCGGTTCGCCGAATCCTCCGCCAGGCCGAGTTGTGCGGACTGCCTGGACTGACTGGACTGCCCGGACTGGGCGGGCCGCCCGGACTGTTCTGTCTGTACGGTATCCTGCCCGAAAAGCGTCTGCAAAAAGGGGAGTGCTATCCAGACCGTGGCGCTGCTCGTCAGCGCGAAGCAGGCCATGCAGACAATGGCACCGGCCATGAAGTACCAGTAGGGCTTCACATAAGACAGTATTCGGAAATAAAGGTTCATGTAGTGTCGGGACAGGGATCAGGCGGGATGGTTCATTGAAGTGGCATAGAGTGCTTCCACGCGGTCGGTCATGGCATCGAGAATTGAAGCGAGCCCTGACCTGTCTGAAACCGTTCTCCGCGATGCGTTCGCGCATTGGCTCGTCCGTCAGCAGCGTTTCGACCGACCGCACGAGGCCTTCCACGTCGCCCCCCTGAAAGACCAGGCCCGTATCACCTTCCGAAACGGTGTCCAGCGTTCCGTCGGACCGGGTCGATATACAGGCCACACCCATGGCCATAGCCTCGATTACGGTCGCACCGAATCCCTCCGCCCTGGAGGGAAATATAAAAACGTCCATGGCGTTCAGCAAGGCGGGAATATCGCGCCTGAAACCCGTAAAAAGCACGGTTTCACCTAGATTCAGTTCCCGCGCGTATTGAACGATTTCTTCGTGGTACGCCTCTTCCCCGTAACTGGCCGAACCCACGACGACGAACCGCAGAGGCTGATCCGGATGTCGGTCCAGGAGCATCCGCGCGGCCTGGAGGAACTCCTCGTACCCCTTTCCCGGAGAGACGCGTCCAACCGTACCCACCAGGATGGCATCGGCCGGGATATCGAGCGATCGCCTCGTGTGCTTCCGATCGTAACGGGCCGGATCGAACCTGGCTAGGTCTAGGGCCGGATGTACGGTCACCACGCGGTCCGGCGGAATGGGGCAGGTCTCGCGCACATTCCTGTTCAGCGTCTCCGAAACCGTGATGACGCGGGAAACGCGGCGATACAACCACCGGTGCAACGGATCCCTTTTCGTCACGTAGGAACCGACGTGCTTGGTGAGGACAATCGGTCCATCGAATTTCGCCAGCAGTGCGGCGGGCACGGTTTGCCAGAGGTCACGGGACAGATGGAGATGGATGACGCGGGGAAGGAAGCGCCGTATGCACCTTTGAAGCGCACAGGTCGACGCGGGATCGAAATAACCGCCGATTCGGATGGTTTCGGCCGGAATGTCACGTTCCCTGGCTTCCCGGACGACCGTTCCCTTCGGGTGTAGCACGAGACGCACGTCATGACCGCGATCCAGGAGTTTTTCGGACAGGATCGGCACGTGCATTTCCGTACCGCCCCAGGCCAGGGAGGAACAGACCTGCAGAATGCGCGTAGGCGCCATGCCGGCCATGTGCGTTCCTTACTTCCAGACCTGGTGCCAGGAGCATTCCGTCTGAAAGATGTAGTTGTTGCACTGGCTGCAGATTTCGAGTTCGTCGTATCGGTTCTCGATCATCTTCTGGCGGATCTCCTCGATCGGAGCGCCGTTCCAGACCTCCCTGATCGATTGCTTTGAGACGTCGCCTACTTCTACTTTAAAATCGAAATCCAGGCAGCAGATGGATACGCGGCCGTCGTTGGCGATGACGAATTCTTCCCAGGGATGCTTGCAGGGAAAGGTGAATCCTCCGGAGGATGAGGCCGAGGCCTGGTCGCCCACGTTCTTGTCCTCCACGCTGCCTGTCCAGGTAGAGTAACTCTGCACGACCACGTTGTCTGCGAGCGGCGTCCACTGGTCCTTGAATGCCGCGATCTCGTGCTGGGTCTCGTCCATGTTGATGATGGTCACCGTGATTTCCGGCGTTTTGCTGCGGGTGGTGCGTTTCAGCTCCATCAGGTACCGCGCGTTTTCCACCACCTGTTCGTAGACGAGTCCGAGGCGTACTCCTTCGAAGGTCTCCGCCGTCGCCCCGTCGATATCGATATTGATCTTGTCCAATCCGCAGTCGATCAACGCCTGCGCCATCTTGGGGTTGATCAACGAGCCATTGGTGCTCACGTTGACCGGTGTGCGGGGCAATCGTGTCTTCGTATACTCGATCATTTCGACAAGCTTCTTGTTGATGAAGGACTCGCCGAACATGAAGGGCTGTATGAGCTTGATGTACCGGTCATTCTCCGCGCACTCGTCGATGATCTTGCGGTACAGGTCCATCGGCATGTTGCCCTTCTTTCGGCTCAGCAGTTCCCGCGGGCACATGATACAGTCGGCGTTGCAATAGCTCGACGACTCGATACTGATCACTTCCGGAAAACGCAGTTTCCGCGCGACGACGGCATCCCGCAGGACCCGCTGAAGCGGTTCGTACCGGGATGCGGTTCTGTACAGTGTGTCTTTCAGGCTCATTTGATTTCAGTCATCCTTCCAGTTGAATTCCTCGTCTCCACCCCTGACGAGCCGGTTGTATCCCGGTTGCCGCGTCCTTACCTCTTCGGTTCGTATGGGCGGAAACATCTGGCCGCCCTGCTTCCTGTACATCCTGTATTCCCACGTCTTCGCGTAACCGGACATGACGGAAACCGAAGAAAGCAGACAGAGCAGGAGTCCCTGCATTCCGTCAAGATAGCCCTTTTTGAGCACGTACATCTTCCAGAACGTGCCCAGGGGAGCGAGGGCGATGTGCACCCAGGTTATGCCGCGGTCCGGCTGCGCTTTCAGCCGGTTTCTCACCTCGATCGACGTATACTCGTTCAGCTTCTCGATATACTGGTACAGGCTGGAATAGGCATCGTGTATCAATGGTGCGGAAAGACCGCCGGTCTTTCCTTCCACGACGAAGGTTTCGTGTACCTGGGTCCTGGTGACGCTCGTTTTCCTCCGGCGAAACAGCCTGAGCGGCCGGTCGTCCCCCCATCCCGCCGCGTGCCGGATATGCCGGGCCAGGAAGTAGTTTTCCCGCGGCATCTGGTAACCGTCGTACGGCGCCGGCGTCTCCAGGAGGTCCTGAATGTCTGACTGCAGGGACTCGCTGAGCCGCTCGTCCGCGTCCAGGTTCAACACCCATTCGGAAACCGCCCGGTCCAAAGCCTGTTGTTTCTGCTCGCCGCTGCCACGTCGTTCTTCATGAAACAGCCGCACCTTCTCGTGACGATTGCAGATCTCCACCGTCCGGTCGGTGCTGCCGCAATCCACCACCACGATTTCGTCTACCCAGGAAACACTCCGCAAACAGGCATCGATATGCGGCTCTTCGTTATACGTAATGACGATTACGGATATAGAGTCCATACATGCATCATCGATCCCGTTCAATGGCGTAATCAACCATGTTCAACAGTGCGTGTTTAGCCGGGGACTCCGGCTCTTCGACGAGGATCGCCTTGGCCTCTTCAGCGTACTCCAGCGCCCTGTTCCTCGCGTAACTGATGCCGTCGTGGGCATGTACGAAATCGACGATTTCATCACAGACCCCGTCGCTCCATTCCTCTTTCATCAGCTGCTCCACGCGCCTGTTTCCGTCTGAGGTGGCGTTTCTGAGGGCATGGATCAGCGGAAGGGTAATCGTGCCTTCCCTGAAATCGTTCCCCCTCGGTTTTCCGATGACCTCTTCATCCCCCGTGAAATTCAGGATGTCATCGGTAATCTGGAAAGCCATGCCGAGCTTCTCGCCGAATGCACTGAATCGGCAGGCCGTTTCCACCGAACGGCTCGAAAGATAGGCGCCGGAATCGCAGCTGCTCGCGATGAGGGAAGACGTCTTGTTGCTTATGATGCGATAATACTCCGCTTCGGTAGTCTTGATGTTGAACCGGCGTATGGCCTGGTGCAACTCGCCCTCGGTTAGCCGCTCGACGCATTCCGCGATTTTCGACGTAATCCTCGAACAGTCCAGTTTCGCGATCAGCGACAATACCTTGGCGATCACGTTGTCGCCCATGAGCACCGAAACGTGGTTGTCCCAGATGGAATTCATCGTGGGCAATCCGCGACGGGTTGTCGCCCGGTCTACCACGTCGTCGTGTATCAGCGTCGCGGTGTGGCACAGTTCGATAATGAAAGCCGCCAGCATGGTCTCCCTGCACGGCGTTCCGTAGGCCGACGCGGACAGGAAAACCAGTGCCGGTCTCAGTCGCTTGCCCTTGGTACGAACCAGGTGGGACCAGATCTGGTTGATGACTTCCACGTCGGACCGGGATATCTCCCTGATCTTGCCTTCAAACTGGTCGAGATGCTCCTGAACCGGCGCGCTGATGGTCCTGAAATCTATGTATGCCCCCAGTTTGCAATACGGTACCACACCCGGAAATACAACGATATATGGCGTAAAATCGTATAAAAGTCAACCCAATTCGCCGGTACGGGCGTATGGGTGGGAGAAGTGGCAGGGACAGGAATTACGGCAGTGTCATGACCGCTCGTTCGGCCAGTTGAAGCAATTCAGAGGGGAATACGCCCACGGCCAGGATGGCCAGGGCGGAGAGGCACAGCGCCGTCATGCCGCTGTAGGACAGGCGTCCGGCCGCATCGGCGGGCTCTTTGGCCGCTGGACGCATGTACATCCATACTACGACGCGGAGGTAGTAATACAACGATACGCCGCTGAACAGCAGGCCTATCACGGCCAGTTCGATGTATCCCCCGGTTACCACTGCGCTGAAGAGGTAGAACTTGGCCATGAACCCGGCCGTGGGCGGTATGCCGGCAAGGGAAAACATGACCACCGCCATGATCGCGGCGAGGAGGGGATGGCGGCTGCCCAGGCCGGCCAGGTCATCCAGGGTACCGCAGGAAGATCCGCGGGTGGAGAGCACGGCCAACACCCCGAAGGCGCCCAGGTTCATCGCCGTGTATACGATGAGGTAGAATACGATGCTTGCGCTCCCGTCGTGCCCGTTCGACATGAACGGCAGAAGCATGTATCCCGCGTGGGCGATACTCGAGTAGGCCAGCAGCCTTTTCAGGTTGGTCTGTACCAGCGCCACGACGTTTCCGACGGCAATCGTAAGGACGGCCAGCACCGAGATCAGCGGGATCCATTCCATCTGCAGGCCGGGGAAAACCGATCCGAGCAGCCGTATCAATACCACGAAAGCCGCGGCCTTGGAACCGGTGGACAGAAAGGCGGCTACGGGGGCCGGAGCACCCTGGTACACGTCGGGCGTCCAGGAATGGAACGGGACCATGGAGATCTTGAATCCTATGCCGACCAGGAGCAGGCCCAGTCCACCGAGCAGCAGGAGATTAACGGTGTCGCTTCGCTCACCGGCCAATATCCCGGCTATGGCGTCGTACTCCGTGCTGCCGCTCGCACCGTAGATCAGGGCCATGCCGTAAAGAATGAATCCGCTGGCGAAGGCGCCCAGCAGGAAGTACTTCAACGCGCCCTCGTTCGAGCCGGCTTCTCGCTGTTCGAAGCCTATCAGCACGTAGAGCGAAATGGAGAGCACTTCCAGACCCAGGAAAAAGGTGAAGAGGTCGGTGCTCGCGGCCATCATGCTCATGCCCGATACGGCGTAGATCAGCAACGCATAGTACTCCCCGTGGTCGATCGATCGGGCTTCGGCGTAGGAGACGGAAATGAGTACGGTCAGCATGGCGCCGGCGATGAACACCAGGGTGGCCACCAGGCTGAAATCGTCCAACACCATCATCGACGACATATCCGAAAACTCGATGGGACCCTGCCCCAGCTGGCCCACGACAACAACGCCCGTAACCGCGAGGAGCAGCAGGCTCAGATACGGAATGACCTTGCGGAACCGTTCGAACAGGCCGATGACCAGGACCAGGGTCGCGGCGGAGACGAGGAAAATCTGGGGCAGCACGGCGTAGATATTTACCGCGGGCAGTACCGTATTCATCGCGTATCCTGCATGGTTTCACGGGTCGCGTCGAGGCTGGCCGGCAGCGACGCCGATTCGATGGATATTCCAGTCATGCCATCCGGTGACGTCTCCGCGAGACGGTGAGTCTGCACGAGCAGTTTCTGCACCGAAGCCTCCATGGTACGGAGAATAGGCTGGGGGTATACGCCGATCCAGACGATGAACAGCGTCATGCAGGCGAGAACGGCCGTTTCACGAATCGACAGGTCTTTCAATCCCTTGTTCTCCGCCCTGGTCAATGGACCGAAAACGATTTTCCTGTACATCCTCAGCATGTAGGCGGCCGCAAGTATAATCCCGGTCGCGGCAACAACCGCAATCAGCAGATGTTTCTGAAATACGCCGACCAGGATGAGAAATTCGCCGACGAAATTACCCAGACCCGGAAGGCCCACGGACGCCAGGGTGAAGACCAGCAGAAAGGCGGAGAAAACGGGTATGGTATGCCACAGTCCGCCGTAATCCTCCATGTTCCAGGTTTTCCGTCGCTGCACGAGCATCATCGCGGCCAGGAACAGTCCACCCGTGGACAGCGCCAGGCTGACTATGTGGACGACGGCGCCCTGTATGCCGTGCTGATTCAAGGCGAATACGCCGAGTACGACAAACCCCGCGTGGCTGATGGTTGAATACGCGATCAGCTTTCGGATATCGGACTGCGCCAGGGCGATCAGCGCGCCATAAACGATGCCGGCCGCGGCCATTGCGCACATCAGGGGAGCCAGTTCGACGAGCGCATCGGGAAACAGGGGCAGCGTGAGGCGAATGAATCCGTAGGCCGCCATCTTGACGAGCACCACGGCCAGGACGATGGCGTCGGGCAGCCAGGTGTGAAAGGGTACCATGGGCACCTTGACGGCAAACGCGGCGATGAAGGCGAGGGCGAGCCAGAACTGAACGTCCGGTGGTATGGAAAGCTGGTACAGCGCGGCCATTTCAAAGGTGAGGACGCCATGGGCCTGGTAATACAGAAAGGCGAGCGTGATGACGGCGGCCAGCATGAGCAGGCTGCCGAAAACGGCGAACAGGAAGAATTTCAGCGCTGCCTGGGCGCTCTTCTCATAACCCCAGATGCCGATCAGAAAGTACATGGGGATCAACATGCCTTCCCAGAACAGGAAGAAAAGGAACAGGTCGAGGGAGAAGAATACCCCCATCAGGGTGGTTTCCATCAGCAGCATGAAAACCTGGTATCCCCGGACCCGCTCGCTGACGATCGTCCAGGTACCGAGCAGCGCCAGCGGCCACATGAGTGCGGTGATACCCGCCAGCAGAATGCTTATACCGTCCGCCCCGACGTAGTAGGAGACGCCCAGGGATTCGATCCAGGGTATCCGCTCCACGAACTGCGGATCGCCGACATGGGATTCGAACGCGACGAAACACGCCGCGAAGAGGATGAACACCAGCGCGGAGACGCCGAATCCAACCCAGCGGGCGGCCGTCTCCCCTTTGACGAAGAGGAGCAGGACTGTGCCCAGCACAGGCAGCCAGATGATGAGGGAAAGCAGGGGCAGATCGGTCATAAAAAGCACCTTCTAATCTTTCAGTTACGGTCCCAGGTAACCCGTGATGTAGGCGACCACCGCGAGCGCACCGATGACCATGATCAGCGCGTAATTCTGCACGACGCCCGTTTGCGAGTACCGGATCACGTTCCCCACACCGCGCACCGTGAGCGCGGCCAGGGTCAATCCCCCGTCGATGACCACGTTATCCACGATGCGCCAGAATCCCCAGGCGATCTTCGCCAGGGGGCGGACGATGACGGCGTCGTAGATTTCATCGACGTAGAACTTCCTCAGCGAAAGCATGTACATCGAGCTCGGAACCAGGCGGTCGAAAATCGGGTTTCCGCGGATGTAAACGGTGTAGGCGCCCCAGATGCCGGCCGCGGCCAGCAACAGGGTAAGGGCCATCAGGGTCAGTTCAACGCTTGTGGGCGGGACCGGCGCCACGGGCATTCTGTAAAACACGGGGTCCAGGAACCCGCTGATGCGGTCCATGCCATCTGCAAACACGTGGGGAATGCCAATGAAACCGCCCACGGTGGACAGTACGGCGAGCAAAACCAGCGGTACGATCATGACCCGGGACGATTCGTGTACTTTTTCCGTTTCCAGCGGGTTCAGACGGGTCTTGCCGCCAAAGGTCATGAAAAACAGCCGGAATATGTAGAAGGAAGTCATCACTGCGGTGACCAGCCCGACAACCCACAGCACAGGCGCATTGACGAACGTGCCCAGGAGAATCATGTCCTTGCTGAAGAAACCGGCGAAAGGCGCGATCCCCGCGATGGCGAGCGTCGCCAGCAGCATGGATTTGTAGGTCACCGGCATGAGACTGCTGAGCCCACCCATGTTACGGAGGTCCTGGGGATCCCTGCCCTTTTCCAGGGCGTGCTCCAGGGCGTGAATGACACTGCCCGCCCCCATGAACAGCAGCGCTTTGAAGAACGCGTGGGTGACGAGGTGGAAGATGCCCGCGGTAAAGTACCCTAAGCCGCATGCCAGGAACATGTATCCCAGCTGACTGATCGTGGAGTAGGCAAGCACGCGCTTGATATCGTACTGTGTCAGGGCGATGTACGCGGCGAATAGGGCCGTAATCGCACCGATGACGGCAACGACGGTCATGGCCGTGGCGGACTGGGCAAAGAGCATGTGACAACGCGCGACCATGTATACGCCGGCGGTTACCATGGTAGCCGCGTGGATCAACGCGCTGACCGGCGTGGGGCCTTCCATGGCATCCGGAAGCCAGACGTGAAGGGGTACCTGGGCGGACTTGCCCATCGCCCCGATGAACAACAGCAGGGTAATCGCCGTAATGACCGGCGCGAGGACGGCGGGGTCCGTCGCGAACACGTCAGCGAATGTCAGCGATCCGGCGTACAGGAAAATCAGGAGCAGGCCGAGGATGAAGGCGAAATCACCGACGCGGTTCACGACGAAGGCCTTCATGCCCGCGTCCGCCGCGGACTGCCTTTCGCACCAGAATCCGATCAGCAGGTAGGAACAGAGTCCAACCCCTTCCCAGCCGACGAACATCAGCAGGAAGTTGTTGCCCATCACGAGGATGAGCATGGCGAACATGAACAGGTTCAGGTACGAGAAATACCGTACGCAGCAGGTGTCCTTGCCCATGTAACCGATGGAATAAACGTGGATGAGCAGGCCTACGCCGGTTATCACCAGCATCATGACCGTCGACAGCGGATCGATCAGGAAGGCCACGTCCACCGAGAAGGTACCGGCCGTAATCCAGGAATATACGACCACGTCGACGCTGCGCTCGTCGGCAGGCAACCCGATGAGCTGGAGAAAGACGCCCAGCACGAGCGCGAAAGACACGGCGACCGCGGCGCAGGCGATCGTCCCGGATACCCTTGGGTTCCGGTTGCAGAATACGTTGATGAAGGCACCCAGCAGGGGCAGGAAGGGGATCAACCAGACATAGTTGAAAGATTCGGGCATGTTGTTCTCGAAGGGTTCCGGTTAGGCTGGCTACCAGCGCAGGGACCGGACCTCGTCAATGTTGACCGTTCCGCGGTTGCGGAACAGCAGGATGACCAGGGCCAGTCCGATCGCAACTTCGGCGGCCGCCACGGTAATCACAAGGAACACGTAGATGTGGCCGTCGATCATGCCGAACTGCCGGGCGAAGGCCACGAAGGAAAGGTTGGCCCCGTTGAGCATCAATTCGATGCCCATCAGCACGATGATGGCGTTTCGCCGGATCAGTACGCCGGTCGCGCCAATCAGGAAAAGCATCGCGCTGAGAACCAGGTAATAGGAAACAGGGATCATGGGTTCGTCGATTCCATATCGGTCAAAGACTTATTCTTCCACGGAGACGGTGCCCTTGCGGGTCAGCACCACGGCGCCCACGATGGCGATCAGCAGGAGCACGGCCGCCATCTCCACGGGCAACAGGTACTTCGTGAAAAGCAACGATCCGATCTGTTCCACTTCTCCAAAGCCGGCCAGGTCTTCACCCGCCGGAAGCGCCGTTCCACCGCCCGTGTACGACATCACCATGGCTGCCACGGGCAGGAAAAGAAGACAGGTCAGAAGGACCGCCAGCGGTTTCTGAATCCGGAACGAGCCACCCTCTTCGCGACTCAGGTTCAGCAGCATGATGACAAAGAGAAACAGGACCATGATGGCGCCGGCGTACACGACGATCTGGATGATCGCGACGAACTGGGCATCCAGCATCAGGTACAGGCCGGCGATGGAGATCATGACCATGATAAGCAGCAGCACGCAGTAAATCGGGTTGCGCTGCAGGATCATCGCCACGCTGCTTACAACGGAAACAATGGCGAAAAACAGGAAGAAATAGATTTCCATGGGTATCGTTGGGGTAAGGCGAGACCTTTCAATGACCGCCCGGTCCGCCCGGCCTGGGAAGCTGATCTCCACGGGGGCGGGTAAACGGTTTCTGATTGTTTCGAAGGACCTGGCCCAGCGTGCCTTGCTGGTCCCGGGTGTCGTCATAGTTTTTCAACAGGCGCTCCCTGTCCCAGATCATCTCTTCCCGCGTCGTGGCCACGAGATCGATGTTGTCCGTCATATCGATGGCGTCTTCGGGGCAGGCCTCCACGCACATCCCGCAGAATATGCACCGGAGCATGTCGATCTGGAAGGTACGGGGAATCTTTTCCCGGTCGTCCCATTCGGTTTCCATGCCTTCGATGGTGATGCAGTCGGCGGGACAGGCCACGGCGCACATTTCGCAGGCCACGCACTTGATCCGGTCCTGCTCATCCTTGTTGAGCCGGTGGGCGCCGCGGTATCCGGGAGGCAGGACCTTCTGCACCTCCGGGTACTGCATGGTGACCGTTTTCCTGAACAGGTGCGACAGGGTCAGTAGCATGCCCTTGATCACGGCCGGAAGGTACAGCCTTTCCGCCAGGGTCATCTTGCGCGCTTCAACGACGATAGCCATGGGTTACACGCTCCCGAGTCAGACCAGCATCCAGATACCGGTGATTACGACGTTCAGCAGGGCCAGCGGCAGCAGCACCTTCCATCCGATCGCCATCAGCTGATCGTAACGGAAACGGGGCAGCGACCACCTCACCCAGATATAGAGGAAGAGGAAGAATCCAGTCTTGATCAGAAATCCCGCTACCTGGTAAACGGTCACCAGTCCGGTGCCGACCAGGTCTTCGAAGGGCATATGCCATCCGCCGAAGAAGAGCGTCGCCATCAGGGCGGAAGCCGCGATCATGCTGGCGTATTCCGAAATCATGAACATGGAAAAACGCATGCTGCTGTATTCCGTGTGGTAACCGCCGACGAGTTCCTGCTCGCACTCGACCAGGTCGAAGGGCAGGCGGTTGTTTTCGGCGTAGGCCGCGATCATGAAGATCATGAAGGCCAGCGGCTGGCGGAATATGAACCAGTCGAGGAAGGTGCCCTGCGCATCGACGATCCTGCTCATCTGGAGCGATCCCGTGAGCATGAGTATGCCCACGATCGACAGGCCCAGCGACAGTTCGTAACTGATCAACTGCGCCGACGATCTGATTCCGCCCAGCAGGGTGAACTTGTTGTTGGCGCTCCATCCGCCCAGGGCGATCCCGTACACGGCGATGGAGGTCATGCCCAGGATATACAGGATGCCCACGTTCAGATCGATGATCTGCAACGAGGTCGTGGTTTCCTGAACCTGCAGTCCGAAAAGGGTAAAGGCCGGAATGGTCACTTCGCCGCCCACGGGAATCACGGCGAAGATCAGCAGGGCCGGAACGAGGATCAGGGCCGGCGCAATGGCGAAGAGGGTACGATCGGCGCTCGCCGGGATGAACTCTTCTTTCCACATGAACTTGATGCCGTCGGCCAGTGGTTGCAGCAGGCCCATGGGACCGACGCGATTGGGACCGACCCGGTCCTGAATCATGGCGCTTACCCGGCGTTCCATGAAGGTAAGATAGGCGACGGTTGTAAATATCACCCCCAGCAGGATGCCGATTTTGACCAGGGCGATGACGCCCTCCAGGATCATGGGATCCACGACCAATCCACTAACCTCCCGCGGCCTCGGACGGCCCTTCGCCGCCCGTCATGGCGCCCTGTTCACCGACCAGGTCATAGGTGAGCCCCGCGTATCCTTCCACGCGGCCTGAGATTTCTTCCAGGATATCTGCAGGTTCGGTTCCGCCCATGTCGACACCCATGCGCTGCCCGATGTACCTGAGAATCGCGCCATCCTCTCGTGCGCCGCCGGGCTGTGGGAATGCGCGGTTCAGCCGCTGCACGCGGCCCTGCGCATTGGTCATGGTGCCGTTTTTCTCGAAGGGTATCGCGCCGGGGAACACCACGTCGGCCAGTTCGGCGAGGTCGGAACGGCGCACATCATGCACTACCAGGAATTCGAGCTTACGGAAGGCCGCCGCCGTCACCGGCGACAGGTGCTGGCCGATATCTCCGCCAAGCACGTAGAGTCCACGTATGGTGCCGTCATCGATACCCTGCAGGATGTCTTCCAAAGAGTCCACGCCCAGCATGTCGGCGGCGCCCCGGCTGTTGGGCGTCTTGTCCGCCTCGATGCGAAAACCGCTTTTGGCCGTCCATTCTTCTCCGTCGGGTTTCCGGTTCAAACCGATCCGCGACGATCCGAAAGCGCTCGAGACCAGTTTGCGCAACTGGTAGTTTTCCTCGTTGGTCGCCATGGACGACCCGACCACCCCCATGGCGGAATCCCCTTCGCCATCCAGTATGGACTGAATGCCGCTGATGGCGGTCTCCATGACATCGGGCCACGTGACCTGGCGCAGTGCACCGTCCACCTGTTTCAGGGGTGATTTCAACCGGTCCACGCCCTGCCAGTCATGGTAGCAGAACCGTCCCTCGTCGCACATCCAGTAACCGTTGACCTCCTCGTTGTGCCGGGGACGAGTACGGTAGATCTTCTGATGCAGGACTTCAAGGGTGGTGTTGCACCCCGTGGCGCATCCCGGACACAGGGTATTCACCTTCTCGTAATGCCAGATGCGGGGCTTGTAGAGGAAATCCTTGGTGACCAGGGCCCCCACGGGACAGATGTCCGCCACATTCGCCGACATCTTGTTGTCCAGGGGAACGCCTTCGAAGGTCGCGATCTCGGACTTGCTTCCCATCTGGACGACTCCGAGTTCGGACGTTCCCGAGATCTCGTCGCAGAATCGGGTGCAGCGCTGGCACAGAATGCACCGGGTCGTGTACAGCGAGATATGCGGCCCGAGGTCTTTCTTGGGCGGCACGCGCTTGGTTTCGACGAACCGGCTGTGACCACGGCCGTGGTCGAAGGAATGATCCTGGAGTTTGCACTCCCCGGCCTGGTCGCACCAGGGGCAGTCCAGGGGGTGGTTGATGAGCAGGAATTCCATGATCCCCTTGCGGTTGTCCAGTACCGCCTGGGAATTGAACCGGAAGTTCATCCCGTCCTTTATGCGAATGGTGCACGACGTGACAATGCCGAACTGGCCGGGACGGATCTCCATCTCGGTGAGGCACATCCGGCAGTTTCCGTCCGGCGCCAGGCCGGGATGGTAGCAGAAATGGGGGATGTCGATGCCCAGTTCCGCCGCCGCGTCGATCAGGTTGCGGCCTTCTTCAACGGTGTACTGCTGGTCGTCTATGGTTATGGTTGCCATGGGTATCTCATCCAGCGGCGTCGGCTTCTTCGGTCTTCAGCTGGAAATTGCCGGGTACGGGGGGTATGTGTTCATATTGATCGGGCCGCAGGTAGGAAGCTTCGACGGGCAGAACGACCAGTTCTTTCCGTTCGATGCAGGCCCTGAATTCAGGCCAGTACTTGACGAGTATGGTACGCACCGGCCAGACCCCCGGCGCCTGGCCGAAAACGCAAACGGTATGTCCGTGTATCTGCTTGCAGATATCCAGCAGCAGGTCGAGGTCCTCATCGCGGCCCTCGCCGTTACGGATACGCCTGAGGATGTCGTTCATCCAGGGCACCCCTTCCCGGCAGGGCGTACACTGTCCGCAGGTCTCGTGGGCGGCGAAGGAAGAGGCATTCAGCAGGGCGTCCACCATGCTGGTGGTCTCGTCCATTACGATGATCCCACCGGTACCGCCCATGGATCCCAGTTTGCCCAGGGCACCGAAACCCATGGGCGTGTCGATCTCCTCCGGCGTCAGGATAGGTGCCGAGATGCCGCCGGGAATGACCCCTTTCAGCTTGTTGTCGTTTCGTATGCCACCCGCCGCGTCGTAGATCAGTTCCCGCAGCGTGACATCGGAATCGTACTCGAAGATTCCGGGATTCTTCACATGGCCACACACGCCGAACAACCGCGGCCCGGTCGTATCCTCTTCCGAACCGATTTCCTTGTAGGATTCCGCTCCCATATCGATGATGGTGGTGACCTGGGCCATGGTTTCCACGTTGTTTACGATCGTGGGCTGGCCCCAAAGACCGATGGCGGCGGGGAAAAACGGCGGTTTCAGCCGGGGATAGGGCCGATTGCCTTCGAGGGATTCGATCAGGCCGGTCTCTTCTCCGCAGATGTAGGCCCCGGCGCCTGGATGCACGTACAACGCCAGGTCGAACCCCGAATCCAGAACATTGGTACCGAGAAAACCGTGTTTGCGAGCGTCCGCGAGCGCGGCTTCGAACTGGTCGATGATCTGGAAAAACTCTCCCCGTATATAAATGTAGCCCAGGTTGATCCTCATGGCGTAACAGGTGATGATCATGCCTTCGATAATCTGGTGGGGTTTCGATTCCAGTAGCAGCCGGTCCTTGAAGCTGCCCGGTTCGCTCTCGTCCGCGTTGGCACACAGGTAGCGGGGATACCGGTCGGCGCACAGGTTCCACTTCATGCCCGTCGAGAACCCGGCTCCGCCCCGGCCCTTGATCCCCGAAGCCTTGATCTCCTCGATCAGTTCAGCCGGACTCATGGACTTCAGCGCTTTCCGTACCGCGCCGTAACCGCCGACGGCCATATAGGCGTCGATGTCGCCGGGATCGGCTCCACCCGGGGGTTCCGCCGTCAGTATTTCGAGCGGTGCGGCCATTTCGCTATCCTTCTTCGAGGCCTTCGAGTATGTCGTCGACTTTGTCTGTGGTGAGATGGGTGTACAGGCGGCGGTTGACCAGGAGCACGGGGCCCCTGTCGCAGGCCGCCAGGCATTCCGACTTCCTCAGTGTGAACCGCCCGTCCGCGGTGGTCTCGCCGAGCCCGACACCGAGTTTTTCCGTCAGATGATCGTAAATGCCCGCGCAGCCGGTCAACGCGCAGGGCAGCGTATGGCAGACCGCCAGTACGTGCTCGCCCACGGGTTCCTTGTTGAACATGGGATAGAAAGTCGCGATCTCCGCGACCTTGACGGGCGAGCAGTCGATCAGCCTGGCCACGCAGGCCATGGCCTCGGGTGAGATGTATCCCCACTCTTCCTGCGCGAGATGCAGCAGCGGTACGACGGCTGATTTCCTGTATTCTTCCGGGTAGCGGCTCAATATTTCCGCCACGCGCTCCCGCGCCGCGTCCGAAAATTCCAGCGGTGTCGACAATTTAGCGGTCCAGTTCTCCGGCGATGACGTTCAGACTGCCCAGTACCGCCACCACGTCCGATAGCATATGCCCCTTGATCAACATGGGGAACAACGAAAAGTTTACAAACGACGGCGGGCGCACGCGGATCCTGTAGGGTTCCCTGCTGCCGTCGCTGACGATGAAAAACCCGAGCTCTCCGTTCGGCGCCTCGGTGGCGGCGTACACCTCGCCCACCGGCGGCGTCGGCCCATGGCCTTCCATGGTCATTTTGAAATGGTATATCAGCGATTCCATGGACTCGTATACTTCAGATTTTCCGGGCAGTACCGCGTGTTCTTCCTCGGCGTTTACCGACCCCGCAGGCAGGTTCTCCACGGCCTGAAGCACGATCTTCGCGCTCTGCCTGATCTCTTCCATCCGCACGAGATAACGGTCGTACGCGTCCCCGTTGCGGCCGATGGGTATGTCGAAATCGTAGGCATCGTACCCGAGGTAGGGTTCGTTCTTCCGAATGTCCCAGTCCACACCGGATGCCCTGAGCACCGGACCCGTGGCACCCCAGGCCACGGCGTCTTCCGGCGAAAGGACGCCTATGCCCTCGGTCCGGTCGCGCCAGATGCGGTTGTGGGTCAGGAGCCGGTCAATTTCTTCGGTAGCGCGGAGGGTTTCCTCCACGGATTCCCGGGCCATTTCCGCGAAGTTGTCCGGTACATCGCGCAAGAGCCCGCCGACACGCGTATAGCTGGTGGTCAGCCGGGTGCCGCAAACCGCTTCGAACAGATCGTACAGCACTTCCCGGGCCCGGAAACCGTACAGGAAGACGGTGAACGCCCCGCTATCGAGGGCGGCCGTACCGACGGACAGCAGGTGATCGGCAAGGCGGGACAGTTCCGCCAGGGCAACCCGTATATCCCGGCAGCGCGGCGTGATTTCGATATCCATCAGTTTTTCGACCGCGTGCGTATAGCCGATGTTGTTGCTGAGGGGGGAAAGGTAGTTCATCCGGTCGGTCAGCGTAACGAACTGGTTGTAGCTCCGGTACTCGCCCAGTTTTTCGAAACCGGTGTGCAGATAGCCGAGGTGCGGTGTCGCGCCGGCGACCCGTTCCCCGTCCAGTTCCAACACAATGTGCAAAGTCCCGTGCGTCGCCGGATGCTGGGGACCGAAATTGAGGATCATGTGCTCGGTGGGCATATCCGGCGTACGCTCGAAGGCCACCCGTTCGTTCCGGATTTCCTCCAGGTCCGCCTCGGCGAGCTTGTCGATCGGTGTGGCATTCACGGTGCGTTTTTCCAATTAAAAAACGAAGTTGTCCCGTTCCCCCTTGCCTTGGAGGGGATAGTCCTTCCTGAGGGGATAGGATCCGAAATCATCGGGCATCAGGATACGCCGCAGATCGGGATGCCCTTCGAAGACGATCCCGTACATGTCGTATGCCTCCCGCTCCAGCCAGTTGGCCCCCGGCCAGACAGTCACCACCGACTGTATCCTGGGATCCGCTTCCGGAACGGGAATACTCACGCTGAAACGGCGGTTGTGCTTATAGGAATAAAGCTGGTAAACTACGGCGAAACGGATGGCCTCGTCGAGACGCAGCCGATCCACGGCGGTCACGTCGACGAGAAAATCGAAGGACAGTTCAGGATCGTCTCTCAGGTAAGTCATGAACGAAAGGAGTGTATCCCGCTCGGCGATGACGCTTTCGCAACCCACCGCATTGCCGCTTTGAACCGATGCGTCACCGAACCTGGCCCGGATACACGCCGTGATTACACCCGCGTTCGGCTCATGCCGGTCATCGCTTTCGGTCTGACGTTCCTCCTGGTTCCCCATGTTCGTCCCCATTATTCAAACCCCATCTTGCTGCCCCAACCCCTCGGGTCCGCCTGCCAGTCCATGGCAATACTCCGGTTGTCATCCGAAAGTTCGCCCCGTTCGCTCATCACGTCCAGGATAGTCACGAAGTCCGCCATGCTCCATTTCGGCAGTCCGGCGTTCTGGAAGCCCTCCGTGGCAGCGGGCAGGCCATACTCGAATATGGTAGCCACGCCGATCACCTCCACGTCGAACTTGGCCACGTCTTCGGCGGACTTCAGCACGCCTCCACCCGTCGTGACCAGGTCTTCGGTGAACAGTACCTTCTGACCGGGACTCACGGTGCCTTCGATCCGGTGTTCCTTTCCGTACCCCTTCTGACCCGAGCGCGCGTAGACCATCGGCAGGTCCAGGCGGCTCGAAACCCAGGCCGCGAAAGGAATGGCGGCGGTCGCCGTACCCGCGATGACGTCCGGGGGGTTATCGAGGGAGTCGATGATCTCGAGGAAGGTCTCGATGATCACCTTGCGCTCTTCGAGGCAGGATATGATCAGCCGGTTGTCGCAATATATCGGCGAAATTATACCGGAGCTGTAATGGTAGGGCGCTTCGACGTTGATGGTGACGGCTTTGATATCGAGCAAGAGCTCGGCAATGGTTTTTCTGTTCATTAGTTCGCTTTGGCCTGGGCTACTTTCTCCTGGATTTTCATCAACGCCTGGATAACGTTTTCGGGTCTGGGAGGACAGCCCGGTATATACACATCCACCGGGATATACTGGTCTACACCCTGAACCATCGTGTAAGTATTGAACACACCGCCGGAAGAGGCGCATGCCCCCATGGATATGACCCACTTGGGTTCCGGCATCTGGTCATATATCTTCTTCAGCACGGGCATCATCTTGATGGAAACCCGGCCGGAAACGATCAGCAGATCGGACTGCCGGGGGGAAAATCGGATGGCTTCGGCCCCGAAGCGGGCCAGGTCGAACCGGGAAGCGAGCGTCGCCATGAGCTCAATGGCGCAACACGCGGTGCCGAAGGGCATTGGCCAGAGCGAATTCTTCCGCGCCCAGCCGACCACCGCGTCCACCTTCGTGGTCATGACGTTTTCCTGAAGCTGATCTTCTAATCCCATTCCAGGGCTCCCCGTTTCCACTCATACAGGAATCCTATGACGAGCAGGAGGAAGAATACCCCCATGGCCAGTGCGCCGAATACCTGGAGATCGCCGTAGACTACGGCCCAGGGGTAGAGGTAGATAATCTCCACGTCGAAAAGGATGAAAAGGATGGCGATCAGGTAGAACTTTACCGAGAAATTCTTACGTGCGGAATCTTGCAACGGAACGCCGCATTCATAGGTGGCGAGCTTGGATGCGGTAGGTTTTTTTCTGCCGATGAAAGAGGAGAGTGTGACAATCACAGCCGCCACGATAAGGACAAGGGCGACGAGCAGAATTAGGGGCAGGTATGACATGTCGTCGAATCAGGATTACAGATAGATTGGTCGGCGGAAGTTTCCAGGGCACATCTATCCTTGAATTCGTCGATCAAGATAAACCGCGGGGGGGCAATGTCAAGGACTAATCGTTTTTATTTATTGATATAAAAAGGGACGCTGGTTATATGTCTACTCCAGCACAGTTTCATGCGTTTTTTGATGCAAAAACCACACCGATTCACCCAGTCAGGGGAGTTGCATGATGCCAAACGCACAGATCGCGGTCATCGGCGGCACCGGGTTCTACGGGATGGAAGGCCTGACGGATGTCGAGGAAGTTCGACCTTCCACGCCCTTCGGCGATCCCAGCGACGCCATCGTGATCGGCACCCTCGAGGGCAGGCGCGTGGCCTTTCTGGCCCGCCACGGCCGGGGTCATCGCGTCGGTCCATCCGAAATCAACGTGAGGGCGAATATCTTCGCGCTGAAGACCCTTGGCGTCCGGTGGATCCTTTCGGTCAGCGCCGTGGGCAGTCTCCAGGAAAACATTCGACCTCGGGATTTCGTCATTCCCGATCAACTGTACGACCATACGCGGCACCGTACGGCCAGTTTTTTCGGCAACGGCCTCGTGGTGCACGTGGGGCTTGCCGAACCGTTCTGCGGACCGCTGCGCAAACTGCTGGCCGACGGCGCCGAGTCCACGGATCTGACCGTGCACCGCGGCGGCACCTATCTCTGCATGGAAGGACCGCAGTTCTCGACCAGGGCGGAATCGAATGTCTACCGGTCCTGGGGGTTTTCGGTCATCGGCATGACGGCGGCGCCGGAAGCCAAGCTCGCCCGGGAGGCGGAAATCTGCTACGCCGCCATCGCGTGTTCCACCGACTACGACTGCTGGCACGAGGAACATGATTCCGTCACGGTCGACATGATCATCGAGAATCTGCACGCGAACGTGGACCAGGCGCGGCAGGTCGTCCGTCACGTCGTGCCGGCCATTCCCCTGGAGAGCACGTGCCGCTGCCACAACGCGCTGGCCAACGCCATCGTATCAGACCGCGATTCGGTGCCGGCCGACATGCTGGAAAAGCTGAAGCCGATCGTCGGCCGCTATTTCGAGAAGTGATTCAGGTAGTAGTGTTTCAGGTAACTGTTAACGCCCGGACACCGGGCCAGTCCACCCACATGTCGTCGCCGGGAGGCGCGCGCTCGTCCAGATCCGCCCGCTTGTAGTCGTAGAGCACCGCCTGGCGGATGCGGGTGGTCCGGTTATGGCCGACGGAGTGGCCCATGCGGTGGTGCCAGAAGACGATGTCACCGGCCCTGCCGTAACAGTCCATGCATGGCATCCGGTTCACCGCTTCCAGGTGCGCCTGGTACGTGGAGGTTCGTTCGAAACAATAGCGCGTGGGAAAATCAGGAAAAAACACCTGGTGACTGCCCGGCCAGACGGTAAATCCACCGCCACCGGGACCCACATCGTCGATGTACCCCACGACGCCGAGATGGAAGGGATGGGCGTCCACGTGGCAGCCCATGGGACGGGACGGCGCATCGCCCTCGGGCAGGACGCAGTAAATACCGCGGATCCGTTCCGGTTCGACCAGCGTCCCCTCACCGAGGAGCTGTTCCGCCATGCCCATCACGGAAGGATCGGTGGCGAGCAGGCGGACCATCCAATCCTCTCCCCCCGGCTCCCGGTACTTCCACATGAACTGGTGGCGGTGGGACGTGCCGTCGTCGACCGGTTCGGGAAAAGGCCCGGTCCAGGTTTCAGGTTTTCCGCGCTCGAGGGGAGGCGGCAGGTTGCGCCACATGCGTTCCCGGCCGCGGGCCATCAGATCGGGATCCAGCACGTTGCGCTTGACCAGGTAGCCTTCGCGGACGAAAAACCGGATATCATCATCGGTAAGACGGACCATGCCAACTGTCCTATCGGTGTGGATGGAAGTGAACGGTTGAATATATGGTTTGGACGACGGAACGTGTCAAGGAGGAACACAACGTGAAGAAATGGATCATCGCCGCGACGCTGCTCCTCGTTGGCCTTACGCCCGATGCCGGCGTAGCCAGCGACGGATACCCCCGTCTCGAAGACGTGGATATCCTCCATTACCGGATCCGCCTGGATATTGGGGAAACAGGCAAGGCAATACAGGGCGAAACCACGATCCTGGCGGAGATGCTGGACGGCGGCCGGAACGTCCTGCCCCTCGACCTGGTCTCACTCACCGTAGATCGGGTCACGGTCGACGGGGAAGAAGCGGCTTTCGAGCATGGTGACGGCCGGCTGAACATCACGTTCGGGGAGGACTACGCAAAGGGAGACCGCGTTACGCTGGTCGTAGCCTATCGGGGCGAACCCGGGGACGGGCTGTTCATACAGGAAAACAAGTTCGGCGACCGGTCCGTGTTCGCGGACAACTGGCCGAACCGCGCGCGGCACTGGTTTCCCGGGGTGGACCACCCCTATGACAAGGCGACGGTCGAATTTATCGTCACCGCGCCGGTGGCCTACGACGTCGTGGCCAATGGCCGGATGCTGGAGACGACGACCGTCTCGACGAACCGCAAACGAACGCACTGGAAAACCGAAGTGCCCATACCCACCTACTGCATGGTGGTCGGTGCGGCCCGTTTTTCCATAATCCATCCAGGGGCCTGGAAGGGCATTCCGGTTTCATACTACCTGTTTCCCGGTGACCGGGACGCGGGAACAACGGATTTCTCCCGGTCCATGGACATGCTGGCGTACTATACTGACCTGATCGGCCCCTATCCCTATGCGAAGCTCTCGCTGGTGCAGTCATCCACCCGATTCGGCGGCATGGAAAACGCCAGCGCGATCTTCTTTTCGGAGAAGGGTATTACCGGCACCGGACGGAACGAGGGCGTGGTCGCCCACGAGATCGCCCACCAGTGGTTCGGCGATTCGGTAACCGAATCCGACTGGCACCACCTGTGGCTCAGCGAAGGGTTCGCCACCTACTTCGGCGCCCTGTTTTTTGAAGACGCCGACGGCGACGAGCGGTTTCACGAAATGCTCGCGCGAAGCCGGTCCCGGTATTTCAACGCGAACAACCGCGCACCTGCACCCATTTTCAATCCGGAGATAACCGACCTGTTCGATCTGCTGAACGCTTACAACTACAGCAAGGGCGGGCTGGTGCTCCACATGCTCAGGGGCCTGATGGGCGACGAGGCCTTCTTCGATGGTATTCGAAATTTCTACCGGGAATACCGGGATCAAACCGTGCTGACCCGGGATTTCCAGTCCGTCATGGAGACGCGGCACGGAAATAAACTGGAATGGTTCTTTAACCAGTGGATTTACCGTTCGGGCCATCCGGTAGTGGATGTGACCTGGTCCTGGGACGAACGGACCGGGGAGGTAACCATGTTACTGCGGCAGACCCAGCCGCAGGAGCCCTTCAGGCTGGACGTCACACTGGCTTTCGTCGCTGGAGATCAACAGCATCGCAGGCAGATCGCGCTTCGTGAACGGTCACACGAGATTCGCTTCAGTATGGACCAGGCGCCGGAGGAGGTCCTGGTAGATCCCGATAACTGGTTGCTGATGGAGTCACGGGTTAGACGCGGTGATGGATGATAGAACAGGTTAACTGAAGGTAGACGAATCCGTTGCGAGAACAAAAAAGTGTTGACTTTCCCGGTGGTTCTGATTTATTGGGTAGTAGGATTTTGTCTCTGTCTCCTGCATGATCGTAAAACAAACAACGATGCGGCACGGATCAGAACTTACGGTCCTGCCGCTTTTTTTATGCGGGTTAGAAGTCGAACAGAGACTTCGTTGTAGATGGATCTATACATGTCTGAAAGGTGGTGAGAAATATTGGCAGTCGGTAAAGTAAAGTGGTTCAACGACCACAAGGGCTACGGTTTTATCGAGCACGATGGTGGCGATGACGTCTTCGTACACTACTCCGCGATCCAGGGTGATGGTTTCAAGTCCCTCGCTGAAGGTGACGCGGTCGAGTTCGATATCACTGAAGGACCCAAGGGATTTCAGGCCGCAAACGTCACGAAGCAGTAAAGCGGTTTAATCCCCGACGAAACGATACGGGCGCCGGAGCAATCTGTTCCGGCGCCCGTTTTTTTGTCCAGTAAAACCCAGCTAAACCAGGCCCTCATCGTGCATGTCCGCACCAACTGTGCGTCCGGTCGGTCAACTCCTACCCGCCGATATGATACCGCAGACCCAGGGATACACCCCAGAAATCCGATCGACTCCCCTTGATCTCGTATAGAACGGGCATGTCGTAGCCGGTTCCCGAAGCCGGTCCCACGGTGGATTCGTGCCCTCTCAACAACCTCCACTGGTTTTCGCCGTCCAGAAATTCGCCGGTTCTGCCGTATCGCAGTTTCAGTCCGGCCGAAAATCGTTCGGTCATTGCGTAGTCCACGCCGGCGAGCATCTGGAATCCGAACATCCTGTCCGAAAGTGTATCATCCGCGAGCGATGCCAGGCCGGCCGCATGGGTATTGCGTCCCAGTTGCCGCATTCTTTCCCGATCGTTTGTCCGGATGGAAGCCGCCGAGTAGAACATCTGCTGCCTCGTAAATCCTACCCCTGCACCGAGGTAAGGCGTCACGTTCGGCGCCATCATTCCGCTGAAGCCGTAGTTCAGATTCACGAACAGGTTATCCGACCGGAAATCGCTGATCTTCTCGCTGCGTTCAACGAATTCAGCCTGTTTCTCGTCGCCCGGAACGATAAGGGGCAGGAGCGATCCGCTCTGTCCTCTGCGAAAATACTCGACCTCGATGCGCAGGTTCTTCAAGGAATAACCGGCCTGAACTCCAGCCAGGATGCCCCTGCCCAGGTCGAATACGTTGGGACTCGCGGGTAATACTCGGGGCGAACACTGGGACAGCGGGAGGGGAACCATGGTTCCATCGTTTAAGGTCTCTGCCTGCAGCCACTGGTCGCAGTTTGTGGAAATACCATTATTCGTTCTCGTAAATTCGTACTCCCCGGGAAGGGACAATCCGGCCTGCATGCCGAAATAGAATCCCCGGTGGCTGCCGTCCTCTCCGTTTGCAGCAGCGGATTTCAACGGGAAAGACACGATGGCCAGCATGCACAGGACCAGGGCCATGCCCACTGCTTTCGTCTTCATAGTCTAACCTCCTGTTCATATCGTTCTTAGAATCGTCTCGAAAAATAGGGATATGGTGGTCGAGTTACAAGAAATTTCGGTAGACAGTGCCGGGCGTCGTGAAAACCCTGCGAGTCCCCTGGCCGGACCGCGACGTTGCGCTTGACAGGAGGAGTCGATCTTTCCAGATTTCTATCCGAATCGATGACGAATCGATGACGAATCGATGACGAATCCAGGCGAATCCAGGTGAATCCAGGCGAGTCCACGCGAATCCAGGCGAATCCAGGCGAGTCCACGCGAATCCAAGCGAAACTACTAGAACACACCAGGCAGACGCGCACTCGAGCATGCGACCAGACATTGAAAGAGATACCAGTGATCGCTGAAAGTTCGTTTGAATCCGGTAAAGCTGCGGGGCAATACGCTGTAGGTACCAGTATTTTCAAGGGTATCCTGTTGGTTATTTTCCTGGTCGGTGTACTCGTCACCGGTGTAACGACCGCGCAGGACAACCAGGGAAGGGCCGGCGACCGGAATGATCTCATCGAGACCGATGCGGGGGATCAATCCGGACCGGACGCAACTTCCGACCGAACCGAATCCGCGGAAACCGGCGACACGATCCAGCCGGAAGCCTTCATCGTAATGGAAGAGGTCGTGGTCACCGCCCGCAAGCGTGCACAACCCGCCTTTGAAGTCCCGCTGTCCCTGTCCACGATACAGGCAGCGAAGTCCGCCGATCTTCGCGCATCGGGTATGGACCTGCGCTTCCTTTCGAACCGGGTGCCCAGCCTCCAGATGGAGTCCTCTTTTGGCCGTGTATTCCCGCGGTTTTATATTCGGGGCCTGGGCAACACCGACTTCGACCTGAACGCCTCGCAGCCCGTTTCCGTGGTTTATGACGGCATCGTCCTCGAAAACGCCCTGCTGAAAGGTTATCCCGCTTTCGACCTGGACCGGATCGAGGTGCTTCGCGGTCCCCAGGGTTCGCTGTTTGGCCGAAACACGCCAGCGGGCATCGTCAAACTGGAATCGGCACGGCCGACCGGGGAACCGGAAGGTTTCGGCCGCCTGGGTTATGGACTTTTCAACACCGCCGTATTCGAAGGCGCAGTGTCGGGGCCGATCGGATCATCCAGTCTCACGGCCCGTCTCTCGGTGCTGGTCCAGCGGCGCGGCGACTGGGTGGACAACGAACACGACGGTCCGGTAAAAGCGCTCGGGGGCTACCGGGAACTGGCCGGACGACTTCAGTTGCATTGGAAACCCGCATCAGATCTCGAAACGCTGGTCAATATTCATGGCCGCGACCGGGATGGCTCAGCGCGGCTGTTCCGTGCCAACGTCATCGAACCGGGCCGGGGAGGACTGGTGAGCGGATTCTCCCGTGACCGCATCGCGATCGATGGACGCAACACCCAGGAATTGAGTGCCCACGGAATGACGGTAGAGGTGCGTTACCAGGCGGGCGTCCACGAACTTGTTTCCCTGACCGGTATGGAACGCCTTGAGAGCTTCTCCCGCGGCGATATCGACGGCGGCTTCGGCGCCGTGTTCAGTCCACCCAGCGGCCCGGGCGAGATCCCATTTCCCTCCGAAACCGGAGGGGGCATCCCTTTTCTTCGACAGATCAGCCAGGAAATACGGCTGGTCAGCCAGGAACACCGGCGTCTCGATTACCTGTTCGGCCTGTACTACCTGAACGAATCGGTGGACATAGACGATTTTAATTACAATACCCTGGCCGGCGGTACGCCAGATGGATACGCGCGGCAGCACCAGGAAGCCGAGGCGTGGGCCGCGTTCCTGGCAACAACCCTGCACCTGGGCGATGCCGTGGAGGTCGGCGGCGGACTGCGGTTTTCCCGTGACTCGAAAGACTACACGGCATGGCGGGACGAAGCGCCCGCGGCCACCGGGACCGGCAGCATCGGTCCGATTCACCGGAAACCGACCGACAACGCGTGGAGCGGCGACCTGAGCATGCGTTACACCGCATCACCCCGCGTGCAGACCTACGTGCGCGCTGCCAGGGGATTCCGCACACCCAGCATACAGGGCCGCCTTTTGTTCGGAGACCTGGTCTCCATGGCCGGGACGGAAACCATACATTCCATCGAAAGCGGCACGAAAATGCGCCTGTGGGACGGCCGTCTCCACCTCGATTTGGCCGCGTTTCACTACCAAATGCGAAACCAGCAACTCACCGCGGTGGGCGGTGAAACCAACTTCAACCGGCTGGTGAACGCCGAAAGAACCTGGGAATTTGAAGCCGAGGTGGCCATCGCGCCGCAACCGGCTGCGCATTACGGCTGGAATGAGCTACAATCATACCCGCATAAAACTCGCCATCCAGGCCTGCGGCGGGCCGTGTACCGTGCTGGATCCTCCGGGGAAGGAGCCCGGCACGGTCCGGATCAACGGCAACGGACTGCCCCAGGCGCCGAGGTGGATAGCGGATGCCACCCTGCGCTACCCGGTGGCGCTGCCGGGCGGTTCCTACCTGGTGGCCTCGACTGACATGGCCTACCGCAGTGCGGTGCGGTTCTTTCTCTACGAGTCCGCGGAGTTTCGCGATGATCGACTGCTGGAGTGCGGCGTCCGCCTATCCTACATGGCACGGGACACCGGGCTGGAGATCTCCATGGTCGGCCGAAACATTTTCGACGACGTATCGCTCACCGGCGGCATCGATTTCAACAACCTGACCGGATTCGTCAACGAACCGCCCTACTGGGGGGTGGAAGTGGCGTACCATTTCTAAAGCCCACGGCCAGGAGTTATCAGCATCTAAATCTCTTGACACCGAACTCGATATTGGACAGGTATGTTAATGAGGTATTACCGGAGATTGGGATCGATTCTTAAAGCCAGTAGACATACTTAAGGCAATTTTGACAAACGCGTTCTTCGACCTATAACCCTGGGGAGAAAAGATGTTAAGATTCGCCGAAGAGATCATGCTGCTCATGCTCGACGACGACGGGAAGTTCGTAGGCGTGCCCGACCGCCTGTTACGGTATGGTCTTGCCGGCGGCGTGTTGATGGACCTGGCTCTCGAAAACCGGATTGACACCGACATTGACAAGTTGGTTCTGCTTGATTCCACCCCCCTGGATGACGATCTGCTCGATCCTCTGCTTAAAGAAATCACGGCGTCATCCGAGACGCACGGAGCGCGGTACTGGATTGAACGCACAGCTGACATCGCCGACGATATCCGGGAACGGTCAATCGAAAGGCTCGTGGAACAAGGGATTCTTCGGAAAGAGGAAGGCGAGTTCCTGTGGGTATTCCGGTCGCGACGCTATCCGATCATCGACGGAAGGACCGAACGCGAAGTCAAACTCAGAATCATGGAAGTGTTGTTCAGCGACGACATCCCCAGTCCCCGGGATGTCGTGATCATCAACCTCGCCCACGCCTGCAATCTCTTTAAGGAGATACTCTCGGCCCGTGAACACACACAGGTCGCCGAGCGCATTGACCAGGTGCGCAAGCTCGATCTCATCGGACAGGCCATGGCCAGGGCGATATCGGATATCGAACTTGTCGCTCACGCTCGCCGTGGAACGCGGCTACTACATGTAAGGATTGGATGGTCTGGTCGGTCTGGTTGGTCCGATCGGACTGATCGGCAGCGCTCTACTTGCCGTGACATCGCTTGAACTTCAATCCGCTTCCGCACGGACATGGGTCGTTTCGCCCCACCGTACGGAGGCGTTGCTGTTTCTGGAGGTCGGCCTCGCGTTGGCGGAGGTAGGACATCACGTTGGCGGGAGCGCGCCTGTTATGCAGTTCATTGGCCATGAACCGCATCGGACCGTCGATATGGTGGAAGAAGGCCTTGTACCCCTCGCACAGGTAATTCAAACCCGGTTCGCCGTCAGGTGTCATCAGAATGCGGTTCTTGGGACAGCCCCCGTTGCAGATGAACCGCACGTCGCATGACAGGCAGTACTCCGGCAGCGTGTCCAGCTTGGCCTGCCCGAAGGCCCTCTGCTGCTCGGACATGACCATCTCCATCATGGGTATCTCGGTGATGTTGCCCAGCTTGTAATCCGGTTCGACGTAGTGATCACAGGCGTAGAGGTCCCCGTTGTGCTCCAGGGCAAGGGCGTCGCCACAGGTCTCCATGAATATGCAAAGCCCGGCGCTTTGACCCGACCAGGCGGCGAGAGACACGTCGAAGATCTGCACGTACATGTTCCCCACGTCACGGCGCACCCACTCGTCGAAAATCCCGATCAGAAATCTGCCGTACTGCTTCCCTGTAACCGACCGGCGGGTCACCTCGTCGCCTTCCTGGTACCCGGTCTCGTTGTCCAGTTCCACGATGGGTATGAATTGCAGGAACCGCGTCTTCACGACGTCCCGCATGAAGCGGTATACCTCGAGGGAACTGTCCGCGTTCGCCGCGTGCACCGTGGTCAGGATATTGAATTCGACCTCGCGGGTCTGCATCATCTCCGCCGCACGCATCACCGCGTCGAAGGTGGGCTTGCCGCCCTTGTCGACCCGGTAGGCGTCATGCAGCGCCCTGGGGCCGTCCAGACTCAGGCCGATCAGGAAATCATTGTCGTGAAAGAACCGGCACCAGTCTTCGTCCAGCAGCGTGCCGTTGGTCTGCAGGGAGTTGAAGAGGCGCGTGCCGGGCTTCTGGTGCTTTTTCTGAAATTCAACGGCCCTCTGGAAAAACTCGAGTCCCATGAGGGTCGGCTCGCCGCCCTGCCAGGCGAAGGTGACTTCGGGCACGTGCTGGGCTTCGATGTACTGCCTGGTGTATTCTTCGAGCAGATCGTCGGACATGCGGAATCCGCTTCCAGGATACAGGTCTTCCTTGGCCAGGAAGTAACAGTACTTGCAGTCGAGATTGCAGATGGCGCCCCGGGGTTTCATCATCACGTGAAACGCCGGGACCGGGACGGGATCTCCACCGGCCGATGGCATGGCCGATGCCGGGACTGCGGTGGTTGCGTCAACAGGATTCATGGGTCGTCTCAGCCTTAATCATTTCCGGCCGCGCCGGATCCAGGGATCCAGTACATCGCGCGGATGGTCGGGAAATCCGGCCACGCCCCGCGACCGGTCGAACTGGTAAACACGGGAGGCCTCCCATCTCGAATAAGAAAAGGATCGCAGATGGTCGCCGTCAAGGGCATCGGCAGCACCCGGATGCCCGCAGGCCTCCACGCCATGCCGGTACAAGTCGTCGGCCACGACCCGGTCGGTCGCGGTCCGATTCACCACCTCGTCCGGGTCTTCGGCCGTATTGAAGAGTTGCTCCCTACCTCCGTTGGCCAGGTAAATGTACTTCCAGTCGCCGCTTCGGACCATGATTTTGAACCGGTCCGTCCCCGGTTCTCCGTAGAAACCGAACAGGTGCTCCCGGGGCGCGGCGCTTCCATCGATCACGCCGAGGACATCTACGCCGTCCCGAACCTGGGTATGGCCGGAGGCGTGGGTGGCGATTCCGAACAGGTCCGTAAGGCAGACCAGCTCCCCGCGACGTACATCCCGCGGCAGGCGTGCGGGCCAGCTCACGAGAAAAGGTACCCGTGCCGCCGCATCGAAAAAACTCTCCTTCTGCCAGGCGGTATGATCACCGAGATGATCGCCGTGATCCGAGAAGAAGCAGATGAGGGTATTGTCGGCGTCATCGCGGGCCTCGACGGCGTCCAGAATTCGACCCAGGCAATCGTCGATGTAGGTGATCTCTCCGTAATAACGTGCCTTGAGCGCACGTGTCAAGGCATCGTCAATTTCATCCGCCCAGATCACCCGGTTCATGAACGGAATCTGCTCGTCCATGTGGTCCACTGCCGGGTCGCCCCGGACCGGGCCGGGCATGCGGTCGGGATCGTAGATCCGGTTGAAGGGAACGGGCGGTGCGAAGGGGGGATGGGGACCGATGAAGGAAACGAATCCGAAATAGGGTCTGCCGTCGTGTTGCCTCAGTGCCTCGATCGAGCGGTCCGCCGCCCAGGATTCCACGGTCAGGTGTGCGGGCAGCGGGCTGACCTGGGGCATGTAGTACATTTCGGTACGTTCCCCCATCAGCGCTTCGATGTAGTCGAATTCCGGGTGTTCGCGGGCGATCCACCCCGCATAGGCTTCCTGCCGACGCTGCTCCGCGCTGCTGTAAAGTTCTTCACTGTGGTGTTGGACTTCAAAGCCGAGGTCCTCGTCCCACGGAGCCGTGTGAAATTTGCCCACGCCGAATGTGCGGTATCCCGATGCAGACAGCGTTCGGACAAGATAGTCCCCGCACCGGCCCTCAAGCGTTTCAGCCTGTCCTCGAACGGGAACGGAACGACTATTGCTGAATACGCGGGTATTGGGCGGATCGCATCCCGTACGTATGGTCGTTCGCGCCGCCACGCAAACGGGGCAGGTCGAATACCCCTGCGTAAAGGAAACTCCGCGGCGTACCAGCCGGTCCATATTGGGCGTGTAAATAGTGCCGTTCCCGAGCGCGGCGATGGTATCGAAGCGCTGCTGGTCCGTCATGATGTACAGGATGTTGGGTCGCGTCATCGGGATCCTTTCAAGGGTGCTGCCGCCAGATGCGGCCGACCGCGTCCAGCTTGTCGTCGCCGAGGTATCCGTACCGGTTGATCCATACGCCATCGGCAGGACTTTCCGCCACCACCCGGAACCGCCGGGCGAAATCGTGCAGGGGACCGTAACCGTGCATCAGCGGGGTGACGAGCGCGCGTCCGTTTACTTCAGCGCAGACCTGTTCGATCCGGCGCAGCTGCGTGTCGTTGGGCACCGGATGGGGTTCGTCGGGTCCGGGATAACCGTATTGATCGATCCGGGTGGCCGTGATGTCGTCGCCCAGGTCGAAGAGATGGGCGAGCGACCGCACCAGCAGACCTTCGTCCAGGCCGGGATTATGGTTTAACAGCGTCCTCCCCCAGAATTCCACCATGACCGACCAGTGCATGGTATACAGTTTTGGGGACATGGCGTCGCACAGTTCCGACGCCCCGCGGAAATCGAAACCGGTCCACAGGGTGAGCGGGGTCATGAAGGCGTTGGCCGAAAGTTCCATATCGGGACCGCCGTGCGACGTGATGACGGTCCTCCAGTGACGCAGTAGATCGTTGGACAGGGCGGATTTCAGACGCAGCCATTCCACGATACCTGGAAAGGACCGGAAGAGGGCCGTTATGGTCGCGGCACCGCGGCCGGGGCCACTGATATCGAGCAGATCGCGGTTCGCGAGACCGCCGTGCAGGTAGTCGTAGGCCGCCTGGACTTCCTGTTGGATCGCCCTGTAGTCGAATTGATGTGCTTCCGCCCATTGACCTACCTGGGGATTGAAATCCTGAAAGGCCTCGTCCAGTTTGTAGCAGGGATATTCGGGCCAGTCCGGCCGGAACCCGGTAATCCGGGGATACTGCTCCAGCAGGTCTTGTACGTAAGCGGCGTTGTAAGCACGGATCGCCTCGCTGGCAAGACAGCCCGTGTCCGCCATGCGATCAGGCAATTGTCCGTCCGGTCTTCTCGGCCGGTCATCGTCCGACAGTTGCGGCGGCGTCGCGGCACTCAATTGAAGATATACCTTGAGTCCCCGGTCGAGCGCGCCATCGATAAAACGGTCGATCAGGTCTCCGTGCTCAGCGGTCAATTCGTTGGGCTCGCGCGGTTTGTAAGGCGTGTCGGCATAGTACGACATCCTGGGACAGTAACTCGGTGCGCTCCGGACCCAGAGCGAACGCCGGCCCCAGAGGGGTCTATCGAACAGGCGGGGACTGCTGCCGGCGTCGGTGGGCGGCTGGAAGGAACCGACCCCCTCCTCCGACGGCGCGGTCACCGTGGGATTCAGCGCCACGGCCGTGGCGCCGGCCCGGTCGACCAGGTTGTCCAGCACGGCATCCACCCCTTCGTTCAGGATGAAATCGGCCAGGACGGTGATGCCCAGTATTCGTTTCGTACTCATATTTTCTCGGGTGGTTTCAGGTCTGCATCGATGCAAGCTGATCTTCGATGAATCGGTCCGCACGGTCGTTTTCCGCATCGGGATCGCAGATCGAACGGAGTTCTCTTTCCAGGTCGGCGGCTACCGCGGGGAACGCCGCATACACGTTCCGAAGCTCATCTGGATCACTGTCCAGATCGAACAACTGGTGAGGCGCATCCACGTGATGGATGTATTTCCATTTGCCTTTGCGGATCATGTAAGCGCTGTGCCGGACACCGTGGCCATGGTATTCCGAGAACACCACGCGCCGGTCATCGCTTTCCGCCATGCGCTGTAGCGGCTGCCCCACCCAGTGCGACGGCCGCTCGGCGCCGGTCGATTCAAACAGGCTCGCCTGCACGTCGTGGAGATCCACCGGCGTCGTAACACGGACCCCGGAAGAGAAGTCGGGTCCCGCCGCGATGCACGGTATCCTGCTCGCGTCTTCGTAGAGAGAGCATTTCCACCACATACCGAACTTGCCGAGCATCTCCCCGTGGTCCGACGTGTAGATGACGTTCGTATCATCGTTTAGTCCGGAGGCTTTCAGCGCATCGACCAGTCGTTCCAGTTGCCGGTCCACGAAGGTCACGCAGGCCAGGTATCCACGGCGCTGTCCCCGTACCTGGTCCTCGCTGAATAAAGCCGTCTGGAAATGTTCCCGAACCTCCCGGGCCCTGGGATGGTCCGCGGTCTCCTGGTCTGCCCCGAAATCCGGTAGATCACCACCCTGCGGATAGAGGTTCCACAGGTCCTGGGAAGTGAAATGGGGAAAGTGAGGTTGAAGGATGTTCACCGTCAGTGTCCAGGGCGTCTCCAGTGTCGGTGCGGTATTCGACAGCCAGTCAATGGCGGCGTCGACCTTGTCCAGATCGCCCTGGAGGTGCGATTCCTTCACCCCGAACCGTGCCGCCCGTTCCGCGGCCGCCCGCCTGATCCGAAAAGGCCGCCGTCCGATTTCCGGATCACCGGAATTCGTTTCCGACCCGGTATGCCGCATTTCGCTGAATCCCAGCTCGCTACCTGGCGCGAAAACGTGCGTCTTGCCGACGTGCACGGAATAAACATCCTGTTCCGCCAGCACCCGCCCGTAGGTGGGGATATCGGGGTCTACACCGATCCTGCAGTTCGAGTACGCCTGAATCTGGTGGACCCTGCGCCCGGACATGAAAGCGGACCTGCAGGGCATGCACAGGGGCGACGGACAGTACGCATTCTCGTAGGTGGCACCGTCCTCCGCAAGCCGGTCCATGGCTGGAGTCTGTACAAAAGGATGACCGTACACCGAGGAGTAGAAGGGATTGTGCTCGTCGGAGATGAGCAGGAGGGTATTGGCCATGTGCAGAAATCACTTCCCGCCGAGGAGAGCCTTCAGGGGTACGTCCTCGTCTTCGGGCAGATAGTAGCTGAGGGCGTCGCCCACTTCGCCGATCAACTGTTTCTGCAGCGGCGTGCACCGGTCCACGAGAGACTTTGGCATCTGGATATAGTCCATGGGCTTTACCCAGCGATAGCCGTAGCCCATGAAGATGGTTCGGCGGTCGTGGCCGCACCAGTTGTGCCCGATGCTGTGAAAGGTCCGTTGTTCGAACATGAAGGCGCTGCCGGCGGGCAGGTTCATCTGGATGGCGCCGTAAGGCCAGCCCGTGTCGGGGTCGGTAGGCGGCCGGCCGGTGATCCTGTTGCTGCCGGGCACCAGCGCCGTAGCCCCCGAGGCAGGGTCCGTCTGGTCGCTGAGCACGTAGGCGATCTTAAGCAGGATGCGGGGATGTGGCTCCTGCATTTCGTCGAAGGACCGGCCGCCGTCCCGGTGCATGACGTGCCCCCGCTTGGCCTCATCCGAAGGCTCCTCCCCCGTAGGCAGGACAATGAGCTGGGAGGTGATCATCTGGATGTTCCAGCTGAGCGCGCCCCAGGCCAGGTGAACGGTCGCCGGCCAGTCGAGCAGTTGCAGAAAAGCGTCGTGGGCCACGATGCAGTTCCGCGTGTTCAGATCGTCGTTTTTCCCCAGCGTCCCCTCTTTCCGGGCCCTGTCGTACACCTCGTCGATGGCCTCGTTCAATTCCCCGACAACGGGAGGCGGGAGCGCGTCCTCGATGACCAGGTAGCCATATTGGTCGAAGTGTTCCCGCTGCGCGTCGGTCATCTCGCTATATTGTTGTCCGTTTTTCATGGTAGTCCTGTCTTTAACCTGAGTTTATCTGGTGATCGACAACCGATTTTGCGATAGATATTCCGGCCAACACAATAACCGATACGGCGGCCGCTGCGTGCTTCGGCGGAAGATGGCCGGTCACCTCAATAGTCGATACGACGACCGCTGTTCACGGCCTCCTTGCCGATGTAGATATCGTAGTAGGCGCTTCCATTGCGGTAGTTCGGATAGTTGCCCCATTTGTCCGCCTTGATTCCCTTTATCCAGGACTTTCTCAGTTGTTGGGCATTTACGTGCCAGAGAAAAACGGCGGCGGCCTCGGAAGCAAGAAGCCGTTCGGCCTCGTCGTACATCGCCATTCGCGCGTCGTGGTTCAGTTCACCGGCGGCCGTGTCGATCAAACGGTCAAAGTCCGGATTCAGCCAGTCATGGCGGGTATAGCCCCTGGGCTGTGATCGCCAGATGATGCCGAGCATGCTGTGCGGGTCGGGGAAATCGTAATTGAAACTGATGAGGCTCATGGGCATTTCCCAGTTATACATGGCCGACCGGTAGGCGGTGCCTTCCGTATTCTGGATGCCGATCTGGATATTCAGGTTTTCCTTGAGCATCTCCTGGACTGCCTGGGCTGCCTGGCTGATGGACGAAGCCGGCGAGGCGTCGGCCAGCCAGATATCCATCCGGGGGAAACCACGGCCGTCCGGATAACCCGCTTCGGCAAGCAGGCGCCTGGCCTGATCGACGTCGAATTGCTGGTAGGCACGGTACTTGTCCCCGACGTAGCCTGGAAAATGAAGGGGCAGCATGGTGTAGGCCGGGATCATCATGCCCTGGAGGATCGTCTCGTTCATAGCTTCCTGGTCGATGGCGTGAGCGAAGGCCTGGCGAACCTTCAGGTTGTCGAAGGGCGGCAGACGTGTACGAAAATAGAGATAGATCGTCGAAAACTGGTCGTAGGTCCACGTCCGCTCGTTCCATTCCGGGTCATCGCGCAGGCCGCCGTAAATCATGGGACTGATGTCGATCACGTCGATCTCATCGTTCTCGTATGGCAGCAACCCCATGTCACTTGCCGCGCTGGCCGAACCGATCATGGCGTTGAACACCCGAACGATCTGGCGGAGATGGCCGGGATTGGGGCCTTCGTAGTGGGGATTCAGGCCGAAAGTCATGTACTGGCCCGTTCTCCAGGTTTCCAGCTGGAAGGGGCCGTTGCTCAGGCACGTGCCCTCCAGGCTCCACTGGTCACCGTACTTTTCCACCTGCCAGGGGGGAACCGGAGAGGAGGAGTGGTAGGCGGTGATATGGGGCAGGAAGGCGCAGGACTGCTCCGTCTCGATGACCAGGGTGTAGTCGTCCACGGCCCGAACGCCGACTGTTTCGACGTCCTCGGTTTCCCGCTGATTGTATGCCCGGGCACCCTTTATATCGTAGTAGAGGAACGCGTACACGTTGCCCGCGTCGGGATGCAGGAAGCGCTTGTAGGTGAATTCAAAATCGTGGGCCGTTACGGGGCGTCCGTCGCTCCAGTACGCGTTACGGCGCAGATGGAAGGTCCAGGTCTTCCCGTCTTCGGAGGGCTCCCAGGAATCCGCCGCACCGGGTACGAGCTCTCCGTTCAGGCCGAACATCGCCAGCCGTTCGAAGAGGAACTCACTCCCGCCTGCCACGTAGAGCGAGACCCCCTGGTCCATGCTCTTGGGTTCCGCGGCCATGTATCGGAACACCTGGTATTCGAGCGGTGCAGCGTCTTCGGGCAGCCGTTCCAGCAACGCGGCCTGGGCGGCCACTTTCATCTCTTCGGTCTGGCCGTAGGGGAGTTCAGAAGCGGGTTCCCCTCCATCGGGGACTGGCTGTCCGCAATGTACGAATAGCAGTGCGAAGGCGACCAAAAAGGGTACTATTCGGTGCCGAAATGGCTGGATCATCGGTACTCCATATCGTGCTGTCACGCCCCTGGCGGGTCTATTCCAAGGCGGGTGAACTGTTCCGGCATGGCCTCGCAGGCTTTCAAATGCCGGGCGATTCGCTCGGTGAAATGGATCTCCATCTCCGAATTGCTGATGGGGTCGCGCTGGGCAGGATCATCCACGATATCGAAAAGCTGGTTCCGGCCGGCGTAGGACGCTTCATCGGGGTGATGCCGCGGTACCTTGCCCTCCGTGGGAATCTTATACAGGGGCAGGTTGTAGGTGTGGCCGAAGTACCGTCCCATTTCCACCCGGCCATAGACCTCTCTCGGATACCAGCGTTTCAGGCCCCCGGAGGGCATGGCGGTATAGGCGTACAAGGGACCGGCATCCTCGTTCACCGGGTTCCGCATGTACACGTACCGGCCATCGGTGACATTCATCGCCATGCCGAAGTAGCCGAAAATACCGTCCGCCCGAACGCCTTCGCCGTCCAGCATTTTCTGCAAGGAACGTCCCTGTACATGGGGTGGAGGATCCGTATCGTAGTAGTCGAGGAAGGTCGGCATCAGGTCGATGGTCTGCGTGAGCGCGCCGGTCCGCGTTCCGGCCCGTTCGTTTCCGGGCAGGCTGGCGATCAGGGGAATGCGGACGATCTCGTTGTACAGCGGCATGATGTTCTTCATCCAGAAGTCGTGTTCGGCCAGCATGGTCCCGTGATCCGTGGTAAACACGACCAGGGTGTCGTCCCACAGGCCCAGGTCTTCAAGGGTATCGAATATCTTGCCGACCCAGTGGTCCGTCATCGTAAGCAGCCCGGCGTAACACTTCCTGATGTGGGCGATGGCTTCAGGCGATTCGTGCACCTCGTCGTAGCTGGGCCAGTCGAAAAAGGGCTCTTCGAAATCATCCTGGTACATTGCCCGGTACTTCTCGGTACAATAGAAAGGCTCGTGGGGGTCGAAGATCTCCACCTGCAGGAACCAGTCGTCGGCCGCCTGGTTCGTCTTGAGCCACTCGATGGCCGCCTGCGCGGTCCTGGGACCGGAGAAATCCTCCTCCTGCTGCTGCAGCTTGCGGTTGCCGAAATTCTGCTGGGTAAGCTGACCCAGGTGGTCGGGCAGGGCCATCCGGTCCACGTGGGACGCCCACCAGTCGTTTTCCTGACCGCGAAAGAAGTCCCATGTATTGAAAGCCGTGTGGTAGTTCTCCCCACCGAGCTCGAAGTAGTGGTAGTGATCGGTCAGCAGGTGGGTGAAGACTTCGTTCTTTCGCAACTCACCAGGAAGGGTATCGTCGTAGGGCTCGATGGGGCCCCAGCCGCGATAGATGAAGTTGTACCTGCCCGTCATGAACTCCCGCCGCGCGGGCATACAGGGAAGCGATCCCACCCAGTGGTTGTCGAATACGACTCCGCGTTCCGCCAGCCTGTCCAAATTGGGGGTATGGACCCAGTCGTTGCCGTAGGTGGACAGGTAGTCCCGGCGCACGGTATCCAGTACGATGAACACGCATTTCATTTAAGCCTCAATCTGTGCGGGACTATTTTTTGTCGCCGTAGCTGTGTCCGCCCAGGATCGCACGCACATCGGCCGCGGAGCGGGCATTCTGGAAGGCATCGATACGTTTTTCTTCCTCGGCCTGCAGGGCCGTGGCGTTCTCGATGACAGCCCCCAGCTTGTTGGCCGGAAACTTGCGGGCGCCGTTCTCATCCATGTGGATGATCTCGCCCGGGGCCACGTCCATTCCTCCCACGGAAACGGGCACGTTCACCGCGTGCACGGCCATATCGCCATGCCCTGGCGTTATACCGCTGAGCAGGTACTGGACCTCCATGGGACGGATCTCGTCGATGTCACGGGAGGGGCCGTTCGATACGACGCCGACGCATCCCACCGCCTTGGCGGAGGCCGTCATGTTCCCGCCGGCCAGCCCCACCTTGCCAGCGATCTCAGGCGGGAATTTTTGCTGGATCACGAGTATGGTCGGCTGCGGAGATTCGTCCAGGGCGTCTATTACGTCGAGGAAGGAAAGGTTATTGAACCCCGGTTCGGGCAGGCCGAAGACGCAGGTGACGGCATAGCCCACCGTACGTCCGAGCTCTGGATATATGCACTTGATGGTCTGGTCCGTATACCAGTTCTCCGACCATGGATTGTACAGTCCCAGGCAGAGTGGATGGGTTGGATAGGTCGCCACCACGTTCGTAATCGAGGGCGTATCGAACTGTTTCAGCGCTTCCAGCGCATCCTGCACAGCCATGCCTTGCTCCTTCCGGTAATGCGTATGGGAAAGGGTATGTAATTCGTAAAAGCTGAACGGCGGGTTGGACCCGGTGAATATGGTTTTGTTCCGGCCCGGTGTCAAGACTGGAATCCCGGCGGAAAGCACTGGTTTTCCCCGGCCGACTTCAACCTATTCGGATTGAAGCGACCTTTGCCAGAGCGCCGTGGAGTAAAACTCGTAAGACGCGGCCTTGTCGGGCACATCGACGAGGTGAACCGTGAAACGGCACGGCACGCCGTTTTCCGGAAGATAGTCCTTGAAGAAGTTGCTGTAGGCCCGTGCGTAGGCTTCCTTCAGCCTGTCCTGTTCGGCGGCATATCCCAGCGGGTCCACGAGGGGATTGGGCGATTTCGGCTGGCACCCGAAGGCGTGCACCTCGATGAAATCGATTTCTTTGAGTGAATTGCACAGCCCGGCGTCGATCAGCCATTTCTCCCAGCTTTGGAAGACGAGCGGAATCTCCTGATCGGGTTCCATCGAAATCAGTTCATCACGCTCCAGCACGCCCTGGGCCGAATATCCACCCGTCAGCCCGGCGAAGTAGATTTTCAGGTCGCCGTCCGGCTGCTCTTCGGTCACAAGGGCCGACAGCACAGGGTGGTCGCCGTGGTAGTAGTAGGTCAACTTGCCGCGTTTTCTTATGTTGAAAGACATTGAATCTCCTCGATATAGGTGTGGTGCCGACTTCTTTTTGAGCAGGGAAAGCGCTAAACCGGTAGATATCGTGATTGGTTAATCTACAAGGTGTGTCAAGGTCGGCCGCGGGTCTTGAACGATCCCGCGCAGCGCACGCCGCACGGTTCATATTGGCCTTTTGCCTACCCGGTATCTCTTAGTATATTCTGTTCCCACGCGGTCGCCGGATCTCGAGGATTGAAGATGAATCTTACGAAAGGCGGCCAATGTCCCGGGGTCCTAGCGGCCCCTTGGCCTCTTGGCCCCTGCAGAATACGCGTAGCGTCGTTTGAAAGTCGAGATGATCATGAACCAGGCATCCCCATTAAAAAAAGACCTCGTACTGGTCGGCGGCGGCCACTCGCACGTGCAGGTTATCAGGATGCTTACCATGAAGAAAGCCCTGCGCGGCATCCGCGTCACGCTCATTTCGGATGAATCCAGCGTCTGCTATTCCGGTATGCTGCCCGGGTGCCTGGCCGGCCTTTACCGTCCCGATGAAATGGAAATGGAATTAAGACCGCTGTGCGCATGGGCGGGAATCCGGTTCATCCGGGCGCGGGTAGCTGGCCTCGATCCGGCGCTTCAGCAGGTACATTTCGATGATGGCCGCCCTGCTCTTGCCTACGACGCGCTGTCGGTCAACATCGGTTCGATTCCCAGGGGCATGGATACGCCCGGAGTGCGGGAACATGCCGTGCCCACGAGACCGCTTGGCCTGCTCCTGAAACGGGTTCACCGGTTCGAGCAAAACCATCATTCCGACGGACAACCACTGCGGATCGTCATTGCGGGTGGGGGAGCGGCGGGCGTGGAATTGGCATACGCCATGCACGCCAGATGGGGAGACCGTTTCGCTCCCGTCCAGATCACGCTCGTGGAGTCGAATACCACTTTGCTTACCGGTCATGGTCCACGGGTCGCCAGGATAGTAAACCGTTATCTGGAAGCGAAGGGAATCACCTGCCTGACCGGCCTGCGGGTCGCCGGCGTGGACGAGGCCGGCGTCCATTTTGAAGAACATCCTTCCTTGCCCTGCGATTTCCTGCTCTGGGCGACGGGCGGCGCGGCGCCCGAATTGTTGAAACGGACCAAACTGGAAACCAGCGAAAACGGTTTCATCCGCGTCCGTCCAACGCTACAGGTCATGGGTTACGACAATGTCTTCGCGGCCGGTGACTGCATCAATTTCGCGTCTCGTCCTCTACCAAAATCAGGAGTGTACGCGGTCCGGGAAGGACCGGTTCTGGCAAAGAACATCCATGCCTTCCTGGGCAAAAAGTCAGCTGGTCGCCTACAAACCCCAGGCTTCGGCGCTGGCCCTGCTGATGACCGGCACGCGGAACGCCATCGCGAGTCGGCGGCATGCTTCCTTTCACGGCCCCCGGGTCTGGCGGTTGAAAAACTGGATCGACCGCCGGTGGATGAGGAAGTTCGAACCTTCCCTGCTGCCGCCCATGTCCCCGGCCGGGGATCCCGATCCCACCAGGGAAGACGCGGATGAAACGGCCATGCGATGCGCCGGATGCGGCGCCAAGGTAGGGTCGACCGTGTTGACCGGCGTGCTCGACGAACTGGAGGTGTATGCGCGCGAGGATGTCCGGATCGGCCTCAAGGACGCCGACGACGCGGCGCTTCTGAAGATCCCTGCCGGCCGGTCGCTGGTTCAGTCCGTGGACGGATTCCGCGCTTTCACCGGCGACCTGCACCTGTTCGGCCGCATTGCCCTGGTCCACGCCGCGTCGGACCTGTACGCCATGGACGCCGAACCGCACTCCGCACTGGTCAACGTCACTTTGCCCTACGCCGAAAAACATCTCGTGGCGAACGATCTGAGACAGCTCATGGGCGGCATCGCGGAAGAGGCGAGGCGACTGCAAATCACCCTCCTTGGCGGCCACACCAGTGAAGGCCTGGAGACGGCCGTCAGCGTAACCATGAACGGCCTGACCGGTAACGACTCCGTTTTCAGGAAGGCAGGATTGCGGCCCGGCAACGGGCTCATCCTGGCCAAACCCCTCGGAACGGGGGTCATCCTCGCGGCCGACATGCACCTGAAGGCGAAGGGAAGCTGGGTCGACGAGGTCTTTGACGGCATGCTGCAGTCCAACGCGGAAGCGGCGCGGGTCCTGGCGCAGGCCGGGATACCCGCCGTCACCGACGTAACCGGCTTCGGACTGGCAGGTCATCTCGTGGAAATGCTCGAGGCCAGCGGCACGGGCGCGGAGATTGATAGTCGAACGGCTACCTCGATACGCCGGCGCCGAGGACTGTCTGGCCGCAGGCGTGGAAAGCACCCTGGCGCCGTCAAACCGCGAACATCTGCAGAAAAGGTGGCGCGTGGAGGCAGACCCCGGCGCGGCGGACGCCATCCTCTACGATCCCCAGACCTCGGGAGGTCTACTGGCCGGTGTTCCCCCGCCCGTAATCGAAGCAGTGATCCAAAAACTCCGTGACGCCGGCTACGCGCAGGCGGCCCTGGTCGGCCGGGTGACCGATAATAAAAGACTCCTCAAGATCAGTTAAACAGCAGAAGTCAATTGTGAGATCGAGAGATCTGCGTCCGGCTGGACAGCATCGTCAGGTCGGGCGACACGTCATGGCAGCGTGCAGACTATTTTGCCGAAATGGCGCTGGGATTCCAGGTAATCGAACGCGTCCGGTACCGCCTCGAAAGGAAACACGCGGTCGATACAAGGCCTGAGCGCCGAAGCCTCACAGGCCCTGGCCAGGTCGCGCAGATCTTCGGTGGAAGATGTGTAAATCCCACGTATCTGGATCTGCCTGCCGATGATATCGAAGGGATTGAGACGTGTTTCGAATCCGTCCAGGATGCCCACGAGGGATACCCGGGCGTGCAGCGCACAGGCTTTAAGGGAATCTGCGAACGTCTGGCCGCCTGCCACGTCCACGACCAGGTCGACACCAGTGCCGCCGGTGTAAGCGCGGACCTGCTCGGACCAGTCCTGGTCCCGGTAGTCGAAGGTTTCCAGCGCACCGTACTCTTCCTTCATCCTGGCACCCTTTTCTTTCGATGAAGTGGTTACCAGCGTTCTTGCCCCGGTGATCTTCGCGAGCTGAGCGGCGAACACGGATACGCCCCCCGTGCCGTGAAGCAGGACCCACTCGCCGGCGCGCAAATCGCCTCGAGACATGACGGAAGCCCAGGCAGTCAGGCCGGCGATGGGCAGCGTGGCGCCTTCGTCGTAGGAGAAATGAGCGGGCATTCGAACCAGGGCGTCCGCTGGATAGAGTACTTTTTCGCACAGGACGCCATCCACGCCTCCCGCTCCGACCAGGGTCTTCATCCGGTCCGGGGTGAGTCTTCCGGCGGGCCAACGTAGGAAGGGCGCGTTGATGACCCGGTCTCCCGGCTGGATATCCGTGACTTCGGCCCCCGTTTTAAGCACCTCTCCGGCCATGTCGGAACCGGCGACGAATGTGCCTTCGAACGGCCTTCTATACCTGCCCCTTGCGACCATGAGGTCTCGGTAATTCAATGACACGGACCGGACCCCTACGAGCGCCTCGCCGGGTCCGGGATCTCCCGGATCCGGAAGTTCGGCCGGGCGAAGACTATTGTGATCAATGACGTATCCCTGCATGGTTTCATTCCTTCCGGTCGGGTTTCGTTCAAGCATAAGATTTCAAGGACGCTGTCCGATACCAATTTTCCGATCGGAGACGAAAATGGCAATTGATAATTATGGTGAGAATGGGTATGCTAAATCCTGTTCCTTTACCCCGATGATCGGGGAACGAGGACAGGGTAGTAGACCACGAACGCAGACAAGCGCCGGAGCCCGCACACGGACCGGCTGGGTGGAAAGGTAAGCGGAGAGGATCGGCAGAATTTGGAAGACATTCGGATCTACTTTATCGGCGATTCCTATGTGAACGGCACGGGAGACCCGGAATATCTCGGTTGGCCCGGACGCGTTTGCGCCGAGTCGAGGTCGGATGAGATCTCCATCACAAGCTACAACCTGGGTATTCGCGGCGATACGAGCGCCGACGTGCTTCGGCGCTGGGACGTACCGGAAGTGGAGTCCAGGCGTCTGATACCTCATGATGGTCGGTTGGTGTTCGGCTTCGGCGCGAACGACTGCTGGATCATAGAAGGAAAGACGCGCGTGGAAAGAGCCGACACGGTAAGCAACGCCGAAGAGATACTGACACGTGCACATTCGCTTCTTCCCACGTTGATGATCGGACCGCCACCCGGGATCGACGAAAGTGAAAACGCCCGTCGCCAGGACATATCGGATCTCATCGGCACGATCGCAAAAAGGGTTGGCGTGCCCTACCTCGAGGTGATCCATGCACTGGGTGCCGAAGGGGTATGGCGAAGCGAGGCCGCGCAAGGCGACCGAATACATCCGGCCCGTGGAGGCTATTCGTCTTTGGCGAAACTGGTGCTCGATTGGCCCCAGTGGTGGTTTCACGAATCACAGAGGAGGTAAACCGTGTCGTTGTCGCAGTCACAGGTAGATCAGTTCAACGAACAGGGGTTTCTTCCCTACGAGGACATGCTGACGCCCCTGGAGGTCAAGGCGCTCCATCAGCGTCTCGAAGATATCGGTAACGAGGTGGTCGATTTTCCGGCAAAGTACGTTCAAATTGAACCAAGTGTTGAAAACGGTGAAATACAGGCCGATCCTGTACGGTTCAACAACGTACGCAAGATCTGGAACCTGACGAAGTATGATCCGGTTTTCAAGGCGTTGGCCCGGCATCCGAAAATACTCGGCGTGGTTCGGAGCCTGATTGGTCCGGACTTGAAAGTCTACGTAGACCAGACCCTCTGCAAACCGCCGCGGGTCGGTTCGGCGAAACCGCCCCACCAGGACTCGGCCTACTGGACGACCATTGACCCTCCCAACCTCGCCATCTGCTGGATCGCGTTGGACGACGCCACCGAGGACAACGGCTGTATGCGATTCATATCAGGTTCCCACAAGGCGGGGGTGATCGAGCATAAGCACCTCGAGGACTTTCGCGTGGAGGACGCAAACGTCGGCTATGAACGGGAAGTAGCCGTACCGCTTAAGGCAGGAGGCTGTTCGTTCCATCATAGCCTCGCGCTTCACCGTACCGACGCCAATACCAGCGATGACCGGCGAATCGGTTTGACCGTAGCGTACATGGATGCCCGGTCGAAATTCATAGGAAGTGGCAGCAAGCCCGAATACGACCTGGTGTCGGGAAGAGCGTTTGAGGGATGTGTTTAGATTTAGAGTATCTTGATCAGAGTGAAATGACGAGTGCGTGTAAACTTACGTACTGATACTGAATAAATCATAAATCGCTTACACATAATACCGTACACATTAATACTATGAATGTTAATACGATTCGTAATAAGTTAAATCTGAGTATCGCTCTGCCAGGGAGCAAATCCATTACGCTCAGAAACCTGGTACTCGCCGCGCTGGCCGAAGGAACCACCGAAATTACCACGCCATGCGACTGTGACGACACCCGGGAGATGGTGGGATGCCTGGGAAACCTTGGCATTTCCATCGAAACAAGCGATGACTATCGACGGATTACCGTGAAAGGGCGGGGCGGCCGTTTCTCGGACGGACCGATTACCCTCGGCCTCGGACTAAGCGGCACATCCGCACGTTTCCTGATCGCCCTTTCCGCCCTGAGAAGGGAAGCAACCCGGGTGGTAGGATCCGGAAGCCTGAATGAAAGGACGAATCTTCCCCTGCTTGGCGCCATAGAACAACTGGGTGGGGAGACTTCGTCCACCAACGGCGGGTGTCTTCCCGTGACCGTTCAGGGACCCCGGCAGTACGGTCAAAAGGTTCGAATGAACGGTGATGTGTCCAGCCAGTTCTTTTCCGCCCTGCTGCAGATCGCACCGGTACTGCCCGATGGCCTTACAATATCCGTGGACGGTGATCTCGTCAGCCAGCCGTACGTAGACATTACGCTAAACGAAATGCGGAAGTTCGGTGTCAATGTAGCGAACGACAATTACCGTAAGTTCGAGATAATCCCACAGAGGTATCGCTCCGGTTCCCATGTGGTGGAAGGGGACGCTTCCGCCGCGTCCTACTTCGCCGCCCTCGCCCTGATACACGGCGGTAAGGTGGTTTTAGAAAACCTTGGGGCAGACACCCGGCAAGGGGATATACGGTTTCTGTCAATATGCGAAAAACTGGGAGCGCGCGTTCAGATGGACGGCGAAAAAACCGTTGTCGAAGGACCGGAGAACGGCAGCATTCTTCCCCTGGATGGACGAGATCGACTGCGGAGACATTCCGGACGCCGCCTTGACCCTGATCGCGATCGCGCCGTTGATACCTGGTACGACGAGGGTAACGGGAATAGGCACGCTGAAGCACAAGGAGTGTGACCGGATCGAATGCCCTGCGGCGGAGCTGCGTAAACTGGGTGTGGACGTGACGACTGGCGCCGATTTCATCGAGGTATCGCAACTACCGGGCGAGGCTGCACTGCCGAGTGGCAACGTCGACATCGAAACCTACCACGACCACCGCATGGCCATGAGTTTCGCCGTGCTGGGTACCCACCTGGGCAACCTGAACATCCTCGGTCCGGACGTGGTGGGGAAAACCTATCCGAGGTTCTGGACGGATCTGGCAAGGATCAACTACATGAAATAATTATAGTTGCGAGTTTGTAGAATTGTGTCTGTACCGGAAGAACTTTGAACGGTCGACACGATTTAAATTTGCTCAAGAACGTATGTCTTAATTTGTTCCAACATACCTAAAAGATGCAATATAGTTAGCAGCGAAGCACAGACGGTGATCGTGTAGGTTATGGATTTCACAAATCGACCAATTATCGAAGATGAGAATCTATTTCTGTTGATACCGAGGCTACCGATGGCAATTGAAGGGATTTCTGAAACAGCTTCAAATAACAGACCAATATAGTAAAATGGATTGAAGGTTCGAATCACGGCAGACGTATGATTTCTTTGATAGATTCCGATTACTCTTTCGATATAGTCAACAACATCCTGCCCACCTAAATTATAGTGATGTAATGAGAATATCCCTTCAATCAAATCTACTTTGGTTACTCGACTTCCGAATGCTGGTGCTGATGTGTGAACCATAAACGGTACTGTCCCTGAACTCACAGACATCTCATGTATTTCCATCAAATTTGTATTTATGCTTGACCTCGCACGTTGCGCTTCCAGGTTTTCAGTTACCTCGCTTCTTATTCCTTCCATTTGTGTGTTATTAAAGTAGTTAATCACAAGCTGCCTGAATTCTAGCAGCTTCTCTAATCTACGGTAGTTTACCCAAAATGGTATTTTATTAACGTGCTTCATCTACAATGACTTCCATCATATTCGATAGTTATATGGGAGTTTGTTGGCTCAATTGCTGACATCTACAATCATTCGAATCAGATACTTCATATCTGGTGTGGTTATAGTGAATTGAACTAGAATACTCCATGATTTGATATTCCACGAATTTACAACAGTCGATAGATAAAACCCAAGGCGTTGAGAATGACAGGCTGGGTTTGTTAATTTCTACGCAATAAGTAGTTTTGTACTTGACAGTTCATGACCTACATGGTATATTGGTAGTAGTTAAAGACGACAAACCCTTTACTGCTACGGAGATACATCCCTTGAAAGGGGGCTTGCCCCATGAACCTGTTCGAGACAATCCGCCGATTCCCCGACCAACAGGCCTGTATCGATCACCTTGAAGATATCCGGTTTAAGAACGGTACATATTGCCCGTTATGCGGCAGCACTGAAAAGGCCCGTCCGAGCAACCTTAAAAGCCGTGTAGGTCGTTGGAACTGCCACGACTGCAAATCATCCTTTAACGTCCTGTCCGGTACGATCATGCAGGGTACGCACATACCCCTGCAAAAGTGGTTCGTGGCTATCGCGTTGATCGTGAACGCTAAGAAGTCCGTATCCAGTTACCAGTTGGCCCGTGATCTTGAGTTAAATCAGAAATCGGCGTGGTACATGCAACAACGCATACGGGCGGCAATGGCGTCCGATCAGGCTCCGATGCTGGCCGGAATCGTTTGAAGCCGATGAAACATACGTGGGCGGCAAGCCTCGCAAGTCGAATAAGAAGAACCACGACAAACCGAACAAGCGCGGCAAGGGTACGGACAAAACGCCAGTGATCGGAGCCGTTGAGCGTGATGGTAACGTGATAGCACAGGTTGCAGAGGATACAACAGGTAAGGGCGTTCTGAACTTCATCATGAACACGGTAGGACCGGATGCTACGATCCTGATAACGGACGAAAATAGCGCATATCGCTCCGTAAGAAAGCATATGCCGCACGGCGTTGTGAATCACAAGCAGGAATACGTCAACGGCCCGTTCCACACGAATACGATTGAAGGGTTTTGGTCGTTACTGAAACGCGCGTGGTACGGTACGCATCACAGATATACAACCCAGTTCATGCCGTTGTTTGTAGCCGAAGCCGCATGGAAGTATAACAATCGCGGTAATGCCCGTCCGTGGGATACGTTCATGGAAAGCGTGTTTGCTTAATCGGGTGGCGACTGACCGGTACGAGCGAGCAAGGCATCTCGAAGCTCAATCGCAAAAACCTCTTTTAACATGTCAACCGTTATAGCGTTCATGTAAGCAGTTTCTTGCATATCAGACAATGAAATGCCCGTCGGTTCGAATGAGGAAGGTTCTACATACCCATAACAAAACTGTTGTATTTCGTAAGGGTTCTTTCCTTCGATTTGACCAATGAGTTGCTGCGTTTCATTCTTCGCCCACTGGGCAACACTCAACTTGTTTGAAATAGCCTTGCCTCGGTCGTTCAACCCAATGGGACTGTTGCCTTCTGTCAATCCAGAACTGAAACGTAACGAAATGGTATTGAGCGTATTGTTTACCCTGTTCAACGTCGCCTCAATCCTTTGGATAGCAGGTTTCATCGCATTGACGCCTTCGACCCATTTCCCCGCCCGGAACAACCCCTTTGCTGTCAAGTAAATCAGGGTTGCCAACATACCGATAACAGCAAGGATTACACGTGGATCGTTCCATTCCATACCATACCTCCGGTCCCCTTTCACGTGGCATTCGGTCTTCAGACGGGGCACCGCGCACCGTCCTCTACCCTGAAATATGGGCCAATACTCGACCGGTGTACAGTGAAAATCGACAGAAATTGAACAATGGTGAATCGTTAGTTTTTATCGGAGATACCGGAGGAAGGGCACAACATGTAGTGCGCTACGTCTGTTTACCGAACGAGCGTAGCGTGCAACCGGCTTCGTGCCAGTACCGCGAAATTCCCTGTCAAGCGTCCTGCAACCGCGTCATCAGGTACTCCATCCCGCGATTGCCCTTGATGCTGTTACAGTTCCCGCATAGCAGTTGCAGGTTGCCGATATGATCGGTCCCGCCCGATGTACGGGCAATAATGTGATCGACTGTTAGATTCTGCGGCATGAAGTGGGTCTGGCAACCGGCGCAATCCCCGCCCTGTTCACCGTACAACTTGGACCTGTTCTCGGAACTGTTGTACTTCGGGATCGGTCCGATGTCGGTTCGCTTCGGTACATCTTCCCGTTGTGTCAGGTTGTAGAACAGGCCACCACGTTCCGTTATACGCTGTTTAACGAGATCAAACGCCTTAGGAGATACATCTATGCCTATCCACTGTCGATTGCGTTCATGGGCGGCAACGCATGCCGTAGCACAACCGCAGAACGGATCCAAGACAACATCGCCTTCATTCGATGACGCCATGATGATCCGGTCGAGTAAGGCAAGCGGCTTCTGTGTGGGATAACCGGTGCGTTCTTTCGCCGATGGTGCGACAAACGGAATGTGCCATACATCGTTTTCAGCCACGCCTTTTTTATCTATCTCCCCATCGCTTACGAGGACAGGTTCATACCCTTCTTTGAACCGATGTAGTATTCCCTGTTTCTTGCGATCAACGGAACCAGACGTATAGTCGGTATATAGTTGATTCCACGTATAGTCATCAGACTTTGAGTAGAAGTAAATCAAGTCGTGTAGGCGTTGAAACCTGTTCGCCTTCCCTGTCCATCTTCTGTAATGCCATACGATTTCATTCTTAAAACCAGATCGCCCGAATACCGCATCCATAAGCAGTTTCAGATAGTGGCTCATGGTAGGATCGCAGTGAAGGTATATCGATCCCGTAGGTTTCAGTATGCGGTGCATCTCGATCAACCTGGCGGCCATGTAAATCAGGTATGACTTGTCCGAATCGGTCATGGCGGCCTGGATCACTCGGTTGACCTTCGGGTGCTTCTGTTCGATCAGGTCTAACCATGCCACGTCTATGTCGCGCAGGGTCCACGTATCTTTGAATTCTGCCCCGGCCGCTTTGCTTCCTACGGGCGCCGCATAGTTGGCCTTGCTATTGAACGGGGGATCGAGATATATCAGGTCTACGGATTCGGAGTTCATGCCGCGCATGATCGGCAGGTTGTCTCCGGTCCACATCGTTTCATTCGCCCAGTTGGGTTGTGCCATTTAGGTACTCCGCGTAGGTGGGTTTTAACTGTCGCCGTGTGGGGAAAGAAGATATACGGCTAAGTGCGGAGTGTCAACCTTTAAGTACAAAACTACTTATTGCGAATTTCTATCCAATTCATGCTATTTCAAATTGACTACGTACTGCCCCATTACCTACGAATTGTGAGAGTAGATGATAATTCTTCCGCTCATGTCGAATCCTACCCGCTACGACTGCAGGATGGATTCGTAATTCGGAAGCTAAATGGATTATTCTCATAGGAGTTGGTAATGTGCGCACATCACTAACTTCCCATATGTCCTTGGGTATGAGTGCCTCCTCAGCCCATTCATCAGCCTGAAGCTCGTGTGATTTCTCACGATTTTGATCACTGTCTCTAAGTGTGAAGTCGTCTGCGTAAAAATCGCCTCCATCTTGATCAAGGTGTAGCCCAACATGAGCCAGTTCGTGTAGCAAACTGAACCAAAAGTTGTCGATGCGATCGTATCGAAGCGTTAGACCAATAACCGGTCGGCCGTTGGCAAGACGGAGGACCGCCCCGTCAAGATACGTCTTGGGAAGATGTGGTACCACCTCGAAAGCAATGCCGTGATCAGTCAGAAAAACCCCGGCTTGCCAAGGCCCCTCTTTAGAGCAACTCAGTTGGGCTACTTCATTAAGAAAACGAGGAGTTACGGTACCAGGCATGTAGTCACACGGCATGGATCTAGCATTAGCCAATGCCATTACCCGCCAACACCAAGCTTGCAACGCATAAGGATTTGTTTTCGCATTCAACCGTGGTATGTCATTCTTTCGATACAATGCGTTTGCTTCGCGAACTCCGGCTTTCTGCATAAGTTCATCTATCAAGTCACCAGGTTCGTCTTTCAGGTTTCTACCTTCTTCGATCCAACCCAATTTTACCATTTTCTTTAACGGGTAACTCCTAGGATCAACATCGGTCACCGATTTGAAGGACCCTGTTCCTGGATACTGAAGTAAAACTTCTGCAGGGATACCGAGATGCTCATGTAGCGCTCGAGCCATAGGCATCGTTATTGATCGCTTTCCGGACAGCACTTCATTGACCTTCGCACGACTACCAATAATTGGGATCAGATCTCGTGGTTTCAAACTATCCTGTTCCATGCGAAATCTAATTGCTTCAATAGGGTCCGGAGGTTGAATGGGCTCATGTCTAGATTCGTAGGATTCAACTAGAGTAACTAGAATATCTAATTCATCCCCTTCAGGACTACTTGCTTCCGCGCCCATCAGTTCACCTATGCGAGCCAAAGATGCTTCATAGTCCGCTTCTGTATGGATAGGTTTTATGTTGGTCATAACTATATACTCCCTGCATCTATGTTTGTATACTGATCGTGTGTCCCCAAATACCTTACATAGACAGTTCGATACGAATAGTTGACCATCACCACCAACCGGTAGCGGTTACCCTTGATGTTGAATACCAACCTGTTGTTTTTTAAGATACTCGCACTACCATATTTCAACATAACTTCTGCAGGTGTGTTCCAATTCTCCTTATTTACTTCACTATACCATGCCCGTAGTGGCTGTTCAGCGTCAGGATGACATTCCCAAAATAATCGAAGTGTTTTTTTTGCAATAACACGCATGAAAATTCCGATAGCTGAAGTAACGAAACTTCGGTACTAATCCAAATGCCATTGTCAATGTTCCCAAATAATACGATTTTAATTAATTGCTATTATATCACATAGTATAATAGTATTTAATAAGTCAGTCAAGGAAAAGACCTCTCGACAACGCATAGAAATGCTAAAATGTACGAATCGATATGGAGATATAGGGTTTTTATAAAGGTTTAAACAGAAGGGGTCTTGAAAGTACGGGCGACGATATCAGGCTTGTTCAACAACCTTCCTTCTACCGCCGAATATACAAATCCGAAATCGTCGAATTATCGATGAAGAAGGGTTCCTGTCCCATGGAATCTTTTTGCCAGCCCGCCAGCCAGGGTTTGCGGAGTTGCAGGAAGTAGGCGTGGTACAGGAAGACACCACCTACGTCTTCTACCAGGATCCGTTCCGCCTCATTGTACATCTCGAAACGTCTGTCCTTGTCGGTTTCCCTCGCCGCCTCTTCGATAAGCCGGTCAAACTCCGCATTCGTCCAGTCGTGACGACCCGCCCCCACGGGTTGTGAGTGCCAGACCATGCCGAGGAGATTGTGCGGGTCGGGGAAATCGAAATGAAAAGGGATCAGGCTGAGGTCGATCTGGTACTGCGCCATGGCCTCGCTGTAGACCCGGTTTTCCATGTTCTGCACGCCCACTTTCAGGCCCAGGGTGTTGGACAGCATGCCCGATACGGCTTCGGCGGCCATGATGCGATGCGGTTCATTTCGTAACCAGATATCCACGGCAGGAAATCCACGTCCTCCGGGATATCCAGCCTCGGCCAGCAGGCGCCGGGCGAGTTCGGGATCGTATCGCTGCACGTCTTTGAGCCGATCTCCCGAATATCCGGGAAAACCCGGCGGAAGCATTGTATACGCCGGCAGTGCCGTGCCCCGCAGGACAATGTTGCACAACGCGTCCCGGTTGATGGCGTGGCTGAACGCCCGGCGCACCCTGTGATCGCTGAATACACTCTCGTGCGTCCTGAAGAATAGGTAAAGCGTATTGAAATCCATGTACTTGTGCAGCTCCGAACTCAGCGTCGGGTTCTTTTCGATAAGGTTGAGGTCGCGCACATCGGTATGCACCAGGTCGAGTTCGTCGTTCTCGTAGGACAGCAAACCCGTGTTTCCGCGGTTCTTGAAGATGGAATGGATTTCGGATAAGTACCCCTTGACCGGCCCGTTGTAGTAGGTGTCGAGGGATAATGTGAGACGCTCGCCGATGCGCCAGTTGTCGACTTTATAGGACGAATTGCTGACGACGTTCTCGTCGTTCGCCCACCGGGGCCCGAATTTTTCCACCTGCCAGCGCGGAACGGGGATGGACGTGAAAAATGCGGCGATCATGGGAAGGTAAGGACAGGGACCCTCTGTTTCTATTACTAGGGTCATGTCGTCTACCGCGGTTACGCCCACCGAGTTCGGATCGGTGTTTTGCCCGGTGTTGAACGCCCGCGCGCCTTTGATGTTATAGTAGAAAAAGGCGTATCCGCTGCCCGATGCAGGATCCAGCATGCGCTTATAGCTGTATTCAAAATCGTGGGCCGTCACCGGCCGGCCGTCGCTCCAGCGCGCATCGGGCCGCATATGGAAAGTCCACCGGGTCTGGTCCTCTGAAGCCGTCCATTCGGAAGCGGCACCGGGAATCACCCGGTTGTCGTGGTCCAGCATGGTCAGGCGTTCGAAGAGGAAGACGATGCCGCCCACCTCGTAGATGGCCACGCCGACATCCAGATTGGTGGGCTCGTCGTTCAGGAAACGGAAAACCTGGCGGTCCGGAGGCGCCGCGTCCGCGGGCATTACCTTGCCGATGGCGTTGCGCACCTGGGCATCTGGATGGCTCGTATACACCGAGAGGGCGCAGATCGACAGGACCAGCGCGGATGCGAGTATAGCAGCGAGTTTCATATTGGTTTCCACCTCCTCATGAGTAAGCTGGCCGAATCAAGGACGGTCCGATCGTTCCAGGTTCAGCCAATCCATCTCTTCTGCCGAGAGCGCCGTTTGCAGCGACTGCAGATTGGCCTTGATTTCGTCGCCGTTTCGGGCGCCCACCAGGGCGAAGATATTCAGGGACTGACCGAGCACGTAAGCCAGGGCGACCTGGGGGATGGACAGTTCCTTTTCCGCCGCCAGTCGTCTGACGCGGTCCAGTCTTTCGAAGTTGTCGTCCGTGCAGTAGGCCTTTACCGCACTCTCGTCGAACAAGCCCTGCTCGACCAGGGCGTCATAATTCTCACGGTTCACCCGGCCGGAGAAAAACCCGTTGGCGATACTGGACCAGGTAAACAGCGGCATCTGGTTCTCCAGATACCATGAACGCGCAGCGGCGCCGTCTTGTCCGCTGATGCTTATACATCCTCTCCATGGCGGTTCGGCCTGTTCAGCCAGGCTGAAATTCGGACTGCTCACCGTGAAGGGCTGCTGCCCGCTGGTCGCGGCGTAGAGGTTTGCCCGCTCGATCCGTTCATGGGTCCAGTTCGAGCCGCCGAGAACTCCCAGGTTGCCCGCGCTGATGTAGTGATTGAGCCGGTCCACGATCGGCCCGACCGGCACCCGAATGTCATCCCGATGCAACAGGTAGAGATCGATATAGTCCGTTCGCAAACGGGCCAGGGAATCGTGCAGGTCCGCCGAAATATCATAGGGTGTCACTCGCTCGCGGTCTGAATTCATGTGGCAACACTTGGTAAGAATGACGACTTCGCTTCGCACGCCCCGGTCTTCGATCCACCTGCCCAGTACACGTTCGCAATCGCCACCGCCGTACAGATGACCACAGTCGAAGGTGTTGATACCGGTCTCGTACACCTGGTCCAGCAGGTCGAAACTGTAATCTTCCTCGGCGGTACTCAACATGATCGTGCCCTGAACCAGGCGCGACACGGGTTTGTCTACATTCGGTATGTGGCCGTACTCCATAGTTGCTCCTCAAAAGGTGGTTATGATTCTACCGGGTACCGAAGTCCAATCTCGGCACGGACGGCATCCAGCGTTCCCAGGATGGCCAGGGTCTCGTCCAGGGGGAGTATCGCGCTCTCCCGTCTTCCTTCCCGCAGACAACGGCCCACTTCCTCGATTTCGTAGACGAAACCGTTTTCCACGCGCACTGGTTCGACGGTGACCGGCTCCTCGCCGTCAACGTTCAGCGTTGCAGTTTGCGCATCGTAGAATGGCGCAGGAATACGAATGTTGCCCCGGTGCCCCAGGATCGAAACCTCCCTGGGCGTATCGATCCGCACCGTGCAGGACAGGGCTGCCAACGCGCCCGTATCGTAACGGAAGGCCATCGTAGTCTGTTCATCGACGCCGGTCGTGCCTATGTCTGCGAGCGCCGCGACGCGGTCAGGCTGTTTCCCGTAGACCAGCGAAGCCATGGAAACAATATATACTCCGATGTCCAGGAGGGCTCCACCTCCCAGGTCCGGATTAAAAAGACGGCTCTCGTGGTTGAATTTCGCACGGAAACCGAAATCGACCATCACCAGGCGTACTTCACCGATGGCTTCTTCATCGAGCCACTTGCGGACCTGCCTTACGGCCGGGAGGAAACGCGTCCACATGGCCTCCATGAGAAACTGTTCCCTTTCCCGCGCACAGCGGACCATGGTTTCCGCTTCCCGGGCGTTGAGCGCGAAGGGTTTCTCGCAGAGTACGGCTTTGTCCGCGTTCAAGCAAAGCAGCGTGTTCTCGCAGTGCATGGGGTGCGGGGTGGACACGTAGATCGCGTCGATATCGGGATCTTCTACCAGGGATTGGTAGGAATCGTGCCTCCTCGGCACTTCGAAAGTATCGCCGAAGACATCCGCCGTTTTTTGCGCCCGCGATCCCACTGCCGCCAGTTCAGCATCGGTCGCGGACTTGAGCCCTTCGGCGAACTTATGGGCGATGCTTCCGGTTCCAAGTATACCCCATCGTATCGTTTCAGACATGTTCACTCCGCGTTTTGAAGTCCAATTCAGATTACGGTTACCGCGCCGCGGGCCATCTCGTCCCAGTCCGGTTCGGGAGCGGGAAGGTCGCTCCAGGCGATCGACATGGCGCCGTTTTCCACGACCAGGGTACCCCGGCAGTCGAGTTCCTCGTCGGGCGGGCGCGGCTGCAGCCCCATGTAGGCCTCGAAGACGGGGTCATTGCCGACGGCCAGAATGACATGAGGATCCCCGCCGTGCACCTCCACGCCGAAGCTTTCGGCCAGCTGGGCCTGTTTGATCTGGCCCGTGATGCCGGATTCCCCGCTGACGTACGATATCGGCGGCCTGCAGGGCCAGGTAGGACGCCGTGTTGTAGGGCTGGCCCCCGATAGCTCCAATCCACTCGAGGGTCAGTACCGGCAGGTCGAGGGTGGCGCACAGCTTCTTCAACCCCATGATATCGTAATCCTGCAGCGGCTCCTCGATCCAACGGTACCCGCAGTGCTCCATGATACGCCCGATTTTAACAGCTTCTTCATAGGTATAGGATTCCACCGGATCGTGGAAGAGCATGATGTCGTCACCCAGCGCTTCACGCAGCTTTACGGCCATCTCCCCGTTGGCTTTCACACCCCGGTAGGAATGATCCTTGCAGCCGATGAATCCCTCTTCATCGACCCGCTCTACTGCATTGGCCACCAGGTCGTCGATGGTCCGGCCGCCGACATTGCAGTAGGCGGGGATGCGCTCTCTGCAAGCGCCCAGCAGTTTGTAGACGGGCAGTCGTGCGTCCCGGCTGGCCAGGTCCCACAACATCCGGTCTACGGTATCCAGTAATCCTCGTCCCGTGTACATGAAGCGCTGGGCCATCCAGAACCGCTGCCAGATGTATTCCCGGTCGAAGGCATCCACACCGATGAGCATGTGGGCGTAGCGGGCCAGGAAGGCCTTACCCTGCCATTCCAGGTCCCGGGCATCATAACCCGTACCGTAATCGGCGTAGGCATCCAGGTCGCCATCTGTCACGAGCCGGATCACCAGGCGGTAGGTCGGCTCCGGTCCCATCCCCGGTAAAGTTGAATCCCTCCGGCTCCTCGGCACCCAGTCCCTGGGCATGGGTGAACAGACCCGATATCCCCGGCGGCACGGGTGCCATACTTCCTCGATCCGTGCAACGCTCCCGGCGCGTCGTGGGTTCGCCCCTCATCACGTAACATTTCACGTCCCGAATCTGCATGGGATTTCCTTAGACGAATCGCGGTCCGGCTCAGGCCTCCGATCAGTTCCGAGGTACTTTCCATGACGGCATCCAGGTCCAGGTCCATGCCGAGGCCCGGCAGATCGGGAACCTGCAAGTAACCTTCGTGTACTTCCAACCTGTTTCGTATGAAGGGCGATGCGGTCTCATGGCTCGTCCATTCAAGAAAAGGCGAATTCCGGCAGGCGGCCGCGAGGTGCAGATGGGCAAAACCGTCGCACATCCCTATGCCGTCCAGGTGGCTGAATGCCCCGAAGGCCTCGGCGCACCGGGCGGATTTCAGCACATCCGTGAAACCGCTCCCGCATTGCACGCTGGTTCGAATGTGATCCGCGGACTGGGCCGCCATGACCTGTGCGGCATCCCGGGGGCTGATCACGCCTGCGCTGGTCGGGGTATCTATCCCGCCGGCCACCTGCATGCCGCCATTGGGATCATCGTCCGGGCGTGGACGGTCGAAACAGAAGTAGTCGGCGTCGTCGAGTACCTTCCCGATTCGTATCGCCGCTTCGACCTCACAGCGTGAACTGCAGTCGAGCATCAAGGGAAAATCCGGTCCCACGGCCGCGCGTACCTCGCGAATCAACTGGTCGAGCGACACTTCATCCGATATGGCGCGAAAACGAAAGGCTTTGAATCCGGCAAAGCTGCGCTTCTTTCGCTTCCTGTACAATCTCCTTTGCGGCACCCTCGCCGGAACAAACCAGGCAGACCGGCACGCGGTCTCGAAATCCGTTGACGTACCTGAACAGCGGCCGGCCCGCGATCTTAGCAGACAGGTCCCACAGGGCGACATCGATGGCCGCGCAAAGGGATTCGGGCAAACGGCCGTCCGGTTCTTTCATAGCCCACCAGGTCCGTTCGCGGTCCAGGGGATTCGAATCCAGCAGGATGGAAGCCACGCCGTACAGGCCGGACACTGACGACGCGACACCCGTACATTGTCCCTCCTGACCCGTACCGGTGAGTAGACGAAGAAGACCCACGGGTTGATGCAGGATGATTTGGGAGATTTTCATGGGATTTTATTCGGGAACACCGGCCGGTCCCGCTGTTGTTCCGCGAGGGGAACGCATCCGTCTCCCGTAACGACGACGGACTGTTCCAGGTGCAGGGATCCGACTCCCGCCAGGCTCAGCGGAGCTTCTATATTGAGTACCATGTCTCTTTCAATCGGCAAATCGGCTGGCACGTCCACGCATTCATCCGAAATCCGAAGACCGCCGTCCGGCGCGAGGATGGGGTAGTCACGAACCTCCATGCCGACCCCATGACCGTGGGGATACATGGCCAGGCCGGCGGCGTCCACTACATCCTGCATCGCCGCCTGCACCGTCGAGGCGCGCACACCGGGTCGTATCGCGGACAGCCCGGCGTCCATGGACGCCCTGAGCACATCGAAACGGTCCTGCATGTCCCTGGAGAGTGGACGCATGGCAAAGGTGGTCCCGGTATCCGAAAAACAGTAGCGATACCGGCATCCCCAGTCCACGTATTCCACTTCGGAGTCACCGAGGATGAAATCCGGTTCCGTCGCGATACCGAGGCCATGGCACCCGAAGGCGAAATGATCCAGGTCCGCCCCCTGGATACCCAACTCCGTCCTGAACCGGTGTATGACGCTTTGCATGTTCTGCCCCGGACTCGCCTGCTCCATGGCCGTCATGGCCGCTGTTTTTCGCTGATCTCGGCCGCCCGCGTCAGCCTGTCGATTTCGTCCCCGGTCTTGACCATGCGAAGCAGCCGGATGAGATTGGAACAGTCCAGCAAACGAGCGTCGGGCAGGGCCCGGCGCAGTTGGTCATACCGAGCATCTGTCATGCCGTCAGCTTCCACGCCCAGCGTTGCGCCGGAAAGTCCCCGGTCGCTTAAGGCGCCGAAGAGCGCGTCGGTAGTCGTGCCGTGATCCGGTGCGTCTTTCACAAGGTCGTACATTCGGTGCATCCGGTCGGACATGTGCTTCGGCGCCAGGGACCAGTCGAGACCGGAATCGCCACTGATCCTGAGGTCCCGCACCCACAGATCTACGCTGTTGACGGCCAGCATGGATCCGGTCAACATCAGGGCGGGCTCACCTTCGAGGGGATACAACGCGTAGCCCTGCGCGATGTCCGGCGAACCGCCGGGTTTGACCATGTACTCCTTCATGAGCCCGTCGATCCATATGAAGTTGTCCGTAAAATAGGTGATGTTCACGGGCGAAGTCGCGACCAGCGCGTCCAGGCCGCGATCCCGCATATACTCCCTGGCCCGGTCGACGTTGAAGAGCATCTTGATATCGATTCTGGATAGTACGGATTGGATGCGTTAGACCCGCTGTTCGCGGCGACGTTTCGGCGAGGCAGCGGTAGTTCGATGACGAACCAAACCAGTATAGAAACGCCCCCTGGCAATGTCAACGATCGAATCTCGATGCAGGGCTGCCTGGGAAGCCGCTCAGTGCCATCTTTCCCTTGACAAAAATGCCGAATTCGGATTACTAGGGGCATGCGGCGGACATGCGCGCCATGCGCGAAATTCGTATGAGTACCTCCAGGCAACCTCGAAAAACGTACTTCCAAATGATTCACATCGTAGATTACGACGCCGGGAACCAGACCTCGGTAAAAAGAGCGCTGGATCACCTGGGCGTGGCTTCTGTCATCACGTCTGATTCGGAGGAACTCGTCCGTGCGGAGCGTATCATCTTTCCCGGTGTGGGCCATGCCCATTCCGCCCTGGAGACACTTCAAGAAAAGACGGCTCGACGAAGCGCTTAAATTGGCCGTCGCCCGGGGAACGCCAATCCTTGGTATCTGCGTGGGCTGCCAGATCCTGCTGTCGGGTTCCGAGGAAACCGATCTGCCGTGTCTGGACCTGATCGATGGCAAGTGTCTTCGATTTCAACCGGAGGACGCCACGCTGAAGGTACCCCACATGGGATGGAATCAACTGCGTGTGAATCGCGCGCATCCCGTGCTCCGCCACGTGCGATCGGGTGACGAGGTCTACTTCGTACATTCATACTATCCCGCCCCCGGTGATGAGCAGGACGTACTGGCAACGAGCCGGTACGGCGTGGAATTCGCGGCCGTCATCGGCAGGCGGAATATCGTGGCGACCCAGTTTCACGTGGAGAAGAGCGGTCCCGTGGGGTTGAAGATCCTGGACGAATTCGTGAATTGGGACGGGAACGCATGCTGAGCAAGCGGCTCATCTCGTGCCTGACGTCCGTGACGGCAGACTGGTCAAGAGCATCCGGTTCGTAAACACTGAAAGACATCGGTGATCCGGTTTTCCGCGGGCGCGGCGGTATTACGAAGCCGGTCTGGACGAACTCGTTTTCTACGACATCACGGCGTCGAGCGACCAGCGCGGTATCATGCTCGACGTGGTGGAAGAAGTCGCCCGGCAGGTATTCATCCCCTTTTCTGTGGGCGGGGGACTCCGCTCGGTCGAGGACTGCCGCAGGGTGCTGGAAGCCGGTGCCGAGAAGGTCAATCTGAACACGGCGGCCGTCGCCAATCCCGGCATCATCTCCGAAGCGGCCGACGCCTTCGGTGTCCAGGCCGTCGTACTGTCCATGGACGTGAAGGCTTCCGGTTCATTGCCTTCGGGATATGAAATCGTGACCCACGGCGGCCGGCAGGTCACCGGCATGGACGCCCTCGAATGGGCTCGGCGCGGTGAGATCCTAGGGGCCGGCGAGATTGTCGTCAATTCCATCGATGCGGACGGCACGCTTGGAAGGATACGAGTTGTCCCTTACGCGGATGATCGCCGACACCGTGGGCATTCCAGTCATTGCCTCCGGCGGCGGCGGCCGGCCGGAACACCTGTACGACGCCCTGACTACAGGTGGCGCCGACGCGGCCCTAGTGGCCTCCATGCTTCACTACGATTACTACTCGGTGGGATCCATCAAACAGTACCTCCACGATCAGGGTTTGAAAATTCGAATGACCGATTAACGGAAAGAGTTAAGCACATGGACTGGTCAAGACGCACGTTTCTCAGGAGTACCGGAGTGGTGGGCGCCGGCGCAGCCGTCGGCGGCCTGTCCGCTATATTGGACGGATGCGCGATCGCTCAGCACTACGACGTGATCATTAAAGGGGGCCGGGTGATCGACGGTACGGGCGCCCCGCCCGTAGCCGCGGACATTGCCATCGTGGAGACCGGATCGTACAAATCGGACCGGTCAGGGGTTCCAGCCACAACGACGATCGATGCCTCGGGAAAAATCGTCTGTCTGGATTCATCGACATACATTCGCACACCGATCTGTCGCTGCTGGTCAATCCGAGGGCCGAAAGCAAAATCCGGCAGGGAGTGACCACGGAAGTGGCCGGACAGGGACGGTTCTTCGCTGGCACCCCTTACGGAGGACCGGCTCAAGTCGCTGCAGGATGGATACGGCCGCCGATACGGCGTGGACATCGAATGGACGGATTTCACCGGTTTGTTCGACGCCCTGGAGCAACAGGGCATCGGGGTCAATTTCCTATCACTTGCGGGGCAGGGTACCATTCGCGGTTACGTCGTGGGAAACGAGAAACGTGTCGGCCAGCGCGCGCCAGATCGATACGATGAAAGCGTTCGTCGACCAGGCCATGTCCGAGGGAGCCTGGGGCCTTTCATCCGGGCTCGAATACACGCCCGGAAGTTTCGCCGATGAGGATGAAATCGCGGAACTCTGCAGGGTGGCGCTTGGGTACAACGGGTTCTATTCCACCCATATGCGAAACGAGGACGATTTCCTTATTGAAGCCGTAAGCGAGGCGATCAGTACCGCCAGAAAAGCAGAAATCCCCCTTCAGATCGCCCACTTCAAAGCGTCCGGCAGGCGAAACCGGGAAAAAATCTCCGTGGCCTTTGAGATGATTGAGCAGGCGGTCGAGGAAGGGATGGAGATCACCCTGGACAGGTACCCCTACATCGCCTACGCGACGACGCTGCAAAAACCTGTTTCCCACCCGTTTTCGCGCCGGTGGGTCCGAGGCTTTCGTCAACCGCCTGCAGGCACCGAATGTTCTGCCCCTCATGAGACGGGCGGCCACTGAGAAAATCGATATGCTGGGAGACTGGAGCGCCGTGTTGATCACTTCGGTCACCAGGACGGAAAACCAGGATTACGTGGGCCAGCGGGTGTCGGAGATCGTCGCGCGCAGCGGGCAGGACCCTTTCGAGTTCGTCCGGGAACTGCTCATCGCGGAGAACGGAAGCGTGGGCATGGTAGGGTTTGGGATGAGCGAGGAAGAGATCCATTCCGTACTGACCCATCCGCTCGTCATGGTCGCCTCGGACGGCGGGGCCGCTGCCGACTATGGTCCGCTGAGCGAAACCACGCCGCACCCCCGGTACTACGGGACCTTTCCCAGGGTGCTCGGCAAGTATTGTCGCGAAGATCAGCTGTTCGACCTGTCTACCGCCGTTCACAAGATGACTGGCATGCCCGCCCGGAGACTGGGACTTTCCGATCGCGGAACGATCGATGTGGGCCTGGTGGCTGATCTCGTAGTTTTTGATCCCGATACGGTCATCGACCGGGCCGATTTCATGAATCCGCATCAGTACGCACAAGGCATCGACTGCGTCCTGCTCAACGGTTCTGTCGTCATAGAAATGGGGGAACACACCGGTGCGCTGGCAGGCAGGGTGTTACGGAAACAGGTGGGGACTATCTGATAGTCGTTGGATGGCCACCATGGCGTGGAGCCTGCGAATGGCAGGATGAACGATACGAAAGCCCGGTGTCATCCACCATTGACGTTAAGATCCTTGATCCTGCCGCTGCGCAAGTCGAAGACCCAGCCGTAGACCCGAGTTCCCTCTTCGTCAATCGACTTTTGCACTTCGGGAAACGCAAGGATGTTCCTGCACTGCGCGAGTACACTGAGTTCGACCAGGCGGTCGCCGCGGTCCGTTGAATCCGGGATGGATTCCAGTTCGGTTTCGTGGTGTCGATAGACCTTTCTCAAGTTCTGCAGCCAGGGCTCAAGCGTGCCGAGGTTTTCCGACTGCATCACGGCCTTCACCGCGCCGCAGTCGTAGTGACCGCATACGACAATATGTCCGATTTTCAAATGCTCCACGCCGTAGATGACGGCGGACCTCGTGTTCGGGTCCAGGGGGGAAACCAGGTTTCCAACGTTGCGATGCACGAAAATCTCACCCGGTCCGGCACCCATGAAGGCTTCGGGCGTCACCCTGCTGTCCGTACACCCGATGTAGCAAATCCCGGGACGCTGTTGCCGCGACAGCCGATCGAGATAGCCGGGATCGGTGCCTAGTTTTCGTTTGATCCAATGCTCGTTTTTTTCGAAAATGCGGTCTGGATTCATAGGATCAACTGGCTGTATCTTGGACTGGATCTTTGTGTTTTTAATAATGGCGAGCGTAAATGTCCCAATCCCCGTCTTGCATGCTGGTGATAGTATAGACTGCCGGTCGAGTTTCGTCAATATCGACAGGTCCGGAGACAAACGATGAATAACCACTCCAGGGACGCCTCTCCGCTGCCCTTCTCCATAGGCATCGACGTCGGTGGTACGTTCACGGATTTCGTCGTCGTGGAAGGTGCTTCCACGCCCCGTTACTTCAAGACGCCGTCGATCCCAGACGCGCCCTCAGACGCGGTGATGAACGGTGTCCGGGACATCGCCGATTCCTACGGCCTCCACACGGCCGAACTGATGTCTCGAACCCGCCTGTTCATCCACGGCACCACCGTCGCGACCAACACGCTCCTGGAGCGCAAGGGCGCCCGTGTCGGACTGATCACTACCGAGGGATTCCGGGACCTGCTGGCGCTACGGGAAGGATTGAAAGAAGACCGGTACAATCTACGGATGACGCCCTTTGAACCCCTGGTTACCCGGTCTCTGAGGCGTACCCTCGAGGAACGCATCCGCGCCGACGGGGCCGTTGAGACTCCTGTAGATACTGAAGCGCTGGACGAGATGCTGGACGAACTCGTGCGCGCTGGCGTAGAATCCGTGGCCGTATGTCTCATTTTCTCCTATCTGAACCCTGCTCATGAACGGTTGGTGGGCGAACGAATCCAGCAACGGTACCCGGACCTGTACCTCTCGCTTTCCTCCGAAATCCTGCCCCAGATCAAGGAATACGACCGCCTGAGCACCACGGCCGTCAACGCCTACGTGGGTCCGGTCTACGCCCGGTATCTCAGGCGCATGGAGGAGGAGACCTCCGGCCTGGGCCTCGAAAGCGGTGTACTCACCATGACTTCCAACGGAGGCGTTACGCCGCTGGAGGTCGCGGCGCGCCAGGCCGTTCAGGCCATTCTATCCGGTCCTGCAGGAGGCGTCAGCGGAGCCGTGGCCTACGGATCCCTGATCGGTGAGACCAATCTCATCGGATTCGACATGGGCGGAACGAGTACGGATATCTCGGTGATCGAGGCCGGCGATCCCCAGGTCTCCGGCGAACACTATGAAGGCGGCTGGAAAATCGCCGTGCCGATGATCGATCTGCATACGCTGGGGGCGGGCGGCGGCAGTATCGCGCGGGTGGACGACGGGGGCACCCTGCATGTCGGGCCTCAAAGCGCCGGCGCCGATCCCGGACCGGCATGCTACGGACGGGGCGGCGACCAGCCCACGGTTACCGACGCGAACCTGGTCCTGGGATATCTCGATCCCGGCAATTTCCTTGGCGGTAGAAATCCCCTATATGCCGACCTGTCAGAACGGGCGGTGCAAACGCACATTGCCGAACCGCTCGGGCTTTCCGTAGAGGACGCGGCCTGTGGCATCCTCGACGTGGTAACCACGGCCATGGCCGAAGGCATTCGACTGCTGACCGTGCGCCGGGGAGGAGATCCCAGGAATTTTTCGCTGCTGGCCTTCGGCGGCGCGGCGGGGCTCCACGTGGGCAAGGTCGCCCGCAAGACGGGTATCGGCAGCGTCTACCTGCCTTCGGCGGCCCCCGTGCTTTCGGCCTATGGCATGCTCGCGTCCGACCTCAGGTACGACTATGCCCGGTCATTCACGGCCAGCCTGGACGTGGTCGACCTCGATGAAGTGAGAAATATGACAACCCGCTTGGCGGCTCAGGGGATCGCGCAGCTCAGGAAACAGGGACTGCGTGACGAAGATATAACCACCCGGTTCACGGCCGACATGCGGTACCTGGACCAGATCTATGAAGTCAACGTGAGCATCCCGGATCTGTCCCATGACGATGAGACGATTCGGAGTTCGTGGGCATCGCTCTTCCATGAACGGTACCAGACCCTCTATTCCTACCATCAACTAGACCAGGAGATCCGACTGGTCACGCTGCGTGCCACGATAACGGGGAAACTCCCGTCGATTTCCCTGCCCTTGAAAGAGGTATCGGATTCGATCCGGGACGCCCGCAAAGGCACACGCCGTGTTTACACCGGCACCTGGACCGAAGCCGCCGTGTTCGCGGCCGATGACCTCGAACCCGGCGCCGTGATAGATGGGCCGGCCATCGTCGAGTCCGATTTCACCACCGTGCTCGTGGAGGAAGGCGACCGCCTGAAAGTCGATCCCTACGGGGGCATGGTACTGGTCGTATCGTCCACCACCACGATGGATTCGGAATCCGTCAAATCGGACCCGATTACGCACTCGGTCGTAGCGCACCGCCTTGAATCGATCGCCCGGGAGATGGCGGACGTCATGATCCGCACCTCCATGTCGCAGATCCTGAACTCCAGTCGGGATTTCTCTACGGCGATTCTCGATGCCAGCGCCCAGCTCGTCGCGCAGGGAGAAGGTATTCCGGTCCACATCAGCGCCCTGCCACCGGCAGTCGAAGCGGTTTGCGAATACTTCGGCGACGACATCAACGAGGGCGATCTGTTCATCCTCAACGACCCCTATTTCGGCGGCAGCCACCTTCCAGACATCACGGCGATATACCCGGTCTTTCGCGACCGGACCTTGCTGTTTTTCGCGGTAAATCGAGCCCATCACAGCGACATCGGCGGGGGAACCCACGGCGGTTACAATCCATCGGCCAGCGAACTGTACCACGAGGGCCTTCGCATTCCTCCCGTCAGGCTTTATGAATCCGGCCGGCCGCGGGAGGACCTGTTGCACATGCTGGCGGTCAACGTACGCCACCCGGAGAACTTCACCGGCGACCTCCACGCCCAGATTGGATCGGTGCAGATCGCCGCACGCCGACTGCAGGTGCTCCTCGACGATTACGGCGCGGACGGTCTGATGACCTCCGTGGAAGCCATCCTGGACAGCGCGGAACGGCGCATCCGGCAACTCATCGGGAGCTGGCCGGACGGCGTGTACTTCGGTGAAACGTTGCTCGATGACGACGGTTTCGACGCCGAATCGATCCCCATACGGGCCAGGGTGACCGTCAAGGACGACAGCATGACCATCGACCTGAGCGATTCTAGTCCACAGGTAACCGGTTTCATCAACAGCGCCTACGCCAACACCCGTTCGCTGGCCCACGTCGCCATCATGTACATGGCGCCTTCAGACGTACCCAAGAACGAGGGATCGATGCGTCCGGTGAAGGTCATCGCGCCCAGGGGACTTATCGTGAACCCGAATCCACCGGCGCCGGTCTGCATGAGTACCAATCACTGCGGGGAAGAGATCGTGGAAGCCGTCTTCAAGGCGCTGGCCCCGGTGGCGCCGGAAGCCGTGAACGCGGGGTTCTCCCGCCGGCTGCGTTTCGCGATCACCGGACGAAATCCGCTGACGGGTAACCGCTTCATCTGGCACTTCTTCTTCGGCAGGGGAGGAGGAGGCGCTTCCCGTGGATACGACGGCTGGTCGTGCGTGGGCGAGGTCAACGTGGCCGGGGCGATCCGGAGCCCCAGCGTGGAGATTACCGAGGAACGCTTTCCCTTCAAGATCGTCCGTAACGACCTGCGGCCGGGATCGGGCGGAGACGGGACATGGCGAGGTGGACTGGGTGCGATCTTCGAAATGGTCTACGAGGGGGACGAGCCGGCGAAACTGAACATGGCGGGCGACGGTATAATCAATCCGCCGTTCGGGCTGTTCGGTGGCATGGCTGGCCTGCCGCATCGCTACAAGGTGGTGTCCAACGGCAGGGAACGGATGCTGAAGTCCAAGGAAACCGAAGTACCGATTCTGCCCGGGGACCGCATCGTCGCCATGTCCTCCGGAGGCGGGGGATACGGACCGCCTCAGTCGAGGGATCCGTCCAGCCGTTCCCGGGACCAGGAATCGGACCTGGTCTAAAACCTTACCAGCACGGCATACACGGCGAAAACGGCCATAACGATCGTGGCGGCTGTCAGGGCAACCACCAGCGTCCTGGACGGAGGAACGCCCGCTTCCTTCGCCGTGGTCCGGCTGAAGTACAGCGCCGCCCATCCTATGGCCGGCAGCAGGATCGTCTGCATCAGCCCGCCGATGATCACCATGGTGACCGGCGCGGACCACAATATGTACAAGACCGCGTATACCAGGGGCAGCAGGACGCCGATCACGCGTACGACGCGCTGCCTGTCTTGCGGCCGTGAGTAGGTTACGAATCCAAGCACCGACAGGGCGTCCGCCAGCATGCGCGACTGGCCTACGATAGTAACGAAATACGTAGAAAACAGGACTACGAAAGCGCCTACGCCGAACAGGTAGAACGCCCAGTTGCCCAGCGTTTCGGTGTACATGCCGGAGAGGATCTGAACGGTGCCGAATCCCTCCGGTACCAGTCCCTGTGTATGGAGCACAGCCGCGCCCAGGAAGAAGAAAGCGAGCGTCGCAACCGTATAGATGACCATGCACAGCCACACGTCCTTCTTCATGACCCCAATCCATCCCAGGGCCCGTTCCCTCCAGGCCGCGCTGCCGTCACGGAGGCCCGCCGACCGGGCATAGCCCTTTTCCACGCACCAGTACGGGTAGAGCAGCAGCTCGGAAGCGCCGACGCCGGTGATGCCGAAAACGGCGAAGGCCGTGACGGCCCCGTCCGACGGCAGGGCGAACCGCAACCCGTCGAGAAGTTCGTCTGGCGTTACGGCATAGGGGGGTCCAGAACAGGAGCAGCGCACTGGCCAGCGTGGTGAAGGTAAACAGGGCCACGAGGATGGTGGTAATCCGTTCCAGTGTCATGTACTGCCCCACGAGGCCGAGCCCCATGCCGACCAGCGTGAGTATGATTATCCAGGACGTGTTTCCGAAGATCGGGAAGATCATGTCCAGCGACAGGCTCATCGTACCAAAAATGCCACCCACCTGCATGGTACTCCAGAGGAGGAGCAGCAGGCTCGCCCAGACGAGCCAGGTTACCCGAAAGCGCGGACCAGGCACCTTGTTGAAGGCCACGAAAGTCGTCTGACCCGTAGCGATGGCGTGCCGGCCGAGTTCGCTCTGAACCGGCACCTTGACCGCGCAGCTCAGGAGAATCAACCACAGCACCACGAAACCGACCTCGGCGCCGAGCCGCGTGGTGGCAATGAGTTCGCCGGAACCCACGATGGAACCGGTCAACAGAAGGCCTGGCCCCAGTTGCTTGATCGTAGACCAGCGGTCCGTGGGTGGTTTTCTTATGTGTTCGGGAAGCTGTGCGTAGGGATCGGACGACTGGGACATGCAGTTCGCCTGTACGGGTGAGAAAGGGAAACGAACGGTTCAGTACCGAAACGTACCGGTCAGGATGTACCAACTTCGCCGGAAAGTGGAATCGCTTCGTCGATCAACATGATCGGGATCTCTTCCCTGATGGGATACAGGTACTTTCCGTCGGCCCGTACCAGTCCACCGTCGATAGTCTCCGTCACTTTTTCGCCGCCCCGGTTGACGAGCGTACCGGCCTTGATCATGCCGTTGACGGTATCGACGACGGCTTCAGGCGCGAGACGAACCTCTTCCTTGGTTTCCGGGCAGGCCAATATGTCCAGCAAAGCCTGATCTATCATGAATTCCTCCCGCGTCCGATATCGTCTGGTGGAGCATGCGCTGCATGGATCTGGCTGGGACAGACTATATGAATCCCGGATATCGTTATCAAGCTATTTCTGAGCGGCACCGACAAAGGACAACGTGGTTGTTGCGTTCAAGGCGGTCACACCATATAATAGGGAGCGATTATTTTTAACGAAACCGTGAACCCGCAGACCGTCAAACAGTACCAAGGAGTCCTTACATGGCGCAGGAATTGCCGATCACCATCGAATTGCCCGATTATTCCGACCTGCCTTACAAAGTGGCCGACCTGTCAGAGGCGGAGCTGGGCCACCGTGAAATCGCCATCGCCGAACAGGAAATGCCCGGACTGATGGCCGTCCGCGAAAAATACGCCCGTGAACAGCCGCTCAAGGGCTCCCGCGTCATGGGTTCACTCCACATGACGATTCAAACCGCCGTACTCATCCAGACGCTCAGGGCACTGGGCGCGGATGTGCGGTGGGCATCCTGCAACATCTTCTCCACCCAGGACCACGCTGCGGCGGCCATCGCGGACGACGGCATACCCGTCTTCGCGTGGAAGGGGGAAAGCCTCGAAGAGTACTGGGCCTGCACGCTGCAAGCGCTGTCCTATGCCGGCGAAACCGGACCCACGCAGATCGTGGACGACGGCGGCGATGCCACGTTGCTCATTCACCGGGGTGTGGAGGCCGAAGACGATCCCTCCATCCTGGACGAACCAACCGACAACCGCGAATTGCAGATCATAAACGAAGTACTCAGACGGCAGCTGGACAGGAACCCGCGGTACTGGCATGAAATGAGCGCCAACATTCGCGGTGTTTCCGAAGAGACGACTACCGGCGTCCACAGGCTCTACCAGATGATGCAGGACGGCAAGCTCCTGTTCCCGGCCATCAACGTCAACGATTCGGTAACCAAGTCGAAATTCGACAACCTTTACGGCTGCCGCGAATCACTCGCGGACGGGCTCAAGCGCGCCCTAGACGTCATGGTAGCCGGTAAAACGGTCGTCATATGCGGATATGGCGACGTGGGCAAGGGCTGCGCCCAGTCGATGCGGGGATTCGGCGCACGCGTGGTGATCACGGAGATCGATCCCATCTGCGCGCTTCAGGCAGCGATGGAAGGCTACGAGGTGACGACCATCGAAGACGCGCTGGACCAGGGCCAGATCTTCGTTACGACGACCGGAAACCGGGACATCATCCGAGTCGAGCACATGGAAAACATGATGGACCAGGCCATCGTCTGCAACATTGGCCATTTCGACAACGAAATCCAGGTGGACGCGCTGCACGAATACCCCGGTATCGTGAAACAGAACATCAAGCCCCAGGTGGACAAGTTCCTCTTTCCGGACGGCCACGCCATCTACCTGCTCGCCGATGGAAGACTGGTCAACCTGGGATGCGCCACGGGCCACCCTTCATTCGTCATGTCCAGTTCTTTCACCAACCAGGTGATCGCGCAGATCGACCTTCGGATCCATGATCACGAGACCGGGGTCACGACCCTTCCGAAACACCTGGACGAGGAGGTGGCCAGGCTCCACCTGCGCAAGCTGGGCGTGACGCTGACCCGGCTGTCCCGGAACCAGGCGGACTATATCGGTGTTCCCATAGAAGGACCCTACAAACCCGATCACTATCGATACTGACGGGTGCAACATCGGCGTGGACCATCAGTGGGACATTAGCCTTCCCCCAGGAACCGGCGCGGGGATGTCCACCGTTCTCGATGAAAAACATCAGTCTGTTGATTGCCAGTCTTAGAAACCGATTCAAGGTCGAAGACAACCCGTTTCGATTTCTCGATCCGGGCGTTCTCGTGGACGGCGATCTGCAGTTGCTGCTCCGCGGGACTCAGCGGGGCGATGCGCGGCGCGGCATCGTTCCCGAATACATCTTCGACATGGTGCAGCCGGACCGTCCGACCAACATGATGGGGCGGCTGTCCCTGCGTGTCGGTCACACGGAACACATCGAAATGTACGTCGGGCATGTCGGTTACTCCGTGGATCCACCCTACCGTGGCCGAAGGCTGGCCGCGCGAAGTTGTCTGCTCATCCTGCCGCTGGCCCTTGAGCACGGGATCAATCCGCTGTGGATTACCTGCAACCCGGAGAACACGGCGTCCAGGAGAACCTGCGAAATCATCGGTTCGAGACTGGTGGAGACCGTCCCGATTCCCCCGAGCGATCCAATTTACCGGTGGGACACGAAGTGGAAGTGCCGGTACCGGGTGGACCTGTAGTCCTTCGCCCGGCGTGTCCAGTAAGTCGCCGATGACTGGATTGCCCGGACCGTCCGGACCGCCCGGATTGCCCGGACCGCCCGGATTGCCCGGACCGCCCTGTCCTGCCGATGCCGGAATAAACGCAAACTACGGAACACTTGCATGTTAGCCCTCGACGGCGGAATACCCTTCCGGGATACGGAATCCCGTCCTTTCCCGCCCAGGACGCCCTTCGGCGAAGAGGAAATTAGACTCGTAACGAAGGCACTGCGGTCTCAGAACCTCTTTCGTTGGGGCGGCGAATTCACTCCACGTTTCGAAAGCCGCTTTGCCGAGACTTACGGCGTGAAGCACGCCATCGGTTCTACCTCGGGAACGGCGGCACTGCATGTCGCCATCGGTGCGATAAACCCGGAACCCGGCGACGAAATCATCACCAGCGCGATCACCGACCTGGGTACGATCATCCCGATTCTGTACCAGAATGCCGTACCGGTTTTCGCGGACACGGATCTGGCGACCCTGACGGTAGATTCGGATGACGTCGAAAGGCTGATCACGCCGAGGACAAGGGCGATCATCGCCATACATCTCTTCGGCAACGCCTGCCGGATGGAGGCCCTGGTGGAGATATCGAAGCGGAAGGGGATACCCCTGATCGAGGACTGCTGCCAGGCCCACCTGACCCGTTACCGGGGACGTATGCTGGGGACTTACGGGGACATCGGATGCTTCAGTTTCCAGCAGTCCAAGCAAATGACCACAGGGGACGGCGGCATGACCATCACGAACGACGACGCCCTGGCCCGTTACATGCGGATGTTCGCGGACAAGAACTACGACCGGGAACGGCAGGGATCGCGCATGTATGGACCGCTGGGGATGAATTACCGTATCACGGAACTCCATTCCGCGGTGGGACTGGCCCAGTTGGAGAAACTCGCCGGAGTAATCGATTCCCGAAACGGGCTGGGAAACCGGTTGACCGAGGGAATAGCGCAAATCGACGGCGTCGTCCCGGCGCCGGTAACGCCGGGCGCGAGGCACAGTTACTGGACGTATCCCATGCGGGCTACGGGGTTTTCGGCCGAAAGATTCGCACAGGCGCTGAACGCCGAGGGGATCGGCGCGAGCGCCGGTTACATCGGCGACCCGATCTACCAGTGTTCGGCGGCACTTGCGGAACATCGGACCTACGGGGACTCCAGCTTCCCTTTTTACAGCCCGTATACGGACAGGACATTCGAGCGCGCCGACGAACTCTGCCCGCGTACCCGGGAAGTGCTCGAACAACTCGTGCTGTTGCCATTCAACGAGAATTACACCGAAGCGGATATCGACGATGTGGCCGGTGGCGTGCGGAAGGTCGCATCGGCCCTGGAACGGACTCGATGAGTTCGATTGTGCGGAGATCTAGGAGATCTAGGAGATGTCGTGCTTCTTCTTGTACTCCAGCCAGTTTTCCTTCAGATACAGGAAGTCCTCAAAGGTAGGCTGAAGGATGAAGGGGTTGCTGTTTCTCTCGACGCCGATGGTAGACTTGGGCTTCGCGCCGAAATCATGGCCCGGGAAAACGCCGATTTCGTCGTCCAGTTTCATCAGGCGCTGTAGACTGTCGTATTCCTTCCGTGCTTCTTCTTCGGTGGCGGTGCCACCCACCTTGCCCACGAAGAGCGTATCCCCGGTGATCAGCTTGTCTTCTGACAGGAGGCACATGCCGTCCTCGCAGTGACCGGGCGTGTGGATGACGTTCAGCTCGAGTTCGCCCAGCTTGAATACCTCGCCGTCCGTCACTTCGATATCGAAGAAATACTCCGCATCTGTGTACATCACCACGTCGATGCCCAGTTCTTCGATGAGATGGTCGTTGCCGTTCACGTGGTCGTGGTGGGAATGCGTGCAGATGACACAGGCCAGTTCCACCTTCAATTCGCCTGCGCGCTTGATGTAATATTCGGGCCGGTAGGATGGATCGACCGCCGCCGCTTTCCCGGTTTTCTCATCGGCCACCAGGTAACCGAAGTTCCGGTCGCCCCCGTTCTGTACCTGTTCGAAAATCATCTTCGTCCCTTTCGAAACGTCTTAAACATCGCCTGTCAGAATTCAACTTACCGCATGATATCCCATCGTCGGAACGAAGTCAACCCGCATACCTTCCGCCTGTGAATTCTCTTGACTTCGACCCGGTACAAACACAGGATAAATGGATCGAATCCCCGTAGATTTACCCGGACTCATGCGTCTAGAAAAGAGCAATCGGTGCAGACTGGCGACCTGATCATCTTCCGTCATCGCGGGGACATTCAAATCGGCATGCTGCAGGCGGTTTCCCGGAAGAAATTCAAGGTGGCGACCTCCGCCAACCGGGTCATGGACCTCTCCACGGATCCGATCTTACGATATACTGAAATCCGGGTGCGCGACCTGTCCGAAATGCTGGAAGTCCGTCGGAAAATCGAGGAGCAGGCCGGATCATTCGATCTCGAAGAAGTATGGGCGGTCTTGAAGGACGATCCCACCGTGTTTACCTCGGAAGACATCGGTGAACTGTACTGGGGCGAACCCGGATCGCCGGAACAGCGGGCGGCCATGCAACTGTATCTGAGTCGCCAGTGTCAGTACTTCTCCGAACGGGACAACGGCTTCATGTCCCGCACGTCCGACCAGGTCCGGAACATCAAGGATAAACAGGCTCGCCAGCTGGCGGTGGAAACCGAGCGGCAGGAATTCGACCGCTGGCTCGCGGATGATACGCGGCAGGACCTCGAATCCTTGACGAAACGCCAGAATCGCTGGTTGTCGCACCTCCAGCAGTACGTAATTCAGGGAGACGAATACGCAGAGACCGACCAGGTGCGCACCCTGTTGAAGGAAACGCCCACGCTATCGGGAGGAGATCCGAAACGATCGGCTTTCGAAGTGATGGTGCGCAAAGGGATCTGGGACGAAGACGAGAACCTCGATCTGCTGCGCTACGAGATACCAACCGAATTTTCAGACAAGGTGCTCGAATTCGCCGCCTCCTGCCGGCCATCGGAAGAAGGACGGGAAGATCTGACCGGTTTGCCGATCCTGTCGATAGACGACGCTTCCACACAGGATATTGACGACGCCCTTTCCGCGGAGCGGACCGAAGATGGCTACCGTATCGGCGTGCATATCACCGACGTGGCGGACCTCATACCCAGGGATTCGGCCCTGGATCTCGCGGCCCGGGAAAGGATGTCGTCCCTGTATTTGCCGGACCTCCGCGTGCCCATGCTTCCATCGACACTGTCCCAGGGCCACTGTGCGCTGCTCGAGGGTGAAAGGCGCTGTGCCATCAGTTTCTTTTTTTCCCTGTCCACCGACTTCGAGCTGGTGGGAACCCGGATCGTGCCTTCCGTTATCGTCAACCGAGCCCGGTTGTCCTACGACGAAGCGAACCAACTTCTGGGATCGATCGAACAACCCTATGCCGAAGTGCTGCAGATCCTCAACCAGGCCGTGGACTTTTTCTACCAGCGCCGCATCGACCAGGGCGCGGTCGGACTGGAACGCAGCGTGGTTTCGATCAAGGTCGATGACCGGAAACGTATCCGGATCACGCTCCGGGACACGTCCACGCGTTCCGAGCACATCGTATCGGAACTGATGATCCTCGCCAACCGGACCGCGGCGGCATACCTGAACGAGCACGGAATACCCGCCATCTACCGTACGCAGGGCGAGTCCGATTTCGGCGACCTTGAACCTGCGGCCCACGACGCGGTCTGGCGCTTCCTGGTCCTGCGAAGAATGAAACCCCTAGAACTGAACCTGAAGTCCAGTCCGCACGCCACGCTCGGCGTGGACACCTACTGCCAGATTACGTCACCTATCCGCCGCTACGCCGACCTGGTCCTGCAGCGCCAGTTGCGTGCGGCGTTAAAGGGCGCACCGCCCGCCTACGACGCCGATGACATGATGGACGAATTGTCCACCCTGGAACGCAGCAGGATATTGTCCAAAATCCAGGCGCGACGGGAGTGGTACTGGCTCTTGAAGCACCTGGATGAACAACAGGAAGTGCAGATCAGGGCGATCGTCCTCGAGGTACGCGAAAGGAATGTGCTCGTTGAATTTCCGGATTACGGATCGCGGATGGCGGTCAAGGTGGAGGGGAGGCCTTCACCGGGTGAAGAAATCGTGTTGAGTCCCGTCGCAATCGACCCTTGGTCTGGTACCCTGCGATTGCGGCAGATTGTAGATCATTCCTGAACAGGAAGGAGCATCACCTTGGTTAATATCCATTCACTCGAACACGTGGCCGTGGCATACCGCGACACGGACGCCGCGGCACAGTGGTACTGCGACGTGCTGGGCTTCGAAATTGCGCTCAAGTTCAACAATCCGTCGAGCAACGCAAACATCTATTTCATCCGGGATCCCGCGGGCACCGGTCACATCGAGATCATCCCCATGCCCGCCGGAGACGACACGCAACTGGCCGACATCCGTACCGCCCACGTTCATATCGCCTTTAACGTGGACGACATGGACGCAGCCATCGCTGTCCTGGAATCGAAGGGCGTGGTACTGGAAGGACCGCCAGCCAGGATGGGGGAAAACATCCTGCTTTTCTTCCGCGATCCTGAAGGCGCGCCGCTGCAACTCGTACAGCGGGCAAAACCGCTCTAGTGCCGAATCATCTCAGAAGCCGATTTCAAAACCGAGGCGGACTTCGCGAGGCGGGGCGTAATGCTGGGGATCCAGACTCAACAGTCGCCGTAGCCGAACGAATTCTTCCGAACGGCCTGTGACGGATTCCAGGGTATATCCATCGTCTCCCGGCCGACCCGTGTTGGCGTAAACGCTCACGACGTTTCGGCGGTCGAACAGGTTCCGGACTTCAGAAAACAGCGTATAGGTGAATCTGCCGGCCTTCATGCGCTTTCTGAGGCGGAAGTCGAGATTGACGAAGGCGGGCAGCCGCGCCTGGTTCGGTGCGGTTTCCGTCTGTTCCCGCAGGGTGTTCGTCGGCGTGTATGGAAGACCGCTGCCGTAGTAACCTACCAGAGACAGTCCCCATCCGTGAAGCGGTATGCCCAGCAATCGTTCCCTTACGGTTTCCGGCGCGAGCAGGTTCAACACCGCTTTCACCGTGTGCCGCTGGTCAAATGCAAGGGGGAAATAGCCTCTCTCGGACGCGTTGGCCTGGTCCGCGTGTTCCTGGGGAGAGGACGCGCTTCCCCGAGCGATGGAATAGGTGTAGTTCATGGATCCGGATAGCACGCGCGACACGTCCCGTTTCAGAATGAGCTCTACGCTGCGCACGGAACCGAAATCCGCGTTGTTGAAAATAAAGTACATTCCACCGGGATACTGGACCTGCGCAGTCGATGTCAGGTTCGAAATGGTCTTGTAGGACGCCGTGAGCCCGACGCGGATGTCCCCGGTCAGCATATGCTCCAGGCCGAATTCATAGGCCACGGTCTTCTGGGGCGCCAGGTCAGGATTCCCCAAACGAGGCGACTCGCCGCTGAAATCGCGTCTCAGGTTAGCGTAGGCAAGCCTGAACTCCGGCGGCTGGTAGAAGTAACCGTAGTTGAACCGGACCAGGCTTCGGGGTGTGAAGGAGTGTGAAATACCCAGGCGCGGACTCAGCCGTATCTTGGTCGAGTTGTCCCGTTGCTCGGCCTGGCCCGTGGGCAGATCGACAAAAAATCGCTGGCTCGTGTCCAGGTAATCCACGCGGAGACCGGCGTCGACGATCAGTTTGCTCAGTTCCAGCTTGTTCTGGAAGTAAAGCGCACCCTCCACGGGGTTGACGGAGTACCTCTGGCCGTGCGCCGCAGACCGCAGAAAAGACCTTTCGTCCCAGTCGAGCCGGTACCATTGCGCTTCGGCGCCGGCCCGGATATGGCTCCAGTAGGTGACCTGTCCGCTCAGGTCCGCCCTCGCGCCGTAATAGGTTGCCCGGGTATCCCGGTACAGCGGGAGGAAGTCGCCGCCTTCGGTAAACGGCAGCCCCTCGAACTGAACAGACGGTAGCTGGGTGGACTCATAGATCGATCCGTTGTAGTCGCCGTTATCGTCCTCCGAATAACCAGGCCACTGCGTCCAATACCTGTCCGTCAGCATGGTGGGAAACAGGGTGCTGTTGGTGGAATACCTGTAAAACCGGGCGGTATAGAAAAAACGCGGACTGATGTTCTGGCTGACGGACAGGTTGAGCGCATGGCTTCGCGCCTGTCGTTCCGGCAGCCCGTCCGGGTTGAAATCGTAGGAGAGTCCGTTCTGATTGCGGTGGTCGTACTGAAGATGCCGTTGGCGGAAGTAATGCCCGCTGATCTTCAGTTTCATGAGGGGATAGGGTTTGAACACCAGGTTCCCCGCCACCGTGTTAAGCGATCGTCTGTTATGGGGGATATGGTGCCCGTCGCTCAGCGCCTGGCCCGAAAGGAAATAACCTCCACGTTCTCCCAGCCAAGGCAGCGCGCCACTCAGCGTAGCCTCCAGGCGGCCTCCTCTTCCCATCGAGGTTTCGTTATAGCTCCCGTCTTCCAGGTCGTACTGAGACTGCATCGTGGTCGCGCCTCGAAAGGTTCCGGACAGGGCGCCGCTTCCCTCGCGGGTCACGATATTGACTACGCCCGACATGGCCTCCCCGTACTGCGCGTTGAAGCCGCCCCGGTTGATGACCAGTTCCGCGACCGTATCCAGCTGGATATGCGTGCCCATGCCGCCCAGCAGGGGATCCTCCAGGGAGGCGCCGTCAACATAGTAGGAGATTTCGTTCCCCCGGCCGCCGCGGATGTGCAAATCCCCTTCGGCATCCCGGACGACACCGGACTGGAGAAAGATCAGGTCCGACAGCTCCGTAACGGGCAAGGACTCGATTTCCCGGGGAACCATCAGTTCGCTCGAAGCGGTCAGGTCCGAGCGGACCGATGTCCTCGAAGCGGTGATCGTTACCGGTTCCGCCAGTTCGAGTATGGTCGTTTCCAGTTCGAAGTCGATCCGCGCGTTCCGGTCGCTGTTTACGGTCAACGCCTGTGTCCGGACGGGCAGGTAACCGATCATCTGGACTTCGACCCGGTAGTCGCCTACGGGAACGTTGAGAATGAAATACTCGCCGTTCAAACCCGAAATAGCGCGCAATTCAGTCCCCGCTACGCGTATGGTGACGCCCGCCAGCGGATCCCGAGTCGCAGCGTCCCGGACAAAACCCGTTATTTTCCCGGACGTAACCGCATGCGCGGAAAACGGAACGAGACCGCAGTAAAGGATCAACAATAAGGCGATGCGCTTCATCATCTATCTCGATTTTAAGGGTAGAAACTACCAGTTCGTGCTACTTCCGAATGAACACATTCCCTAATAAGTACAGCTACCCATCCTTAAACGGGCGCAAATAACATGCCGATTTCCGCGAATGGGCGGTAATATCGTCTGACGAAGGGTAGCAGGGCGGGCTTCACGAGACAAACGGTGCAAGGCGAAGACCTTAACCGGAAAACCGCTTCAGAACGCTATGAAAGTTTTTGCGTATGATCAGCCGCTAAGCAACGCGGCGAATCGTACTTCCAAATTCCGCTTTTTCTCCCTGTAGCTAGCCGCTTCCTCGATCCTGCGCCGTTTCTCCGCGCCGTTGGCGTAAATATCGATTTTCCGGCAAAGGGTGTCCACGGCACCGCCCAGTGCCTCCCCTTCCAGCACGCCGCTACCGATCAGTTTCTCCAACGCGCGTATACGGAACCGATCCATGCCCCAGTGGGCGTGCGACAACTGGTCTTCGTGGCCGCCGAACTTCAACAACAGGGGTTCGTCCACGTAAAGCACGGGTTCCCGCGCGCAGATGCGCAGCCACAGATCGTAGTCTTCGCATACCGGCAATTCGGGATCGAACATGCCATAGCGATCGAAAAGTTCACGGTGTATCAACACGGAAGACGGGGAAATGACACACAGGGGCAGACACCGGTCGAAGATGTGTCCCCCGCGCTTGGCGTGCTTCTTCATGGGATTGACCCGCCTGCCCTTGCGGATCCATATTTCATCCGTATGGCAGAAACGGTATTGCGGCTGGCGTTCAAGGGCTTCCCATTGTCTTTCCAGCTTGTGGGGCAGCCATTCGTCATCGGAGTCGAGGAAGGCGATCCACGGATGTTTCGCCACGCGTATGCCGTGATTCCTGGCCTGGCTGACACCCTGATTTTCCTGTCTAATATAACTTACTTCGGGGAAATTCCCCATGATAGCAGGAGTGGTATCCGTCGAACCATCATCGATCACGATGATCTCCGACGGCGGCAGCGACTGGTCCAGTACGGACCGGATCGCCGCCGGCAGCCGTTCCTCCCGGTTATAGGTGGGTATCACGACGGATACGGAGATGGTTTCGTTTCCATGTCCCCGCTAGACTGAAGATGCTTCTCCCAGGGACCGAGAGGGCATCTCTACACATGGTCTCGGTGTTAAAGGTCGTATTTCTTGATCTTGTACTGAATGGTCCTGACCGTCACCCCGAGGGCTTCCGCCGCGCGCGTGCGGTTACCGCCGGACTCCAGCAGCGCCTGTTGAATGAGCAGTTTCTCCGCCTGTCCCCTGGAATCTTTCAGGGATCCCTGGACAGGACCGGCGTTCGACACGAGGGCGGGGACGTGGGTGAAGTTGGGCAGATGTTCGGGCAGGATGCATGCTCCGTCACTCAATACCACGGCGCTCTCGATGGCATTCTCCACTTCCCGGATGTTACCTGGCCAGTCGTACGCCTTGCAGATCTCCAACGCGTCATCGGATATGTACTTTTCTCCGAGTCCATTTTCCTGCGTGTATTTGCGGATGAAATAGTCGATGAGCGGAGGGATGTCATCCCGGTGGCCACGCAGGGGCGGCACCACGATGGGTATGACGTTGAGCCGGTAGTAAAGGTCCTGCCGGTAACGGCCCTCGGCGACCGCGTCTTCCAGGTTCATGTTGGTGGCCGCGATCACCCGGACATCTATATTCAGCGGTTCGGTTCCCCCGAGTCTTTCAAACCGGCGCTCCTGCAGCACGCGGAGTAACTTGACCTGGACGGTACTGGCGATTTCTCCGATTTCATCCAGGAATATCGTCCCTCCGGCTGCCCGCTCGAAATATCCTTTTCGTGTCGTATTCAGCGCACCGGTATACGCCCCCTTTTCGGTACCGAAGAGTTCGCTTTCCAGCAGGCCTTCCGGAATGGAGGCACAGCTTACGTCCACGAAAGGCTGGTCCCTTCGATAGCTCTTCGCATGTATTGCCCGGGCGATCAGACTCTTGCCCGTGCCGCTTTCGCCGAGCAGAAGGACCGTGGTATTGGCCCGAGCGACCTTTTCAACCCGTTCGAATATGGTTTTGATCTGGTTGCTTTCTCCAATGATGTCCGGGTCGGGGATGGAGGAAGACCGCGGCGAAGACTCCATGCGCTGCCGGTGCTTCTTCTCCTGCAGCGCGCCCTGTATGGTAGCGAGCAGTTCGTCTACTTTCAACGGCTTGGTCAGGTAGGAAAAGGCACCGTCGCGCATGGCCTTGACGGCCGTCTCCACCGTGGCGAAGGCGGTCATCATGATAATGCTCGTTTCCGGCGAGGTGCCGGTAACCCGCTTGATCAGGTTCAGGCCGTTGACCCGTGGCATTTTCATGTCCGTGAGCAAAACGTCGAATGGACGCTTCCGGGCCGTTTCATAGGCCTGCTCACCGTCTGTCACGCCCGTGACTTCATACCCCTCGTCCGATAGTAACTCTACCAGGCCCTCCCGGGTATTCTGGTCGTCTTCCGCGATCAGGATGCGTTCCATAAAGCCCTCAGTTCCGCCCTCCCAAGAAGGGTTGGCTATTCCGTGCCGACAGACTCGCCTGGTTGGCTGGTAACCGGCCTGGCCGCGTCTGCTTCCAGCGCCGGCAGGGACAGGGTGAAAGTCGTCCCGGCGCCCGCTTTGCTTTCGGCGGAGATCCTGCCCCCGTGCTTCTCCACGATCTGCTGGGCAATGGGCAGACCCAGTCCCGTGCCAGATGATTTAGAAGTATAGTACACCTCGAATATTCGATCCAACCGGCCTGGTTCGATACCGCTTCCGGTATCTTCAAACTTCACATTGATATGGGGAGTTTTTTTAAAAGTGTCCAGACCCAGATCGCTGCTGTGCCGGGGAAGTACCCGCTCCGTGGTGATCGTCAGCGTACCGCCTGTTTCCATGGCATCGAAGGCATTCAGCATGATGTTCAGGAATACCTGCTTGATCTGGTTGATGTCGACGGACACCTTCAGTTCGTCATCCTGGAACCGGGAGACTATGCTTACGCCCCGTTCCTGTGCCGTACCCTGGTGGATTGCGATCGCCTCGTCAAGCACCTTGTTGATGTCGTGGGGAAAGGGAACCAGTTCCGGCGGCCGGGCGTAGGTCAGGAAGTTCTCGACGAGACTGTCTATACGCCAGATTTCGGAGATCACCCTTTCATAGTGCCCGCCTTGATTCCGGGGATCGCCGTTCTGTTTCTCCATGTCCCGTTTGAGGATCCTGAGATTGATAATCATGGAATTGAGCGGGTTGCGGATTTCATGGGACAGTATGGTGGCGAACTTGCTCAGCGTGGCCAGGCGTTCCGCCTGCTTCAGGCGGCGTTCTTTCTCCAGCAGTTCCCTGGCCATCTGGTTGAATTCACGGGCCAGGGTTGTCAGTTCTCCATGCCCCGGTGTTTCTATGGTATGGGTCAACCTGCCCCGGGCGAACAGTTGCGCCCCTCGAACCAGTTCGTAAATCGGCCGGACGATCTTGCGTACGACGAGGACACCGATCAGGGAGGCGACCGCCGCGCTGATAACCATGAGCACGCTGATGCCCAGGATCATGTCCTGTGACCGGGCAAAGGCCCTGGCAGCCGGTTGCTCGATGACGACCTTCCATCCCAGCGGTTCGACCGTCGCGAAAGCGGCGACCATCTCGCCCATCGACCCGGTGTAGACCAGCGTACCACTCTGCTGTTGGCTCAGCGCCGTGCCGACGGGAGAAGTGGATAGATCATCCTGACGGTATACGCGTTCCCGTTCCGGATGAGCGATCAGGCGTCCCGTACCGGTCGCGACGTAGGCGTTTCCGAATCCCTCCGTCTGCCCCTCTCCAAGTTGAATGTTGTCCACGAGGTCCCACATGTCCTTGAGATTCACCTGCGCGGCCAGGTATCCCGTGTGCTCGTCGAGCCGCCGTAAGGGCACAGTGATCGTCACCGCGGGCAGTCCATCGCTGGAAATAAACACGGGAGAAATCGTGGTGCCGTCGCCCGATGGGAGTTCCAGGTCCGAACGTGTTCTCGATGGCCCTTCGAGATGGGTGGTCAGTATCTCCCGGGCCGACAGGTCCAGCACGGCCAGTTCGCTGAGAAAATCCTGCCGGATGACCAGGTTGTCGATCAGTTTCTGGTACACCACGTCCGTGGCGTCGATCATGTCCATGTTGTCCGCGGCCAGGTCGATCACACGCTGGGCCTGCTCGATGTACAACCGGATCTCGTTGCTCGCCCTGCGCGCGACCTCGAGGTTGCCGTCGGCCACCGTATCCTCGATCGAACGGCGGGCCGTCGCGAGCAGAAGCAGACCGACGATCAGCACCGGAATGGTGGCCAGGGCGATATGGGATACGAGCAGCCGTGGCCACAGACCTTCTCGTAAGTTCTTCGGAAACATTATTTTACGCGCTATCAAGGGGAGTTTGTGAGACGAAACCAGGCTGCAGGCGATTGGAGCGCGTCACCCGGGAGGCCCAGGTTTTTCAAGGTGGGATCGTACGCGACATACCGGGTATCGACGAAATAGAGAAACATGCAGGGCTGGTCCCGGATCAGCAGCATTTCGAGCTGCTGATAGACGGGGCCGGCACGGTACCGATCGGCCAGACCGAAGAGGAAATTGATGTTGCGGTCGACCTGCCGGTTCCGGTAACCGAGCATGTTGCCCAGTCCGATACTTTCCGAATGAAAGACGGCGTACAGATCATCCGCCGTGGGTTCGAAGTCCTGAACGAACAGTGCCGCTTCGTAACTGCCGATAGAGAGTCGCTGGACCAGCACTTTCTGCGTGACGGGAACGGGTACGACACGGATGCCGATGTGGTTCAGATTCAGCTTGATGACCCGCACTGTCTTCTCTGCGGATGACTGTCCCCTGGGAAACAGCAGTTCAAATCGAAGGGAGCGCCCTTCCCGGTCGAGGAACCCGTCGCCGTCGCTGTCCGTCCATCCCTCGAGACGCAGAAGCTCGCGGGCTTCGCGCGGACTGTAATCGAATCCCATGTCGCCGCCCTTGAACTCGAACCCGGGGTGAATGGGGCTGTGGGCCAGTGCCCCGGCGCCACGGACAAGCACCTCGTCCATGATACGCTGCCGGTTCGTGGCATAGGTCAGCGCCCGGCGAATGACCGACTGGGACAACAGGGGATGCCCGTGATTGTAGAAGATCGCTGAAAATGCGCGGCTTCCGGGTTCGATCGCCTGCATTTTCGCATCGGACCGGGCCCGTTTCAGATCCTTCAGCGTACGGTCGCGTTCCACTTCGATGAGATCGACCTCGCGTACGATAAAGGCCGCCTGCAACGCTTCAGAGGTCGGGTAGAACCGGTAAACCACCCTGTCCAGGTTCGCGCGGCCCCGGTGCCAGCGTTCGTTTGCGGTGAGCGTCACCGTATCGAGGACCGGCCACGACTCGACCCGGTACGGCCCCAGTCCGATTGGACGGGTCGATTCCAGATGCTCGCCGGCATCGGCAAACAGACCGCGGTCCAGTTGGTGTTTGGGCAGGATGGGCAGCGTCGCGAGGCGGTTGGGGAAGACCTCGATCGGCGATTTCATGATGATTCGGACCGTCTGCTGATCCAGCGCTGAAAGTTGCTCAATGTTCTGGAAATAACGATGGAAGACAGGATCATACACGCGGGATGCCTTGTATCGCGTGTAAGTGAAGATGACGTCGGCGGCGGTCAGCGATTCCCCATCGTGGAATTCGACGCCCTGTTTCAACCGGAACACCCAGTCACGGCCGTCGGAGAGCTTTATCGGCAGATAGGCCAGGCCATCCGTCGGTGTGCCCGAACCGTCTACACGGAGCAGGCCTTCGCCGTAGATCAATGCGGCGATCTCTTTTTCTACGCCCAGACTGTTGAACAAGGGGTGAAAGCTGAGGTTCCCGACCGCAACCTTGCCGATGGTGACCGCGCCGCCGTGGAGGACAGGAGGTGCCGACGCCTGGCCACGGACGGAATCCGGCAGGCAGAACAGGGTCAGCATAAATGCAAAAGCAACCAGGTGTTTGCCAGGGATATGCCGTAAATTCAGCATGTAAACACCGCCTAATAAAACCTGATTTGCAGGAGGGAATCGTGTGAGTTTCTCCATATTACAGACGCTAGTAGATACTGTCAAGCAGATTACCCCCCAGGGCCCCGGAGGCTACCGGTTCCCGGGCAACTTCCGATTGACACCAGGCGCCGGTCCGGGTAGATTGTGGCGGACCGAATGGTATCGCGGTATACCAGGTCAGGTCAGGAGCCGCGGGGTGGCTAGAAGTAGGCGTGATCGTGCAACGGCCCTGGACGAAACGGAGTCGGGAATTGCCATGGATGAAATCGACGGCTCAGGATCCGAACACAGGCGAACCGGCCGGACGATTGCCCTTCTTGTGGCAGCTTTACTGGCCGCGTCCTGTGGAGGCGAGGACACCTTCCTGCTGACCGTGTTCAATACACTGGACAGTACCGAATCCATCCGCGTGGACCTGGCAGGAGACACGAGGGAACTGGGGATCGGAGATTACACCGATTTTCGTTCCGTAACGGCCGGGACCCACATCCTGTCGGTGGATTCGCCCACCTGTTCCGGGGTCGTCCGCGACACGCTGGAGGTCACGGCAGATACCGTCTACCGGTACCGGGCGGAAAGAGATGCAAATACCGGTGCGTGCGAGATCGTTTCGATGGCGGATGTGTTCCGGTCTGTAACACCGACAGGACCGTGAGTTTTCCGGGGTCGTTCAATCGGCAGGACACCAGATTTTGGTTCTGGCTATCCAGGTTCGAATCCTGGCCCCGGAGTTCTTTCCCTTCGACAAGTCAGCCGCGAGCAGGGCCTAGATTTTCCCCAGGGCCTGTTCGAGGTCTGCAATCAGGTCGTCGGCGTTTTCTATTCCCACCGAATACCGGACGAGTTCATCCTTGATGCCGATCTGGAGCCGTTCGGACGGGTCCATTTCATAGAACGACATGATGGCGGGCTGTTCGACCAGGCTTTCCACGCCTCCCAGGCTCGGCGCGATGTAGGGTATGCGCAGCGCATCGACGAACCGGATGGTCGTTTCCATGTCGCCATCGACGTCGAAACTCACTACCCCGCCAAAACCGCTCATCTGCCTGCGCGCCGTTTCATGGCCCGCATGGCTTTCCAGGCCGGGATAGTAGGTTTTCCGGATGCGGGGATGGCCATCCAGAAAACGGGCGACGGCCAGGCCGTTCGCGTTGTGCTGTTCCATACGCAGCGCGAATGTCTTCAGGCCCCTGATCAACAGGTACGCAACGTGCGGGTCGACGATGCCGCCCGTGACGTCGCGGTACTCGCGGATGGCCGCGATGAGGGGGGCGCTGCCTACAACGGCGCCGGAAAGCAGGTCGTTGTGGCCTCCCAGGTACTTTGTGGCACTGTGGAGCACCAGGTCGATCCCATAGTCCAGGGGTTTCTGGTTGTATGGCGTGGCGAAAGTGCCGTCGATCAGCACCTTTACACGATGCCGCGCGGCGATGTCCGTGACTTTCTCCAGGTCGATCACGTTCAGGTACGGATTCGTGGGAGATTCGGATACGATAAGCCGGGTGTTGTCTTTGATCGCCGATGCCAGGTGGTCGTAATTGCACGTCTCCACGAAGGTCACGTCGATGTCATACCGCGGAAGGATCTGACTGCAGAACTGGCGGCTGCGCCGGTAGCACTCGTCCATGACGATCACATGGGCGCCGGAGGAAAGCATGGCGAGCAGCACGGAAGTAAAAGCGCTCATGCCGGAAGAAAAAAGGGCGGCGTCCTCTCCGCCTTCCAATTCGGCGATCTTGCGCTCCGCCACCGATTTGGTGGGGTTGCCGTAGCGCCCGTATTCTTCCCGGCCGACTTCTCCACCCTTCATGTAGTCGATCAGTTCCTGAGTATTCTGAAACACGTACGTGGCGGTCTGGACGATGGGATTGGTCACCGAGGAAAACGGTTTGTCCCTCTCCTCGCCACCGTGCACGGAGCGGGTGGACAGTCCCTTTTTTGGACTACTCATGAAAACGGGTTCCTTTGAGATATGACGCCTGGCTGAACCAACGGTGCGATCTAAAATACGACGGGTTCTTCGTAAAGCCCGTGCACTTCCTGTAATACGCCCACGATTTCTCCCAGCGTCGCGTAGGCTTTGACTGCGTCCAGCATGGCCGGCATGACGTTATCCTCGTTCCGCAGCGCGGCGCCCAGGGCATCAAGGGCCTTGCCTGCCTTCAGGTTGTCTCGCGTTTTCCGAACCGACGCGAGGCGGCTTCGCTGTTCCGTTTCGATGCGCGGGTCAATGCGAAGCGTCTCGATGTCGCCGTCCTCTGGAGAGACGAACTCATTCACCCCGGTCACAATCCGATCCCGGTTTTCGATCTCCGCCTGGTAACGACTGGCAGCGGCCATGATCTCGCGCTGGGGGAAACCCGCCTCGATGGCCGGCACCATGCCCCCGATATCATCGATCTTCTTGAAATAGGCCTCCGCCTCCTCTTCCAACCGGTCCGTGAGAGATTCGACGTAGTATGATCCTCCCAGGGGATCGATCGTATCGGTTACACCGGATTCGTGGGCGATGATCTGCTGGGTTCGCACGGCGATGCGGGCCGCCTGTTCCGACGGCAGGGCATAGGCTTCATCCAGCGCGTTGGTATGGAGGGACTGGGTACCGCCCAGTACGGCGGAAAGGGCTTCCACGGCCGTGCGCACGATGTTGTTCTCCGGCTGCTGGGCGGTCAGGCTGCAACCCGCGGTCTGGGTGTGGAATCGCAGCGCCAGGGACCGTTCCGACCGGGCGCCGTACCGGTGTCGCATGTGACGCGCCCAGATCCTCCTTGCGGCCCGGAACTTGGCGATCTCTTCGAAGAAATCGATATGGGCATTGAAGAAGAAGGACAGACGCGACGCGAACCGGTCGACTTCGAGACCGGCGGCCAGGCACGCGTCTACGTAGGCGAATCCATCCGCCAGCGTGAAGGCCAGTTCCTGGGCGGCCGTCGCGCCCGCTTCCCGGATGTGATACCCGCTGATGCTCAGGGGGTTCCACTGCGGTACCCGCTCCGTGCAGAAAACCACTGTATCGGTGACGAACTTCAACGCCGAGGCCGGCGGACAGATCCACTCCTTCTGTGCGATGTACTCTTTTAAAATGTCGTTCTGCAGCGTACCCCGCAGCGCGGTCCAGGGGATGTCCCGTTTCTCGGCCACGGCCAGGTACATGGCCAGCAGAACCGCGGCGGGGGCATTGATGGTCATGGACGTGCTGATCCGGTCCAGCGGGATACCGGAAAACAGGATCTCCATATCCTCCAGCGTGTCGACGGCGACCCCGCAGACGCCTACTTCCCCTTCCGCGGAAGCGTGATCGGAATCGAAACCCATCAGCGTGGGCACGTCGAAGGCCACGGACAGGCCGTTCTGTCCCTGCTCCATGAGAAATTTGAAACGGGTGTTGGAATCCGACGCGGAACCGAAACCGGAGAACTGCCGGATGGTCCATGGCCGGCCGCGGTAGAGGGAAGCATGGACTCCGCGCGTGTAGGGGAACTGCCCCGGAAAACCTTCGTCGCGCAGATAGTCGGAATCGGACCGGTCCCCGGCCGTGTAAATCTCCTCCACCGGTGATCCGGAGATATTCGTGAAGGAAGGCTTGCGAAGGAGGCGCCTGTCGTGTTTCTCTTCCTTCGACTTTTTGCTATTTCGGGTCCCGTCCATAACGACCGCCAGATCTGACTTAATTGCGCCAAACTATTTCAGTTACACGCGAAAGCAACACCGTAATATAGCCGAAGTCCATGGGGCGTCAAGCAGGAACTGGCCCCGTGAAACACCGGGCACGGGCCGAATTCCGTTGACAGGTCCGAAGGGGCCTGATTAAGATGCGCATGTTCCGATCACGTTTCCCCGTGAGCGGCGATTCCCGGAAATTTCACCCGCGATGCTACCCTGGTAATCCACTTCAACAGTCAGATTCTACGTAGTTTTTACGTATTTCACACCTTCATGAACACACGCGAGATACCCCTCTTCCCGCTCAATACCGTGCTGTTTCCAGGTATGCCCCTGCACCTGCACATTTTCGAACCCCGTTACAAGGAAATGGTGCAGAAATGCCTCGACGACAAATTGGAATTCGGCATTCTACTTCTTCATGAAACCCAGTTGTGCCAGGTGGGTTGCACCGCCCGGATCACGCAGATCCTGCGGCAGTTCGACAACGGTTCCATGGATATCCTTACCGAGGGAAGCAAAAGGTTCCGCGTCCTCGACGTGTTGAACCGCGAGTCCTACCTGGAAGCGGTCGTGGAGTATTTCGATGACGAAGGCGAGGACATCCCCTCCGACCTGTTGAAAAAGGTCCTAAACGAATACCAGAAGATGATACGTCTGCAGACCAGGGGAGTGGGCGCCATCCGCGGCATTTTCGATCCGGTGCATTTTTCCTTTATCATTGCGTCGACGATCGATCTCGTCCTGAAGGAACGGCAATCCTTGCTGGAATTGACCTCGACCACCGAACGGATCAGGAAACTCGACACGGCGCTTCTCGGGACGATGCAGAAGCTGGACAAGCAGGAAAAGATGAAGCGCCTGGCCGACATGAACGGACATGGAAAGCACGAACCCGAAGAAAGCGAGTCCAACGGCGAACACTAGCACCGGAAGCACGCGCCGCCTGACCGCTATGGCCGTGGCCGTGGCCCTCGCGGTCCTGCTTGGTTTTATTCGCCTCTACCGCCTGCCGTGGGGAGGCTCGCTGTCCCTGAAGATCCTGCCCCTGGTCTACCTGGCGATCACGCACGGTCCCAGGGCGGGTATGGCCGGTGGTCTCGCCGCCGGCGTGATCACGCTGATCTTCGATCCCGTCATATTTCATCCCATTCAGGTCGTCCTCGACTACCTCCTGCCCTACGCCATGCTGGGGCTCATCGGTTTCTTCCCTTCCTGGCCCCGTCTGGGCATCCTGGTGACCGGGATACTCCGGCTGGCCAGCCACGTGGTGTCCGGCGCGGTTTATTTCGCCGCCTTTACGCCTCCTGAACTGAACCGGCAGGTTTACGAATTGATCCGGGACTACACGGGGATCACCCTTTCCCTCATGCTGCAGCAGTGGACGGCGCCGTGGATATACGCCTTGCTGTACAACGCCAGTCTTGTAGTTCCCGAGACCATCCTGATGATGCTCCTCGCTCCGCCTTTGATCCGAAGGCTCAACCGGAGTTTCGCACCGGAACAGACCGGCTGAACCGGGGTGCGGAAACAGGCATGGACGAGCGGGACGAACAGGACGGTTCCACGGATATTTTCCTCTTGCCTGCCCGCTTGACCTCTCGTATTATGTGACAGTTCGTCCAGACCGTTTTTCCAGTTACGTCTCTTCTATTCAGGAGCGCAGGAAACATGTCGGAATCCCTGGAGATAATCAGTACCTCCAGCGATGAGGGAACGCTGTCGCTGCCCGAACCGCTGTGCCGGGAAATTTACGAGAAAATGCTGACCATACGGCGGTTCGAGGAAGCCGTGCTGGAAGTGTACACGCAGGGCCTGATGCGCGGCCTCGCACACCTTTATATCGGCCAGGAAGCCTCGGCCGTGGGCATCTGTTCCGCACTGAACGACGACGACTATCTTACCAGTACCCACCGGGGCCATGGCCACCTGATCGCCAAGGGCGGCAAGGTAGACCGCATGATGGCGGAAATGATGGGTAAGGTCGATGGCTACAACCGGGGGAAGGGCGGCACGATGCACATCGCCGATATGAGCCTGGGGATCCTCGGCGCAAACGGGATCGTTGGAGGCGGTATGGGCATGGCGACCGGGGCGGCCCTGAGCGGCAAGATGCGAAACAGCGGGCAGGTTGCCGTGTGCTTCTTCGGCGACGGCGCCATCAACCAGGGCGCCTTTCTGGAATCCGCCAACCTGGCGTCCGTATGGTCGCTGCCCGTGCTTTTCGTCTGCGAGAACAACCATTACGGCGAGTATACCGCCGCCAAGGACGTCACGGCCGTCAGAGAACACGTGGCCGAGCGGGCCGCGGGATTCAACATGCCGGCCGTGGTGGTCGACGGCAACGACGCGGTCGCCGTACACCAGACCGCGGTGAAGATGGTCGAACGGGCCCGTGCCGGCGAGGGACCCTGCCTGATCGAGAACAAGACCTACCGGTACCGCGGGCATCACGTGGGCGACGGCGATCCGGAGAAGACCTACCGGACCCAGCAGGAGACCGATACCTGGCTCGCGCGCGATCCATTACCACGCTTCGCCCGGCGCATGATGAAGGCGGGCATGGTCGACGAAACCGAACTGGAGTCCATCGACTCGGCCATCACCACGCGGGTTGAAGACGCCGTGGCCTTTGCGAAGAACTCCCCCTATCCCGCAGCCGAAGAGGTAACCGATCATGTCTACGCCTGAGCGCCAGATCACGTACGGCGAAGCCGTCCGCGAAGCCATCGCGGAGGAAATGCGGCGGGACGAAACCGTCTTCTTCATGGGAGAGGACGTGGCCGCTGCGGGCGGAGTCTTCAAGGTCACCGTGGGACTGCTTGATGAATTCGGCGCAGACCGGGTGCGGGACACGCCCATCTCGGAAGCGGGCATCATGGGCGCGGGTGTGGGCGCCGCCCTTACGGGCATGCGGCCCATCGTCGAAATCATGTTCGGCGATTTCATCACCATCGCCATGGACCAGATCGTCAACCAGGCGGCCAAGATGTGCTACATGACCGGCGGACAGGCCAGCGTGCCGCTGACGATACGGACCACCATCGGAGCGGGACGTTCCTCGGCGGCCCAGCACTCCCAGAGCCTTCAGGCCTGGCTGTCCCACATACCGGCGTCAAAGTGGCCATCCCCTCCACGCCAGCCGATTTGAAGGGACTGCTGAAAACCGCCATTCGAGACGACAACCCCACCGTCATCTACGAAGACAAATTGATGTACAGCATGAAGGGGCCGGTTCCGGATGATGACGACTATACTATTCCCTTCGGTGTCGCCGATATAAAAAGAGCAGGAAACGACGTATCCATCATCGCCACTTCGAGCATGGTGCAAACGGCACTCAAGGCCGCGGACATGCTGGAGCAGGAACAGATCAGCGCCGAGGTGGTGGATCCCAGGACGCTTACGCCCCTCGACATGGACACCATCGTGCGGTCCGTCAAGAAGACCAGCCGCGCCGTGGTGATCGACGAGGCCTACCAGAGCTACGGGGTGACGGGGGAACTGGCCTCGAGGATCGCCGACGAGGCTTTCGACTACCTGGACGCCCCCGTCAAGCGACTGGGCGCCATGGATGTCCCCGTACCTTTCAGCCCCGGGCTGGAACCGGAAACCATTCCCGACGAGGAAAAACTGGTCCGGACCGTCCAGAGTCTTTTCCAGGACGTCCCCGTTTAAATACAGGAACGAGAAACTCCTATGAACCTGTGGCGCCTGCCCCTGCACTGGAAGATCATCATCGGGTTGATTCTCGGCGGGTTGTATGGGATTCTATCCGCCGCGATGGGCTGGAGCCAGTTCACCTCGGACTGGGTTGCGCCCTTCGGCGACATCTTCCTGAACCTCCTCAAGGTCATCGCGGTCCCCCTCGTTCTGGGCTCGCTCATCACGGGCGTTGCTTCCCTGTCGGACGTGAAAAAACTTTCGCGAATCGGGGGAAGGACGATCGCCATCTATATCATCACGACGACCATCTCCGTGACCATCGGGCTCGTCATGGTCAACCTGCTCGAACCCGGGGCAGGGGTGCCCCATTCGCTGCAGGAACAGCTGCAGACGGCCTATCAGTCCGACGCGGAATCAGACATGGAAAGGGCCGACTCGGCACGAGAGCGCGGTCCGCTGCAGGTCTTCGTGGACATGACGCCCGATAACTTGTTCGGCGCCCTGAGCAACAACGGTCGCATGCTCCAGGTCGTCTTCTTTTCCATCCTCTTCGGCATCGCCCTGGTCTTGATCCCGTCTGACAAAGGCAAACCCCTGGTGGATTTCTTCGCCAGCCTGACGTCGGTCATCATCCAGATCGTGAACATGATCATGGTCGCCGCCCCCATCGGGGTATTCGCCCTGATCGCCAAGACCATCAACCAGGTGGCCCAGGATGATCTGTCCGCGGTGGCCGAACTCCTCAGCGCCCTGGGATTCTACTGCCTGGTGGTTCTCGTGGGACTGCTGATCCACGGCACCATCACCTATCCGACCCTGCTTAAGATGTTCTCGGGCCTGAAGATCGGACGGTTCTTCCGGGGGATCGCCCCGGCCCAGCTCCTGGCCTTCTCCTCGAGTTCCAGCGGGGCCACGCTGCCCGTCACCATGGAGGTGAGCGAACGGAATCTCGGGGTCTCCAAAGAGGTCTCTTCTTTCGTCCTGCCCCTCGGCGCCACGATCAACATGGACGGCACCGCGCTCTACCAGGCCGTGGCGGCCGTGTTCATCGCACAGGCCCTCGGACTCGGGCTCGATATGACCGCCCAGCTGCAGATCGTCCTCACGGCGGTCCTGGCCTCGATCGGCACCGCCGCGGTGCCCGGCGCGGGCATCATCATGCTGATCATCATCCTGGAAACCATCGGCGTTCCTGCCGCGGGCATCGCGCTGATCCTCGGCGTCGACCGCATACTCGATATGTGCCGTACGGCGGTTAACGTCACGGGAGACGCCGCCGTGGCGGCCTCCGTGGACGCCATGGAAAAACGAAGGGCAGCCGCCAATTCGGCCGGCCAATCCGCCTGACGTCCGGGACGAAATCCTCCGCAATCAATGCAAGACATAAGCAAGATCGTCGCAGGGACACGGCGCAATCCGTGTCATTGGCTTCTGCCGTATTCTTCATAGAACCACGCCGCGCTGTCGATGCCCCGGTAGAAATTCGGCAGGTGGAATTTCTCGTTGGGCGCGTGGGCGTCGCAGTCTGGAAGACCGAAGGCCATCAGGACCGTGGGCAGTCCCAGTTTTTCCTCGAACATGGCCACCACCGGTATACTGCCTCCTTCCCGGATGTAGACGGGTTCCTTGCCGAATCCCCTGGTAATGGCTTCGTGCGCGGCCGTCACCGCGGGATGGTTCCGCGCCGTAAGGATGGGTTTCCCCGTACCGTGAAGGATGATATCCACCTTGACCGAGGGTGGCGCAAGGCTTCTAACGTAGGCTTCGAAGTTCCGGGCAATCTTTTCGGGATCCTGGTTCGGCACGAGACGCATGCTCACCTTGGCCATGGCCTTCGACGGGATCACGGTCTTCGATCCTTCCCCTGTGAACCCGCCCAGCATCCCGTTGATGTCGAGGGTGGGCCGGGCCCAGAGACGCTCCAGGGTCGTATAGTCTCTTTCACCCATGACTTACCGGCAATCCCAGCCGTTCAGCAAAGCGATCCTCGCTGAAGGACAACGCGGCGAGCGCCTCCCGTTCCTCTTCATCCAGTGGAACAACGTCGTCGTAGAACCCGGGCACCGTGATCCTGCCGTCTGCGTCCACCATCCCTCCAAGGATTTCCGTCAGCGCGTTCAGGGGATTGGGAACCGCACCTCCGTATATGCCCGAATGGAGGTCCTTGTTCGGACCTTCGATGCGGACTTCCATGTAGGCCATACCGCGCAGCGCATAGCCTATCGAGGGTTGTTCGTAGTCGAACATGGACGTATCGGAAATGACAACGACGTCCGCGTCCAGGTCCGCTTTATGTACTTCAAGGTAAGCTTCCAGATTCTCGCTGGAGACTTCCTCCTCGCCCTCGATCAGCAACCGGACGTTTACCGGAAGGCGCCCGTTCTCCCGGAGGTGGGCTTCCAGCGCCTTGACGTGCAGCCAGACCTGCCCCTTGTCGTCGGTCGATCCCCGGGCGTACAGATCATCGCCTCGGACCGTCGGATCAAAGGGATCGCTTTCCCACAGTTCGATAGGTTCCGCGGGCTGGACGTCGTAGTGGCCGTAGAAAAGGACGGTGGGCTTACCGGGTGCGCCCAGCCATTCCGCTGTCACGATGGGGTGGCCGTTCGTGGGATTCACCACCACGTTGTGCATGCCGATCCGTTCCAGTTCATCGGCAAGGAACCGCGCGCATCTTCGCAGGTCGCCGCGGTGATGGGGATGGGTGCTCACGCTCGGAATGCGGAGGAAATCTTTCAAACCCTCCAGGGCCTGGGTTCGCTGTCCTTCAAGATAGGATATGACGTTATTCATGGTCCTCGTTTCCGTTCAATAGGGATGTGTAATATGGTCCATGCCGGCGGGCGCTTGTGACGCGGCCGACCGGCACGCGCGTCCAGCAGGTTACAGGAACCAGGGACGCCGGAGCAAGGAGAAAAACACCTGACAACCGCGCCCCGGTCCACGGTTCGGCAGACAGGCAAAGGGTCTGTAATTTCAATCACGGGCTCGTTGTGCGGACTTGACAGTGCGCGGGGATGGTTTTAGACTGGTAATTTCGCGTCGGGTGTGTTAGACGCTATCAAGACATGCCGCGTTGTGGCGGGAGCTGTTTTCGGTTAACCAGGACATATCATGCGAACCTTCATCAGACAGTACCTGGGCGTATTGCGCACCACGATCGGATCGGGGAACCTGAAGTTCTTCTACCGGTTTTTCATATTCCTCTTTCTGTTGATGCTGGTCTACACCTTCCTGTTCCACGAATTGCAGGCCATGGAAGGTCGGGACCACACCTGGTTCACCGGCTTTTACTGGACGCTGGTCACGATGACGACCCTTGGGTACGGCGATATCGTCTTCACCAGCGACCTGGGACGCGTTTTCTCCCTGGCCGTTCTGCTGACGGGATTGACGACGCTGATCATCGTGCTTCCCGTGGCCTTTGTCGAGTTCATCTACCGGCCCTGGCTCAGCGCCCACTCCATTGCGCGTGCGCCCAGAATGCTGGACCCGAGATTTAAAGATCACGTGGTTATCACCCATCACGACGAGGTGACGAGCGCCCTTGCTTCCAGGCTCCGGGAATACGGGTATGACTACGTGTTCGTCATTCCCGACCTGGATGAAGCCCTGCTCCTGCATGACCGGAGCCTCAATGTCGTGTACGGCGATCTGGACAACCCGGATACCTATCGGCACGCGAACGTGGACCAGGCCGCGCTGGTCGTTTCCACCGGCAAGGATACGCTGAATACGAGCATCGCCTTCACGATCCGGAATATCAATCAGGACATCCCCATCCTGTCCACGGCCAATTCTCCAGACTCCGTGGATATCCTCGAACTGGCGGGCTGCACCCATGTGATCCAGCTGGGACAGCAGATGGGGCAACTCCTCGCCCGGCTCGCTTCGAGCGTGGATTCCATGTCTCACGTTCTGGGAAACGTCGAAGACCTGATGGTTGCCGATGCGAGCATCCTGGATACCCCACTCATCGGCAAGACCCTGCGCGAAACACGTCTGCGTGAACTCACCGGCGTTACGGTCGTCGGCGTATGGGAACGGGGAAGGTTTAACGTGATCTCGCCCGACACGCCGCTGACCGAACGGATGATCCTGGTGCTTTTGGGAACGGAAAGCCAGATCACTTCCTACAATGAACTCTTTGCCATCTACAATGTTTCCGATCCGCCCATCGTCATCATCGGCGGCGGACGTGTCGGACGATACGCCGGGACCACCCTTGCGGATAGAGGACTGGACTACCGGATCATCGAGCAGCAGATCGATCGGATCCGTAATGAAAAACACTACGTACTGGGCGACGCAGCGGATATCGAGACCATGAAGAAAGCCGGCCTCATGGATGCCCCGACCGTCATTATCACATCTCATGAAGACGACATGAACATCTACCTCACGATCTATTGCCGCAAGCTAAGGCCGGATATCCAGATTATCACCCGGGCGAAACAGGAACGGAACGTGGAAGCGCTTCACCGGGCGGGGGCTGACTTCGTCATGTCCTATGCTTCCATGGGCGCAAATATCATTTTGAACCTGCTGAAGCGGAACGACATCGTCATGATTACGGAAGGGTTGAACTTCTTTCGCGTCGAACTGCCGAAAGAACTGGCCGGTAAAACCATCGCCGAATCACAGGTCTACCAGGAAACCGGCTGCTACATCACGGCCGTGTTTACCGGCAATCAAAGTATCGTGAGTCCGCCGCCGTCGATGGAACTGCCCGCCGGATGCGAGATTCTGCTCATCGGAAACTTCGAAGCCGAGAACAAGTACCTGGAGCGTTACGTCAAGAAACTGTGATGAGTTAGGCATCGCCGGTTTTCTGTTTCGCCTCGGCGATGTATGCCTCCAGTACACGCGTCAACCGATCGAGTTCGGACGCAAGCGCCGACCAGGCCTCCTCCGCCCCTTCAAGATTTCCTTCCCTGCCCATATGTTCCAATCGCTGTGCGGCGTGCTCGGTAGTCTGCGCCATGAATACTCCGGCGGAACCCTTCAACGTATGGGCATGCAGCCGCAGACCGGCGGCGTTCGTTTGATCGATCGCTTCGCGAATGGCGGCCTTCAACCTCGGACTATCGGACAGGAAAACGTCGGCCAGATCCGATATCACGGTCTCGTCTCCACCAAACTGAGCGGCGGCCTTTTCCCAGTCAATCAGCACCGGGTCCGCTGAAACCGTGTGGGTTCCGGGTCCGGAAGACGCTGGTGCATGCTGCTTGCTGGTCGCATCCACCGCTGGAGGCGCGGTATCCACCACCGCAGGCGCGGTATCCACCGCTGATGGAGCGGTATCATCGGGAAGCTCTTGGGATTCAACCGGTGCGTTTTCCACGGCGGCGTACAACAGGTGGGACTGAATCGGTTTCGACAGGTAGTCATCCATCCCGGCCTCGAGGCACTTCTCACGGTCACCGCGCATAGCGTGGGCCGTCATCGCGATGATGGGAATATGAGCATCTCCGGATTCCAGACCGCGAATCGTCCGGGTCGCCTCCAGTCCATCCATCTCAGGCATCTGCACGTCCATCAGGATCAGGTCGAACGCGCCGGTTTTAAACCGGTCGACCGCTTCCTGGCCGTTGTTTACCACCGAGACTTCATGGCCCCGGGACTCCAGCATGAGGACCGCGACGCGCTGGTTCACCACACCGTCCTCTGCGAGGAGGATATGTCGCGGCAGGACCGCTTCCGCCATCCCATCGGACCCTTCTTCGAGTGCGGGGCCGCACGTGCCGGCCACGGTTTCCATGATGGCGTTCAGCAGATCGGACTGCTTGACCGGCTTGCTGACCGTACAGGCGATTCCGAAGGCTTTGCCGAAGTCCGGATCATCTCGCTGACCGGCGGAAACCAGCAGTACAACGCCGAGGTTTCTTCCATCGGCGCACTTTTGTATCTCCCGGGCAAGCCGGTAGTCTTCCATTTCCGGCATCGTTTCGTCCAGGAGGACCAGCTGAACAGATGCGCCGTTAACACCGGAAAGGGTTTCGAGCGCTTCGATACCGGTGCCTGCGCCCGTCGGTTTCATGGACCATTCCGTCAGCATTTCGGCCAGGAATCGCCGATTGGTGGCGTGATCGTCGATCACGAGCACCCGCAGGCCGGACAGCGGTCCGGCATCGACGATCGTCCTTTCTGACGTGTCGTGCTGTTTTTGCACTTCTACGGAGAAGTGGAACGTGCTTCCGCGGTCCACCTCGCTTTCGACCCAGATGCTGCCTTTCATCATGGAAGTCAATTGCGCGCAGATAGCCAGCCCCAGTCCCGTGCCGCCGTACTTCCGCGACATGGAACTGTCCGCCTGGCTGAAGACGTCGAAGATCAGTTGCCGCTTGTCCTCCGGAATGCCGATGCCGGTGTCGGCCACCGAGCAGGTCAGGGTCACCGCGTCTTCCGTTTCAGATTTCAGCGCCAGGGAGAGGACCACTTCTCCCGAGTCCGTAAACTTGATGGCGTTTCCGACCAGGTTGATCACGATCTGGCTCAGCCTGCCCGGGTCTCCCACGAGATGATTGGGGACATCCGGGGATACCTGGTACGCCAGTTCCAGGCCCTTCTCCGACGCGGGGATCGACAGGGCCTGCACGGTATTGGCTATGCGATCCCGCAATTCAAAGGGGATCGATTCGAGTTCCAGTCGGCCCGCCTCGATTTTTGAGAAATCCAGTATGTCGTTCAACAGGCCCTGGAGCGATTCGGTGGATTGATCGATCAGCCGCATGAATTCCCGTTGACGCGACGTCAGGTCGGTACTCAGCATCAATTGGGTCATGCCGGTAATGCCGTTGATGGGCGTGCGGATCTCGTGGCTCATGTTGGCGAGGAACTCGCTCTTGGTCCTGCTGGCTTCCTCCGCCGACTCCTTGGCTACCTGGAGTTCCTTCTGAAACAATACCATGTCATGGGCTGTCTTTTCCAACAGGGCGTTCTGGCGATGCAGTTCGTGACCGATCCGCGTCCGTTCCGCGTCGATCTGGCCGATCGAACGGGCGTTCCACCAGATCAGTATGTTGAAGGCGATCACGTTGCAGACGACGAACAGCGAATGTCCAAACTCGACCCCGTAGAATCCCGCTCTTTCACCCTGGAACTGCATCCAGCCCAGGATAATGGGTATGAGGAAGGCCGCGGGGAGCAGGCGGCGTGCCATGAGACCGCCTGCCGTGGCACTGACCAGCGTGGCCGCCGGTTCGCGCCGGGGTCGCGCGCAGAAGATACCGACGCACAGGACGCCGAAACCCAGCGCGGTGTTCAGGGAAATGGGGATTACGCCGGAAACCCTGTAAAGCACCAGGGTACTGTAAATCGCGCCGGCCAGGGAAAGCAGGGCGATGATACCGGCGTTCATGACGCATACGTGGGACAGCCAGTGCCTCGGGCCGCGCAGGTCAAGCAGCAGGAGCGCCAAACCCACCAGCATGAAGGTGAAGGCGGTATGCGGGGCCATGCGGTTGCCGCTCAGAGACGCCGGGAACAACCACTCGTCGATCCCTCTTCCGCCGACGTCCAGGTCGAAGAGCTTGACGGCCCCCAGCGCCATGAGCAGGCCCGCGCCGGCGAATCCCGTCCACCTGCGCCGTACGGAAGCATTTCGCGGCAACAGAGCGCACAGTGTGCAACCGGCCAGCAGGAAGGCCGCGGCCGTGAGCGGATTCATGGGAACCCGGCCGGGGGTTGATCAAACCTCGCAGACCGGCGAGTTCGAACTGCCAGCCGATGAGCACGAGCACAGAACACGCGATAGCAATCACACCGCACAGGAAAGCGGTTTTCTGCAGCGTCCGCGCCCATGCTGCATCGATATCCATCGAATCCATGGCCAACCTCCCCGTCAACGCAGGCCGGTGGTGTTCAGGGGAAAATACCCCGAAGCAGTTTCGCCTGGGTCACCCGGTTGATTCCTTCAATCAACGCCGACGTACGCATATCGATCTTGTCTTCGGAAGCCCGATGGACGGTCCGTTCAAAGGCATCGATGAGGATATTGTGCAGCCTGCTGTTGATCTCCTCGAGCGTCCACATGTAATTCTGCGAATCCTGTACCCACTCGAAGTAAGAGACCGTTACGCCGCCGGCATTGCCCAGGATGTCCGGCAGGACGAATACCTTCTTGTCGCCGAGTATTTCATCGGCCTCGAGTGTGGTGGGACCGTTGGCTCCTTCCGCGAGTAGCCTGCACTTCACCCGGTCGGCGTTGTCGCCGGTGACCTGGTTCTGCAGCGCGGCCGGAGCGAGGATGTCGCAGGGCAGTTCGAGCAGTTCCTCGTTGGTTACCGCGTCGGCCTCGGGATATCCAGTAAGGAAACGGTTTTCCTCGCAGTATTTGAAGACATCCTTCAGCGACAGTCCATTGGGATTGTAGATACCGGTAGTGACGTCGCTCAGCGCGACCACCTTGACCCCGTCCTCATCCAGGAAACGGGCGGTATTGCTGCCCACGTTTCCGAAACCCTGGACCACCGCCGTGGTGCCGTCGAGAGACATGCCCATGTGTTTTGCGGCCGCCTCTACCAGGTAGACCAGGCCGCGGCCGGTCGCCTCGCGGCGTCCCAGGGACCCGCCCAGCACGACCGGCTTGCCCGTAACGACGCCCGGCACCGTGTAGCCGGCCTGCTGGCTGTACGTGTCCATGATCCAGGCCATGACCTGCTCGTCGGTACCCATGTCGGGGGCCGGGATGTCCTTGTCCGGCCCGATGATGTCGATGATTTCCGATGTGAAACGACGGGTAAGGCGCTGCAGTTCCCTGCGGGACAGGTCGGTCGGATCGATCCGCACACCGCCCTTGGCGCCTCCGAAGGGCAGATTGATCAAGGCGCACTTCCAGGTCATCCACATGGCCAGCGCGGAGACCTCTCCCAGGTTTACGTCCTCGTGATAGCGGATACCGCCCTTGGTGGGGCCCATGGTAAGCAGGTGCTGCACACGGTATCCGAAGACGTTCTCCACGAGGTGGTATTCGTCCCGGCGGAAGGGTAGCGTAACGATGTGGGTCCGCTGGGGGAAGAGCAGCCTCTCCCGGATGTTCTCGTCCAGCCCCATGATCTGCGCGGCTTTCAAAAACTGTTGCTGTGCCAGCTTGAACATGGCCGAATCCCATTCGCCGCTGCGTGCGCGGACACGCTCGATGGCATAATGGATGGACCGGGACAGCAGGGTGGTGTTGGCCTGGGTCTTAACGATGTAATCCTGTGCGCCCGACTCAACGGCCGTGGCTGCCAGAGACACGTCGTCCAGGCCGGTCAGGATGATGACCGGCATATCCGGCACGGCGGCCCGAACGCTATGGAGTGTATGCAAGATCGGCGCTGTCGGGCAGGACCAGGTCCAGCAACACCACGTCGAATGATTCCTTCTCGATCAGGTCCAGTCCTTCCCGCAGCGTTCCCGCGACATGAAGCCGGGTCTTCAACCGGCTGGAATCCATGAAATGGCGTATCAGTTGCACGTGCACGGGATTGTCTTCGACCATCAGGACTTCTATGAGGTTTTCCGGCATGGTTTTCTCTCCAAGGCCCTATACGCCGGGGGCCGACTGGTATTTTTCCACGGCTTCAGACAGGTCGATCGTACCTTCGTACAGAGATTTGCCCAGCACCACGCCTTCCAGGCCGTCGCCGGTGAACTTCGAAGCCTGTTCCAGGTCGTCCAGCGAAGCTACGCCCCCCGATGCGATCACACGCAGTCCACTTTCCCTGGCCAGGCGCGCAGTTGCCCCGGTATCGAGACCCTTCATCGTGCCGTCCCGTTCGATCTCCGTATAGACGATCCGGCTAATCCCGGCCGCCTTCATGGCTGTCGCCAGTTCGAGGGAGGAACACGCTGCTCCGGACGTCCATCCATTGACCGCGACCCGTCCCGCCTTCGCGTCGATCCCGATGACGATGCGTTCCGGCCCCCACCGTTCCACTACCTGTCTCACCATGTCGGGGTTTTCCACCGCTACCGTACCCAGGATGACGCGCCGAACGCCCAGGGCCAGCCATTTCTCCACCGCTTCGGGCGAACGTATACCCCCTCCGAGTTGTACCGGGATATCGGCCTGCTCGAGGATGCGCACGACACTCGACAGATTGCCCGTGGCGCCGGTAAACGCGCCGTCCAGGTCGACCACGTGCAGATAGGAGGCACCCTGCGTCCTCCATTTCTCTGCGACTTCCGCCGGGGACAGGGTATACACCGTCTCGCGGTCCTGCCGGCCCTGGAGAAGACGAACGCATCGCCCCTTTCGTATGTCGATGGCCGGAAAGAGCTGCATACGTTGAATCACCCCCTGGAAACCTGCCGACCAGTGCGCTCTCAAACGACGTAACCTGTGTTAAAGATGGACCTAAGCGCTCCTCCATGTCAACCCACAAATCCCTTGACACAGGCGGGATAGACGCCTAGTATTTCGTGGAATCCGGCTCGATGGCCACCCGGTGTCCCGGCCTTGTCTACGCCGGTTTCCCCGTACTTTTGTCGATCTCCCCTCGGAAACCACGACCGCACGTCCTTCGAATCCCTGATGCTTGCCCTTACCGATCGTATCCAGCCCCTGTTAAAGGTTCACCCGCGACTGGCCATCGAATTGAGGAGCCTGTGCCGGGAGGTGGATCACGAAATCTACCTCGTGGGCGGCTCCGTGCGGGATGCGCTCCTCAGCCGCATGGTACACGACATGGACCTGACGCTCGCAGGAGATGGTCTGCGGGTGGGGCAGAAACTGGCGGCCCGATTGCGACGTCCCTTCGTTCCGCTCGACGACACGGACAGAACCGGGCGCATCGTGCTGCACAGCCGATATACGATCGATTTCTCGTCGTTCAAGGGCAATTCACTCGAGGAAGACCTGCGCAAACGGGATTTTACCGTCAACGCCATGGCCGTTCGCCTGGTGGACGCCCTGGACGGAAAGTCGTCCATCATCGATCCCCTGGCAGGTGCGAAAGACCTTGCTTTACGGAGACTGAAGGCACTGTCCAGGGAGGCCTTTCATGACGACCCGCTGCGCATGTTGCGGGCTTACCGGCTTGCCGGCCAGTTCGACCTGGTCATCACGCGGGAGACGGCGTCGTGGATCGCTGCGTGCCATAAAGGCCTGGGCATGATTTCAGGCGAACGCCTCCTGTATGAACTGGCCTTGATCCTGAGTGCGCGGAGCACGGCGGAACGAGTATCCGACATGGTGGGGAACGGGATATTCGGCGAGCTCTTCCCCGGCTGGAGAGGACCGGTGACACCGACGCTGGTCCGTAGCCTGGAGCGAACGGACCGGCTCATCGCCAGGGATGTTTTCCAGGAGGACCATGGTCTCTACACGTATTTGTCCGGATACGACGCGAAACTGGCCGGGGACCGGTCCAGCCTGTGGGTCCTGCGATTCGCGTCTCTCGTGCTGAATTACATCCGGGTAAACGACGAAGACTCGACGCTCGACACCGTAGAAGGGACGGCGGACCGGCTGAAGCTCAGTAACCGGGAAAGACAGACGCTGCACCAGTTGGTCTTTGGTGCGAAAAGGCTGCTCGAAGGGGTTGTCTCTCACAAAACGGACGACGAGGACCTCTGCCGGATCATCCGCGGGTCGAAGGACGAAACACCCGGCGCCGCGCTCCTGGCACTGGCTCATTGGACGGATGCGGATTCCATGGCGACAGGACACGTCGGCGGCCTCGTACAGCGGTTTCTCCGGTTGTACAGCCGGCACAGGAAGGTCCGGGCGACGGGACTGCTGTTGAATGGCACGGACATCATGGACGATCTGGATATCCCGGCGGGACCGGAGATCGGCCGAAAGCTGGATGTGCTTGAAAATATACAGGTAATGCACGATATTCGAACCAGGGAAGAAGCCCGGAAGCTACTCTATGACGATCCCGTGACCGACGTGGTTAATCCTTAGCACGGTTCGTACTTCGGATTTCGATCATGCGACTCTGCACTACCCAACAGATGCGGTCGATCGACCGGCGAACCATCGAAGACTACGGCTTGACCGGCTGCGAACTCATGGAAAGGGCGGGCTGCCGGGTCGCCGAAACCGCGCGGAGGCTGATAGGCGGAGTGGCCGGCAAGACGATCGCCGTAACGTGTGGTAAGGGGAACAACGGGGGCGACGGTTTCGTGGCCGCCCGGTATCTCCACCAGTGGGGCGCCATGGTCGATTGCCGCGTGCTGGACAGCAGGCCGGCGGTGTCCGGCGACGCCGCAGGGCACCTGGAACGGCTCGAGGAGGCCGGACTGACACCGGACTTCCAGGTGAACGGACCGCTCAAATTGCCGGACCGTCCCCCGGCGTTGATCATCGACGCGCTCCTCGGCACCGGATTGAAGGGACCGCCCCGCGACCCGTATGGACGGGCCATCACCGAGATCAACCTGTGCCCTGCCCCCGTGCTCTCCGTCGATACTCCTTCGGGCCTGGCGCCAGGCTGCGGGTTTCCGCAACAGCGGCCGATGGAGGAATGGCCTTGCATCCGTGCCGACCATACCCTCGCCATCGGCCTGATGAAGGTCGACCTGGCTACCTGTCCCGGCCGGTCATGGTGCGGAAGCGTGGAGGTCGCGGACATAGGTTTTCCCGATAAGGCTATTGTAGCGGAACGGCTATACCTCGCCATGCCGGAACAGCACGAGATGGCCGGCTTGATTCCTGCCCACCTGCCCGGTGACCACAAGGGAAGCCGAGGCCGTGTTGCCATCGTCGCTGGTTCGGCGGGCATGGCGGGAGCGGCCACGCTGGCTTCCCGTGCGGCCCTACGAAGCGGAGCGGGCATGGTCATGCTCGGATCGCCTGCAGGCCTCATGGACGCCCTGACGGCAAGGCACACGGAAGTGATGCTGCGCAGCCTGCCGGAAACCGCCGGAGGCACCCTCTCCCTCGCGGCCGAACCAGCAATCGAATCGCTACTGTCCTGGGCCGACGTGTTGGCCATTGGTCCGGGTCTCACGCGGCACGAGGAGACGTCGAACCTGGTCCACAGGGTCGTATCGAATAGTGAGATACCCATCGTCATCGATGCGGACGGGGTAAACGCCTTCTCCGGCCGCGCGGGCGACCTGTCCGGCTTGCGTCCGGAAATCATCCTGACCCCCCATGTGTTCGAACTTTCCCGGCTGACGGGGGCGCCCGTCGAGGAAATCGAGGCCGACCGTGTCGAGGCCGCAATGCAGACCGCCGGTTCCCTGCAGGTAACCCTCGTGCTCAAAGGCGCCGCCACGCTGGTGGCCTCCCCCTTCGGACAGGTATCCGTGAATCCGACGGGAAACCCGGGCATGGCCACCGCGGGATCGGGCGACGTGCTCACCGGGATCATCGCCGCCCTGCTTGGGCAGGGACTCGACGCCTGGGACGCGGCGCGTCTTGGGGTCTATCTCCACGGTCTGGCCGGTGATCTCGGCGCGGACGTCATGGGTCCGCACAGCCTGGTAGCCGGCGATCTCATAGACCATATGCCCGGAGCGTTTCTGAATACGTCCGAGACACCGGGATCTCCATGAAAAAGGCAGGTTGCCCTGGATACGAAGTTTGACCTGGAGTCCCTTGAAGCGCTCGTGTGCCGGGCCTTGCGGGAGGACGTGGGAGACGGCGACATCACCACGGAGTGGACGACTGCGCCGGAATCATTCGCCCGCGCCCGGTTCGAGGCCAGACAACCTGGTATCGTATCCGGTCTCTTCCCGGCGTGCCTGGCGTACCGGGCGGTCGACCCCGGCCTGGAATTCCAGGTCTTGCTTACCGATGGCGACCGGATCGAAGCCGGTCAACCCATCGCCGAAGTACGGGGCGCCGCGCGGTCGGTCCTCACCGTTGAACGCACGGCGCTCAATTTCATGCGTCACCTATCCGGCATCGCCACGATGACCCGGCAATACGCGGATGCCGTACGCGACACCGGCACACGAATCTTGGATACGCGTAAAACGACGCCCGGCCTCCGCATGCTGGAAAAACGGGCCGTACTGCATGGCGGCGGCGGCAATCACCGTTACGGCCTCTTCGACATGGTGCTGATCAAGGACAATCACATAGCCGCCGCGGGGGGCATAGGCGCCGCGGTGCGCCTATGCAGATCGAACATGGAGCGTTCCGGCAGGCGGGTCGCCATCGAGGTGGAAACCGCCGACCTGGCACAGGTCGAGGAGGCGATGCGCAGCGGGGCGGACTGGATCATGCTGGACAACATGAGCGATGAAGTGATGCGGGAGGCGGTCCATCGGGTTCGCGCCGGTTCTACGAGAGAACCGCCCGTCGTGGTCGAGGCGTCGGGGACAATAACGCTGGACCGGGTAGCGGCGGCCGCGAAAACCGGCGTCGACGTCATATCCATCGGTGCCCTTACCCATTCCGCGCCCGCGCTCGATATCAGTCTGAATATCCATGCATCGACCTGATCAAGATGCGGCCTGGTCAGTCCCCAGCCACCGCTGCGGGTAGCCGATCGCACGCTTCATCCGAATCGGAAAAGATTATGAAACAGCAAACCGGGGCCGCAGCGTCTGAAGGATTCCAGGATCACTACGATCCGGACCGGTTGCGTTCAAGGCGTTCGGCGGGTTGTTTCGGCCGGGTACTGGAATACAGTGAAAGGGTGACGTCCACCAACGACGTTATCCTGGACATGGCCGAGCGGGGCGCGCCGCACGGCGCCGTCTGCCTCGCCGATGAGCAGACAGCAGGCCGGGGTCGCCGCGGTTACGGTTGGTTCTCGCCGCCGGGATGCGGTATATGGGCTTCCTTCCTGCTGCGGCCGCGCCTGCCCGCTGCCCGAACCCCACCGCTCACACTTTGCTCCGCCGGCGCCGTCGCGCGCTCCCTCGAGGCGACGGCCGGCGTCACCGTGGAAATCAAGTGGCCGAACGACCTGCTGATTCGAGGCCGCAAGGTCGCCGGCATGCTGGCCGAGACCCGCGTCGTAACCGCGGACGAACCCGTCATCGTGGTCGGCATGGGGATCAACGTAAATCACACCCACGACATGTTTCCACACGAGATCTCCGATACCGCCACGTCGCTTCGCATCGAATCGGGCGGTCTGGTATCGCGGCAGGACCTGTTCCTTTCCATCCTGACTTCCTTCGAATCGGCCTACCTGCACTACCTGGAATCCGGACCGTCGACCCCGCTTGCCGATGTCGATGCCAGACTCGCATGGCGAGGCCGGATGGTCGAGGCCGACAGCCCCGCCGGCGCCACCGGAAGGCTGACCCGCGTCGATGAAGAGGGCGGCCTGGTACTCGAAAGGGAAGAACACGGACCCATCGTGATCCGTTCCGGCTCCATCCGGCTCCTACCCGATCGGTAGTCCCTCGTCCCGCTCCCTTTCACGCATCGCGTAGAACAAAAAAAACTTGCATTCTCAAACCCCATTTCATATATTAGCAGACTGGATGTTCGAGTGCTAATGTTGAATACGGTACTCGTTGGATATAAAGGATTTAGGTAACTTTAAAGTGTGAACAGGAAGCCTGTTCGCTATGACCAGAAACGCCTGGAAACACCCGGGCTATCATAGGGGGAAGTAGCAGTGCCAGCCAAACAACTCTCGTTCGATGCAGACGCCCGGCAGGCCCTGAAAAGGGGTGTAGACGCTCTTGCGGACGCGGTCCGCGTCACCATGGGTCCGAAAGGTCGATGCGTCGTGATCGACAAGAAGTTCGGTTCGCCTACCTTCACGCTGGACGGTGTCACCGTGGCGAAGGAAATCGAGCTCGTGGACAATTTCGAAAACATGGGTGCGCAGATGATCAAGGAAGCCGCGTCGAAAACCAGCGACGTGGCCGGTGATGGGACCACGACGGCTACCGTGCTCGCCCAGGCCATTTACGCGGAAGGGCTCAGAAACGTGACTTCCGGCGCCAACCCCATGGATCTCAAGCGGGGCATCGATAAGGCCGTATCTGAAGTGGTAGGTGCAATTTCGGATATGTCCAAGGGCGTGGAAGGCCGGAAGGAAATATCGGAAACCGCAACCGTTTCCGCTCATGGCGACTCGACCATTGGTGACCTTATAGCGGACGCAATGGAAAAAGTGGGCAAGGACGGCGTCATCACGGTCGAAGAGGCGAAGAGCATGGAAACCTCCCTCGACGTAGTGGAAGGCATGCAGTTCGACCGGGGTTACCTCTCGCCTTACTTCGTTACCGATTCCGAGTCCATGGAAGCGGTGCTCGAGGATACCAAAATCCTGATTCACGACAAGAAGATCAGTGCCGTCAAGGATATCTATCCCGTCGTCGAAAAGATCGCCCAGAGCGGATCCCCGCTGTTGATCATCGCCGAGGACATTGAGGGTGAGGCTCTCGCCCTGCTGGTGGTCAACAAGCTTCGCGGAACCCTGAAGGTCGCCGCGGTCAAGGCACCCGGATTCGGCGACCGCCGCAAGGCCATGCTCGAGGATATCTCGATACTGACGGGTGGAACGGTCATTTCCGAAGACGCCGGTTTCAAGTTGGAAAACGTGACCGTCGGTGACCTCGGTACGGCCAAGCGCGTCAATATCGACAAGGACAACACGACGATCGTCGAAGGCGCCGGTGGTACCGACGCGATCCAGGGACGCATCAACCAGATTCGCGCCCAGATCGAGGAGACCACCTCCGACTACGATCAGGAAAAACTACAGGAACGCCTGGCCAAGCTGGCGGGCGGCGTGGCGGTCATCAACGTGGGTGCCGCGACGGAAACCGAGATGAAGGAAAAGAAAGCCCGTGTAGAAGACGCGCTTAACAACGCCAAGGCGGCCATCGAGGAAGGGGTCGTACCGGGCGGCGGCGTTACTTTCATCCGTGCGCTTTCTTCGCTGGAGAACGGATTTGACGCGGAAGGCGACGAAGCGGTAGGCGCCAATATCGTGCGTAAGGCGCTCGAAGCGCCCTTGCGGCAGTTGGCGGAAAACGCCGGCCTGGAAGGATCCATCATCCTGCAGAAGATCAGGGAAGGCGAAGGCGGATACGGTTACAACTTCGAGACTGATACCTATGGTGACATGTCCGCCACGGGTGTGATCGAACCCACAAAGGTCTCCCGTGTTGCGCTGCAGCACGCCGCGAGCATCGCCGGCCTGTTGCTTACGACCGAGGCGCTGGTCGCTGAGCTTCCGGAAGATACCCCGCCTCCGGCCATGCCCCACGGCGGTGGCATGTACTAAGCGGGATGCAATAGTAGGTGGCCGGTCTACGGCCGGTTCCAGGAAAACCCCCGGTGGAGACATCGGGGGTTTTTTCTTGCTACGCCCATGCCCTGCTTCTATATTCCCCGGAAGATCGGCGGCTTGCCGGATTTATGGCTGAAGCGACGGAGAGATCATGAGAAACCCGGTAGTTATAGAACGCGCGGAACGGCTTCACCAGGTCCCGCTTAACCGGCCCCTGGAACATTCGCGATACCTGAGAAGACTGGCCGCAAAGGGGATCGAGCCCATAGATTTGACCACGAGCACCGCCGATACCCCCATTCAACGCGAAAACATCGAAAAAATGTTCAACACCATGGCTGCCGCGGGCGGACTGGGCGGACTAGCCAATGGAGACGATCCGGTTGAAGCGGGCCAGCTAGCTGGCGCCGAGTTCCGCAGGGTGTTCAGCAATTGGTTCGCGTACCGGTTCGACGTGGAAATCGATCCGGATGTTCAGGTTCTGCCCTTCGCGGGCACCGCGACCGGACCGGCCAGCGTGGCCATGGCGCTGGTCAATCCCGGCGATACCGTACTGATCCCCGACCCATCCCATCCGGCGTACAGGACCAGCGCAATACTGGCGAACGGACAGATACACTCCTATCCCCTGCACGGGCGGAACGACTTCCTGCCCAACCTGAAGCAGATCGACTCGCGCGTCGCCGGCCAGGCGAAACTGATGTACATCGGCTATCCGAACGACCCCACCGGCGCAGTGGCGGATCATTCGTTCTTCCGGGAACTCGTCGATTTCGCACGCAGACACAACATCATCGTCTGCCACGACGCCACCCAGCACTTTCTGACCTATGACGGAATCGAAGTCCCGAGCCTCTTGCAGACTCCCGGCGCGTTTAACCTGGGCATTGAACTGTTCTCCCTTTCCGTGCTGCCCGGTGGCGTGTTCCGCGACCTGAGTGTAGCCGTCGGCAATCCTTCCGCGCTGGCCGCCATGGCCCAGTTGACCTCCCATATGCACGCCCCGATGCTACCCGGCCTTCAGGTAGCGGCGGCGGAGGTGTTTCCGCAATTGAACCGGCACGCGGAAGAGGTGGTATCGAATTACCAGTGGCGACGGGACCTGCTGGTTTCGGGTTTGAGAGACATCGGCTGGAATATAAACGCTCCGAGGGGCGGTCCCTACGTGTGGCTTCCCGTACCACCCCGCTATACCTCCGTTCGATTCAGCATCCTGCTGCGCAAGGCGGGCGTGTTCGTCGTACCCGGCGTGTACCTGGGCGAATACGGTGAAGGATACGTCCGAATCGCGCTAAACGGTAACGAGTCGCAGATTCAGACCGTGCTGGAACGAATGGACCGGCTGATGTCCCGCTTTCGGTTGCGCAAGCGGGCATTCCCCGCGGTCAGCCTCGCCTGAACGGACCATCATCATGACGGAAGACTGGATCAGCGTGCGGGATATTCGCGCCTTTGGCTATCATGGCGTGACTACCCTGGAACGGACACTCGGGCAGGTCTTCGAAGCCGATGTCGCACTGCGCGTGGACCTGTCGGCGGCCTCGCTCACGGACAGCCTGGCCGACACCGTCGACTATGCGGATATCAGCCTGCGCGTGGTACGGATTATCACCGGTAAACCTTGCCAGCTGCTGGAGGCGGTCGCCGGCCGCGTGGCGGATGAACTGCTCTCGGCCTACCCCCAGGTGGAACGGATCGTGGTCAGACTAAGAAAACCCACCGTGGCCAGGGCCCTGCGTTCAGGTGCCGTGGAGGTCGAGCTGACACGGATCAGGAAGGCCTGAAGTACCGGCAGGCAGGATGCGAAATGGCGTCAGTCGCCTTGGGACTGGGCAGCAATATAGGGGATCGAATCGCGTGGTGCCGACGAGCGGTACACGAACTGGAGATAAATCCGGATATCCGGCTCGTGAAGGGCTCGTCCTGGTATGAGACGCGTCCGGTGGGGTACGCCGACCAAACCGATTTCGTCAACGGCGCGGTCCTGCTCGAAACCACCCTGGCACCGATGCTTCTGCTGGATGCGTTCAGGGAAATAGAAGCGCGCCTGGGACGATCCGAAACGTGGAAAAACGGACCCCGCGAAATCGATCTCGACCTGCTGCTTTACGATGACCTGGTGCTCGATCTTCCCGACCTCGCACTTCCACATCCCGCCATGGCTGAGCGTGCCTTTGTGCTCGTCCCCCTGGCGGAGATCCATCCGGAAGGGGTTCACCCGGTGCACGGACGGACCGTATCGGATCTGCTGGAAGACCTGAAACCGGTGGACCATCTCGTTCGCTACCTTGCCGGGCCATACGGGCCATAACCCCTACCTTGCCCGCCAGTAACCGGAGAGTTCATGAGAGAAGAAAACAGCGAATTGATCACGGTGATCATGGCTGCCGGCAAGGGTACCCGGATGCGATCGGACCTGGCCAAGGTGCTGCACAGGTTGAATGGCAGACCGCTGATTCACTATGTGCTCGAAACCGCCCAAGCGCTCGGTTCGCGGCGGATTATCGTCATAGTCGGCCACCAGGCGGATGCCGTTAAGCGTGAACTCGCCGGCTGGCCCGTGGAGTTCGTCGTCCAGGAGGAGCAGCTCGGCACGGGTCACGCAGTGCACCAGACTGGACCCCTTCTGACCGGGGAAAATGGCATCATCCTGGTCCTCGCCGGCGATACGCCCCTTATCCGTCCCCTCACACTGGAGGCCCTGGTCCGCGCCCATCGCAGTGAACGCGCCGCGGCTTCCGTACTTACCGCACGGGTTGACGATCCCACGGGCCTGGGCCGCATTATTCGCGACGATGACGGACGCATCGACCGGATCGTGGAGGAGAAGGACGCCAACGCGGAACAGCGTGTTCTGCGGGAGATCAATACCAGCACCTACTGTTTCGAACCCGCGCTGTTGCTCCAGGCCCTGGAGCGTCTTACCCCCGATAACAGGCAGGGAGAATACTACCTGACAGATACTATTGGAATACTCAGGGAACAAGGCCACCGTATCGCGGATGCCGCAGCTGGCACGCCACGGGAAACCACCGGGGTGAACACGCCGGAACACCTGTCGGCGGCCGAATCCTGGCTTCGCGTTCAGGAGCGCGAATGCGCGATGCACAAGGGAAAAAACAGTTGACACTGCATACTAACGTTTGTATATATAGTGGTCTGGAAAGTGAGTGGTGTTCCGCCTGTCGAACCATCGTTCGATTTGACAGGTAGAATTGTGTCGAGCCCGGGGTAAAAAGGGGGATCGCATGGTGAAAGGAACTGGTCGATGAATTACAGTTGGTACCCTCCCTATGTTTCCCTTCCTGATGTATTCCCCTAGTTCGCTCCCCGGTATTCTTTGGAAAAACAAGATCCTTTGTCGCACGGTCCAGTTTGAGGCCCGTCCGCGGACGCAAGCCGTGTGGACGCACCCATGACGAGGCGAGTCATCAGACCCGAAGCGAACCGGCCGGTCCAGGGTCAGGGCAATCACCGAAACGGCAGTCGCTGGCGCATACGGTTGCTCGAGGGCGTTATCGTTCTACTGATCGGACTGAATGCATACCTGGTTTACTCCGTGGCCACCTCGTCCGCTTTTTTCTCGTCCACCGAACGGACCACCGAGGAGGTTGTCGACCCGTCGGTCTTCCAGATCCAGGTGGAGGTACTGAATGGATGCGGGGAACAAGGGATCGGACAAGTGGCCATGAGATACCTGCGGAAGAAGGGATTCGACGTGGTCAACATCGACAATGCGGATCACTTCGAGTATCGCGAAACGATCGTGCTGGACCGCAGGGGAACGAGTGGACGGTCCGGACCGTCCGGACCGTCCAGTGCCGCCCGCGCGGTCGGCGACGCGTTGGGAACGCCTAACGTCCTGCTTCAACGGAACGAAGAGCGCCTGGTGGACGTATCGGTGGTTATCGGCAAGGACTACGACGAACTGCTTTTTCACGAGGAGACGGAGTGACCGTGGCATTGGCATCGCAGGAAATCGCAGAGCAGGCGACCCTTTCCATGTTGTCCAAGAACGCGGGGGACGTGATGATTATCGATATCCGTGGGCTCTCCTCCTTAACGGACTACTTCGTCATCGGGACGGCGGGATCAGAACCGCAGATCAAGGCGGTCGTCGAGCAGGTGACGGGGGATCTCAAAGAGAAAGAAACGACACCCTGGCACACGGAAGGCAAGCAAAGCTGGCGATGGGTCCTGCTCGACTACGTGGACGTGGTTATACACGTGTTCAGGGCAGAAGTCCGCTCGTTCTACGGACTTGAACGACTCTGGGGCGACGCCCCAAGGGTCGCCGTATCCACGGACGCGGAAACGGGTGAAATCATTCGCAGTCCCGATGCCGGTGTCACCGGGGACAGGGTGGACGCACTGGAACACGAGGCTTAGGATTTGGGCATACTCGTAGTCGGCACGGTGGCGTTTGATTCGGTGAAAACACCGGAGGGAGAGGCGAAGGACGCGATCGGCGGGTCGGCAACCTACTTTTCAGCTGCCGCCAGTTTCTTCGCGCCCGTGGACGTCATTGCCGTCGTGGGAAACGATTTCCCCCTGGCTTCCCTGGATTTCCTGAGGAAGCGGCGGGTCGACCTTTCGGGCCTGGAGGTAAAGGAAGGTAAATCCTTTCGCTGGGCGGGCGAATACGCCGACAACATGAACGACCGGCGCACGACCGACACGCAGTTGAACGTGTTGACCGGTTTTCAGCCCCAATTGTCAGACCGGCACCGTGGGCACGATCATGTGTTCCTGGCGAATCTCGATCCGGACGTGCAGCGTGAAGTGCTGAGCCAGTCGGGCCGTTCCAGCATCGTCGCCTGCGACACCATGGATTTCTGGATCGACGGGAAACGGGAGTCCCTGCTGTCGACGCTGAACCGGGTGGACGTGCTGATCATCAACGACGGGGAAGCCCGTCAGCTGGTAGACGACCACAACCTCGTGCGGGCTGCGGACCGTATTCTGGACCTGGGCCCGCGGGCGGTTGTCGTCAAACGAGGAGAACACGGCGCGACGCTGCGTACCAGGGATACCTGGTTCTCCATCCCGTCTTATCCGGTAACATCCGTGGTCGATCCAACGGGAGCCGGTGACACATTCGCGGGGGGGTTCATGGGATATCTGGCCCAAACGGGAGATACGGGCGTCCGAGCCTTGAAACGGGCCATGGTGCACGGCAGTGTCATGGCTTCGTTCAACGTGGAAGATTTCAGTGTCCGGCGCCTCGAATCACTCACCGAGGAAGAGATCACGGACCGTCACGATCGATTCATGGAGATGATTACCCCTTGACCGGCATCATCCTGGAAGCGTCAGGCAAGTCATGAATTTCACGACCATACGGTGGGACCGCGACGAGAGCGTCCTTGTTTTGCTGGACCAGACGCGTCTGCCCGGCGAAGTGGTATACGAGCGCTGCCAGGATCTGCGATCCATGGCGGCAGCCATCAAACGCATGAAAGTACGCGGTGCACCTGCCATCGGCGTCGCCGCAGCATTCGGAATCGTCGTCGGTGTACAGCACAGCGGGGCCGTCGACTTCGCATCCTTCAACCGGGAGGTCGACGACGCCGCGGACATCCTGGCGGCCACGCGGCCCACGGCGGTCAACCTGTTCTGGGCCCTGGAGAGAATGCGTCAAACCGCACGTGAACACCGCGAAGCACCTGTGGAAGACATCAAGGACGCCCTGTTGAGGGAAGCGCTGGCGATACAGTCGGAAGACGAAGACACGTGTAGGCTTATTGGAATAAACGGCGCCGGCCTGCTCCGGTCCGGCCAGACGGTGCTCACGCACTGCAATGCCGGAGCGCTCGCCACGTCGGGGGTCGGTACGGCCCTGGCCGTGGTGTACCAGGCCCACAACGAAGGAAAGCAGGTCCACGTGTACGCGGACGAAACGAGGCCGGTCCTGCAAGGCGCCAGGCTGACTTCCTGGGAACTGACCCAGGCTGGCATCGGCGTAACGCTTATCTGCGACAGCATGGCTGCACAGGTCATGAAGGAAGGTCGGATAGACTGCGTGATCGTAGGCGCGGACCGCGTGGCCGCCAATGGCGACGTCGCCAACAAGATCGGCACCTACGGAGTGGCTGTACTGGCCGATGCGCACGACATACCTCTTTACGTGGCGGCGCCTTTTTCTTCTATCGACCTGTCCATTGAATCGGGCCATGAAATCCCGATCGAAGAACGCGAAGCTACCGAAATCAACCAGGGACCGGGCGGACGTACCGCACCCGAAGAGGTGGAGGTATACAATCCAGCATTCGACGTAACCCCGGCTCGTTACGTTTCTGCGATCATCACGGAACGCGGTTTAGCCAGGCAGCCGTACGCCGAAAGTCTCGCCGCGTTGTCACACCAGGTATGGGAACCGGCCGTTACCGGATAAAGGAGCGTGTTCTATTCATGAAGACACCGACGGTTAAAATGGAAGACCTGCAGCGCGACTGGCACATCGTGGACGCTGACGGCAAGGTGCTGGGCAGGCTGGCCAGCGAAGTGGCCAAGATTCTGCGCGGCAAGCACAAGCCGATCTTCTCGCCGCATCTGGATACCGGCGACCACGTCATCGTAATCAATGCGGAAAAGGTGGTTCTGACCGGCAAGAAACCTCAGAACAAGATGTACTACCGCCACAGCGGCTATCCCGGTGGATTGAAATCGATCAGCTACGAACGCATGGCTGCCCGGCATCCCGATCGCGTGCTGCGCATGGCGATAAAGGGCATGCTGCCGCACAATGCGCTAGGCCGTCAGATTTACCGTAAACTCCGCGTGTACGCCGGCGCGGAACACCCTCATAGCGCCCAGAAGCCCGTTGCGCTGGATCTATAAGGAGATCATCGAAGCATGAATTCGGATACGCATGGACACCACGCAGTGGGTAGAAGGAAACGCGCGATCGCCAAAGTCTGGCTTCGTGCGAAGAAAGGCAGCGGAGGCCACGTGGTCAACGACAAGCCGCTGATGGATTATTTCGATCGCCCCGGTCTTGTCGCCGCGATCGAGGAACCCCTCGTGCTTACGGAAATGAACGACCAGGTGGTCGTGTTCGCCCGGACCTTCGGCGGTGGCAAGACCGGCCAGGCTGGCGCGTTGAGACTAGGAATCGCCCGGGCACTGAAGGACATGGATGAGGGCCTGCACGCCCCGCTTCGCGAAGCGGGTATGCTGACGCGGGATTCACGTATAAAGGAACGCAAGAAGTACGGACTGGCCGGTGCACGGAAGCGGTTCCAGTTCTCGAAGCGTTAATACTAGGACGCAGGCCTATCTGCCTGCCACACAAGGAGATCAGGATCGCCAATGGGTATTCCCACCATACAAGACCTGCTAGGCGCAGGCGTTCACTTCGGTCACCAGACGCGGCGTTGGAACCCGAAGATGAAACAGTTCATTTTCGCAGAGCGTAACAATATCTACATTATCGACTTGAAGAAGACGCTCAGCCAGATAGAAATCGCGTACAACGCAATCCGTACGGCCGTCGAGAAAGGGCAATCCGTACTCTTCGTGGGTACGAAAAAGCAGGCTCGCCCCATCATCATCGAAATGGCGCAGCGATGCGGCATGTTTTACGTCGCTGAGCGCTGGCTCGGCGGAATGCTGACGAACTTCCAGACCATTCAGACCAGCATCAAGCGGCTGGAAGAAGTAGAGAAAATGAAAGAACACGGCACCTTCGAAGCACTGACGAAGAAGGAAGCCGCGAGCCTGGAAAAAGAACGCGAGCGCCTGCAGAAGGTCCTGGGCGGAATCCGCGACATGCGCGACCTGCCCGGCGTCATTTTCGTGGTGGACGCCCGGAAGGAACGTATCGCCGTCGCCGAGGCGAACACCCTGGAGATCCCGATCGTCAGCATACTGGATACGAACTGCGACCCCGACCTGATCGATTATCCCATACCCGGGAATGACGACGCCCTTCGGTCCATCGGTCTCATTACGGAAGTCGTGGCGAGCGCCGTGGAAGAAGGACTACGCAACTCCGGCCGGGACGTTCCGTCGGATGAAGCGCCGGTCGAGGAAGTCGAAGAGCAAGCGTAAATCCGGATATGAGGCCGGAGAAAGGCGGCCGTAGCGGATGATCGAAATTCGCTAAGATTGTTGTGAATTTATGACTATATCAGCAAGCGACGTTAAGACACTCAGGAACCAGACCGGGGCCGGTATGATGGACTGCAAGCGGGCCCTCGAAGAGTCCGAAGGCAGTATCGAGAATGCGGTTACGTTGCTGCGTGAAAAGGGTATCATGGCGGCTTCCAAGAAAAGCAGCCGGGAAGCGAAAGAAGGCATCATCCATACCTACATCCATCCCGGCAGCCGCATAGCGACCATGGTCGAGATCAATTGCGAAACCGATTTTGTCGCCCGGAACGAGTCCTTTCAGACCCTGGCCCGAGATATTGCCATGCAGGTAGCGGCCACGCGGCCCATCGCCGTGGACCGGGACCAGATCGAAGAAACCGTCCTGGACAAGGAGCGGGAGATCTATCGGAACCAGGCCCGGAACGAAGGCAAGCCCGACCACATCATCGACCGTATCGTTCAGGGCAGGGTCGAGAAATTCAACCAGGAAAACTGTCTGCTGGAACAGCCGTTCATCCGGGATACCGACAAGACGGTGCGGGACCTGATCACGGACGCGGTGGCCACGCTGGGCGAGAACATCATGGTAAGACGGTTCGTCCGGTACGAACTGGGCGGGGAATAGCCCGCAGAACTCAGATTCCGGATCGATCGACATCGGTTCGTTCGCTGCCAACGAGGTGAATCGTGGATGCGAAAGAGATCTTAAAAGAAGCCAGTCGTAAAATGGATCAGACCGTAGAAGTGCTCCGCGTGGAACTCGCCGGAGTCCGTGCCGGCCGGGCCAATCCCGCCCTGCTGGACAATATCCAGATCGAAGCCTACGGGACCATGACCCCCGTTAACCAGGTCGCCACCATTAACACACCGGACGCGCGCACGATCTCTATACAGCCATGGGACAAGCAGATGATCCCCGAAATCGTCCGGGCTATCCAGACTTCCGACCTGGGACTGATGCCCAATCCCGATGGTAACGTGATCCACCTGCCGGTTCCACCGCTGAACGAAGAGCGCAGGCTCGAATACGTGAAGATGGTCAAGAAACTGGGCGAGGACGGAAAGATTGGAATCCGGAACGTTCGCAGGGAGATGAACGAACGCATCAAGGCCGAAGAAAAAGCCCACCGGTTGTCTGAAGACGAAAGCAAACGGCATCAGAAAACCATCCAGGATCTCACCGACCAGCATATCTCCTCCATCGACAGCGCCATTTCGGTAAAAGAACAGGAAATCCTGGAGATATAGTCGGTAGCCGGCCATCCGGGTCCATACCCGCCGGCTGTAAATTCGGGGGTGACGTGGGTCGAGACGCACAGAAAGAACAGGCGGTCTCAGCAGGACTGAACCCGGAGCGCATGCCCCGCCACATCGCGTTCATCATGGACGGCAACGGTCGATGGGCGAAGAAGAAGGGCCTTGCGCGGGACGAGGGACATTCCGCTGGTGTGGAGTCGGTCCGCGAAATGATCCGGTGTGCCGGGGAATACGGTGTTGGGATTCTCACCTTCTTCGGGTTTTCGACCGAAAACTGGAATCGCCCCAAGCGTGAAGTCGCCTCCATCATGCGGTTGATCGTCGACTCGCTCCGCGGCGCCTTCGATGAAGCCAGCAAGCACGGCATCCGGGTCTCCTTCCTGGGCCGGTGGGACGAACTGCCGGAAACCAACCAGAAGGTCATTCGCCAGATCACGGAGCAAACGGCGGGCAACGACCGCCTGCTGTTGAATTTCGCCCTGAATTACGGCGGCAGACAGGAGATTGTCGAAGCCGCGCAATGCATCGCCATGGACGTCCAGGCCGGCAAGTTGAATCCCGATACCATCGACGAATCGCTTTTTGCGTCCTACCTGTACACGGAGAGCCTGCCGGACCCCGACCTGCTGATCCGGACCAGCGGCGAGATGCGGATCAGCAACTTCCTGCTCTATCAACTGGCCTACACCGAGATCCTGGTTTCTCCCGTCCTGTGGCCCGATTTCTCACGCAGCCATTTCATCGGTGCCATCAAGGACTACCAGTCACGGGAACGCCGTTTCGGTAGAACCGGCGAACAGATTTCTTCTCACAGTACGTAACGGAGTGATGCTCCATGGCGGCCTTCTCGGAGACGTGGATCCGTGTCATAGTGGGCGTGGTTTTCGTCCCGTGCATCGTATTCCTCTGCTGGATTGGCGGAACGAGCCTGTTCGTATTCGTCACCCTCGTCGTGCTCTTCGGCCTGCGTGAATACCATGGCATCGCGGTGGCCAAAGACACCGACCCCAACTGGTTCATCGGCGTACCCGCGGCTTTTCTGCTGTGTCTCGACGCCTGGCTCGAAGCGGGCAGCAACGCCCCGCTGATCCTCACGGCCCTTCTGCTCCTTGCCGCCGCGGCAGAGGTGTTCAGAAAGAGCAGGCATTCCCCGTTTCAGAACGTGGCGGCAACGGTATTCGGCGTACTCTACATCGGACTCCTGGGCAGCCACCTGATCCTGCTGGGAACGTGGCCGATAGACGATCCGGCCGTTGTAACGTTGGGAGAACGAGCCATGGCGCCGGTCCTGCTCGCCTTTGCCATACCCTGGTCATACGACGCATTCGCTTATTTTGCGGGCAGGCTGCTGGGGCGACACAAGCTGCTGCCCCGCGTCAGCGTGAGCAAGACCGTGGAGGGTACCATCGGCGGACTGATCGGCGCCGTCGTCTTCATGTTTGTGCTCCGGTACGCACTGTTCCCCTTTCTGAGTCCACTGCACTGTGTCGTCATGGGCGCCGCGGGCGGCATCATCGCCCAGGTCGGAGACCTGGTAGAATCCCTACTTAAACGGGATGCGGGGGTGAAGGATTCCTCCCATTTCATTCCGGGTCACGGCGGCATACTCGACCGGTTCGACAGCGTGTTCTACGTAGCGCCCTTCGTGTACTATTACCTGGCTTTCGTCGCAGGTTGAAATTTCAGGGTGGAGGACCTTGAAATCATGAAGCGCATCGCCATCCTGGGTTCGACGGGTTCAGTCGGCACGCAGACGCTGGAAGTCATTGCGGCTTTTCCGGATCGCTATTCGGCCCACAGCCTGACCGCAAATACCCGGGTCGATCTGCTTGAGCGGCAGATCGCGCGTTTCGGTCCGCGCATAGTCGCCGTCAACGATGCGGACGGGGCAGACAGGCTCGATCACGGTGTCGGCGCGCCATCGATCCACACCGGCGTGGAGGGACTGGTCGAAGCGGTCACCCACCCCGACGTGGACATGGTCATAAGCGCCCTTCCGGGCAGCGCGGGGCTCGTCCCCACGCTGAAGGCGATCGAAGCGGGCAAGACCATCGGGCTGGCCAATAAGGAAATCCTGGTCATGGCCGGAGAGATCGTCATGGCGTCGGCGCGGCGCCACGGGGTGGACATCCTGCCCGTTGACAGCGAACACTGCGCCGTTCACCAGTGCCTGGCCGGTCAGGACCCGGATCGGATCGAGCGGGTGATCCTGACGGCATCGGGCGGGCCGTTCCGCAATAGCGACCCGGAGCATCTTACACAAATCTCTTCGACGGACGCACTGAACCATCCGACGTGGAGCATGGGTCGCAAGGTCACGATCGATTCCGCGACGCTGATGAACAAGGGTTTCGAAGTGATCGAAGCCCACTGGCTCTTCGATCTCCCCGTGTCGAAGATCGACGTGGTGATCCATCCGCAGTCCATCATCCACTCCCTGGTCGAAATGGTCGACGGATCTCTGCTTGCCCAGATGGGCCCGACCGACATGCGCATACCGATCCAGTATGCCCTCTCGTACCCGGAACGCCTGGAATCCCCATGGCCCCGGTTCGATATAACGCGGAACTGGTCTCTGACACTCGATCCGCCCGATGAAGATACGTTCCCCTGTCTCGGGCTCGCCTACGAGGCCAGCCGCCGGGGGACCACCGTGCCTGCCGTGCTGAGCGCGGCCGACGAAATGGCCGTCGAAGCCTTCCTACAGCAGCGGATCGGGTTTACCGACATACCGTGCATCATCGCCGACGCCATGGAACGCCACATGGCCACGCCGGGTGGGCCGGGCGGGACGGGCCAGCCGGGCGGGCCGGGCCAGCCGAACCACGCCGAACCCGTCTCACTGGAATCCATCGTGGCGGCGGACCAGTGGGCCAGGGCTTACTGCGGGAAAAAGTTGATTGCCGGATAGCGGTGCGATTCTGTATATTTCCTTAATGTTTTGGCGTCACACATTCGACACGGAAGCAGAACGGAAACAAGATAAGAAAAGAACGGAGTAACGGGCATGTTAACCACCGTGTTATCTGCGATTTTCGTCCTTGGACTGCTGGTCTTCTTCCATGAACTGGGTCACTTCCTGGCGGCCAAGCGCATGGGCATAAAGGTGGAGCGATTCTCGCTGGGGTTTCCGCCCAGGATGATCGGCAAGACCATTGGTGACACCGAATACTGCATATCCTGGATCCCCCTGGGCGGCTATGTGAAAATGGCCGGGGAACAGCCCGACGCCCAGTCTGAAGAAAACGGTGGCGAGCCCTGGGAATTCCAGTCCAAATCCGTGAGTGCGCGGGCCTTTGTCATCGCGGCGGGACCCGGTATGAATTTCGTACTCGCCTTTGTCATATTCTGGCTGTTCTTCGTGTCCATGGGCGTGATGCTTGTCGACACCACTACCGTCGGCCGGGTGGAGAACGGCAGCCCGTACGCGGTGGCCGGGTTGCTGGTCGGCGACGAAATACTCGAAATCGACCAGGTGCCTGTCGATACATGGGAAGATGTGCGTGAACAGCTTGCATCCGGAACGGCGGCGTCCCTCGTCCTGAAGTTAAGACGGGATGGCCAGGACCGCACGGTTGAAGTACGGGATATTGGCGTCGGCACGGCGGAACGGCTGTCCAGTCTGGACTATTTCCGTGCGTCGGCCGTGAGCTCGGTGATACCGGATTCTCCCGCCGAGAAGGCCGGCCTGAGGTCCGGTGATGTCATCATTTCCGTGAACGGCGTCCCGGTCACGCAATGGTACGAGATGGTCGAGGTGATTCGAAGACGGCCGGGCATGGAAACTGCGGTGTCCTGGACCCGGAGCGGTCAACCTCACCAGGTGAACATCGTCCCCAATACGGCCCAGGACCTGGACCGGGAGACCGGAGACATCATCGATATAGGCCAGATCGGCATCACCCAGCAGGACCACGTGAAACGTAGTCCGGTAGGGTTTATTTCTTCTTTCAGCCTGGCCGGAACACAATTGGTGAACGTCACCTACACCATACTCGTTTTTGTGAAGAAACTGGTCATGGGCCAGGTATCCACCGACTCGGTCGGCGGTCCCATCGCTATTGCAAAGATGGCGGGAGACAGCGCCCGTCAGGGAGCGAGCAGTCTTTTCAGTTTCATGGCCTTCCTGAGTATAAACCTCGCCATACTGAACCTGCTGCCCATACCCGCACTGGACGGTGGCCAACTGCTTATCCTGGGCGTCGAAAGCGTACTGCGGCGTCCACTTTCGCTAAAGTACCGGCTGTTATGGCAACAGGCCGGCATGGCCCTCTTACTGGTACTTATGGTATTCGTGATATTCAACGACGTTACGCGGATTTTCCGATAACCACGAAATGACGGGTACGAATATGATGGCGCAAAGAAGGTCAATAGGAAGATGCACGCCCTGGACAATCCTGCTGTTCTGCGTGGTGATGACCGGCATCCATCCCATTAGCCGGGCGTATGGACAGGCGGACCGCGCCAAGGCCCTGGAGCATTATGCCCAGGGCGGTCTCTACGACGCGCAGAACGATCCGGAAAATGCGATCAAATCCTATCTTCAGGCCCTTCAGTACGATCCTAACTCTCCGGACATTCACACCGCCCTGGCCGTGGACTATTACCGTGTGTTACAACGCGACATGGCGCTGATGCACGCCAGGACGGCGGTTGACCTGGATTCGACGGCGACGGATGCATGGCTCGTAATGGGCAGGTGCCATGCCGACCTGGGCAAGTATCTGCCGGCACGGGACGCTTTCGAGCGGGTCGTTTCTCTGGAACCAGGCAACATCGAAGCCCATATCGCCCTGTCGCAACTGGCGGGCAGGTTGAACGATCAGGATGCCGTCCTCAGGGAACTGGAAACGTTGAGCCGGATCGCGCCGCGCAATGCCGAATTTCATTACAAACTGGCCGACGCCTACAAGCAAAGGGATATGTACGACAAAGCGGTGATCGAGTTGCAGAAGGTACTCGACGACTATCCGGATTCGATTCCCGCGCGGGTGGCCCTCACGGAGATCTACGAGGAAAGACGGCAGTGGGACAGGGCCATTACCATGTACCGGGAAATCATCGCCCTGGGACCAGACCGGGAAGCGGCCCTGCGCCACCGGCTCGCACGGATCCTGATGTTTCTCGGCAGGCCCGATGAAGCGGTCGCCGAGTATCAGCTACTCGTCGAGAACAACCGGACGTCCCCCGCGTTGTGGGCGGAGTTGAGCGATGCTTACCAGAACAGCGGCCGTGCGGAGCAGGCCCTGGCGACCCTGCGAGAGGGGCTGGATCTGCACCCAAATGCGGCAGAACTCCATGGCGCCCTTGGAGAAGTGTTGCTCAACCAGGACAAGCCGGAAGAGGCGGTCGCTTCGTTGACCAGGGCGATCTCGTTGAACGAAGGTGACTCGAAACACTGGATCAACCTCGGCCTGGCGTACCGAGGCTCCGGCAATGCTGAACAGGCCGCGAATACACTGAAAGAAGGCCTGGGAGTCGTGGGGGAAGACGCTGATCTCTATATGCACCTGGGATTCGTATACCAGGAAGCCGGCGCCTATCCCCTCGCCGTCGCCGCCTACAGGTCGGCCATTGGCGCAGATCCCGGACATGCCAGGAGCTGGATTTCGCTGGGTTACGCCCTGTTGGAACAGGACCAGATACAGGAAGGGATCGACGCGTTGAAAGCAGGCGTGGAATCGTTGCCGGACGACGTCACCCTACGTCTGAACCTGGCAAACGTCTACCTGGAAAACCAGATGTACAACCAGTCCATCGACCAATCCCAGAAAAGCATCGGGATAAACCGCCACGATCCCCGGGGATGGATCAGCCTGGGGCTGTCCTATCTCCGGCAGGACAAGTTCGAACAGGCGGAGCGCGTACTCAGCCAGGCGCTGTCGATCCTTCCCGATGTACCAGAGCTATATCTATACCTGGGCGTCAGTTACATGTCCCGCGAGGAATACGAACAGGCGGGGATGCATTTTCGCAAGGTAGTGGATCTCAATCCGCAGGACGGAAGAGGATGGGTGAACCTCGGCCTGGTCCACCTGCGGCAGGAGGATTATGATGGCGGTATCCAGGTCCTTCGCAACGGCCTGGAGATCGATCCGGAAAACCCCGATCTGTGGTTTTACCTGGGCTATGCCCATACGGAACAGGATAAATTCGAGGAAGCCATCGAGATTGCGGAAGAGGCGGTCGAGCGGTTCCAGGCCCACCACCGTCTCCATTTCCTGCTCGCGCAGAACTACGAACAGTCGGGACAGTTCGATAAAGCCGTGACCGCCTTCGAGACCGCCCTGGAAATCGATCCCGATGACATCTTCACGCTGAACTATCTGGGATATATACTCGCCGACCGGGGCCTGCGACTGCAGGAAGCCAAGGTAATGATAGAAAGAGCGCTCGAGCACAGCCCGGAAAACGGCGCATTTCTGGATAGCCTGGGATGGGTGTATTTCAGACTGGGCGATTTCCGGAAAGCACGGTTCTACGTGGAAAAAGCCCTTCAATTCGAAGATTCGAGCGCAACGGTGCACGACCACCTCGGAGATATCTACAGCCGGCTCGGCATGCAAAATAACGCTGTCCGTTACTGGGAGCGTGCCCTCGAGATGGAAGACGTGACGCCCGAGGAATCCGAAGAAATCCTCCAGAAACTGCAAGATGCAATGTAAAACGACCGGACCGCCTGGACCGCCTGGACCGCCTGGCCCGCACGGCCTGTACCGGTCTGGCCGGGTCTGGATACTCGCCTGCGTCGTTCTCCTGTTTGTATCCTGCCGGCCTCCACCTTCTACTACGCCTCCCGTACCGGTCGAATTGCTATTGCAGGAGATCGATTCGGCCTCGGCGAGCCTTCAGGACTTCAAGGGCAGCGCAAGCGTCGAAACTACCTTCGAGGGACGGCGGAGCCGGGCGTCGCTTCGAATTCGGTACCTCCACCCTGCGCGATATCGCATCGACGTGCACGGCGCGCTTTTCCAGGTCCTCGCCGTACTCCTGATCCATGACCGCCGGGTGCGGCTCTACATACCCCGGGATAACAACGTGTTCGAAGGAACACTCGGGACGAACGATGCCCGCATACCCGGTCTGGACCTGACCCTGGAAGACGTCCGCGCCGCCGTAACCGGGTCCGTCGAGCCCGGCAGATACCCCGGGCTGCCGGTCGTCGACTACCTCCACGGCCGAGGATCGGCTGCCGTCACGCTGGAGGAAAACGGCGTGCGAAGATCGTTGTGGATCGACACCGGGAGGATGACGGTCGTTCGCGAAGCTTCCGAATCCACCGTAAACCGGGAATCGGTGGTCCGGACATTCGGCCGTTATCGAAAATGGAACGGGATCTGGAGGCCAGGCCATGTTCGCATCACCCGGCGCGGCATCCAGGCCGGTACGATTGAACTGACGTACAAGACGCAGTCGGTCAACCGGGGTCTGCGTCCGGCGGACATCGACGTGCGCCTGCCGGAAACGATCATCCGCCGTCCTCTGACGGAAGCGGTTCCGGTCCTGGAAACCATGGACGAAGCCCCGGTTCCCTAGTTGGGCACAGGAGCGGTTTCTCCCGGAATAGCAGGTGATTTGCGGCGACGAGTCGCGGAGCGGAGACCCTCCCGGGCACCCCGCCGTACGCACGCTGGATCTCCGACAAATCACTTGACAGCCAGCCGGCGCGACGCCTATATTGCGCGTGCTCTATTCGTAGTTGATGGTGGGCATAGCTCAGTTGGTTAGAGCGCTAGACTGTGGCTCTGGAGGTCGCGGGTTCGAATCCCGTTGCCCACCCTTTACGGGGATGCTTTCGTCCCCTGTTGGACGGGATTGATAACGTACGCCCTCGTTCGCCGTAGGAATCGGGCGACCGATGGAGCGGGTAAAGGAGAACAGCCGAATCCGATGGTAAACGCGACAGACCTGCGCACAGGAATGACCATACGAATCGACGGATCCATCTACCTGATCACGGGTTGTGAGCACATTAAGCCCGGCAAGGGAACAGCCTTTTCCCGTACCCGCCTGAAGCATATCCACACCGGGTCCGTGCTTGACAAGACGTACAAGGCCTCGGACAAGCTGGAAGATGTGCGGGTGGAACGCCGCAAGGCCCAGTACCAGTACAGCGACGGCGATCTGTTTTACATGATGGACCTGGAGACCTACGAACAGGTTCCCGTCGGCAAATCGATCATCGGCGACAACAGGGACTACATGAAAGACAGCATGACGCTCGAACTGCTCACCGCGGACCAGGGCGTCGTAGGCATCGAGATGCCCAATTTCATTGAACTGGAAGTGACGCAGACCGATCCGGGTATGCGCGGAGATACCGCGACCGGAGGCACCAAGCCGGCCACGCTCGAGAGCGGCGCCGTGGTGCAGGTCCCGCTGTTCGTAAACCACGGGCGACGTGTTGCGTATCGATACGCGGTCCCGCGAATACGTGGAGCGGGTGTAACCGCCATTCCGAGGAGTCTATCATGGGAATCGATGAGGTTCTCAAACTGATCGAATCGCTGCAGGATACGGACATCCAGGAAGTCGAGGTGGCCGACGGCGACCGAAAGATCCGGATCGTCCGCATGACGCCCGGCACGACCGACGCCGCCGTTCCGGCACCCGTGGTAAATCCTCCCGCCGCGGCCGCCGATCCGTCAGCGGAAAGCGTCTCGTCGGACAACGGTCCGGCAACCTCTGCCGACAATACCTACGTCGAGGTGACCTCGCCCATGGTGGGTACGTTCTACCGGTCACCCGAACCCGACGCCGAGCCCTTCGTTCAGGAGCAGGACCGGATCAGCACCGGCCAGCAACTGTGCATCATCGAAGCCATGAAACTGATGAATCCCATCCAGTCCGAACTGAACGGGCGCGTGATGGCCGTCCTGGTGGAAGACGCCCAGCCCGTCGAGTACGGCCAACCGTTATTTCTGATCGAACCGGCATAGGCATCGATGTTTCAGAAGATCCTCATCGCCAACCGCGGCGAGATCGCCCTTCGTATAATCCGCTCGTGCAAAGAGTTGAACATCGCGACGGTGGCCGTCCATTCCGAATCGGACCAGGACTCTCTCCACGTCCGCTTCGCCGACGAGGCGGTCTGCATCGGAAGTAATACACCGAACGACAGTTACCTCAACATACCCCGCATTCTCAGTGCGGCGGAAATCATGAACGCCGACGCCGTGCACCCCGGTTACGGATTCCTCTCCGAGAGCCCCCATTTCGCCGAAGTCTGCGAATCCTGTGACATCGCCTTCATCGGACCGCCATCGAGGGCCATCCGCCTCATGGGCGACAAGGCCGAGGCGCGAAAGACGGTGGCGGGGTCCGACGTGCCCACCATTCCGGGTACGGATGACACCGTGGCCGACGAGGACGCGGCGGTCTCGGCCTCCCACGAGATCGGGTTTCCCCTGGTGATCAAGGCCTCGGCGGGCGGAGGAGGACGGGGCATCCGTATAGTCCGTAACGCCGACGAATTGCGTGAAGCCTACCGCCTGGCCTCCCGGGAGGCACAGAACGCCTTTAACAACCCCGCACTGTACCTGGAAAGGTATATAGAAAAGGCCAGGCATATAGAGGTGCAGATCCTCGGTGACCAGGACGGGCAGGTCGTCCACCTGGGCGAGCGGGACTGTTCGATCCAGCGGCGGCGGCAGAAGCTGATCGAAGAGTCGCCTTCCCCCTTCGTCGACGACGACCTGCGGTCCCGGCTGGGCGAAGCCGCCCTGCGCGCGGCGCGGTCAATCGACTACGAGAATGCGGGCACCGTGGAGTTCCTGGTGACGGAGGACCGGCAGTTCTACTTCATGGAAATGAATACGCGCATCCAGGTGGAACACCCCGTGACGGAAATGGTCGTTTCGCGGGACCTCGTCAAGGAACAGATCCGCATCGCCTCGGGATATCCCCTGGGATTCACGCAGGAAGACGTCGAATTGCGGGGACACGCCATCGAATGCCGGATCAACGCCGAGGACCCGGACCGGAACTTCATGCCGTCCACGGGCGAGATCACCAGTTTTCACACCCCGGGCGGATACGGGGTACGGGTGGACAGCCACGTGTACGCCCAGTACGTGGTCACGCCGTTCTACGACTCCATGCTGGCGAAACTGATCGTCTGGGGAAAGGACCGGGAGGAAGCGCTGACGCGAGCCGAGCCGGGCCCTGGACGAGTTCATTGTCGAAGGCATAAAAACGACGATTCCGTTTCACCAGTTCATGATGAAACACCCGACCTTCCGTTCCGGAAAGGCGAATACCGACTTCGTTGAATCGATGACCTCCCCTGAGTTGAGGATATGACCGGATGTCAATGGTCCGTGACGGACCGAAGCATCGGAGAAAGGACCGCATGAACACGCCCGATGATCTACGCTATTCGTCCGAACATGAGTGGGTGAGTCATGGAGGGAGACATCGCCACGGTGGGCATCACGGATTTCGCCCAATCCGAACTCGGCGACATCGTCTTCGTGGAACTGCCTTCTGAAGGCGACAGCGTGGCCGAGATGGGCGTATTCGGTGCGGTAGAAGCCGTGAAGACCGTGTCGGATCTCTACAGCCCGCTGGGCGGTACCGTGACCGAAGTGAACGACGACCTGGAAGACAAGCCGGAAGCGGTCAACCACGACCCCTACGGCGACGGATGGATGATCAAGCTCCAGGTCGACAATGTAGGCGCATTCACCAGCCTGATGACCGCCGCGGACTATCGTTCCTTCACCGGCGCCTGAGGCGGCCGGCCCCAGCGGAGAATACATGACGTACATACCCAACACCGATGCCGACCGGCAGGCGATGATGGCCGCCATCGGCATCGAGTCGGTCGAAGAGCTGTTGACCGTCATTCCGAGCGATATTCGCCTCGACGCTCCCCTGAATCTCCCAGCCGCCCTGTCGGAACTCGAACTCCACGATACGATGGGCGAGATGGCCGCCCGGAACGGCTCGGGCGACCGGCTGGCGTCCTTCGTGGGCGGCGGCATGTACGATCACTTCGTTCCGAGCGCAATCAGCCACCTGGCCGGCCGGTCTGAATTCCTGACTTCCTACACGCCCTACCAGCCGGAGGTAAGCCAGGGCACGCTGCAGGGTATCTACGAGTTCCAGTCCATGATCTGCGAACTGACGGGCCTGGACGTGGCCAATGCTTCCATGTACGACGGCGCTTCGGCGGCACGGCGGAGGCGGCAATGCTTTCCCGAGTCGGCGACGCGGCGCAACCGCGTGATCCTGGCGGGCAGCCTGCATCCCCATTACGTCGAGACGGTGTATACCTACGCTCACGGGCCCCGGTATCGAGGTGGAAACGCTGCCTTGTCCCGATGGTACGCTTGAATCCTGAACGGCTGGCTTCGGCCATATCTGAACGATACGGCATGCGTCATCGTCCAGCATCCCAATTTCTACGGCTGCCTGGAATCCATGGCGTGAACTGGAACGCGTCGTGCACGGCGCGGGTGCCCTTCTGGTGATGGCTGTTGACCCGATCTCTCTCGGCGCAATCGAATCGCCGGGTGCCTACGGCGCGGATATCGCGGTGGGCGAGGGGCAGTCCATGGGGAACCAGGTGAGTTTCGGTGGTCCGGCCCTCGGCTTCTTCGCGGCACGGGACCGCTTTGTCAGACGCATGCCCGGCCGCATCGCGGGACAGACCGTCGACCAGCAGGACCGGCGGGGATTCGTCCTGACGCTGCAGGCCCGCGAGCAGCACATCCGGCGGGACAAGGCGACTTCGAACATCTGCACCAGCCAGCAGCTCAACGCCCTGATGGCGACGATCTACCTGTCGCTCATTGGGAAGCAGGGGTTGAAGCAGGTGGCGGAGCTGTGTCTTCACAAAAGCCACTACGTTGCCGATCAGATTGCGGAACTCCCAGGTTACGAGATGGCTTTCGACCGGCCGTTCTTCAAGGAATTCGTGGTACGGACGCCGGTATGCCCCGGTGAAATCGTGACCAGGCTCGCCGAAGATCGGTTGCTTGCCGGCATCGACCTGCGACGGTTTCCTTCGCTGGAACAGGAAAACGGCCTGCTGATCGCGGTGACGGAACGCCGGACGCGCGCCCAGATCGACCGGCTGGTGGAGGCCCTTGGACGGTTCAGCTGAATCAGAAGAGGAATGCGGATCTACAGAACGCGGAACAACTGAGGGCAGTAGCGCGGAACTCGGGTCAGCCAAACACGGAACGAATCAATCCATAGAGGACGTACATTGTCGGAACCACTAATTTTTGAATTGAGTTCACCCGGAAGAAGGGGCGTCTCGCTGCCCGCGCCGGACGTGCCTGTCAAGCCGCTTACGGCCTACCTGCCTGAAGAAGACGTGCGCAACACACCGCCCGAACTGCCCGAGGTCAGCGAGGTCGACGTCGTCCGGCACTATACCCGGCTGTCCACGCTGAACTACCACCCCGACAGGGCCATGTATCCGCTGGGTTCGTGCACGATAAAGCACAATCCGAAGGTCAACGAAGACATTGCCGCTCTGCCGGGTTTTGCGCGGCTGCATCCCATGCAGCAGGACGAGACCTGCCAGGGCAGTCTGCAGCTCCTTTACGAGCTTTCGAACGATCTTGCGGAAATCGCGGGGATGGACGGGGTCACGCTGCAGCCCGCGGCGGGCGCCCACGGCGAACTGACCGGCCTGATGGTCATTCGCGCCTACCACGAGAGCCGGGGACACGCACGGCGTAAGGTCATCATCCCCGATTCGGCTCACGGCACCAACCCGGCCAGCGTCACCCTGGTGGGCTACGACACCGTACAGATACCGACCAATGCCCACGGACTCGTGGACACCGGCCTGCTGGCGGACCTGATCGACGAAGAAACGGCCGGCTTCATGCTGACCAATCCGAATACCCTGGGCCTGTTCGAGTCCGAGATCCGCACCATCGCGGACATCGTCCACGACGCTGGGGCCCTGCTCTACATGGACGGCGCGAACCTGAACGCCGTCCTGGGCATCACCAGGCCCGGCGACATGGGCTTCGACGTCGTCCACTTCAACCTGCACAAGACCTTCTCAACACCCCATGGGGGTGGGGGACCGGGGGCGGGACCCGTGGGTGTGAGGAGCAACCTGGTCAAGTTCCTGCCGACCCCCCTGCCAGTGAAAAATGGCGATGGATACCGGTTCGATTACGACCGGCCAGAATCCATCGGCCGCGTACGCAGTTTCGGCGGCAGCTTCGGTATGATGGTCCGGGCTTACGCCTACATTCGGGCCAACGGTCCCGATGGCCTGCGGCAGGTGAGCGAGAACGCCATCCTGAATGCCAACTACATCATGCGGCGCCTGGAAGACTACTATCCACGCACCGTCCGGGTTCACGGCGCGCAAAAGGAGACACCCATTCCTGCCAAAGTGCCCTGTCAGCACGAGTTCGTCGCCTCCGGCACCAGGTTCCGCGATCAAGGCATCCGGATGCTCGACATCGCCAAGCGGCTACTCGACTATGGCTTTTACGCGCCTACGATCTACTTCCCGCTCATCGTTCCCGAGGCGGCCATGGTCGAACCCACGGAAACCGAGAGCCTGGAATCCATAGACCAGTTCATCGACGCCATGATCGCCATCGCCGTAGAGGCGGAAAACGATCCTGAACTGGTCCGCAACGCCCCGCACACCACGCCGGTGAGCCGCCTCGACGAGGCCCGCGCCGCCCATCCGAAGACCCTGAACCTGCGGTACGTGAAGGCGGATCCAGCATAGGCTGCGGCCTGGACCGCAGGTGCTACAATGTCGTGGTTTTTGTTTGGTGAAGTTTTTGGAATCAACCACCCATCATCCGGTCGTAGGCCGCTTTAGCCGCTACCGAGATCTCCACCGGGTCGCGCTCCCAGTATGCCTCGCGGAAGATTTCAACCGACATCGGCCCCGCGTATCCCTTATCCTTAAGCAAGTTTAGCATGTCCCTAAGTGGAATCACCCCCTCGCCCATGTACATGCGGTGCTGATCGGTCAGTTCAGCCAGGGACCGGTCTTCGCAGTCGTTGACGTGGACGATCAATAGCAGTTCGGAAGGTATGGCCCGTATATCGTCGTACGCGACATCCGACTTGTAATAGTGGAACGTATCCATCATCAGACCCAGCCCGCCGTGACCTGCCCGATCGATCACCTCGAGGGCTTCACGCGGCCCAGGGATGAAGGGATGGCGTCCCAGGGGTTCGATGGCGATCTTCACGCCGTGGATGGCAGCCCGTTCGGCGTACGAACGAGCCGCGTCAGCCATGGTATCGAAGGCCAGATCTTGGTCCATGCCGACCGGGGGCGCGTCGGCACAGACCAGGAGAACGGGGCAGGCAATCGCGGCGGCCACCACCGCCGCCCTTTCGATGGTTTGCAGCTGTTCCCGGTTGTCGGAGAAACCGACCAGCGAGTAGGGACATAACGATGCCGCGCGCAAACCGTGACTATCCAGGAGACCCTTTAGCTCGGTGGTATCGTGGTTTTCCAGGTACGCGTCCAGCTTACGGGACCAGATCTCCACGGCATCGAAACCCGCTTTCGCCGCCGCTTCCAGGTCCTCCTCCAGGGTATAGGGCATCGTCGTCGCGCCATTAATGCAGGAATACATTGCTGGTTACTCCTTATCTGTACCGGGACCCATCGCTCGCGCTCCTGCTCGCCTTCGGTCATACATGCATTAGTACTACGTAGACCATAATTGTCAACCGATCCGTTTGACGGTGCGCCGGTGCCGTGTCGAACTCCATTTTTAGACTGTTTTTTCTTGACCTTCCGCCTCCTTCCCGTATCATTGATTTGTAAGATCTTTGGTCTTGAGGGCGGGTCTTATGACTCGCCCTTTTCATGTTTGTGGACCCGGGTTCCGGTCTGCTGTAGCAGGACATGGCGACCGGCCGGTTATCTGGCAAGGAACTTGAGGAGTCTTATGGCAGTTCGCATTCTCGTGGGCGCAGCGTGGGGGGACGAAGGCAAGGGTAAGATCGTCGATTTTCTGAGCGAACAGGCCGACATCGTCGTGCGGTTCCAGGGTGGCGCCAATGCGGGACACACCGTCCAGGTCGGCGACCAGGAATACATCCTGCATCTCATACCCGTTGGCATCATCCGGCCGGAGAAAACCTGTGTCATCGGCAACGGCACGGTGATCGATCCCGAAGCGCTGATGGAAGAAATCGAAATGCTCAATGCCCATGGCATCGACGTGGAGGGACGCCTGTTCATCAGCCACAATGCCCATCTCATCATGCCGTACCACAAAATGATCGACCAGGTCGGGGAGGAGCAAAGGACCGAGGAAGAGCGAATCGGCACCACGGGAAGAGGCATCGGTCCGGCCTACGCGGACAAGGCCGCGCGCAAGGGCATTCGCATCGTCGACCTGCACGATCGCGACGTGCTTCGGGAGAAGCTGCAGCGCCTCATCGACGACGCCAACCAGGTCCTCGACACCATCTACCAGGCCGAGAAGCTCGACGCGGATCGGACAATAGAAGAATATCTGGTCTTCGCCGAGAAAATCGGTCCATTCGTAAAGAATACGTCGGAATACCTCAACGAGGCCATTGAAGCCGGCAAGGAGATCCTCTTCGAGGGCAGCCAGGGCACTTTGCTGGACGTTGACCACGGGACCTACCCCTACGTCACGTCCTCCAACACCACAACGGGCGCCGCCTGCATGGGCGCAGGTGTCGGTCCCACCCGCATCGACGAAGTCATCGGCGTGGCCAAGGCGTACACCACCCGTGTCGGCAACGGGCCCTTTCCCACCGAGTTTCCGTCCAGGTGGGGCGATGAGTTCCGGCGCATGGCGGGCGAATTCGGCGCCACGACGGGCCGTCCTAGGCGTTGCGGCTGGTTCGACGCCATGGTCGTTCGCTACGCGGTCATGGTGAATGGTATCGACAAGTTGGCGATAGCCAGGTTAGACACTTTGGACAGTCTTCAGACGCTTCGGCTGTGCGTGGGCTACAGGCTAAACGGCGAAGTGGTCCGCCACCTGCCCAATGACGCGAACGTCCTGGGCCGGTGCGAGCCCGTCTACGAGGAAATAGATGGCTGGAACCAGCCCACCGGGCACATCCGCACCTGGGACGGTCTGCCCAGGGAAGCCAGGGCGTATATCGAGCGTATCTCGGAACTGGTGAATACCTCGGTGAACCTCGTTTCCGTCGGATCACACCGGGACGCGACCATATTCCTGTAGGCTGATTCGGTGCTGAACGAGGCAGTCCGGCCATCCCCTTCGAAACCGGAAACTTGTTGACGGTAGGGTCGAAAGCACTTATTTTGCATCGCCTGCGAGGGCGCGTAGCTCAGTTGGCAGAGCAACAGACTTTTAATCTGTGGGTCGAAGGTTCGATTCCTTCCGCGCTCATGGAATGCACCGCTAGCTCAATTGGCAGAGCAACTGACTCTTAATCAGTGGGTTCGGGGTTCGATTCCCTGGCGGTGCATTGCTTTCAGATGGTAGGTGTTTGACAAATACACCCACTTAACCTACCATTCATACATGGGGGTGAAAGGATTCGACGGGAGTGTTGCGGTAGGAACTGCGTGCCGAGGTCCCCTATAACCTCGTTAAACCATTGGGAACAAATTTATCTGCAGACGAACCTTCGTATGCAATGGCTGCCTAACGTAAGTTAGATCAGCCCGTTTTTGTTCAGCCCCGCCTGCGGGATGTTCAAAGGCGTCGATAAAGCAGGCTGGCCGGGTGTCGTGCCTCAGGGCACCGGGTGAGACTAAACTGAGGCTGGTTCCGGTCAAATCCTGCCTGCTGGAGTTCTCCGGAACGAGACCAAACAACAGGCTACGCATGTAGACGTTTCTATTTTAGCACTTTCGGACGGGGGTTCGATTCCCCCCACCTCCATCACTCTTCAAAACACTCTCTCTTACTGTTCCTATTACATCGGATCCAGTTTCTGCAAAACCGGGCCATGGAGCGCTAGGCGCCGTCCGGGTACGGCGTCCATAAACTGCTGGCCCAGAGCGGCGGAAGCGGGTGAAGTGGTATTGCTGTCCAACCGGGGATTTAAATAAAACCGGATATGCCAAAACGCGTCGAGTTCGCTCGAAACTCAACATAACAGGTGCGGAATTGACAGCAGAAGCAAGACCGGACTAGCGCACCGATGGAAAGGTGATGCATGCGGCTATTTAAAGCGGTGAGCACGAGGCGATCGCGCGGTACCGTAACGCGTTCCCGATTCTCGAGCCCTTCAACGATGCGGCTATTCAGGAAGGTGCGAAGCCGCACAACTGTTCCATCGCTTTGGCCCGTGAACGTGGTTTTGAGGGTCCTTATCACCTTAATCGATGCTTTTCAGAAAACATTTCTGTCGCACCCCGCGAGACGTTTGAAGCGCTTAAGGAATCGGTAAAGGCGTTGGATCTCAACACGGCCGCCGAGATCCTCGATGCTTATCCCTATCTCGCGAAGGCGCGCGTCTACTACAAGGATCTCGGCGTCGAGCGTGGTGCATCGCTTCTCCATCTGGCGATGCCGCAATGGTGGAGGACGGCGGTGACCAGACGACCGACCAGCATATCGCGATGGCGGCACTACTGATCAATCGCGCCACCCAGATAAACACGATTGGGGACGTCGGTTTGACGCCGCTCGGTTACACCGGCTGGTTGGGCATGAAACGATTCGCCAAGTATCTGTTCGAACGCGGCGCGGACCCCACCGTGACGACCGAGTGGGGTTTCGACACGCTCGGCACCATCACCGACCACGGTCACGCCGATCTCATGGAGATCTTCACCGAGGCGGGCGTCTCGTTGACGCCCAGGCATCTCGTTCAGGCGCAAATGACCGAACGCCTGGATGCGCCGGAGGACGCGGAGCTGAATGCGAGATGCGATATCGGCCACTTCGACGGCGAGCGGGGCACGTTGATGCACGTTGCGGCAAACGAGAACCTCCCTGCGATGATCGAGTACCTGCACAGGCGGGGCGTTTCGCTTGACGACCTGGACAACTTCGGCCGCTCACCGGCGCAGTTCGCCGTCGAACGAGCAGGCTCGAGGGGCCTTACGCGCATTAGCGGGCTGCGGTGCGACGCTCGATGCCGCGGCCATCAAGTTCCTCGATGATCGACGGTCTTGAGTCCAGAACAAGCACAGCCCTGAATACGGCAATCGAAATTGTTCGAGCGGACATTGCCGATCTGCTGAGGAGCTACAGGACCAGAAGGGCGGGGGCAACGGCAGAGGCCCACTCTCGAGCGAGGCCACATGGTGATCACCCTCACCCGCCACCGGCATCGTGGTCCTCCCTTCATCCGGAATGGGATTCTGCAGGCTGCTCCGAAATGTCGTCGAGTGCCGCAATGCCCGTCAGCGCCACCGGCGGTCGGTCCGGAAACTCCACCACCAGACTCAGTTTCCCGCCCATGGCCTCGACATAGCCGCTGAGGGTGGAAATCAACAGATCACTGCGCTGTTCAAGGCGGGACACGTTCTCCTGATTGATCCCGAGCTTCTCGGCGACCCGCATCTGCGTCTGCTTTCGAGCCTTGCGTAAGTCCCGTAGCGACATCTCATCGACGATCAGCGCCCTGGCCCGTTCTTCGATCTTCTTCCGTCGAGACGGGGGCAGCTTGTCCATTCTGTCCGTCAGAGTACTCATCTTGTCCTCCTCTCAGTTTTCAACCGCTCAAGATGTAGATCGAAGCGGTGATCCGCCAGACTCCGCCGGGCATAGTAAAACGAAGTTCCTTCATATTAGCATGCCGCGACCCCTTCAACGTGTCCACCCGCGGACGACCTAACGTTGGTCCGAACGCCTCCAGGAATTTCGCTTGTGCAAGCAGTTCGTCCTGTACCTTAGATGCAAGGACGTCAAACTCGGGATCAAACGCCGGATGAAAAACGACTTCCCAGATCATACTGTATAATATGATCCGAAAATCATATGACGTCAAGGGCATTTTAGAGAACTGCTGTTACATTGACTCGTGAATGCCTGAATTGGCCGTTGACAGGTCCCAAGGACCTTGCGGCATACGGACGCATCGCCGTCCGCCTAAATGCGCAGTATGGCGAACCCAGCGCTGGTAAGGCGACATTCATATCTTCTCCCTCGATGTGATCCTCTCATCCATTTCATCGGTTCCCGGTAGTGACATTCGAATCATACCAGCACTTCCGATTGACGCCGGGGCACATTCACGCCTTATTTAAGTTTGTTTAACCGGTATTTTGGACGACCAAGCGTTTCACAGCGTCGGTTCTCACGCTGAAACACCTCAGCGGTGTTCCAGCAGGAATGACTACGGCAACTACCCTCCCCCGCCGTGAGCGATTGAAAATCCGCTAGCTTTAAGGAGTAAAAACCCATGGCACACGAAGAAAAGATCGACCCACGCGTCTTCGAACTATATGACGAGTACTGCCACGGCTACATCGACCGGCGCACATTTCTCAGCCGCGCCGCGGGGATCACGATCGGCGGTAGCTCCGCGCTCTGGATGGCGCAGGCGCTCCTGCCGCGTTATGCCGAGGCACAGATGATCTCGTTCACCGATCGGCGCATCAAGGGTAAGTACGTCGAGTACCCGTCGCCTGGAGGCACTTCCGGGAGCATGCGCGGATACCTCGTGCAACCCGCAGGCGATGGACCGTTTCCGTCGGTAGTGGTATTCCACGAGAACCGCGGCCTGAACCCCTACATCGAGGACGTCGCGCGGCGTGCGGCCGTGGCCGGGTTCCTCGCGCTGGCCCCGGATGGACTGTCTCCTGTGGGCGGCTATCCCGGAAACGATGATGATGGCCGCACATTACAGCGGAGTCTCGATCGTGAAAAGTTGGATCAGGACATGATCAACAGCGCGCGGTATCTCAAGGCCCATGAGCGCTCGAACGGTCGCCTCGGCGCCACGGGGTTCTGCTGGGGTGGGGGGATGACCAATCGCCTCGCGGTTGCGCTCGGTAGCGATCTGAATGCCGGCGTGCCGTTCTACGGCGCTTCAGCCGCGAGTGAGGATGTGCCGAAGATCAAGGCGGCCCTGATGATCATGTACGCGGGCACCGACCGTCGCGTCAACGCGATGTGGCCCGATTACGAGGCGGCGCTCCAGTCGAACGGTGTGACGTACGAGATGCACATGTTCGAGGGGACGCTTCACGGTTTCCACAACAACTCGACGCCCCGGTACAACGAGACGGCGGCGGCACAGGCGTGGAATCTCACTGTAGGCTTCTTTCGTAGGCACCTCGCCGTTTAAGTCTCAGCGAACGTCGACGACCGGGTTTAAGGCGCCATCAGGTCCATTTTTCGCGATGGTAACGACAGAGAAAAGGGATAAGCATATGGATATCGCACAGATTCGAGATCAGATTCCGGGCCTGCAATTTGGTATCTATCTTAACACTGGAGGAGTCGGACAAGCGCCGGTCAGTGTGTATGAGTCGATCACCTCGGGCTATCAGCAGATGCTCAGTGGCAGCGTGAGTCCTATCGACTGGTACGATGCAATGGGCGAGGCCGCGTCCGAACTGCCGTCCAAGATCGCCAGCTTCTTCGGTGCCGATGCGGACGAAATCGCATTGACGATGAGCACCGGTGAAGGTTACAGCATGGTGCTTGGTGGGCTACGCTGGCAACCGGGTGATGAGGTGATCATTACCAGTGAAGAACATCCGGTACCTCTCCAAGCTGCGCAGGGCCTGGCAGACCGGGAGGGGGCGGTCATCAGAGTGGTTGAGATTGATCAGGACAAGGACCTGGTTCTGAAGCGGGTGGAACAGGCCATAACCCCACGTACTCGGCTGATCTGTTTCAGCCACGTCACAACTGATTCTGGAACTCAGATGCCTGCCCGGGAGATCAGTGCGCTGGCACGAGCCCGCGGCATCCTTACGCTGTGGGATGGCTGTCAGGCCGTCGGGCAGTTGCCGGTGGACCTGCATGGTATCGGCTGCGATTTCTACGCCACCAACTGCTACAAGTGGTTGCTCGCGCCGATGGGCACCGGGTTTCTCTATGTTCGTAAAGATGCGCAACAGGAACTCAAGCCGCTTCGTCGACCGCACACACCCGATGGGACGGCCCGACAGTACGAAACCGGAACTCCGGCGAGCGTGCTCTACCTGGGTGTCGGCGCCAGTCTCGACTTTATGGCCAGCATCGGCGGACCGCACGCCATAGTCGCGGAAGCGAGTCGTAAAGCGGAATCGTTGCGCGCGCGGTTCGACGCCCTTCCCGGTGTGCGGGTCGTCAGTTCGCGCCATGCCGAAACGCAAACTGGCATCGTCACGTTCGCTATCGAGGGCATGGAGGGCGATGAAGTCTCTGCTGCGCTCAGGCAACGCTGGCAGATCACGCAACGGGCCACCCATATGACCGATCCGACCGGCGTGCGGATTTCGGTGGCGTTCTACACCAGCGAGTCGGAGTTGGATACGCTGGTGGAAGCGGTGACGACCCTGGCCGGCGAGACCAAGCAGCGGTAATGGTAGTTTACGGTATCAACTCGCTTCCCTGAACTGCTCAAACCGTCTGTCCAGCCGGTCTCGATCCGGGTAATCCTTTTCACGAGGCGGTAGGTGCGGACATGAGCCTCCGAGTTGCTTAAGCGCCTGGAGCATTGGACCGTCGTCCTGGTCATGCGCAATACGCTTTAGTAACATTTGTGAGGACATCGGCACAAACGTCGATCGACGCCACATCCACCCATTCGTTATCCCCGTGGAAATCACCTCCTGACGGGCCGTAGATCACGGTCGGGATCGAGCGCTCACTCAGAAGAGCAGCATCCATCCAGCTTTTCCGCAAATGAGTGGCTCTCGACCGGTTGTCCGTGTAGCGACAGCCTTGACCAGTTCAACGATTTCATGATCGGCATTAATCGAAAATGACTGCCGATCGAAAGTCAGATTGATCTTTGCCCGAAAGCCCGGATCAGCCTGGCGGCATCGTTCGGCGATTCCTTCTAACTCCGCAACAAAACCCTGGGCGGTCTCACCCGGGATCGTGCGCCTTTCCACACCCAGGTGACATGTCGCGGGATAACTCGACATTTCACGCCCACCACTGATTTTCGAAGCATGAACCGATCCCGGGCCGAGAATCGGATCACCTGATTGTTTTTCCAGTTCGGCCTGAAGGTTATCGAGCCCTTGAAGGAACGCACCCATCTTCGCGATGGCATCAAGTCCCTCGGCCGGTAGAGAGCCATGAGCGGCGCGACCCTGAACGATGACATCTGCCCAGGCGAAACCCTTGTGGGCGACGACGACATCCCCATTTGTGGGTTCCGTCACGATGGCGGCGTCAGCCGTCTCGCCGCTGTCCAGAACGGCGCTGGTGCCGACGCTAAAGGCCTCTTCGTCGGCGACGGCCATCATGACAACGTCCCCTCTTAGCGGCATGCTTCGCGCTCTTGCCAAAGTAGCCATCATCGCAGCAATCGACGCTTTCATATCTATCGTGCCACGGCCGTACATTCTTCCATTTTTGATCCTTGGTTGGAACGGATCGACCATGCCGTCAACGCCGACCGTATCGAGATGACCATTCAGGATGATCGAGCGTCCGCCTCCCGCACCCCGTGCGATAGCAACTACGCTAGGACGTCCATCCGCATCTATGATTCGGACATCGAGGGCCTGATCTCGACACCAGTCTGCGACGAAGGCGGCGATTTCCACTTCGCCCGCCCCGGTCGAGGACAGCGAGGGGTTCGTCGAGTCAATCGAAACGAGTTTTGCCGTGAGTTCCAGAATCGGGCTCGTCATATGCCATGCTCCTCTAGCCTCGTCCAGTTACCGATTTCATACCTCGTACGTCGACCAGGTACCCAGGCACCCGTGCCCGCGACGCACGTGGAACAACCGTTTTTCGGGTTCGGCGATATATCCTGAGATCGAATGCATCTGGACCGCCCCGTGCCGGCAAATGCCACCGGGATCGTTCTCGTGATCGGCCAGCATTTGCTTCATCGTGCTCACGGTGATGTCACCCCAGTGTTGTTGCACCAGGACCTGCATCCGTTCGAGACGGGGGCAGGAGTCGGGCAAAAATCCGGTTTCATGACCGGCGAACGCGGGCGTCAGGTAGTGGTTGGCGTGTAAGCACGCGTCCGGATGCTTGTCCTGGAAAGGGGCGATCCCCTCGGGCCGCACTTCTACCGCGCCAATGTTCCCGTGTCCGTCGCACAACATCACATTAGCCGCCGAGCAAGTTCGGTGCCTGGCCAGCAATTCGACACATTCTTCGATCGTCCGTTGCTCCAGCATCAGGCGTTTGAGCGGGTAATGTGGCAGCCCCAGCTTCCAGGTGAAGTCGTACAGCGCATTGGCGAAATGGGCGACGCCGTATTCGTTCATTCCGGAATAACCGAGTTGACCGGCGAAAGTGAACATCATCGCCCGTGGGCGGCCATCGTCAGGCTTGACATGCAGCAGAATCGAGACATCCGCGTATTCCGGTTCGAGATCCTGGTTTTGACCGGCCAGCGTTTTCCCATCGGCCGTAGCCGACCGCGTCAAGGTAAATGCCGTGCAGGCTCCGTCCGGCATCTGAGCCGCCTCGGCCCGCGCCTGGCACAGGACCGCTTCATCCAAGCTGATCCCTGCGCCAACGGCCAGACCCCTTACTTCTTCGGCAAAGGCGGGACTGAGCGCTTCGAATAGCGGCCAGAAGTTCATCGCGTTCCGGCACAAATCGTCGCGGGACTTACCCGTCAGTCTTTCGATCCACAGCAGATAACGTTGTACCAGGTGCGCCGCCTGCGCGCCGTGCTGATACCCCATTTCATGGGAACTGCCCGCTACTTCAACGAGTGGGAAAGCGTGATGGGTCATGATATCCGTTTCCGGCCTGGTTTCTTTACCAAATCTAATGCCGTAAAATGATTTGCGGTTAATGGTGTTTTCATTGGTCCCTAGGGCGCGATATAGCGGTCTCCGCCAAATTCCACGCTGGTACCCATACCGCGTTCCAGCGCCTGGTGGTAAATGTAATGGGCTGAAGCGACGTCTTCGACGGCCAGACCCAGGGACTTGAACAGGGTGATTTCCTTTGCTCCGGAGCGGCCTTCATGCTGACCGAGCAGAATCTCGCCGAGTTCACCCAGGATATGATCGTCGCCAATCGCGCCTTCTTCTTTCGGGATCAGAAAATCGCCCGCCTCGTTTACGGTCGATTCGCGCCGGTCGACGAACAGACGAGCGCGCGCCACGGCACTTGTATCGAGTTCCCGGGTAAAGGCCACGCTCGAGCCGGCCGCGTTGATGTGCGCCCCCGCGCTGATCCAGTCGCCCATCAGGATCGGTTCGCGGGCCGAGGTCGTGGCGCAGATGAGGTCGGCCCCTGCGACGGCTTCCCGGGCTGATGTAGCCGCCTCAATCCGTATACCCTGCCGCTCGGTTTCGCGTTCCACGAAGGTCTTCAAGTGATCGGGATTGGGGCTGTAGGCTCTTACTCGCCTGATCGGACGCGCTACACGCATCGCGTCCAAATGAGTCTGGGCCTGCACACCCGAGCCGAGGATGGCCAGGTCACCGGCCTCTTCATTGGCCAGCATTTGCGTTGCAACCCCGCTGACGGCGGCTGTACGAATCGCCGTGATCGAACTGGCGTCCATGATGGCCAGCAGGTTGCCATACTCCGATCCGAACAATAGCACTACGCCCTGGTGCGAGTCATACGCGCTGCCGTGGTTGCCTGGATACACGGTGACTACTTTGATGCCCAACGCCTCGGGTTCACCCACGTATCCCGGCATCATACCGATCAGACCGCGACGGTCCGGCAGCCACATCATATCCCGTAAAGGCTGCACCGCGTCCCCGGTGGCGAGCGTTCTAAGTGCCTCGGTCATCACCTTCATACAGTCGCGCATGGGAAGCAATCGGGAGACTTCCCCTTGATTGACGATGAGTGTTTCCATGCGATCAGATCTCCTGGGACTCCCGGTCAATGGGGAAGGGCATGATTGTTATGCGGCATCGGCGACGGTTGAAGGAAATACAAACTATATCTATATTGGAAAACTACGTGACCGTCAACGTTATACAACGCCAGCCGGGAATGGAGAAAGCCAGGCTGAGTCTAACGTCCGGAGGGAGGTTTCCAGATAATGAAAGACAGCGCCCAGGTCGTAGTCATCGGCGGCGGCATCGTTGGCTGTAGTGTCGCATATCATCTGGCGCGTCTCGGAATGACTGACGTGCTGGTGCTTGAACAAGGCCCGCTTTTCAAGACGGGCGGTTCGACCAGTCATGCCCCGGGCGGCGTGTTCCAGACCAATTTCTCACGGATGATGACGGAGTTCGCCAAGTACACGGTGCGGCTTTATTCGCGGCTCTCGTCGCCTGACAAGCCGGCGTGGTACCCGGTAGGCGGCATGGAGGTGGCCTGGACGCCGGAACGGCTGACTGACCTGCGTCGCAAGTCGGGCGTGGCAAGGTCCTGGGGACTAGAAGCAGACGTTCTGAGTGCAGCCGAGGCGCGCCAGATGATCCCGCTGCTCTCCGAGCGCATCCTTGGCGCCTATTTCGTTCCCGGCGACGGTATCGCGAACGCCGTGCAGGCTGCTGCAGCCATGGCGAAGGATGCCACCGGCCGAGGTGTGGTGTTTCAGGAGCGCACAGAAGTGACGGCCGTTGAAATACATGCTGGCCGGGTGCGCGGTGTGGAGACAAGAGCGGAGCGAATTGCAGCGGAGACGGTGCTGGTCGCCACCGGCATCTGGGGGCCAAGCACAGGAGCGATGGCGAGGGTGAGTGTACCGCTCTACCCGATGGAGCATCAGTACGCCGAGACGGCACCACTGCCGGAGCTGGCGGGAGAGACCGCCGTTGTTCGGCACCCCGTACTGCGTGCGGCACCAGGACCGCGCCATGTACTTCCGGCAGGTGGGGGAGCGCTATGGCATCGGCTCGTACCTGCACGAACCGTTGCTGTTCGAGTCCGCTGACATTCCGCCGCACCGCGCCGCAAAGGACGAGCCGGCGCTGAGGCCCTTCACTCCGGAGCACTTCGAGCGTGCGCTCGATTGCGCCCGGGAGTTGTTGCCGGCACTTGACGGCGCGACCTTGGAAAGACGCATCAACGGCATGTTCTCGTTCACGCCGGACGGCATGCCGTTGCTGGGGCCTTCGCCGCAGGTTGCGGGTCTGTGGCTGGCGGCTGCGGTCTGGATCACGCACGCCGGGGGCGTGGGTAAAGCGGTGGCCGAGTGGATGGTGGAGGGAGAGCCTGAGTGGGACTTGCGAGAGGCCGATTTGAGCCGCTTCCACCCGCACCAGTTGGCACGCTCTTACGTTCGCGAACGATCGGCACAGCAGTACCGTGAAGTGTACGACGTCGTTCATCCGCGGCAGCAGTTCACCAGTCCTCGCAACCTGCGCGTCAGCTCGTTCTATGTACGCCAGCGCGAGCTGGGGGCCCGCTTCTTCGAGGCTGGCGGTTGGGAGCGGCCGGAGTGGTACGAGTGCAACCTGCGGCAACCGGGGGAAGGACCGCCACCGTTTCCCATACGGCAAGGTTGGGAGGCCGAGGAGTGGTCGCCGGCGATCGGGATCGAACACCTGGCGGTTCGACAGCGTGTGGGGCTGATGGACCTGTCGGCCTTTACCAAGTTGGAAGTGACGGGTCCGCGTGCCGTCGCCTACCTGGAGTCGATCACCGCCAATCGTGTCGACCGGCCGCCGGGCCACATCATCTACACTTCTCTGCTCACCCAGCGCGGCGGCATCAAGTGCGATCTTACCGTCATGCGGTTGGCCGAGGAGCGCTTCCTGGTGGTGACGGGCGGCGCCACGGGAGCCCATGACCTGGCCTGGATGCGGTCACACCTGCGGGCAGGTTCCGGGGTGGCGCTGCGGGAGGTGACGAGCAGTCTCTGTTGCCTCGGCGTTTGGGGGCCGCGGGCGCGCCGGCTGATGCAGTCGGTAACCGATGACGATCTCTCGAACGCGGCGTTTCCCTATCTACGTGTACGGCAAGTGACCGTGGGCGGGCTGCCGGCGCTGGCAGCTCGCATTTCATATGTCGGCGAACTGGGATGGGAGTTTTACGTGCGGCCGGAACTGGGACTTAGACTATGGGATTTGCTATGGGAAGCGGGCGAAGACCTGGGGATATGCGCGGTCGGGAGCGGCGCGCAGGATTCGCTGCGGCTGGAAAAGGGCTACCGGCTGTGGGGCGCCGACATCCACACCGATTACAACCCTTTTGAGGCAGGGCTGGACTTTGCAGTGCGGACGAAGGGCAGGGATTTCATAGGCCGGGACGCCTTGCTGAAAGCTCGACGGCAGGGATCGCCGAGCCGACTGCTCTGCTGCATCACGCTGGACGACCCGGCGCGGGTTGTGATGGGTAAGGAGCCGATCATCAAGGACGGCAGGTCCCTGGGATACGTCACGAGTGCCAACTACGGATACACGGTGGGCAAAGGGATTGTCTACGGCTATATTCCGCGGGATTTTGCCGAGCCAGGGACGGCGGTCGAGGTGGAGTACTTCGGGGAACGTCTCGCGGCGACGGTTCAGCGCGAACCGCTTTACGACCCAGGCAACGCGAGGCTCAGGTCGTGAGCGTTCCGATTCGGTAGTAGACCGGGATCGGTGTTGTTGAAACGGCGTTCACGTCTCAACACTGCTGGATACTTATAAAAGGCGATGGTAAGCTTCACCCTTCAGCACCGGAACGCAGCTACTCACATCCAGGGCCGCAGCCAGTTGAACATCCCTTTCAAATCCACGGCCGACTAACTCTTTCCCGGAACTGGACGCGCTCAGGATCGACTCCAACCTATCTTTGAACGCGTTGAATACCGCGGACGCTGATTCGGCCTCCGGCGAACGGGATCCTTTCAAGGCATGGATGATGGCGCCCGCTCCGACCAGATCTTCGATCGCGGGTCTGAGCGTCTGTTGTTTCTTCCACCGTTCCCCGGCGGGAATGATACTGATCCCTGTTCCGTATTGTTGCAACGCTCTGGCCAGGACCGTAGCGTTCCTGAGGCATCCGGCGAATGTGGGTAAACTGCCGGTCGACAGGGAAAGCGTAGATCCATTGGGCGAGGGCAGGACCAGGGAGGTACCCGGGGGTATGCCTTCCAGGGAAGCGGGGGAAAGCGAATATCCACCACCATCATGTTCACGGGGCGAGTTGGCCAATTGCGCGTTACGGGACCTGGCGTAGTCAGCCGCTGAATGGTCCTTGAACTGGTATGGATGCACGACTGCGCGATTACCCACCGCGATGTCTACACAGGTGGAAAAAGACAGGACATCCACAATGACAATGGCCCGGCTACCGGGCATCAGTTCCGAAAGTCCTTCACCACCCCACTCGCACCGTATATCGTATTCTGCCTGGTCATAATACATAGAGAACTCCCGGGGTCTACGGATATGTACATGTGTTTCATACGATCTACGACTTTAGATACAGAATTAAGGACCGTATGCAGAACCCATTCACGATGCTGGTACTCTATCCGGATCGAGTATGAATCCCAAAAATCAGGAATGCCGTCCTGAATCAGGCATCCGGTCTGGTTAACGTATAGGATTTTGCTGATGGAAGACAATGATCATCGAAGCGGTTCGATAAACAAAGTGGAGCGGAGAGGGAACACTGTGCGTCGTCCCGTGCACCGGTGGACGCCCGCTGTGCACGGGCTGCTCAGGTACCTGGAAGACATCGGTTTCAATAGAGTGCCCCGACTACTGGGTGTAGATGGGAATCACGAGGTTTTATCATATGTAGAAGGCGACGTGGGCACACGACCCTGGTTGGAAGTCTTGAAGACGGACCGTGGTCTCGAACAGGTGGCGGGGTTTTTAAAATCGTATCATCTCGCGGTAAGGAATTACATCCCGCCGGAAGATGCCGAGTGGTATGTGCCAGGATTGAAGTGGCGCCCCGGTATGATCATACGCCATGGCGACCTGGGTCCCTGGAATACGGTTTGGCATGACGGCACTTTGAATGGTGTAATCGACTGGGATTTCGCCGAGCCCGGGGAATCCCTATCAGACATCGCCCAGGTTGCCTGGCACCTGGTGCCTTTACGCGGCAAGGATTTCTGGCAAGAGGTTGGGTTTGATCATCCTCCCGATCTACGAAAGAGGCTGAACGTACTATGCAATAGCTATGGCGGTATAGATACACCGAGTGTAATCGATGCCCTGATCGAACTTCAGGAGACGGAAATCTTTCGACTGAACTCACTTGGCGAATCGGGTATGGAACCCTGGAATCTGTATTTGAAAAGGGGCGATATGGAAACTATAAAGCGGGAAAGAGACTGGTTGAAACTGGAAGAAAGGAATCTTGTATGACCTATCTGACGAGTAAATCAACCTCCACACTCCTTTAACAACGCCCAACTTCCTGCGAAAACGGTTTGAATACATCACGCTATTGCCCAGAAGATAACCACAAAATACATGATTTCGCGTAAGCACTTCATGTTCCAGGAGTCTGACAAAGTTAAGTAGGTGGAAATTCAGCCGTTTGGAACGGTATCGGATATTGGTGTTTGATGGAGGCGAAGGTTCGCATCCTACCGCCTCCATTACCGGGGTGATCTCCGGGATCTCGGCAATGCCGACGCCGGGGATCATTTTACATATTCCCAATCTTCCTACTTCCTGGGAGGTGTATTTTACACTATCCTGGCCAGATTCTCCTGCATATCCAGTACTACGTGTGGTCTAACCCGCTGACCTTAGAGCACAAAGTAACTGTAGAACACATGTTTGCGGCCTATGATTTAGTATCGATATTGCGTTGAATTGAAATAACAAGTTTTAGGCTTATAAAATATGAAACGCCCCTTGGCATCGCTGTCAAGGGGCGTTTCTGTACGTATAAGAATAGTTCCGTTTTCTACCCTAACCAGTCTCACTGATCAAGTACAATGGAACTCTCTACGGAGAACTGATCCAGATATTGGGTTAAGTCTTCTCCGTCGATGAAGGCATCAAGGATATCGGAGTTTCTGTCCCAATATTGGTAAAGGTTATGTGCGTCAAATGCTACAATACCGTCACGATCTATCAGAAACGTTGCGGGTATGCCGTACGTCTGGTCCGTATATGAACGATACAGTCGTTGCCCCACCCCACGGAAATCGTACATCGTATTTTCACCAAAGTACGCTAACGCCGAAGTATTTATGTCGGCATCGGTTGAGAGTTCTGAAACCGCTAAGTCCGCAAAGTACTTTTCCAATAGGGTTCCGGGACCATCGGCGTGTTCATTAGGGTCAAGTGGCAGGTCGTCGTGGTAGAACCAATTGAAACCCACAAATACGAACTCGATCCTGTCTTCATACTGATCTACTATATCTAACTGTCCACCGATTGTAGCTCTCCATGGCGGACACCACCATCCTCCGAAATTCAAAAAGACAAGTTCACCCTCAAAATCGCTTAAGTTAACGGAATCACCAGCTCGGTTGTACAGGACAAAATCCGCCGCGTGTTGCCCGATTCTGGCGCCTATGGGTATGGCATCCGCAGGGGTGACAGGTTGGGATGGGTCCAGCGTATCTTCTGGTATTGTTCCCTCCGGAGGCCCTTCGGTTCCCTGTGGCCCTTCGGGTCCTTCTGGCCCTACAGGTCCTTCTGGCCCTATAGGTCCTAGAGGTCCTGTTTCTCCCGTTGGACCCTGCGGTCCTGTCAGTCCTGCCGGACCCCGTTCCCCTTTGCACGCTACGAAAAACACCATGATCGCTATTACCGCTATATATCGCATGGTAAAACGCTAGCCCTTTCGGTTGTGCAGCTTCTTGTGTACTGCACCCTTGACCGGGACACAGAGTTAAGCTTCCTTCTGATCGAGGAGGCACCCCATGACTCTGAAACGTCGTCAATTCACCCGCGAGTTCAAACTGCAGGTCCTTCAGGAAGCCGATTCGGGCAAATCCATTGGTCAGTTGGCCCGGGAACACCAAGTCCATCCCACGTTGATCCACCGCTGGCGCCAACAGCTTCGCCGTCAGGGTGATCGCGCCTTTCCCGGCAACGGCAAGGCGGTCAGCGATGAAGCCCGGATCGCGGCTCTGGAGCGTAAAGTCGGTCAGTTGACCATGGAGAACGACCTGTTAAAAAAAGTGTTGAGTCGGCTCGAGGAGATCCCTCGCTCAGCCCGAAGCAATGGAGGCGGCTCATGATCTGCCTGGTCGCTCAGACAAAGACAGCCAAAGGCCGCACCGTGGTCAAAAAGTGCTGCAATGCGCTCTCCATCGGTCGCTCCAGCTACTACCGCGGTCGTCGTGGCCGTACGGATCCGGACCTTGAACTGCGGGACAGGATCCATAAGCTCTCCCTTTCCTGGCCCTCCTACGGTTACCGTCCCATGACCTGTGCGCTTCAGCGTCTGGGATACCGGGTGAACCATAAACGGGTCCTGCGCCTCATGCGCGAGGACAACCTGCTTGCCCTGCGGCGCAAAGCCTTTGTATCGACTACCGACTCGAACCACGACCGTGCCGTCTACGCCAACCTGGTCCCGGAACTGAACGTGACCGGCGTCAACCAGCTGTGGGTATCCGACATCACCTACATCCGATTGGTCCGCGAATGGGTCTATCTGGCTGTGATACTTGACGCGTGGAGCAGACGGTGCATCGGCTGGGCTTTGGATCGAACCCTCGAGGCCAGCCTGACCCTCAATGCCCTGGACAGCGCCCTTGCCGCCAGACCGGCGCCTAAGGGTCTGGTGCATCACTCGGACCGGGGCGTGCAGTATGCTTCGAAAGCCTATGTCGATACCCTCAAGAAGGCCGGCATAGAAATCAGCATGAGCCGGCGAGGCAACCCTTACGACAACGCCAAAGCAGAACGCTTCATCAGGACGCTCAAATACGAGGAGGTCTACCTCTACGAGTACGAATCCCTTGAAGAAGCACGATCCCGTATCGGTTACTTCATCGACAAGATCTACAATCGTAAGCGCTTGCACTCGGCTCTGGACTACAAACCACCGGCCGAGTTCGAGCAGATGATGACACGTGTTAAAACTGTAGCTTAACTGGTTGTCCCATTTTGGGGGTGCACTACATTGAATGAATAACTACAGTTTAGATCGAAAGTCATGCACTATCAGATCTATACATATGCCCCCTTTCGTATTACACTCATCAAGTTATTCGTAGCAGATTCGTACCTCTGTACATCATCGCTCAAGTTCTAAGGGAGATTGAACACATCAAATACTATGATCCCGAATAATCATACTCAGTCAAACAATGAACAGGATACCATAAAATCAATATGCAAGTTATTATTAGTCACGTTTAATTTTATATGATGTAGTTTATTTATAAATTAACATCCCGGTTTGTCATTCTTCCTCACGTATTTGAAGACCGATTACTACGTTATTGTGGAGGGAAAGGTCTACGGTGGGTCATAGGTTAACCTGTTTTATCCGATGCTTGTATTTAGCTTCAAGATCATCTGAACTCCCTCAAGGTGTTACTGATCAACTTCATTGCCTCAGAGACGTCATATAACTGTTTCGGTTCCAAATGATCAGCCAATTCGATAGCTCCTGCCCCCACATTAGCCCAGTATCCTTCCATCAACTGTCGGCCAATTTCCGATAGTTCGTAGATTGCGCTAGCTGGATCTGCGGAATGCAAGTTGAGATTGATCAGTTTGTCGTTAACCAGGTATTCCACCATAGATGTTGTAGCAGCCAAATCTACGCCAACTAGACTTGAAATCAGTTCAATCCGCAACGGTCCCTGTGTTTCCAAAGTAGCCAGGATATTGAACTGAGTGATGGTCAGGTTTTTCCCTGTCCAGTCATTGAATCTTCCGGAGGACAACAAAACGTTCAGCTTTTCTAACGCATCCACAAATCGAATCGTAATTTGCTGTCTGCTATGTGCATCCAAACCAGAACCTCCACTGATCACCGAAGTCTCGGATCCACTGTTATCCACGTACGATGAGCATAAGGACAAAGATGTAAATTGTTTAAATACAGTTACTTACAACACAAACCATCGATTTCGTGAAACCAGATTTTCCACAATTCTACCCTTCCTATGGTCACCTGAGAACGAATGCTTAGCCATCCGCCGAGGCTTCAGGTCAGGACGAATATCCAATGATTGTAACACTTAATGAATTGATATACAGAATAGATTAATTTTCATTTGATTATTTATTTCGTTGTACTATTGGCAGTGCAAACATTTGCCATACCCTAGTCCATATTGAGCACTGAGACTGTGTGGAGATAAAGCGATCTAGTTCGGTATCTTATCCATGATGGATAATGAAACCTACATCGCAAATTCTGGATCTGGTAAAATGTCAGTAGAACAGAGGTAGGCAACTCGCATATGGGAAGGGATGCTTATCTGGGATTGTCACATCAGACTGCGAGTATCGAACGAAGGAGATGGTTAAACGTCGGTAGGAAGATAGCAAAACTGAGGGACTGTGTTTTAAAATATGCCCAAAAATTCAACTGCCAATCAGCAAGTGTTATATGGTCAAAGTAGTAATTCGGGATATAGAAACAGCATAGCCTTGCTATTTGCTTGTCATAGCTAATCTGTTGGACTGTGCGATCTCTTTATGGGTCTGTAAAACCAGTTCTAACGCCGTTACCACATATTCGAACTGCTTCAGATCCCATTTGCTGGCTACTTGGAGCGCTGCTTCCCTAACTACACGCCAGAACCGCTCTGTAACCTGACGTCCCTGGTCAGTCAACTCGCAAACAACCACTCTTCTGTCTTCTGAATCCGTCGACCGAATCACTAGTTTTTTACTTGCCAATCGATTTATGATAGATGTAGTGGCGGACAGGGTGTTCTTCAGGTAGTAGGAGATTACGCCCATACGCATAGGCCCAATCTGATTCAGCAAGACAAGGGTATTAATGTGGGAAATCGTCAGGTCCATGCCATGCCACTCATTGAGTCGGCCGCAGTACATTAGTCGGTTTAGTTCTTCCACCGTCCTTAAGTAGCGGTCCAACATTTTACTTCTGGGGTCATTGTTCACAAACGCTCACCTTGAGTCAGCCACCAGTTTCTATTTCTATATACACTGAATTGGCCACAGCGCTGGTTTGTTTCAGTACAAACGCGCTACAAATGTTGATCCTATCGTGAATGATTCACCTGTTGACTGAATTCAGGCGTAAGGCTTCTGCCGCATGGGCAAATTATTACACCGACCGAGAATATTAGAATTTAGAAGCATACTTGAATGTTATCCGTATTTGAGAAATATGTCAAGCTCAAACCGGGAATATCAATTCGTGATGACCGTCCATACACCATCCGCAGTACGTTAATCAGGACTATGCACCTAACGGTCCACAATTGACGTCACTGTGGAAAGTGTTGTAACCAGATGACTTGCGATCATCCTCAATCGCAGTGGTCCCATAAGCGGCTAAGTGACCAGGATAGTAATCATGGTAATTTCCCGATGCCCTTACCCATCTGACAGCCAGGCATGTAGGTTAACCCTCGGCAAGCTTGTTATCTACTTAATTTCTTATTAAAAGCTTGTTCTTGGATTAGTCCTTGTTTATTGGACTCAAAACTCGCCTTATATTTACGTATATTCAAGTCTGTTCGTATAGAATTCCCAAGCTATCACACTGTCTCGATCACAGTCGATTTTAGGACTCTACGCTGAACGTTGGATTCACAGGAAGTCGATGAAGCAGGTTGTGTCCATACGTTCATTTTGCGAAGACGGGATATAAGCCATGGGAGATACATATAGAAAGGAACTAACCGACAGGTATGTGTTCGTGATGGTACATCTGAATCGACTGTTATACCGGGGTGTTCTGGAAGAGGCAAAAAAACTGAATTTGAATATTTTACAGATGCACACCATAATCATGCTCAACTACGACGGTCCCCAGCGGATGGGCTCCGTCTCCAATTACCTCGGTAGCACGCTATCACGTGCTACGACCCTGGTGGACAACCTGGTGCGTAAAGACTATGTAAAACGTGGTGAGAATCCGAACGATCGGAGGGGTCGTAGTCTGCGAACTGACGGTTCGCGGACAGGGAGCTGCAATGCAGATTTTAAACATAGTGAAGCAGCGATCTTCCGAGGTCGTAAACCAGTGGGATTTGAAACAATTGGAAACTATTGTAACGACCCTGGAATTGCTATGGCGTACGGAAGAGAAAGTCCGCGGATCAGTCCATCCAGTTAAGTCTCTCGACTAAGCAGTAGTCACGATCCATGACGTCGTCCTGAATACCGCAATTCAATACTATCAGTGCAGATTTATGTATAGACTGGCTTGGAAGTAAATCGGTCGAGATTTTAGTTGAACGTTTAGTCATTATCCACTGACCGATCACTAAGCTGACTAAAATGGACTAGATTTAGAACTTTCTCTTCCGTACGCCATAACACTTTCAACGATGTCACCACAGATTCAATCAAAAGGGCCACGACTATGGGAACCTTGTGGAGGAACACTGCAGACTGCACCATTCGGATGGCGGCGAACCGATCGCTCCACACTAACCCACCGCTTCCAGCGTGAATGTCTCCTTGCCGTCCAGTCCGGCTACCACGGGGTAAGTCTTCTCCCGCGGTGTGCCTTCCGGCGGGGTGTAACGCACGTGGGGGGAGAAATACGCGTACAGGGCCGTGTTCCGGGATCGGGGCGACTTGTTGGGTCCCGAACCGTGGACCATGAGGCTATGGAAGAAGAGTGCGCTTCCCGCCTTGAGAGGCACGTCGATCTGCTGTGCCTGGCTTACATCGTTTTCGTACTCCAGTTCCTCGTCCTGCGCCTGTGCGATCAATCCCCAGTCCTTCATTCCCCACTTGTGGCTTTGGGGAATGACGTTGAAACAGCCGTTCTCGGCCGTGGCTTCGTTCAGGGCGATGCTTACCGTCACGAGCGCGGGAGGATCGATGGGCCAGTAGGACGAATCCTGGTGAGGTGCGTGGGCGGAGCCGTGGAAGGCGGGTTTGAGCATCAGGGTGCTTCGGAACAACAGCAGGTCCGGGCCGAGTAACCCGCTCAGTACCCGCAGCAGGTTCGGATGGATCGCAAGGTTGCGAAATACCTCCGAGATGTCCCGTGTGCCTTCTATTTTCCGCAGCACGGGAAGGCCGTCCGGCCGGTTGACCTCTTCGGCGAACGGTTCACGCTGAAACTGTCCAAATGTCGGATCGCCCGCGGCCTCGAGTTCCGCCGAAACCCGGTGCAACCGTTCGATTTCCTCCTGGCATACGGCCATTTCATCTACCGACAGCAAATCTTCCACGACCAGGTATCCTTCATTTTCGAATAAAGCCTTCTGTTCCCGCAGCCCTGTCATTGTTTCTTCTCCTCTCGCATCGTCGAAGTCATGCCCGCTTCTCCAAGTCTACCTCGCGGCGTCCCGTGTCGACGCTGGCCGCTGATCGTTCTGAGCCGGCTTATTCCCGAAAACCTGCAGAAACCGTGCCTTCGCCGGTTCATACACCCAGTACGTAAGCGCCGAAAGACCGACGACGTCGCAGAAGAAAACCGGGATACGATATACCGCCACTTCATCGTAGCGGAGTACGGCGCCGCTGGCGCCCATGGCCACGACGACGAACGAGAAAGCCACCAGAAACCTGGCGTGCCGGATCCCCACCATCGGGGCGGCGATGATACTGAGCAGGGCGGTATGGAAGATAAAGAACCCGGCATAACCGTTTCTCGTCGCCTGGGCGAGCTCCCATTCGTACCTGAAATGCCACACCATGAAGACGTGGGCGAAAACGATGAGCGCGACCGGCAAGATGTATACCCTCCGATGGCGGCTCAACGCAACGAGGACCATGTTCAGTGTCAGACCAACATAGCCTGCTATGGCGGCGATAAAGGTGACGACCTCGATATTCATTGCCCTGTAGTTCTCCTGTAGTTCTCTTGAAATCAGCACACGTTTTAAATTTCAATGAATCTTTTTCTGATCTTCCCGCGTCTAACAGGGTAGTACAAATGCAGGTATCGAAATCACGTGATGTTATTCACGACCACGATCGATTGCCTGCGATGGATATAAGATTCGATATGACTTCCGCGCCCCGCCGGAGCATATCCAATCCTTCAGCGACGGCATACCTTGCCGCTTCCAACGCGGCCTCCCAGATGCCGTCGCTTTTTTTATTTCTTCCTAAACCCTGCGCATGAACGGCGATCCGGCCCTGGGCAGCGAAAGGCCTTCCTGCATCGCCCAATGGATCAATACGTCCCATCCGTCCTGGGCGCGGCCGCTGTGGGCGTCAAGGGGCCGGGTGTTGCTCCTTCCGCGTACCTGGCGGATGTATTTCTTGTTGTTGATCAGTTCGATAGTCAGGACGCGTCGGGTAATCCCGGAGCTTACGTAGCCCACCTGCATGGACCAGATGGACCGGTGACCGTTGGCGCACGATGTTTTGTAGGATGCCACGCAGTGTTTCATGGCCTTTCCCTCTTCCGCCAGGGCCCGGTCGCTCAGAATCTCCTTGATCTTCCAGTTGCGAATCTCGCCGGCCCGTTCGTCCTCGTCCACCCATTCAAATCCCTGGATACCGGACGTTGGCCAGGTTTTGGGTGTTTTTGTCTTTATTTTCGACAGCGCGCAGTGCCAGGCATCCACACGCCTGAGCATGGATTCCGGCGTTCGGCCTTTCATGGTGAATTCAGGATCGGCAGGATCGAGGAGATTGACGCTCCCGTCCGGATTCCGCTGCTCCTGCTTTACGTAACGCCGGTGATGGACGTAGTCGACGATCGGCCCGACATGGACCACGTCGAGCATGGGATTGTTCACGAAGAAATGCAGCACGGTTTCCCAGAAAACGTCCTCATCCAAATGATCACCGAGCATCGAGTCGCATACCGCTTCGGCCAGCAGGTCATCGCCGCCCATGCCTGTCACCTGTGCCCAGCGGAGCGCCGCGTCCACGGTGTATTCAGGAGGAGCGGTAAACAGGAAGTCGTGGGCCATGCGCTTGGTAAAACGCAATGGTATGTCTGCCTTCCTGATGTTCTTGCCGGTGCCCACGTGAACGAACCAGCCCTGGCGCTGCCTGGCCGCAGTATCCAGCCCTGTGAAGAAGGGGGTATCCATACACGGAGGTACGTCATAGTCAGCCAGGAGATGCCGTGCCAGCGCACCGAACTGTCTTCGGGCGTTGTGGCTCCCCGGACGCCAGTCCTCGACCCTTCGTTTCCAGTGATCGTGCCAGTTGGCGAGGGCGGCCATCCCGTCCACGAAACTGTTCTCTGGCCGGGGTCCGTATTGCGGTATGGCGGGTTTCAGGTGGAACAAACGGCCGTGTTTCTCGACGTGCAGCAGGAGTGTCAGAAAGGCCGACTGGGCAGTATTATCATGCAACGCGTGGCGAAAGAGATGGTGAACCCGCAGCAGCACGGGACTGGTCAGTTCACTCTCGTCGGCCTGGCCCGCGGCTATCCGTTTCAGGGTTTCCTTGCGCCGCCTTTTGTGCTGGCTGGCCGTCGACCTGGCGGCAAACTTCCGGTTGCGCAACTGCTGTTCGAGACGTATCTCCTGCTGCCTCTGCGTCTTGCTCTTCAGAAGTCCGTCCCCGACTCCGTTCTCCCGGCACCAGGCCTGGTAAGCCTCTACCGAGTCCAGACCGAGGGCGGAAACATGCGCATTGAGGCCGGATTCTTTCCCGAGCCGGTCCGAGGTTTTCCTCGCCGCGGCCAGTTCCTTCTGTCGCTGGGCCAGGGTCTTGTTCAGGCGTGCGTTGTGCCCGTTGTCCCGGCACCAGGACATGTAGGCTTCCACCGTGTCCATGTGGAGCGAACGGATATGCCGGCGCATGGGCGCGCTGAGGCGGGGATCGGAATTGAGATTGGATACAGGCATGATGAATCGTGCGTTCAGAGCTGTGGTCCGGTGTACACTCGGTATCGTATCATCCGATCGAATGGGTAAAGTACATCGCTGTATAGACATTGTATATACGCACGGTCTACAAACGCAACGGTCTACTTACGCTGTTGTCAAAGCGATGGTCTACATTCGCACGGTCTACTTACGCTGCTGCCTGCCGGGTAAAGCTCCACCCGGAATGCGGTAATTACGACTGACTTCACGCTTTCAAGTTCGCTATCCGTCATCAGGGACGTTGCCCGGTTCGCGTTATCGCCTCCCGAGTGGGGCGGAAAGGGATATTTCGGCGGGCTCCAGGCAAACCGAGTCGTTGCATGCCTGGTAGTAAACCGTCGCGTACAGCCGGGCTCCTTCCGTCAAGGTAACGGGTTCTACACCAATGCGGGCGCCCAATTGTATCTCGCCGCGATAAACCTCCAGCGGACCATCGGCAAAGGAGAACCGCATGGTCTCTCCCGGGGGGTACGTTAGCGCGCCGACCTCAATGGACACGTCCGCGTTGAAGGTCACGGCCGTCGGGATCAGTCCCGGCAGGGTGACCGGGTTTGCGTTGATATGCCAACCGTCCTCGATGTAAATCGATACCGTCGCATGGAAACTGTCCCTGTCTGAGGCGGCAACCTGCAGATGCGCCTCGACCTTCGCATTATCTTCAATGTCTGCCGGAATCTGGAATGCCCGGTCGCCATTCAACGTATCGTTAATCAACACGTCGAGGGAGGCATCTCGTCCACGCGCGAAGCCGCTTTGCCGGTTCAGTGTCCGTTCACCGTAGAGGTGATTACGCAACGCCAGGATCATGGAGGTGAACCGGCCCGGGTTCTCCTTCATCGAAGCGGCGTAGGCCTGGAAGAGGCGAGAGGCCTGTTCAATATACCGGGTCTCCCCGGTATGTCGGGCCAGCGAAAGCAACGCGTGGGCAGCCATGGCATTGCCGGAGGCACGGGCGCCATCGTAGGGACTGCGAATGCGGACGATATGATCTTCCTCCCCGCTCGTGAAAAAGTACCCACCGGCCGCGGGATCCAGAAAGAGATCGTCCATTCGGCTTACAAGCGATTCGGCCTCCGTGAGCCAGCGTTGGTCTTCGGTGGCCTCGAACAGTCTCAGCAGGCCCCGGGCCAGGTACGCATAGTCGTCCTGGAACGCGTCCCGCCGTGTTTCCCCATCACGGAAAATCCGCCGCAGCCTGCCGTCGTCACCCCGCAGTCGATCGAGCATGAAACCCGCGGCCTGGACCGCCGTATCCACGTATTTCACGTTGCCCGTCACCAGCCCCGCATAGGCAAAGGTGTCGATCATCTGGCCGTTCCAGGACGTGATCACCTTGGTGTCTGTCAGCGGACGTTCGCGTTTTGCGCGGACAGACCCGAGCGCTGACCGCATGCCCACCAGGTCGGAGCGGTACCGAACTAAATCCACGTCACTTCGGATGAATAGGACGGAACCCCCGGCTGCGCCCTCCGCGGCGGCATCGGGGGTGCGCTCCGCGACCGCTTCTGGCATAGGCGCGAGATCGTAGTATGTAAGGTATGTGTTCGATTCTGATCCTAGCGTCTCCCTGATTTGCTCCTCGGTCCAGAGGTAGTACAGGCCTTCCACGGCATCGGTCTCGGAATCCACGGCCGAGTAGAACGCGCCGTCATCACCCGACATCTCCCGTTCGACAAAGGAGAGCACGTCTTCGGCGACAGCCCTGTAGACGTCCCTTCCGGTCACGTCGTATGCCAGCAGGTAAACGCGGGCGAGATCCGCCTGGTTGTATAGCATTTTCTCGAAGTGGGGGATGCGCCAGCCGGAATCCGTGGCATACCGGTGAAAACCACCACCGACGTGGTCGTATATTCCGCCGTCCATCATGACATCCAGGGTGTGCGTAGCCATGGCCAGCAGGGTTTCGTCGCCCGTCCGTTCGTATTCGTTCAACGCCAGTTCGAGGCGCATGGGCGGCGGAAACTTAGGGGCGGGGCCGAAACCCCCGTATTCGGCGTCGTAGCGCGTTCTCAAATGGGTCAGGGCGCCGGCCAGGATTGCTCCGTCGACGGTGATGGAGTCATTCTCGACGACAAGGTCATGCTGAAGCGTCCTTACCGCCCCGGCGATCCGCCCTGCCTGTTCGACCAGTACATCGCGCCTCGAATCCCAGGCCTCGTGCAACAGGTTTAATATGCGGGGAAAACCGGGCCTTCCCGGCATGTCCTCGGGGGGAAAATAAGTACCGGCGAAAAACGGCTCCAGGTCGGGTGTGAGGAAAACGGAGTTGGGCCACCCGCCGCCACCCGTGATGAGCTGCGTGGCCGTCATGTAGATTTCGTCTATGTCGGGGCGTTCTTCGCGGTCCACCTTGATGTTTACGAAATGAGCGTTCATGATGGCCGCGATTTCGGGATCGGAGAAAACCTCGCGTTCCATGACGTGGCACCAGTAGCAGGTCGAGTAGCCGACGGAGAGGAAGATGGGTTTTTCCTGCCGCCGCGCCTGGTCTATCGCTTCCCTGCCCCAGGGAAACCAGTCGACCGGATTGTGGGCGTGGCTGCGAAGGTAGGGGCTGATTTCGCCGGACAACCGGTTCACGGGCGGATCGGTCCCGGAATCGCAGCCCGGACCCGCGGTTCCAGCGAGGAAAAGGCACAACAGTGGCACGAAAAACCTGCGACGCCATGCCGTGTATGCAGGAAATGCGTTTAACATGGGTACAGTCCGCCTGCGTGCTCGGAGGGTCGAACGCCGGATACCCACTGCCAGACCGTTGCGTTCCCACGGGCGGATTGAAGAAAGACTAAAGGGGAACCGGAACCGCTAGATGTGTATCGCCGCGCCTTCCATTCCGGCGGCGGCCTCCATGACCAGTTCCGACAGCGTGGGGTGGGCGTGAATGGTCTTGTGCAGTTCACGGGTGGTAGATTCCAGCGTGCGCGCGGTGCAGATTTCCGCGATCAGTTCCGTGGCGTCCGCCCCGATGATATGCGCCCCGAGGATCTCGCCGTAGTTCGCGTCCGCGATCAGCTTGACCATGCCGTCCGTCTGGCCGACGGCCACGGCCTTGCCGCTGGAGCGGTAAGGCATCCTGAACACCTGGATTTCACGTTGTTCAGCGGCCTGCGCCTCGGTCAGGCCCACGCTGGCGACCTGGGGTTGACAGTAGGTACAAGCGGGTATGTTGTCGCGATCGATGGGGGGCGAGGAATGGCCGGCGAGCCGTTCCACCAAATTGATCCCTTCCGCCGAGGCCTTGTGTGCGAGGAGCGGCGGGCCCGTGACGTCGCCGATGGCATAGACACCGGGAACGGTCGTCTGGCAATGGTCGTCCACCTTGATGAAACCTCTGTCGATCTCGACCCCGAGCTTTTCCAGGCCGATATCCTCGACGTTCGCGTCGCGTCCGATAGCCAGCAGGGTGAGGTCGGCGTTCAGCGTTTCCTCTTCTCCATTGACGGTTACGGTCACGGAAGTACCGTCCGAACCCGATTCGGCTTTCTCGACGCGCGCACCGGTCTTGATTCGAATTCCCAGTTTGCCGAAGCTCTTTTCCAGCTCTTCGCTGATTTCCTCGTCTTCCACGGGCAGCAGGTGGGGCAGCATCTCGACGATGGTGACCTCAGTCCCGTAGGCGGCGTAGTAGTAGGCAAACTCCACGCCGATCGCCCCGCCGCCGATGATGGTCATCGATGCGGGCGGTTCTTTGATCAGCATGGCTTCGGTGCTGGTGATGATCCTTTCACCGTCCACCGGCACGGCGGGGATGGCCTTGGAACGCGAACCCGTCGCGAGGATGATAGACCGGGCAGCTATTCCCCGCGTTTCCGCCTTGTCATTCGTCACCTGAACGGACGTGGCCGAATCCAGGCTGCCGTGGCCGCTGACGAGGTCCACCTTGTTCTTCTTGAGTAAGAACTGTATGCCGCCGGCGAGCGTATTGGCGGCCTTGCGACTTCGCTGTACCGCCTTGCCCATGTCGAATTGCAGATTGTCGCACGTAATACCGTAATCTTCGCCGTGACGCATGGTCAGGACGAGTTCGGCGTTTTTCAAAAGCGCCTTGGTGGGAATACAACCCCAGTTCAAACACACCCCACCGGGTTTGTCCTTTTCGATCACCACCGCCTTCAAACCGAGCTGGGCCGCGCGGATCGCCGAAACGTACCCCCCGGGACCACCGCCGACCACCGCCACGTCGTAGTTATCCAATGCCATGAATTACTCCGTAAAATTGAATGAATCCTGAACCCTGAAAGCCCGATATAACTAACGTTTACGGCCCTTATTGTCAAGATAATTCTCTTGTCTGCCATAGCCTTACGTTGTATCATGGAATGGAACGAATCGATGGCGTAAACGGGTATCCAACCAAGTAAAAAACACCAGCCATGTCTCCAGATACCATTGCCTCTTCCATAACTGCCGGACGCATCACAACACTGATCGAAGACCTGGTGTCCATACCATCGGTCACGGGCCGGGAGCAGGCCCTGGGTGACATGCTCCATGGGCGCTTGAACGAGTTCGGTCTCTCCGATGTGCGCCGGGTTGCCGTGGAGGATTCGGGAGACAGCCTGGCAGCGCGTATACCCGGTCACGGAGACGGCAGAGCCTTCATGCTGAATTTTCACCAGGACACCTTTGACGCCTGTGACGGATGGGAGACTGACCCGTGGTCCCCGGTATTGAGGGACGGATGCGTATATGGTCTCGGCGCCCACGACATGAAGGCCGGCGCCGCGGCCGTGCTTGCCGCCGCGGAGGCAATCGTCCAATCCGGCGTGGAACTGGGCGGGGACCTGATCGTTTCCGCCACGACCGATGAGGAAAACTGGTCGCGGGGCGCCCACGCGCTGATCAACAGCGGCCTCCTCGAAGGTTGTGCCGGCTGTCTGATACCCGAACCCACGCCGCCCGGGCGGCTGCGCATCGGTTCGCGTGGACGGCACGTGATAAAGATCGACCTGGCGGGCAAGACCGCTCACGCCGCGTACACGGGCGAGGGGGTCAACGCTGTCCGGGATGCGGCGAAGATCATCACGGAACTGGACCGGATCAAACTGGGTTGGAACGAGGAATTCGATCTCGGCGGAACGATATGCGTCATCGAAATCGAAGGCGGCCGGAACATCATCCTCGTTCCGGAGCATGCGCAGGTCGTCATCGACAGGCACATTCTGCCCGGCCAGTCGGTCGATCAGGCCGTTCGTGATATCGAGGCAATGATCCGTTCCCTTGCTATCGAGTCCGGGTGGCGCGTCACGTGGGACGACCGGCCCACGCCTGCCCCGGCGCCGTACATCGTGGATTCCGGGTCGAAGTTTGTCCAATCCGCCCGGAAGCGGGTCGAAGAACAACTCGGCCGGCCGGTGCGATATGCCCTGGCGCGGAGCGTGGCAGACACGAACCACTTCGCCGTGACTGGTGGCATCCCTACGCTGGTGTACGGGCCCGAGGGCGGCAACACTTGCCAGGCCAATGAATACGTCAGTATCGAATCCACCCTCCGTGTCGCCCGGGCCTACTGTGGCATCGTCGTAGACATGCTGGGTCTAGCCCGCTAGCTCGCCATGTTTCAACGCCTACTCGTCATCGCCCTTTTTATCGTGATCGCCATCCTGCTTGTCCGGACGATTGCGAACTGGTTGAACCGGAGTGGATGGATCGGCGGTGGGCAGTCGGAAATAAAGGGAAGTTGGGAGGTAATCGAACCGCTGGGCAGGCTGGGAAGAGCCGCCGAAAAGATCATGAAGTCCTCGCTTAAGCTGGAAGGGAGGGATGCCCTGCACCGGGTGGCGGTCCTGTTCGACGTGGCACACCGTGCTACCGAGGGAGTTACCCTGGATCCCGCGGAGCTGCGTGCCCTGGCCGATGAGGCTTCCGAGCCCATACGCGGGAGGCTGTACCGGGACGAGGCCGTTCACCCCGCTGGATGGCTGCTCTACGCCGCGGACCGCGTCCAGGACGTCCATCCGGACCTGTACGCATACGAGGTCAAGCGGATCACATTGTCGGCGTACCGGGAGATCTTTCCGGCGGACACCCGAATCGTGCTGCCTCCGGAAAAGATCCTGGCCTCGGTATCGTACGGAACGCCGCCGGAAGTCGAAGGGCGTTACGCCCACCTGGGCAAACTGGGAACAGGGTATATCCGCGACGAGATCTACGGCTCCCTGCTTGCATGTCCTGCAGCATCTCTGCCCGACGGAGCGATGCTGCCCCTGCTGCGGTTGCTTTTCGATACGGAAGGCGACCCGGAGGCGGATAACGGAACGCCGGTAGCGGAGCTTCTGTCGCGGTACGGCGAGCGGCTTTACGCGGCGGCGGCCCACGGCATGACACGTCCTGAGACGCTTGGAAAAGACCGATCCATCGCCTATTCACCCGCGCTGTTCCGGATGATCGGAACATGGCCGCAGTCATCCGCGGAACCGCTGTTTCGCGCCGCCCTCGAATCGGGTTGGAACGACTGCGTCCGCTTTCTGCCGGACACCGGATGGGCGCGAGACCTCAAGGCGGTATTCGAAGACAGCCCCTACGGCGCGCCGGTGTAATTCAGTGTAATCGGGAAGCGCCACGGAAAACGGGAGGTGACGGACATGCACATATCCACGAAACCCCTGCCCGGATTCGGCATGGAGATCTCTGGCGTCGATCTGTCCGTACCACAAGAGCCGGATATCATGGGAGAAATCCTCCAGGTATTTCATGCCCATGGCCTGATCGTGATTCCCCACCAGGAAATGACTTTCGATCGGTACGACGCGTTCACCCGAGAGTTTGGCAGGCAGAAGCCCCATTTCCTGGACCATCTGCGCCACGAGAACCATCCGGCCATTCTGAACCTGTCCAACGTCTTCGAGGACGGCCAGCCGATCGGCGTTTACGAGGGCGCGGCATTCTGGCACACGGACGTGGCCTACCAGGACCCGCCCAACAGTTCCACGGTCGTATACGGCCGGCAATGGCCGGACGGCGGCTGTCCGACCTACTTCGCCGACCAGATGACCGCCTATGATGATCTGCCTGCGAAGGTGAAAGAAACCATCGATCCCCTGACCGTCCTGCACCACTACGGCAACCGGGCGGACATGAACGAAGCATCCGCGACCTCGGCGGAAAAGCTGACCCTGGACCAGAGAAATCGGATCGAGAACGTCTACCATCCCCTGGTCAAGCGGCATCCGGTCACCGGGCGCAAGGCGCTTTACGGGGTCTGCGGGAGTTCCTTCGGCATCGTCGGCATGCCGGATGACGAGGCCTTCGACCTGCTGGACGAACTGGCCGCCCACGCGACGAAACCGGAATTCCTTACGGAGTATGATTTCAGGGTAGGAGACGCGGGGGCATGGGATACCTTTTCGACCCTGCACAAGGCCACGGTGCTGGATCCGGCTACGGGTCCTCGCGACAGCCGCCTGCTCTGGCGTATCAGCGTGACCGGGCTGCCCCCGACGATCGAACGGGAGCGGGCGTCTCGGAACTGAATTGCAACGGCCGCGTCCTGTAAAAGGTGGATCGAGCGACATGCCCAGGAAAAACAGACCAGACGGCGCTTTGCCGGAACGCAGTAGGAAGGGGTCGCGCAAGCGTCGGGCAAGGGAGCAGGAGAAAAGAGTGGACGGGATTCCCGGTGGTTTCGCTTATCCAGACGCTACCACGGAAACTGGGGTGCGCCAACCGGCGGCGGGACGGATACTCGGCGTCGATTTCGGCGAAAGGCGGGTAGGACTCGCCCTGAGCGACCCGGCTGGTCTGATCGCCCAGGGACTGGAAACGAGAGAAACGAAAAACGCCGCCGAAACCCTGGAATCCATCGCGGCGATCGCCGAGGCGGATGAAGTGCTGGAAATCGTCCTTGGGTTGCCTGTCAATATGGACGGATCATCAGGGGAAATGGCCGGTAAGGTCGAGGCGTTCGCCGGCCAGTTGCGCGAACGGGTATCCTGCGAGGTACGAACCTGGGATGAACGTCTGACCAGCATCTCGGCCCGCAGGGCCATGAACGAAATGGGCATGGAAACCCGGGGAAACAAGGGCAGCCTGGACCGGATTGCCGCCACGCTCCTGTTGCAGAACTACCTGGATTTCCGCCGGCGGGCGGTCAACGAAACGGAAGCTGGCGAGTGAAAAAACTACTCATTGCAGTCATCGTTGTCATTGTGCTGGCAGGAGCGGCCGCTTTCGCGGCGGCATACCTGTTCTTCACAGCTCCGGTAGAACGAGACGACGATCTGCTGTACACTATCGAACCCGGCATGACCCTTGCCGATGTCGCCGTTCAGCTGGAAGCGGAGGGTGTCATCCGGAACGCCGGTCTTTTCAAGATCCTTGCCCGTCTCCAGGGCGCCGATCGCGGGATCAACGCCGGGCGGTACCAGATCGAAGCCGGGATGGATGCAACCGACATCCTGGACATGCTGGTGTCTGGCAGGATTTCAGCCGAAAGAGTGACCATTCCCGAGGGCCTGACCATACCGGAGACGGCCCGGATACTGCAGGCCGGCATTGGCATCGATTCGACCACCTTCGTCCGCCTGGCCGGCGATTCGGCCGTAGCGCGCACGCTGGGCATCGAATCGAACACGCTCGAAGGTTACCTGTTTCCCGCAACCTACCACTTTTACCCGGAAATGTCGGCGGAAGAAGTCCTGAAGGCGATGACGGACCGCTTTCGAAGTACGATTTCGGAGGAGTACCGGTTTCGGGCCGAAGAACTGGGATACAGCATAAACGAGATCATGACGCTCGCGTCCATCGTGGAGCAGGAAGCACGGGTCGCCGAAGAAAGGGACACGATTTCAGGGGTATTCCACAACCGGCTTGAAAGAGGAATGCTCCTGGAGGCCGATCCCACGGTGCAGTTCGGCATCGGCCGGCCGAACATGAGACTCTACGAAAAACACCTCTCCCATCCTTCGCCCTACAACACGTACGTTCACCGAGGCTTGCCTCCCGGACCGATCTGCAGCCCCGGAGATGCGTCCATACACGCGGCGCTGTACCCCCGGGAGGTCCCCTACATCTTCTTCGTGGCCCGGGGAGATGGAAGCCACTTTTTTTCTATCACCAACCAGGAACACAACCGCGCGAGAGTCTGGGTCAATCGCCAGCAGAGATGACCCTGAATCGGGATGACGCACACGGAATTGGCGCGTGATGGTACGGCGCTCATTCGGATGGTGTCGTGCGGGATAACGCCTGGCAGGATGGCGCTCGTCGAGCGGTGCCTGGCGAGATATCGTCCGTCGTCAAACGGCCGTGTAACCGCCGTCGACGACCATAGTGTGCCCGGTTACCATGGCGCTAGCGTCGGAAGCGAGGTAGATGATGGAACTCGCGATCTCCTCCGGTTCGGCGAGCCGCCCCAGCAGAATCTTCTTGATATTGGCCCGGAAACCCGGGTTCTCCATCGCCTTTTCCACCATCGGCGTCCGTGTCATGGTCGGCGCGACGGCGTTTACGGTAATACTGTGCTCCGCCCACTCGGCAGCCATGGACTTGGTCAGCGTGCACACGCCGCCTTTGGCCGCGGTGTAGGCCGCCCTCAACGGACCGCCGACGACGCCCACCTGCGAGGAGACATTGATGATGCGCCCGCCCTGGCCTCGGTCGATCATGTGCGCGGCGAGGGCCTGGCTGAGAAAGAAGACGCTTTTAAGGTTCACGTCGATGATCTCGTCATACACTTCTTCGGTAACTTCGAGCACCGGCATGATCCGATTGCAGCCTGCGTTGTTGACCAGGATGTCGATGTTCCCCGCTTCGGCCAGCACCTGTTCCGCGAACGCGCGGATCGAATCGACCTTGCCTACGTCCACCGTTTGAACGATGCATCGGCGACCCATCGACCGGATCTCGGCGGCCACCAGCTCCAGATCGGACCTGGGTGCGGCTTCCGATCACCAGGTCGGCGCCCGCGCCGGCGCCCGCCAGCGCGACGGCCTTGCCGATGCCCTTACTCGCACCGGTGACGATCATGGTCTTACCTTCCAGGGAAAACAGGGATGTATCCGGCATAAAATCCTCCATGACACGAGAGTCGGCGATCCTGCATATGGTGTCCGGGTGCTAGTCTGATTACGGCCGAGAAGTGTACATTCGCGACGGAGATTCGTCAATCTAATTCAGGCTTATCGGCCTGAACGGCGCAGCGCGTTAGCGCTTGCATCCGGCCCCCGCGCCGGTTAACTTGAACCGGCACGTCGGGACATGCGTTTCGGCAGGGTTATCCCAACAGGTTATGTGTGTTTCATTGAGCCGTTTTTGACGCGTTTCGTCCCAGTCTTCTCCACATGGAATGCGCAATCAGCAGGCCGTAGAAGGGAACGTACTGTACATAGCGTACCCAGGGCTCCTCGCACCAGGATTCGGTCAGCACGAACCCGATCACCACGTAGTATGATAGGGAGACCAGGCCCGAAAGCAGGATCCACGCCGGGTTGGGGTACAGACAGAGGAAAGGGACGACCCAGACCAGGTACCAGGGTTGTACCGTGGGCGTGAGCACGAGATAAGCGCCGAGCAGGATGTAGGCGGAACGGACCGGATCCGCTATTCTGGCCGCGCAGTACAGGGCGAGGCCGGCGAAGAGTATGGCTACGATAACCTTGGACGCGTTCAGCGAATCGGTCAGGTAGAAGAGGATCGAAAAGACGCTGTCATTGAACCGCCACTTGTCGCCGTAAACCAGCAGTCCGCTGAACAGGCTTGATCCGGCGTCCAGGTAGGGCAGGTAGCATGCGAAGACCAGGACCGGCAGAATCCAGAAAGGCTTGAGGCTTCGAAATTTGCGGTAGAAGGCCGGGATAAGCATGACGGTGAACCACTTGGCAAGCATGGAAAGAGCAAGCCAGGCTACCGCGCGGGTGGGACGATGGCCGTCGGCTGCCAGCAACGCGGCGAGCATCATGGCCACTGGCAGGGAATCGTTGTGTCCGCTTCCGGCGATTTCGACGAGGACGAGGGGATTCCAGGCGTAAATAAGCACCCGCTCCACCGGGATACCTCGACACCGAAGCAGCGTCATCAGGAGCAGGATGACCCCCAGGTCGCACAGTGTGAAGAGGATCTTCATCGAAGTCGGACTGTACCAGAGGTATGCGGCGATCGCAAAGGCCGTCTGCATCAGCGGCGGATAGACCGTCGGGACATCCTTGTTGTTGATGCCGGCATGGTATTCATCGCGAAGGTGGGCGATGTCTTCGCTTTCGGGGGCGTATACATAGGGATTGATGTCCTGAAACTGCATCCTGGCGTCCCACAGGTACCGGTTGATGTCGTCGGAAAGGGTGGCGGGACTGAAAAGCAGGATGACGCGGCACAGGATGGCCACGGCCAGGATAAACCAGAGCGACTTCCGATCCGGCGGTGCATTGCATCGCACCTGGCAGAAGACGGCGATGGCGTAGACGATAAAAGCCGCGGCGAAGGGTATCCAGAAAAGCAACAGGGCGTTGGGAAGGACCAGCCACGCGGACAGGGGATCGGGCAGGAACGCGTTTGGATCGAACAGGCCGGACCTGAGATCTCCGATGGAGACTATTCCGGCACAGGCGGCGACCAGCAGGAGTCCGGGGATCGCGAAACAGCCGAGGAATCCGGCGTGGTATCTGTAAGAAGAATCGGGCATGTATGAGCTATCTTTCGCTGATCTTCATTCTCCTCTACTTCTTCGTCCTGCTTTTGCTCGCGGTCTACGGCGTCCACCGGTACCTGATGGTGTATCTGTATTACAAATATAAGGACAAGGCCCGGTCTGTAAAGCCGGAAGCCCTTGGAGATTCTCCCCCCGCAGTCACCGTACAACTACCCCTCTACAACGAGCAATATGTGGTCGAAAGGCTGATCGACGCCGTCTGCCGAATCGACTATCCCCGTGACCTCCTGGAGATCCAGGTGCTGGACGACTCCACCGACGAGACCCGTGAACTCGCGGGCCGATGCGTCGAACGTTACCGGGAAGCCGGGCACGACATCCACTACCTGCACCGGACGGCGCGTACAGGCTACAAGGCGGGTGCGTTACAGGAAGGACTCTCCGTGGCCAGGGGAGCATTCATCGCCATATTCGACGCCGACTTCATCCCGCCGCCGGAATTCCTTAAGAACACGATGTACTTGTTCCGTGACGACAGGGTGGGAATGGTTCAGACCCGATGGTCCTATCTCAACCGGGGATACTCGCTCCTGACCCAGATCCAGGCAATCATGCTGGACGGCCATTTCGTCATGGAGCACGGTGCGCGGAACCGGTCTGGGAGGTTTTTCAATTTCAACGGGACGGCGGGGATCTGGCGACGGGAGAGCATCGAGTCGGCGGGCGGCTGGCAGCATGACACGCTGACCGAAGACCTCGACTTGAGCTACCGCGCGCAACTCCAGGGCCAGAGATTCCTTTTCCTGGAAGATGTTTCCACGCCCTCCGAACTCCCCGTGGAAATGAATGCCTTCAAGACGCAGCAGCACCGGTGGTCCAAGGGTTCCATCCAGACCGCGAAGAAGATGCTTCCATCGGTGTGGCGCAGCGCGCTGCCCTTCCGCTACAAGATCGAAGCGACGTACCATCTCACCAACAACATGGCCTACCTGCTCATGCTGCTGCTGTCGGTCCTGATCTTTCCGTCGATCGTGATCCGGGTGCAGGCCGGCTGGATCAATTCGTTCTGGATCGACCTGCCCTTTCTTTGCGCTGCCACGGTTTCCGTTTCCCTGTTCTACCTGTTTGCACAGTTCGAGATAAACCGCAGCCGGTGGATTTGGTGTCCCTTTTTTCTACCCGTACTCATGTCTATCGGAATCGGTATCTGCCTGAACAACACGCGGGCCGTACTGGAGGCGCTGCTGAACCTCAAGTCGGGTTTCCAGCGGACGCCCAAGTACGGAATCCTGGGCAGGACGGGCCGGTGGCGCAGGATGCGCTACCGGGGGATACGTAACTGGCTTCCATTGCTGGAACTGCTTTTCGCCCTGCACTTCGGTCTTTTGATCTACTACACGGCCATCAACGGAATCTACCCGTCCATCCCCTTCCTCTGCCTTTTTTTCGCCGGTTACCTGTACGTCGGCCTGGCATCCCTGTGGCCTCGGACCGCCCATCAAGGATAAACCATGGAACGTGTCATCGGCCTCTTCGGCCTCTTCGTTCTCCTGGCCATCGCCTGGCTCCTGTCGGAAAACCGGAGAAAATTGAATTGGAGGCTCATTGCAAGCGGCCTGGTCCTGCAGGCACTGCTGGCCGTGCTCCTGCTTCACACGGCGCCCGGTCAGCTGGTCTTCGACCTGGCCAGGCTGGCCATCAACAAGGTGATCGCCTTTTCCAACGAAGGTGCGCGTTTCGTCTTCGGCGACCTGGTTGAAACCGCGCTGTTCGGGTTTTCCGTACTCCCGATGATCATATTCGTATCCTCCATAACCTCCGTGCTGTTCTACCTCGGCTGCATTCAGTGGGTCGTCCGCCAGATGGCCCGGATCATGGTGCGCGTCATGGGCGCGTCGGGATCGGAGTCCATGGCTGCCGCGGCGAACGTCTATCTCGGGGCCTCCACGGCGCCGCTCGTCATCCTGCCCTACCTCAAAACCATGACGCGTTCGGAGATCATGGCCATGATGACCTCAGGCATGGCAACCGTGGCCGGATCCGTACTGGCGGCCTACGTCGCCCTGGGCGCCGACGCGGGTCATCTCCTGGCCGCGTCGCTCATGTCGGCGCCCGCGGCGCTGGTCATCGCCAAGATCATGACGCCGGAAACCGAGATTTCGCGTACCCTGGGTGTGGTAACCGTGGACGTGCCTAAACCGGGAGTCAATTTCATCGACGCGGCCTGCAGCGGTGCGTCGGACGGATTGAGACTGGCGTTGAACGTGGCCGCCATGCTCATCGTGGCAATCGCCTTCGTCAGCCTGTTCAACTGGGCCGTGGGGCTGGCTCCCCACCTGGGCGGCGAACCGCTGTCCCTGGAACGGATCCTGGGATGGATCTGCGCGCCCCTGGCCCTGCTCATGGGCGTGTCATGGGACGACGCCCAGGCTGTGGGTATGCTGATCGGCAAGAAGACCATCCTCAATGAATTCCTGGCCTACCAGGACCTCCGTACTATGCAGGCGCAGCTTTCAGAACGCTCTTTCACTATCGCCACGTACGCGCTGTGCAGTTTCGCCAATTTCGGGACCATCGCGATCATGATCGGTGGAATCGGCGGACTGGTACCGGATCGGCGCCAGGAAATCGCCAGGTTCGGCATTCGATCCATGATCGGGGGCGCCCTGGCCGCCAACATGACCGCTACCGTGGCGGGTCTGTTGATGTAGTGAATACTTCCATGGATCATAGTCTGGTTGTCGAGATCAGGGACATTTTGCCGTGTTGCACGCTGCAGGACCGACGGGATATCCAACGCCGGTTGAAGAAGCTGCGCGGCGCACGGCGAAGGGACCCCGACCGGCTTCACAGGTTGAAGGAGCAAGCGGCCGCCTCGGCCGCGATCGTGGAGAAGCGCCAGCATTCCGCCACGATCATCGACATCGACAGCCAACTGCCCATTTCGGTTCGAAAAAGTGAAATACTCGAGACCCTACGCGATCACCCCGTCGTGATCGTGACGGGGGAGACCGGATCGGGCAAGACGACCCAGTTGCCCAAGATCTGCCTCGAGGCGGGCAGGGGCGTGTACGGCCGAATCGCGTGCACGCAGCCCCGGCGCGTCGCGGCACTTTCCGTCTCCCGCCGCATCGCAGAGGAGCTCGACGCAACCTGGGGCCGGGAAGTCGGGTGCAAAATACGCTTCACGGACGAGACCGTGCCCGAGACGCGCGTGAAGATGATGACCGACGGCATGCTGCTTGCCGAGATACAGACCGATCCGGACCTGTACGAATATGACACCATCATCATCGACGAGGCCCACGAACGCAGCCTGAACATCGATTTTCTGCTTGGATACCTCCGGTTGCTGGTCAGTCGAAGGAAGGATCTGAAAATCGTCGTTACTTCGGCGACGATCGATGCCACCGCCTTTTCAATCGCTTTCGACAACGCGCCGGTCGTCGAGGTATCGGGACGCCTGCATCCGGTTGAGGTCCGTTATCTGCCCCTCGAAGAAACCCGCGGCGATACCGAGGACTACACCTATGTCGACGGAACGGTCGACGCGGTCGACCGGATCATGGAAGAACCCGGTCGAGGCGACATCCTGGTGTTTCTCCCCACGGAGAAGGACATCCATGAGACGCGCAGGCGGCTGGTTGGTAGATCCTACCGGCACACCGACGTGCTGCCGCTCTTCGGACGTCTGACCAACGCGGATCAGCAGCGGGTTTTCCAGCCGCAGGACAACCGGCGCATCGTCGTGGCCACGAACGTCGCCGAGACGTCGCTGACCATACCCCGCATTAAATACGTCGTAGACACCGGCCTCGCCCGGATCAGCCGCTACGCCACGCGGACCCGTACCCAGCGGTTGCCCATCGAACCGATCGCGCAAAGCAGTGCCCGTCAGCGGGCTGGACGCTGTGGACGGGTGTCAGGGGGCATCTGCCTTCGACTCTACAGCGAGTCCGACCTGATGAGCCGGCCGGAGTTTACCACGCCCGAACTGCAACGCGCCAATCTCGCCGAGGTTATTCTTCGCATGCTGGCGTTAAAACTCGGCGACGTCCACGCCTTTCCCTTTCTCGATCGGCCCACTCCCCAGGCTATACGGGACGGGTTCCAACTGCTCACGGAACTCGGAGCCATCGACGTGGAACGGCGCCTGACAGACCGGGGCCGGGCGATGGCGAGGCTGCCGGTATCCCCCACGGTGTCGCGCATGCTGCTGCAGGCCCGGCAGGAAGGCGCCCTGCAGGAAGTCCTCGTTATCGCGTCGGCCATCAGCATCCAGGATCCCCGCGTAAGGCCGCTCGACCAGCAGGAACAGGCGGACCAGGAGCATCGCAAATTCAGGAACGGATCCTCGGATTTCCTGACCCTGCTCAATATCTGGGAGGCATTTCACAATACATTTGAACACCTTCAGACCCAGGGCGCCATGCGCAGGTTCTGCCGGCGTCATTACCTTTCTTACAACCGAATGCGCGAATGGCGCGACATCTACATTCAGCTCCGCCGCGCACTCCGGGAATCCGGCGGTTTTCGCGGCCGGTCGGGACATGCAGGCAACGCGCACTACGACGCCATCCACCGATCGATCCTGAGCGGCCTTCTGAGCCAGGTCGCGGAACACCGGGAAGGCAATCTCTATGCCGGATCCAGAAACCGCACGGCCATGATCTTCCCCGGTTCCGGCCTCTTTCAACGGAAACAGGGCGAGAAACGTGGAAAGAACAACGGGGATGAACAGCGGGACGAAATCCGGGAAAAGACCGGCAAGGACAGGCCGCGGGTCGAAACGGGGATGCCTGTATGGATCGTCGCCTCGGAAATGGTCGAAACCAACCGGCTCTATGCGCGCACGGTGGCGCGGATTCAACCCGGCTGGGCCGCTGAGCTGGGCCGACATTTATGCCGGGCCTCCTATACAGAACCCAGGTGGGACCGATCCGCGGAGCGGGTGCTCGTCGACGAAACACTGCACCTGTACGGCCTGATGATTTCTCGCCGATCTATCGACTACATGGAGACCAATCCAGAAGAGGCGACACGCCTTTTCATCCGCGGCGCGCTCGTCAACGACGATCTGCAAACCCGGTACGATTTCATGGACCACAACCGGAGGATACGTCGGGAGGCCGAGACCTGGCTGCTGCAACACCGAAACGCCTATCGCATCGATCTCGACGAAACCGCCTTCCGTTACTATGAAGAACGGATTTTCCGGGTATCTTCGGTACACGACCTGAATCGACTGATGAAAACCGAAGGGACGGAAAACGCCCGTTTCCTGCATATGGAAATCGCGGATCTCACGGGTTCCGAGAGCGAACAGTTCCGTCCGGACGATTTTCCGGAGCACTTCACTTTGGAAGGCGATCTGCTTCCTCTCCAGTATGCCTGCCGGCCAGGACGAGAAGAGGATGGCGTCACCCTTTCACTGCCCCGCGGCAAGGTCCACTTGCTGGATCCCGAAGCGTTGGACTGGCTCGTTCCAGGGCTTTTGTGCGAAAAGATCGAAGCGCTGCTCAAAGGACTGCCCGGACGGAAACGCAAGCAACTCGTACCGGTTCCGGAAAAGGCTCGGATGATTTCGAATGACCTGGCCCCTTCCGAAACCTCCCTGACCGATGCGCTCACGAAATACATCGCCAGGCGTTATGATATCGAAATCGACCCGTCGGACTGGTCGGTCGAATCGATTCCCGATCACCTGAGCATGCGCGTCCAGGTAACCGCGGAGGACGGGAGTACCGTCCTTTCGACCCGTGACCCGGACCGCGTGCGCGCTGAAATCGTGGACCGCACGGTCGCCGTCGAATCGGAAAGCTGGAGGAGGGCGGTAGAAAACTGGGAACGGTATGATTTGCGGGACTGGTCGATCGGCGACCTGCCCGAGCGGGTTGAAATCGGCCTGTCGGGATCCGTGCCCCAGTATGCCTATCCGGGACTGCAAGCGGACGATGACGTGGTTGACCTGCGCCTGTTTCGGGACCGGTACGAAGCGCAGCGGGAAACCCGAAGGGGGCTGATTCGATTGCTCGAACGTCGGATGAGCGAGGAACTCGCCTGGTTACGGCGCGACCTGTCGTTTCTGCGGGATCTTCCCTGCCTGGCAGACCACGCCGGTGGGACTGAAGCACTCCATGATGCCGCCTATGATCATCTCCTTACCACCCTGTTCACCCGCGAACCCCTGTATCCGCTGACGGCCCGGCGCTTCGAAGAAGACGTGGAGACAGCGCGCATGTTGCTGAAGAAACTCCCCCACTGGTTTCAGCAACAGATGCGGTCACTGGAACTGGTGTTCGGCGGTGATCTCCGCACGGCTCGTACGGCCACTGCGCATCCCGACATGGAGGACGACCTTCAACGGCTGATACCACCGCACTTCCTGCGGACAACGCCTTCGGTCGAATTGCCGAACCTGGTCCGATATCTGCAGGCCGTTGAAACCAGGTCCCGCCGGGCGCGGGAAGACTGGACGAAGGATCAGAAGAAGGCGGAACTGGTCAGACCCTTTGACGACGCACTCAAAGCGATGAGTGCCAGGGACGACGTGAATCCCGCCCTGCTGAACGCGTTCAGGTGGATGCTCGAAGAGTACCGCGTCTCGGTGTTCGCCCAGGAACTCGGAACCACGCGGACCGTCTCTCCAAAACGACTGCAGGAATTATTGGATCAGATTGAAGCGGATGCGCTCAAACAGGTATCGTCATGAGACGTAACGCGTCGGATCGGAAATTCCGGCATCTTCGAAACCGTTTCGCCGCAGGATGCAGGCGTCGCACCGGCCGCAGGCCGCGCCGTCGTCCGTCGTGTCATAGCAACTGGTCGTAAGCGCGTAGTCCACGCCAAGCCGGACGCCTGTACGCAGGATCTCCGCCTTGGACATCTCGATGAGGGGCGCGTGGATGCTGAACCTGCCCTGGCCGGTCACGCCCGCTCTCGTGGCCAGGTTCGCCAGGTTTTCGTAGGCCGCGATATACTCGGGGCGGCAGTCTGGATATCCGCTGTAATCGATGGCGTTGGCGCCGATGTACAGGTCGAATGCACCGAGCACCTCGGCCCAGCCCAGGGCGAAGGAAAGGAATATGGTGTTACGCGCGGGTACGTAGGTAACCGGAATCTGCTCGCCCATGGTTTCCGGGGCCTGGTCTTTGGGCACGGGGACATCGTCCGTCAACGCGGACCCACCGATGACCCGCAGGTCAAAGGGGATGGTGACATGGCGTCCGACCCCCATGGATTCCGCGACTCTTTGCGCCGATACAAGCTCGAAACGGTGTCGCTGGCCGTAGTCGAAGGTTATGGCGTGGCAGTCGAAACCCTCTTGCCGGGCAATGGCGAGCGTCGTCGCCGAATCGACCCCTCCGCTGAGCAACACGACGGCAGCCTTCATGGTGGTTCCACCCATCAGGAAGTATACAACAGACTGGCAATAATGGATCCGGCGATAACGACCAGCGCCAGCAGAAGCTTGTTGGCGGCGGCGGAAATACGCGAATCGATCTTGTCGTCCATCGCGGAGAACCGCGCATCCATCGTGTCAAACCGGGCGTCCATGAGTTCCTTCAGGGAGGCCATCGCGGAGTCCAGGTCGGCCTTCGTCACAAATTCGTGTTGAGGGCTGTTCGTGTCGGATGATGGCAACTGGTAAACTCCCGGTGTCACTGCGTGCGATCTGTGAAGGACCATAAAGATCGATCCGTCTAACGTAAATCTATCACTGTTTACTTCATGGCGGAGTTGCCTGTTATGCCACCGTTGCGTTTCTGTGAACGGCGGGAATATATTCCTATAGTCGGAAAACAGCAATGATTCTAGCAGTAAGTTTCAAGAACAGACTTCGGCATATACCTGGAGGCAAATCATGTTTCGCGATGTACGCGTGGCGGCGATCTCGTTTAAACCCGTAAAGCTGGACCTGGAGGGAAACGCGGACCGGCTGGAAGAAACGTTCCGCGAGGCAGCTGCCGATGGCGCCGAGCTGGCGGTCGCACCGGAGGGCGTATTGGAAGGCTATATCGTCAACGAGATCATCGATGGCGAGATTCCAGATAAAGAAATGAACCGGGTGTCTCTCACCATGCGCAGCAAGACCATCGGGCGGTTCCGGGAACTTGCAAGATCGTTGAACATGTGCCTGGCGTTCGGTCTCGCAGAGCGGATCGACGGCGAGGTTTACAACTGTGCCGTGTTCCTCGATCATCGGGGACGCCTGCGCGGCAGGTACCACAAGATGCAACTGGCGGAGGGGCATCACCGTTCCTGGTGGTTCAATCGCCTGGGCAGGCAGAGCCGCGCCTTCGACACCCCCTTCGGCCGGGCCGGCATGGTCATATGCAATGACCGTTGGAATCCGGATATCGCTCGCATACCGGTGCTCGACGGCGCCCGTTACCTGCTCATTCCCTCCTTTGGATCCAGATCCCGCGCACAGGATAGGGCCGTGCTCGCCCGCGCAAGGGAAAACGGCGTGCCCATCGTAGAAGCCAACGTGGGGGTCACCCTGATCGTAAACAAGGGAGAGATCGTCGCAATGTCCCGTAAAGTAAACTCCATTACGCACGGGACCATCTCCGTTCCGGCTCCTCCATCGCTTCAAAACCGGGACCGGCACGAACGGCGATTCCTGGCATGGCGCAAATCGCGAAATGCCCGCGCGGTACCGCGACCGGGTACGGAGAAAACAGCAGGGACGCTACACCGGGGAGGTCGGTCATGACGCGAAGGGCCGGCTGGTCGAGGTGGAATGACGGCCCCGAACTCATTGGTACGCCGCAAATTGCGTCTTGCCTGTCCAATCGCATATCCCTTATCTTTTCGTGACCATAAGCCTGCTGGCGTCCAGCATGGACCGTCGTTGCAGATATCGGATCGAAACGGTAAGCCGGTAGTTGTTGCAGGATACAGTGACCATGGACCTTAAATACTCGCCCGACCAATTTCTCGATGTGCGCAGCCACGGCTTCGTGCGGCTGGCCATCGCCGTACCCCGCATACGCGTAGGCGATCCCGCCGAGAACGTGACTCATCACCTCGAACAGATAGAATCGGCCGTCGGGCTGGGCGCTTCCTATGCCCTCTTTCCCGAATTGAGCCTCACCGGCTACACCTGCGCCGATCTATTCCACTCCCAGGCGCTGCTTGACGGTGCGCTGGAAGCCCTTGAGGAATTGCTGGAAAGGACCAGGGGACTCGATGTGGCATTCAGTTTCGGCATGCCCCTTCGGATCGATCACGCGGTCTTCAACGTCGCGGTAACCTGTTCCCGCGGGATAATCCATTCGGTTACGCCCAAGACCTACCTGCCGCAATACCGCGAGTTTTATGAGACGCGGTACTTTGCCCGGGCCGCCGAAGCCCAGACGGAAACCGTAACCCTGTGTGGTCAGGACGTGCCTTTCGGACCGGACGTGCTGCTCCGCACCGACGATCCCCGGGTCGTGATTTATCCTACTATCTGTGAAGATGACTGGGTGCCGCTGCCGCCGAGCGGAAGGGCGGCGCTGGCGGGCGCGACGATACTCGCGAACCTGTCGGCGTCAAATATCGTCATCGGCAAGGCGCAGTACCGGGAGGACCTCATCCTGGCGTCATCGGGTCGCAACGAGGCCGTACATATGTATGCCGCGGCGGGTTTCGGGGAATCGACGATGGACGTGGTCTGGGACGGACACGGGTTTGTCACCGAACGGGGCTACATGCTGGCCAAAACGGAACGCTTTCAGCTGGACGGGACCTGCATCGCGGCCGACGTCGACGTGGAAGCGTTGACGCTGGAGCGCGGCGTACAAGGCTCATTCCGGCAGAATGCCATGGACTACCGGTCAACCTGGCGGTCCGTATCGTTGCCGGGTTTCCGGACCGGACAGGCCGCCCAAAACGATTCGGATTCCTCCGGACAGGGGAAGGAAAGGGTACACCACGCCTTCCTTCGGGACATACCTTCCCATCCCTTCGTCCCCCAGAACCCGGCGGAACGCAGCCAGCGGTGCAGCGAGGTGTTCATGATCCAGGCCACCGGACTGGCGACCAAGCTGAGATCGCTGCCCGAGGATGCACGCCGGGTCGTCGTGGCGGTCTCCGGTGGACAGGATTCGACCCACGCCCTGAACGTGGCGGTGCATACCATGGACATGCTGGGGCTTCCAAGATCCCGCATCGTGGCCCTGACCATGCCGGGACTCGGCACCACGGAGCGTACCTACGGGAACGCCTGCGCGCTGATCGAGTCCGTCGGCGCCACCTTCCGGGAGATCGACATCAAACCCGCGGTGCGGCAGTTCTTCGGGGATATCGAGCATTCGGAAGAAAGCAAGGACCTCGTCTACGAAAATACCCAGGCATGGACCCGGAAACTGGAAGAGCTTGCCACCGCCGCCCAGGTAAGGGGCATCGTGCTCGGTACGGGCGATCTCTCGGAACTGGCGCTGGGCTGGTGCACCATGTTCGGAGACCATGCCAGCCACTACGGCGTAAACGCCGGCATTCCCAAGACGCTCGTTTCCTACCTGATCCAATGGACAGCCGACGTGGTCTTCGAGCAGGAGAAGGCGGTTCGCGAGGTGCTGATGGATATACTCGACACGCCCATTTCACCGGAACTGCTGCCCCCGCGCGAGCGGGAGATCGCCCAGAAAACCGAAGAAAAGATCGGCCCCTACGAACTGCATGACTTCTTTATCTACTACTTCCTGCGTTTCGGTTTTTCGCCCTCAAGGATCGCCCGGATGGCACTGCACGCGTTCGAGGGTAAGTACGAACTCCACGAGATCAAGACCTGGCTTCGCGTGTTCATCGTCCGGTTCTTCCAGAACCAGTTCAAACGGAACTGCCTGCCGGAAGGTCCCAAGGTCGGCATGACCTGCATTTCTCCCCCGCGGCGACTGGCGGATGCCATCCGATGCTTCCCCGGCAGTCTGGCTGTCGGACCTGGAACGCATCCCTGATGAGCTTTAAATCACCCGGCGAGGTACCACCACAATTCAAGGCCGAATCCGCCGGTTCGCCGATGCGGGCATGCACCTGCACCTTCATCTATCGCAATCAGTTCCACCACAGCCCATGGATCCAGTGGAAGCATTCGGGGCCAGGACTAACCTGGTACCTTCCCGTTGTTTATCTGCCGGAAGGGCAGCAGTCTGGCGGACACTGATCGGGCCAGGGTTCCAGAATACCCGCGGGTGGGGGCTGGCCGGATCCGTCGACGCGGAAAGACGCTCCTCGACAAGCTCCGCTAACATTCCCACGAACCGCGGATGGGTACCCGCCGTTTCCGCCCGGACCATGCGCACGCCGAGTTCGTCACAACACGCCTGCGCTTCCACGTCCAGGTCGTAGACCACTTCCATGTGATCCGAGATGAACCCCACGGGGATTACCACGATATCCCGTCCCCCACCCGCTGCGTGGAACGAACGAATGTAATCGCGGACGTCGGGTTCCAGCCAGGGCTGGGAGGGCGGACCGCTGCGGCTTTGAAAGGCCAGCGCCCAGGAGGACGCGCCAATACGCTCGCTGATGAGGCGGGACGCTTCCCTGAGTTGCGCTTCGTATGCGCAACCGCGGGACATGGCCAGGGGGATGCTGTGGGCGGTATACACCAGGTGCGCCGAAGCACGGCGTTCCTCCGGCAGTTGATCCAGGGCGGACCTGACACGTGCCGACATAGCTTCGATGAAACCCGGATGATGGAAAGAAGGGCCTGATCTTGTCGATCACCGGGGCGCCATTGCCCACCTCGCGCCTGGTATCCTCGATGTTTTCCAGGTATTGCCTGCAGTTTGAATAGGAGCTGTACGGGGAAGTAACGAGGGCCAGCGCCTGTTGAATCCCGTCCCGGGCCATCCGGCGTACCGTATCCGCCAGAAGGGGATGCCAGTTCCGGTTACCCCAGTAAACCGGCAAAGCAACACGTCGGGTCTCCATCTCCCTTTCCAGGGCCGCGATCAGCGCCCGATTCTGCGCGTTGATCGGGCTGACTCCGCCGAAATGATGGTAGTGTTCCGCGACCTCCAGCATGCGTTCCTTGGGGACGCGACGACCCTTGAGCACGCGCTCGAGAAAGGGGATGACATCGGCGGTTCCCTCCGGCCCTCCAAAAGAAACCAGGAGTAACGCGTCGTAGTTCAACAGGTGTCCTCCCCATGCAGTTTCACGAACCCGTATTTGCTTGCCATGCTGCTGTTTCCTCCATAGTATATCCACGACATGTCTATTGGCTTTCTGCGTGGAATCATCAGGGTCATGAAAATGGGAATGACGTGAACGAAGACACCGGCAGGATCCCCGATATACTCGAGCACGGCGCGCCCGTGGACGGGCAACCCCAGACGACCGAAGAGCGGCTGTACATGCAGCTCAACGTGTTCACCCTGGCCAAAAACCAACCCGCGCGTCAGGCCTCGGACATGGCTCGTGACATCGTCACCGTGCTGAAGGGATCGGTACCGGATTCCGCGGTTTACCTGGATGTCAACGATCCCACGGGAGTCGGCGTGCTTTTCCTGGCCGAAGATCCCGAAACCTTCGTTACCGATGTGCGGGACCTTCTGACCGGCAGTCCCTTCGACGCGATGGAACGCCGCGAGAACATGACGATGCTCGGCAGGACCTATTCCATGGGATACGAACCGGATCTGCGGGAATCACTCTTTCGCAGACCGCGCAACACGGTGCTCAATCCCGACTGGCCCTGGGTCATCTGGTATCCCCTGCGGCGAAACGGTGCCTTCGCCCGCCTCGAACACAAGGAACAGCGCCAGATCCTGATGGAGCATGCCCACATCGGCCGGGCATACGGCCGGGCCGACTTCGCCCACGATATCCGACTGGCCTGCTACGGTCTCGACGAGGCGGACAACGATTTTGTAATCGGACTGCTGGGCAAGGAGTTGTACCCGCTTTCACGGGTCGTCCAGGACATGCGCAAGACCCAGCAGACCGCCCTGTATATCGATTCGCTGGGACCGTTCTTCATTGGTAAGAAAGTCTGGGCCAGCAACCCGTAACGATCCCGATGTTTCATTCGGATGGATCGTCTTCAGTTCCTCCATTTGCTCCAGTGCTTTGAATCCGAGGACGGCGCAGGCCGACGCCACGTTGAGCGAATTCTTATAGCCCCGCGTGGGAATCTCGACCAGCCCATCGCAGCGATCCAGTACGCCGCGGCTCACCCCGAGCGCTTCGTTGCCGAGTACGATCGCCAGTTCATCCTCAAAAATCGCTTCGCCGTAGGGAACCGAACCGGAAGTGGTTTCGGCGGCCCACACGGTTGTGCCTTTACCCTGCAGGAATTCGACCGCATCGACGGCCGATTCAAAGTAACGCCACGGGACGTAATCGATGGTGCCCAGGGCGGTCTTTTCCAGCTTCGCGTGGGGCGGACAGGCGGTGTAGCCGCATAGGAAAAGACCCTTCACCCGCAGGATGTCGCAGGTCCTGAAAATGGAGCCCACGTTGAAGGCGCTGCGCAGGTTGTCCAGCACAAAATAGAGCGGCAACTTGGGCAGCTTCTCGTATGCTTCCTTCGTGATCTCCGCATCGAAACTGCGGACCTCGAAGTTCGTCTCCATGTCCCCGGTCCGGTTCCGCATCGGTAATTCGGTCCTCGAAAGTGGAATCCTCGCCCACCCTGGCGCCGTGGGTTGCCGCGGGGACAGAAATCACCACGCGGCGTGGCACCCGGCGAAGCGGGATGTTCAGGGAAGCAGGTCGTTTATCTCATCCCTGAGCCGCATCGTCGCCGCGCGGGCGGCTTCGGCGAAATCAGGGTCGCCGGAGGCGTAAAGGATGCTCCGGGAGGAGTTGATGAGCAGGCCGCCGCCACTGGAGTCGGCACCTTCGCGAATGACCGTTTCCAGGTCACCGCCCTGCGCGCCGATTCCGGGTATCAACAGGGGCATGTCGGGGGCGACATCACGAATTCCCGCCAGGGATTCCGCCTGTGTAGCGCCCACGACCAGTCCCGCGTTTTGCGCGGTGTTCCAGGACTGGGCGACACTGGCCACCTCGAGATACAGCGGATGTCCGTTGACAGGCAGGTACTGAAATTCACGTGCGCTCTCGTTGGAGGTCAGGCAGAGAATGAATACCCCCCGGTCGGTGTAATCCAGAAAGGGCTGGACGGAATCACGTCCCTGGTAAGGATTGACGGTCACCGCGTCGAAGTCGAAGTACTCGAACATCGCCTGCGCGTACATGCGCGCGCTGTTTCCCATGTCTCCCCGCTTGCAGTCACATATGACCACGACCTCTTCCGGGATAATCGTCAGCGTACGTTCGAGCACTTCGTAGCCTTTGGAGCCCATGACCTCGAAAAATGCCATGTTCAGCTTGTAGGCCGACACGAGATCCGAGGTGTGCTCAATGATCGCCCGGTTGAATTCGTACACCGCGTCGCCCTCCGATAGCAGGTGCTCTGGGAATCGATCCAGGTCCGGATCGAGCCCGACGCAGACCAGGCTGTTCGTTGCGCCGCGGGCGCGGTTCAGATGCTCTACGAAGGGTGACATGGTACGCCCTCTTTAGACGGGATTTGTATGCTTCCAATTAGTTCGCGGACCGAGTGCACGTCCGACGCGGCACACCAGTCGGCAATCTCCCGCGCGACAGATGCGCCGCGCTGGGTTCGACGAAATTCGCCGTTCCTACCTGGACGGCGGTGGCACCGGCCACGATGAACTCCAAGGCGTCTTCGCCACTCATGATGCCGCCGATCCCGATAACCGGGATGCCCACCTGGCCGGCGATCCGGTAGGCGGCCGCCACGGCCACCGGCTTGATGGCCGGACCCGACAGACCGCCCGTGACGGCTCCAAGCATGGGACGGCGCGTGCGGATGTCCACGGCCATGCCGCGCAGGGTGTTGATGGCCGAAACCGCGTCGGCGCCGGCTTCTTCAACGCTGAGGGCGATCTGCGCGATGTCCGTAACGTTGGGAGTCAACTTGGCGATGATCGGCAGATCCGTGATTCCGCGCAGCGCGGAAACGAGTTCCGCCGCGCGCCGGGGATCGGTGCTGAAGTCCATGCCGCCCGACACGTTTGGACAGGACATGTTGATCTCAAGGGCATCAATGCCTTCGCAATCCGCCAGGCGTTCCGTCACGTGGACGAACTCCTCGACAGGACCGCCCCCCACGTTAACGATCAACGCGGTATCCATTTTTCTCAGGTACGGCATCTTCTCCCGGACGAAGGCTTCCACGCCCACGTTCTGCAGCCCGATCGAATTGAGCATCCCGGCGGCCGTTTCGGCGGCGCGGGGCGGTGGATTGCCCGGCCAGGGTTCCGGCGTGAGCGTTTTCGTAACGATGCCGCCAAATTCGGAAAGATCCACGAACCGGCCGAATTCGGACCCGTATCCAAAGGTGCCCGAGGCGGCGAGGACCGGGTTTCTCAGTTCGAGCGATCCGATGCTTACAGATAAATCGGGCTGTGTCGTCACAACAAGACCTCCTGCATGTCGAATACCGGCCCCGTGTCACATACCCGCTCGTAACGAGGGCGAGACGATGGGTCTCCAGGAACGACACAGGGTACGACACAGGCCATGCAGACTCCCACTCCACAGGGCATGATCCCCTCCAGGGACACCTGCCCGGCGATACCCTCATCCCGGGCGATTTCCTGGCAACGCCGCATCATGGGCGTCGGTCCGCAGGCATAAAGGTAGCTGCATCGGCGGGGCGGCAACGCCAGGTTCCGCTCCAGCAGTCTCGTCACCAGGCCGTGATAGCCGGTCGAACCATCATCGGTCGCCAGTTCCACGTTAATGCCAAGCTGTCGGAACTTTTCTTCACCGCGCAGCAGGTCCGCCGTCGCCGCGCCGAACAACACGGTCATTTCTTCCGGATTTACCCGTCCTTCCCTGACCGTCTCCTGTGCCAGGGAAAGAAAAGGCGCTACGCCGACGCCTCCCGCGACCATGGTCACGGACCGCCCCTCCCGTACCGGCTCAAGCGGCCGTCCCAGGGGACCGAGCACGTTAACGCGTTCTCCGCTGCGCCGCATCGCCAGGATCTCGGTTCCGCCGCCGACGACCCGGTAGATGAGCCCGAAAACGCCTTTTGCAGGATCGCGTTCGGCGATGCTGAACGGGCGCCTGAGCAACGGTGTGTGACGAAGCCAGGTCTGCCTGCTGCTGTCCTTCGAAACATCGGAAGCGATCAGGTGTACGAAATGTCCGGGCAGGGCGTGGCGGGTGATATCGGGTGCCAGCAGGTCGATCCAGTAAAGGCCGGGACCGATTTCGCGGTTGGACAGGATCTCGGCGTTATACTGGCAGATGGGGATGGTCGACATGCTCGCTTGCTGTGAGGCGGATGGGATTCAGGTAACATCCGGAAACCGCGCGTCATGCTGTTCCAGCAATTCGCGGCGTTTCAGGGTCGCATGGCCTTCCAGCTTTCGCTCCATTACGATACAATCAGCCGGCCCGGAAGTCAACGCATCATTTGTCGGGTTCGGTTTCCGTTCGCAGTTCTTCCATGAGGCGAATCTTGTCGCGTACGGTCTTCGCCTGGTCAGACCCCGGATAGCGGTCCACAATGTCACGGTAGCGTTCGAGGGCAGATTCCGGTTCGCCGAAATGCGTCTCGGCGATCCAGCCCAGGGCATAGAGTGCCCGGGCCGCATATTCTCCGTCAGGATAACGACGGATGACCAGTTCGTAGAGTCCGCGCGCGGAGTCGGGCTGGTCGGCTACGAACAGCAACCGTTCGGCCTCGGCAAACAACCGATCCTGGGGCAGTTCGCCTTCGACCGGTTTCGACAGCGCGATGGCGGCTTCCACGGCGTGGTCCGTCCCGGCGTATTGCACTGTAATCGCATCGTAGACGGATTTCGCCCGCGCAGGATCATCGACCATTTCGTCGAAGACCCAGGCCCGCGCGAAGGCCGCCTTGGCGGCCATGGACGGATCACCCGATTCGTTCTCGATGGAGCGGTACTGGCTCAAAGCGGAATCCGCCATATCCATCTGGAACAGGTAGTGTTCGGCCAGTTGAAAGCGAAGCCCGACCATGTTTTCCAACAACCTCGCCGCGTTCGAAGCGTCATTCGGCCCCGTTTCTTCACGATCCTTCGTCGCCGCCAGCGCGCTGAGCATATTGTCGAGATTGCCGTTCAGCCGACGCAATTCCCGGATGGAACGATTTTTTCTGTCCGATTCGTTACCTACCCAGAATGACCGGGGACTCTTACGCAGCGCGTCCGAATACCACCGCTCCGCCAGTTCCAGTTCGCCCGTGTTTCTGTACAGTTCGCCGAGTTCGTACATGGCCTGCGATACTTCCTCGTCGTAATCGCGGTCGTTTTCGAATTCGGATATGATGGTTTCATAGCGGGTTATGGCTTCTTCATTCCCGCCCAGGCCGACCTGGCACGCGGCCATGGCCAGCATGATTTCGGGGCGATAGTCCTCGTAGGCGCGCTGCTCCAGCAACGATTCGAACTCATCCAGCGCGTCGCGGTATTCGCCCTCGCGGCGCAGGCTCTCGGCGTTCATGAATCCAGCCTGGAATCTCAACGTCTTCGTCCGGGCTTGCTCGATGACCCGCTTTAACAGGTCCCGCGCTCCGGCAAAGTGATTCAATTCGAGGTTGGACCGCGCGATGTAGTACAGGGCCTCTGCTTGCCGGTCGTCGCCTGGATAGGTATTCAGAAAAGCCTCGTATCGGGTGACGGCCTCCTCGTGTCGTCCGCTGCCAAATGCAATCTCACCCCTGAGCATGTAGGCGTCTGGAGACCGTTCGCTGCCAGGGAATTCCCGTATGAAACGGTCCAGCAGTTCATCGGCCTGGATGGTATCCCCCGCACCGTAATAGCTTCTGCCCAGTGCAAAAATACAGTGCGCGACATATTCACTGTCGGGGAAGAGCCTGAGCGCCTGCTCATACCGCTCAACGGCCTGCGTGTGCTGTCCCTGGATCGCCAGGGCGTCACCGATCAGGACCAGCGCGTCGTCGACAAGGGAACTTCCGGCGTGATCCCTCAGGACGAGCCCGGCGTTTTCGATCGCGAGTTCGTAGGACGCCAGGGCCAGGGGGGGATACTGCCGTCAGGCAAGCGCTGGCTGAGGCGTATGCGCTCCCCTTCCCTGAAGGCTTTCTTCGCGTTATAGAAAGTATTGTAGTACGCGCAACCCAGAATCAGGCACAGGGAAGCGACTATGAATGGTCCTGTCATTCGCATTTCAATCACCAAACTTGTACCCGACGCCGCGTACGGTCGTAATGATATGTACGCCGTGGCGTTCGATCTTCATCCGCAGCCGCCTCACGTGCACGTCCACGGTCCTCGTACCACTGAAGTAGTCATACCCCCAGACGGCGGTCAGCAATTCGTCCCGCGTGAATACCCGGCCCCGGTGCCGGGCCAGGTGCTTAAGCAGTTCGTATTCCTTGAGCGTGAGGTCGATCGTCTTGCCCCGGATCGATACTTCGTAGTTTCCGAGGTTGATCGACAGGTCGCCCCAGACGATCAAATCCTGGATCTGTATGCTGTGACGGCGCCAGAGCACGTTCTTGATACGCAGGTCTACTTCGTCGGGATTGTACGGCGCGCAGATGAAATCGTCAATCCCGCGGGTAATGTCTATATCGCCGATCGCGTCGCAAACGGTGAGCACGATCACCGAGGGCGCCTGGCGGAATTGCCCCGACCGCAGTTCGTCCATAACGAACGAAACGTCCGAGCGGGGCCGGTCGGTATGGATGAGCAGGATATCCGAATCGGGAATGCGGGCGTGGATGTCTTCTACGGAGGTAAATTGCAGTTCCGTTAAGCGGTAACCTGCGCCGTTCAACCATCTGATCAACGGTTCAACGGGTTCCATGCGGGCGATCAGCATCGTGATTCGAGGAAGCCCGTTGCCGCTAAGTCTAACGGTCATGGGTTCTCACTACAGTCCCACGGGGAACGGAACAGCCAGCGTCGACGAACGGATTCCGCCTCGTAAGGCGTCAAAACGGAAGATCGTCGTCAGCCTCGGACGAGGAAGGCGGCTCAACCGGTGCCGTACTGCCGGATTCGCTGTTCGGCCCGGACGGTCCGGACGGTCCGGACGGTCCGGACGGTTCGGTCGCGTCCGATGCAAACTCGCTTTGCTGGCGGCTACCCAGCATCTGCATCTCGTTCGCTACGATCTCGGTCGAGTACCGTTTCACCCCGCTTTGATCCTCCCAGGAGCGAGTCTGTAGCCGGCCTTCGACATACACCGGCGCACCTTTTTTCAGGTACTGACCACAAATCTCCGCCAGTTTGGAGAAGGCGACGACCCGGTGCCATTCCGTTTCTTCCCGCCGTTCACCGTCCTGCGTGTTCCAATGTCGCGACGTGGCCATGCGAAAATTTACCACGGCCCGACCGGAAGGAGTGTATCTCATCTCGGGATCCGCACCCAGATTACCGATCAGAATGACTTTGTTTAGACTAGCCATTAAGGTTGCTCCTTATCAGGAAAATCCATTTAAATGGATGAATTGAGTATAGCGCGATGCATGAGGCGAGTCAAGCGAATTTACCCTGCAATCCCGGTTATTTGCCGGGGAGAAAACACCTTGCTTCACCTTGAAACCGCGCGGTATATTCTCTTAGTCGAGGGACGTTCAAAAACATCGTATCCACCGCCAACGGCATCCGACGCCAGGCTCATCGGAACACCTCGCCCCAGCCCGACATCTGCCGGATTAACCCATGATCCTGCCGGTTCACCTCTACCGATACGTACTCAAAGCACATTTCGGGCCCTTCCTGTTTTCGTTTCTTATCATCACGTTCATCCTCGTGATGGATATCATCTTTCAGATCGCCAACCTCATCATAGGCAAGAATCTCGACCTCTTCATCGTGCTCGAGGTATTCATCCTCAACCTGGCGTGGATCGTCGCCGTTTCCATCCCCATGTCCGTCCTGGTCGCCACCCTCATGGCCTTCGGCCGGCTTGCGGCGGACAACGAGATCACAGCCTTTAAGGCGGGGGGCGTCAGTTTCTACCAGATGATCTCCCCGGTCATACTATCCGGGATCGTGCTGGGCGTCTGTCATCTCTACTTCATGGATGTCATTCTTCCCGAAGCCAATTACCGGGCCCGTTCACTCATGAACGACATCCACCGGGCGCGGCCCACACTGCTCTTCACCGAGGGTATTTTCATGAAGGACATCCCGGGTTACAGCATACTGATCGACCGGGTAAATCCTAGAAACAACGAGATATACAGCATCACCATTTATGAAACGGGAAACACACGCTATCCCCGCCTGCTGACCGCGAAGTCGGGTGAATTCCATGTCAACGAAACGGGCAGCCGCGTAACCCTCATGCTTTACGATGGAGAACTGCTTCAACACGATGAGTCATCGGGACGGTATTTCAAAGAAGTCTTCGAGCGGCAGCGGTTTTCGATACGCAGCGAACCGAGCGGTGTGCGGCGATCGGAAGCCGGTACGCGAAGCGACCGCGAACTGAACATTGCCATGATGCGACAGAAGATCGCCGGCTGGCAGGGGGAGATCGACGAGGCCGCGGCGGACCTGGATGCCGGTCAGGATCATTCGGCGGCAATGTCGGATTCTACGAATGACGCTGAATCCGACGCGGAACGAACGATCTCGATCAGGCAACAGCAGAAGAACAGCTACCTCGTGGAAATCCATAAGAAGTACGCCATATCCGCGGCCTGCCTGGTCTTCGTGCTGATCGGCGGCCCCCTGGGCATGCGCATCCGCCGTGGAAGCATCGGGGTGAGTGTAGGCGTCAGCCTGAGCTTCTTCCTCCTGTACTGGGCATGCCTGCTCGGTGGTGAAGAACTGGCGGACCGCGACCTCATCGACCCGGTCTGGGCCATGTGGGCGGCGAATATCGTCATAGGCGTACCAGGCGCCGTCCTGGTGTGGGCTACCGGAAAGGAACGCATCAGGTGAAGGCGAGAATCCATAGGCAGGGGGACGGCCCGCCATGTCCCTGATAACCCGGTACGTGCTCAGGCTTTTCATCACCGCGATCGCCATCAGCCTGGTCGCCTTCGTCAGCATCTTTTTCATCGTGGATCTCATCGAACAGCTGGACCGGTTCCTGGACCGCGACGTCACACCGGCGAATATCGCGCTCTATTACGTCTACTACCTGCCTTACATCATCGTGCTCACCATACCGGTCAGCCTGCTGCTCGCCAGCCTCTATACCTTCGGCCAACTGGCCAGGTTCGGAGAGCTGACGGCCATGAAAGCATCGGGACTGAGCCTGTACCGGCTGCTACGCCCGTTGCTCTTTGTCAGCGCACTGGTGAGCGTGGGCCTGTTCTGGGCGGGCGAATGGCTCGTGCCCCAATCCAGTATGATGCGGGCGGAAATCAAGTCGGAACACGTGGATATGCAGGGCGGCGAAGGACGGCACGTCCGGTACGACGTCTATTTCAGGGGCGAAGGCGGACGGCAGTTCTATATCCGTGTGTTTGATGGTCGAAGGGGAGTGGGTACAGGGATTTACGTGACCGAGTTTCGCGACGGCGCCATCGTCGGCGTGCTGACGGCGGAGACCGCCGCGTGGGAGAACGGCAAGTGGCTGCTTACAAATGGGGTCGAACGTCGGTTTCAGGTCGGCGGAGGACTGACGGAATACAACTCGTTCGCCTCGAAGGAATCAGTCCGCTGGTCCGAGACGCCGGAAGACTTCCTGCGGGGGCATAAACGCCCGGAAGAGATGAACTACGGCGAACTCGCGCAGTTGATTCAGAATGTGCGTCGCGGTGGGGGAGACGTGCAGGGCTACCTGGTCGACCTGAACCTGAAGATTGCCTTCCCGTGCGCGGGCCTGATCATCGTTTTGCTCGGAGGCGCGCTGGCCTCCAACCTAAAGCGCGGAGGCGTCGCGGTGGGTTTCGCGCTCAGCATAGGCATCTGCTTTATATACTGGGGACTCCTGCGCTTCGCACAGGCATTCGGCCACGCGGACATGCTCCCGCCCGTGGCGGCCGCCTGGGGAGCGAATGTCCTCTTTGGCATGCTGGCCCTGATCCTGCTGGTCAGGGCGCCGAAATAAGACCGGGGCCGCGAAGCTCAGGCGTGGTTCCTGAGATCCTCCGCCTTGTCGCAATTCTCCCACGTAAAACCCGCCTCGTCCCGGCCGAAATGACCGTAGGACGCCGTGGGACCGTAGATCGGGCGACGCAGGTCCAGGGTTTCTATGATGCCCTGGGGCGTCAGGTCGAAGTGCTTGCGGATAAGGCGCGTGATCTCCAGGTCTTCGACGGTGCCGGTACCATAGGTGTTGACGTTGACCGAAACCGGTTCAGCCACCCCGATGACGTAGGCGAGTTGGATCTCGCATTTATCGGCCAGTCCCGCGGCGACGACGTTCTTGGCCACGTAGCGCGCCGCGTAGGAAGCCGAGCGGTCGACCTTCGTCGGGTCCTTGCCCGAATACGCCCCGCCGCCGTGGCGGCAATATCCACCGTAGGTGTCCACGATGATCTTCCGGCCCGTCAGGCCGGCGTCTCCCTGCGGTCCGCCGGTGACGAAACGGCCGGTCGCGTTGACGTGGTACTTGATCCGGCCCGGATCGATCAACTCCTCCGGCAGCGCGGGGGCAATCACCTCGTTGACGATATCCTCCCTGATCCGGTCGTTGGACACGTCCGGGTCGTGCTGGGCGGCGATCACCACCGTGTCGATCCGCCGCGGACGACCATCCACATATTCCACCGTGACCTGCGATTTTCCGTCCGGACGCAGGTAGGGCGCGACGCCGTTCTTCCGGATCGCCGCGAGGTTCCTGGTCAGCCTGTGGGCCAGGGTGATGGGCAAGGGCATCATCTCGGGGGTCTCGTTGGTCGCGTACCCGAACATCATGCCCTGGTCACCCGCGCCTTGCCGGTCCACCCCCATGGCGATGTCGGCCGACTGCTGATCGAGGGCTACGACCACGCCGCAGGACTCCCAGTCCAGCCCGAAACCAGCGTCGGTATAACCTATGGACTTGACGGTCTCGCGCGCCACTTTCTGAACGTCCACGTAACCCGCCGTCGTGATCTCTCCTCCGACGAGCACCAGGCCCGTAGTGACGAAGGTTTCACACGCCACACGGGAATAGGGGTCCTGCTCGATGACGGCGTCCAGTACGGCGTCGGATATCTGATCGGCGACCTTGTCGGGATGGCCTTCGGTAACGGATTCGGATGTAAAGAGGTAACCAGGTGTCATGCGTCATGCTCCTAAGTAACTACATGCGGATCGGAAACGATGATTCACTTACTTGAACAGTCAGACGAATACCTCGCAGTGCGCGCCGGCGGATTCCCGTTTTACCATGTCGGAAAGGACGGCGTGCGGTGTGACGATGGATCCCCTGAGGTCGCAGTTTTCGATCCGGGCGTGCGTTCCTATGGTGGCGTCACGGACGATGGTGCGCGCGACGGAGGCCCGGGAGGAGATAGCGACGTGGGGACCGATTACAGACTTGTCTATGCGGGCGTCGGACGCGATGTCAACAGGCGGGATAATCACGCTGCCGGGTATGCTGCAGGTCCCCCCGTTCAGGTCGAGGAGCCGCCTGTTGGCCTCCAGCAGACGGTCCGGCGTACCGCAGTCATACCAGTCGTCGACGTCAAAGGGCGTCAGGTGTTCGCCCTGTTCCACCATCCACTGCAGCGCGTCCGTAAGCTGATACTCGTTGCGGGTCTTGCGACCGGACCGCACGAGAGATTCCAGCCCCGCCATGAGTGGCGCGGACCGCGAAAAGTAATAGATCCCGGCGATCGCGAGATTTGAAACGGGATGGTCGGGTTTCTCCACCAGCCTGGTGATCCGGTCGCCCGCGACCTCCACAAGGCCGTACCGACTCAGGTCTCCCGCGACCTTTTTGACGCCGATCGCGTTGCCGGGCGGTTCTTTTCCCACGAAGGAGAAATCCGAGAGATAGATGACATCGCCCAGCATGACCAATATGGGTTCGTCTTCCACGAGGGACCGGCACTGGTGCACGGCGTGGCCGATTCCAAGGGGCTCGTGCTGGACGACGTACCGGGCCTCGAGGTCATCGCGTCGATCGACAAATTCGCGGATGGCCTCTCCCGTGGGGGAGATAACCAATACGACTTCGTGGATACCCAGGCCGGATACCTGGTCGAGGATGTATTCGAGCACCGGCTTGCCCGCGACGGGGACCATGGCCTTGGGGGTTTCGAGCGTGATCGGGCGCAATCGGCTGCCGCTGCCGGCGACGGGAATAATGGCTTTCATGGAACTCCCTGTATACGCGTGTGCGCCCACTCCCGGCGGAACGCGCCGGGCCCTAAAAGAATGGTTCCTTAAGAAACAGGGGCGCATGGCCGTGCGCAACAGAAATCATGGGCGCCGGCAGCTGTTTCATCCCGGCAAATCACGGCGGCATACAACCGTTTCGACCTAGAAAATCGAAGCGATCCAGGCACCCAGGGCTTCCATTCTACCGGTAAGCAGGGATACCCGCGCCATGACCGTGTACCCGAAGGCGGCGCCGAAGGTCACCATCAGCACCCAGATGCCCGCGCGGGACACGTATCCCAACGTACCCTTGTGTTCTACGGAGAAGAAAAAGTACACCAGGCCGCATATCACGCCCAGCACGAGGACGATGTGGGAAAAGCTGGCGCCCCAGAGGAAATTTCCCGCCTGGTCGAAGACCACGAGGGGGACCATGGTACTCTGAACCTGGATGATAAAGTCGGAATCGAGAAACCGCGGAAGGTTGAATCCCGCGGAACCGCCGACGATGAAAGCCAGGGCCCAGCGGCTGAGCCAGGACCAGCGGTCGATCAGACGGGTCAGGAGCAGCAGGCCGAAGACGGCGGGGATGAGGTAGTAGTAGTCCGGCGACCTGCCGGCGGCTCCGGGTACCACGCCGGACATGAGCGAAGGGAACAGTTTACCGAACAGATTCGGCACCAGGTGGTCCCAGAAACCGATGGCCATCAGGTACGCGGCCGATACGCCGACGAACAGGTGCTCGGCGAACTTGTAGAAGGGGTTGTCTCTGTATAGGAAACTGAGGATCATCAGCGTAAGGGCCGCGTCGATCCAGAGTTGCAAAGTCACGTCCATAGCTGGTTTTCTATTGCCTCTTCCGGTTTCTGCGTCCGATGAAATAGGTCACGTTGCCCAGCAGAACGAGCAACACGATAAGGACGTGCGTAACGACCTGGGGGCCCATGCGCATCGTGGCATCCATGCTGGCGTTCCGGTAGACCGGGTAGCGTTCCATCAGGGCGGATTCGTATTCGGAAGCTCCCTTCAGACCGCCCATCAGTCCCACCATCTGCTGGGGATAATAGGGATACAGTTCGGGCGCCACGACGGCCGTGCCTCCGCCCATGACCGGTATGCCCGCTATGTCGCCGGCGAACTGGATCCACTCCTTCAACCCCGGATCCCCCGCGGTCAGACTGATGATGATGGCGTAGTCGACCAACTCGTCGACGTCCGCAGTCACGGGCATGTTGTCGAGAGGCGTGCCTTCCGCGTCCGCGTTGACCAGGGTCCTGAAATTCACCACCATGGTGTTGATAGCGCCGCCAGCCCCAGCCTTGTAGCCGAGATTCACGAAATCACGTCCGTAGGATTTTGCCGGGAATTCATCAGGAAGCAGGAAATCCGTGATCTTTTTTATCTGCCCCACGCCTTCGGGGAACAGGGTAAAGAAGGTGACCTCGTGCCCCCTGTTCATGGTGTGCCTGACGAGCGCCGTTGCCATTGGATCCAGTTCAGGCGCCGTATCCGGACCGTAATCAAAGGAAAGAAACACTCTCGACTCGGCGGGTAGATTTTCCACCGTGTCGAATATCGACAGGACGATGGGCGTAGGACTGTCCTCGAACCGCGGTTGGAGGATCAGGGGAATACACACGGCCGCGGCGATAAGCAGGAAGATGATACGGCGGTCGATCTGTAGGATGAAGTCCGGTATCCGCATGGCTACTCGCCTTTCCCCAGGTAGCTCCGTTCGATGCCCAGAATGATGCGCAGCGACGTCGCGATGACGCCCAGGGCGATACCGATCATGATGGCGCGCTGGCCGGCCGTGTTAGGCCAGGCCATAATCCAGTTGGCCAGGTTCGGCAATTCGAGAAACGCAAGGCTTTCCGGCATCCAGGCCGTCAGCCAGGCTCCCACGGGTGTCCTGCCGAGCAGGATGATCACGGCGGCGGACAGGAGGATGGTGGCTTCCTTCGTGCGTGCCCTGAATGCCCGGTAGGACGCCGAGGCGACGAAGAAGGCCAGCAGGGCGAACATGGTGGCCGAAAGCGGGTTGTACACGCCGTCGAAGACGAAGCGGAGCCAGGAACCCGCGGCCAGGATCTCCCCGCCGTAGCCGCCCGGGTTGCCCAGCTTGAAGAGTCCGATCGCCAGCGTGATGACGAACCCCGCCAGGGTAACCACGCTGTAGGGCCAGTCCGTGGACCGGTTGGACACGCGTTTGAGGTGAATCTTGAGCAGGCTGCCTCCGCCGAGGATGAAGGCGAAGACCGTGATGATGGCAAAATAATCGGAGAAACTCTCGTAGAGCGTGTTGAACGGTCCCCGGGTCACGAAATACCCCGTGATCAGGACCATGCCGATGACGAAGGTGATGATGAGCGGTATACGACGGCGCATGATACCTACCTGAAAAGCCAGAGAACGATTTCCGAAATCTCGCGTATGGTTTCGTTACCGGTAATGGATTCCGCGGTGGCCAGCGCACTTCCCACCAGGATGAACAGGATGGCGATGCCCTTGCCCGCGTCCTGTCCTTTCAGACTCCCCAGCATGCGCGGTTCGTTGGAAAGGTATGCGCTCGCGGCGAACAGCTCTTCCCCGATGAGCGTATAATCGCAGGCCGCCACGAAGAAAGGCAGTTGCGGGGCCTTGGCCGTGCCGGCGATCTGAATAGCGCCTATGGAGTTGCCTGTTTCCGCGAGGATCAGGGACTCGGCATAGAAGGTGCCCATGTAGAAACAGGCGGCGGGCCGTTCGCGCACGATGATCCCGTCGATGGCCGCGGCATAGGCGAACTGGGCGTCCGAGATGTAATGAATGGCGTCTTCCTGGTAAGCGTCAGGACGCCCGGCGGCCAGGTAGGACTGGTGAACGGTCTCGCGCGCAGCGCTCATGACCAGGGAGCGCCGAACCGGGACGTGGAGTCTGGAATCGTAGCCCGCTATGATGGTGGCGAGGTGTCCCAGCATGTTCAGGGACGCGATGGTCTGCACGTCGTCCATGTCTCCCAGGCCGGGGACGTAGAGGATGGGCTTGCCCATCTCCGTCGCCCTGCCCACGGCCTCCTCCACCGTATCCAGTCCGGCGATCTTGCGTATGAAGAGCGGACGCCCCGAGGCGGCCAGGAATACGTAGAGCAGGATGAAGGCCGTGAGTATGCAGCCGAGGATCAGGGCCTGGGTCCGTCCCGTATTGAACCAGCCGGGTTCCGTGAGGTCCTGGGCGAGGCAGGGGTATGGAACCAGCGCGGCCGTGATCACCAGGGACAACAGGAACAGGAGCGGCAATCGCCACGAAGGGGTCACGCCCTGTATTCTGAAGAGTTTAGGACGGTCGATCATTCAGGCCTCTATGATCTCCACGTTGGCGCGGGGCACCGTAACGATGTCCCCGTTCGCGCGACGGGCTTCCAGTACCCTGGCCATTGCGCCGGTGGGCAGCCTGACCGGTTGTTCGGGTAACGACGCCACGGTGGCAATTTCGCCGAACCAGGGTTTGCGAATGAGACGTACGGCCGTGCCCGGTTCCAGGCCCCGGCCGGCCAGGTTCGACCGGTCTGCGAGGTCGCCGCCCTCCTCGCTGGATATGACGATTTCGGGACGTATCACACCGGCGCGGATCTGGGTGGCACCGCTCATGGAGGCGTCTTGGCCGTCGAAGGACCCGAGCAGCTTGAAAGTGTGCTCGGCCATGGGCAGTGGTCCGAATCCTTCCGTTACGACTACGGTCAATCCGATGTCTTCACCCCCGGTGACCGCGACGCCGATCTGGTATCCGAGCAGGTCCCCGATGTCGTGGTACTGCATGCCGCCCACCACGACGCCGGATGCTCCGACACTAATCAACTTACGCAGCGCGTCAAGGGAGATCATGGATCCGCCGCAGATAATTCGTCCCGCGCAACCTTCGTCGATCATGTCCTCGGTGATCCCGCGTCGGGTGAATCGACGATCTGTCGTAACGGCGCGTGGACTTCGCCGCCGATACCGAATATACCCTGGATACTGGCGCCAACCGTTTCGACCACTACGCCCTCACCGGGCAGGACCTCGGTGACCCTGCCGTCGATGTAAGCCTTGATCCGTATGGGGACCGACGGTTCCCGGATCAGCACCTGGCCGGTCACTTCCGATACCAGTTCCACCGTCCCGGTGACGGGGGACCGTACGCTGGATTTGAACAGGCCGAAGATTCCCTTCGACTCCGCGATCATGTCCCCCTTATCCACCGCGTCGTCCGGTTGCTTCCGCATGCATTCCGGTACATCCTCGGGCGCGATGGCCAGGGCGTTGGAGACATTGACGTTGTGCACCGGCCCGGGCAGGTAGGTTTCCGCCACGACCGTATCGGGGCCGACCCGATCTCCGGAAGCCACCACCACCTCGCCCTGCAGGGGCAGGCGGCGGATCTTACGGACCACGGTACGGGTGGATACGCGCAGGCCCGATGTATAGGCGTGGGCCATTAACCAGACTCCGGATAAACGTCCAGGGCGCGGTAACCGTGCTGAAGGGACCTGACCCGTTCAGCCGTCTCCTCCGGAATTCCGAGCGGCCTGCCGCGGCCATCGATGATCACGCCGAGGGGACCGTTCCGAACGGTCCGGGTAACCGGAACGCCTCTTCCGGCGCCCACGTCGAATCCGCGGGACGGCGAGACCTCGAGTACGACTTCCTCCGCTTCCCCGGTGGAGATTGAGATCAGTTCTCCCACTACGGCCTCGTGCATCCATTCCGTGTCGCCCGCCTTTGCCTTCACCGTCACGCACCGGGAACCGGATGATCCCGTGCCGACCGGTGCGACGCACGGTCCCAGGTGGACGAGGCAATCCCGATCAAACACTTCCAGCGCCGCCGTTTCAAGCACGGTGGAAAGCACACCCAGGTGGGGCATCATGAATATGCTGTCTACCGCCAGGCTGGTAATCCCTTCCGGCTGGAAGGCGTCCACCATCATCAGTGCCGCCTGGGACCGCCGCGGCGCGTGGGAAAGCACGCCCCCGCTGCCGATGATGAGATCCAGCGACATCAGGTCGACCAGCGTACGGCCCCCGGCCTGTTGTTCAAAGGTATCCGAAATCGTCCGTTTCTGCTGTACGCCTTTCAATTCCACCGCGAACCGCCTGTGCTGGTCGAAGGCGAGGCGGAGCGCTTCCCGGGCCACGGCCTGTTCAATGATCAATTCCTCCATGGTCTGCGGGATGCTGGTGGGCCGGATCATCTTGTTGCCCAGGCGGTCCTTCAGGTCGGCGTCGGACATCTCAAAGGGAAGCCACCGCCCGATCGCTTCCAGCCCGGCTTCCGTCAATACGTTGGATATGCTGTAACTCATTCCGAGATTGGCGCTTACGGTCCGGTTGAAGGCACCGCCGAACACGGAAAAAACGTCGGTGGTCGCGCCGCCGATGTCCACGCCCAGCACGTCGATGTCATTACGTTCCGCGACGACCCGCACCATCCGGCCCACGGCACCGGGCGTGGGCATGATCGGAACGTGCGTCCACTTCATCAGATCCCGGTACCCCGGGGCCTGGGCCATGACGTGTTCCATGAACAGCGTATGGATCTGTTCCCGGGCCGGGCCCAGGTTCTCCTCCTCGAGCACGGGACGCAGGTTGTCGACCTGGCTGAGTTCGGTCCTGTCGCCCAGAATCCGTGCAACTTCCCCGCGGGCATCGAAGTTACCCGCGTAAATGACCGGAAGGCTGTAGGCTGCCCCCAGCCTGGGTTTCGGATCGGCAGCGGAGATCAGCTCGGCCATCTCGACCACGTGGGATTTCGTACCGCCGTCCACCCCGCCCGACAACAGGATCATGTCCGGACGCAGTTGCCTTATGCGTTCAATGCGTTCGTGGGGCCGGCGCCCGTCGTTGGACGCCAGCGTTTCCATGACGATGGCGCCCGCGCCCAGGGCCGCCCGTTCGGCGCTCTCGGCGGTCATGCTCTTGACCACCCCGGCCACCATCATCTGGAGTCCGCCGCCGGCGCTGCTCGTGGAGACGTAGAGGTCCACGCCGCGGCCGTCCGCCGCCGGGGATACGATCTGTTCCCCGTCGAGGATCTCGCGTCCCGACTGTTCTTCTAACTCTCGCACCGCGTTGAGCACGCCCCGCGTGACGTCCTCGAAGGGCGCCTCTACGGTGGTCGGCGCCTCTCCGCGTACGACCAGGCGAAAGGCGCCGGAACGGTTCTCGATCAGAATGGCCTTGGTGGTCGTACTGCCGCAGTCCGTGGCCAGTATGACCTTGATATTCGATGGAAGGGGCATGGGAATCCGTCTACGACAGGCGGAACGACCGATGCCGGAGCATTCCCGCGATACTAGGTTTCATTGTTGTCTGCCTCGGCTGCGTAATGCTCTATACGCTGGATCAGGAATTCCACGTTCTCCCGCCGTTCTATGGCTTCGGCGATCCGGTCGTATTCCGACGCATCCACCACCATGTGAATGAACGGGCTGATAAACGCCATGAACTGGCCGCCCAGAAACGACAGGGGTTTCATGGATTCCAGGAACAGGACCGCGGGCGCGGTGAGCTCGCGGTCGACCACGGCTTCCGCGATCCGGTCGAGCAGGGCCTGCTGTTTCGCCAGTTCGCCGGTTGTATCAGTCATTGTCCTATCGCGTGAAGTACCGGACGTCCCGCGGGTTGTCCACGGGTCCCCGGTTGTATCAGTCGACCACGAACTCCCGGCCGACGTGGTTTCCGATCCATTCGCGCAGCGGTATGTCTTCGGGAATGGGCGAGGTGAACCCATGGCCTCCCGACGGCCCCGCACCGAGCAGTTGCCTCCGGATGGGATCGCTGCGGCTCATGTAGTGATCCACCGTCATGTTGTCCCGGGGACGCAGCCAGCGGTAACTGTAACCGAAAAAGAGCACCTTGCGGGCGAAATCGGAATAGTTGATCCCCGAAGCGTGCCAGAGGCGGCGGTCGAAAAACACGGCGTCGCCGGCGGCGACCCGGATCGGAACCGCGCCTTCAGGATCCGCCCTGGTATCCTCCGGAAACTCGACATCTTCTCTTCGGTGGCTGCCTGGTACGGCATGGAAGTTTCCCCGGTCGGTTTCCGTACAGTCGGTCAGAAAGAATGCCACTTTCAGCGACACCCTTGGACGAGGTATCGTCTCCAGGTCGATATTAAGCCGGCCGCTGTCCTGGTGCCAGCCCAGGCGCCTCTGTTTCGGCTTCTGACCGGCAGGACTCGGGGGAGAGACGATGACATGGGAATGGTACAACTGAATATGCCAGCCTAGAATGCCCCAGACCTTGGGGAAGGTTTTCGGCCAGTCGAGCAGTTCCAGCAGGAGATCATCCCTGCCGATGATGTCGAAGTGGTTCTTGATATCGTAGGGCCCGCCCCCCATGTTCGGCCGGCACTCCTCGTCTATGCGGTCCACGATGCGATTCAGGTCCTGGACCATTTCACCGGGCAGGACGTTTTTGACGATCAAGTAGCCCTGTTCATCGAAGAGGCGTCGCTCTTCGTCCGTAAGACTATAGGCGAGACAGGAAGGGTCCATAAAATGCCTCCGGGTTCGGGACGTGGAGTTGGGCGTTTCATGCCTATATTTTCTTAACGTTTCACAACGCGCCGGTCAACCAAATTAGAATCCGGTTTGATCACGGCACGCTGTCACGCCGCGATACGCCGGCCTACGCCGCCCTACCGATCACGCTTCCCGCACCGCGAACTTCGCCTGGATCTCGAGGCTCTCCCGGTATCCAATGCGTATCGCTCGTGCGCGGAGTACATGCTCTCCTGCCGAAAGACGAAGCGGTTCGGTGTATAACAGCCAGCTTGGGTTGTCTCCCGCTTCCAGCGTATATGCGATGGACGCTCCCTGCGTTGCGCAGTGAAGCTGCAACAGCATGGGTCCCGTGAACGAGCCGCCCTCCAGCGCCGGTTCCATGCCCGGGCTTTCCGTACAAATGGGCACGCACACCACGGGGGCGGTCTCGGGCTGGCGGCCCTCCGGATACCAGTTCCCGACCATTTCGGTTTCGGGAATACGGCCCATGTCGCCCGTTTCATCGAGCCATTCATCGAGCGCTTTACGCAAACGCTCCAGGTCGGTCCGCATCCGGGGATCCGCGGCCAGGTTCTGGATTTCATGGGGGTCGACGGACGTATCGTAGAGTTCCTCGACGGGTCTGGGGTACTGGAACAGCAAGGACTGTGCCTCGTCCAGTGCGCCATCCAGGTGCAGACGCCAGATTTCCTGCATGATCGGATGGCGGTTTCGGTAGGGTATCCAGGAAAGGTACGGAAGATCCGGCCGGTAGTTTCGGATATACTTGTACCGCCCGTCCCGTCACGGCCCTGACCATGTCGTAGGCCACGTCGTGGCGGTCACGGCCGGCGAAGACGTAGCTGCGCGGGAACCTGCGCTTGGTCCCCGAGGAACACGCGGCCCTGGATATGGCGGGGAATCTCGACGCCGGCCAGGGACAACATGGTGGGTCCGAGGTCGATCGTACTGACCAGGTCTTCCCGCACCTGTCCCCCTTCCAGGTCCGGCCCCCGTGCGATCAGCGGCACGTGGATTCCCGCGTCATAGGGCCAGCGCTTGCCGCGGGGCAGGGGTCCGTGGTCGCTCCAGTTGAAAACGTACGTGTTGTCCGCGAGTCCGTCCTCTTCCAACTGATCGAGCATGGAACCGAATTCCAGGTCGTTGTTGGCGATATGCGTGTACATGCGGGCAAGGGCCGTCCGAACTACCGGCGTGTCGGGCAGGTAGGGCGGCGGTTTGATGTCATCGGGATCGAATTCCGGCGATGGGCACTTTTCCGGCCAGGCACCGCTTTCATGGCTGCGCATGAGGTTGAAGACCGCGAAGAAGGGCTGTTCCGGATCGCGCCGGTTACGCCAGTGGGCTTCCCTTCCGAGGTCGTCCCATGCCGTCAGCGGCGGCTCGAACTGGTAGTCGGTCTTGAAGTTGTTCGTACAATAGTAACCCGCCGCCCGCAGGTATTCGGTGAAGCACTTGACGTAGTGGGGTACCACCGCCGAATACGGCGTGGGCATTTCCGGCGTAGCGGGGTTAACGTGGGTGGTCCGCATGTGGTGCGTACCAATGGAAGTGGCGTACATCCCGGTGATGATCGCCGATCGGGCCGGGGCGCAGACCCCCGACGTGGAATAGCAGTTCGTCCACCGGCACCCCTGGGCCGCGAAGCGGTCTACGTTCGGCGTACGGGCAACCCGGTCGCCGTAGCAACCGTAGTAAGGACCGGTGTCTTCGAAGGAAATCCAGAGTATGTTAGGCCGGGATTTGGAAGGCATGTGGTTCTCTCAATCTTTCGGATGGAGTTTCTCTGTGTATTAACCTGTTTAATTACAGATAATTTAGATATAGTGTATCAACCGATGTCCTTACAGGCGGAGAATGGGTCATACGATCCATCACAACCCCGTGATCGTCTCCGCGGCCAGTTGATCGACGACCGCCTTCAGATCACCGGTTTCGTCATAGGTCTTGAGTTGCCGGTCCGCGCTGCTTCCCTCTTCCAGCATGACCCGGATGTACTCGATCTCCTCTCGCACGCCGAGGGGGTCCACCACGTCATCCAGAATATCCAGCAGTTCCTCGATGAGCAAGCGGGCGGGGACTTCCTCTTCCCTGCCGAAATCGACCATATTTCCGTCCAGCCCGTCCTTGATCGCGCGCCACTTGTTCTCGGCCACCAGGTCGCGCCGATAGTAGCGCCAGGACTGGTTCTCGCGGCGCAGCCGCAACAGCTTGGCCACCACCGCCTTCACCAGGGCCACGATGGCCACCACTTCGTCGATCCTGGCGACGCAGTCGCAGATACGAATTTCGAGCGTGGGAAAACGGGGATGAGCCCGTACGTCCCACCAGATCTTCGTCGGTTCGTCCATGCAGCCGGTCTTGATCATCGTCTGGATGAAATGATCGTACTCATCGGCCGAATTGAAGTGATCGGGTATGCCGGTCCTCGGCAACTCGGAGAACACGATGCTCCGGTAAGACTTGAGCCCCGTGTTGTCACCCATCCAGAAGGGGGAGGAGGACGAAAGGGCGAGGACATGGGGCATGAAATAGCTGATCTGGTTCATGGTGTCGATGCGAAGCTCCCGATCGGGGATGCCGACGTGGATGTGCATGCCGAAGATCAGCAGGCGGCGGGCGACGTACTGCAGATCGGCGACCAGGTTCTGGTACCGGTCCTTCTCCGTGATTTCCTGCTCCTTCCAGCGGGAGAAGGGATGGGTGCCGGCCGCCACGATCCGGTGACCGCTCTTCTCGGCGATCTCGCAGACCATGCCGCGAAGGCGGGTCACCTCCCTGCGTACATCCTTGATGTCCCGGCAGACTTCCGTACCCATCTCTATCTGGGACTGGAGGAATTCCGGTTTGACCTGGTCGCGAAAGACCCGCTTCCCCTTTTCAAGAAACTCGGAGATGTAGGAAGCCAGTTCCCGAGACTCGGGATCGATGATCTGGTATTCTTCTTCGACGCCGAGGGTCATGTCTTCGAAGGTCATGGCACGAACCGCTCCAAGGATCCGGGTCCAGTGGATTGACCGTTGGTAATCCTGTCTTTAAAATACGAAATCTGCTCGCCGACGATATAGTAAACGGCAGCGCGGGAACGGACCGCTACGCGCGCAACCTTCGCGATCCGAACCAGACGCCAGCGGCTCCGATCAGCGGGTTGAGCCAGTTGAACCATACTGGATGGCGGGCGCTCGCGGTCGCTTCCATCATCGACAGGTCATCGGGACGCGGTCCCGCCGCCATTTCCACTGGCATCAGGGCCCTCACCACCCCGAATACGATTACTAGGGCGATCAGAATCGTGGCGGCCCTGGAATCGTACGCCACCCTGGCACAAATTCGTCCTGCGATGTACGCCGCCACGAGCCCGAGCACAAGCGAGCCGAGTGCCCAGTCGCCGGATACCTCCCACGAACCCGGCTGGAAGGCGCGCGATGGCACCAGCACCAGCCACAGAAGCGAGAAGAGTACGAAGAGCACGGCGGCCATGGCCATGTAGCCGACGATGGCCGCGAGGATGTTCCTGAGCATTATGTTCCTCCCTTAATACCCTAATTAAAGCCTGGATTGCTCTTTCAACAAGCAGATCGGGGAACTAGCCGGTAATCAATACAACGGGATGCTCCGAATCTATGGATTCATGGACGGCGTCGATGACCCGCATGTTCCCCAGGCTGTTCTCGGCGGGAATCCGATGGAGCCTGGCCTGTCTCCAGACATTCGCACAGGTGCTGTAACTGGTTGGTAAACTGGTACACGGGCGCAAACTTGATGGTTCTTTCCGCCCCGTCGTTTTTCCTGATTTCCAGGGCTACAGAACGATCCTCGTTGTTCCATGCCATGTCCATCCGCATGTAGCCACCCGTGCCGTACACTTCGAATTCCTGAGATCCGTAGTATCGGAAGGAAAAGACGCATTGCGCGCTGATCTCGTCGGGGAACTCGAGTTGAACCGCGACGTCTTCGAGCACCTCGGATCTTTGGCCGTAGTGGCCGCGTGCGTGGACGAGGTTCGGTTCGCTTCCCGCAATGAACCGGGCGTGGTGTATGCAGTAACATCCCAGGTCGTAGGTGGCTCCGCCCCGCTTATCCCGGTTGAACCGCCAGTTGTGGTCCGGTCTCAGATACCTGGGGTCTACGGCGACGGTAAAGGTGTTCCGGATCAGATTTCACGTTGCCGATTTCGCCGGATTCGATGAGTTCCTTCGCCTTGATATGGCACGGGTGATGGCGAAACTTGAACGCCTCGGCGAGCAGGACGCCGTGTTCCCGCGCGGTTTTGACCATGGCCTCGCATTCGGCCGCCGTCGAACTGATGGGCTTTTCGCACAGAATCGCTTTCACCCCGTTCCGTCCGTGCGGCCCGGATGCTGATATCGGCGTGGGAATTGCCCCAGGTGCAGACAACCAGGATATCGATATCTTCCTCGCGCAACATGCGCTCAAGATCAGTGTAACGACGTGAAACGTCGAAAGGCATCGCCGAATCGGCCCAAAGACATCCTCGGAGACGTCGCATATCGCGGCAAGTTCCGCTTCCGGTGTCTCCAGGGCCGCCCTGCCGTGACAGTGCGCGATGCCGCCCACACCAACGATGCCTACGCTGTAATGTCATATTAAGCTCCAAGTCTCTCAACGAAGGTGATTGGTTGACGCGACACGCGCAGCCAAGTATAATATGACCAGGCAATTGGGTGTATTACAAACATCCGTCCTGGCCATTTCATAAACGGAAATGCAGCATGAATAGAACGATTCTCCACGCCTCACAACTGGACGACATCGTTAGTCGAATAGTCGATGTGGCCGATCCCATCAAGATCATCCTTTTTGGCTCCGCGGCTAGAGGCGAAATGGGCCCGCACAGCGATGTGGATCTTCTTATTGTCAAGGACGGAGTCCATCGACGCGACCTTGCAGGGAAAATCTATGAAAACCTGTTCGGCGTTGGCGTACCTGTTGACCTGGTTGTAGTAACATCCGAGGACATCGAGCGCTATAAAAACAGTCATGCGCTGGTCATCAAGCCGGCGTTGCGTGACGGCAAGGTACTGTATGAAGCCACATGACCGGTTCTCACCCGATGATCCCCGGGAATGGCTCAATCGTGCCAGAAGCAACCTGGTGCGAATGAAGAACCGTGTCCCCGGCACCTATCTCGAAGATCTCTGCTTCGATGCGCAACAGGCTTCTGAGAAAGCAATCAAGGCTGTCATGATAAGTCGCGGTATCGAGTTTTCGTACGTACATGACCTCGCTCACCTCTTATCGAATCTGGAAGAACGGGGTGAGCAGATTCCAAACACGGTACGGCTTGCGGCGAAACTAACCCGTTATGCCGTTCACACACGATATCCCGGGTTGGAAGAACCGGTTACCGAACGGGAATATGACGAGGCGGCCGAAATCGCCGAGGCTGTCGTGAAGTGGTCAGAGTACGTGCTTGAAACCTGAATGTTGCTCCCAGTGATCGCCGTTTTAACCGGTCGCCAGACCGAGTAATCGACGTTCTCGAATATCCCGGCCAACTGCGTTTAGCCATTCCGAACACGCTTTCCACTTGGGCCGTGAATTCATTCCGTCCGTTTCAGATCCACGATCTTAGCAATCGGTCCCACAAGAAACAAGGCGTACAGCGGCGCGTTCACGATTTCGAACAGCCGCAACACCATCTCCGCCAGTGCCACGAGGAATACGACCCCGATCCGGCCGCGGCGCGAGGAGACTGAGGTGGCGGGATCCGTGACCATGAAGAACGCCATCAACTGGTACATGGGCCCCGTGATGGGCGCTACTTCGGAGAGGAAGGGGTTGTCGGTCATCATCGATCGAACGTAGGCGAGTACGACAAAGGATACCGCGTAGGTAAAGGTGACGTGGAACCGTTTCGCGCGCCAGAGGATCACCGACCCCAGCACCCAGATCACGGCCATGGCCCACAGATCGTTCCCCCACTGTTCGCTGAGGGCGGCCACGATCCCCGGGGGCCGAGAAAAGCACCACGCAGATGCCCAGGTTGGATGGATTCCACAGGTGCTTTCCCCGGTAGCGAAGGACGTACTTGGAGATGATGGATAGCAGGCTGGCGATTGCGAAGGGCCAGAGGTAGAGCGACCGCAGCAGAATGCCGCAACTGATCCCGGTTATGTACGCACTGGCGGGGTTGATCCACCTCCCCGTCAACAGGCGTCCCAGAGTCAGTTCCGCCAGCAAGGCCACGGAGATCGCCGTGATGAGTTGGGTCAGGCCGTGGAGGAACCCCACGTACATCTGGCCAAGGACCAGGATCAGCGTGATCAGTCCGGAGGAAAGGTATCTCGGGTCGACCTGCAGTCTGGCACCTGGCGCTGGTTCAGCCCCTGCGGCCTTTGGTGCGCTCATCATCCCTCCGGTTCCGTTACCCTGTGAAGCCTGTTCACTTCAGGACCTTCCAGCGTCTGCACTATCCCGCTCGGCCAGCGTATTTCGACGCGGTCTACCGCCGTGGCGGTACCCAGGCCGAAGTGCCGCATGCGCTGGCTCTGGGCGGCGAATCCAGCTCCGGCCGTCACGACCTGGAGCTGTTGCCGGCCGTCCCAGAATACCCGTACCTCGGCGCCGATGGCGCTGGCGTTGCTGGCTACACCCCTCAAGTCGATGGCAATCCAGGCGTTTCCATCCTCGACGTCGTTCCGGTACAGGAGCAGCGGTCCGTTCTGGTTCGCCACGACCACGTCCAATGCACCCCGGTTGAACAGGTCGACCAGGGCGACGCCCCTTCCGTCATACCGATCGTTAACGCCGGCGGCTTCCGCCACGTCGTAGAAGCGCCCCGTACCATCGTTCAGGTAGAGGCGGGAACGCTCGTAGCCGGACAGGCTTTGATCGCCCATGGGGGCCCAGTTCTTCACGTCCTGGAAGATGTTGTTGTTGCCCATGGCGACCCGGGACATCTCGTACCAGTAGTCCTCTTCCGGGTCGGCCGAGACGAAACCGTTGGTCACGAACAGGTCCACGAAACCGTCGTTGTTCAGGTCGCCGAACTGCGCGCCCCACGCCCAGCCCGCGTCGGCGATTTCCCCTTCGGCGATGTTGAGCATCAGTCCGTTCTCAGCGATGAGGTTCCGGCGAAGATTGTTTCCCTGGAAAAGATAACCGCGCTTCGAGATGTTGGTCACGTACACGTCCGCGCGGCCGTCGTTGTACAGGTCGCCGAACGCCACGTTCATGCCGCTTTTGGACGTCTCCTCTAGCGTGGTTCCGGCCAGTTGCTCGAACCCCTTCCCTTCGAGGTTGATGAAGAGGACCTCCGGACCATAGTCGTTGGCCAGGTACAGATCGGGCCAACCGTCGCCGTTCAGGTCCGCGGCGCCGACGGACATGGTCCACCGTGTACAGTCCGCCCCGTAGGCTTCCGTGACGTCCTCGAAACGCCCGTCCCCCCGGTTCAGGAAGAGATGATTGTGACCCCCGTTGTTCGCGTATTCGAAACTCTCCTGCATGATTTGTGTCGTCGTAACCTGCCACAGGTCATGGATTTCCGAGAAATATCCACCGATATAAAGATCGATCAGACCATCTCGATTGACATCCGTCCATACCGCGCTGTTGGCGTTCATCCACCGGTCGATGCCCGCTTCTCCAGACACGTCACTGAAAAGCACCCCCGCCCTGGTTTCTGTAGAGGCGTTGACTTCCCCACCTGTAAACAAACATGTCCTCGAAACCGTCGTTGTCGTAATCCCCCCATATCGACCCCATGGACACGCCGCCGGTCTCGTTCACATCTGCCAGGCCTACCTCCCCGGCGACCTCCCGGAAGGTACCGTCGCCGAGGTTCCGATACAGCGCGTTCGGCGACCCCTTCCTGCTGCTGGTCAGATACAGGTCCTGCCACCCGTCGTTGTCGTAGTCTGCTACCGAAACGGATGCCCCGAGGGCCGTCAGGTGGGGCATGATCGGGTCGAGTTTCGGATCCAGCTCCGGCTTTGCATGCACGAAATCGATGCCGGCTTCCGCCGTCGCATCGGTCAGATGAAAACCGTACTGTCCTGAATCCATTACGTCAGAATCACGTGCCAGCCACCAGGCAAAGAAGAAGGGCGTGACAAGCAATAGGACGAATAGGGCGGTTACGGTGGGACGTATCGTAGTGTGCGAGGCTGGAGACATGGCCTGTAGGAGACTGGTACGACCAGGCGGTCCGGCGGACCGGACTGACCTAGACGGACCGGACTGACGGAACAATCTACTGGGAGGACAAACGGGAATGCTACGCGTATTCCGAATGTTCGGATTGCGGTTTCAAGGTAGAAAGCAAATCTGGGGCTGTCAAGATGGATTGACACGGCGAGACGGAAGCGGTATAAACTCACCGTGGCCTGTGATGACTGGCCACTCCGACGATTCACAAGATGCTCACACCGTACTGGAGTAAAAAATGACCACCACTCGTAGACGCGCACTGAAAATGTTGCTGTTTCTGGTGTGCATGACTACCACGTTCATAAATGTACACGCCCAGTCCTCCCGGTTGGACCGCATCCTGGAACGCGGAGAAATTCGGATCGGGACCACCGGTGACTACAAGCCTTTCACCTACTTGAACCCGAAGACGGGAAACTACGAAGGCATGGACATCGACGCGGCCCACATGCTGGGCGAAGCGCTCGGCGTGCGCGTCCAGTTCGTGCCGACGACCTGGAGCAACCTGTCCGACAACACCCTGAATGATCGGTTCGACCTCGCCATGGGCGGCATCACCCGAACGCTAACGCGGCAGAAGATCCTGGCACTCACCGATCCTTATGTCACGATCGGGAAGTCCCCGCTTATCAGGAAAGCCGATCGCAACCGGTTCAAGAGTCTGCAAGACATCGACCAGCCCCTGGTCCGGATCGGCGCAAACTACGGCGGCACAAACGAATCCTTCGTACGGGCCAACATCAAACGGGCCACAATTGTCATGTTCGAGGACAATCTCGATGTACAACCGGCCGTGGCGGACGGCGAAGTGGACGTAATGTTCACGGACAACGTCGAGGCGGTGATCTACGCGAGACAGAATCCCGTGCTCTACGCCCTGAGTCCGGACGAACCGTTGACCCGCGAAGATCTCGGATACATGACCGTCCGGGACGATCAGCCCTTCATCAACTGGCTTAACCTGTGGCTGCACCAGATGCAGATGAAGGGATCGCTCGATGAACTGAGGAGCAAGTGGATTGGGGAGTTTTGACGCGGAAGGACGCTTTAAAGCAAACCGACAAATTGACAGTGATTGTCATTATTCATAACTAGGAAGTACAGTTTTCCTAGGGAGTACAGTTTTCGCCATGGGAAACCAATGGTTGTCAGCCATTCTTGAAAAGCCGCGTCCGTCGGCGCACACAAGTTGGTTCCGCTTATGTTAACTCCTCTTAAATGAGGGATGACTGTTTTGTCGGCAAAACCAAGGGGGCAGCGATCCTGTCAGATCCGCGTTGTTTGACAGATTGATTTCCTGTAGCCAACGATGCTGGCCCAAAAAAGAAGGCAGGGAACCTGACAACATGTTGTCGTTGAAATTGAAGAACGCAATTCTACCCCGACCCAACGATGATGGGATACTACCCGTCAACCGGTTGTGGCTAATATCCAATAGACCAAGAAAGGACATGTTCCCGAACGACGATGGTATGCTGCCTGTTAACTGATTACCCTTAAGTGCCAGTTCGACCAGCTTGTCAAGATTGCCTATAGAAGAAGGGATACTACCCGTCAACTGATTAAATCTCAAATCCAAATCATCTAATTTACTTAGGTTTCCAATGGAAGTCGGAATAGACCCCTGAAGTTGATTCAAAGGAACCCAGAAAGTATCGAGATCGGATAAGCGTCCAATGGAACTTGGAATCGACCCACTCAACTGGTTACTTTGTAAGTCGATAGAATTTACTCGACCGTTGGCATTGGTATTGACTCCGTACCACTCACCTGCCGGTAATTCACTCAACCAATTCGTATCGTTCGACCAGTTCGGACCGTCCGTGGCGCTGTAAAATTCCACCAGGATTTGCCGTTCTATCGCGAGAATGTCTATTTTCACGGTCACGGCCATGGTCACCGATACGCCATCGGACCTTGCCGTTATTCGCGTACTCCCATTCGACACGGCGCGCACCAACCCCGAATTGCTCACGGTGGCCACCGATGGGTTGCTGCTGGACCAGTCGACTGCAGCACTGGAAATGACGTGGCCGTTTGCATCACGTACTGTCGCGGTGATCCGGACTATCTCGCCTGGCGAGGTCAGCGTAGCCGATGCCCGTGACAGATCGATGTCGTCCGGTTCCTGAGAAACCGCGATGACTACGCTCGCCGACACGGTACCCGCCGTCGCGGTGATTTCGGCTGTTCCGTTTCCGATCGCCGTTACAAGTCCATCTCCATCAACTGTTGCTACCGATGGACCACCGCTTGACCACACGACTCTTACCCCGGCAATGGGTGTATTGTTCAGATCGAAAACGTTCGCGGTCACCTGCACAGTTTCGCCCAGCGCTGTGAGTGTCACCGCAGGTGTCATCAGAGCGATGCGGCTCACGGACTGCGAAACCATCACCTTGATGCTCGCAATTGCGTCACCCGATGCTGCTTTGATCTCCGCTGTACCGACACCTATCGCGTTAACGACCCCATCAATACTGACTGTAGCGACGGAGTTATCGCTGCTCGACCAAATCACCTGTGCATCGACTACCGGATGGCCGTTCGCATCGTAGGCCGTCGAAGTAAGCTGCGCTGCCTGGCCCAGTGACTGTAACTTCAGGGATGGCGGTTCGATCCTGATACTTACGGACGCTTGAGCGATCACTATGCTTGCACTCGCCGACACACCGCCCGATTCCGCCGTAATCTCGGTCGTCCCGTTCATCAACGCTGTGACCAGGCCATCACTGGTCACCATGGCCACACCCGGATCGCTACTCGACCAGTCCACTGTGGAGTCGGCAATCTTTATATCGTTTGGGTCAAATACCGTTGCTGACAACTGTAAGGTCTCGCCTAGCGAACTCATTGATGCCGATGACGGCTCGATAACAATAGAATATGCCGTTTGCATTACTGTAACGCTCGCTTGCCCTGAAGCGTCACCTGACCTGGCGGTGATCAGCGTATTCCCATTCAACCTGGCCGTGACCAAACCTTCTACATTCACCGTGGCAACCGTGGGGTCACTGCTCGACCAGGTCACCTCAGCATTCGCTATAAGCTGGTCGTTCGCATCCAGAACCGTTGCCGATAACAGTATGGTCTCACCAATAGCATTCAGCTTCGAATTCGGCGGCTCGATCGAAAGGCTGCCGGCAAACTGCATCACCATGACCGTGACGCTGGCCGACGCTTCACCCGAGGCCGCCGTGATCTTGGTCGTCCCGTTCATTAATGCTGTGACCAGACCATCCCTGGTCACCATGGCCACACCCGGATCGCTACTCGACCAGTCCACTGTGGAGTCGGCAATCTCTATATCGTTTGGGTCAAATACCGTTGCTGACAACTGTAAGGTCTCGCCTAGCGAACTCATTGATGCCGATGACGGCTCGATAACAATAGAATATGCCGTTTGCATTACTGTAACGCTCGCTTGCCCTGAAGCGTCACCTGACCTGGCGGTGATCAGCGTATTCCCATTCAACCTGGCCGTGACCAAACCTTCTACATTCACCGTGGCAACCGTGGGGTCACTGCTCGACCAGGTCACCTCAGCATTCGCTATAAGCTGGTCGTTCGCATCCAGAACCGTTGCCGATAACAGTATGGTCTCACCAATAGCATTCAGCTTCGAATTCGGCGGCTCGATCGAAAGGCTGCCGGCAAACTGCATCACCATGACCGTGACGCTGGCCGACGCTTCACCCGAGGCCGCCGTAATCTCGGTCGTCCCGTTCATCAACGCCGTCACGAGTCCGTCGTTGCCAACAGTGGCAACCGAAGGGTCGTTACTCGACCACGCCACCTCTGCGTCGGGAATGGGTCGGCTGTTTGCGTCGTAGACTGTCGCCGTCAACAGGACTGTTTCTCCAATGGCATTCAGCGAGGTCGAAGAGGGCTCGATTGTCACACCGTTTGCCAACTGCAAAACAGTGACCGCAACGCTCTGCATCGCATCACCCGATACCGCCGTGATACGGGCTGCGCCGTTTCCGATGGCGGTTGCCAGGCCGCCTGTATCGCTCACAAGTACGACCGACAGGTCGCTACTTACCCAACTCACCTGGGCACCCTGTATGGAGCGTCCGTTCGCGTCCAGAACCATTGCCGACAACTGTTTGGTTTCGCCAAGAGCACTGAGAGTAACTGGCATGGGAGATATCACGATCCCGCCTGCGCTCTGGGCTACCGTAACCGACGCACTTCCCGTTATGCTGCCGGATGTCGCTGTGATCTGGGCAGTACCATTCTCCACGGCAGTAACCAGCCCATTTACAGAAACCGTCGCCACGGAAACGTCGCTGCTGGACCACAATACACCAGCCCCTGGTATGGGCTCGCCGTTGCTGTCGAAGACAGTATGATTAAGCTGTACAGTTTCATCAAGCGCGGCGAGGGTCGAGGACGACGGCGTTACATCGATCCGGCCTGGAACCTGGGCGACGATCAAACTCGCGTTGGCCGTCACGCCTCCCGAGGCAGCGGTGATCTGTACGTACCCGTTTATAAGGGCTGTCGCCAGCCCCCTGGCGTCCACTTTCACCACGGATGGGTTACTGCTTGTCCAGGTTACGACCGCTCCCGATAAGACCTTGCCTTCCTGATCCAGCACTGTGGCTGTCAGTTGTATGGTCTGACCCACGGCGGATAGTGTCGCCGAGCCCGGTGACAGCGTGATGCGAGCGGGTACTTGAGGCTTCGTGGGACTGTCTTTGCCGCAGGACGAAATCGCGACAAAGAGGAAACACAGCGCCGCCGGTACAGAAATTCCAGCCTTGAAGAGCATATACAAACTCCAGAATGATTACGTGTGCATCAATTAATAACAGTCCAAGTGTATGACGTCAATATTAATCGTTTTAGTAATTGATGTAAACTTCGAGTGAATTCAGGGTACCGCCATCCACCCTGATTTCCATACTGTAAATTCATCAACATCCAACACATTATTGTATTGCGATGATACCTGTCCTGCCCTATCTTAGGTGCGGCTGAATTCGATACGAGATTTAAAAAAGGAGCAAGTCTTTGGCCGGCGCCGCAGACTATAAGGATGATGTGTTTTTTGACGACGTCGACCTGGACACCCACCGGTCCAGTACAGTCGATACCGAGGCCATCGAGTTCTTTCCCACCGAATACCGCATCGGCCGGTCCAAGTACATCTTCGTCACCGGCGGCGTCATGTCCGGCGTGGGCAAGGGTGTATTCAGCGCTTCGCTCGGGCACCTGCTCAAGCATTACGGCTTCACGGTTTCCCAGATCAAGATGGACGGTTACCTGAACCAGGACGCCGGTACCATCAATCCCTATCGGCACGGTGAAGTGTTCGTGCTCGAAGACGGCACCGAGTGCGACATGGACCTGGGCACCTACGAGCGCTTCCTCGACGACGACCTGAACCGGAACAACTACATCACCTCCGGCAAGGTGTACCGGATCATCCTCGATAAGGAGCGCAGGGGCGAGTACCTGGGACGGGACGTGCAGGTCGTGCCCCACGTGACGGGCGAGATCAAGAACCTGATCCGGACCAAAGCCCACGAGGGCCCTACGACATCATTGTCGTCGAGATCGGCGGCACCGTGGGGGATATCGAGAATATCCACTTTATCGAGGCCGCCCGCGAAATGCTCTACGACGAAGGCCGGGACAATGTCCTGTCGGCCCACGTCACGCAGGTGCCCTACAACGAGTCGGCCGGCGAACTCAAGACCAAGCCGACGCAGCACAGTGTAAAAGCCCTGCTGCAGCAGGGCATACAGCCGGACATCGTGGTCTGTCGCTCGGCCATACCGCTGAACACAAGCGTCCGTCAGAAAATAAGCCTCTTCTGCAACATTGCCGAGGATCGCGTGGTCAGCAGTCCGGACACGGATTCCATCTACCGTGTACCGAACCTGCTCGACCGCCAGCAGACGGTTCAGATCGTTGCCGAGAAACTCAACATCAACCTCCCGCAACGAACCGATCAGCGGCCCCAGATGTTCGATATTTACCTCAAGTACCTGTCTCGAAGCCATCCGCAGATACGTATCGCCATGACCGGCAAGTACACGGCCCTGCACGATTCGTACGTGAGTATCCTGAATGCGCTGGACCACAGCAAGGTCAGCGTGGGCGTGGATATCACCACCGAGTGGATAGATACGACTGATTTCTCGGACGATCAACAGCTGGACGAGGGCATGTTGGACGGAGTATCCGGCATCATCGTACCCGGCGGTTTCGGCGAGCGGGGCGCCGAGGGCAAGATCCGGTTTATTCAGTACGCCAGGGAGAAAGGGTTGCCTTTCCTGGGCCTGTGCTATGGTTTCCAGCTGGCCGTGGTGGAGTTCGCACGCAACCAGTGCGGATTGCTGGAAGCCGGCCACGCGGAATTCGACGCGGAGACGGAAACACCGGTCATCTACCTGCTGCCCGACCAGCGCAAACTGGCGGGCATGGGGGGCACGATGCGGCTGGGCGGACACGAAGTGAAGTTAAAACCCGGCTCGAAAGCCCAACGTTGCTACGGATCGAAATCGGCCATTGAACGATTCCGCCACCGGTACGAGTTCAATAACCAGTACAGGGAACTCATCGAGCACAAAGGCATGGTTTTCTCCGGCATGACGCCCGACGAGCAGATCATGCAGATCCTGGAAATCCCCACGCACCCCTTCTTCGTAGGAACCCAGTTCCATCCCGAGTTGACCAGCCGTCCCTACAGACCCCACCCCTTGTTCAGAGGACTGGTCCAGGCAGCTTTAGAATTCGCGGATACAGAGGAAAACCGGCAGGTAGCCATGCAGGCCGGACAGGCCGAATAGAGGGAAGTTAAGACGCGCGTCCGGCCGGTATTGCAACAGGCTCAGGTGGCCTGCTTCGTCAACCTGGATTTGACACGTGCGGCGGTCCGCCGATGCATCACGCCACGCTTAACGGCCTTATCCAGCTTGGAATATGCCTGGCTCAAGAGCCCGGGCGCCGCGTCGGCGTCCGTATTCCCGCGCAGGTGTTTGATGGCGGTTCGGAGGGCGGATTTTACCGTAGCGTTACGCTGCTGACGCACACCTTCCTGGCGTAAACGCTTTTTTGATGAAACGAGGGTCGGCATTTTGCTCCCTTATGATCAAATAACTGATACACCGCGTAGCGTATTTACCGATCGCGGCATGTTGAACGGTTCACACAAAACCAGTACCAAATTACCTGGCGAGTTGCGAGAAGTCAAGGTTAAATTGGCCTTTCAGGCATGAATGCCAGCGTCTGTAAACACACCTGGAAACCGGAGTGTGGATAAATCTCCCCATGGCTGCTCATCTGACGGAAATCGAAGAAAAAACTCAAGTCGTTGCCTGGCAAGCCGGGCGTGTACCTGATGAAAGACGCCCGGTCGCGCATCATATACGTCGGCAAGACCCGCGCGCTGCGCCAGCGGATCCGTTCGTATTTCCAGAAAAACCGCCACACGGAGCCGAAAGCGGTCGCCCTGGCCAGCCGGATTCACGATTTCGACTACGTGGCCACCGATTCGGAAGCCGATGCGCTCCTCCTCGAAGACCACCTCATCAAGGAACACAAGCCCCGGTACAACGTGATGTTGCGCGACGACAAGTCGTTTCCCTTCATCATGCTGACCACAGAAGCATTCCCCCGGGTCGTAGTGACGCGCAATGTCCGGCAGGACGGGGCCCGGTATTTCGGACCCTACACCAACGTGAAGGCCATGCGGAGGACCATCGACCTGGTCCGCAAGGTCTTTCCCCTGCGCACCTGTCCGAGCGCGAAGGCCTGGCCTTCCATGGACCGGCCCTGTCTCGACTACTACATCGACCGTTGCCCCGGGCCGTGCAAGGGCCATATCGACGAGGATGGATACGCTGAAATCATCGAACAGGTATGCCAGTTTCTCTCCGGTAAGACGAGGGACCTGCTCAATCAGCTGAAGGAACGCATGGCGAACGCATCGGAGCAGCTGCAGTTCGAGCTGGCGGGACGCATCCGCGATCAGATCATCGCCATCGAAAACACGACCACCCGGCAGCGCGCCTTTACGAGCAGGGAAGTGGACCAGGACATCATCGGGCTCGCGCGGAACGGGAACGACGTGTGCGGTGCGGTGCTGCAGGTAAGGGAAGGCAAATTGCTGGGCAAGGAGCACTTCTTCCTGACTGCGCCGGAGGAAGCCACGGAACCGGAGACGCTGGGCGCCTTCCTGTCCCAGTACTACCTCGCCGCGCAACTGTGGCCCGATGAGATCCTCCTCACCGGCGAGCCCGATGGTATCGAAGCATTCCGGGAATGGATGACCCGGAATCGCGGTTCGAAAGTCGACATCGCCGTGCCCCGGCGCGGCGACAAGGCCGCGATGGTCCGGCTGGCCGTCCAGAACGCGGAACTGCAGTTGAACACTCACACACTGAAACGGGCCGAAACCAGGATCCGGCGAAGCATTCCCGCCGCGGTCGGCGCGCTGCAGGACATACTTCAAACTCGGTGTGCCGCCCAGGCGCATCGAAACTTTCGACATATCCAACATCCAGGGCTCGGACCCGGTGGCCTCCATGGTCTGTTTCGTGGACGGTCGTCCCCGCAAGTCTGACTACAGGAAGTTCAAGGTCAGGGACGTGATCGGTCCCAATGATTTCGCCATGATGCAGGAAGTGGTCGGCCGCCGCTACCGGCGATTGCTCGACGAGAGCAAGCCCCTTCCAGATCTCGTGCTCATCGATGGAGGAAAGGGGCAACTATCCAGTGTCCGGCAGGTCCTGAACGAACTGGGCCTGGTGGACCTGCCCGTCGTCGGTCTGGCAAAACGACTGGAGGAGGTCTTCCGCCCGGGACAGTCCGATCCGATCGTCATTCCACGATCTTCACCCGCCCTGAAGATGCTCATGCAGGCCAGGGACGAAGCCCACCGGTTCGCCGTCACCTTTCACCGACAGCAGCGTGGAAGGCGCATGATCCGGTCCGAGTTGGACAACATCCCCGGGGTGGGTCCGAAACGAAAACAGCACCTGATCATGGCGCTCGGATCGGTAGATCAAATCAGGAAATGTTCCGAGGAGGAACTGACCGCGGTCAAGGGACTGGGCAAAGACGCGGCGCGAAAGGTATATCGATACTTCCATCCGCAACGATATTGAAATGCTTTTGGAATGATCAGGAAATGCAAGACCTCGGCCCGATAACTTAGGATGGCTTGATTGATCAACATCGAATGGCCTGTCGTTACATAGAATCAGATTGCGCAAGATCAGTGCGTGTTTTAGTATGCCTGTAACCGCGTCCGGGCATAAGTTTGAATAATCCAGGCGCAGTTTTGAATATTCAATAGGATCGAATTCGTAGAATAGAATCCAGGCCGCGTTGATAAACTGACAGTATCTGAACGCCATTTTGCACTGGCACGGGATTTCGAAGGAGATATTCGTGGGTAAAGTTTTGAGGTCTTACGAGTTGTTGGAAGAACGTATGAAGGAAATCTACTTCGATTTCTACCGGGAAACGTACCGGGAGGGCACCGCGCTCGACAACAAAACCAAGGAACTGGTCGCCATAGCCGCCTCGCTGAGTGCGGGATGCAATAACTGCCTGGAAGGTCATCTCAAGAAAGCCATGAAGTACGGCGCCGAGGGCGCGGAGATCCGGGAAGCCGTGGCCATCGCCGTGGGCGTGGCAGCCGCCACGATCGTGGATCGCAGCGACCTGGCCAATTTCGAGATGAATTTCAACGAAATGCTGAAAAAGGCTACCAAGGCGGAGAAGGCAAGCAGCAAGACTTGAGAAACTTCACCCCGGGTGCGGTCGTTATGGCAAATCCGGTGTGCGTGAAAGTCACAAATCACAAAAACGATCTACCGAACTGGAGGAAAGCGTGAGAAAGCTATCTACTATGATTTTATGCGCGATGTTTGCCGTGGCCGCCGTCCTGTCGCCGGTACAGGCACAGACAGCGGACCAGGGCGCGCAGGCAATGACCGACGACGAGAAGAAGATCGTCGCCTACATCATGAAGCAAGTCGCCGAATCCAAGGCCGGCAAGCCGAACTTCGGTCCGGAAACGGCCATGGCCGTATACCAGGAACTGGGGATCCAGGTGACCCCCGATATGGTACCCCGAATCCGAATGGCCGTCGTGGCCGAGTTGAAGAACATCGAGGCCCGGCTCATGCTGAAGGAAGGAAGCGGCGCACCGGATTTCACCCTGCCTGTCCTGGGTGGGGGCGAGGCCAGCCTGTCCGCCTTGAAAGGCAAGGTGGTCGTGGTCAACTTCTGGGCTACCTGGTGCCCGCCCTGCCTCGTGGAAATGCCGATGTTGAACGAACTCTACGTGGCCTACAAGGACCAGGGGGTCGAGGTGCTTGGACTTTCCCTGGACGAGGAGGGACTTCCCGTCACGAAGCCTTTCGTGGAAAAGCTCGAAGTCACCTACCCCATCGTGGAATCGGACCGGGAAACCTACCAGGCGTACGGCAACATACTGACCATACCCCATACCTTCGTGATCGATCGCGAGGGCACCGTCACGAAACGGTTCGTGAACAACCAGACCAAGGAAAAATTCGAGGCGGCGATCAAGGCTGCGATCGCGGGCGAGTAGTAGACTTTCGCAGACCAGGCGAGACCGGTCGAGACCAGGCGAGACCAGTGCGAGACCAGGCGAGACCAGGCGTAGACCAGGTGACCGGTGGACGTTTCTATTTCGGACGGCCTACCGGTCTGTCCTGTACGTCTCTAGGGCTTCCATGTTCAGCGAAACGCCCAGGCCGGGCCGATCGGGAACGCGGATTCGGCCGCCGTCGATCCTTTCCGCCGGTTCAACCAGTTCGTGCCTCCAGGATACTTCTCCCCAGGCATATTCCAGGATCTGAAACCCCGGATGGGCGGCCATGGCCTGAACGCCCGCCGCAATAGTCAACGGTCCGAATGGTCCGTGCGGCGCGGTGGGAATTCCCCTGCCCTCCGCCATGGCGGCGACCTTCTTCAGTTCCCACAGTCCACCCACGATCGTCACGTCCGGCATGATGACGTCCATGAGTCCCTGGTCCACGACGGGCCAGAACCCCTCTGTGTACATCAGGCTTTCGCCCCCGGCCAGCGGAACGTCGATATGATTCCGGATAAGCCGGTATCCCTCGTGATCTTCGTCGGGTACGGGCTCCTCGTACCAGTACAGGTTCAGATCCTTCAATGCATCGAAGACCTCGCACCCGCCCCGGGCGGTAAAGTGGCTGTGACAGTCGATTAACAGGGACACGTCCGGTCCGATGGCCGTGCGGACGGCTTCCATGCACGCGATGCCCTCACGCGCATCGGATGCCCGATCGATACCGCCTCGCATCCCATCGAAAGGGGCCAGCTTCACGGCATCGAAACCGTCCGAAACCGCGGCCTCGGCGTTCCGGGCGAATCCCGCGGGCGTCCGGTCCGTAGTGGCCCGGTTGATGTTGGCGTAGAGGGGTATTTCATCATGGCAGCGTCCCCCGATGATGTCGTATACGGGGACGCCCAGGGCCTTCCCCTTGATATCCCACAGGGCCTGGTCGAGGGCACTGAGCGCCATCACGGTCGGCCGGTCCACTGGCGAAGGGAGGAGTTCGGCCAGGATGAGTTCGATTCCTCCGGGATCGCGGCCGGCCAGCACGGGTTCCACCTCCCGCAGGAAGTCAACGCTTCCGGACCCGGCGCCCCCGGGATTCACCTCGCCGAAGCCGGTTATCCCCTCGTCGGTATGCACGGACAGGAATGTCCAGTCTCCCCGATGATTCACGTGGACGGAGTGGGTCTTCAGTCCGGCTATCTTCATGCCCTGTCCTCCCGGCTTCCTGTCTTCCTGTCTTCCTGTCTTCCCCGGACGAATCGATACAATCCTGAAACTGAACGTAACTCCAGCCCGGTCCGGATGCCCTTGAAACCCGCAACATTCGCGGTGTTGATACCAGGTACGGTTCACCTGTTTTAACGCTATATTCTGTCATTGATTACTGCAACGCATTTGTTTATATAACGCCATGTTCGAGACGGGTGTCCTGTCCAACGGACCACGGACACGGAATGGTGAAAACAAGGTTGTGGTTTCTTGCCAAAGGTTAAGCGACAGACAACAAATCGACACGGTGAAGGGAGAAGTATGAGTACGCAACGAGTAGCGGTAATTGCAGGGGCAGGGCGCGGCATGGGAGCAGCCATCGCAAGGAACCTAGTCGGCTCGGGATACGCCGTCGCGTTGCTTTCGCCCTCGGGTGCGGCGGAATCACTCGCCGCGGAACTGGGCGGCATAGGCGTGACGGGCTCTGTCACGGACGAGGCCGACCTGCGGAAACTGGTCGAACTGACCATGGACGCCCACGGCCGGATCGACGGCGTCGTCAACAGCACGGGCCATCCACCCAAGGGCAGCCTGCTGGATATACCGGACGAGGACTGGCACGAGGGGCTGGACATCGTATTTCTCAACGTGGTACGCATGGCGCGCCTCGTCACGCCGATCATGGTGGACCAGGGCGGTGGATCGATTGTCAACATATCCACCTTCGCCGCCTTCGAACCGGAGCACTACTTCCCGGTTTCGGCGTCTTTAAGAGCGGCCCTGGCAAGCTTTACCAAGATCTACACCGACAACCACGGAGGCGACAACATCCGGATGAACAACATCCTGCCGGGTTTCATCGACAGCCTGCCTGAATCGGAAGCGTTCAGGGCGCGGATTCCCATGGGACGCTATGGCACCGTGGAAGAGATCGCGGAAACGGCCGCTTTCCTGCTATCAGCCGGATCGGGCTACATCACGGGACAGAACCTCAGAGTCGACGGGGGCATAACGCGGTCGGTTTGACCGGTGCGGACAACCGAAACCGCAGTAAAAGAGGTTCTCATGGAACAGGCGGACCTGGCATTTTTTCGCCAGAACGGATTCATAAAGCTGGGGAAGGTCCTTACGGACGGCGAAGTGGATCACTTTAATCATCTCTTCGATGAAGACCGCCGTCAGTTTCCCTATTTCTGGCATCCCTACGGCCACCACCAGGCGGCCAACTACGACGGCCTTATCACCACACCGGCCTTCGACGGACTGATACGCCATCCGGGAATCTACGGGACCATCCAGGAACTGATGGGCGGACCCCTCTGTTTCGGGGAAATCGGTTTGCGGTCCATGGGGCCGTACAAGGGCGAATTCCACCAGGGATGGCACCGCGACAAGGCCCACTGGTACGATCATCCCTTCCGCATGGACTACATACAGCTCATGGTCTATTTTACCGACGTGGACGAGCATACCCACTGCTTTTCCATATCGCCTGAAGGGATCGATCAACCCGTCCTGAAGGAAAACAGCGCTCAGTTGGAACGGGGGGTCTACGATCTCCACGGACCGGCGGGCACCTGCGCCCTGTTCAACGTATCGGTGCTTCACACGGCGACTACGCGTCCCACGCGGACCGTGCGGAAGACCGCGCAGATCTACTACGGCCACCGGGACCGGGATCCGCTGGCCAACGATTCGGGGATTCCCGCTACCTTCTGGCGGGACAGCGAAGACCCGGAGACCCGCGCCTTCTACGGCGTCCTGAACGAACGCACCAAAATCTACATGGCGGCTTTCGGGGGGTAGGCTGGAGACGCCCTGCAGTAAATTCCGAAATATGCGTTTGTTTTAGAACTATTTTGGATTATATTCCAAAAAAGTAGGATATTTTGGGAGGTTAGTTCAAAATGGTAAAGTTTAACCGGCGATTGAAAATGGACTTGCCTTACCGGCAGTCGGCCTTTCTGTGGGGTCCAAGAAAGACGGGCAAATCCACCTATCTCAATCATACCTTCCCCAACAGCCTGGTCTTTGATTTTCTAAAAACCGATTTGATGTTGGACTTCAACAGGCGACCGGCGCTGCTGCGCGAACAGGTGCTCGCAAAATCTGACGAGACAATGGAGCATCCGATCATCCTGGACGAAGTGCAGCGTGTACCGCTACTGTTGGATGAAGTGCACTGGCTCATTGAAAACAAGGGGCTTCGGTTTATCCTGTGTGGTTCCAGCGCACGCAAACTTAAGCGGGGCGGGGCCAATCTGCTCGGCGGGAGGGCCTGGCGCTATGAAATGTTTCCATTAGTGACCGACGAATTGAAGGACGGCGAAATCGATTTATTGGCGATCTTGAATCGCGGACTGATTCCCGATCACTATGTCAGTTCGCAATACCGCCGATCCCTGAACGCCTATCTGCAGGACTACCTGAAAGAAGAGGTATTCGCCGAAGGCCTGACGCGCGATATTCCGGCTTTTTCCAGGTTTTTCGAAGCGATGGGTTACGCACACGGCGAGTTAATCAACTTCTCAAACATTGCGCGCGAGTGCGGTGTCAGCTCCAAGACCGTGAAAGAGTATTACCAGATTCTCGTCGATACGCTGCTGGGCAGCATGGTAGCGCCATTCAAAAGAAGGCAGGGGCGGCAGGTCATTTCCAGAATACCCAAATTCTACCTGTTCGACGCGGGCGTAGCGGGAATCTTTGAGAAACGACACTTATCGGAAACCCGAGGTGCTGATTTCGGTAAGGCCTTCGAGCATTTCATCTTTTGCGAGTTGAAGGCGCACGCTTCCTACAGCGAGTTAAACTACGATATACGGTTCTGGCGGACAAAATCGGGACTGGAGGTAGATTTCATTCTCGGCGACGGCGAGGTAGCTATCGAGGTGAAGGGAACCAGCCGCGTGGATGCCAACTCGCTCCGGCCTCTGCATACTTTCGTCGACGAGTACGCGCCTCGCAAGGCGTTGATCGTCTGCAATGAATCCGCAGAACGCGTCGTCGGTCCTATACGCATTGTCCCTTGGAAGGTTTTTCTGAAGTCGCTGTGGTCCGGTGAAGTGATTTCCTGACGACGTTCGTCCTCCCCCTCAAACCAAAGACTTCTAGATGAACATATCGGTCCAGTGAGCTGGTCCGAGGTCAGACGAACTCCAGTTCCCCGGTCGACTTCACGCGGCGGTAATAGCAGCCGGTCCGGTAATCTCCGTCAGCGTCCTTCGTGTGGCATGCCCCGGAACCCTGGGGCGTTACCAAGAATAATACGGAATTCTGTTCGCAGTTGACCCGTACATTGTCTACCCGCAGGGCGTTTCCCGACGTGGCGCCCTTGACCCAAAGTTCGTTGCGCGAAGTGCTCCAGAACGTGGCGATACCCGTCTTCAGGGATTCATCCAGGGCCAGGCGATTGACATAGGCCACAATCAACACTTCTTTCGTCGCCGAATCCTGGACGACGGCAGGCAGGACATCTTCTTCGATGCCGCCTATCTGCCGAAGCTTCGAGAAATCCAGTGTCTCCTGCGTTCCCTCTTCCAGGTGATTTGATCCTGATGATGTCGCCATGACTCCTCCATGTACATACTGAGGTATCTACAAAGTCAATTGGTGAGACGGCGGCGCGCAGTCTGCCGAAGAAATGGTGGCACGCGGCCTGCCGCTTTAGTCTGTTGATTCTATATTGGGTTACACCAGATGGTCGTCGGCCGCGTGGGGTGTGCCGACTCCCTTCTGCATGCGCAAAAGCTGCTTCTGCCGCGGAGACAGCCCTTCATACCATTCATTTCGAAAACCATCGTGCGGGTCGAGCTGAAAGAGGAGCATGGACTTGCGGTAATGCCCGAAGATGGCGTGCCGGTTGCGGTCGGTGGTATTCGAACCGCCGCCATGCCAGCACTGACCGTTGAAGATCAGCACGCTACCCGCGGAAGCCTCGGGCTGGTACACGTGCGGCACCTCCATGCCCTCCGGTGGACCGGCCCATCCGCTCTTGTGCGAACCGGGGACGATGCGCGTGCCGCCGATCTCAGCGTTGAAATCATCCAGCATCCAGACGGTGTTCATCATCACGGGCGAGACCGGGTTCAGCATGTGCTGTGGAATATCGCTGTGGAAATCCTGGTAACCGTCTCCGGGCCGGACGATTCGGGAACTCAGGCTGCCCAGCACGAGGGTCTTGTCCAACACGTGCTCCAGGATGGGCAGCACGACCGGGTGATCGACTACCCGAAGAAACACGGGATCCATGGTGGGCAGATTCCGCACCAGCAGCGACGTGCCCCCGCGATTCTCGTAACCCGCCTCGCCCTTTTCTTCGGCTACACGGATCAGTGCCTTACGCAGCGTGTCTACCTCGGACGCCGCCAGTACGTCGGGCAACAGGGTAAAACCGAAGGTTTCGATTTCGGCGACGGCCTGTTCGAAAGGAGTCATCAGTCGCTTCCTATGGTCCTTTTAAGATAGGCCTTCAACCGCTCCCAGGCGTCCAGTGCAGGTTCCTCGTTACCGGGGTCGCGGTCCACCCACAGCCAGAACCCATGGTTGACCTCGTCATAGATATGCACGTCGTTTGCTACGCCGGCCTCGCGAAGCGCGGCGACGAAGCGTTCCACCTGTTCGGGCGAGGGACCGCGGTCGAGCCCGGCGAAGGTCCCGTAGACTTCGTGGTGTATGGCCTTGAGTCTTTCGGGGTCGTCGAGCAGGCGTCCATAAAAGATGGCGGTGGCGTCATGGTTATACACCGCCCAGGGCGTAGCTCAGGGCGACCCCGCCGCCGTAGCACCATCCCATGGCCCCGACTTTGCCGTTTACGTCCGGCCGTCCTCTCAGATAGGCCGCCGCGGCATCCAGGTTGCGTATGATCGTGTCCATATCGTCCATCGTTTCCCGCACGAGGGCCATGTTCTCGTCGCGGTTGGTTCCCGTTCTCCCCGAATACAGGTCGGCCGCCAGGGCGACGTAGCCCTCCGCCGCCAGGGCGTCGGCTACCTGTCTCACCCGGTCCACCAGGCCGTTCCACTCATGGATCAGGATAACGGCGCCACGCGGACCCGGACCTTCCGGTTCGGCCAGGTAACCCTTGGTATCCGCATCTTCGTCGAAATAGGCCAGGTCGCCGCCACGCAGCGCACCGGCCTTGCCGATTATAGCTTCCGGAATCTGGCCTTCGGACGTGGGCTCGTAGGGTATCTGCTGTGCATGGACTGACAGTGCCGCGACGGTTAAAACGAACGTTGCCGTTGCCACGGATATGCCCTTCAGCAAAGGAATGAGCATCTTGTATTTCATGGGCTGGCGCTCCTTCGAAATGACGGTGACAACCCGTCTTCTGATTGCCGGGATACAACTCCCCGGTCCATTTTGAGGTTTCCATCCAAATCGGCTGGCAATATACTTATCGCACGCCCGCGAATCAATCGTGAAAATATCTCTGAAACCACCCGCTCACCCCTGTTGAACCCTTCCAGGAGACCCCATGAAAAACCGGTTGAAGGAAAAGTTGCGCAACGGCGAAATCACCTATGGTATATCCGTCGGAACCCAATGTACAGACATCGCCGAGTTGGCTTCGAACCTGGCCTTCGACTGGATCTGGTTCGATGCCGAACACGGACCCTTGAATACGGAATCGCTCCACCCTATGATCCAGACGACGCGGAACAGGGACATCACCCCGCTCGTACGCGTGCCCTGGAACGACATGGTGCATATCAAGAAGGCGCTGGACATCGGCGCGGAAGGACTGATTGTCCCCTGGGTCAACAACCGGTCGCAGGCCGAATACGCCGTTCGGGCCGCCAAGTACCCACCCGTAGGCATACGCGGACTGGGGGCCCGTTTCCTCAACATCTCCGGGCAGGATACCGTGGAATACATCCGTACGGCCAACGAAGAAACGTACATCATGATCCAGATCGAAACCGTCGAAGCCGTGGAGAACCTGGACGACATTCTCACCACGCCCGGTGTCGATGCCTTTCTGATCGGTCCAAACGATCTCGCAGCGTCACTGGGTTTCCTTGGTGAGCCGGTTCATCCCGAGGTGGAAAAGGTCGTAGAAAAGATCATCAACCGCGCCAGGGAACTCGGGGTGCCCGGCGGATACGCGAACACCACGGCGGATACGCGAACACCACGATGGATATCAACAAGAAGCGGATCGAGCAGGGTTTTCAGTGGATCACGCTCGGCAGTGACATGAGCTTTATGACGCAGGCCGCCCAGACCGCGCTCGCAGAAGTCGGAAGGTAGCGGAAAGTCACGCGATCGGGGTGAGATAGCGTCAGTCCGCGTTTCGGTCACTGGAAAGCCGTCTTCGAATGGCCATGGCGTGGGCCGACAGGCCTTCCGCCTCGGCAAGGCGAATCGCGGAAGGTCCGAGCCGATTCTCCGCCTTTTCGTTGACCGCGAACAGGCTGGTGATCTTAAGAAAATCGCGTATGCCAAGGGGAGAGAAGAACCGGGCGCTGCCACCGGTGGGCATGATGTGGCTGGGACCGGTTACGTAGTCGCCCAGGGCCTCCGAAGAATGTTCTCCCACGAAGATTCCTCCGGCATGCCGGATCCGGTCCACCAGCGGCCAGGGGTCCGCCACCAGCAGACAAAGGTGTTCGGGCGCATAGACGTTCGCCAATTCGACCGCCTCGTTCAGATCGGAGACGAGCACGATTCCTCCGTTCTGTTCCAGGGAGGAACGGATCACATCCGCCCTGCCGAGTCCGGCCAGTTGCTCTTCTGCCGCATGTTGAACCGCCAGGGCCAGGGTCGTTGAAGGCGTGATCACGATGGCGCTCGCCATCGTATCGTGTTCGGCCTGCGCCAGCAGGTCGGCCGCGGCGAAGGCCGGATTAGCCGCTTCGTCGGCGATAAGCAGCGTTTCGGTAGGACCGGCGAGCTGGTCTATGTCCACGATCCCGTATACCTGGCGCTTCGCCAGGGTCACGAAGATGTTCCCCGGACCTACGATCTTGTCCACACGCGCGATGGTTTCGGTACCGTAAGCCATCGCGGCGATGGCCTGTGCTCCGCCCAGCCGGTAGACCGCGTCTGCCCCTGCAACGGCGGCCGCGGCCAGCACGGCCGGTGCGACCGTACCATCCCTTCCGGTCGGCGTGGCCACGACGACCTCGCGAACGCCGGCAACACGGGCCGGAATCACGGCCATCAGCAGCGAGGAAGGATAGGCGGCCCCTCCACCGGGCACGTAGACGCCCACCCGTTCCAGCGGCCGTACGATCTGCCCGGTTCCGCCCTCTTCATCCCAGTGCGCCCAGGATTCCGCTGGCTGCCGCTCGTGAAAGGCACGAATCCGGCCGGCCGCGGTTTCCATGGCATCTCGCAACCCCGAAGGCAGCGATGCCGCTGCCTCGTCTATTTCACGTCGCGGGACCTCGAAATCATCCGGCGCACTTCCGTCCAGCAACCGGGCATAGCGCCTTACGGAATCATCCCCTTTATCGCGAACTTCATCGATGATTTTTGATACGGCCTGTTCCGCTGTCAGGGCCTCGCCGAACAACACCCTGTTTCGTTCTTCGATTTCGGGTGAGGACATCGCCTCGTGCAGCGGCCGTCGTTTCAGGATGCTCGACACGGCCTCTTCGGCGGTCAGTATCCGGATGTTCATCTGGTGCACTCCGGTTTCATCGGGTTGCCTTCGTCGACGCGGGCTTCAGCGGCTTAAGGGCCTCGAGAATGGGACCACAGCCGAATTTGACGCTGTCCGTCGTCGGGAGACCGGTCTCGCGCTCGACCCGATCCACCTCCCGTCTGGCTTCGTCCCTGGTCATGCCAATACAGTTGAGCGATACGGCAACGACCCGGCAGGCGAACAGGGGCCGGGCGATGGTCTCGTGGATGTGTATCATCTCCCGGTAGGATGGAACAGCCACGGGCAAATTGCGCATCACGTCCCGGCCCGGCTGGTGGCATAGTACGAGGGCCTGCGGCGCCGCGCCGTGGAGCAAGCCCAGCGACACGCCGGAATAGGATGGATGAAGGATCGTGCCTTGGCCTTCGATGACCAGCAGTTCCCGGTGTTTCCGTTCCAGCACGAGTCGTTCCACGGCGCCCGATATGAAGTCCGATACCACGGTATCCACCGCGATGCCCGATCCCGCGATCATGATGCCGGTCTGCCCGGTGGCCACGAACTCGGCGTCCCAGCCGGCCTCGCCGGCCGCCCTGCTGATCTCGATTGCGGCCACCTTCTTGCCGATGCTGGAATCCGCACCCACCGTCAACACGCGAAGGTTGGGGATACCGTGTACCAGGTGACGCCCCACGTCCAGATCGTCCGGCGGCTGCCGTACGTCCCACAGTCTTACGCCTTTTTGTTCGGCATGCCTGGCGAGTGCTTCGTCTTCGTTCAGGAAAGTATGGAGCCCGTTTACCACCTCGAGGCCGTTTTCGATCGCTTCGTGGAGAACCGTCCGCCATTCGTCCGGCAGGACGCCACCCGGCGTCGCGATACCGATGACCAGCGAGGTCGGCCTGTACGCCAGCGCTTCCTTCAGCGTTGCAACGATCGGGATGCCCTGGCCGACCTCGAGCAGGTCTTCCAGTTTCCTGCCCGCGTGAACGCTATCGAGCACCGCCACGGTTTCCTCGGGCTTGTAGCGTATCAGCGACGCGGCCGTCTTGGAGGAGAACGTGCCCAGCAGCCCCTCCGTGAGAATGACCATTCGCCTGTGGTTCATGTTCCAGTCGATCCTCAGCCTATCGAAACGACGCGCCCGGACTCCAGGGATTCCGTGGCGGCATCCAGCACTTTCATCAGATCCAGCATCTCCCCGGGCTTTACGGCGAGTTCCGCGCCCCGGCCCAGCACGGCCGCGATGTTCCGGTAGTAGTCCACCCAACTGCCTCTCACCGGGTCCAGGATCGTTTCCGTCACTTCCCCGTCCCGCTCCGCGGAAATACGGACGCGGTCTTCGAGCGCTTCCTCCGCGGCCTCGATCTCGCCCTTCTTCATCCAATCCTCCTGGGGATCGAGCCCTGTCTTGACGAGGGAGCCCCCGGTACCCAGCACATACCAGTGGGGCTTGGAGATGTGGGAGAGATTGCTGATTTCTGTCCGGTACTCGGCGCCGTTTTCGAAATACAGGGTGCAGGTGACGTGATCTTCGATGTCCCCGTCCCACCGGTATTTGTGCCCATTGCAGTGGACCGCCGCGGGGCGGGCGGACAGCAGTTGCAGTCCCTGGTCGATGAGATGGGCGCCCCAGTCGTAGAGCAGTCCGCCGCTTTCCTCCCGGCTGGTCCTCCAGCCCCTGGAAGCCCGGAACCGGTGTACCGCCCTCTCTACAAGGAAGGGATCGCCCAACAGGCCGTCTTCCACCGCCTTGCGCACGGTCAGATAGCCCCAGTCCCAGCGGCGGTTGTGGAAGACGCTCAACATGACCCCGCGTTGCTGGCTGACCGCGATCATTTTCTCGGCTTCGGCGGCCGACATGCACATGACCTTGTCGACGACCACGTGTCTTCCGGCCTCCATGGCCTCGATGGCCAGGGACGCGTGAGTATGGTGGGGCGTGGCCAGGATAATCAACTGGATATCGTCGTCCGCCAGGAGTCCAGACAACGTCTCGCAGGTGTTCACGGACCAGTCCCGGGCCGCCTGTGCCCGGCGTTCCGGATCGCGGCTTGCGACGGCTGTCAGCTTCAACCCTTCGGTCCGCGAAACCAGGTAGGCGTGAAAGAAGCGTCCCGCCAGTCCATAGCCCACGATGGCTGTTCGTATCATGGCGTAAAACCAGCACCCTTATTCGTCGACAGGGGCCTGTTCACTTTCGGTATCTAGTAGCTTCTACGTTACATGCTCACCAATGCGACGCTCGGTCACTGGCGCTATTTCGTCGACGCCGCGGGTGACAATATACGGGTTGGGCCGGATGCATGGCAAACGTCAATTGGGTACGGGTAGAATGTCCGTGACATTCCATCCGTGGAACGATATGTTCCCATTTCGACCGTCTCCGTCCCTGCCAGATCGAATGTGCACCGCGTGAAATTCCCGATTTCAGGTACCGGCCATGGCGTCATCACGACCTAACGTGCTCTGCATCCTTACCGACGACCAGGGCGTCTGGGCGGCGGGCTGCTATGGCAACGACGAAATACGCACACCGCACATCGACCGGATCGCGAATACCGGGGTGCGGTTCGATCGCTTCTTCGTTTCCACGCCGGTCTGCTCGCCTAGTCGCGCGACGCTGCTGACCGGCCGGATCGCCTCCCAGCACGGCGTGCACGACTGGATCCGGGGAGGAAATGTCGGGGACGGTGCGGCATCCTACCTCGAGGGCGAGACTGCCTACACCGATGTACTGGCGGCCAACGGGTGGCAATGCGGCCTTAGCGGAAAATGGCACCTGGGCAACAGCACGCTTCCCCAGCACGGATTCTCCCACTGGTTCACCCACCAGTTCGGCGGCGGTCCCTACAATAACGCCCCCATGGTACGAGACGGCGTCCCGGTTACCGAGCCGGGTTACGTCACGAATGTCATCACCGACGACGCGCTGTCCTTTATCGACCGGCACGCCAACCGCGACGAGCCGTTCTATCTGGGCGTCCATTACACCGCGCCCCACAGCCCGTGGACGGGCCATCCTCAGGACATCGTCGACTCCTACGACGACTGCCCCTTCGATTCCTGTCCCCAGGAGCCCGTTCATCCCTGGGCCGTCAACCTGACCCACGAGAACATGGGAAACCGGGAGAGCCTGAAGGGCTACTTTGCGGCCGTCACGGCCATGGATCTCGATATCGGCCGCCTGCTGGACCGGCTCGATCGACACGGCATCCGCGAAGACACCCTGGTGATCTTCCTGAGCGACAACGGATTCAGCCTGGGACACCACGGGTTCTGGGGGAAAGGAAACGGAACGAACCCGCAGAACATGTACGAGAACTCCATACGGGTTCCCGCGCTGATCAGCCAGCCCGGGCGATTGCCGGAAGGCGCCGTACAGCCGGCGATGATCAGCGCTTATGATTTCATGCCCTCGCTGCTGTCGTACCTCGACCTCCCGGTGCCCCGGGACCGTAATCTTCCGGGACGAAACGCCGTGGACACCTGGACGAGCCAGACCGGACAGCCTGATTCCAGCCGGGATCACGTCGTGGTATTCGATGAATACGGCGGAACGCGTATGATCCGCACCGAATCCTGGAAGTACGTGCACCGTTATCCAGGCGGGCCGAACGAACTGTACGACCTGGAGAACGATCCGGACGAACGGGCCAACCTCGCGGATGACGCCGGATACGCCGGAAGATGCAGATCGCTGCGCGGGGAATTGGAGGGCTGGTTCGAGCGCCACGCCGAACCGGACCGGGACGGTCGGTCCAGGCCGGTCACAGGTCTCGGACAGTTGCGTCCGGTCGGCAGTGCCTGGGACGATGATTCGCCCGCCTTTGCACCACACGAAGAGTGAAGGAGTTATGGATGGCAGACAGCAAAATCAGCGTTACGCTCTATACTTTGCGCGATTTCGTGAAAACGCCGGCCGATATCGCGAACAGCCTGAAAAGAGTCAAGTCCATCGGCTACGATCACATACAGCTTTCGGCGCTTGGACCGGTCGACCCGGCGGAACTCGGGGACATGATCCGGGACGCGGGACTACACGTGTGCGCGACGCACGTGCCCTTCGAACGGCTTCAGGATGAACTGGATGAAGTCGTTGCGGAACACCGAATGTGGGGGTGCGAGCATATCGCCGTCGGATCCATGCCGAGGTCCTACTGGGACGATCCGGACGGTTTCTCCCGTTTCGCGGTAGACGCATCGGCCGTGGCCCTCGGGCTGAAGGATGCCGGCATGACCTTCAGCTACCACAACCACCATACGGAACTCGTACGGGTGGGTGGGCGGACAGGCCTGGCGATTCTGGTAGAGGAGAGCGACCCGTCCCTTTGTTTTGAAATCGACACGTACTGGATCCAGTATGGCGGCGGAGATCCCATTCACTGGATCGAACGGGTCCGGGACCGTTGCCCGGTCATTCATTTCAAGGATCTGGGCGTATCGGGCCGGGAACAGGTGATGGCGGAGGTCGGCGAGGGGAACATGAACTGGCCCGGCATCGTTGCCGCTTGCGAGACCGCCGGGGCCCAGTGGTATGTCGTCGAACAAGATACCTGCGCCGGGGATCCCTTCGACAGTATCGCCATCAGCTATCGCAACATGTCCGACATGGGTCTTTAAGCGCAGTACCGACCAAAACAGCGACGCGTATACGAAACGAGGCCCCCTATCCGCATGCTGTTCACGATTCGAGGAATACATGATCGACCTTACGGGTAAGACAGCGCTGATCAGCGGTTCGTCCCGCGGCATCGGCAAAGGCATCGCCCTGGAAATGGCCCGCGCCGGGGCGAATGTCACCGTCAACTACTTCCGCCACCGGGACGACGCCGAGGATGTCGCGAAGGAAATCAGGGAGATGGGCCGGCGTGCGATCGTCGTCGGCGCGAACGCGTCGGACCGGGACGCGGTGGACGGCATGGTGGAGCTGACGGCGCAGGAACTCGGAGGACCCGATATCATCGTGGCCAACGCCTACTACTCCAAGCGAGAACCCTTTCTCGAGATGGACGTGGACGGAATGCGAAAAACGTATGAAGTCAGCCTGTTCGGCGCCTTCCACGTAGCACAGGCCGGCGCGCGGAAGATGGCGGAAGCGGGCAAGGGCGGCAGCATCCTCTTCATCAGTTCGGTCATGTCCTTCCTGCCGTTTCCCACTTCTCTTGCCTACTCTTCGGCCAAGGCCGGCATGAATCACATGGCCGCCATCATCGCCCTGGAACTGCTCGACCACCGCATCCGCGTTAACGTAATCGAGCCCGGGTGGACCGATACGCCGGGCGAGCGCCAGTACTCGACGGAGCAGGAACTGGAGGAAGGCGGCAAGAGGCTGCCCTGGGGCCGCATGGGAACGATCGAGGACCTGGGCAAGGCCGCCACCTTCCTGTGTTCAGACGCGGCAGACTACATCACCGGGGAAGTCATGCGCGTTGACGGCGGGTTCTGGCTCAAACGCGGCACGGCCTCCATCCAGGAGTGATTCCCGGCGCCACCGGGCTAGACCAGGCTTGTCCGTGAAACCCATCTCGCTAAAAACATCTATCCTGGGCCTGGCCTTCGCCTGCTGCGTTGCCTTCTGGGGACAGTACGCCTCCGCACAGCTGAACTACAACTACCTGACTTTTCCCCAGATGCCGCTGTGCCTGCTTATACCCTTCCTGGTCCTGGTGCTTCTACCGAACATGCTGATCCGGTCCGTCGCTCCAGGCGCGGGTTTGACGCGGCCGGAACTCCTGGTCATCTTTTCCATGGGATTGATCGCGGCCATGGTACCGGACTGGGGGATGGTCCGCTATCTCATCAGCCTGATCACCGCACCCCACTATTTCGCAAGCCCGGAGAACCAGTGGGAAGCGTACTTTTTCGCCTACCTGCCCGAATGGGCGGTTATACCCAATGACAAGGGTCAGGTATCCGATTTCTTCGCGGGACGGCGCTCCGGCGCGCCGATACCGTGGCAGGACTGGGTCATACCGCTCTTCTGGTGGATGTCCGCGCTCGGCGCCCTGCTTTTCATCGGCGCCTGCCTGGTGGTGATCTTCCGGAAACAGTGGGTGGAACACGAGCGGCTCCAGTTTCCCATGGGGGAGGTGATCGTCCGCCTGCTCGAAACCGAAGGAGAACCCCCCGGGCGCTGGCCAGCGCTCTTCGGCAACCGGCTGTTTCAAGTCGGTCTCCTGGCCATCCTTTCCGTCATGGCGTGGAATATCATCGGTTTCTGGGGCGTACTTCCACATATCCCCCTGCCTGGACCGGTGTTCAACGTGGTGATCGATCCTTCCTTCCCGCCTGTGCCCATACGGCTCGTGCCCTACGTCCTTTGCTTCGCCTTTTTCGTCAACGTGGAGATCCTGTTCAGCGTGTGGTTCTTCCAGGTGCTCGGCATCGTCGAAACCGGCCTGCTCAACCGTTTCGGCATGATCTCGCCCGCGGAGACGATCGTTCCCGGCGGCCTGGTGTCCATCCAGTTCTGCGGCGGCCTGATCATGTTTGCCCTGATCAGCGGCTGGATGGCGAGGGACCACATCAGGAACGTCCTCCGGAAATCTCTCGGGAGGGAAAGCGATCTACGGGACGAGAACGAACTGTTCTCCTATCGAACGGCCGTGATCGGCCTGGTCCTGGGCGTGCTCTTCATGATCGCCTGGCTGAACGCCATCGGATTCTCCATCCCGGTTGCCGTGCTCTTTCTGTTCTTCCTCCTGGTTTTCTATTTCGGCATCGCCCGCATACTCGCCGAGGCGGGTCTGATCAATCTCGATCTCCCGATCAATGCCCACGCATTCACGGTAGGCATGGTGGGTTCGGCCAGCCTGTCGGGGTCGACGCTCACCGGCCTCGGACTGACGAATGCCTTCGCTCGGAACTGGCGCACCTTTACCATGGTCGGCCTTTCGCACGTGGCCTGGTGGCGCGATTACCTCGGCGAGAACCGGGGCCGGCTCTTCATGCTTGTGTGTCTCGCGTTCATCGCCGGTACGGCAATCTCCACGGGATACGTGATTTACTCGGGTTACACGGAAGGCGCCGACAACCTGCACATCAACCTGCGCAACACGGGGAACCTGTTCTTCGACCTGGTGGTCAAGTGGATGAAAAACGCCACGCAGATTTCGACGCTGGAAATCCTGTTCCTCGCGGTCGGCATGGCCATCAGCACCCTCCTGGCCCTGGGCAGGTATCTTTTCTACTGGTGGCCGCTGAACCCGATCGGATTCGCCATCGGCGCTTCAGGGCCGATACGAGGTGTTTTATTCACCCTGTTCGTGGCGTGGCTTGTACAGGTCATCCTCCTCCGCATTGGAGGCGTGAGGCTGTACCGCAAAGCCCAGCCCCTGTTCCTGGGCGTGCTGGTCGGCTACGTGATCGGGGTCCTTGCGGCCTACCTCGTAGATTCCATGTACTTCCCGGACACCCCGCACATCGCCGAGATCTTCTAGCGAGACACCGGAACACCCTGTCAACAGCGATCCCTGACGCGTTACCAGTTGTGCACGTTGTGACCCTGGCCGGGAAACCAGATGACGTCCACGACCAGGGACAGGGATACGCCCGCGGCATAGCCCAGCAGTATGCCGATCACGGCGGGCTGCATCCTCCGGTACAACTCGAAACCGCCCAGCCGCATCAGCAGGGTTTTGATCAGCCAGATCAGGAAAACCGATACGATTTCGAAATTGATGATGTCCGTGTAGGCCACGGTGAAACCGATGGGATGGAGGGGCCAGGTCGGAAAATGGTAGTGGAGGAAAAGGAGTCCCCCCGTGATCGCGGCGCCCAGGAGCAGAAAGTAGATTTCTTCGTAGGAGAGCGTAAACGGATTGTTGAGCCAGGTAACCAGTTGGTTGTAGAAAAGATCCGCTTTCAGGGGAGCGTAATCGTGGGCGCCGGTCCCGGTCGCCCCGGCATAGATCGTGTAGCCATTGGTGACGAGGAAAGTGAGCGCCAGAAGGACGCATACCGCGGCGAACAGCCCTTTCTTGGCGTGCATGAATCCGTCTGCGGCCTTCAGGCTGTGCATCACCGATGAAAAGCCTATGCCACGGTGATTGTGGGAAATCGCGTGGGTAAGTCCCAGCGCCGTAAGATTCGAAGGGGACAGGTTGCGGGAACCCAGCACGCCCACGGTCATTTCGTTCGAGTTTACGGGCAGATCGAGGAATACGAGTCCGGTCTCGGCGACGATGCGGGTCACGCCGATATAGAGCGCCAGCGTGATCAGGAGGAACAGGGCCGCCACGTCGACCGACATGCCCATACGGTTCAGCCAGAACAGGAGGTAGCAGATCCCGGCCACTACGCCCAGCACCGCCGCGCGATAGGACATGAGCTCCATGGAATCATCGAGTTCCACAGAACGTCCCAGGGCCTTTAACCAGACCGCCTTCAAATGGTTTCTCGCCACCCAGAGTCCCCAGAGCACGAATATCCAGAATCCCCCGAAATGCTGGGTCTTGACGATGAACCCGGCTCCGCCACCGACGCCGGACGCCGAAATGCCAAGCTGGTTGAGCAGACTGATTTCCATCAATGCGAGCAGATGGAAGATCCAGATGCTCATCAGCACCTTCAGATCGGCGAAGAAGGCAAAGCACATCATGAAGAGATTGAACTGTACTTCCGTGGGGGGTATCGAGGCCGCCAGTTGGATCTTGGTTCGAAAAGCTGCGCCGATGGGTATGGCGGGTATGCCGCCGAAGTAACTGACGCAGTTCCAGGCAAACAGGGCAAACGTGATTCCGAATCCCACCTGGAAGTACCGGTTCCTTATAAATTCCGGGATGCGATCCCCCCGGGTCGTCTGGGCGATCAGCATGACAGGGATGTGCACCGCGGGAAATGCCAGTCGCTCGTGCTCCACCCACTGTTTACGGAAGATCACCGCGATGCAGGCCATGACCACGAACATCGCACCCAGCATGCACATCCACCAGAACAGGGGAACGAGCCAGTCAATCCACAGATACAGATTCTGGCCCGTACCCTCGTAGAAACCCCGTGCCGCGCCCAGGTCATCACCGACGACCAGCCATCCGGGAAGGTGGGGAAAGAAAGTCTCGGCCCAGCGGTTTTCCTGCGTGGCGTAGTAATGGGGGGAAGCAAGAATTCCGAGGAAATAATCCACGAACGCCTTGCCCGGGATCGTCGACGAAACGAGGCAGAAGAAGAAGAGCACGGAAAGCTCGCTCGCCGTGAACGCCCGGCTCGGCCACCAGCGTCTCAGCGGCAGCTGTATGCAGCAGACGGCCAGCAGGAAGGAAATGAGCGCGGCGATCGAGATGTGGCTGAGCGTCAGCCGCGGCCCCTGCATCTCGTAATTGGTATGCGGGGTCCAGACCGCGATGAACACGGCCAGCACGACGCCCGTAATCAGCGCGCGGGGCGTCAGGCCAGAGGGGATTCGGGCGATAGTGGTTTTGCGAGTTGGATCAGACATAATCGTATTGTAGTTCGACCCTGACAGTGTGCCTGTTTGACGGCCTTGCCTTCCTGCAGACGCAGCCACGAAATCGACTTCCCAATATACCGTCGGTCCGACGGTTTCGGCCATTGATTTATCATTGGGGACCAGCGCGAAAACGTCCCTTGTCCACCACGTGCTGCGAGTGATTTTTCTATTGCGTCTCCACCCCCATCCATCTATTTTGCGCTAATGCGTTTTGCCCGTGAAATACAGTCCTTTCATTGTCCGGTTTCAAGAGGATAGCCCATGTCGACAGCCGGTGTTTCGCTAAAAGCCAGCGGTTTCGGCCAGACGCGCCGCAACGACGCCTGGTGGGTCCAGCCGATTTTCGTATTCATGGGCCTTTCCGCCTTTGTGATCTATTCCACGTGGGCGGCTTTTCAAGGCGCCGACTATGCCTGGGGACCTTATCTTTCCCCCTTCTATTCGCCCGAGATTTTCGGTAGTTCGCCCCATGCCCTTTTCGGGCCCCGGCCCGAATGGTGGCCGGCCCTGCTCCCGTTCTCACCGGCTTTTCTGATCCTCTGGGCACCCGCGGGCTTCCGGTTGACCTGCTATTATTACCGCGGTGCCTACTATAAGGCCTTCTGGGCCGATCCACCCTCCTGCAGCGTGGCCGAGCCCAGGAACAAGTACCTGGGTGAGCAGTCGTTTCCCCTGATCATGCAGAACGTACATCGCTATTTCCTCTACCTGGCGCTGATCATCACTGCCTTCCTGGCCCACGATGCCTGGAAGGCGATGTGGTTCATGGACGAACAGACCGGCGAGACGGTCTTCGGCATTGGCGTCGGAACCCTTGTCTTAACGCTCAACGTGGTCCTGCTGAGCGCTTATACGCTGGGCTGTCACTCATTGCGCCACCTGATCGGCGGATACATGGACCTGCTGTCGAAGGCGCCGGTACGGCACGCCAGCTACCGGTGCGTATCCTGCCTGAACAGGCGTCACATGCTGTATGCGTGGATGAGCCTGGTCTGGGTCGGTTTTTCAGATATATACGTTCGCCTGGTAGCCACGGGCGTGTGGACGGACTGGAGAATCCTTTAATGGCGGAATATCAGAAACATGAACATGACGTTCTGGTGATCGGTGCCGGTGGCGCGGGTCTCCGGGCCGCGATCGAGGCATCGGCTGCCGGTGTTTCGGTCGGGCTCGTCTGCAAATCCCTGCTGGGCAAGGCCCATACGGTCATGGCCGAAGGCGGCGTGGCAGCGGCCCTGGCCAACGTGGACGACCGGGACGGCTGGAGCGTGCATTTCGCCGACACGATGCGGGGCGGCCAGTATTTGAACAACTGGCGCATGGCCGAACTGCACGCCAGGGAAGCGCCGGACCGCGTACGGGAACTGGAAGCCTGGGGTGCTCTTTTCGACCGGACGAACGACGGCCGCATCCTCCAGCGCAACTTCGGCGGCCACAAGTATCCCCGGCTCGCCCACGTGGGCGACCGCACCGGCCTGGAGATGATCCGTACCCTCCAGGATCACGGCATTCACCAGGGCGTTGAAGTCTACATGGAACACGCCATCGTGGCCTTGCTGAAAGACGGCGACCGGGTGGTCGGCGCCTTCGGCTACGACCGGGAACGCGGCCGTTTCCGGATGTTTCGCGCCAAGTCGGTCATCCTCGCCACGGGCGGCATCGGCCGCGCCTTCAAGATCACGAGCAACAGCTGGGAATATACGGGCGATGGACACGGGCTGGCTTACGACGCGGGCGCCGCGCTGCTGGACATGGAATTCGTACAGTTCCACCCGACGGGCATGGTCTGGCCGCCGAGTGTCCGGGGTATCCTGGTCACGGAAGGCGTCCGCGGCGAGGGTGGAGTTATGACGAACAGCGAAGGCGACCGGTTCATGTTCAACGACATACCCGAACTGTACAAGAACCAGACGGCGGACAGCCCCGAGGAGGGCTGGATATACACGCAGGGCGACAAGAACGCCCGGCGTCCACCAGAGCTGTTGACGAGAGACCACGTTGCACGGTGTATCGTCCGGGAAATCCGGGAAGGCCGTGGTACACCCCATGGCGGGGTTTATCTCGACATCTCGTGGATCCGGGAGAAGCTGTCCAACGCGGAAGAGCATATCAAGCGCAAGCTGCCCAGCATGTATCACCAGTTCAAGCAGCTCGCCGATATCGACATCACGAAGGAAGCCATGGAAGTGGGTCCTACAACCCATTATGTGATGGGCGGCGTGCTCGTGGACGCCGATACGCAGATGACGACCGTGCCCGGCCTCTTTGCCGCCGGGGAATGCGCCGCGGGACTGAACGGCGCCAACAGGTTGGGCGGCAACTCGCTTTCGGACTTGCTGGTCTTCGGACAGCGCGCCGGCCTGTACGCAGCTGAATACGCCCGCGAGAACGAGTCCGGGGCCATCGATGACGGACAGATCGAAGCAGCGGTGCAGGAGACCCTTGCGCCTTTCGATAGGGAAAACAGCGGCGAGAATCCCTTCGACATCCAGTACGAATTGCAGGACCGGATGCAGGAACTCGTCGGCATCGTGCGCAACGAGGCGAACATGCAGCAGGCGCTCGAAGTTATCGGCGATCTCCGGCAACGGGCCGGCAAGGTTTCCGTCATCGGCAACCGGGAATACAACCCGGGATGGCATACCGCACTGGATCTGAAGAACCTGCTGATCGTATCGGAGGCGGTGGCCCGGGCCGCGCTGGAAAGGGAGGGAGAGCCGGGGTGCTCACTTCCGCGAAGACTTCGAGGACAAAGACGAGAGGTTTGGCAGCGTCAACATCTCGCAGCACAAGAACGCCGACGGTGAAATGGTGATCAACCGCGTTCCGGTCAAACCGCTCCGGGAGGACCTGGCAGCGATCATCGAGGAGAACAGATAATGGCGACGGCCAACTTCCGTATCTGGCGGGGCGATGGCGAGAGCGGCGGGTTCGAGGACTATTCCACCGAAATCGACGAAGGCATGGTGGTGCTGGACGCGGTGCACCAGATCCAGGCGGAGTCGGCCCCGGACCTCGCGGTCCGCTGGAACTGCAAGGCCGGCAAGTGCGGTTCCTGTTCCGCCGAGGTCAATGGCAACCCGAAGCTCATGTGCATGGCGCGCATGAGCGATCTGCCCGAGGACGAAACCATTACCATCGAGCCGATGAAGGCATTCAAGACCATCCGCGACCTCGTGACGGACGTTTCCTGGAACTACCGCGCGAAAATGAAGATCAAGCCCTTCAGTCCCCGCAAACCGGATGCCGAAGACGGCACCTGGCGCATGGACCAGGACGACATCGAGCGCGTGCAGGAGTTCCGGAAATGCATAGAGTGCTTTCTCTGCCAGGACGTCTGCCACGTCCTGCGAGAGCATGACCTGCACGAGGAGTTTGTCGGACCGCGCCTCATGGTCCACAACGCGGCCCTGGAGATGCATCCCCTGGACACCGAGGACCGGCGGCTCAAGGACCTCAAGGACGACCAGGGCATCGGCTACTGCAACATCACCAAGTGCTGCACCAACGTCTGTCCTGAGGATATTACCATCACGGACAACGCCATCATTCCCCTGAAGGAAAGGGTCGTGGGCGAATTCTACGATCCGATCAAGGGCCTGCTTCGCATCTTCAAGTCGAAGGAAAGCACGGAACCGGCCTAGGCCCAAGAACGCCGAGCCGTCAGGCCCATATACGTTCCAGTATTAGCCGTGAAAAAAGAAGCCTGGCTGCAGCGTCGGCAACGACGCTCTTGGTTCGCCCCCATAGATCATTGGCGCTATTTGTCGGGAGCTACTGTGGATCGATCTTTTCTGCACGGCGCAAGGCCAAGCCATTTAAAATCCCCTCCAGACTTGCCATACGTTCTCTCAGGTCCGCCTGCCCCTGTTCCACGGATATAAGACGGAGATTGATATCCCGCCTAGACGCCAGAATAAGTCCTGCCAAGGCAACGCCTACTCCGGCCAGGGCAACGCCTACACTGATTATCCCAATCAGCTCGATGCTCATATCAGAACTTCCTGGGGCTAAGGCGTATTCATTTCACTGACGAAACTTTCGCAACGCTCAGTTTACGATTTCACTTCCGCATGCGAACTTGTTACTTCAATAGTCAGAATCACCTGCGGATTTCTCGAATGAAGAAACAGAACAGGTGCGAGAATGGGAAGGATTGTGCCGGCGACACTTCGAAGTCTTTTGAAATGCCCAAAGAGATCTTCTGCGCCGTTTTACAGTGTCTAATCCGGATCGATCTGTTCTGCACGGCGCAAGGCCAAGCCGTTCATAATCCCTTCGAGTCTTGCCATACGTTCTCTCAGGTCCGCCTGCCCCTGCTCCAGGGATGCAAGACGGAGATTGATATCCCGCCTGGAAGCCAGAATAAGTCCGGCCAGGGCAACGCCCACACTGACTATCCCAATCAACTCGACGCTCATATCGAAACTTCCTGGCCCTATGGCGTATTCATCGTACTGACGAAACGGGAACGGCGCTCATTTTGCGATTTCCTGTTCGCATTTGAACAGGTTACTTCAATAGTCGGAATCTCGGCGGAATTCTCGAATACGGGAATAGACACGGTGCGAGAATGGGGTTTGTGCCGGTGGCACTTCGAAGTCTTCTGAATTGCCCAAAAAGCAGTCCTCATGCACCTCTGTAGCCGTGTTTCATCTCGACTAGGCCCACGAGCCCCGGGCCATCAGCCCCCCATCCACGTTCACGTATTCACCCGTAATGAACGACGCCCGGCTGCTGGCCAGAAACAGCACCGCGTTCGCGATGTCCTCCGGGCTTCCAAGCCGGTTCACGGCGTGCCGTGCAGCCATGTCCTTCCGGATTTCGTCCTCGTCGCCGCCGATCGAATCGATCGCCTCCTGCAAGAGCGGCGTTTCGATGGTGCCCGGGTTGACCGCCACCACGCGGATATTGTCCTCGGCATAATCCAGGGCCAGTTGCCTTACCAGGGAAAGATCGCCCCCCTTGCTCGCCGCGTACGCGGAGATGCCCTTCGCGGACTGCAGTCCCTGGACGCTCGCCGTGTTGATGATCACGCCGCCCCCGCGTTGCTTCATCACGGGAACGCAGTACTTGACCATCAGAAAGCGGCTCTTGAGATTCACGTTTATGATCCGGTCCCATTGCTCCTCGGGCATTTCGTGGGCCGGCAGATAGCTCGTGGTCGGCTGTATCCCCACGTTGTTGCACAGGATATCCACGCCGCCCCAGGATTCCGTCGCGGTCTCCACCAGGGAACGGCACACATCGCTTGTGGTTACGTCGGCGTGCGCGTAGCTGATACGGTCGCTGGTGGCGGCGATCTCCGCCCCGGCATCGTCGTCGATATCGGCACACAGGACGTGTGCCCCCTCACCGGCGAAGGCGCGGACGATCCCCCCGCCAATGCCCTTGGCGCCACCGGTAACGATAACCACTTTTCCTTCGAATTCACCTGGTTTTTCCCTCATAACAACCTCCTGTAAATTCTTACAACTACAAACCGTATAAATTGATCTATCAACACGGGACTCGAAGCAGTTAAAAAAACATCGTGGACTTGAGCATGCCACTAAACTGAATCGGTCCTTCTAATATTGATGTTACCCCGTTTTCGTGGACAGTTTACGGTTTAGGATTCAGGCTGTTTTCTTGAACTTCCTTTCGAAGTTTATGGGTGATAGATATCCGAGGGAAGAGTGTCTTCTCTGGGTGTTGTAGAAGCCCTCGATGTATTCGAACAGGGCGAGTCTGGCCTCGGCCTTTGTGGCAAAACGCCTGCGATCAAGCAGTTCGCATTCCAGACTGGCGAAGAAGCTCTCGCACAGGGCGTTGTCGTAACAGTCGCCGACCGAACCCATAGACGGTCTTACGCCAGCCTGTCTGCATCGTTTGCCGAAGGCCACGGAGGTGTATTGGGACCCCTGGTCGCTGTGGTGGATCACCTCATCAGGTCTGCGCTGGCAAAGGGCCATGTCGAGGGCGTCTTTGACCAACTCGCTTCGCAGATGGTTGGCCATGGACCAGCCGACCACGCGGCGACTGAAGGCGTCTATCACCACAGAGAGATAGAGGAAGCCCGCATGGGTCGGCACGTAGGTGATATCGGCTACCCACAACCTGTCCCTGGACGGAGCGGTGAAGTCCCGGTTGACCAGATCCGGTGCCTTCCTGCCCTCTTCGGATCGCCTTGTAGTGCGCACGGCTCTGCGGCGTGATACCCCGCTGATAGCGGCCATGCGCATCAGGCGGGCGACGCGTTTGAGTCCTACGCGTATGCCCAACTCGCAAAGTTCCGCATGGATGCGCGGCGCGCCGTAGGTACCGTGGGAGCATTGATGGATCGAGTTCATACGATTCAGCAGCATGGCATCGTCTCTGGCCCTTTTAGAGGCGGGCCGCATCAGCCAGCCATAGTAGCCGCTGGGGGAGACTTCCAGCAGGCCGCAGAGCCGGCGAACGGGATAGGAGGCCTGGTGCGCCTTTATGAACGAGAAGACTCGGGCAGCGTCTCGGTCTCCCGGGCGAACCAGGCCGCGGCTTTTGCCAGGATCTCCCGTTCCATCTTGAGCTGCTTGTTCTCACGGCGCAGACGACGCAGTTCGGTCCGTTCTTCGGTGGTCAGGCCGTCTTCCCGCCTGCCCTTGTCCAGGTCATCCTGTTTGACCCAGTTGCGGATGGCTTGTGCGGTGGGTTCGAACTCCTTGGACAGGGCTTCGGGACTGCGGCCGGAACGAACGAGGTCGACCATCTGCTGGCGAAAGGCCGCTGGATATCGAGCATGGGATCTGGGCATGTGACGCTCCTTTCAACACAAGAGATAACATGTCCGCTAAACCGGGTCAACTCCATATAGCGAAGGTCCATAGATTCCGAAGTGCCTTTAAATCGTATGCACAGGAAGCCTCAGACAGCCCTCAATTACTTCGTGGCAATCACTGTACTATCCTGAGCGTATTTTTCGACGCTCAACAGTGGTAAATCTACAGAAAGCCTTATGGAAGCCGTAGATGTCTTCATCATAATGCAAAATAGACATAGAGAATTCTCAAAGGTTCGTAGACTTCCAGTATTGCTCATAATAATCATATATATCAAAAACTTAAGAGGCATATCCAAATAATAAAAGCAGATTACGACATCCCTTGAATTCCACTACCATCCCACAGGAAACTAGGGAATGGTTAGTGTTAGGAATCTACCCTCCATCTCCCGTACAACCAAACCCAAAGGCCGCCATCCCGACAAGACCGTATCGACCGCCTTCGCCCGTTCGGTTCCGCCGGAGGGTACGCCGACGGCAACGGCTCGTACCTGTTCGTCCAGCCTACCGGAACCCAAAGCTGGATTCAGCGGCTTGTCTTTCGAGGCCGCAAGCGCGATCTCGGGCTCGGTAGCGTTGCCCTTGTCTCGTTAGCCAAGGCTCAAGAGCCGGCACTTGTAAACCGAAAGGTTGCACGCTCGAGCGGCGACCCGCTGGCCGAGGCTGAATCGAGTTCTTTTTGGTAGCCGTGGAGACTCGAACGACAATGCACTGGCCGAATCCGTAATCAGCCTATACAAGACCAAGGTCAAAATGAAAGACGGCGGCTTGGAATATCCTCTCCCTTTTTTCACTATTAGAGGCGTCATCAGTTTCCGATGAAAACGCCGTATGAGTGAAATAAGTTGACCATTTCACTATAATGGTTAAATTCAGTGTATTATGAAAAAACCTATTTTAGAAAACAGTCTGGATACCAAGGCCATACACGCGGCCTGCGACCTGCTCAACCATGTGCCACACTTGGAGGTCGGTACGGTTCGCCATGAACGGCTGCTCGGAAGCGACTACTTCATAGACGGATGGATCGAGTTCGAGCACGCCGATGACACCTATGCGCTCATCATCGAAGTCAAGTCGGACGGTGCTCCCCGTTTTGTTCGGTCCGCGGTCTATCAACTCAAGGGCTACCTGGCGCATGCTCGTCAGTCCGGTCACGGAGATTCCGGCCGACGTTTGATCCCCCTGCTCGTAAGTCCTTACTTGTCTCCCGAGTCTCGGTCGATCTGCTCTGATCATGATGTCGCCTACCTGGATCTGGTCGGGAACGCTCATCTCGCCTTTTACAATGTCTATATCGATCGAGCGGTTACAGACAGGCCCAAGTCCGATACCCGCGCTCTGCGGTCGCTTTTCACACCGAAGGCAGCCGCAATCCTGCGGGTCCTCCTTCGCGATCCCAACCGGGCGTGGCGCGTCACCGACCTGGCGGAATCTGCCAACGCAAGCCTCGGCCACGTGAGCAACGTGCGCAAAGCACTGCTCGAGCGGGAATGGATTGAAAAACGGGACAACGGCATCATCCTTGTCCAGCCGGATGTGTTATTGAGTACATGGCGTGAGGAATACCGCCAGCCGGTTGGTCAGTGTATCAACAGATACACGCTTTTTAACGGCGATCAACTCACGAAACGGTTGTCGGGAAAGTTGAATGGGGAGCCACGGAATCCCCGTGCAGTGTTCTCGCTCAACTCTGCGGCCCAATGGATTGCGCCATTCGCCAGGGTTGGCACACACAGCTTCTACGCCGATGAACCAGGCGTTCGGATGTTGAAAGAGGCTTTGAAACTGACCCATGTCGAAAAAGGCGCGAATGTCATCGTGCGCATTCCAAAAGATGAGAGTCTTTTCGAGGACGCCGTTCAGCCGGCGCCGGGCATCTTCTGCGCCAGTCCGATCGTCACGTACCTCGATCTCTGGCTTGGTAACGATCGAGATCGTGAGGCCGCCGGCCATCTGGCCTCTGAGTGCTTCCCATGGTTATGACAGAACCACAATTCGCCGGTGATTACGATGACCGGACGACAGCGGCGGTCAAATCCGTGCTGATCGAGATCGCCCAAATCCTCGGTAGCTTTGAAGGCAAGTTTGCGGTTATCGGCGGCGCTGTACCTTGGCTGTTGCTGAACAGAGCCGACATGCCCCACAGCGGAACCGTAGACGTAGACCTCGGTCTCGACCCGTCAGCCTTGGGCGACGGTGAGTATGTCCGTCTCGTCGAAGTCCTTCAAACACATGGCTACGATCAAAGGGGCAACCTGCAACGCTTCCAACTCGTGCGCACGGTACCCGCCACGGACGACGGCCCTGACATCGACGTCGTCGTCGACTTTCTAATGCCGCGTGATGCCGAGATTGCAAAGAACAGGCCGCCGCTACTCAGTCAGTTTGCCGTCCAACGTGCCGATGGCGCCGAACTTGCGCTCAGATTCAATCAGATGGTTGCCATCGACGGAAACATGCCCGGTGGGGGTAGGAATCGCGTTCGTATCGCCGTTGCGTCGATTCCAGCTTTCTTGGCCATGAAGGGCTACGCCATTGCCAAGCGTCTAAAGCATAAGGACGCCTACGACATCTACTATTCCATCCGAAATTTCCCAGATGGGATCGACGCCCTCGTGGAAGCAACCCAATCGCTCCTCGATGTTCAATCGGCCCGGCGAGGCTACTGCTTGATCTCCGAGAAATTCCGCAAATTCGAAGATTTCGGACCAACGAACGTCAAGAGGTTCGTGGAAGGTTCTCACCTGCTTGGCAATCGCACAGCGAATCAATGGCAGCAGGACGCCTTCGGACAGGTTGACGCATGGCTCAGAGGACTTGGCTTGAGGTAGACATGAGTGGAACATCGAATACGAAGATTCGCACCGTGGACATGCCGGTCCTCGACAAGGTTTTCGGTATGGAAAGCGGCTACGTACTGGACTTCACGGACCGAACCTTCGCCGAGTTCTTTCGAGATGAACTCCGGGTGAATATAGACAACCCCCGTTGGGCGCTTCAGGGAAGGAGCAAGGCGAAGCGCCTGCGCTATTTCTTACGAAACGCGAACCAAAAAACGGTTCTTGATACGCTGAAAGCACTTTGGGAATACCGTGAAGTCAGCAGCGTGACTCACGACTACCAGGAACTGGACGATAAGGTACTGGCTGCGTACTCTCGCATCATTCAACGGTTCGGTGGCACACCGCCAGCACCCGAAGTGTCTTCCATCGCTCCCGCACAATCACAGATTGATGCAACAGTCGCTTCGGCTCTTGCGAGTCGCTTGTTGCAAGTGTACGAACTGGAGCCACAGGCCCGCGGCTATGCATTCGAGAAGTTCCTGAAGGATGTGTTCGATGCCTACGAGTTGTCTGCACGGGCTTCCTTCCGCCTGGTGGGCGAGCAGATCGACGGCAGCTTCGTGTCGGGAGGCGATACCTATCTGCTCGAAGCAAGATGGAGGAACAATTTGGTCGACGCGGCGACGCTTCGTGCCTTCAACGGCAAGGTACAGGACAAGGCGAGTTGGTCCCGCGGTCTTCTGGTCAGCTATAGAGGATTCTCCGATGATGGACTCACCGCATTCGGGCGGGGCAAGAGTATTATCTGTATGGATGGCCGCGAACTCCATGATATCCTGTCACGTCGGCTCGACTTTGCGACTGTACTCGCCATGAAGGCTCGGCGGGCTGCCGAAACAGGTCAACCATTTGTAAGGGTGAACGACCTCCCACCTCTGCCCGGTCCGTGAGTCTAGGTCCGTTCTCCGCTGGCAATTCGACAGCCGTTGCAGATGTTCTTTTATTTGCCGCCGGCAAGATCGGCTCACCACTTCCTGAACTCGACCGTGCACTCGCCGTTCCAAGTCATCGTTGCAAGGACTCATGTCAGGAATTCCGTAGTGGATCTGACGGATCTCTGACGTTGGCAGTTTTTCGTCGTGGTTGGCTAGCGATTAGGTGATTATATATAAAAGAACATACCTTATAAACTTATCTGATCGCGATTGGCCGGGCGGGCGAACCCGTCGCGCCCTTGAATCGAATGGGCGTGTGTATGAAGAGGAACTCGTAGACACCGTCTCCGGAAAGTTCGTCCAGGTTCATATTCTCGAGATTCCATACGCCGTTTCTGGTGATCAGTTCCTGATGGACCGGAAAGGCCTGGTCGGCATCCGGATTGGGCACGACCTCGGTCGTCCATTGGTCCGAACCGATCATGGACGCCTTCTGTTCGACCACCCACCGGGCGACGGCCAACCCGATGCCCGGCGGATCGGTATTGTACTTGTCGTGGTCGGTCCAGTGCCGGGCCCAGCCGTAGCGGAAAAAGTACGCGTCACCCGGTTCGAGACTGTCCTCCGCGATGCCCTGCTTCGCGAGCGCGCCGCGGACATCCTCCACCGTCACTTCGTAACTATGGTCGAGGGTCTCCACGCCCTTGTACCCGGCCACATCGACCAGGATGCCGCGGGTGATGAATGGCTTGATATGTTCGATACCCAGTTTCATGAGCCCGTAGGGGCTTTTCATTTCTTCGATGGTAACGCCGTTATAGAAGACGTCCTTTTCCGTACCGTCCGCCATCGTCATACGTTCCCCGATATGTCCGGGACCGTCGAACTGGGTTCCGACCTGGCCGATCTCGGCGACCAGGAGCTCATCGTGGTAGATAAGCCGATTCGAACCCAGGGGCTCGCCGGTGGGTGAACCGGGGATGAACATGGAATAGGTCCGTTGGCCGAAGAGGGGCATGTCCGCGCTGTACACCTGGCCGATTTCGTAGATCTGTCCCGTCTTGACCAGGGTAAGCGCTTTCAACACCTTTTCGGGTGTAATCCAGTTGGAGCCGCCGGATTGGTCGTCCTTGCCCCAGAGAGGATGAGGCCACCACGGTCCTTCCTCACGCGTCTGCGCGCCGGCCTGGTCAGACTGGAGTACGAACACGGCGGATAGAAGGAATACGAAAACAAACCTGGCGATGCTCATGGGACACCTCCTGAATGGATATGGATGACCGCGGTCGAGAACCGGGATTTCGGCCCCAGACTTAGCGGATCGCGCTGAATCTATGAAGAGAATCAGTCATAATTACCCTGTACATGCTCGCCCAGCAGACGTCTTTGGCGTTCCGTGGCGCGGGACAGGATGCCCGGATCGAACTGAAACCGGTTCAGGTAGGGCGGGAATTTCTGCGTGATCATGCGCTGGGCGTAGTGGACCTGGAGCAGGTAGCGCACCCGGTCGCTCGTGTTCGCCGTTCCGCGGTGCCAGACTTCACAGCGAAAGAGGACGGCGTCCCCGGCCGAGCAGAGGATGCTCCTGGGCTCGGCCCCGAGCCAGGTGGACTCCCCACGGGCAGGACGGCGACCGGCACGGTGGCTGCCGGGAATGAATTGCGTAGGCCCCAGGGCCTCGTACTGATCGTCGAGATAGTAGTGGGCCGTGGTGATGTACACCGGTACCTTTATACGCGGATCGTCCATGACGTCTTCCGGCAGCACCAGCGGCTGCCAGTCCACGTGGATACCCTGGTCCGGCCGGCCCGGGCCGGTCATCCACGCCGTCATGCCGATGACGTGACAGTCCGGTCCAAGGGCGGCTTCAACCACGTCGATGACGTCCGGCCGGTCCAGGCAGGACAGGAACGACGGGTCCCGGTTGAACACGTTGTTGATGGATTTATTGAGAAAGCCGTGATTCTCGGAGTCCGTATGCCGGTCGAATTCTTCGGGACGGGCTTCCAGGCGGTCCATGGCATTGCGCAACGCACCGATTTCCTCCTTCGAAAGCGCGTCCGGGAAATAGACGTAACCCTCCTGTTCCAGGGCTTCAACCCGTTGTTCCAATGTCTCTCGGGCCGCTAGTTTCAGGTGTTCCGCCACGGTCAGACTCCTCGCGCACCTTCGAAAGCGGGCAGTTCCGACAGAAAGTGGTAACCTCCACCGGCCTTGTGCTCACAGCAGAAATGCGTCTTGCCGTTGGTGGCCACCAGGTACCGGGCATTGATGACCGAATTGTACCGGGCCAGTTGCTCGAAAACGGCTTCGGTCACACGAATCTCCGGCGCCTTGCATTCGCCCATCAGGACCGGCCCTCCCTTCAGGTCGTGCATGATTACATCCGCGCGAACGGCCGTTCCCGCATACTGAAAACCTTTTTCCACGGCCACGTAACCTGACGGAAATCCCCGGTCTTCGACCAGGTAGCGCACCAGGTGCTGTCTGACCCATTCTTCGGGTGTCAGTCGGACGAACCTGCGCCGAATCCCGTCGAATATGACCCGGCGACCCGCTTCGTCCGTATCTATTTCGAATGCGTATTCAGGGAAATTGAGCTGTTGCATGATGCGGGGGTAACGGGACTCGGAGATCGAGTCAATCGGGGCAGTGCCCCGTTTCGATCCAGTCCACGAGCCGGATGGTATGAATGACATCTCGAAGATCACTTACGGGAATGGTCTGGTTGCGCACGGAATCAATGAAGTGCTCGTGCATGGCGAGCGCGCCTTCGTAACGGGGCGTGTCTTCCGCTTCATCGCCGTTGATCTCCCAGCCCTGCAGGACCGTCTGCTGGTCGTCCTCGCGGATGTCGATTTCCTCGGGCAGTTTCATATAGCAACCGATGCCGACGCCGTGCAGTTCCGCGCTCAACACGCGGCCGCCGGAGGCGCGGTTTCCGAATACGACGCCCGTGGCGCCACTGGCGAAACGTACCAGCGCCGTGTAATGATTCCAGTCGACCGATTCGAACTTGTCGCGGTAACGGGTGACCTCGACGGGTTCGCTGCCCACCATGAAACGCAACAGGTCCACCACGTGGGTCACGTCGTCCCAGAGGGTGGTTGAGAACTGCGGCTTATCGAACAGCAGTTTCTTGTTGAAAGTGGTCACGGCATGGGAGACCTGCCCCCGGCCGAGCACGCGCCGCATGGCTTCACGTACGACCGAGGTATAGCGCCGTTGATATCCCACCATGGCGTATACGTCGTGCTCCACGGCCGCGTCCAGCAGCTGTCGCGTCTCCCCGCTGTTCTTCCCCGGGGGTTTTTCCACGAAAATATGCTTGCCCGCGCGCAAACAGTCGAGGGCGGGCTGGAGCAGCCATTTCTCGTGCATGACGCAGTAGACCACGTCCAGGTCCACCTCCGCCAGCATGGCGCGGTGGTTCGTGAAGACGTGGGGAAAGTCGTAGCGTTCGTTTACCTGCGCCAGGCGCGTTTCGTCCAGTTCGCACACGGCGGTCATTTCGACGTCAGGCAACCGGTCGACCGACGGGTAATGAGCGCTCTGGGAACGGCCCCCTGCGCCGATGAAGCCTGCGCGCAACATGCACAACCCCCCTGTGGGATGCCCGCCTGGCATGGCCGGCGGGTTTTCCGTTTTAACGGTTCAGGCTATGGAATGTACTGGTCCATCGCGCCCCGCCGGTGGTCGAGATCCGGCGAATGGCTCCAGGTGCGTCCGTGCCCTGCCATGGTATCCCGGATAAGTCGCCGGCGGTACAGGCTGGCCAGGTTTGCTTCCGCGATGGCTTCCGGATCGAACCGGTCGAGGATTTGATCGCGAAGACTTTCTTCCACCTGGCGGTACGGGCCTTCGCCGGAGAGATTATGCCATTCGCCGGGATCGTTGTCCAGATCAAAAAGGCGCGGCGCGAAGCCGTGCATATAGTGGTACTTGTATCGTCCCTGCCTCGCCATGATACAGGGCATGCCCACGGCCTCGTGCGCCTGCGCGAACACCACGCGATCCGCGTCGTCCATGGCCGTGGGCGACACGAGACTGTGCCCGTCGTGGGGAAGCCGGTCTTCGACGCCCGCGAGGTCGCAGAATGTCGGCAGTAGATCGATCAGCGACACGGGATTCGGACAGGACGTGCCGGCCCGCCATCCATCCGGAAAGCGAGCGATGAGGGGTACGCGGCAGGACCACTCGTAGAAACACCGTTTCTGGACCATGCTCCGCTCGCACAGCATGTCGCCGTGATCGCTGGCGAAGACCACCACCGTGTTTTCCGCCAGTCCGGTTTCGTCGAGCACGTCCAGCAGGCCGCCGACCTTGTCATCCATGTAGCTCACCAGCGCGTAGTAGGCGCGGCGAAGCCGGTAAAGTCCCTCTTCGTCCCTCAGGTCGTAACGCCCGGTACCGTGATAGGCATTCAGGTTAAGGTCCATCATGGAGTAGTGGTCATCCAGGTCGGCGGGAAAGAGGGGAAGGTCTATATCGGCGCCTTCGTACCGGTTCCAGTAGTCATCGGGTGGCCAGAAGGGTTCGTGGGGATGGTGATAGGACGCGCAGAGCAGGAAAGGTCCGTCTTCCCTGCCGGACTTCCTGGCCCGCAGGTATTCAATGGCGCGAAAATGGGTCTCCTCGTCATAGCTGAGGGCGTCGTGCCAGGCTCCGATTCGCACGCCGTCGCCCGTGTATCCGGCGGCATTGTATGACGGCCGGTTGTTCATCACTTCCTCGTAGTCCCTGCCCCCGGTTTCCTTGAGTCGGATCCATTCAGGTTTCACCCAGTCGAAATCCGACGAGTATATATCGGTGGTCAGACGCTTTCTGAATCCGTGCAATTGATCCGGACCGATGAAGTGCATCTTGCCGGACAGCACGGTATCGTAGCCCGCAGAAGACAGGTAGTGGGCGAAAGTCGGCTGATCCGCGGCCAGTAACGCGCCATTGTCCCATGCGCCGATTTCAGACGCGTGACGTCCCGTCATCAGGCAGGCGCGGCCAGGCGCGCAGAGCGGGAAGGCGGTATAGGCGGCATCGTATCGCACACCGGTTTCCGTCAATCTGTTCAGGTGCGGCGTCTGGACGACGGGATGTCCGTAGGCTCCGGTCAACGCGGCGACCATCTGGTCGGAAAGGATCAGGAGGATGTTGGGCTGATCGGCCATGGTGCTCCAGGAAGACCGCGCAGGCGGGTCGATGACGGGCGATTAACGCTGTCGACGGCCTCCGCGTCGCGCGGGCGCCCCGGTTTCGAACTGTACGTTTTTCGTCATGGAAACGAGGGGTACCGCGGACATCAGCGCGGCAAGGGCACCGACCGGACCGCCGATCATCATCAGAAGGCCGTAATCCCGGGGGGTACCGTCGGCGATGACGGCCAGCGGGACGGCGATCAGGAGGGTGGCAAGACCGGACAAGAAAATGAAGGGCATGGACCGCGTCATACCGGTCCGCACCGAATGGCTGACCGGTTCCCGCCGCGCGGCTTCCATATGGCTTCTGACCTGGCTGTATCCCAGGAAGCTCATCACCACCGCCAATGCGCCGATCGCCATGAGGGCCAGGACGCTCGAAACCGTAATGCGATCCATCACGCCAAAGGTTATTCCCGCCGTAACGATCATGGTGTAGAGCGCGCAACCCATGGCCACAACGGCAAATCGCGCGCCCACGCGCAGCGACAGGTAGAGGGTGATGATCATGAGGCCGAGCATGACCCCGTTCCATTCTCCGAGCCAGTCGACAGACCGGGCAAAAGGCAGCAGGAGCCTCACGATACTTCCGGCCGCCAGTACCCCCAGGGTCAGCGCGATGCTTTTCCCCGGCCGGTCATCGATCCGGGCGCCGACGATGACCAGTACGATCAGCATGGTCACGAAAAGGCCGAAAAGCAGATCGCCGGACAGCAGCAGCGCCACCATGTCGTCGGTGACCGCGTGTTCCGCCTTCAACGCCGTGGCGGCAATCCCCGCCACGGCCAGTATAACGGCGAACGCGTAGACAGCCTCGGGCCTGTCTATCAATTTTCCATAGCATGCAACCAGGTAGTTTTCCATCATATACTCAACTTTTTAATCTGCCAGTCCGCCACCAGGGAGGACAGCAGCATGTTTGTCCAAAGGTAACAGGTCAGCAGGCTGCCGGCCGCACCTGAAAACAACGCGAGGCCGAAATTGACGATGCCATCGGTACCGACTACGACCAGGCTCACAGAAACAAGCAATAACATGACGTGGGTCCATACCAAAACCGGTTTGATCTTCTCGAGTGTCATCATTACGCCCTGCCGGACCGAGGACTCCGTGCTGGATTCAGCCCGCAGGTATTCGAATATCCAGAGATGGACCGTGGTGAAGACGAGTAGCGCGCCCAGGTATCCGGCCGCGCCGGCGAGCGTGAAGTACGGCGCGATCCCTGCGATATTCCACAGCCTGAGCACCGCTCCGGTCATGAGCAGATGGTAAAGTAGTCCCACAAGAAAAAGAACGCCTGCGGCACGGTACCGGATCATAAACAGGGCGCCGAGCAATCCCAGGGCGATCACCGCAGCTCCGGACGCGCCATCCATGACATCGGCACCATACGACGAAGACGAATCCCCGGCCGGCTGTTCCAGCAACGTCACGGCCACGGGAGGCGACTCGGTTTCCAGTATGGACGCCAGGGCGCGGGCCTCTTCAAGGGTATCACCGCCCGGTATCTCAATGCGTCCGTCGGGTATTCTCCCCTGTATGTTCAACGTCACGTACACCTGCTCGTTCATCTTTATGGCCAGGCGGTTTCCCGCGTTGGCGCTGGAAAGGTTGGCCAGACTCTCCCGTCCCGCGTCCTCCAGGAAAAGGCGCACCGCGTAGTCGCCACGATCCGCCGTGACCGAAGCGTCGCCGACGACGGCCGATGCAAGGGGTTGCGCGTTCAGATCGACGTCCTGGTTGATGAAATAGAGCGGATAATACAGACTTCCGCCGCGTTCAACCGGTTCGGAACCCCATGCAAAGGCACCGGCGGGTGGATTCGCCAGGTTGTAGGCCCGTATGCTGGCCCTGACCGTTGAATCCGCCAGCACGGCCCTTACAGTTTCCAGGTTGTCTTCTCTGACCGCGATGTCCCCTATCCCTTCTTCCACCGTAATGCTCGCAAGCAATGCGCTCAAACCGCCTGGTCCGCCTGGTCCGCCCGGTTCACCCGGTCCGCCCGGTTCGCCCGGTTCGCCCACCACATCGTCTATGCGTCGACGCAACGCCTGAACGTCTGCGCCGTCCTTGAAGAGATGCAGCGAGATCGTGCCGGATTCACGGATCATTCTGCCCACGAGCCCGGTATCGGCGCTTAAAGGTACGACGATATCGAAGGTGTCGTTCTCTCGCTCGGTGATGACGGGTTCTGAAATGCCGAAAGCGTTGAGTCGCCCGCGCCAGGTCTCGATCAGGCTGTCCACCGCCCGTATCCTGCCGCGTTCGTTGTAACGGGAGACGTCCAGGCCGGCGGCGAGACGGGAACCACCCGCCACATCGATGCCCGGTACCGTTGACTGGCTGTACAACGCCTTTCTTTCGGCGGGCGCCAGCTTTTCGAGATCATCGGAAGACGACATCCACAGCCTGATGGTAGGGAAAACAAGCATTCCGCCCAGCAAGGTTGCCGCGAGAAAGACCAGGAAAGAAATACGTGTGTGGATGGCGCTGTTCCTTTCAGTATTGCGGGGTGTATTCAGCCGGTGGGGAGTCTACCAGTCTACCGGGGGCCTGGGCGCATGGCGGATTACGTCGACCAGGTCGCGGACGGCCCGCTCGAATCCTATGGTCATCGCCCGTACGGCGACGGCATAGCCCACCACCACTTCTTCTACTTCCGCTATGCCCGCCAGTTCCGCGGCGGTCCGGTAATCGACACCACGTCCGATCGAAACGCCCATGTTCAACCGCACCGCCGTCTTGGCCGTGCCGGCCATTTCTTCAATTATCCGGTCCTTTTCCTCGGGATCGACGGCCTGGACGTACTGGCTTGCGTCGATATGGACGTAATCGGTCTTGATCTCTGCGCACTGCCGGACGTGCGTAGCGGTGGGCTTGATCAATATGTTTGTAAGGATCCGGTTCTCATGCAACGCCTTCGTCATGCGTTCGACCGGTCGTTCCAGGGAACCGCCTTCAGGCCAGGGCGAATCGAACCAGTCGTTGTTCAGGCCGGCGTGCTCGTAGCCCTCCGGAACAAGAGTAACCATATCGGGTGAAATCGTCAAGATACTCTGCAGGAGTTCCAGGTCCGGCGGCGCAATCACGTTCAGGTGGGTATGTACGAGTTGCCGGATGATGTCGTACTCCCCGCTCAGGTAGAGCGAAGCGTCGGAAGTCCAGGAAATCGTTACGGCGTCCGCCCCGCTCACCTGCGACATCATGACCGCGGTCATGGGATCGGGTTCTCCGCGGTTCGTTATGTTACGCAGTGCGGCGACCTGGTCTACGCATACACTCAGTTTTACCATGTGGGAAGCTCCGGTGTTAGTTGTCCAAGAGGTCGGAAACCCGAACGAATTCGATGCCTCTCAGTTCCAGGTGGGTCACCTGGTTCATAAGTACCTGGAGGGTATGGGGTCTGGCATCGGCGATGACGATAGCCCGGTTGTTGTCCAGGGCCGAAAGAGAAGCGCGGTCCAGGTTCATGGAAATGATCAAGGGATTGTAAACGGGATCGAGGACGCCCCAGGCTCGAAGCCGGCCAGGCTGGCCTCGACTTTCGTTCCGGCTATCCGGACCGTTAGACGAATCCGCGTTTCCCGGGTTGTCCAAGTAGAACTTGTCCCGCCTGTCCAGTACGTCGAGTACGGGGACCAGCACATCGGTTTCTTCTTCCAAGAGGCCGCCGGGGTATCCCAGCACGCCGCGGGACATTGGAAGGGATGCAAGGGCGTCTTCTACGATGCGGCGGTTGGTCAGTCCCGTATGAGTGACCAGCACGGATCGCCGGCGCGGGATGTCTGGTGTGAATGACCGCGGCTGTACGGGCAACAGCGCGATCACCTCGTGATTCCTGCGCGTGAGGTCCCTTGCGATATCACCCACGCTGGACACCCAGGGAAGCAGGGCGAAGGTGATCGGCCGGCTGAATTCCGACAGTTTCTCGACCACGTCGCGGTAGTCACCGTCCGAATACGCGATCACCACCGCAAGACGGCCGGTTTTCTTTTCCAGATCGGGATCGCGGGTTATGTAGAGGTGGTGCGTGACCCTACCGTTGTGGGCGATTTCGAGCAGCAGTTCACGGGTCCTGCTGCGTTCCGCCGCGCGGACCACTGTACCGCCTGTCCGCGTGACCGCCCTGGCGATCTCGAGATTACATTCTGTGAGCGAATAGGCGCCCGACACCGTGATACGGCGCTCAACGGGCGTCCATTGTCCTCCTACGATCATCGTGCGCGGTTTCGTATCACTTATTCTACCCGGTGTCACCTGTAGATTGATAAGTGCACCATATAGGGCGGTATCCAGTGCAAAATATGCCTGCTGGTCGGATCTCCAGGAGGCGGTTTGCGAATATTCAGGAAAGGAAACTGTCTGGGGCCGGTCCAGCAGCCAGTCCACGGCCGCCCTCGCCTGGTTTTCATACAACAGGAGCCATATGGCGAAGACCACCAGGACCAGTACAGCCGTACCCAGGCCAGCATAAAAAAAGTGGAGACGCCGCTGATTCTTTTCGTTCATCAGCCGCAATCTGGCCGCATGTGAATAACGGAAGCGCATGATCCAATCTGTCAGGTTAGTTCTTCGCGGTTGGCCCTGAATTCCCAGAGCGCTTCGGCCAGCGCCGCGAACTCGACCAGGTCCAGGGTTTCCCCGCGTCGTTTCAGGTTGATCCCGGTACGTTCCGATAGATGTTCGGCGGAACCGGGGGTCAATCGATTCATCGCGTGGTGCAGCATCTTTCGGCGTTGTTGAAATGCCGACTTGATCAGGTCGGTCAACAGGTCGACATCCCTGACCGCAACGGGCGGATGATCATGGGGAGTCAACCGGAGGACTACCGATTCCACCGCTGGACGGGGAACGAATCGGTCACAGCCCACGTGAAAAAGGGATTCCACGTCGTAGTGGTAGGCCATGATGGCGGTTATCGCGCCGTAGGCCTTCGTACCCGGAGAAGCCGCCAGGCGTCCACCCACCTCGCTTTGCACCATGATGACTGCACGCGTGATCTTTCCATGATGGGTGATCAGCCGGTCCAGGACAGGTCCCGTGATTCCATAGGGCAGGTTTGCCACGAGAATGAATCCCGATTCGCCGGAGGCTTCCATCAGCTCGGGCAGATCCAGATCGAGCACATCCCCGTTCAGGATGGACAGGTGATCGTAGCGCCCGTATGCTTCCTGGAGAGCCCGTGCCAGCCTGGTATCGATTTCCACGGCTGTGATCCTTCCGGCCTGAGTAACGAGGTGCCTGGTAAGCGCGCCGGCCCCGGGGCCGATTTCAAGGACGGCCGAATGCCTTGTCACACCCGCCGCTTCGATGATGCGGCGGGCTATGGACGGATCATTCAGAAAATGCTGACCCCGCGTCCTGGATGGACGGAACGCAGATCGGCGCAGGCCGGACAGCAGGTCTTTGGGAGGATCGAATACTGTGCTCAATGGATTCGAAACACCTTCTTCGCGTTCTTGGTCGTGGTCCGCGCCAGTTCTTCCAGGGACACGGCCCGGTGTCGCGCAACTGCTTCGGCGGTTTTTACGAGATACGCCGGTTCGTTCCGGCGACCGCGATGGGGAACGGGCGCGAGGTAAGGCGCGTCTGTTTCGACCAGGATGCGATCCTGCGGCAACCTGGAGATCACTTCGTGGATCGTCGAGTTCTTGAATGTGGCGATTCCGCCAAACCCCAGGAAGCATCCCATGGATACGGCCTTTTCCGCCATGGCAATGTCCCCTGTAAAGCAATGCAGGATCGGGGTCGTTTCCCCATTGGGAAACTCGTCCAGCATGGCCATGACTTCGACATGGGCGTCCCGGTCGTGTACGATGACCGGCAATCCCGTGCTTCGGCCCCACTCCAGGTGTCTCCTGAACGACGCCTGCTGCAGGGAATAAGTGGACCGGTCGTGGTACAGGTCGATGCCTGTTTCACCCACACCAACGGTGCGCGGATGATCGAGCAGTTTCGCGATTTCGCGGAAATCCGCTTCGCGCGCTTCGTGGACGTGACAGGGATGGATACCCGCCGCGGCATAGACGGCATCGCAGTTTTCGGCAAGCGCAACGGCGGACTGGCTGCTTTCGAGATCGTATCCGATGGCGACCATATGCGCCACGCCCGCGTCGAGGGCCCGTCGCATCACCTCGTTGCGGTCATGATCGAATTCGGCAGCCGTAAGATGGGTATGGGTATCGAACAACAATAGCAGTGCTTGGGTGCAGGATGATAGGGTGATGCCCGATCGCGTCGTCAAACTTGTGGACTATGCTGGCCATATGGGCCGTGCTGGCCATCAACTCACCGTTGAGCCCGATTGAACCCGGACATCCGGACCGAGGAGTATGGGCGCGCCGTCGTCGTCCTCGGCTGCGAGCAGCATGCCCCTGGATTCCACACCCCGGATTTTCGCGGGCTCCAGGTTCACCACCACCACGATCTGGCGCCCGACCAGCTTGTCCGGCATGTAACCCGGGGCTATGCCGGATACGATCTGCCGTTCTTCCTTCCCTATTCGCAGTTGCAGCCTGAGCAGCCGGTCCGTACCAGGTACCGGTTCCGCCGCCACGACATCCGCGATACGCAGATCGATCTGTCGGAACGCGTCGATCGAAATGAGGTCGTTTCTCTCCGCTCCGGCGGCTTCCGTTTCACCGGATTCTGCTTTGCCTTCTCCCTGGGCAATGGACCCGCCCAGCTTTTCGACCTGGGCGTCGATCGTCTCGTCATCGATCTTTTGAAACAGGATTTCGAGCCTGCCTATGGGGCGTCCGGACAGCGATGAATCAATCTCGATTTCGTCCCATTTCTGCTCCTCGACACGCCCTTCCAAGCCCACCATCTTCCACAGTCTTTCGGCGCTGAACGGCAGGATGGGAGACATAACCAGTGCCAGGGTTCGGACCGCTTGCACGCACACATAGAGCGAGGTGGCACAACGTGCCAGGTCGGTCTTGCGCGTGTTCCAGGGCGCCTGGTTGTTGAAGTACCGGTTGAACTGGTTGCCGAGGGATATCAGTTCCCGAACGGCCCGTCTCACCTGGAAGCCCTCGAAGCACTCGCCTACACGGGCCGGAGCACCGGCAACGGCCGCTAGCATCTCCCGGTCATCCTGCGAAAAGGGACCTGGCTCGGGGATCACGCCATCGAAATACCGGTTGATGAAAGTCAGCGTGCGGTTTACGAAATTCCCGAATATGTCGGCCAGTTCATTATTGTTGCGCGACTGGAAGTCCTTCCAGGTAAAATCGGTGTCCTTCGTCTCGGGTGAAATCGACGCGAGGCAGTAACGCATGGGATCGGGCGGGAATACCTCCAGGTATTCGTCCAGCCAGACCGCCCAGTTCCGGCTCGTGGATAACTTCTGTCCTTCGATGTTGAGAAACTCGTTGGCTGGAATTTCGGAAGGGAGGACGAAATCTCCGTGTTCCATGATCATGGCCGGCCACAGGATCGCGTGAAAGACGATATTGTCCTTGCCGAGGAAATTGACGAGCTTACAGTCCGGATTGAGCCAGTACTCCTTCCACAGGTCGGGTTCGCCCTGTTCCACCGCCCATTCCCGGGTGGACGACACGTAGCCCAGTGTGTTTTCGAACCAGACGTACATAACCTTGCCCACCGCGTCTTTCGTCGGCAGCGCCACGCCCCAGTCCAGGTCGCGTGAGATGGGCCGATCGGACAACCCTTCGTTGAACCAACCCTGGCAGTAGTTGCGCACGTTGACTTTCCAGTGCTTTTTCGTCTCGATCCAGTCCTGCAGCCCTGGTGACATGCGGGCGAGCTTGAAATACCAGTGATTCACCGGCCTCACCTCGAGGGGACCGTCGCAGAATTCGCTGCGGGGGTCGACCAGTTGCGTGGCGTCGAGAATGGTACCGCAGGCCTCGCACTGATCTCCCCGGGCCCGGTCCGAACCGCAGTGGGGACACGTGCCCTCCACGTAACGATCGGGCAGATAGCGATCGCTTGCCGGACAGTAGATCTGGTTGACTTCGCGGATTTCGAAACAGCCCTTTTCTTCCAGGCGACGGAAGTACGCCTGGGCTGTCTCGTGGTGGATGGGTCGGGAGGTCTGGGAGAAATTGTTGTAGACGATTCCGAAGTCTTCGAGGGCGCCCTTGATAACGGGATAGTACTTGTCCACGAGTTCCTTGGGCGTTATGCCTTTTTTCTCGGCCGCCAGGGTGATGGCCACGCCGTGGTCGTCCGAACCGCTGACGTGAACGACATCCCGGCCTTTCAGCCGCTGGTAGCGTACGTAGATGTTTCCGGGCAGGTGAACACCGGCAATATGGCCGATGTGCAGTTTTCCGTTCGCGTAGGGCAACGCATCGGTTACGAGTATTTTTTCCGCCACGACTCCCTCGCGATCGCAGGTGATCTGATCCAGTCGAACCCCGTTTTATTCCAGCATCACGATAGCGTGTGGAAGGCGGTTTGTCAACGTATCAATCCGGAGCGGGAACGGTTTGGGAGGACGTCTCCCGGGAGGGTGTCTCCCGCGGAGCCTTTGTTCCCCGGTTCAGTCTGAGTCTGAGGACAAGCACGAGCAGGGCCAGCTGAACGTGGGCGTTCCGGGCGATGTCCCGCCTGGCTTCCTCGATGGCGTCGATGCCTTGCTCGATATCTTCTACGCTTACCCTGGAGGCAAGCGACTGTACCGGGACCAGGCGGTCCGTGCAGGAGAGGGTCGAGGAGTCACCGGTGGAAGAAAGGATGAACAGGTCCCGGTAGCGTGCCAGCAGGTGGTCCAGGACCTTCTCCATGACCGGTTCTTCCCGGTGTGACGCGGCAAGGGATTCCACCTTCTCGAATAAACGCAGCGGCGGCGCGTCGTGTATACATTCCAACAGGTCAAAGGCCTCTTCCCGAAGCTTCAAGCCCATTTGCGACATGGACGACAGCGCTTCGGTAAGACGGCCTTCAGACCTGCGAGCGAGTTCTTCTGCCTCATCGGGTTCCACGTCGTACCTGTCGGTCAGCGCCGATTTTACATCGGCCTCCGGCAGGCGCGTCAGAAATACGGGCTGGCAACGGGACACGATGGTCGGCAGCAGGCGCTGGGAACGCATCGCGGTCAGGATGAGCATGAGGGATCCCGGGGGCTCTTCGAGCGTCTTTAGCAGCGCGTTTGCAGCCGCGGTGTTCATACGGTCCGCGGCGACTATGACCGCGACTTTCTTCCGTCCTTCGTACGGCTTTACCGACGCATCCCTTCTGAGCGACCTGATGTCGTCTACCGAAAGAATATCGTTCTTGCCCAGCGGCAGCGCGGCATAGGGATCATCGGCCAGCAGGGAATACAGTCCCTGCCTGCGTTCGTCTCTTGCGTTTCCACGGCCTGAGGATTCCCTGGTCCGGATAGCCGATCCCTCCGGCGGCGGCGCGGATGAAGCAGGAACCAGCAGGTGTACATCGGGATGCTGAAGCGCGCGTATCCTCCGGCAGTGACGGCACTGTCCGCACGGCTCCCCGGGTCCCTGCTCGCAATTGACCGCGCAGGCGAGTTCGATGGCCAGCGCCTCGGCCCCCACGCCGGCCGGTCCGCAGAACAGGTACCCGTGCGCGAGACGGTCCTGTTCCACGGCGGCCAGGAGCCTTTGCCGCTGTCGATTGTGGCCGATGATACGGTCGAAAGCCATGGTATACCGATTCAGGAGACGGGGCGGACTACGTAGTGGACCCTGTTGGACTTCTCCGACGCTTCTTCGAAGGTGAAACCGTCGAAAGCGCCGAGTACGCGGTAACCCGCACCGCGGCAGATCTGCGCGAGTTTCTCCACGGGGTAGATTCGCTGTTCGTGGCGTTCCCGTGTAGCATACCGTTTTCCGTTACGATTGAAGGTGAACTGGAAATCGTTGACCTGCAACTGGCTCTCGGGGATATACTCGCATCGGCGGACATAGGAAAAAGTCCCGGTGCTTTCCTGGTCGACCTGGTTATGGAAGTACTTGCGGGAATTGATTTCGGTGCAGGCGTCGAAAACAAAAATACCATTGGGATTCAGGACCGTGCGCAGTCTTTCCAGCATGGCATGGATGTCGGTCTCCTCCATGATGTAGTTGATGCTGTCGTACAGACACAACACCGCGTCGTAGGACCCGTCGATGGGCGTGTGAATCATGTCGCCCACCTGGAAACGTATGGTCCTCCGAGCCTCCCTGGCTTTCTGCTCCGCAACCGCGATCATGCTGTCCGACCGGTCCATGCCCGTCATCCGGTATCCGCGGTCATCCAGGATGCTCGCCATAGCGCCGGTGCCACAGGCCAGTTCGAGAATCTCTTTTGGCGTCGACTTGAACCGGGTAAACACCGACTGAATGTAGTTGGCCCATTGCCGGTAGTCCACGTGCCGCATCACATGATCGTATATCTGGGCCAACTGGCTGTAGGGAAGTTCGGGGGCACCAGCGGGTGTTTTATTGTGGCGCAATCTCATCAGGTTCCGCGTCTCGGTCTGGGGTCAGTGATCTTCGAACCCGAACGGGTCATCGCCTGAGCGTTCATCACACAGTACATGAAAAAGGGATTGGGCTTTTTCTTTCGACACGTTGCCACCGGGGACATTCAATACTTCAAATTCCAGTCGCCTGTGGGGCCACTCCACGACGACGATATCCCTGGGGGCAACCGGGTGCCCGGGCTTTGCCAGTTTGCCGGAAATGGAAACCATGCCCCGGTCGCAGGCTTTTTTGGCGGCTTCCCGCTGCTTGATGATGCGGGACCGTTTCAAGAAAAGATCTACTCTCATCTGTACGGTGTTCGCGAGGGTCGTTTCGCCGTTCAGGGCATGGCGGACAGGCCGCGTTCGTCGATGTACAACTCGTGGCGCAGATCCTTTAGCCAACGCTCCCTTTCCCGGTCCCACTTGGCCTGTTTGGCGAGATAGGTAATCTGCTGAAAATGGTCTTCCAGGGAGAGCTTATCGCCACCTGTTCTACCGTTCAACAGCAGGACGTGGTAGGAGGTGACACTCTGGTCCACCACCCTTATGGGTACGGTCATCTGGTTGACGGATATGGTGTCGAGGGCAGCGTGATACTGGGGCAGCAGTTGATTGAGCATGAACTCGCCGATGCGGCCGCCATTGGATGCGGACGCCATGTCCTCTGAGTATTTCCTGGCGGCATTGGCGAAGGTCTCGTCCCCGTCGAGAATCCGTTGGCGAAGCATGGATACCGTCTCCAACGCGCGATCCTCGTCTTCATCCGTCTTCGGGATCTGGACCAGTATGTGGCGTACCCGGATCTCGTCGTCCTTTCGTTCCTCCAGCTGGATAATATGCAGGCCGACATCAGTCTGTACCGTGGGACTGATCTCCCCTGGTTCGAGGGCGAAGGCCGCGTCTTCGAAATCGGACATGAAGGTGCCCCGGGAGAAAAATCCCAGATCGCCTCCGCTCGTGGCGCTGTTCAGATCTTCCGAGTACCGGCGCGCCATCTCGGCGAAATCCTCGCCATCGGCTATACGCCGACTGATTTCATCGATCCGGTCGCTCAACTGAGCCACGATTTCGGGATCGGGCCGGGCAGAAATCATGATGTGGCTAAGGTCGAGCTGTACCGGATTGCTTGGAATACTGTCGTAGTAGGTCTCGTAGAACCGGGCTACTTCAATCCCCGTAACCCGTACTTCCCCGAATCGATCTTCCTCCAGCCGCCTCTGGAGCAGTTCTTCTTCTTTCTGCCTTCTGAGCAGCCTGTGCCAGTCCCGCATGCTCATGCCCGAATTCGTCACCAGTTGCTCCAGCGCTTCCCCCGAACCGAGGCGCTGCGTGTACTGGTCGACGATCTGGCGCACGGCATTATTAACCTGCTCCGCGGGTACCATCACACTGTCACGGCGTGCGTACGCGAGTACGACGCGCGTATCGATCATGTCGTTCAACAACTGGTTCGTCAGGTCTTCAGGCTCCGGATCCTCCTGCTGCACACGGAACATCTTAACCGCCTCCACCACATCGGAATAGAGTATGATCTCGTTATCCACCACGGCCACGACGTAGTCCAGCAACTGCTGGCCGTAGACCGGCCTTCCGGCCAGGATCAGCACCAGGGCAAGGAACAGTCCAATGTGACGGAGTTTAGAATAAGCGTTCATGCCGCCCCCGATTATCCTTAGGGTTCCACAGGTTCCGACTGCATCAGGTTACCGTTGTAGATTTCTACTTCGGCGCCCTGGTGCAAAGATTCCACGTATTGCCTTACGAGTTCGCGGCGCCGCTCCCGAAGCACCCTGTTGACAATCTCGCCGCGTACTTCGTCCAGGGGAGGCAGGGTGCCGACTTCGCGGCGGTCCACGACCCTGAAGATGAAGGCGCCCGATTCGGACAGGACAGGACGGGAGACTTGGCCTACGTACATTTTAAAGACCAGTTCCTGAACGGACACGTCGCTGATATCCGCTCTTTTTAAGTAACCCAGGTCACCACCGTCGTTGGACGAGGGATGAATCGATCTCGTTCGGGCCAATTCCCCAAAGGTAGCGCTGCGGCGGGCCAACTGGGTCCGTATCTGCCTGGCGGTGGCTTCGTCCGGTAGAACGATCACAGAGAGCTTGAGTTCCGGCTCGTGGAAGATGAACTCCTGCTGGTGGCGCTCGTAGTAAGCGGTAATATCGTCGTCCGAGACCACCAGTAACGAGTCTGAGAGCAGGTGTTCCAGGACGGTGTTGGCCAGGTGGTCTCTTCGAATCCTGTTCAGTTCGCGTACCGTCTCGACATTGTTGTCGAGATCCTGCCGCGCGGCCTCCTGGTACAGTAACTCGGTCCGGACCCAGCCGGAGACCCAGTCCTTTCTCATCTGCAGTGTGGCGGCGGGAAGGGCCGCGGATTCCAATTCGGCTTCCATTTCATCGACCGTCAGCACGGACCCATTCACCCTGGCGACGACCGTTTCGGGATTTTCCGTCGTCGGGAGATACTGGCACTGCGTGAACAGCAGGACCATGTTTAATAGAACGGCGCAGCAGGCCACAGGTTTCATACTGGTTCGGGAACTCCAAGGGCAGTTCAAATACGGACAACCGGGCAGGTATCATTAACGAATTACAACAGTTTTTGCAACAGGTTTTTGGCCATGTCGACCCGTGCCGCTTCCGAGTCGCCGGTCAGTCCGACCCGGATCTGGAAACAGCCCCCGTGGGGAAACTCGATGTCGAGCGAAGGATCGGCCGTCACCCCTGCAATGCTGTCTCGCGAGGGGAACAGGCCGTCCCGGTAAACCATGGCCATCTCCTTCTTGCGGACCGTGAGCTGCTTGAGACCGATGCTGCCCGCGGCCTTCCGGATGGAAACCAGGTCGAAGAGAATCCGCGCCGGGTCGGGCAACCTGCCGAACCGGTCCTGCATCTCGTCACGCAACGCGCCAATTTCCTGTTCATCCTCCACCTGGGACAGCCGCTGGTAGAATCCGACCTTGAGCTTTCGATCCGCGATGTAATCGTCGGGGATGAAGGCACCGACCTGGAGGTCGATGTCGGGTTCCGGCGCTTCTTCACGCGTCTCGCCCTTCAAGTCCTGCATCGCCTCCTTCAACAACCGGCAGTAGAGATCGAACCCGATGGACGTAATGAACCCGTGCTGCTCCGTGCCCAGCAGGTTTCCGGCGCCCCTGATCTCCAGGTCCCGCATGGCGATATGGAAACCCGAACCGAGCGCCGTGTACTCGGCGATTACCGCCAGACGCTTGCGGGCGTCGGGAGCAACCACGCCGGCAGCGGGAATCATCAGGTAGGCATAGGCCCGGTGATTGGATCTCCCCACACGGCCTCGAAGCTGGTACAACTGTGCGAGCCCGAACCGGTCGGCCCGGTTCACAAGAATGGTGTTCACGCTCGGGATGTCCAGTCCGGACTCGATGATCATGGTGGACACGAGGCAGTCGTACCTGCGATCCAGGAAATCGATCATCACCTGTTCCAGGTCCCGTTCCTGCATCTGTCCGTGACCCACGACGAAAGAGACCTGGGGCAGGAGGCGCCGGAGGAACTCGGCCACCGCCTCGATGGACTGCACCCGGTTGTGGACGAAAAAGACCTGTCCCCCACGGTCCACTTCCCGCATGATCGCCTCGCAGATAACTTCCTCGTTGAAACGCACCACCTCGGTATGCACCGGAAGCCGGTCCCGCGGTGGCGTGGTGATGAGGGACATGTCCCGCGCGGTTACCAGGGACATGTGCAGCGTCCGCGGTATGGGCGTCGCGGTCATGGTCATGACATCCACGGTGGTTTTCAGCTGCTTGAGCCGTTCCTTGTGGGCCACGCCGAACCGCTGCTCTTCATCGACCACCAGCAGGCCCATGTCGCTGAAGTCGATATCCGCGGATATGAGGCGGTGGGTGCCTATGACGACATCCACATCACCGCTTTTCAGACCGGCGACAACGGCTTTCTGCTCCCTGGGCGGAACAAACCGGCTCAGCATCCGGATGTTCACCGGGTAGTCCGCGAGCCGCTCGGAAAAGGTGGTCAGGTGCTGCTGCGCCAGGATCGTGGTGGGCGCCAGCACCGCGACCTGCTTTCCGTCCAGTACCGCTTTGAAAGCGGCGCGAATCGCCACTTCCGTCTTCCCATAACCCACATCTCCGCAGATCAGCCGGTCCATGGGTACAGCTTTCTCCATATCCGTCTTTACATCGGAGGACGCCTGCCCCTGATCCGGGGTATCCTCGTAGATGAAGGATTCTTCCATTTCCCTTTGCCACGGGGTGTCGACCGAGAAGGCGAACCCGGGGCTGGCCTGCCGGGCCGCGTAGAGCTTGACGAGATCTTCGGCAATATCCCGGACGGCCTTTCGCGTGCGCTTCTTGGCCTGTTCCCAGGCTCTTCCGCCCAGCTTCGACAGCTTGGGCACCTCGCCATCGGAACCGATGTACTTCTGTACCCGGTGCAGCTGCTCGATGGGTATGAAAACCCGGTCGTCGCCGCCGTAGATCAGCGTCAGGCAGTCCCGCTCCGTGTCATCCACCGAAATGCGCTTCAAACCGATGTAACGGCCGATGCCATGGTCAATATGTACGACGTAATCGCCTTCCTTGAGGCTGGTGAAATCCTCGATCACCACCCCTTCCTTGAACACCTTCCGGCGGCGTCTCCGGTAACGGTTGAAGATCTCCGCGTCGGTCAGGACGACCAGGGGCAGATCGGGTATGACGAAACCCGCGTGCATAGGCCCGACCACCATTTCGATCTCGCGGGCGTCTTCCCCCAGAATCTCTCGAAGTCTTTCGGCCTGTCCCTCGTTGTCGCACACGATCACGATTCGCGCCTTCTCCGACCTCCATTCCTCCAGACGCGATTTGAGCACGTCCATAGCGCCGTGATACACACCCGCCGCCGCGGTACCCACGGTGAACCATCCGTCGGACGCCCGCGCGCCGCGCACCAGATCCAGGGCACCGTAGTATGCCGACTCGTCCCTGAATTCCCGCCATTCCATGATCGCTTCGCCGGGCTCCGGAACCAGGTCACCGGCCTCCGTTCTCCGAAGTCGGGCGTCATCGTATTCTTCCGAAAACGATTCTGCTTCGCGCACCAGTTCATCGGGTTCGCACTGGACGATCAGCGTATGGTCCGGCAGGTAACTCATGATGGTGGCGGCGGATGGATGGAAATATGGCAGGTAGCGTTCGCTGCCTTCGAACAGGCCGCCGTCCTCGATGTGGGATATCAATTCGGTGGCGTCGATCGATAACCGCTCGCCGGCCAGCCAGACGCGCTGGACCACCGCTTCACGGGTATCCGGATCGTCGATCATTTCGCGGTTCGGGAGAAATGTCAGTTCGGTGATGTTTCCAGAAGAACGCTGGGAGTAGATATCGAACAGACGGATCGACTCCACTTCGTCGCCGAAGAACTCTATCCTGCAGGGTTGGTCCATCTCGTGCGGATAGACATCCACGATACCGCCCCGCACGCTGTAATGGCCCGGTGCCTGTACCATGTCCGTCCGCTCGTAACCGAGCCGGTTGCAGCGAACGGTGAGCTCGTTCAACGGCAGGCTCTCGCCTTGCGAAACATGGAGGGTGGAAGCATCCAGGACCGCGGGCGGCATAGTGCGTTGCATGACGGCCCTGACGGTCGCCACGACGAACAGTGGCCTGTTCTTCAGCAGGGCGAAGAGGGCTCCCATTCGCCGTCCCGACAGATCGCCGGGCGGTGAAACCTGGTCGTAAGGCAGCACCTCCCACGGGGGAAACAGCGCAACTTCCCGAGGGTCAAGCAGTCCGGTCATGTCCTCGAACAATTCCTCGGCAGTGGCCGTGTCCTCGACGACGACCAGTGTCGCGCCACCCCGTTTCCTGTGGGCATGGGCGAGAAACAGGGACCGAGAGGAACCCGCGAGACCCGAAACCCGCATCGAGCAGGCGGCATCGCCCACGGACTCGCGAAAGCGCTGCACGGCGTCAGATTTTTCAGCAGAGGTTGGGCAGGAGCATACGAGAGGGGTTCGGTTACAGCGGGTAGCAGCCGGTGGGTAATCCTCTTCAAAACGTCCTCGTTCCGGGAGTTTGGGCAGGAGCATACGGGAGGGGTTCGGTTACAACGGGTATTGCAGGCGGTGGGTAATCCTCTTCAAAACGTCCTCGTTCCGGGCATCAAAAGCCCGGTATACCGGTCCACGAGTCCCCTTCGAAGCACTTCTTCCGCCGAGATGGACTCGTCGTAGGCCCTTCTCCGGCTTGGTGGACGGGGTGATGATGGGCCGGTCGAAGGGTTGGTTTTTTTTCATGCCTTCCGACAGCGATGGCCACAGAAACGCTTCTATCCTGATCTCGTCCGGGATAGTCGGTATCGGGCCTTCACCGCGTCAAACCAAACCGCGGTCGGCAAGCCACCCACGGACGAATTCCTTATCCAGTTTATCCGGTTCCCTGCAGAACATGTTCCAACTGTCTCTTGATGACGTCTTCAGACAACATTAAGAGGAAGTCCTTTCCGGTGGAAATTTCGATCGAAGAACGGGCCGGCCATGCCTTGTCAGGCCAATTCGAATCATTTACACTAATCCCGGACGGCAAGCATGTCAAGCGGAAACACCCCAGAACCGGGAAGAATCGGGCGTATGAATCTCGTCGATCAGCACGACCCGGTCTTCGAACAGCCCGAATTCGTACTTGGAATCCACCAGGATAAGGTTGTTGGCCGCTGAGCCAGTTCCGATCCATATTCAAAATGGCCGCCAGGTTGATCGAGATGCGCCGCTTTCCATTTCCCGGTATGCCGAATCGTCCACGAGTCAACGCCTACCCCTTTCGAAGCACTTCTTCCGCCGAGAAACATGGAATACTACATCGGTTCTCGTCGTGGAGGCCGATGTATGGCACTTCATCCGGCTTGGTGGACGTCATCGGCGATGTTGTCTTGGATCCGTTCTGCGGACGGCATGCGTTGGAACGCGACAGTGGTCGAAGGGTTGGTTTTTTTTCATGCCTTCCGGCAGCACATGGCCACAGAAACTGCGTTGTCCCCTCGAATAGTGGTACCATGCCGACGTCGTGGTCACACCGGTCAGATAGCCGCGGACCACCATCTCGACCGGGATCAGCTTCCGGCATTCATTCCCGGGCTACGAGTCACATTGGGATCGGGCACGTCGATCAGGTGATTGTCGATAATATGGCGGGTACGGTCAAACCAGAAGGCCGCGGTCTGGTTGCTATTTCAAACAATGAGTGTTGCCCTGGGCGAAGAATGCCCTTCGAAGGAAAGAACCCTTACGAAATACACAGTTTTGTTATGGGTATGTAGAACCTTCCTCATTCGAAGACGCGCACAGCACCCTGTCGAAAGCGGAAATACGGTCAGTGGTTACGATGATCCGCTTCCCGTTCACACGGTAGTTGTCCCTGACCTTGCCTTCGTACTTCTCACCCAGGTCGTTATCAGGAACATGGTTCCGTGTTCATGATGTTCAGAACATGTTGTATTCTGCAACTATGTCTCTTGATGACGTCTTCAGACAACATGCAAGGAAGTCCTTTCCGGTGGAAATTTCGATCGAAGAACGGGCCGGCCATGCCTTGTCAGGCGGGTCAATTCGAATCATTTACACTAATCCCGGACGGCAAGCATGTCAAGCGGAAACACCGGCCAGACTACCCGCGATACAGAGCGCTTAATACCGATGTTTTTTACCGTGTACCCGTTTTTTGCTGGACACCTATTCGTACCACTCTATTATATTGCATTGTATGTTGTCGGGAAACTGTGCATTCCGTGCTTCCGGTTGATTCGGTACTGATCCAAACGAGTTGAATTCGCCAGATCCAGCGTATTTCCAGGAGGATTTATCATGTCAAAGCAGGCCATCCTATCCTGTATGAGTCTAATTGCATGCCTGTTGATGGTCACCGCGTGCGCGGGACCGCCCAACGAGGCCATGAACGCAGCGGAGACAAAACTCAATGCTGCCATGGAAGCCGAGTTCGACAAGTACGCCCCGGCCGAGTACGAGGCCGCAGCAGCGGAACTCGCGAAGGCCCAGGGCCACATGGCCGCCGAGGAATACGGCGATGCCAAGACCGCCGCTGAGAATACCATAGCGCTCGTCGACGTGGCTGGCCAGGAGGCCGAGGTACAGAAGGCACTGACGAAGCGCGAGGTCGACGAAGCGCTGCCCGCCTTCATGGAGCGGTGGCACGAGATTTCGACCAGCATCGAGCAGGGCCGCGGAAGAGCCGCCCGTGATCTGGCACATGAAGCTTCGGTATTCGCGGACTCCCTGACGATGCAGCTCAATGACCTGAATACGAACGAGAAGTGGTATGATATCAAAATGCTGCTCGAATCCTCCAATATGAAAGCAGACGGTTTCGCGGAACGGGCCGGCGGTTGACTGGGGCCGTTCACCAACGAAACGAATTTATCCGGAAAGCCGTTTGATGAATACCCGTCAGACGGCTTTTCTGTTGCCGGCCGACAACCGGTCCGAACCCCCTACCAAATCGTTGTTGACAATTTCAGGGCGGATACATAGAATCACACAGGTTTTGAAATACACCCGTCATCGCACAGGATCAGGATACAGGAGCATTGCATGAGCTTGACTGAGCTGCTGGACGAAAGCGCTGTCCTGGTCAACCTCAAGGCCACGCAGAAACAGGCAGTGATCGAGGAACTGGCCGAGGCGTTGACCACTTCCGGCAAGATCAGCGACAACAGGGAGGTGCTCCAGGCAGTTTTGGAACGAGAAAAGATCATGAGCACCGGAATCGGGAAGGGAGTCGCCATCCCCCACGGCAAGTGCAAGGCAGTGGATAAGCTGGTCGGCGTGCTTGGGATCAAGAAGGAGGGGGTCGACTTTCAGTCCCTCGACGAACAGCCCGTCTATCTCTTCTTCCTGCTCGTTTCTCCCCTGAATGTTTCCGGTCCCCATATCCGTGCGCTTGCCCACATTTCCCGCCTGCTCAGGCATGACAACCTTCGCAAACGGCTGATCGCCACGGAAAATCCCCGCGCGGCCCTGGAACTCATCGCCGAAGAAGAAGAGAACATGTAAGAAGGTTCCGAACCCGGTACCTTCCGATATTTAACCCGATTCGCAAAGGATGAAGGAGTGACACCTGTGTCCAGGATCGATGGACGGGAGACCGACCAACTGCGTCCTGTCGAGATTCGGCGCAATTACCTCCGTCACGCGGAAGGTTCCGCTTTAATCGTCATGGGTGGCACAACCGTGCTTTGTTCAGCGAGCGTGGATGAGAGCGTACCGCCCTTTCTGAAAGGGAGGGGCAAGGGCTGGGTTACGGCGGAATACGGCATGTTGCCGCGCAGTACGAACACGCGGGTATCCCGTGACGGCCGGCGTGGCAGCGTTTCGGGACGCACGCAGGAAATCCAGCGGCTCATCGGAAGGTCGCTCCGGGCCATATTCGACCTGGACAGTTTGGGTGAACGGTCCATTCTCATCGACTGCGACGTAATCGAGGCCGATGGGGGAACGCGTACCGCATCGATCACGGGCAGTTATGTGGCGTTATGCGACGCGGTGTCCTGGCTGTCGAACCGGGGCCTGCTCGAACGGGATCCAATCCGGGACACGGTCGCCGCCATCAGCGTGGGGATCATCGGCGGCGTACCCATGCTCGATCTATGCTACGACGAGGATTCCACGGCTGACGTCGATATGAATCTCGTCATGACGGGCGGCGGCGACCTGGTCGAGATCCAGGGCACTGCGGAACAGCACCCCTTTTCCACGGACCAGCTGTCCGCCATGCTCGACCTCGGAAAGCGGGGCGTAGACCAGTTGATCGATCTGCAGAAGCAGGCGCTGGACCGAGGCTAGGCCGCGAACATGACCATTGTCCTGGCCACGCGTAACCGAGGTAAAATCACCGAAATCAAGGCACTTCTTCCAGGCTTGCAGGTCCGGTCGGCCGCGACCTATCCCGGTTGTCCCGAACCGGAGGAAACTGGCCAGACCTTCGAGGAAAACGCCCTCATCAAGGCGCATGCCGTCGCGCGATTCACGGGAAGGACCGCCCTGGCGGACGACTCGGGTCTCGAGGTCGACGCCCTGTACGGAGCGCCCGGGATCCAATCGGCGCGATACGCGGGCACAGGCGCCACCGACCGGGAAAACATCCATTGTCTGCTGAACGCCCTGGACGGGGTCCCCGACGCTGAACGAACCGCCCGGTTTCGATGCGTCATTGCGGTCGTGGAACCGGACGGCCGTACCTGGACCGCGGATGGTGCCTGCGAGGGCCGAATCCTGCGGGAACCCCGGGGCGAATCGGGATTCGGTTACGATCCGCTGTTCGTTCCGGCAGGCTACGAGAACTCGTTCGGCGAGCTGGACGCGACCGTGAAAAACCGTATCAGTCACCGGGCTTCCGCGCTCAGCCGGATCGCCGAAGTGTTGCAGTCACTACCAGATATACCCGACTGAACAGAAATGGAACACCATGAAAATATGGACCCGGGAAAAAGCCCATGCCTGGTACCACGAAACGGGTATCATACGCGGCTGCAACTATCTGCCCAGCACGGCCGTGAACATGACCGAGATGTGGCAGGCGCCCACCTTCGATCCCGAAACCATCGACCAGGAACTGGGATGGGCGGCCGAGGCGGGCTACAACAGCGTGCGTATCTTCGTTCAATACCTGGTCTGGGAAGATGACCCGGAGGGCGTCAGGCAAAGACTGGACCGGTTCCTGGCCATCGCGTCGCGGCACGGCATCAGTACCATGATCATCCTCTTCTGCGACTGCTTCTTCGGAGGACGGGATCCCTACCTGGGTCCGCAGGACGATCCGGTACCCGGTGTGCATAACAGCCAGTGGGTTCCGAGTCCGGGTTTCGAACGCCTCGCCGACCGGAGTTCCTGGCCGGGCCTCGAGCGCTACGTAAAGGACATCGTCGGCAGCTTCGGATCGGATCCCCGCGTGCTGGTCTGGGACCTGTACAACGAACCGGACGACGACCTGAGGAGCCTGCCGCTCGTCGAGGACACCTTCGCCTGGGCACGTTCCGTCGACCCCATGCAACCGCTTACCACCGGACCGTGGACATGGAACGCCTTCGACGACGAACTCTCTTCACGACTCTTCGAATTGTCCGACATCATCACCTTTCACTACTACGAATCCGCGGACAAAATTGGACCCAGTCTCTCCAGGTGCGCATCATACGAACGGCCTGTGATCTGCACCGAATGGCTGCGACGGCATCACGGAAACACCTTCGCGGACATGCTCCCCGTGTTCGCGAAACATCAGATTGGGTGGTACAACTGGGGACTCGTGGCGGGCAGAACGCAGACCTACCTGGCCTGGGAATCCAAGAAGGGAGATCCCACCCCACCGATCTGGCAGCACGACATGATGCATCCCGATGGTATTCCGCTCGACTCCCGGGAACTGGACCTCATCCGGCAATTTGAATTCACCGGATAATCTCCCGTTCAGCCGCGCAACGCGTATCTCTACCTCTGCCTCTTCATGGAAACCACGTGTCCAGGCCGGTCAGGCGGTTACGTATCGCGGCCGGTTGACGTACCGCGCCATTTCCAGGTCCAGATGGATCAGGGTAGCCGGCGGCAGTTCCACGAGCAGCCGCGAATCGTCGACCTGCATGGTTTCGGTACGGACCTCGGACCGCGGCGCGGCGTAGGCGCCCGTCGCGCCGGGATAGGGCGTGGCGGTCGTGTCATAGGTGATTTTTCGAAAGGCGTGCTCGGCCAGGGCGCCGGCCTGAACGATGACCCGCCTGGTATCCGTGTGATGGAGATTCACCAGGTTCACGCCCACGCGGGACGGTTCGATCGTATCGACGAGCGCGGCCGTGTCGGACGGCAGACCGGGCCTGTTGCGGTCGGCGTCGTAGTAGCGCAGCCGTGCGTTCGGGATACCGCCGTAGTAGATGACCTGGGGACATCCCATGGTTAGTTGGACAAGTGCCTCGGTGGTCACGGGCTGTACCTGCTGCCAGAGGTGTATATGCGCCCCGGCTTCCAGACCCGAATGGTCGGCGCGGATCTGGGCCAGCCGATGACAGACTTGGGCGTGCGCCGCGCCCAGCATGCGTTCCGGGTAGTCCGGATTTTCTCCCCGAAGGTAGAGCAGCCACGGTTCGTCATGGTGCATATCGCCCTTGTCCCTGAAGGGCACCACGGCGGTCCAGTCATAACCACTGCGTTCGCGCAGGTAATCCATGCGCGCCTGGTCCTCGTCGGCCTCCGACACGTTCCACACGTTCAGGGGATAGGTCACGGGCATGGGCTGGTAGTCCATCCAACCCTGGTCGCCGTATCGGTACGGGGTTAGAAAGGTCCGCCGGTCGGGACCAAGACTCCTGTCGACGCCGACGTAGTGTTCCCTTATGCTCATCTGGGGCGCCATTTCGTCGAAATGGCCGTCGATCCCTTCCTCCAGCACGCGGTCGATCATACCCCTCGGCAGGTCAAACCAGGCACGGTCCCCGGTGAGCATGAAGGCGTTGTTGGCCGCGGTGATAGCGGCGAATCCCAGACTGTAAAATCCATGGGGCCAGGTCCAGCCGTAGAGTCCGCCGTACCATTTCCCGTTGTGCTGGGTGCCCACGCGCCCATCCAGTCCGACGTTGTCCGGCATGAGCCCGCCGTTTTCCCGGGCGCGATTCAACCAGGCCCCGGTATATTCCAGCAACCAGTCCCGGTACCTGTCGTCGCCGGTCATCAGGTAGGCGTTCATGATGAGTCCGTTGACATTCAGGTTGTTCCCCACGTCGCCTTCGCGGAACCGTTCGGCCATGGCCCTTCCCATGGCCCGTGCCTTGGCGGGATCCTCTAAATCTTCCACATGCGTAATTCCGGGGACGTCGCTCAGCGGCAGGCCGTAGACCCGCATGCTGCCCTGACCGGGATTGTACGTCATCCGACTGTCGTCCTCGCTCATTCCCCAGGCGGGTCCGCCACTGCCGTTATGGGGCGCCCTGATGATACGACTAACCGGATCGTAGTTCGGCGCGTCGGGGAATTCGTTCAGGTAGAAACCAGCGAAACGACGCGCGCGGTCGTGCAGCTTGGGATTACCGGGATCGGCAAGACAGAGATGGTAGAAGTAAATATAACTCTCGCTCTGGTGAAACTGGTCGTACCCCCGTTCGTACTCCCGGTAGATCCGCCCGAAACGGGTCAATTGCCGGGTGATCGCATCCCAGTGCCTGTCGGCCGCTTCCAACAGGTGGCCACCGCCACCCAGGCTGTAAAACTGTGCAAAATTGGTGAACGCTTCGTAGAAATCATCCATTCCGTCCCGGCTTCCCGGCCAGGTGTCCGCCCAGATCAGCGACCCGTCCCCGCGGGTGTATTTTTCGATGTAAGGATGAACCGCCTCGTCTATCGTGTCGATGAGCTTCCGTTCGAGAGTCGCCCAGGTGGGTGTGATCTCGTAGTGAATGCGGGCCGTTATGGTCTTCATCGATGGCTCCGTTCGTTCAGAGGAGTTAGATCGACCGGCATGGGGCCGATCGAATGCGATCCCGCGCTCAGGCGTAAACCGATTGCCCTGGTTTTTCCGGAGACGCATTATACCGATACATGGTTATGGTAACGGCATCGGTGAATCAACCGGTTTCGTGATCAAACCTGTCCAAAATCCAACCCGAAAAAGAGGCGCGTCACATGTTTGAAAAACCCTTCCCCGCCATGGTCGTCGGTTCCATGCCCCGACCGGGATTCTTTCGCGACATGGTGGATCGATCACTGGCGGAAGGCGGTTCCGACGAGGAACTGCAACGGCTGATGGACCGGGCCATCCCCTACGTGGCCGCCGTGCAGGAAGCGGCGGGACTCGACGTCATCTCCGACGGGGAATGGCGGCGAAAGTCGTATATCGGCGTAATAGCGGACATGGTCACGGGCTTCGAACTTCAGAAGGTCCACGTGGACTCCTACCGCCATGGCGCTTACGTAGGGTACACCGTCACCGGGCGAATCGAGCCGGTCAGTCCGGGACTCTTCGCCCGGGAGGCCCGTTTCCTGAAGGCGTGCACCGACCGGGAGGTGAGGGTCGCGCTGCCCACCCCAAGCCATATCGGCGAAGTGAACTGGGACCCTGACCGCTCGGCGGACGCCTATCCCACAAGGGAAGCGTGCGTGGAAGCCCTGGTCCCGATCATCCGGCAGGAAGTACTGCTGCTGCGCGAAGAGGATGTGCGTTATATCCAGTTCGACGACACGACCATCGGCCGCATGTACGACTCGATCCGAAAAGACGGCGAATATATGCCCGATTACCCCGATAAGGTCGCTTACGCCGTCGAAACGCTGAACCGTGTGATCGAGGGCATCAACGACGTGCACCTTTCCCTCCACCTCTGCGGCAAGCGGCCCCTTGACGAATCCGGTGGGAAGACTGGCTACAATGCGCTCCTGCCAGACATAAAGGACCTGAACGTGGACATGCTCATGTTCGAACTCAGCGAGGCAACGGACCACGATATAGCGTTGCTGGGCGAACTGCCGGAACGCATGGATATAGGTGTCGGTTGCCTGCATTCGAAGCAGGCGGGCATTGACACGCCGGAGGAAATCATCGAACGGGTCGAACGGGTGCTGGAAGTCGTCGCACCGGAACGGATCGCCATGCACCCGGACTGCGGCTTTGCACCCGGCTCTTACTGGGATATTCCGATGGAAGAAGCCTATGAGAAACTGCGCAACGAGGTAATCGCAGCGGAGCGGCTCAGGGCGAAGTACGGTTGACCCCGCCGAGGCGATCGGGTAGAAACATGGTTGACCCTGCCCGGGCGGTCAGGGAGAATCGGAATCCAATGGCCCAGCCACCCCTATCTGCACGATGCGTTCTGTCTTTGAGTGCGCTCACCTGCTGGAGCCAGGGTTCCCACCGCGTTGCCGACAATCAGGCTTCAAGGCTGACGACTAGGTCCGACAGTTCCCTCATATCAGAAACAACCAGATCACACAAGGATTCCCCGGTATCTACGTCCCCGCTTCTCTTCAGATACACCGTCATCATCCCGACGCTCCTGGCGCCGACTATATCGTGCTCCAGGCTGTCTCCGACAAATACGGACCGATCAGGTGTAGAGTCCAGCCGCGACATGGCCTGCAGGAAAATACCGGGGTCCGGCTTGGCGATCCCCACTTCGTCGGATATTAAAATCGCGTCGAAATACCTCGACGCTTCTATTGCGTCAATCTTAATTCTCTGGGAATCAGAACCATTCGAAACCAGCGCCATTGGGTGCTGTCTGGCATGAAGGCAGTATAATAATTCCTCGGCACCATCCGACCAGGAACTGTAGGACGCCACCTTGCTCCGCATCAGTTCCACAAACGATTCCGACGACATCTCCGGGTTATCATTGAAACAATAGTCGTAGATTGCCGTCTTGCTGCCCCGGCCACCCTGGTCCAGCGCACGCAGTGTTTCCATACGATCGGACCACACGGTGCTTTTCGGTGCCAAATGCGGGAAATATCGATTGAGAAAAAACGAAAAGAACCTGTCGCGCGCCTGGTCACGGTCGATCAAGGTGTTGTCGAGATCAAATAAGACCGCGTTGCGCACTTCGAAAATGAATCCTACCGGTCGTGCCATCGTCTGCTACCCATCCTGACGCAGGCAGTCTTCAACGGCCTTCCGAGCCTGCTCGGCCAGTCCACGCCGGTCCCGCGAAGTTAATTCCGCCGTGTCGATGGACGGTCCGATCCGAACATCTACCTGCACGTCGGGCCGTATCTTTACGCTGCCGCGAACGAGAATTTCAAAGCTACCCGAGATGCCCACCGGAACCACGGGCACTCCCGATTCGATCGCCAAGAGAAAAGCGCCGGTCTTGAACGGTTGCAGTTCACCCGTACGGCTTCTCGTGCCTTCGGGGAAAACCACGGCCGGATACCCTCCCTTGATCTGTCGTGCCGCTTTCTTCAAGCTCCGCATGGCTTTCTTGGGATTGGATCGGTTGATGCTGATATAACCGGCCAGTCTCATGCACCAGCCCAGGACAGGTATGTGGAATAGGGAGTCCTTGGCGATGATTCTGAACTGTATGGGCAGGGAACCGAACAGAATGGGTATGTCCGCCGCACTGGCGTGATTGGCGACCAGCACGCAGGGTTTTCCCATCGGAATGTTGTCCAGGCCATCCAAACGGACCGGAACGCGGCCCACCCACAGCAGGGTACGCGCCCACCACCGTGCGAACCAGTGCACCAGTCTTCCCGATGGGTTGAATGGGGACAGGATCGTGGCGGTCACACCGAACGCCAGGGTGAAGACCAATACGCTGATGATTTGCAGGAATGAATAAACTGCGGACACGCGAGGCACCTGTTTCTTAGTAAATTGGAAACGTGTCTGGTCTTTCCAGATTATAACCCGTTTACGCGGAAAATCCAGCGGCAATTGGTGGTTGGCCAGTGCGTCTGTGACGGGTGGCAGCACCCTCGGTATACGAGATCGCACACGGACTTCCGACTGATTAGAGCATAGACACGACCTGACACGCACGCCTAGAAAATGTAACATGTTTCGTATTGCGGATGCCGATATTGCGGAAGCGCTCATCTGGCACCTCTGGCAGGAGCGCCTGCCCAGATCGGGAAGGCTCAGACTGACCGATGGAAGAACGCTCAGGCTATTCCATCCTGGTACGCTGAACCCCGACAGCGGTCCCGATTTTCTGAAGGCCGTCCTGTCCTTCGGGCCCGGGAAACGACTTCAGGGAGATGTGGAAATCCACGTCCGGCCTGCCGACTGGCGGCGGCATGGTCACACCCGCGATCCACACTACAATAACGTGGTGCTGCACGTCGTGATGTGGCACGACGAGAAGATTCCGGTCGTTCAGAAGCAGAACGGGCAGTATATCCCCACGCTAGTGTTGTCCGAACACCTTCAGTACGGACTGGACCGAATTCGCAGGCAGTACCGGCGGAAGGTAGAAGCCAGGGGCAGGACAAGCTACCCCTGCCAGGATCTGATGAAAAGGTTGTCCGTCGAGCAAGTACACGCGCTGCTCGATCAAAAAGGATCCGACCGGTTTCGGCAGAAGGCCGCGGCCATATCCCGGAGGATGAACCGGGTTTCCGCGGAACAGGCCCTCTATGAATTCGCCATGCGGGCCGTAGGTTACGTAAAGAATACAGATGCCTGCCAGTCCCTCGCCCGCCGCCTGCCCATGGCCATGATCCGTGCGCTGGTCGGCACGGGCGGTGGTCATCGAATCGTCGATCTGCAGGCCTTGCTGTTCGGGGTAGCCGGGCTGCTGCCTTCCCAGCGGGTCGCCTACTGCGGGGATATGCAGGACGAACCCTATGTACGGGAAATCGAAGCACGCTGGGAAGCCTTCAGGCGGTCTATCCCGGTCCGTTCCATGCAGGAACATGACTGGTTGTTTTTTCGGCTGAGACCATTTAACTTCCCCACGGTCAGGCTCGCGGCCATGGGTTATTTCATCGCGGCGGGACTGCAGGAAGGTCTCGACACGCTGGTTGCCGGCCCGGTGAATTCCGATACCGAAAAGCAGCCTGAAGCGCTGTTACGGCATATCGGTAGCCAGTTTGAGGAAATGACCAGGCCCCTGGTGGGTGACTACTGGTTGAAGCATACCGTGTTCGGGGAACCATCGCGAACTGCCCGCGCGGCACTGATCGGCCGGGACCGTCAACGGGGTATGGTCGTAGACGTTATCCTGCCGTTTCTATACGCCCTCGCGGACCGGGACAGCCGGTCGGACCGAATGCGGCTCGTGCAGGATATGTACACAGGATACGGCAGGCAGGCCAGTAACAGCGTGATCCAATCGATGACGAACCTGCTTTTTCACGAGACACCGGAGAAGAAGGCAACCATCGATCGGGCCATCCTGCAGCAGGGCATGTTGCAGATAGACCGGGAGACCTGCAGCACCAAGGCCTGCGGTCAATGCGTGTTGAACGGATCGTCACGCTACGCACGGAGTTAGATGAAGAACGCGAATCCGGATGGCGTTGAATGCAAGGCGGAATTCAAGGGCCATCAGATCAGGGTATTCAGTACCTGGACGCAGGACGTCCGACTGTACATCGACGGAGTCTGTAAGGATCGAAGCGTCCGTCGGGTTTCCCTGCAAAAAACCTGCATACTGAGCACGACGCTGCGGATCGGCGCGGACGAATATCTCGTGGAAGTATTTGCAAAAGCGTTGTTGAGCGTTAAATTACAATTGCGTATAGAAGGCAGGCAGGTAGCCGGAGAGGGTTTCTAGGCAATTACGGATAAACCGGACCGAGACGCTGGTCCGAACGAATAATCTCAGGAGGAGAAGATGCCGGAAACGCAGTGGATGACCTTGTTGGAAACTGCGGACCTTATGAAGAAGTTGCCCACCCAGGTCACGAGAATGTGTGAAGACGGTAAGCTCGAGTACTACAAGGAGGATGGCCGGTACTTCGTGTCCAGGGAATCCATCGACCTGTTCATGTATCCCCGCACCGACAGACCCACGCCGTCGTTCGGCGACACCAACGGATCGTCGCGCCGGAAGTACGGCCAGGCACCTGACGAATTCGCCGCAGCAGTAAAGCCCGTCGCGGAATCCGAACCCGTGAACGGACGGAATGCGGCGGACGCCTTCGTGGAAGAAGAGCCGGACATTTCCAGGGTAGAATCGGTCGCAGCCGACGATGAAACCGGGGAGGCGACGGATACCGTGTTAGCGCCGGAAGCCCTGGCGGAACCGGAACCAGTCGAAGCGCTGGAGACCGTCGAAGCGCTGGAGACCGTCGAAGCGCTGGAGACCGTCGAGGCGGTGGAGACCGTCGAAGCGCCGGAAGCCGTGGATGAGCAGGAAACTGTGGAGGGGTTGGGGACTGGGGAGGCGCTGGAAGAGGTGGAGAATCGCGTGGGGGACGACCAGGAAACGGAACAAGTGATGTCCGCGGAAATTTCGGATGAATCCACCAGGAAGGTGGCGGAAATCCTTGCTGATCTGCGGACGGCTATCGCCCGGCAAGCCGCGGCGCAAAGGGCTTTCTGCGATGAAGTTTCCAGCCTTGCCAACGCCCTCGAAAGCACGCTTTCGAACGGCGAAGACAAGACGAGTGAACTGACCCGGGAGATATCCAGTCTCCTGGCCCGGTACACCAGTCGCTAGCGCAAATTCATCCACAGGGAATGTCCAGGTTATCCAGGGCTTTTCGCAGCGCTTCCCTGTGGGCATCGTCGCGGCGCAGCGGATTGTTGGGCAGGACCAGGTCTGTCGGGTACCAGCCGCGCATCTTCTTCACCATGGCCGCGCTGTGCTTATAGGCCGGAACGGGCGGCTGGAATGCCACGCGTCCCAGAAATTCCATCCTGTTCCCCAGGTCGTGATACCGCGCAAGATCGCTATCCCTCAAGGCGTCCGAGAGTTCCTGGAACTTGTCGGGCATGAAGGTCGCTATGCCCAGCAGCGCATCGCTTCCATTGAAAATCATGGACGCGAAATCGTAGTCATTCCCCGTGTATAGTTTCTTTCCGATTCGATCGATCTTCCTGAGCAGCACCCATTCCATGGACGGATCCAGAGACGAGTGCTTCGCGCCGGCCCACTGGTCTCCTTCCAGGATCTCGACCAGCGCGTCATCCGGAAACATCCAGCCGTTCGGCGCAAACACCGGGCTGAGTTCAAAAGCCTTGAGTCCACCGCGGGAGGCCTCGGCCATTCCCTGGTAGACACGGACGACCGCAGCGGCATCCGCGTTTTTCAACCGTTCTGTCTGGAAAACGATCGGACTGGCTCCGTACTGCTGTTCGAGCTGCTCAATCTTGTCGCGGTAAGCGCGGATGATGTCAGCGACACCGTCGCCCCGGATTTCGTCCTCTACGTAGACGCCTGCCGTAAACGCCCTTCCGTTCATGACTTCCCGGGTAATCTCCAGGCCCTTCGTCTGCTGATCCAGCGTACAGTGGTTGATCTGGTAGGTATCCATGAGCACCGCGGGTTCGATCCCGTGCCGTGCGGTTCTTTCCAGGTCCTGGGCAAAGGAATCGAAATCGATTTCACCCGCTTCGCTTACCGGAACGGATAACGCCGCGATGATGTGGGGCGCTCTACCGAGTCCCATCGGCGTGTTCAAAAGGTCGCTCATTGACTCATGATCTCCCGGGGAATTACAATCTGGATGTTTTTTCATCTGTGTTTCCCCACGTCGATCCGGTCGCAGAAAGATGAAAGGCGGCATCGGCTGCAGAAGGGAGAAACGGGCTTGCACAGGTTCTGTCCGTACATAACGAGCAGGTCATTATACCGTATCCAGTATTCGGAAGGCAACTTTTCTCTTAATGCGAATTCCGACTTGTCCGGATTTCGGGTGTCGATATATCCCCAACGGTTCGAAATGCGGTGAACATGCACATCGACGCAAATACCAGGCTTGCCGTACCCGATCGTGACCACAAGATTGGCTGTCTTCCTACCCACTCCGGGCAGCGTAACCAGGGTGTCGATATCGTCCGGTACGTTACTGTTGAAATCACCTACGAGGATCCTGCATATCTCCAGGATGTTCCGGGCCTTTGTGGTGTGAAATCCCACGGGATATATCGTGCTGTCCACGGTTTTTTCGGGCAGTGTCAGCATGGTCTCCGGGTTGTCGGCCAGCTTGAAGAGTCGTTCACAGGCCACTGCCGTAGTTTCGTCCTTCGTCCTGATGCTGAGAACCGTTCCGATCAGAATGCGAAAAGGATCGCGCCGAGTCTGTTCCGCCACCAGCGTCAGGGCCGTATCGTTCCACCTGGATGTCTCGTCTTCCAGGATGGAAATCACTTCATGGATATCCCGATCATTCATCCCTGTGGCTCCCCATCGTCGGCATGCGAATCCCACGGCGTAAAGAGGCCGTGTTCGATGCCCAGAAGGCTCAGAACGCGGCCGGCGATGAAATCGGCCAGGTCTTCGAAGGTGGTTGGTTTCTGATAGAATGCCGGCATGGCCGGCACGATATGCGCCCCCGCTTCACCCGCGGCCAGGAGGTTGCGCAGGTGGATGAGGTTCAGCGGTGTTTCCCTGGGTACCAGTACCAGGGAGCGGTTCTCCTTGAGCGTAACGTCCGCCGCCCTTTCGATCAGGGTGGAAGAGGTGCCGTGAGCGATGGCGGAGAGCGTTTTCATCGAGCAGGGTATGACGACCATCCCGTCGGTGTGTACGGACCCGCTGGCGATCGGAGCCGCCAGGTCGCCAATCTTGAATTCCCTTAGCGTTCCGTTCCCCACCTGCTCGCCGTATAGCCCGACCAGCCTGTCCTGCAGGTCGTCTCCCGTTCCCAGGCCAGTCTCTTCCCTGAGTACATACCGTCCAAAACCGGACAGCACGACGCTCGCTTCGTGGCCGCCGATCAACAGGGCGCGAATCAGTCGCAGGGCGTATAGTCCGCCGCTCGCCCCGGTTACGGCTACTATGACATGTTTCATGACCGCTTGTCCCCCCAGTAAACGGTGGCGATGCCCAGAGACAGATCACGCCAGCCCGTATCCACGAATCCGGCCCGGTTCATGAGTGACCTGAAACGCTCCCTGGCTGGAAACCCGGCCACCGAGACCTGCAGGTACCGGTATGCGTCCGCATCTCCCGAGATCGCGCCCCCGATCCATGTCATCACGTACCCGGCGTAGAACCGGTACAGGTGCCTGACCACCGGGTATCGCGGGTGGGATAGCTCCAGGACCACCAACCTGCCACCGGGTTTCAATACACGCCATATGCCCTGCAATCCCGCGGCCATGTCGGTGAAATTGCGAACGCCGAAGGCAACCATGACACCGTCGAAGGCCGCGGACCTGAAGGGGAGCGATTCCGCGGTTCCGCCGACGAATCGTATCGGACCATCCGTACGGTTCGCCGCCTTCCTCCGGCCGATCCGCATCATCTCCTCCGCCACGTCCACTCCGATGATCGATCCAGGTTTCCGTTTTCCCTTCAGCGCTTCCAGCGCCATGTCACCGGTACCGATGCCCACGTCAAGCAACCGGTCGCCCGGGGACGCGTTCAGCGCGCGAAGGGCCGACCTTCTCCACAGGATGTCGTTGCATCCGCTCAGCAGGCGGTTGAGCAGGTCGTACCGGTGCGCGATACGGTCAAACATGCGGCGGATGCGCCGTGACTTTTCGCCATTGCGACTCATATCGGCCACAGGATATCGCAGATTGTAAAAACCAGGTAGACCATGCTGATGAGACCATTCGTGTTGAAAAAGGCGATATCTATTTTCGAAAGATCGTCCGCGCGCACGAGCCGGTGTTCGTAAACCAGCATTCCCGCTACCAGGGCCGTGCCGCAAAGATAAAGGACATGCAGATCGAAAACGTGATAAACGGCCAGCAGGGCAACTACGGTGACCACGTGGAGCAGGCGGGCCGTCACCAGAGCCGAGCGAAGTCCCAGTCGTCGGGGGATCGAGTGCACACCGTGCGCCACATCAAAAGTATAGTCCTGGCAGGCATATATAATATCAAAGCCGGCCACCCACGTCAACACGGCCGCGGTGAGCCAGAGGGGCGCCGCATCGATGGTGCCGGTTACGGCGATCCACGCGCCCATGGGCGCAATGCCCAGGGAAAACCCCAGGACCAGGTGGGTCGCCCAGGTAAATCGCTTGAAATAGGAATAGGACAGGATAACAAGCAGGGCAATGGGCGACAGAATCAGGCAGAGCGGATTGAGCTGGTACGCGGCGAAGACGAACAGCAGACACCAGGTCGCCACGATGAGGGCAACGGCCCGCGGGGTAATCCATCCCCGGGGCAACGCACGGTCCCGGGTACGGGGATTCCTGGCGTCCATCTTCCGGTCGGCGAGACGGTTGAACCCCATGGCCGCGCTCCTGGCAGCAACCATGGCTACGACGATCCACGCCACCTGCTGCCATTCGATTCCATGGCTTCTGGCCGCAAGCGCAGCGCCGGCCAACGCAAAGGGCAGGGCGAAAACACTGTGGGAGATTTTGATCATCTGGCCGAAAACGGCAATAGATCCGATCATGGACATGGGAGATGACAACCTGTGATTCATTCAGCGCATCCTATGATTTGGCGTGGTTCGTGCGCACGCTGCGTTTGTCTCTTGCCCGGAACCAGTAGGTCACACCCTCCACCAATCCGTCCGCATGGGGGAAGATCTCCGATCCCGCGGGCAGGGAATCCAGGAACAGGCGTCCGTATGCCGTACTTACCACGCGCTGGTCCAGTATCGTGACGACGCCGTAGTCCCGGGTGGAACGGATGAGCCGTCCAAAACCCTGCCTGAACTTGATGACCGCCTCCGGCACCTGGAACTCAAGAAAACTGTTGCGGCCCGCTTCTTCCAGGCGTTCCACCTGTGCCTGGACCAGGGGTTCGGTCGGTACCGCGAAGGGCAGCTTGACCAGGATGACCATCTCCAACGCTTTTCCGGGGACATCGACCCCCTCCCAGAAGCTGTCGGTGCCCAGCAAAACGGCGGTATTGGATCGGCGGAAACGATCCAGCAGTGCCGAGCGCGGTCCCGACGTGCCCTGCGCCATCACGACCACGCCATGTTCCGCGAGGTCAGATTCGATATCCTGAAAGGTCCGGTTCAACTGGCTGTATGAAGTAAAAAGCACCAGGGTGCTCCGCATCGTGGAGACGACCAGATCCAGGATGAGCCGGCTGATCGCGGCCTGAAAGGTATCGGACCTGGGAGAAGGGAAGACCGCAGGCACGCAGACCAGCGCCTGGTCTTCGTAATCGAAGGGCGAACCGATCCCCAGTACCTGGAGGCGGCGGGTATCGATCCGGTCGAGTCCCAGTCTTTCGACCTGGTAGTCGAATCTATCTCCGACCGTTAGGGTAGCTGACGTGAGCACGACGGTGCGCAGGGGTCGGAACAGATCGTCGTGCAGCCGGTCCGCCACCCGGAGCGGAGCGGCGGTCAGGACGCAGGACATGGGATGGGCCCTCGAGGCTTCGACCCAGTAAACCCTGTCTTCTTCCTCCGCCCCGGTCAACAGGATCAGGGCCGCTTCCATCTCCCCGCAGAATTCCAGGGCGGCCAGCATCGCGTTCATACGGGTTTCCCGGTCGTCCAGCCAGGAGTCGGGGACGTAGTCGAGTGTCCCGTGAAGCGAGCCGAGAGCCTCGCGCAGGCTGGCTAGACTACCGATGAGAGCCGGTGCCGATGACCTCAGCATCTCGGCATAGTCGTCGTTGGCCCGGTACCTTAGTTTCGTCCTCTGGGCCGACCGGTCGACGGAATGACCAAGTGCTTCGTCACCGGCGATGCGGAAGAAATCCTCGATCCGGCGGTTTACCTCCGTGACACGGTCGATGGCCATGCGGGCACCCGCCGCCAGCGGAGACTTCCACTCCTGGTTCTCCGCGGCCTGTGAAGCCAGTCTGCCCAAACCTGCAAGCACACCGGTACCACCCCGCTCGGGGGCGTGCATCCTGCCGAGTACGCGTCGCATACGCCAGCCACCGACTTCCAGTGTCAGGTGCTGTACGGCGGCGCGCTCCAGGTTGTGGGCTTCGTCGATGATGAGATGGTTGTACCGGGACAGCACGGCATGGTCGGCCTGCAAATCGGAAAGGAGCAGGGCATGGTTGACGATGACCACATGGGACGCCATCGCGGCCCTACGGACACGGTTGACGAAGCACTCCTCCTTGAACACGCACCGGGGACAGGCGGTCCCCTCCCCGTTGATTTTCTCCCACAGGCCGCTTCCGGCCCCCCTGTTGAATCCCGCGTGTTCCGATATGTCACCCGTTTGCGTTTCCCGCGACCACACCACCAGGGGGATCGCCGCCTCCCGTTCTTCCGGGGTGAGATGATCCGCGGGCCTTCGGGTGACCTGCCGCCAACGGTCCAGGCACAGGTAGTTCGACCGGCCTTTGAGCAGGGTAGCGCGGAATCCCACCCCCAGGTTGTCCAGCAGGAACGGCAGGTCCTTGTAAAACAACTGTTCCTGCAGGTTCCTCGTATTGGTGGATACGATGACCCGCTGATTGTTTCGTACCGCCCATATCAGGGCCGGCGTCAGGTAGGAGAGGGATTTCCCCGTACCCGTGCCCGCTTCCACCATCAGTACCTCGCCTTCGTTGAACGCCGTGGTGACACCCCGAACCATGGATACCTGCTGCGGCCGTTGCTCGTAACCGTCCATGCTGCTTTCAAACAGACCGGCCGTTTCGAACATGCCGGCCAGCTCTTCGGTGTTCAGCAGGTCGAAGCCGCTGGCATCATCTGCCGGATCGCACGAACCGGTTCCGATAGTATGCAGACTAAGCGGTGGAAAATCGGTCAGCTTACTTTCCTGTGGACGGCCCGTAGAAACATCACTTGCGACCGCCATCCCTGGCGTTCTGGTAAATAAGCGTTCAAGATCCGACCCTGAACCCTCCGCCAGGCGCGCCAGCGTGTCCATCGTATCGGGATCCAGGGCCGACAGCATATCCAGAAGTCCCCGGCAGACGGCTGCCGTCTCTATCGCGTCACTGGCCTTGTCCTGACTTTCATCAAAGGCCAGGTCGAAACATCCTGCAACCGTTGCGGGTTCGTAGTCCTTTAATCCGGGTAGCAGGATCTGGGCGAGACGGCGTACGTCCAACAGGAAAGAGTCGAACCCGGCGGCGATCCGCCAGAGGCGCTCAGACAGGTCGCCTTCCGGACCATAGGCGGCGATAAAGGAACCGGATGCGCCGTCACCGGCCATGTCCTGGATCATGGCCAGGTCGAGTCCGGTGCGTTCTTCCGGGATCTCGTCCTGCCGAACAAGTACCACCGTATAAATCGTGGTATCCGGTGCGGATGGGTTTTCGGGTTGGATCGCGAAAAAGGAATGCGGAGAGGGCAAAGTGTCGATGACGGGGGTAGTGTTTGACGTTCGAGGAGACATGAAACCGCACAATTCGCAGGAAAGCCAGGTTTACCAGCAGTGTTACGCATCCTGAAGATAGGCGCAGCGGGGAGGTTTGTCAAAACAACGGTCCGGCTCAGGGACTGAATTAACCCGTCCACTTCAACCATCGGGTACAACGACGAAGCCGAAAGAAACCACGGAAGCCGAACCGAAAACGCCGATCCCGCCGTCCAGGTTGAATACGGGGCGCTCGAAAGTATCCCCGGCCAGGCTGCCGAAACCAAAGGCGTTCTGGCCGGACGCTTCCACACTTCGAAGGAAATCGAATAGATTCCGGTCTAGCGCGTAAACCTCGATATCGTGTTCTCCGGATGGACCGATGGCGAACCAGGGCAGCAGGAGCCGGCCGTCCAGCGCTTCCAGCGGGGGTGAACTGTCTTCGTCATCGGCTTCCCTGTCCAGTACGACAACCTGGTACGCCTCCACGTCCAGGGGATCGAATCGGACCTCGATGATCCCCTCTCGATAAACCACCTGGTTCCCGCCGGTGCGTTCGGACTCGAGTCGGCCGATAACCTCCATGGTGCTCTCCTCGACGATAACGATCTCTTTGAGGGAAATGCGGCCGGGTGTTTTAGTTACACCTCTTATCTCCCTTCCCAGGGCCCGTACTCGCAGCCGGTATTCCGTGTCGGGCCGAACCATCGGCGCACCGGGCGGCGGTGCATACCGTCCCAGATGGCCGACACTTTCGTACCTGTACTCCGCAAGTCCTTGAACTACCGTGACTTCAGCATCGTTTACCGCTGAGGCCACCTCTACGAATTCCATATTCGCTTCAAGGGTCCGGGTGATGAAAATCACCGGCAGAGGTCGATCTACGTACAGCACGGCGTCCACGACGACGGTTTCGCGCTCCGCCGGACCAAATAGCGTTGCCGGATCACGTTCACCCGAGCAACCCAAATGGACGATGAGGACGGTCGGCAGGACAACCTTCAGGGCACACTTGAAGAGGGAAAAAAGCCTGGTCTTGGTATCCATGGTCAAAAGTTGTAGTTCAGACCGATAGTCGGTACGATGGGGAGCATTTTCACCACTTCCGCCGTGGTGAGCCGGTCGTCTTCCGTGTCATACTGGACAAACCATTCGTTGCGATGATTGTAGGCATTGAAAACCTGCAGGTACCACTGCATGTTCCTTCCGTAAAACTGGAAATCCTGCTTGACGCTCAGATCCATTCTATGATAGGGAAGCAGGCGCGCGGAATTTCGGCCGGTGGGCAGGAAGTAGTCTTCCCTCAGGCCGGTCCTCGCCGAACCGCGTAGTTCGTACCGTGCGGCGGTCGGCGTGAAAGCCTGCCCGGTGCCATAGATGAAGTTACTGCCGAATATCCAGCGTCCCATGCGGTAGTTGGCCGATACCACGAGATCGTGACGTCGGTCGTATTTCGGGGGATACCACGCTCCCTGGTTGATTTCCGCGAACCGTCGGCGCGTCCATCCGAGCGTATAACCGATCCATCCGGTCAATCTTCCCGACAGGCGCTCGGCGAACAACTCCACACCCGTCGCATAGCCTTTGCCTCCGGAGATGAACACGTCCTCCGACCGGGTGTCTTCACCGCCCACCGCCCGGGCATTGTCGACGACCACCAGGTTGTCCAGGCGTTTGTAGTAAGACTCCAGCGATACGCGGTAGCCAGGCTTTGGGTCCCAGTCGGCGCCCAAAACGAAATGCCAGGCCTGTCCGGGAGGCACGCTGCCGTCAAGCGGCACCCAGAAATCACCGCCACTGAATCCCTCGGTGGTGATCAGTTGCAGATACTGGTGGTACCGTCCTCCACCTGCCTTCAGGCGCAAGCCGTCGGACAGTCGATGGCTCAGGGAGATTCGGGGTTCCAGGTCGATCTTGCCACGCTCGCTGAAGTGATTTCCGCGCAGTCCCAGGCGAATCGAAGTCGAAGGCAGGACCTGCCACTGGTCCTGGGCGTAGAATGCAAGCAGGAAGGGTTTGAGTCTCAGATCGAGCTGATTCTCTTCGTTGAAGCTCCGCTGGAATCTGAACTGGTATCGCGAACCGCGAAAACCAAACTTAATGGTGTGATCGCCACCGATGACGTAGTCCAGGTCGCCTTTTACGCTGATATCCCGAATGGTGTTCCTGAAAAGTACCTCCGTGCCGTCGAAGTCCGCCGAAAGCCTGCTTGAATAGTCGCTTCCCGATACGATGAAATTTCCGAAAAGTGTCGGTGAGAATATGTGCGTCCACTTGCCCGTCACGGCCGAATTGCCCCATCGAACCCTGAACAGGTTTTTCTCGTTGGTTTCGAGACTCAGGTCATCCCGGCCGAAGTAACCGCTCAGAACCAGGTTGTCGTCGCTGGACAGATTCTGGTTGATTTTCGCGTTCACATCATAGAAATAGTAACCGGGAATGTCCTCCACGCGACGCCGGATGTAGGCCAGGATCGGCTCCAGGTAGGTCCGCCTTCCAGACACCATGAAGGAGCCTTTGCCCAGGGGACCTTCAAGCATGGAGCGCATCGAAATGAGACTGATACCTCCCGATCCCTGGAGTTTGTTGCGATTCCCGTCGCGATTCGTCACATCGAGCACCGCGCCAAGGCTTCCTCCGTAACCGGCCGGATAAGCGCTCTTGTGAAGCCGCAAGTCCTTGATGGCTTCGGGATTGAAAATGGAGAAAAAACCGAATGCGTGGGACGGGTTGTACAGCGGGATCTGGTCAAGGAGTATCTGCGTCTGGTCGGGGCCGCCTCCCCGGATGTACAGACCGCTGCTGATGTCTGAGGAAGCCTGGATGCCCGGGAGCAGTTGCAGGCTGCGCAGCAGGTCGGTTTCTCCGAGGGCGGGCAGTTCCTTCAGGCTCGCGGCCTGGAGCGCGATGAAGCCGGGTTGAGCCAGCCGTTCATCCAGGTTGCGGTCTGCCTCGACCACGGCCGTATCCCCGATCAGTAGAGCCGGGGGTAGTCCTATGTCTTTTCGTAGAGACGCATTGGGGGCAAGGCTCAACGTATCCCGGTACGTCTCATATCCGATGTATGAAACAACGAGGACATAGGTTCCCGCGGGAATACCCGTAACGGCGTAGTACCCGTGCTCGTTGCTCACGGCGCCCAGCGTGGTATCTTGCAGGAAAACGTTCGCCGCGAACAGAAATTCACCGGTTGACCGGTCTGACACGAATCCGCTGACGGTAGCGCCGTGAACGTTTCCGGTCAACAACATTACGAAGGCCAGGACGCCGAGTGACTTTAACCTTGTGTCAGTGACTGAAAACATAGGTATGGACAGGGGTCTTCGACAAACATGTGCAAGTAGTATAGAGACGCACTGAATCGTTCTACTTCCTTTCAGGTAACAGGCCCGCCAGCAGGAAAATACCATGCTCCGCATAGATGTCCAAGATGGAATCCGTTTCAATCTGTTCCTTGACGATCGGTTGCTCGCCCGGTACAACGCGGCAACCGGCCACCTGCCAAGGGAAGAATCGCCCAAACCATGCTTCCATCCGGTTTTCACCCCATCCGGCAGTCTGATAACCGAATATCGTCCCGATGACCACACCTGGCACACGGGACTTTATTTCGGCTGGGTGCACGTAAACGACACAAATCTCTGGGGAGGATCCTGGTACCTGCCAGAGGAAGGAAAGTACGTGCCTGTCCCCAACTCCCACGGCATCCAGCGCCACGATGAATTCACATCCCCGGTTAATCTCGAAAACGGGGTCGCCATCGGTGAACGGCTAACGTGGCTGGACCGTCATGACCTGCCGGTGATCCGGGAAACCCGTCGATACGATTTCCTTGAGCGGCCCCCGGAGCAGGGCTGCCTCTGGATGATCGACTCGGTGATAGAACCCATGGCCGGTGAGGTCACCTTCGGCGCCTCGCGTGCCGCGCGGTACAGCGGGCTGGTGCTGAGAATGGGGCCGCCTTTCTCCGATGCCTTCCACACGAGCGACAGCGGACGCAGCGGGCACGAATCCATCATGCGATCCCGGAACCGTTGGGTCAGCGCCGCGGGCGATTCGGGCGGGATGGTGGTCATGATGGACCATACGGACAATCTCCGGCATCCCGTGCCCTGGTTTACCCGGCGAAACCTGCTCGGTGCGGGCCTGCTCATGGACGGCGACCTGACGCTTGGCGAGACCGAAAGTCTGCATCTACGCTACGGATTCCTGATCTTGGAAAACGCACTGGACCATCATGAGATTGAAGACCTCTACCAGGCTTACCTGCAGGAATCAATCAAGCGTTCTCCTTCTTGATGACAGCGCACCATGCCGGCCCGGGGTGACCAGATTCGACAAGATCCATTCGATAGATGCTTGACTTGCAGCTAAAGAAAACCGATTTTCGATCCCGCGATGGAAACCCCGCAGCCTGTTGTTGCAATTCCTCGCACAATTACTTAACTTTATTGCAGAAATGATTGTATTACATTTATCCCGCGATAGCTGATCCATCCGGGTACGAATTACCGCCTGTGGAACGGCTTTGCCTTACCGTAACCGGAGCATCATGAACAGAGAAACACTGATTAACGAAGTAGCATCCAGTACCCGGATGCCCAAGCGCAGGGTATCCAACATTTTAAAAGTGTTCCTTTCGGAGGTCACCGAAGCGCTGGAGCGTGACGAGCGGGTGGAAATCCGGCAGTTCGGTTCCTTCGAAGTAAGGGTCAGGAAAGCGCGTATGGCCCGCGACCTGCATTCCAACGTGGAAATGCCCTTGCGCGATCGTCCCATGCCCCATTTCATTCCCTTCGATACCCTTAAGAAGACCGTCGCGGAGCAGCCGGCGAGTCCCGAAAAACCCCCGGAGGAGGTTGCCGTTCGCGTGCAGATACACGAGGAAGAAAAACCCCGTGACAAGTCGAATGACATCTCCTCGATGCTTTCCAGGGCGGAAATCCTCGCCAATAAGGGCAAATATGAACAGGCGATTAAGCAGTACCGGCGTATACTTGAACTGAGTCCCGGCCACACCGCCGTCACGGGTCTTCTGGGGAAGATGTTGTTTGCACTCGGATCCCAGGAATCTGCGTTGCGGCACTACGACCGCGCCCTCGGGAACGATCCCAGCCATATGGACACGCTGGTTTACCGCGCAGAACTCCTCGCAGTTATGGGACAGTACGAAGAAGCCAGGACGGACCTGCTTCGCGCACTGGAATACGATCCCTTTTTCTACGCGGCTTGTTACCAGCTCGGTGTATTGCATATCACGACCGGTGCGTACGAAGCGGCGATCAAGATGCTCACGCGCGCGCTGGACACAGGCCAGTCCGGGCCGGAAGTACACCTCCAGCTCGGCAAGGCATACTGTCACTTGGATAGAAATGACGAAGCAATCGTGCACTTCGAAACCCTTCTTCGCCAGCAACCGAACAATGAGCAGGCATACAGGTTTCTCGGCATTATCTATGACAAATCCAGACAGATCGACAGGGCCCTTGAAATGTATCGCAAATCCAATGAAATCAGCCTGGCATAGCCCGCGAAACGGGAATCGGGCCGTATCTCAGGTTAATTTGTGAAGAAAAAAAACCAGAATATGTATACGGGTTTAGCAACAGGACAGGATAGACAGGACCAGGAGGGTCTGCAACCGAATGAACACCATGAACCGGGTACACCCGGTAAGTAAACAGCAACAATCTCCCCCCGGTGTCAGCGAAGAGCGGCGCGAGGAAGAGCGCATATTGATGGAGCGGGCCAAGGCGGGGGAAGGATCGGCTTTCGATGAAATGACAAGGCGATACAGCGAGAGAGCCTATTCCGTGGCGTACCAGATGCTGGCGAGCCACGATGATGCGCGCGATCTCGTGCAGGACGCCTTCCTCGAAGTGTTTCGCACGCTGGAACGATTCAATACGCAATACCGGTTTTCGACCTGGCTCTACCGGATCCTGATCAACAAGTGCATCAACTATCGCAAGCGGGAATCCCGCCGGCGGATGTTCTCCTTTTCGGATTACGGTACGAGAAACGGGGGAGACGGACGCCAGTTTCTGCTTTCGAACCTGGCTTCTCCCGAGAAGACTCCACACGAGGTGCTGGAAAATAATGAGTTGCGGCGATCGATCATGGCCGCGCTCGATACGCTGTCGGAGAGACACAGAACCGTCGTGGTCCTGTTCGACCTGGAGGGTCTCTCCCACAAGCAGATCGCTGAGATACTTCAGTGTCCGGAAGGCACCGTGATGTCCCGACTTCACCATGGACGGCTCAAGTTGAAACGCGTGCTGTCCAAACGATTGACCGGATACCTGGATCGGTAGGAACAGGCTATGAACTGCGCCCAAGTCAAAAAGAGATTGACCCGCTATCTGGAACGCATGTGCGATGCCGACGAAGTCACCAGCGTCGCGCGGCACATTGAAACCTGTCCGGTCTGCGCCGGTGTGTTGCGTGGTTTGCAGTCCGTCAGGGGCGCGCTGCACAGTTGCCGCCAGGATAAACCCGCCGCGCTAACCGTGGCGGAAGTCCAGACGGCGATCTTCGAGCATACGACGCACGCCCATATGGTTCCGGGACTGAAACACGAAGTTACATCGCGTCGATGGCGCCCCCGGCAGTACATCACAGCCGTGGCGGCTACCCTCTTGATTATGGCGAGCGGCCTGATCTGGCATACGACGAGGCCTGTCGAGACGCCGACCGTCCAGCGTACGCTGTCGAACGACGACATGTTCTTCATCCTGCAGGAACACGCCCTGATCGCGGATCAAAGCGTATTCACCAACGGTACCCTGGGGTCCGTCATGGTCAATTACAAGGAATAGACGATTCAAGATGTGGTATCGACCTGTATTCCTATGCGCAGTTGCGGCCGCCTGTCTCTCGAGCACTTCCCCTGCCCGCGGCATTGATCCGGATATAACCTACCAGAAGATCATGGAAGCGCCGGCAAGGGTGAGTTACCGAGCCACCATGACGAAACAACGGTTCAACGCGGAGGGTGACACCACCCGCTACGTCCAGGAGATAACCCACCAGCGTCCCGATCGTGACCGCATCGACATACCAGGTCCCGATGGCCATATCCGCGAGGTTATCATACATGTCGACGACGACATTTACCGCAGGAAGGCCACGGGAGACTCCCTCTTCTATTCACACCGCCGCCAGTCGAACTCCAACGTACTCGAGATGAATCTGGAGTTCAGCAATCTCGACCTGCTTCAAACCAACTACGAACTCGAGATCACCGGTTCCACCCGACTCCTGGACCGTCCCGCGGCTGTCCTGGCCTTCAAGCCCCGCCATCCCGGCAGAATGACCATGACGGCGTGGATCGACGAGGAGACAGGCCTCGTGTTTCGAACGGAGGAACGCAATGAGGCGGGAGTGCTGGTCGAGGAACTATTCCTGACTGAATTCGAGAAGGATCCACCCATAGCTCCCGACACTTTTTCGACGGAGGAATGGACGGGCAAGTCCGTCGAAATCAATCAGGTGATCGCCTGTGGTTCCATCAGTGAAGTACAACGCGAGGCGGATTTCGGTTTGAACGCGCCCGTGTACGTACCACCGGGGTTCATTCTTCAGCAACGACGCGTCATTCAACGCCACGGCCAACCCGTCGTGCATTTCATGTACAGCGACGGCCTCTCACGTATGTCTCTCTTCCAGCGGATCGCTTCTTCCGAAGAAACGCGCCGGTCTCCCAGAGGCACCCCGGAACTGTACGGTGACGTGCGTGCCTGGGACCGCGGCCCCTATTCCATTCTGCGCAGGTATTACGACGGAAAGCTCTTCACGGTGATCGGTGACGTGGCCGTGGATGAGTCCGTCAAACTACTCACTTCGCTTTGCACGATAAAACCGGCGGTTGCCGCAACTTCCTCCTCCAGAAGTTACTCCTCGTGGATCGGGGCAAGCACCGGTGTCGGCGTCCTCGCCGTCGGACTGTGGATATTCTGGCGCCGCCGCATGTGAGTGAAGTAGTGCTCCTTCTTCCTTACGTTTTTATTCGGAAACCTTCCCTTTTGTCCGTGGTCTAACAGATAAGCCAATCTCTTGCGCGGGATTTCGGCCGTAAATTCGTCTAATACCTAACAAGAGGAATCTGTCGAACAACGATACAAGGAGACTACCTTATGATGAATCGAAATTCCAGCTGTTGGGCCCTCCTGGTCGCTGTATGCCTGTTGACTCCCGCAGGGACGGTGCTCGGGCAGAACTCCGGTTCCGGCGCGACCACCGGAGATTCTTACACACTGGACCGGTGTATTCAGATCGCGCTGCAGAACAACCCCCAGATAGAGATCGCCCGAAAACAGGTGGAGGCACAGCAGGCAGCCGTCTTCGGTTCGTACACCGGCGTCATGCCCCAGGTAACCGCCACGGTCGTGAATGCCAACCGGACCACATCCGGCGATACCCCGATCATCCTCGAGGGTGTCGTGATCCGCGAAGCCCCGGGCAGTACCCGCACGAACTTTGGGAAGGGCATTAGCCTGGGCATGACCCTGTACAACGGCGGACAGAACTGGAACACGATCCGCCTCAATCGGCAGCTCGTAGACAACCAGGAATTCGGGCAGACCAACACCGAAAACCAGGTCGTCGTTGGAGTCAAGACCCAGTACTACAGCCTGCTGCGAGCCATGCGTCTTAGAGAAGTAGCGGAAGAAAACGTCCGCCTCAACGAGGAACAGCTCCGCCGGTCCCAGAGCATGTACGAGATCGGTTCCGTAGCCCGGGTCGACGTGCTGCAGGCCAGGGCCAACCTGGGCGGCGCGCGCATCAGTCTGCACAACCAGGATAAAGCGGTACTGCAGGCTGGGGCCGAGTTGAATAACGTGATAGGCATTGGTCTCAGTGAGGAGTTCCAGGTTATCGATCCCCTTGAGGGCGGAACGCTCGACACGGCCACGCCTATGCAGCTGCAAGACGCACTCCGGCTGGCCAACCTCACCAATCCCTCCATTCATCGGGATGAAGGAGGCATACGTTCCGCCGTACTTCAGACCAAGATGGCCCGGGGCGGACTCTGGCCGACGGTTACCGGTAACGTCAGCTACAATCGGTCCGGCGTCCGTTTCCAGGACGTGTACGGTACCTATGACAAGAACTGGCGCTTGTCCTTTAATCTGAATCTCAGATTCCCGATTCTGAACGGTACGCAGACCTATGCGCAAATATCCCAGGCACGGGCCCAGCAGTTGATCGCGGAGGAAACGCTGCGTGAGACCCGCAGGGCTACGTCGCTGACCATCAGGCGCTCCCTGCTTGACCTGGATACGGCCCGTGAAGTCATCACGCTCAGCAGCGACAATATCGTGGCGTCGGAGGAGAGCCTGCGGCTGGCGGAAGAACGATACCGGGTGGGCTCGGGTACACTGCTCGACGTATTCACCGCACAGGAAGCCCTGGTGCAAGCGAGATCCAATCTTGCCAGCTCACAGTACGATTACCTGATTGCCCAGGCTACACTTGACGGGGCGCTTGGGAAGGGGTTTCAGGCAGGTCGTTGACAGCGGTGGGTAGGGTTTCCTATTCGTAAGCTTGTTTGGACAGCCTTTGGGAACCATAGGGTGTTTTGGTATTAAATACGGATACGCCGTTTTAATTGCTTGAAATGAGCAATAGAAAGTTTTAAAGAAGGGTGTCAGCTATTTTGCCCGGTCCGCGGCATTTGCCGGGCCATACACCGGAACCTCTCCATGTCCCTGGATTTCCACTCGGATTCCCTCTCCTGGATCCTCATCGTCTTTATCCTTGCCGGTATCCTCATATACTGGGTTTCCCGGCGGCTTTTCAGTCAGGTCGCCCCCGCCGCGGCATGGGGTCTCATCGCACTTCGAATAGCAGCCGCCGGTCTGTTCCTGGCTATCCTGAGCGAGCCCGTTTCTCGACTACTCGTGGAACGATCAGAATACCCTGGCCTGGCAGTACTCGTCGACGCCTCGGCCAGCATGGGGCTCTCGGACGGTCTCGGCAATCGGAACGAAGTGTTGGCCAGTGTAATTTCCAGCGACGCCTTGAAAACCCTTAGAACCCGGCACAAGGTCCACAGTTACAGGTTCTCCGAGGGCCTCGCACCCTTGATCGTGGATGAAAGCGACTCCCTGATTACCGACGGTACGGGTACGGATATCGCGGCCGCGCTGTCCTTCCTCGCAAATGGATCCTCCGCTGACCGGTTTGCCGCCGCTGTCCTTGTAACCGACGGTAACTTCACCGTCGGACGCGATCCCCTGCGGGTCGCCGAAGATCTCGATATACCCCTATTCACGGTGGGGATCGGCGATACGCTGGGTATCCGGGATCTCAGTCTACCTCGCATTACGGCTAATGACGTGGTGTACGCGGGAAGCAACGTGCCCGTCGAAGTCGTCATACGCGGTCGGGGATTTAACCGGGTACGCGTCCCGGTAACACTGCGCGAAGACGGCCGAATCCTTCAAAGCGCCGAAGTCACGCTGGATGGACAGGGCGGGGAACAGACCGTGGTTTTTCATGTCGTTCCCGAGACGGACGGCGTACATCGGTACCAGGTGGAAGTACCTGAACTGGAGGGCGAGATCACCCCGAGAAACAATCGGCGCACCCTTACGGTCAAGGTTTTGAAATCCAGCCTGCGCATACTGTATATCGAAGGATCGCCCCGCGCCGATATGGGATTCCTCAGACGGGCACTGGCGAAGGACGCCAATATCGAGGTGACGAGCCTGGTTTTCAAGCCCGACGGGGAGACTTTTCCGGTCCCTATGCCCTCTTCACGCGCGGAGTGGTTTGCATACGACCTGGTAATTCTGGGCAGCATCAGCCACGACCGCCTCCGACCCTGGCTACCCTTCGTCACGTCCTTTGTCGAAGAAAAGGGCGGCGGGCTGATTGCCCTCGGCGGCCCACACAGCTTTGAAATGGGCGGCTATGCCGGAACACCGGCAGGCAACCTGATGCCCTTTCAAATCGCAGCCACGGCAAGGGGTATAACAGAAGGCACCTTCGTCCCGGTCCTGACACCGGACGGCAGTACACATCCGATCACCAGGTTGGATGACGACCCCGTGGAATCGGAACGGCTCTGGGGCGAATTGCCTCCCCTTCCCGGAATGAACCAGGCCGGACCCGCGAAACCGGGCGCAACGGTGCTCGCCACGAACCCGGCGTGGCAAACCGGTGAGGAGGATACGCCGGTCATCGCCGTGCATCGCTACGGTCAGGGCAAGGTGCTGGCCATTGCCGCGCAGGGTCTCTGGCAATGGGACCTGATGATGTGGGGTAGCGGCGGCACCAACGAGGCATACGAACGACTGTGGAACAACGCGGTAAGGTGGATGACCGTGCGGGAAGGCAGCCGCAGAATTCGGGTCGCGTCAGACAAACTGCAGTACCGTGGGGGGGAAGCGGTCCGTTTCGACGGACAGATATACGATGAGAACTATCGGCCGGTCGATCGCGCCGACCTGACCGTCACGGTGCGATCTGACCGGGACGGTGAAGACGCGCTCCAGTTGGATCTCACCTCGACGGGACAGGGATATGGCCGGTACGCGGGAAGACTTCAGTTTCTTCCCACAGGCGAATACCGATTCGACGCGACCGCCGAATTGAACGGTGTGCCGCTCGGAACAGAGTCCGGCGGTTTCACCGTGGGCGAGACTGGCGGTGAATTCGATCGGACGCGCATGAACCGGAAACTCCTCGGACAACTGGCGGACATGACCGGTGGGCAGTTCTACCTCGCATCGGATATCGGCCGCATGGCCGAGGACCTTGCCTTCGACGAGATCAGTGTCGAGGAAACGCGCACCTTTGCGTGGTGGAATCATCCCGCTTCGCTGATGCTGTTGATCGGTTTGCTGACTGGGGAATGGTTGATCCGCCGGTATTTCGGACTGGTCTGAAAAAGAAGAGAACCCGGTTATCCCGGAAGTTGATCGGACAGGCGCAGCCAGTGAACTGGCCGCGAATCGCTTCAGGTTTTGGTTGACACATCCCACTATCCCTCTTAGACTGAACTTATCCGTTAGGGGCGGCTCCCCGTGAGCCTGAGAATCACGACCCTTTGTACCTGACCTGGGTTATGCCAGCGTAGGGAAACGGCTGAACGGAGCCGTTTCGAATGAAACGGCTTTTTCTTTGCCGGTGACGAAGTGGCGGGATTCCGTGGTGCAGCAATCGGACATAGTGGTCATCGGCGGCGGGATTATCGGCCTGGCCGTAGCACGGCGGCTCTGTCTCAACGGTTGCAAGGTCGTGGTCCTTGAGCAGTCTCGGACCGGCCGAGGGGCATCCTGGGCCGCCGCCGGTATGCTGGCTCCCCACTGTGAATTCGATGAACCCAATCCGTACTTCGACCTTTGCCGGACCGGACTGAAGCGTTACAAAGGCTTCATCGAAGCCCTCGTAGAAGAAACCGGCTGCTCCATCGACTACAACGGGACCGGGATGATATACCCGGCGATGAGCATCGGATCCCAGTCCCGGCTGGAGGACCGGTACGACCGGCATCACAGGAGCGGAATACCCGTCGAAAGACTGTCCGTCCGCGAGGCCAGGCGCCTGGAGCCGAATCTCTCGAACAAGGTGCACATGGCCTTGCGTTATCCGGCCGATCACCAGGTGGAAAGCCGGGACGTCGTATCCGCGCTGGCGAGATCGGTACTGCTTCACGGAGGCGAGATACGCGAAGGTGTCGCGGCGCGGAAAATTGTCCTGGATGGAGATCGCGTAGCCAGTGTAGAAACTACGGACGGATCCTGGAATACCGCAACGGTGGTCAACACCATGGGTTGCCGGGCTCGATACCTCGATGGGGTTCCGCCCCGGCATCGTGTTCCGGTCCGTCCCGTGCGCGGACAGATACTCGCATTGCGGGCAGGCGCCGAATCACCCTTTCGCCATACGATCTACACCGGTGATGTTTACCTGGTACCCCGGGCGGACGGACGGCTTATCGTTGGCGCCACCGTCGAGGAAGCCGGTTTTCGCAACGAAGTCACCGTGGGCGGCGTGATGCAATTGCTTCACGGTGCGCTCGAGCTGGCACCGGGATTGAAATCTTACCCAGTGGAATCCACCTGGTCAGGCCTGCGGCCGGTTACGGAAGACGGCTGGCCCGTGCTCGGTGCCACGGGGACACCAGGCCTTTACGCGGCAACGGGGCACGGCCGAAATGGCATTCTCCTGTCCCCGCTGACCGCGGAACTGATCGCGGAAACGATCCTGAACGGCCGGGTTCCCCCGATTATGAAGCCCTTTCTGCCAACGCGATTCTATCCTGAGTGAACTGGAGACACGAAGGATGACCGTCAAATTAAATGGGACCACGCGGGAACTTTCCCAGGGCATGAGCATAGCAGATCTGCTGCGTGATCTGGACGTATCCGTCGAGGGGACCGCCGTGGCGCTGAACGGTGCGGTCGTTCCGAGGAAGGAACACCACAGGACCGTGTTGCGCAAAGACGACGAGGTCGAGGTAATTCGCGCAGTGGCGGGCGGATAACGGCTGAGCGGATCAGTATCGGAACCCGCGTCGACGAAGTAGAACGTTATATCGTGTTCAAATGAACCTGGACCGGACTGGCAAAGGAGTGGATAATCATGAGCGCCCTGAACATTGGCGGAATAGAGCTGGAATCCCGTTTGATTCTGGGAACGGGCAAGTATGAAAGTTTCGAACTGATGCGCGAATCCTTCGAGGCAAGCGAAACGGGGATGGTCACGGTGGCCATCCGCCGTGTCAATCTGGACGACCCTTCCGGACGGTCGCTGCTCGATTACATTGACCGCGACCGCTATGAACTGCTGCCCAACACGGCCGGATGCTATACGGCCGAAGACGCCGTTCTGACATGCGAACTTGCCCGGGAGGCACTGGGTACCGATACGGTGAAGCTTGAAGTCATAGGAGACGAAAAGACGCTGTTTCCCGATAATGAAGCCACGCTGGTGGCCGCGCGCGACCTGGTCGAACGGGGATTCAACGTTATGCCCTATACGATAGACGATCCCATCGTCTGCAAGAAACTCGAAGATGCCGGATGCGTCGCGGTCATGCCGCTTGCCGCGCCGATCGGTTCCGGCCTGGGCATCCGGAATCCGCACAACATCGCCATCATCATCGAAAACAGCCACGTTCCGGTCATTGTTGATGCGGGAGTCGGGACCGCTTCGGACGCCTCCGTCGCCATGGAACTCGGCTGCGACGGCATACTGATGAATACCGGTGTAGCCGGCGCCCGGGATCCGGTGAAAATGGCCATCGCAATGCGCAAGGCGGTGGAGGCTGGTCGTCTCGCCTACGAAGCGGGGCGGATTCCCATGAAAGCATACGCTTCGGCTTCCAGTCCGTTGAGCGGGGTTATTCACTCTTCCGCGAACTAGCACGCCATGGTAGACTTCAGGTTCTATCTGATCAGCGATCGTACCTCGTGCGGCGGACGTACACTCGCCGAAGCGCTGCAACAGGCATGCCGCGCGGGTGTGCGGGCGGTCCAGATCAGGGAAAAAGACCTGGACACGCCGGGGTTGCTGGAGTTGACCCGGAAAGTGCAACATGAACTCGCCGAATACCGCCCCGTGCTGATGGTGAATGGCAACCTGGAGGTCGCCCTTTCGTGCGCTGCCGAGGGCGTTCATCTCCCCGAAGGATGCCTACCGGTCCGGACGGCGCGCGACCGCCTGCCGGCAGGAACGCTGATCGCCCGCTCGACGCACAGCATGGAGGGGGCGCAGGAGGCGGAAGCCGAGGGAGTCGACTTCATTACCTTCGGACCGGTATACGATACACCCTCCAAAGCCGCTTACGGCCCGTCAAAAGGCCTGAAGGCACTGGCGGAAACGGTTCGGGCGGTATCGGTTCCCGTATTCGCCCTGGGCGGCGTGACCCCCGGACGCGTGAATGAATGTCTTGAAGCGGGCGCCCACGGCGTCGCCGCGATCTCCGCCGTGCTGTCCCAACCGGACATATCCACGGCCGTTTGCAGATTCGAAAAGGCCCTGGTTGGGTTGTGACCGACTCAAGCAATTAAAATAGTTGTTGACAATTACAGTAAACTTACCGAAGTTACTGTCGAAAACATCAAAATCTCGATTGTCAAACAGCCTCTTTTTGCATTTTTCAAAGTGAGGAAACGTATGCGTCGATACATAAAAGGAATGTTGTTAATACTCATTGCCACCGGTTTGCTGATCGGTATGGTCGGAACGGCATGCAACGCGACTCCAGGTGAGGACGCGGTTGAGGAAGTCGCGAACATCGGTACGGAGATAGGCCAGCTGGCGCCGAACTTCGAAGTGTATACCATGGGCGGCGAAAAGGTAATCCTGGCGGACTACCAGGGCAAACCGTTGTTCGTGAACTTCTGGGGCTGGTGGTGCCCGCCCTGTATCAGGGAAGCGGAACTCCTCATGAACATCGCGAACAAGTACGAGGGCCGAATAGACTTTTTGTTTGTTGGCGTGAATACTTTCTACAAGGACGAGGAACCGCTTGATCCCAAGGAGTTCGCGGAGGGATTCGGTCCCGGCCTGGAACGCTTCAAAGATGGCCTCCAGAAGAGAATCCTGGTACGGCCCAGCGACGAATCTGAAAAAAACGATCCGGAAATCATGGCTGATCTCGCGGCGCGGAATGAAAAAGTCATCGAATACTACATGACCAGCGAGACCTCCCTTTTCGATTTTCGCGGCTACTGGGAACGCCAGTTCCGGGCCAAGACCAACGAACGATACGGGATCCCCGTCACCTACCTGATCAACGGCGATGGGAGCATTGCGCTGGATATCCATCCCAACGATCAGCACTGGGACAAGAACGACGATATACTGGAAGACCTGATAGCGGGCAAAGACCTGTCCCACTACTCGGAACGTTTTCCCATTCCGCCCCGTCACCAGCGCGAGGAGGCGTCGGGTAGCTGACGGCCAGACCCCATTCCATTCTTCCCGGTGACCGCGCCTTTCACGGCGCGGTTGTACCATTGAACCGGATCGACCGGCAGTTGGCTGGCAGGAGGCCGGTCGACCAACGACATGGAACGTTTCGATATATACCGCCTGCTTTTGCGATGCCTGATCCTGGCCTGTTTCGGCGGAATGTTCACCCATTCCGGCGCTTACAGCCAGTCTGGCCAGCCTGGTCAAACAACCCCAACGCAGCGATGCGGAACGCTGCACACCCATCCATTCGCCGATCAGCCGCCGGATGGGATTGCCACCAGACCCTACCGATTTGATCAAGCGCCCTCCGGCCGTCCCACCCTTCCGGGGGAGGGGGACCGCACGAACGACCTGGGCCATTCCTATTCGGCCGATCCCGAGTTTTTCGTCAGTCCCGATGGACATTTCAAGATCTGGTACGTCACGACCACGGAAGACCGGCCGGGCGCCGGCTGGCCGGAACTGGGAGACGACAACAACAACGGCGTGCCGGACTATGTCGAACACACCGCGACTTTCCTCGATGAATCCCGCCGCGTGATCGTCGAAGAACTGGGATACCGGCTGCCGCCCGTGGACTACCAGTTTCACGACAGGTACGAGGAGCTGGATTCGGACGACGGGGGGGACGAACGGTACGATGTCTACATTTCCGACCTGTCGAGTCATTTCAGTGGATATGCGCGGCCGGAAGCGGTGACAAACGGCAGAGCATTGCCTTCCTACATCGTCGTCGAAAACGATTTCGTAGAATCGAGAAATACGCTTGAAAAGGCATTGAACCTGCTGCGCATCACGGTGGCTCATGAGTATTTCCATGCCGTCCAGTTTGGCTACGACGCCGGGGCGGCCGCATTCTGGTTGGAGCAGAGCGCCGTCTGGATCGAGGAGCAGGTCTATGACGACGTCAACGACTACCTGACCTATTTCCCGACGTTCAGCAGCTTTCTCACGGAACCCTGGGTCGCGCTGGATGCCTCGGACGGGGAGCATGAATACGCCGGTGTACTATGGCCCCTGTTCCTGGAGAAACGGCATGACCGATCCCTGATCCGGGCTATCTGGGAGATGGCCGAGACAAACCCTGCACTGGATGCCATCGACCGGGGACTGCGGGGTGTGGGGAGCAATTTGAAATCCGCCTTCCAGGAATTCACCACCTGGAACGTGTTTACCGACACGCGTGCCGATTCGGTACGGTTCTACGAGGAAGGTGACGCCTTCCCGCAGGTCGAGGTGAGCGACAGGCACGCGCCCGATTCAGCAGGAGGCACGTCCTCGTTCCGGTTCGACGGTCCGGATATTCCCGCTGCTCGGTTTCCATCCCACCTGGCAGCCAACTACATTCACTTTGTCCCGGACTCCACCCTTAACGGCGGCCTTCGCATTGATTTCACGGGCATTTCCGGAGAGTGGGGCGTTTCCGTGGCGGGCAGCGGAGGCAGCGGAGGCAGCGTAACCGGCAGCGCGGACACGGTGCTGACGATACCCGCTACCCGGGGAAACGTCACCATCGAAGTACCGGACTGGACGCGATACGATACCGTGATGCTCGTGGTAGCCTCACTCGAAAGTACCGGGTCAGGCTATGAATACGGGTATACGGCAAACTACGATCCCGATCTGACCCATACCGGCCATCCCTTGGCCGCGTCCCTTACCACCTTTCCAAATCCCTTCAACTTGAGCAACGGTCAAAGCGCCACCGTCCGTTACGAAGTCGACCGGACCGGTGAAGTGAAACTCGCCCTGTACAATATACTGGGACAAGCCGTTCGCACCCTGGTGAACGGTGCCCATTCGAAGGGCACGTTTACCACGGCCTGGGATGGCAGGGACGATGCGGGAATACGGGTAGCCAGCGGGGTCTATTTCTGTCGAATGACGACGGAAGGTTCGACGGGACGGTCCGAGGTGACACGAAAGCTGTTGTTCCTAAAGTAGCAGATCGGGACATGCGTCGATAATCTTCTCGCAGGTTTCTTCAGCGCCATCCCCATCCGCCACGGTGACCCACTCGATACCGGCTATCTGCCTGAACCAGGTCAGTTGCCGCTTGGCGTACTGCCTCGACCGCTGCTGGATGATCGAAACGGCATAGTCCGGGTCCAGTTCGCCGCGGACACAGCGAAGCAATTCCGCATATCCAAAGGTCGACATGGCGTGGGCCCCGTCCCCGTAGCCCCGGTCCAGCAGGCCGCGGACCTCCTCCTCGAAGCCTGATTCAATCATGTGAACCACCCTGCGGTTGATCCTGTCGTACAGGGCTGCGCGGTCCCGCCGCAGCCCGATCAAGCGCATGGATACGGGACCCGCGGCAGGCGGGCTGGCGAACCAGGCCGTAAGGGTCGTGCCCGTCGCGTCGTGGATTTCCAGCGCTCTTTCGATCCGTCGGCGATCGTTCTCGTGAATGCGCCCGGCGGAGACCGGATCGACCAGTTCCAGCCGCCGGTGAAGCGCTTCCGTCGACTGTTCCCGGTAACCGGTCTCCAACTGCTTCCGCAACGCCCGCGGAATCTCCGGCGCCTCGAAGATTCCCTCCGTCAGCGTCCTGATGTACAGGCCGGCGCCGCCAACCACGAGGACAGGCACCCTTCGGCCGCTGAGTTTCCGGATCACTTCCCGTGCCTGTCTGCTGAATTCGCCGGCACTGAAACGAACGTCCGGATCGACGATATCTATCAAGTGATGAGGCGCTACGGCCTGCTCTTCCGCCGTGGGCTTGGCCGTGCCGATATCCATGTAACGGTAGACCTGGCGGGAATCCGCCGAGATGATTTCGGCGCCGATACGCCGGGCCAGTTCGATTCCCGCGGCGGTTTTTCCGACGCCGGTCGAACCCACGAGAACCGGTATGGTTTGGATGGCGGGCAAATCGGAATTCATGGGACGGGAGATCGCTGTTCGTTCCGCGCGAGCCCTTCCGAACCTGCTGAACTGTCGGACCGGGCGGACCGGGCAGACCGGTCAGACCCTTCAGACCTCCAGTCACTGATCGCCTTGGCGACGGTGACGACCGGTGCGGTCCATATACGATCGCGGTGTTTTCCGAGATAACTGCAGAGTCCGCTGAAATCCGACTCCGTCACGGAGAGATGCCCTTCCGAGATGCCGTGAAAGGTCAATACGGCCCACCGGCTTTGGCTTGCGGCTTCCTCGACCAGGCCGATCATATCCGAAAGAGCGTGGCGTTCCACGGGGAAGGAATAGAGGTGGTGAAGATCGGTGGTCAGAGGGTGGTTGGCAAAGTCCCCCTTGCCCCGTCCGGCGGCATGGTGACGCGCGACGACGGGAACGTAGCTCTGACGGCCTGGTCCCTCGCCCACGTGGGCATGGTAACACGGATAGCAGAAGGTGAAATCCAGCTGTTCCGGGATGACTTCGGATATCCGGCGCTTGCCTTCGCCGATCTCCCACTCGATTTCGTCGAGGGTCATCGTCTCCAGGCAGTCGGCGCGGGTCTCCTTGAACGCACAGGAGCAAGGATGGCTGACGGTATGATTGCCTACCTCGTGACCGGCTTCCGCCACGGCTTTCCACGGTGCCAGGAGTCCGCGCCAGTCCCGTCCTCGCGGATTGACATAGAACGTGCCGTGAAGACCGTTTTCGGCTAATATCGGCAGCGCCCTGTGCAGTTGGGACTGCATTCCGTCGTCAAAGGTCAGGGACACGGCGCCTTCGTATTCATCCTGCCAGGGATGGGGGTGCTCGCGAGGCATGGAACCCTCCCTTTCATACATCTTGATTGTGTACTGGCCTCTCCGTATAATACACCATAACCGGTGTCCGGCACACTGTCAATTTACCATTGACCGCCTTCCAAAAACATACAGCATAAAAAGTACTGAGCGATGACCTACGGCGACCGTGAGCAACTGCTGAGGGACGACGCATACCTGATCCATCCGCTGCAGCACTGCAGCGATCATGGCGAGCCCATGATCTGTGTCCGCGCGGAGGGATCCACGATAATCGATATCGAGGGAAACCGTTACATCGACGGGCTCTCGAGCCTTTGGAACGTGAACGTCGGCCACGGCCGGCGCGAACTGGCCGAGGCGGCCGCGGACCAGATCATCGAACTGGGATACTTTTCCTGCTACGCGGGGTGCGACGAATATCCCGGCCGTACGCCTCGCCAACCGGCTTAAGGACCTGGCGCCGGGACCGCTTAACCATACCTTTTTCACCTCGGGCGGGGCCGTTTCCAACGACAGTGCGATCAAGACTGCCCGGTATTTCTGGCAGCGTGCCGACCGGCCGGACAAAACCAGGATCATATCCAGAAAACATGCCTATCACGGCGTGACCATCGGCGCCATGAACGCCACCGGCCTGGAGGCGTACTGGGCCGACTTCGCATCCAGCCTGCCGGGTTATATTCATATCGACGCGCCGTATCCCTACCACTACAAACCGGCGGACTCCGGCGTGGGGTGCGGCGAGGCGAGCGCCCGCGCGCTCGAGGAAGCAATTTTGCGTGAAGGCCCCGACACCGTAGCCGCCTTCATCGGCGAACCCGTACAGGGCGCGGCGGGGGTTATCGTACCGCCCGAGGATTACTGGCCCAGGATCCGGGAAATCTGCACGAAATACGATGTGCTTCTGATCGCCGATGAAGTCATCACCGGGTTCGGCCGCATCGGTCACTGGTTCGGTCTGTCCCACTGGAACGTCGAGCCGGACATCATCACCTTCGCCAAGGGCGTGACCAGTGGCTACGTGCCCCTCGGGGGTATCATCGTATCGGACGAGATTCACGACTGCATCGAACATGCGCCCGAGGACCGGAAGTGGAACCATTCCTTCACGTATTCCGGGCACCCGACATGCTGCGCCGTCGGCCTCGCGAATATCGATCTGATTGAAAATGAAGACCTCATAGAACGAAGCAGGGAAATGGGCGTCCGGCTGATGGCCGGCCTGCAGTCGCTGCGGTCGTTGTCACACATGGGCGACATTCGCGGCATCGGCCTGATGGCTGCCGTGGAGGTGGTGGAGGACCCTGCATCCCGGAAACCCTACGATCCGGCTTTGAAAATGGGTGGATGCATCGTAAAGAAGATGATGGAAAACGGCGTCTATACGCGATGCAGGGGAGACAGCGTGAATTTCGCTCCTCCGCTGGTTGTCACCGCCGAAGAGCTGGATCGGATAATCAACGTGGCCGGAGAGGCGATCGAATCGGTTACGGCATGACAAAAACACAGGGACCAGGAGGTGCGCCATGAAACTCCTCATCGCAATCGTCAACAAGAGGGATATCAGGCATCTTTCCGATGCATTGATCGACAACGATTTCAGATTCACCGAGATAGGAAGCACGGGCGGATTCCTTCGCGCCGGCAACGTCACCCTGTTAATTGGGGTGGATGACGAACGCGTACCTCCCGTACTTGAACTCATTCAGAATCACTGCCATGCCCGGGAGGAAGCGATCGACGTCGCCCAGATCGGCACCCATCTCGACGCGCTCGGGCTGGGCGAGGCGGTAACGACCATGGTGGGCGGTGCGCAGGTGTTTATCCTCCAGACCGAACGCATGGTAGTCGTTTGATCGCAGACACCTCCTGTTTACCGGGTTGATATGGGCCAAAGGAGCAAGGCGTTGAAAATCGGCATAATCGGGCACACCGGCTGTGGAGACTACGGCCACTCCCTTGACCAGGCATTTGTCGGGGTGGAAGGAGCCGTGATCGCCGCGCTGGCCGATCCGGATGAAGAAGGACGGCTTGCGGCGATACAACGCACCGGTGCGCAAAAGGGATATGCCCGGTACACGGAAATGCTGGAGAAGGAGCAGCTGGACATCGTCGTACTGGCCACCCACGAGATGAGCAACCATCTTGCCATGGTGCAGGCCGCGGCGGAACGGGGCGTCCACGTGTACGCGGAAAAGCCACTGGCGCGAACCCCTGCCGAAGTGGACACCATGCTACAAGCCTGCGACCGGGCCGGTGTCCTGCTGATCATGGCCCACCCCTGGCGGGGACGGCCGGAAATCCAGCGCCAGGCCATCCCGATGATCCGGGAGGGGGGCATCGGAGCGCCACGCTGGGCTCGCATGTACGGTTTCGGCGGTGAAAACGGGGGAGACCAATGGTTCATCGATCTCTATCCCCACTTCTTCGATTTCCTGTGGCAGCTTTTCGGCGAACCTTCCTGGTGCCAGGCGATCATAACCCAGGACGGTCGGCCTGCCCTTCCGTCGGATCGGAAGGAAGGGCTGTTCGGAATGGGAACCTCCGCGGGAAACGGCATGTGGGCACACTACCAGTTCGATGGATTCAACGCGGAATTCGAATCTTTTGCCGGCGACGGCATCGAGAACCCCTATCGAATCGACATCCACGGGACAGCCGGCACGCTCATCCTTCCCGGAGCTACGCAAGACGGACCGGATATCTATTTTCATCCCCATTCAAATCCGAAACCCTTCGATGATGACCGATGGGAAGTACTCGCCCACGAACGGGTATCGGGCGGACAAAAGTGGATCAATGCCCACCACCGCATGGCCCGATCCATGATGGATCTCATCGAGGGCAGGGAACCCGAATACGAACTGTGCCACGCGCGCACGGCCCGCCGCCATATCGAGATGGCCATGGGTGCGCACCTATCCCACATCACGGGCGCAAGGGTAACCTTCCCCCTCGCCGAAACCGGCAATCCCTTCGATACCTGGTCGGAATAGAGGAATGCCTGGATGGACGTCGACCGTTTCCGTCACCACCTGACCGGTCCCGTCGCTTCGATCAATACCCCGTTTCTCAGGGATGGCGGTATCGATTACGAAGGATTGCGCCGTTTCGTAGATTTTTGCATCGAGGCCGGCGCCGGAACCGTGCTGTTCACTCCGGGCGACAGCCTCTACGCGGTCCTCACCGAGGCGGAGATCGCCGAAATGACAGCCTATACCGCCCGCATCGTGGACCAGCGGGCACTGTTCATCGCGAGCGCCGGTTTCTGGTCCACGCAACAGACCGCGGCTTTCGCGGAATATGCCCGGGGCTGCGGCGCGGACGCGGTGATCGTTGCGCCGCCGGATCGCGACGACATGACCGTGGACGGTCTCGTGGCGTATTATGGCGCGGTATCGGAGACCCTGCCGGCGTTCATCCTGAGCGCCGGGCTGGTAAGCGTCGGAGTGCAGGGGGCGCTTGAAACCGTGGACAGGCTCCTGGCCGAAGTCCCTGGCGTCTTGGGATTCAAAGAAGACTTCAGTCCCGATTTTGCGCGCGGCGCCTGCGCCAGGGCCCACGGGAAATGGGTAATCTTCGCCGGCGGGCAAAAGCAGACCCATATGGACATGCTGCCCTACGGTTGTGATGGATACATGTCGTCCTTCATCAAGTTCAAGCCCGAAGTGGCCCACGCCTACTGGTCCGCCGTCGAAGAAGGGAATATCGATTCCGCCGTGGACGTCATCGCGCGCTACGACATGCCTTTCTTCCAGTATGTTTGGGGTACCTTTCCCGCCGGAGGGGACGCAGGCCAGCACGCCATTATGGAACTCGCCGGAATCTTCGGTCGCTGGAGAAGAAGTCCTCTGCCCGATTTTACAGATGAAGAGATGGAACAGCTGAAGGCCTTCCTGAAGGACGGCGACATGCTGTAGACATGCTGTAATGGCTTAGCGGAGATAGGAACCGGAACATGCAAATCGGTTACACGACCTGGGGTATGCCATCGGTACCCGTCGATCAGGCCCTGGCGTTTCTGAACGAACAGGGATTTGACGCGGTTGAATTGACGGTCCTGCCGAACTATACAACGGCCGTGGACCGGCTCGACGCCGAAGAACGGCGGCGGATCAGGAATCTCTTTGCCACCTATGGCCTGACACTGCCCGCCGTCGCCGCCCACCGCTCGCTCCTCGATGAGGACCCCGGCGCCCACCGGGAAAACATGCGCGTACTGAAACAGGCTGTCGATCTGTGCGCGGAGTGGAACGACGGTCGCGGAATGCCGGTCCTGGATACGGTACTGGGCGGGACGCCCGAAGACTGGGAACCCAGACAGGATTTCATTTTCGAACGGGTCCGGGAACTGGTGGATTATGCCGCGGACAGGAACGTGGTGATCGGGCTGGAAGCCCACGTGGGCTCCGCCCTGGACACCGCGGAGAAGTCTGTTCAACTCGTGGAAACCATGGGTTCACCCCATCTGGGGCTCAATTTCGACATCAGCCACTTCGACGTCCTGGGCATGCCTATCGATGAAGCGGTCCGGCTCATGGCGCCCTACGCGGTCCATACCCACGTCAAGGATCAGCGGGGCAGGGCGCCCGATTACGAGTTTCTCGTACCGGGGGAAGGCGATTTCGACTTCGTGGCCTACCTGCGTGCCATGCACGCCGCGGGTTACCGGGGTTCCATTACCGCGGAAGTCAGTTACATGGTGCAAAAGCGGCCGGGATACGATCCCTTCGAATCGGCCGCCCTGTGTTTTCGGACCCTCGAGAAGGCCTTCTCCGAAGCGGACGTTCCCCGGCCGTGATAGACACGGAAGGAATGCACTTTATCCAAACACCCGGGTTTTTTCAGGTACCTTGCAGCCTTGAATTACCTGACAACCCGATTACGTGAGGATGAATATGGAATATCGCTATCTGGGCAAAACCGGCCTGCAGGTATCGCCGATCTGCCTCGGCACGGCATTCCGGGGAGCAATCGACGAACACGCCGGTATCCGGGTGATCGAAACGGCGCTCGACCTGGGATGCAATTTCCTCGACTCCGCTTTCTATGGGGAGGGCAGGTCGGAAGTCATCATCGGGAAAGCGCTCAAGGGCCGGCGCGAGAACGCCGTGCTGTGTACCAAGATTTTCGGTACGAAAGGCGGCCCCAACTATACGGGCCTGTCGCGGTTCAACCTGATGCAGGGCGTGGAAGCCAGTCTCAAACGCCTGCAGACCGACTACATCGATCTTTACCTGATGCACAGTTTCGATCCGGACACGCCCCTCGAGGAAACGATGTCGACGTTGAACGACATTGTCCGGCAGGGCAAGGTCAGGTACATAGGATGCAGCAACTGGCCGGTATACAAGGTGGTGGACGCCCTGTGGACCAGCGACCGGCGCAACCTGGAACCGTTCGTCTGCCTGCAGTACAACTACAGCCTGCTGGCACGGTGGGAGACCGAACTCGAACTCATGCCCATGGCCCGAGACCATGGTCTCGGTCTCATGTGCTACAGTCCCCTTGCCATAGGACTGTTGACCGGCCAGTTCCGGCGCGGGGCCAACCCGCCGGAAAACAGTCCATGGGGACGAAATCCACGTCCGGGCCTGAGCCGTCAGTTCTATCCCTTCGACGAGGCCATGACGGATAAGCTGGATCGTATCGTGCAGATGCTCATTGAGGTGGGAGGAAGGTACGGCAAGACACCCGCCCAGGTGGCACTGGCATGGATCCTGGACCACGAAGAAGTAACGGCTCCCATCATCGGACCGGACTTTCCTGAACAGGTCGAGGAATCGCTCGGGGCCGTGGGATGGTCTCTGGAACCGGAAGACCGAACCCGCCTGGATGAGGTGTCCGCCCCGGAAATCCCCGGCAAATACGCCTGAATGGGAAGTGGCACTTCATCAGCCGAAGGGATCTTCCGGATTCCCGGCAGGCGATCTCCGTTTTTTGGCTTCCACCCTGGATTCGTTATACATGGCTCGTATACGGCGGAACTTCTGGAAAACGAGCACGATGAACACGACCAGGAACACGCCAAGGATGACATGGTAGATCGGGTTTTCCCAGCCCAGGATAACCGGCCAGAGGGCCAGTATGGCGAGGATGGTGAATCCCGCTTCAAGTTTTTCTCTAGTCGTCATTTCAGTGGTTTCCTAAGATATTCATTTGTAAATTAGAAATCTAATTCTATTTCTACCAATCTATTCTCTCTCGATGCTGTTTCACACCCTTCAACACACTGGATGGGACCCTTGGCCCATTCCCCCGTAATCGCCAGGGGCAAACCGGCGAGCAGATGATCGGCCACGTTCTTGTAGTAACCCCTCCAGTTGTGCCCCCGCGTATACGGTTTGATATCGACCGTCCGGTGTCGACCGTCGGCCGAGGCCATGGTCACCGTACCGGCGCCATCGCCGCCTTCCATGACAATCGATCCACGGGTTCCCTGGACGGTCCACATCGGCCTGCGGGAGGCGTGGATCGATGACGTCATGAACTGGGCCTCTATTCCAGAATCGAAACGGACATAGGCCCTGCAGTAGTCTTCGTTGGTGCTGCTGTGCCAGACCCGTTTGAGGTAATTGCCGTAGAGGCTCGCCCGCTTGTTTATCCGGTTTCCCTGTCCATCGTATCTCGGTACCAGTTGCAGTATCTTTTCAAAATTGTGGGCACCCCAGTCGTACATCGCCCCGCCTGAAATGGCCTTGTGAGAACGCCAGGCCTGCCCTGGAAGACCGTATCCGACCAGGGCGCTCTCTATGGAATAAACCTCACCGATATCGCCTCGGTCGACGATTTCCTTTATCGAAAGGATATCCGGGTCCCAGTGCCTGTTGTGGTACACCGAGATCATCACACTCCGTTCCTTCGCCAGGTTAATCAATTCGTCCGCTTCAGAGACATGCACCGTAAAGGGTTTCTCCGTGATGACGTGCAGTCCGGCGTCCAGCAGCGGTTTCGCCACGGTGGCATGCAAGGCGTGGGGTACGATCACAATCGCAAGGTCGATCAGCCCGGCCTCGACCATTTCCGCCGAATCCAGGAACATGGGAACGTGATCGCCCTGTTCCTCCCGCGCGGCTTCCAATCGGGTCGGATCCCGGTCACAGATAGCCGCCAGTTCAAAACCCCGTGTCGCGGCAATCTGTTCACTGTGGTGGTTACCCATGCCGAACAGCGGTCCGTATCCCACCAACCCGATACGGATGGGGGACCCTTCGGCCATCCGACACACGTAACGAAGTCCCTTGATCAACTGGTCCTGGAAATCGGGATGCACGAAGGCCCGGTTGTCGTGGCCGAGGGCCGTATAGAACACGCGTCCCTGTCCATAATCCCGTACGTAGCCCAGGGGCTTTCGTTCCATCTTCCACAGTCCATGCTGGAACCACCTGAGCGGCGCCTCCGTCTTGATGTCCATGTTGTAGCACTCGTCTTCTATCCGGAAAACCGGACTGTGCCGCGGCAGGATGTCGTCGAAGGCCGGATCGATTTCCACGTCGAAATCGCCCAGGGGATCGTGACCGATGAACTCGGTACCGATCATCTCGATGTAGTCGGCATATTGCGCCAGCCCCGCGTTCGCCGTGTGCACGGCCAGCAGTCCGCCCCCGTTACGTACATACCCGGTGATCCCCTTCTCCTGATCCCGGCTCAGTTCACCCGACGCGATATACAGCGCCACGGCGTCGTAGTTCGAAAGGTCGCACAATGCGTTCCGGTCATCGGTCACGTCCAGCTGAAAGGGAGAAGCGCCTTCCAGCAACCGGCCGAACATCCCGGCAAACTGGCTGAACGGCGGCCTGCGTTCGTTGATTAAAAGCAGTATGCGTTTCACGGCAGTTCCTTCATATAAAGGTGGTAAAGGTGATGGCTGCTATTGGCTTCGATCTCCCACGGATTCTGATCTTCCCTGGACTCGGCCGCTCATGGTTGCGATCACTCATCACACTGATCGTGCATACCTGTCCGGTTCACATCAACCCGGAGCAGGCGTATCGGATGTCATCGAAACCCGGATGCCGAACCTGAGATAGCCCAGGGACAGCACCACGCAGGCAGGCCACCAGAACCAGTCCGGCAGCGGGATTCCATGAGCATGTGTACGGCGTCCAGTACGACGGCCGGTGTGATGGCGATGATCGCCATATTCAGGAGCGTGCGGTAAGGAAGTCGCCCTCCCGCGGACGCCGTGAAAAAGGAAGCCACGTAAGCGTACAGCAGCGACTGCAGCGTACGGTACACGTAAGACAGCACGAGCACGGACAGGAAAGAGCAACGTGTTGACCAGCGACCGGGTCCAGTCGGCGATAACGTACAGATCTTCCCGCGTAAGCGTCTCCGGCGGCCCATCCGGCAGGGACTGTATCTCGACCTGGTCACCCTCTCCCCGAATAAATATCTGGGTCCGGGTCACCAGTATGGGCGCTTCGGTGTCATCCAGGCTGGTGTACTGACCGGTTGGGTCGATGACCACCAGGACCATCCCGTCCCGGTCCCGCAGGAGCGTCGGAGTGAGAGAGGAAGTGGACAATTCTCCATCGGACAGGGTCAGGTCCGGGATCTGGTCAATATAAAACGGGGGCTTCCCGGCTTATCCATTCATCCACCTGGTTCTGCGTCTGTATGGTGAAGGGTATCCATGTCAGGGCCAGCAGCAGCAGGAGGTAAAGAAAGGTGCGGTTTCGCCAGTTCCGGGCGACATCCTCGTAGATCGCCCCGTCGTAGAAGGCCATCCAGAGTGGATGCAGTAAACTGTATCGACGCATGAATCCTACCCGGCCAGCATGGTCCTCCTTAGCGACACGACGTTCTAGACCGAATTGGCCACCGAACCGTCCGACCGCAACAGCGTGCTTCGCGGTGTTCATCGGTGCAAAAGTCGCTCCCGCCAGCAGTTCGTCATCCAGTTCCACGCCCAACCCCGGGCTCTGCGGTATCGGAATGTAGCCGCCTTCGCGCCGGATCGTCGGTCCGGTATACCGCGTTGGCTTCCGATTCGTCGCCCTTGCTGTACTCCTGCGTAACGAAATTGGGGATGCTGGTGTCCAGGTGAACGGAAGCGGCGGTGATGAGCGGAGTCAGGAAGTTATGCGTTACGACGGCGCAGTGATGGGCCTCGGCAATGGCTGCGATCTTCTTGCAGTGCGTCAGGCCGCCGGCGAGGGCCACGTCCGGCCGCACGTATTGCGGTCCTCCCGTGGGCCAGGAGTTCCTGGAATTCCCATATTGTATTGAGCCGTTCACCGTTCCCGACGGGAATGCCTATCCGCCGGGTGATTTCGCCCTGGGCCATGATGCTGTCGATCTGGATTGGATCCTCGATGAAATAGGAGATTGAATTCGGTCAGCGCGTTGGCCAGGGGCATGGCGGTGAGCGGCGTAAGCTTGCGGTGAACCTCCACGATGAGGTCCATGTCGGGACCGCCGCCGTCGCGCGCGGCCGCGACAAGATCCCGGGCGGTACGTATCAACCGGTCCAGGGCCATATCCTGGTATCCACCCGGCAAGGGGTCGAACTTAAGCGCAGTGAAGCCTTCCGCCGCCGAGTTTCGAGCGGACTCGTACATGGTCTCCGGGGTGCCGCCCCCGCCCAGCAGGTGAAGCCTGACCCTGTCCCTGCAGTTCCCACCGAGCAATTCCCAGATGGGTACGCCGAAGTGTTTTCCCTTGATGTCCCACAGGGCTATATCGACGGCGCTGACCGCGCCGGACAGGGCACTGCCACGGAAGGGCGACATGCGGTAGAGGTATTGCCAGTGATGTTCAATGCGGAACGGGTTCTGGCCGACCAGGTAGTCTTTGAACCGCTCCACGATCTGGTGCACGGCTTCCGGATATCCCCAGCAGGCGGTCTGTCCCACTCCGGTGATTCCGCTGTCGGTACGGATTCGAATGACATATCCACCACCGATGTAGTACGATGCAATGTCTTCAATTTTCACGTTGATGCCTTTCTCGGAGCCACGGCGGAGCATCGGCGGCGGGTGTCTGGCATTCGGCATGCTTGTTCGGAAGGACCACTATCAAGTAAGCGGAGTATTTTCCGGTCCGCAACCATAAATCAAGCGCGTCGTCCGCAATTCACATGAATTGCAGTTTTTACTTGAAAACCCCCTTTGATGCCCTGTATACTCTCTTTACAGATTCAAGACTCACTACCCTTTTGACAGTACCCCTGGTACGGTTCGCCGCGGCGGTTACCGCCGGGCAGCTGGGCAATTGAACCGGAGTGTGCCGGGAGGTATCCCCTAGGAGAGAAAACATGTTTACAGAAGAGACCGGTTTGAATTTCGACCCGCGGTACGAGGATACGGAAAAGTTGAAAGCACTTTCCCGGCGCGGGTTCATCGGGCGGATAGCGGGCGGTCTCGCCGCTGGGACGGCCCTCCTGTCCATGACCGGAAAGGCCAGGGCGAAACCGCCGTTACCGGAGGACCATTTACCGGAACCCGACGACGTCGCCTACTGGAACTGGATAGCCGGCCAGTTTATCATCCAGGACGGCGTGTCCTACATGAATACGGGAACCCGGGGACCTTCTCCCGGCCCGGTACACCGTGCGCAGATCGACGCGCTGGTTGGCGCCAACTCGAACTACAAGAGTTATTCCCAGCTACGTCTACAACAGCGACTTCAGGTCGAATATGCGGGACAAGATGGCGAAGTACATCGGTAGCAAGTCCAACGAGGTCGCCTTCACCAACAATACGACAGAAGGCATGAATTTCGGCACCTTCGGTATCGACATGGAGCCGGGCGACGAAATCGTAACGACCAACCACGATCATTCCAGCGGGGTTCAGCCCATCAATCTCCGGGCGGCACGGCAAGGGACGAAAACCGTCATGATCGATCTGTCGGATCCGAAATTTCATCCACCCGACAACCCCGATATGCTGCTCAAGGCCTTCGAGGCCGCCATCACGCCGCGCACGAAGCTGCTCAGTTTCTGCCACGTCAATTATGGCGACGGCCTGGTCCTTCCCGTGAAGGAAATCTGCGAGATGGCCCGTTCGAAGGGCATCCTGACCCTGGTTGACGGCGCGCAACCACCGGGCATGCTTGATCTCAACATGCACGACCTGGCTTGCGACATGTACGCGGGACCGTGTCACAAGTGGATGATGGCGTCCATGTACACCGGCTTCTTCTACGTGAACGAGAATATCGTGGACCGCGTGTGGCCGACCCTCTATTCAGGTCCCGTTAACGGACTGACCATGTACGGCATGGAACCCACCGGTTTCGCCAAGGTGTACTACGACGAGTACCTCGCGGGGGCCGCCAAGTTCGAGTTGCGGGGTTCATCCAACGCACCGGCCCGGGTCGCCATTGACGCCGCGCTGGACTTCCACAACATGATCGGACCCGCGGCGGTCGAAAGCCGGAACCGCTACCAGGCGACACGCGTGGCGAACGCCCTGCGCAATATCGACGGCGTCGACGTGTACAGTTCGCCCGATCCCCGCATGAGCGCTGCGCTCGTCTCGTTCAAGGTCGGGGGCGTGGCAACCCGGGATCTCAACGACACGCTGTGGGAACGCCACCGGATCTATATCCGCAACGTCACCCATGACGAGATCAACTGGGACGCCAACCGTACTTCGATGCACGTGATGGTTACCGATGCACAGACGGACAAGTTCATCGGCGCCATCGAGGAAATCGCCAAGGAGAAGCGGCTGTAGTCCAGCACTTGACGTCTGGATTTACGGGTTCTTCTTGTTAAAATCTCGAGGGATGTGTCATGGCGTTTCTTCGTCATCTTGCATTGCGTTGTCGAGACGTGGCCATATCGCAGCGTTTCTACGAGGAAGTGATCGGTTTCGCCTTTATCGGGCGCCGCGGAAACGGCGAAGCAGTCGATCTCAGCGACGGAACCGCCAACATTACCCTGTTGCCTCACGGGGACCAGGCGCGTCCGTCGCTTGAGGAAGGCGAGGAGTATATCCATTTCGGCGTATTGGTGGATGATCTCGAGGCCGCCTGGCACAGGGTGAGGAACTGGGGAGCGGAAGCGCCCAAGACCGTGAAGGGCCGTGACGCAATCTCTTCTGAAACCCCACCGGAGATCGCTTTCAAGGCCATCGATCCCGATGGCAACATCGTCGACATTTCTGGTGACAGGGACGAATGGCGCGGCGTGAAAATATGACAATGGGTTGATTCCCCGGTACCAGATCAACCTCCTATGCGTATACTCCAATCCGCCGCGCTTTCAATTGACAAGTCTGTCGCAAGAGCGGCAGATTTGTTCGATTTCTCCCGAGGACGTCTCCCGCCTGGCACCCTCATCGCCGGCGCGTGGCCCGGCCTGGTCCGGTCCCTGGTCCGACAGTTCAAACGGGGCGTCGCCGGTGTAACCGGTACGAACGGCAAGCACACTACCTGCCGGATTCTGGCAGCGATCCTCCGGCAGGCCGACGCCCGTACGCTCTACCCCGAAGATATCGCCCCTTCCATCGATGAAGTCGTTTCCATCCTTGTCCAGGCGACGGACCGCCGCGGCATGATCGATGCCGATTACGGCGTATTCGGATTTGAAACCGAAATGCTGGACCGTGCCATCAGGATTTGCAGTCCGCACACGCTCGTGCTGAACAATCTGTACAACGACGAGTTGAACCAGGGGGTCGATCCCGGCAAGCTGGTTGCGCAGTGGAGCAACTCGTTCGGCACCATGGCGGCCGGGCACAACATCCTCGTAAACGCGGACGATCCCGTCCTCTGCGGCGGATTCACACGTGGCGTTCCACCCCGGCTGACTTATTTCGGCGTGGAAGACGAACGCCTGAATCTAGCCCATCCATCCACGCCGGAGATTCCGTGCCACCGGTGCGGCGCGCTCCTTGCCTACCGGATCAACTGCCTTGCCCATCTCGGCGACTACGTCTGCGAGGGTTGCGGGTGGGAAAGGCCGTTGCCCACGGTCTACGCGATCAATGTGGAGTTGGGGACGGAAGAAACCCGTTTCCGCCTCATCACGCCAAGGGGTCCCCTGGACGTGCGCCTCCAGTTAACCGGTCTTCACAACGTGTACAATGCTGCAGCCGCGGCGGCGGCGGCCGTCACCCTCGGACTGAGTCCCGTGACGATACGCCGGGGTCTCGAGGCGGTAACATCGACCGGCGGACGGGACGAGCGGCTGGTGATCCATGAAAGGGAAGCGCGCCTGTTGACGATCAAGAACAGGACATCGCTCCAGGAAGCGCTCAGAACCTGCCTGTTGGACCGAAGGCGCGGTCACTTCCTGTTTCTCCTGGACGAAGCCGTGCAAGCGGGGAAAAATGGTCCGTGGATCGAGGACGGCGACCTGGAGGACATGGTGGAACGGTCGAGATCCGTGCACGTGGCAGGAGCCGGCGGCGCGCACCTTGCCCTGATGGATGAGCAGATGGACGCGGAGGAAATGGTATCGGCCGTGGATGTCAGCGACGTTTTCCACGATATCATGCGGCGGCTCACCCCGGGCGATCGGCTGTGGGTCCTTGCGACCGAAGGCGCCATGTATGGCGGTCAGGCAGGAATTGAAGGAGATGGGACTGATTTGATCGAACGCCGTTTCAGTTCCACGGCGGCCGGTCACACCCTTTGAAGGGGTAGTGGTCGCCCGGCCGGAACCGGGGGAGTGGCGGATAGCAGTTGATGCCGTCCACGGCCTTTCCGCGGCACAGGTAGGCGGGGAAGTTTTCGCGCTTGATGCGCGTGGTCGTGGGGATATACCGGAGGGTCAACCCGCACCGGCGACTGTCGGACAGGTTGGCCTTCGAGCCGTGAATCAGGTAGGGATCGTGCAGGGATACGCCGCCCGCCGGCACGACCACGTCAACCGCCCTTGATTCGTCCACCTTCAGGTCCAGTTCCGAACGCAGGACGTTCTCCCCGTCCGACGAGCGGTGCGTGAACAGCTTCTGTCCCGCGTGGCTCCCCGGGACAACCCGCATGCATCCGTTCTCCGGGGTCGAATCGTCGACGGCCAGCCAGATCGTGATGACCTCCATGGGTTCCAGCGGCCAGTAGTTGCCGTCCTGGTGCCACAGCACCGGTTGTCCGTCGCGGGGCGGTTTGCTGATGTAATGCGCCGCGAAAGCGCGATATCGGGACCCAGAAAGGGTTCGATGACATCGATCAGGCGGGGATCGGTGCACAGCCGGATCCAGAACGGATCGTCCACGATCAGGTTGTGATGATACTGTTCCGGCCGGACGTCGGGGTGTTTCCTGCCCATCCACTCGATATGCCCCTGCGCCTCGGCGGTCAGATCCCTGTCGATGACCCCGGGCAGGACGACAAAGCCGTCTGCTTCATATCTCCGTGTGATATCTGCTGCGCTTCATCATGGTCATATATAGTGTTTTTCGCTCGCACCTGTCAAGCGTGATCCGGGCGTGGCCCAGACGACGTTGAAATCCTGAAACGGTGCCCGAGGTTGCCGAATTTCTGGCGAATCCACCTGGTTCGGAGGCGACGGGAAACATTCCCTGGGTTATATCTGCCTCTATTTACTGCAGTTGAAATCAGACCTCTTAAAAAGTAAGGAATGGTTGACACCCCACTGGTGAATATGTATCTTGTTGGTTCCCACAATCGTAAACAGCACCCGACAACATCCCGTACGTACGTTGGCAGTTCAGCTTGTCCGTGATGTACAGACAGGAGAAACAGATGAGTTCAGACAGATTCGACTTAGCCATTGCCATAGGCGGCGCGGCGGGCCAGGGAATTGCCACTCCAGGCAATGTTCTCGCCCGGATTTTCATCCGCCGCGGACTGCACCTCAACGCCTACAATGCCTACCAGTCGATCATCCGGGGCGGCCATATATTTCTAACGGTAAGGGTCAGCGATCAACCGGTTTACAACCACGGCGACAAACTCGACCTGCTGGTCTGCCTCAACCAGGATACGATGGACCGGCACCTCGGACTCATGGGACCCGGAACGCGGGTCATCTATAACAACGACACGATCACGCCCGGGGTCGCTGAAGACGGCGTGCACAGTTGTCCCCTTCCCATCGGCGAACTGACCGACAACAATCGCAACAAACTCGTCCAGAACACGGTGTCTCTGGGTACGATCCTCAGTCTGCTCGACATGGATTTCGAGATCCTTGAAGAAATACTCACCATGCAGTTCAAGCGGAAGGGCCAGGACGTGATCGATGAGAACGTCGGCGTGGCACGGGCGGGATACGACTATGCCGCGGCGCACTTCGAGTCCTTTGCGCATTCGGTACCCACCGGCGAAAAGCCGCTGGCCGTGTGGACGGGCAACGATGCGCTGGCCATGGGTGGCGCGGCGGCCGGCGTCAATTTCTATTGTGCCTATCCCATGAGTCCATCCACGGGCGTACTGCACTGGATGGCGCAGAACGCGCGGGAACTGGGTATCATGGTGCGGCAGGTCGAGGACGAGATCGGCGTGGCCAACATGGCGATCGGCGCCGCCCACGTGGGTTGCAGGTCGATGTGTGCGACATCCGGAGGCGGTTTTGCCCTGATGACCGAAGCGGTCGGCAGCGCGGCGATGATGGAAATACCCGTTGTCTTCATCGACGTGCAGCGAGCCGGTCCGTCCACGGGCGTGCCCACGAAGACGGAGCAGGGTGACCTCTGGCAGATACTCGGCGCGAGCCAGGGGGATTTCGAGCGGTTCATCGTGGCGCCGACCGATGCACTGGACGCTTACAACACCATGCCCGAACTGTTCAACCTGGTGGACCACTACCAGTGCCCGGGCATCGTGATCTCGGATCTGCTGATCTCCGAAGGAACCTTCAGCGTCGATCCGGACACCATCGACATGCAACCGAACATAGACCGGGGCGCACTGATCACCGAGTCCCGGACGGACGTGAGCGATATCCCGACGGGTTCGCAGGAAGCGAACGGCCACGGTCTAATCGGGGCACCGAGTAACGGTTACCTGCGCTACGAGAACACCGAAAGCGGTATATCGCCCCGTGCGTTGCCCGGCCTGGAAGGTTACGCCCATGTCGTGGCCACGGACGAACATGACGAAGACGGCGTCCTGGTGAGCGACGAGTTTACCAATCCCCACAAACGCCGCAAGATGGTGGAAAAGCGGGCCCGTAAGTTCAAGGACATCTCCAGCCGCATCGAACCGCCCGAACTATCGGGCGCCGACGACGCCGAAATTACGCTCATCGGCTGGGGTTCCACCCTTGGTGTGATCACGGAGGCGGTGGAAACCCTCAACCGGGAAGGCATTGCCGTAAATCACCTGCCGGTAAAGTGGATCATACCCCTTCACTCGGAAGCTATCGCGGAAGTTTTCGAGAACGCGAAGCGCACGGTGATCGTGGAGAACAACTATTCCGGCCAGTTCCACCGCTATCTGCGCAGCGAGACCGGGCTGACGGCCGACGGCCATATCCGGAAATACGACGGCGAACCGTTCATGCCCCATCATATCGTGGAAGGCGTCAAGGAATTGCTGGCCGGTACGACGGACATATACGTGCCCTATCAAGAAATCATCGTCTAAGGAGTACCCATCATGTCAGTGGAAACTTTAACCCATGACGAAGTAGAAGAAAAACCGGTAGTACCGTTAAAAGCGAAGGACTTCAAAGGCAAGGTGGATCCGGACTGGTGTCCTGGATGCGGCGATTTCAGCGTAGTGAGCAGCCTGCAGAGGGCCTGCGTCAACCTGGGCCTGAGACCCCATCAGATCCTCACGATCAGCGGAATCGGCTGTTCCTCGAATTTCCCCGGGTATTTCAACTCGTACGGAATGCATACGCTTCACGGCCGGTCACTGGCCGTGGCCACAGGCGCGCAGATGGCGAATCACGAACTGACCGTGTTCGTCACGGGGGGCGACGGCGACGGCTACGGCATCGGCGGAAACCACTTCACCCACACGGCCCGGCGGAATGTCGACCTGACCTACATCGTCATGGACAACCAGATCTATGGTTTGACCACGGGGCAGGTATCCCCCACCAGCAGCATCGACATGCGGACCAAGAGCACGCCCTTCGGCAGCGTGGAAACGCCGATCAATCCTATTACGGCGGCGATCATGAACGGCGCTACTTTCGTGGCCCGGGCTTTCAGCGGCGACGCACGCCACCTGACCCAGCTCATTGAAAAAGCCGTTCAGCACAGAGGCTTTTCCCTGATCGACGTATTCAGCCCATGCGTCACGTTCAACAAGGATAACGACTACGCGTTCTTCAAACAGCGCGTCAAGAAGCTGGAAGACGGTGACCACGACACGGGAGACTGGAAAGCGGCCTGCGAAAAAGCCCTGATCTGGGGGGATGAGATCTACACCGGCCTGTTCTTTCAGAAGAAGGACGCGCCTACGCTGGGCGACCAGGAACCGGTTCTGGATGAGGGCGGCGCAATTGCGCGGCGCGAACTGGGGATCAGCCAGGAGCAGTCCGACCGGATCGTCAAGCGCATGATGTAATTGATTTAGATGAAGCGGCGTGGGTAAATCAGCGTTTCAGATGAACGGGATTTCCTGCAGTTCCCGGTGCACCGCGCGGTAGAGCGGAACCGGTGGGTCGTTATCTTCCTCGCGTTCCCCGCCCGTGGGTTCAAACATGTTCAGTGACATGACCTTGTCGCTGAAACTCCGGGTTTCCAAACTTTCACCGAGCCCTTCTTCATACACGTGCTGTAGTTCCGCCAGTGTGAATTCGTTGGGAAGCAGCAGCAGGGCGATATTGGTGTAGTTCAGTTTGGCCGCGATCCTATCCGTACAAATCTTCAGAATCTCATTGTGATCGTAAGCCAGCGAAGGGGGTATCGTTGACGTAAAACCACTCCCCTCTGCGGTACTTGTTTACGGGTCTGAAGGGATCGCCGGGGCTGTCGGGAAACCCCATGTAGGCCGTCGATATCGTACGTCTTCTCGGATCGCGGTCGATAGCCGAGAAGGTATAAACCTGTTCGAAATAGGCGTCTACCCATCCCGTTGCTTCGCGGTATGCGCGCCGGACAGCCGACTCCAGGTCTTCCGTTTCAAGCACCAGGGTTCCGGGCAGGGAATACCGGCCCACGAAGGGTTCGATCTTCAACTCGACCAGGTAGACATGCAACTTGCCATTGTAAAATCGGAAGATTCCCAGGTCCGTGGCCGCGTATGGTTTGGTCGGAATCATAGCAAGGTCATGTTTGCATCGTTTTAACGGGCGTGGCAAGAAAAAAATGGGCGGACGCGTTGGCGGTCAGGTTCCGGGTTTCGTCCAGGCATAGGGAGCCGTTTCGCATTCTATGGACTTGGATGTCCTGACTACTGTCGTACAACTCCTGTCCGGCGCTTTAATCGGCGCCTGCATCGGCATGACCGGCATCGGCGGCGGCGTACTCATACTACCCGTTCTGACGCTCTGGTTCGGCCTGCCTGCCACGGTGGCGGTGGGCACCGCCCATCTCTATTCCTTTCTCTGCAAAATCCCGGCCGTATTCTTCCATTTCCGGCAAGGGACCATCCGGTTCCGAACCTCTGCGTACTTTCTCGCGGGGGCCGTTCCGGCGACCGTGGCGGTGGCGTTATGGATTACAGGATACGCCGGCGCCATGGACCAGGAAGACCCGGCATGGCTCGAACTCCAGGAGAACCTCCGGCAGTTTATCGCGGCGGTTGTCATTCTATCGGGCCTGTTGATCCTGTGGCACATGTTCATGAGGCCGGGTTCCAGGGCGGCGGCAGCCGAGGGGACGCCCGTCCAGATCACGGGTGCGAAGGTGGTCCTCGTGGCAGCGCTCGGCGCCGTCATCGGCGGACTGATCGCGTCCACCTCGGTGGGAAGCGGCATACTGATCGTACCGCTGATGATCATTATCTTCGGACTCACCGCCGTGGACACGGTGGGTTCCTCGATTTTCATCGCTTTGGTACTGACCTTTACGAGCACGGTCATATACGCCGGCAGTAGCCAGATGGATCTCGCGGTCGCCGTGACCATGGCGGCCGGATCGCTGGTCGGCGTACCGTTCGGTGTGCGAATGTCCCGCAAGATCCCGGAACGCTACCTGCAGATCACTATCACGGGACTCGTACTGGCGGCGGGCGTGATCATGCTGGTGGGAGGATGACAAAGGGAATCAGGGCGCGGCAAACACGTCGTTCAGCAGACCGCCCAGCCGGACGCCGGCCTGCACCAGCCGCTCATTGACGCCATCGATGTGCTTGAAGATGTAGGCGTAACCCAGGTAGGGTGTTTTTGCGGAACGGGTTCCACCGTAATCGTAAACGGCCGGGAGCATGGCCTGCGACTCTCGCGCCCAGTCCCACACGGTTGAACGGCGCCACGCTTCGATCTCGCCGGGTTCGGCATGGCCGAAGAACCGGACGAATTCCGTAAAGCTCAGCCGCTGGTACTCGACGAGGTGTTCGTCCCAGACCGTATGGAGGTTGGTGCTTTCACCGAACCACCTGACCCTGATATCGTTCCCGCCGCGATCGCTGCCGTAACCCGCGTGGAGCGGCTGGTGGATATCACCCACCAGGTGCACCAGGAATCTCAAGGCGTCCACCCGTTCCTTTCTTCCCGCTCCCCGGTCCCTCAAGACCTCTTCGAAACGCTGAATAGCCTCGACCACGTCGCCTCGCGAATTTCGTTCTGCCCTTTCAAGGGTTTGGCCGGGCGGTACGTTGATGTAGTGCCAGGGTGAGGCATGGCGCCACGTCGGGTCGGACTTGATCTCGTCGGCCCAGGTGCTGATCTGTGCCAGTGAAGCGCGCCCGACGAGCTCCGCGATACCCTTGCGCGCCGCGTCCGTGAGGTGGTTTTCGGCGATCTGGCCCACGATGCGGTGGCCGTTCGGTCCCCATGCCATAGCGGGTGACGCCCAAAGCATCAAAAAGATCAGCGCGATTAGTAATCTTCCGACAGGCATAAGCGGTTCTCCAGCACTTAAGGTACGTACGACGAGTCCGGATCCACGGGCGGCGGCGGCCAGTGCAGTCCCCGCTGGCCGGAAAGGCCCTTGTCGGGCGGCAGCGTGTATTCGCGGTCCGGCAGGCCGGTCAGTTCTTTGTTCCGGAACCATTTTTCGTCCCGGCCTTCCATTTCGCCCACCAGTCGCTCCGTCAATCGGCGCCTGATCCCGGCGTGATGCGCAGCATCCGAAAGATCGAGGCATTCTTCCGGATCCTCTTCCAGGTCGAACAACTGGAATCGGTTTCCCGTGGGGTAGTAGATCAGTTTGTATCGGCCGTCATGCATCATGCGCGTGGCCTGGGCGCCTTCGCCGCATTCGCCATACAGGTATTCCCGTTTCTCTTCCCCTGCCATGGAGATGCCTTCAACCGTTTCCGGGACGTCGATTCCCGCGAGGTCCAGCAACGTGGGCATCACGTCCTGCCAGCCCACGAGGCGGTCGTCGGTACGGTTGTGGCCGATCCGCTCGCCGGCCCGTCCGACGAGTATCATGGGCACGTTGGCGGACTGTTCGTAGTAGAGCCGCTTCGCCCAGAGTCCGTGAACGCCCAGCATGTCGCCGTGATCGGCCGTAAAGAGTATGATCGTGTCGTCGATCAGGCCTTCCTCCCTCAGCGTGCCTATCACCACGCGCAGCTGGTGGTCGATATGGGTGCACAGGGCATAGAATGCGCGCCGGGCCCAGGCGACCTGGCTGTCGTCCATCCCGCCGGATCGTCCACGGACCACTTTCAGCGCATAGGGCAGGTTGTCGAAATCCCTGGCCCAGTCGCCGCAGTAAGGCGTGCCGGGATCCTCGTCGCGATACAGGTCCAGGTAGCACTGGAGCGGGGTCAGCGGGGGATGTGGATGGCAATAGGAAAGATACCAGAATCCCGGCCGCGTGGGGTCCCGCCTGCGTATCATCCGGGCCATCTGCCTGGTAGTCCAGTTGGTCACGTGCATGGCCTCGGGCAGATGCCAGGGACGCTGACTGTAATCATTGTTGCTCATGCCGTGGGTGAATCCTTCCCCGGCATATCCACTCTCGCCGAGATAGGTCTCGTATTCGTCCACGGCGCCCAGATGCGGCCGTCCTTCTTCCGCCAGGATCACGTCATCGAATCCGATCCGGTCCCGTTGCGGGTATACGTGCAGCTTGCCGACCGCGTAGGCCTGGTAGCCGCTGTCCCTGAAAGTCTGCGCCATGGTGGGTAACGAAGGCATGACGTTGTCGACCATGAACACCCGGTCTCCGTGGGTGGCCGTGGTCGTGCCGGTCATGAGCGTCCTGCGGGCGGGAATGCACACGGGGCATTCACTGTAGGCCCGGTTAAAACGAACGCCGCTGCGGGCAAGGGTGTCCAGGGTCGGCGTCTGGATCACCGGGTGCCCGGCGTGACCGAAGAGCGTACCCGGCCAGTGATCGGTGCAGACGAGAAGGACGTGCGGTCGGGACGGCATGTTTCCCCCGGCGAGGTGTTCGTCATTACATGGAAATCAAGTCGTGGTGATCATGCTGTAGCCATCGTCGCGCAGGTCGAGGAATGACCTGTCCCAATATACAACCCGCCACACCGGGTGTCCACGACAACTGTCTATGGTAAACACCGTCATTACCGTTGACGGGAACCGATAATTCGTCATATTCGAATAGGCTTGGATTTGACCATTTCCATTCGAAGAGACGAAAGTGAACCAGCCCGATTCCGGATCATCATGCTACCCCGTTCTTCGGCAATACCTCCGGGCATGTCTGGCAGAATCCAGCCTGATTTCGGATGAACGCCGGCAGGCGCTGAAACGTGTTTCCGCGTACGTTTCGACGAGAGTAAACAAAGGGGAGCCGGTCAGGTTGACGTTTATCTGTACGCACAATTCCCGACGGAGCCAGATGTCCCAGGCCTGGGCACAGGCCGCGGCAGGATACTGCGGCATCCCCGGCGTATCCGCCTTTTCCGGAGGCACGGAAGCCACGGCTTTCGATCCCCGGGCGGTCGCGGCTCTGGAGCGTACCGGCTTGCGTATGGAACGAACGTCTTCGGGCAACAACCCGGTATACGATGTCTACACGGGCGAGGGACCGCCCCGGGTACGGATGTTCTCCAAAACCTATCTCGCTCCCCCGAACCCTCAGCACGCGTACTGCGCGGTCCTGACCTGTTCCAGCGCGGACCGTGCCTGTCCCGTCATCACCAGCGCCGACGAACGAGTCCTCTTAGCCTACGAGGACCCGAAACGCTACGACGGCACGGACCGGGAGACGGCACAGTACGACGCCCGGTGCAGGCAGATTTGCAGGGAGATTTGCTGGCTTTTCACGTCGGCGGTTTCCGCATAGAGTAAAGCGGTTTCAAGCCGCTGTCACCGCAAGAGAGATCATGGATACAACCACAAGAAAACTTTCGGTGCGCGACCGGTACCTGACGCTGTGGATCTTCCTCGCCATGGGGCTGGGCGTCTCGCTCGGCGTATGGGCGCCGGACATTCCGGCCCTGCTCCAGCTCGGACAGGTAGGCACGACAAATTTGCCCATCGCCGTCGGGCTCATCCTGATGATGTACCCTCCGCTGGCCAGGGTGAAGTACGAGGAACTGGGCGACGTGTTCCGGAACGTACGGGTGCTGGGGGCGTCTCTTTTTCTGAACTGGGTCGTCGGTCCGATCCTCATGTTCGGCCTGGCGGCGCTCTTCCTGGCCGGGTATCCCGAATACATGACCGGCCTGATCCTGATCGGCCTGGCCCGGTGTATCGCCATGGTCATCGTGTGGAACGAACTGGCAAAGGGGAACACCGAGTACGCCGCCGGTCTCGTGGCCTTTAACAGCCTTTTCCAGGTGTTCTTTTACAGCGTGTACGCCTGGATCTTCATCACCGTGCTTCCGCCCTTGTTCGGCCTGGAAGGCAGCATCGTACCCGTAACGATCGTCCAGATCGCGGAAAGCGTACTCATCTACCTGGGCATCCCCTTCTTCGGCGGCATGGCGACCCGCCTGGTGCTGGTACGGCTCAAGGGTCGGCAGTGGTACGAGTCGTCCTTCATCCCCCGCATCAGCCCAATTACCCTGGTCGCGTTGCTGTTCACCATCCTGGTCATGTTCAGTCTGAAAGGCGACACGATCGTGGCCATCCCGCTGGACGTGGTCAGGATCGCCTTGCCTCTCCTCTTCTACTTCGTCCTCATGTTCCTGGTCACGTTCTGGATGGGGCGGAAGATCGGTGCGGATTACTCCAAAAACGCCACACTTTCCTTCACGGCCGCGAGCAACAACTTCGAACTGGCCATTGCGGTGGCCGTAGCGGTATTCGGGATAGAATCCGGGGTGGCCTTCGCGGCCGTCATCGGCCCGCTCGTGGAAGTGCCGGTCATGATCGCCCTGGTCAACGTGGCGCTGAGATTTAAGAAAACCTATACCCGGCCAGGCATGCAAGGAGCTTGATGTACCGTTTCAGGCGATGCCCTTCGGGGCGGGATCCGCGGGAAGGGCGGTCAGGTTGAGCTACATCGATGAAAACCAGCCGTTGACGACGAAACCCGTCCTGCTCGTGCTGATGTTGTGTACGCTCTGGGGCGGCCTGGTCGTATCGGTCAAGGTGGGTCTGGAGGGAATACCGCCGATCCTCCTGGCGGTTATGCGGTTCGGTGTCGCCCTGGTGTGCGTTTATGCCTGGACGCGCGTGGCCGGCGTCTCCCTGTACGTGGCACGGGGCGATCGCCTGATCATCACCGTTCCCGCGCTCGTCATGGCCGCGCAGATACTCTTCCTGAACATCGGCGCGAAGCAGACTTCCGGAAGCCACGCCGTGCTGTTCATGCAGACCTACCCGTTTTTCGTTGCCGCGATCGCCCACTATATCATACCGGGCGACCGCCTGACGCTGATGAAGGTCGTCGGACTGGTCCTGGCAGGCGGCGGCATGATGCTGACCATTTACGACGAGGCGGGAGGGCCATCGACCCCGCTGGGTGACGTGCTGGTCATCTGCAGTTCCACATGCCTGGCCATCCAGATCATGATCAACAAGGTCCTCGTCAGGCGCATCTCCCCCGTCGCGGTGATATTCTGGCAGAACGTGGTCGTGCTGCCCGTTTTCACCGTACTCTGGGTGTCGACCGAATGGCAGTTGCCCGTCACGATCGACCTGCCCATCCTGGCGGCGGTCATTTACCAGGGCGCCATCGTGGCCGGATTCTGCTTTCTCGTATGGATTCGGCTGCTGCAGCGGCACAGCGCCACACAGATCAGCAGCTTTTTCTTCACGACACCGCTGTTCGGCGTGCTGCTAAGCTGGCTGATTCTCGGTGACCAGGTGACCACCTATCTCACCGGCGGCCTAGTGCTGCTGGCGGCCGGTCTCTGGGTGGTCAACCGGTATTGAAGGCAGGAATTTGGCACTGGAACGACTGGAAACTGCAATACGCACCTGAACGACTGTAGGCTGCAACCCGAACCCTAAGGAAGGAGAACGAGCAATGATCATCGATTGCCATTCACATGCCTGGGATTACTGGCCCTACGAGCCGGTGCCCCCGGATCCTGAAAACAGGGGCCGCGCGGAAATGCTGCTCCACGAAATGGATTTGGTGGGGGTGGACAAGGCGGTCCTGGTCTGCGCCCGAATCGATCACAATCCGGGCAACAACGACTACGGTGCCGAGTGTGTCCGCAGGTATCCGGATCGATTCATACAGTTTGCCGACGTGGACTGCGGATGGTCGGACACGTACCATACGCCGGGCGGCGCGGACAGACTGGCCGAGGCCGTCGAAAAATACCGGTTGAAGGGTTTTACCCACTATCTCAGGGACGACACGGACTGGTTCGATTCCAGTGAGGGCCTGGCGTTCTTCGAAAAAGCGGCTGAACTCAACCAGATCGCGTCACTGGCCCTGGGTCCCGTCTGGCTTCCCGCGCTGCGAAAGCTCGCGCGGCGGTTTCCCTCGGTGCCCTTTCTCTGCCATCACATGGCCAACGTGAAGGCGGGGGAGCCTCCGCCGCATCCGATACTTCGGGAGGTCCTCGAATCGGCGGACGTACCCAATCTCCACATCAAGCTCTCCGGGTTTCAATACGTTTCGGAAGTTGTGTGGGAGTACCCCTACTCGGATTGCCTCTGGCTCGTCCGGAAACTTTACGAATACTACGGCCCCGATCGCATGTGCTGGGCGTCCAACTATCCGCCGGTCGCCTTGGCGAGCACCTATCGCCAGTCCCTTGAAGCCGTGCGAACGCATTGCACTTTCATCGCGAAACAGGACATGGATCTCATCCTGGGCGGCAACATGGAGCGGCTGCTGGAAGCGGCCGGATGAGATGGGAATAAGTGTAACTTTTATCCCTGCTCCATCGTCTAATGTGCAAGTAATCGGGAACTTCCCATGAATAGCAGACTTTAAATATTGTATATTGAAAGGCATCGTTTGTTTTAGAAGTATGCGGCAGTCATCGAGACGCACCTGGAATGTTACCTGGAGTAGTAATGGGGCATACACATCATCATCTTCGTCTGTTTAAACACCTTTACCGGTCAGTCTTCCCCGCCATTTGCATCACAATCCTCGCGGCGTGCATCGCGACAGGATGCGGAGATGCCAGTTCCGACCCCGCTGATGAAACGAAAGTCGGCAAGGATGGCAAGGCCGAAGCCGATTCAACCGCACCGCCACCGGTCCCCGTGAGCGTGATCCCCGCTTCCCTGGGCACCATTTCCGACCTGATCCTGACGACTGCTACCGTGGAGGCGGACCGCGACGCGCAGATCTTCCCCCGAACCACGGGTATGATTGAGGAAATGCGGGTCGAGGAAGGCGCCTTCGTGAAACAGGGCGATGTCCTGGCGGTACTGGAAAACGACGAGGAAGAAGTCTCCATGGCCAGGGCGGAAGCCATCCGTGAGGCCCGGAAACAGGAGTTCGACCGTTCTTTGGCCCTGCTGAACGGCCAGCTCATCAGCGAGGTGGACCACGAGGGCAAGGAGCGGGAGTATATCATGGCCAAGGCGGACTGGGAATCCGCCAAGGTAGCTTTCGACAAAACGACCATCCGGGCGCCCTTCAGCGGCACCATCACGGAACGCCACCAGAACGTCGGCAACATGGCGCGATCGGGCGACGCCCTGTTCACACTGGTCGACCTGAATACCCTGCTCATCTACACCCATCTGCCCGAGATGGAATGGTCCCACGTGGCCGCCGGTCAGCAGGTCATCCTGGAGACCGAAACCCTGCCCGACGGAATGTTCGATGGCGAAATTCTCCGGGTAAGCTCCATCATCAACCCGCAGAACGGCACATTCAAGGTTACGATCAAGATCGACGACCCGGGCTGGAGGCTGAAACCCGGCATGTTCGTACGGGTGAAAATCCTCGCCGACCAGCACAAAGACGTGCTGCTGGTCCCCAAATTCGCCATCCTCGATGGTAATGAGATTTTCACCGTACAGGACAGCATCGCGACCCGCGTCGCGCTCACCCTGGGCCTGCAGGACGCCGACTTCACCGAGATCCGGGAAGGGGTCAGCCCGGGTGACCTGATCGTGATCGCCGGACATCGAAGCATGAAAGACAGTACGCGGGTCAGAATCGTCTCTCCCTGACGCGCGGGAAACCCCTCCATGAACATCGTTGACTTCGCCATTCGCAAGCCCGTCACCATCACGATGCTGGTGCTGGCGGCTTTGATCTTCGGATACGTATCCTTCCAGCGCCTGGCGGTCAATCTCCTGCCGGACATCTCCTATCCCTCGCTGACGGTGCGCACGGAGTACGAAGGCGCCGCTCCCCAGGAAATCGAAAACCTCGTATCCCGCCGTGTCGAAGAAGCCGTGGGGGTCATTACCGGACTGGTCGAAGTCAGTTCCATCTCCCGGGCCGGCGTGTCCGACGTGGTGCTTGAGTTCGACTGGGGCACGGACATGAACCTGGCCATCATGGACGTGCGGGAACGGGTGGACCGAGTCTTCCTTCCGCGGGACGCCGAGCGTCCGATTCTGCTGCGCTACAATCCCGAGCTCGACCCCATCATGCGGCTCGGCCTGTCCGGCGAAGACCTGGTCATGCTGCGCAACCTGGCGGACTGGGAGATCAGGCGGCAGCTTGAAACGATACCGGGCGTGGCCTCGGTACGCATGAAGGGCGGACTGGTAGAAGAAATCCAGGTGGAAATCAACGAGGCGCAGCTGACCCGGTTGGGGCTCACCTTCGGTCAGATCAACCAGCGCCTTGCCGCGGAGAACATCAACCAGGCCGGGGGGCAGCTCAGGGAAGGCGACGAAGAACTGATCGTAAGGGCGGTCAACGAATTCCAGACCGTCGAGGAAATCGGCGAGATCATCATCTCCAGCCGGGGAGAGGCGCCCGTCCGGCTTCATGACGTGTCCACCGTCCGGCGTCATTTCAAGGAACGCAAGACCCTCACGAGAATCAACGGCCGGGAAAGCGTCGAAATTTCCCTGTACAAGGAAGCGGACGCCAATACCGTCACCGTGGCCCGCGCAATCAGGGAACGGCTGGGCGACGTCGAGACCGGTTTTGTGGAGGAAGTGAGCCCGGAGGAAAAGGTAGCGGCGGATTCGGACAAACCCGAAGCAACGCCCGCCGCGGCACCTGAACCATCAAACGCCGGGGTCGCCGCCAACCTGATCGGGGATGAGTCGAGAACGATCGTTTCCAGTCTGCCCGAAGGCGTATCGCTGCACCTCGTATCGGACCAGTCCCGCTTCATTGAAAACGCCATCAACGAGGTGATCAGAACGGCACAATGGGGCGGCGTGCTGGCGATCCTGGTCCTTTTCCTGTTCCTGCGCAGTCTCCGCAGCACGCTCATCGTCGGCGTGGCCATCCCGGTATCGGTACTGATCACCTTCATCCTGATGTTCTTCAGCAAGACCACGCTCAACATCATGTCACTGGGTGGGCTGGCCCTTGGCATCGGCATGCTGGTAGATAACGCCATCGTCGTGCTGGAAAGCATATTCCGTTGCCGGGAAGAAGGCGACAGCATGGTGGATGCCGCGCGCCGCGGCGCGTCCGAAGTGGGGATGGCCGTGACCGCTTCAACCCTCACCACCATCGCCGTGTTCTTTCCCATCGTATTTATTGAAGGCATCGCCGGACAGATTTTCACCGACCAGGCCCTGACCGTTACCTTTGCTCTGCTGGCCTCCCTGGCCGTGGCCCTGACCTTCATACCCATGATGGCCTCGCGGGAAGGAAGTCTGGGCGGTTCTGCCGGGAGGGGCCTCTGGGTCCAGTCGGCATACCGGGATTTCAGGCGGACTTCGGCAGAGGATCGCGGGGGGACGTTGAAGTGGTTCGCTCGCAGGTTCCGGAACGATTCGGCACAATGGTTTGGGGAGACCTATCCCGGCCTCCGGTGGTTCGGCGAAACCGCACATGGTTATCGACTGCGCGGTGGGGACCGGCCTCCTTCCCTGGCGAAGTGGATCGGATTCTTCCCCGTGTTCATGGCCGGACGATTCTTCGTGCGCGCGGGCCGGTGGCTGAAGGTATGCGTGCTGCAGGACCGGGATGCCGCGGATTCGGCCGGCACCAACCGCTGGGTGCGCATTGCCGCATCCATTCCGCGCTGGTTCTTCGTATTCCTCTTCCGGCTGATCCTGCCCTTTTACCAGCTTGTCCGATTCCTGGTCGGCAGCGCGTTCAAGATCCTGTTTGCGATCGTACCCAACCTGCTGTTGACGGCCCTGGTCCCCGTGTGGTTTCTCCTTCGAGGGCTCGCGTGGGTATTGGGCAAGGTGTTTCAACCGGTGCTGTACTTTTTCAATTGGATACTCACAGGTGTCCAGACTGCCTATGTATCCCTGTTGACCCGCGTACTAAACCAAAGAGCCGCCACGCTGCTCGTGGTCGCCGCCATCGTAGGAACCACCATGGTGCTCATCCCCCGGCTGGGTACCGAACTTATACCGGAAATGGAGCAGGGTGAATTCGCGGTGGACCTCATTCTGCCTACCGGCACGCCCCTGGCGGCTACGGACAAACTGGCGACGATGATCGAATCGCTGATCCGGGAGGACCCGGATGTCAAACAGGTCTACGTCGTGGTGGGTGCGACGGAATCCAGTGGTTCGGCCATGGAGGAAGAGCGCGAAAACGTGGCGCGCGTCGGCGTCATGCTGGACGTGGACGCCATTCGTGGACAGGGCAGCGATCCTGTAATGGACCGTTTGCGGAATCGCCTGGCGGACATTCCGGACGCCAGGGTAGAGTTCGCCCGTCCGGCGCTATTCAGTTTCAAGACGCCACTGGAGGTCGAGATTCGGGGCTACAACCTGAAGGACCTTCGCGGCGTCAGCGGCCAGGTGGTCGGTGTCCTCGAAGGACTGGAGGGGTTGAGAGACGTCCGTTCCCTGATGGAAGCGGGCCATCCCGAAGTCGTGATCGTGTTCGACCGAGACCGCATGGCGGCCCTTGGCGTGGACATCGGGCAAGCGGCGGACGCGATCCGGAACAAGGTCCGCGGCAGCGTCGCGACGAGTTTCTCGGCGGGCGAGCGAAAAATCGATATCATGGTACGGGCCAGAGAAGAGGATCGCAAGCAACTTGCCCAGCTCAAGGCCATGGCCGTTAGCACGGGCGATCAGGGGAACTCGGGAAGTAATGATAGATCGGCTCGGAATAACGCTTCGGAAGATACGGAGTTTTCGTCCAACTCGAATCCGTCGTCACGTACACCGGAACGCAGTCCCATCCTGCTCAGCGCCGTGGCCAGCGTCCACCTGGACGAAGGACCAAGCGAAATCCGCCGGATCGACCAGCAGCGGGTGGCCCTGGTGACGGCCAATCTGACCGGTATCGACCTGGGGAGCGTAGCGGGTGACATGCAGGCGAGACTGGGCGAGATGACCCTTCCAGACGACTTCAGCATCGACCTGGGCGGCCAGTACCGGGAGATGACCATCGCGTCTCGCAGTATGCTGTTGGCCATAGCCATGGCCGTTTTCCTGGTCTACCTGGTCATGGCGTCCCAGTTCGAGTCCCTGCTGCACCCCTTCATCATCATGATTTCATTTCTGCTTGCCCTGTCGGGCGTGTTGCTTACCCTGTATATGCTGGACATTGCAATCAGCGTCATCGTCCTGATCGGCATCATCATGCTGGCGGGAATCGTGGTGAACAACGCCATCGTGCTGGTGGATTACATCAACCAGTTGCGGCGACGCGGCGAAGGACGCATAGAAGCCGTCATTACGGCAGGCCGGGTCAGGCTCCGCCCGATTCTCATGACCACGGCCACGACGATACTGGGATTGCTGCCCCTGGCGCTGGGCCTAGGCGAAGGCGCCGAGATCCGTACACCGCTGGCCATTACCGTGATCGCCGGGTTGATTGCCTCGACCTTTCTGACGCTCATTGTCATTCCGGTGATCTACTCACTGGTGGACCGCGACTAGCCAGGAAACCAAGCGCTTCGATCACGTCGAGCCGTGATCGTCGTGTAACGAGTCTATCATGTTCAAGTTCCTCTCCCCTTACAACTGGACCGCCTTCGCTTTTCGCAGGCCCGTCACCGTATTTATGGTCCTGGTCAGCGCGGTCCTCTTCGGGGCCGTCTCGTTCCAGCTTCTCCCGCTGGAATTCATCCCGGCCATAGAAGCGAAGTGGATGAACGTCTGGGTGCCCTATCCCAATTCCACGCCGGAGGACAACGTACACCTGATCGCCCGGCCGCTGGAGGGAGAAATGAAGACGCTGCGGGGCCTTCGCCGTGTGGAATCCAACTCGAATACCCGCGGAGTAAACGTCAACCTGACTTTCGAAAACGACACCGACATGAAACTGGCCTACGTGGAGGTCCGGGACCGCGTAGAGCGGGTGCGGCCGTCTCTACCGGACGAAATCAATCGGATTTTCGTCCGCAAGTTCTCCAGTAGCGACATTCCGGTCATGTACCTCTCGCTGTCATGGGACGGCGACCAGGAAGCGCTGTACCAGATCGTCGACGAACAGCTGCGTCCCCGGATAGAGCGTATCGATGGCATAGCGGGCATTGACGTATGGGGGTCGCAGTCCAGACGGGTGATCATCGATCTGGACGAGGACCTGATGAAGGCGTACCGGGTGAACGCGGAGCAGTTTGTCAACGCCATGGAGCAGGCCAACATGGATTCGCCGGGCGGGTACGTAGAAGATGGGGGTTTTCGCTATATCGTCCGGCTGACCGGGGCCTTCGGTTCCGTAGAAGACATCCAGTCGTTCCCCATTAACGAACGGGGCCTGAAGCTGAGCGACGTGGCCGTGGTGTCCTACCGGAAACCCACTTCCTTCCGGCGGTTCCGCCTGAACGGCCAGGACGCCGTGGGCATGGTCGTCCGCAAGGAGTCCAATTCAAATACCGTCGAAGTAACCGCGGCGGTGAAGGAGACGCTGAATGACCTGACCCGGGATCCCAGGTGGCCCGGCCTGTCCTACTACATCTATTTCGAGCAGTCCACCTGGATCCTGAATTCACTCAATGCGCTTGGAACCGCGGGCATGTGGGGCGGACTGTTTGCCCTGGGCGTCCTCTTTTTCTTTTTGAGAAGGTATCGGACGACTTTCATCATCGCCGCATCCATACCCGCGTCCATCCTGGTAACGTTCACGGTCATGTACTTCATTAATTCCAGTTACCAGATCCTGTCGCTCAACATCGTATCGCTCATGGGTTTGATGCTGGGGATCGGCATGCTGGTGGACAATGCCGTGGTGGTATTGGAGAACATCGTCCGACTGCGGCGGATGGGCATGGAACCCGTACAGGCGGCGATCCAGGGCGCCCGCGAAGTATCGGTGGCCGTCAGCGCGGCCACATTGACGACGGCCATTGTATTCCTGCCCCTGCTATTCATCGGGGGAGGAGGCGCGCAGTCGCAGATGATCGAACTGGGACTGGTCATCACCATATCCCTGATCTCGTCCCTGGTCATGTCGCTGAGTTTTATACCCCTGCTGGCCTCCCGTCTGTTGAAGGATGGCCGCCTGCCGAACATCAGTCTGCTCGAAGCGATGGAACGCCGGTACGCCGCGGTGATCGGATGGGTATTGAATCATCGGTTCGACGTAGCGCTCATCCTGGCGGGGTTCGTGATCCTCACGTTTCTCGTGCCGATACAAAGAGTATCCCTGGACAACTCGTCCTCGGACCAGCGAAGGGTCTGGATGTACATCGAACCCGGTGAGTTCGCCGACATGGAATACACCGATCGCTTTGCAACCGACCTGGAGAATCAGTGGACGGCCGCCGCCGATTCGCTGAATATCAAGGCCATACGTTCGGATCTCCGGCCCGGTCGTATCTGGTTCGAAGTTTTCCTACTTAGCGGGGAGGACGACTCGGTCTGGGAGGGACTGCAGCAAAGGGCAAAGAAACCGTGGGTCTGGGGATCGCTCGCACTGTGCGCGGTCGTGCTTTTCCTGGTAAGAAAGAAACCCTACGCTTTTCAGGCTATCGCCGTGATTACGGCGCTGTACGCGGCCATACTCCTGATCCTCGGCACCCAGGGCGGAACGGGAACCTACCGGTCATCGGAGGATGTGGCCAAGGTCATTCGGGAGACCATCCCCGAGGTCCCGGGACTGGTCGTGAAGTGGAGATGGGGAGAGGGCGGCGAGGACGATCCGAGGGTGAGTATTGCCCTGAGCGGCGAAGACCCCCGGCGACTCGAGCAGATCGCGGAAGATGTGAACGCGCGCTTGAGCGAACTGCCCGAGATCACGGCAATCACCACCGACCTGGACAACGAAGAAACCCAGGATGAAGTTCAGGTCACGGTGGACCGTGAAATTTCGGGTAAATTCGGACTAACGCCCAGGCGCATCGCCGACATGACCCTCTCGGGCATCCGCGGAAACGATCTGAAACGGTTGAAGACGGAAGACCGGGAAATCCGGGTCTGGCTGCAGACTGCGGAGGAAGACCGGGAGACCGTTCACCAGCTCAGGGACCAGGCGGTGTACCTGGACGACGGAACCCAGTTGCCGCTGGCCACCATGGCCAGTTTCACGCAGACACCGGCCTTCAGGACCGTTTTCCGCAGGGACAGCGAGACGATCCTCATGATCCGCGCCAACACCACGGCAGAGGGCATCGAGACGCTTGGCGCTAAAATCAGCGGAAGCCTTGAAGACCTGTCCCTGCCCAGGGGTTACTCCTGGCGTCTCGGGGACCGCTGGGAACAGCTCGATGAAGACACGGCGGCCATGGTGACAGCGATCATTCTCGCGCTCGTTGCGGTGCTGCTGCTCCTCGGATCCCTTTTCGAGTCTTACATCGATCCCCTGATCATCATCCTCGTGTCCATCCCCTTCGCCTACTTCGGATGCTACTGGATGCTATGGGCCACCGGCACCAACATGTCGGTACTCGGGCTCATCGGCGTGGTGATCCTGGTCGGCGTTGTGGTCAATAATGCCATCGTCTTCATCGACCATATCAAGAACCTGCAGCGCGAGGGGAAACTGCAGGGACAGGAGCTGATCATCCAGGCCGGCCGCGACCGCCTGCGGCCGATCCTGATGACCGCATTGACGACCATGCTCGGCCTGCTGCCCATGGCGATCGGCACCGCCACCCTCGGGGATCAGCCCTACTATCCCATGGGCAGGTCCGTAATGGGCGGCCTGATCTTCTCCACCATCGGCGCCATGATCGCGCTGCCCCTGGTCTACAGCGCCTTCGAAGACCTGAGAACCTGGTGGCGGGGCATCCTGATCAGAATCAGGCAACCCGTCTGACCGCAGATCCTTTACTGCTTCCCGTGTGACAACCAGTCTGGCAATCGACTCCGTCTGCGGCCGCGCATTCCGCGCGGTGAAGGTTCAGGCCAGTTTCTCCGCATTCTGTTCAAGTTCGGCGAGTCCCTCGACCAGGCGTCGAATTCTTGAACGCTTGCTGTCGCGAAAAGACGCGTGAGGCTTGAATGTGGAAGGCGCGCCGTCGCGCAGCATGGCCAGGTGGGTTTCCGTGCGTGGACGTGGACCGAACTTGAAGATGATGACCCGCCGTTTCCCCGCCTTGCCGTATACCGCATGATACAACCACTGGTTGAAGATGACGATGTCGCCCGGTTCGGTTTCGACCGCGCAGGAGGGAACCTGCGGCCCATCGACGCCGAAGCAACGGGGATCTCCGCCGTGATGGGCGTCCTGCAGGGGTATGAGCCCCTGGTGGAACGGGTCCCGGTGGGAACCGGGAATGACCCGCAACGCCCCGGTATCCTTCTGCTGTGGATCGAGGTACAGCATGACCTTGGTTCGCGTGTAATCGAGATGCCTCGACGTCTTGTGGCCGTCGAAATGCCAGGTGTGGTCGGCCAGCTTCGGGTCGATGCCCCACATGCCTTCGGACCCTATCCAGATGAAATCCTCGCCCAGTAACTCCTTCATGGACAGGTAGATTCGGTCGTCTTCCACCAGCTTCATCAGGTCCGGACGTTCCTCGACGAACTCCGGCGCCCACATCCATCCCGCCTCTGCAATCCCGCCGTCAGGTTTCTTCTCGTATGCCGCATCCGTCTCCCGGATCAACGCCTCCACCACGTCCCTCGTAAAGGCCTGGCGTATGATCAGGAATCCAAAGGTGCGGAAATGGGCGATCTGACCCTCAGATAACATGAGGCGCTCCTCTCAACAAGGGTTAGAATCTCAACATTGTTTACGAGATGTACCGGTACTTTCCGACTATGTAGATCAGATATGCGTCTTTGGTCAGGCCGATAAGAGCGATAGAGGCGGCAGCGATGTACCGCAATACGTGGATGGACGCAACAATTAAGGCGGCACTGATTGGGGCTGCCGTTCTGATGTATTTGGACCTGAAAGCCGAGTTCCGATCCGAGATACGGGACTTGGGAGACAAAATCGACAGAGTGGAAACGAAGGTTGATGAAGTCCGGGGATATCTCAAGTTCAATAGTTCGGCTCCAAATAAAGGATCTCCAGCCGCAGACCCTGAGAAGTAGCATTCTAACTTGATGCCGGAATTCGTTCCACCACGAACGAAGCCACATCCAGCTCCGTCCCGCTGTCGAACCACACTTTGTAGTCTGCGTCCTCGACGTACTTCGCGTCCTCGACGCTGAAGGTGAAAACAGCGACGTTGTGGCCGTCCGACGATGCGGGTTCGTCCTTGTGACGGGTTAAATCGACCTCTGGCGTCACGGTGACCTGGTACAGTGCGATCTGGCCCCGGGCAATGTTGTATTCGCTCCGGACCTCACGCACCGTGATGATATCATGGAGTTCCCGGGGTACGACGACCCTTTCCACGAAACCGGGCACGTTGAACCCCTCGATCGTTTCGCCGGGGACCCCGTGCAATACAAGCCGGTTGCTTGGCGCGGCGTAGTCTTCTTCCGCCAGGATCTCCTCGATGTCCTCAGGTGGCGGGTACTCATCCAACATCTCGGCAACGAGCGCATTCAGCGGACCTTCGTAATATCCGTACCTTCCGCTTACGGATCCGGCCTTGATGAGCCGGAGCGCGAGCGCCTCGTCCTCTTCCGTCAGTTCGGGTTCGCAGGTATCGCCGTAGGGCGACCACGGCGTATTGCCCTGCGGAGTCGCCCAGTTCGCCACGCGGGAAGGCAGATCGACGTCCGAATCCCGGTCGACCAGCCGTTCCGATATGTCCTCTCCCATATCCATGAGCGTCCTCATTCGCTCGATATATTGCCGTACACGGGGGAGGAAGTAGTGGACGATCATCTCGGCGAAATCCTCCGGCAGGTAGTCCAGCAGCACCTGCCAGTTATCCAGGGAGATGAGGGCGGTGAAGGTGATCCAGTTGCTTTCGCTGTTGGCATGCCCCGGCACGATCTCAGGCCACCTGGACGCCCAATCGTCGTGGGTCTTGAGCCTGAACTGCTCATGAGCGCTGCAAAACCGGGCCATGGCGTTCATCACCTGCTCCGTCTCATGGGCCATCCGTTCAAACCGTTCCCTGTCTCCGGCGCGAAAAGCCTTCCGTGTATGGGCCAGTCGATGGTTGAAGATCCCCGCCAGGTAGGTCCGGCCGATGTCGACCAGGTCGAAGCGGTACATGGGGGAATCCTCCAGCGCATCATACTGGGAGAGGAGAATCTCGAGCATTTCGTGCAGTGCCGGAAGAAACCCGATGAGACGCTTCACGGACCCGGAGGTGAGGCCGGGGAGCAAGGTTCCGTCCCAGTTCCGGTACAGGGGACCGTTGTGAGTGCACGGATCGAAGTAGGCCATGATCGTTTCGGCAAATATCCTGACAGCCGGGCGGGTGCCTTCAGCCGCCTCGCCGTAGCGCCTGCGATTCCACCGCGCTACGTAAACATCCGGGTCCAGGTCGGCGGGATTCCACGAAAGCTCCGCGTAGAGGTCCATGGTCATCACGTTACGGTGGTTGGTTTCCGTGGACACCATGAAGCCCTGGAGGTTCTGCGCCCGGGGATGGTCCGCCAGCGATCGGGCGTTGTTGATCGCCGTTTCGATGTCGCCGTTGGGATTGGTCTCCCTGCCGCACTGGCCGCACATGCCCGTGGACCACGGCAGGCCCCAGTAGTAATCGCACCTGAGGAAATCGTACATGCGGCCGCCGTGGTTGAGGAACATGTTGCCGATCACGGGGAGGCCGGCGTCCCGGACCGCCTGGGCCTGGGCGGCCGCCGTGGGATTGTCGGTGCAAACCCGGGGACTGAACAGCACCGCGTCGGGATCGCCGTCCTGGACGGCCTGGATCATCCCGTCCACCGAAGCGCGGGTCAATTCCGCGGCCCTCTCCGGGTCCTCTTCGACCCAGGTCTCCTCCGTGGGCAGCCACAGACTGTACAGGTGATCCGTACCCAGCGCCTCCCCGTAAGATTCGACCACGGCGGTGGTGAATCGCCGGGTCACCGGGTTCCGCGGGTCGAGGACAATTTCGGATTCGCCGCACCATTCCAACGGCGCGACGTTGATTTTCGTACCGGACATGGCCTCGTACCCGTCCACGAATTCCTGGAGCTGGCGACCGTCGGCGTAGGGCGAGAATCCCGGGTTTACAGCGGGCGTACCCACGTGAAGCTGCATGCGGTACCGGATTCGGATGCCGGCTTCCCGTGCATAGTCGAAGACACGGCGCAACAACGCGATACGCGCCTCCTGCCAGTCGGTAAGCTCCACCGGAACGCCCAACCGGTTGGCCGCCAGTGCGCCGATGCCGCAGCAGTCCGCGATATTGCCGCTTTCCAGGATGTTGAAGCGTTTCTTGACCAGGTAGTCGACCCAGGGCTTGAACTCCTCCCACGTCCACCAGCGCATGCCGCTGTAGGCGTCCTGCATGTTCGCAAAATACATCCGCCACTTGAAGCGGGGTTTGCGGTAATCCGCCAGTTCGCCTATCGTTACGGTTTCTCTTTGCGGGATCTGCTCGCCTTCTTCAAAGAAACCGCAGTCCAGGTGTTCTTCGAACAATCGGTACACGGCATACAGCGCGGAATAGGGCCGACGGCCGCCGAGTACCAGCCTATTGCCGGTACACCGGATGGCATAGCCGTCGAAACCCAGGGCGGATTCAGAGAGATCTACCGCAATATCCACGGGGGCGTATCCAATGTGCACGCGGCCAGGTTCTCCCTCTCCGCCGGCATGAGATCCGCTGGCATCTGCCTTCGAAGGCTCGCCCGCATCCTCGAGGACGGGCAACTCGACACCGCCCATGCGCTTCACGATACGTTGAAACTCGCGGGCAGCACGCCGCTCCGCCGGTCCGGCTGAGGATGTCAGCAGGATTTGCGCCGCAGGCTGTCCGTTTTTAAATAGAGTAATCATGCGGGAAGTGTTTTATTTCTGGTTATCGCCTAAAAAGGCCGAGACAAACTCCTCAACCGGACTGCGGTCCCGGACCCGGCCGCCCTGCTTGACCGAAGGGCTCCGTTCTGTATCTTCAGCATTACCCGGCCATTGTTGTTTGAGAGTGAACAGGCCGCGCAATCCTGGACGTTCGATTGCCAAAGAATACTCGCGGTTTTCCTCGTATAGGATTCAGTATCCAATCTACATCATGACGCCATCGGAATTCCAGACCTTCGAAACTTCACACCTCGCCGTGATGGGCCTGATCCTGACTCTTACCGTCGCGCTTACGTTACTCGCGAGGAGAGATCAGGACGGGCGCACGGCCGCAATCATCGGGTACCTGCTGGCCGCCACGCTGCTGGTCAACGAAGTCACGGCCTGGAGTTACCGCATCCTGGAGTTCGGACCCGTTTTCTTCGTCCGGAACCACCTGCCCCTTCACATCTGCGGCATCGCGAACCTCGCCACGGCCGCGACCCTGGTTTTCCGGAACCGCCGGACCTTCGAGATCGCCTACTTCTGGGGTCTCGTCGGTTCCACAAACGCCGTGATCACGCCGGGAGAAATCGAGACCGGCTTTCCCTCCTGGCGCTTCTTCCAGTACTTCATCGCCCACGGCGGGATCGTAGTGGGCGTCCTGTACGCGACCTGTGGCCTGGGCATGCGACCCACGCTCGGCGGACTCCTGCGCGCCTTCCTCATCCTCAATGTATTCGCCGTGGCCGTGGGTGGATTCAACCTGTTCCTGGGGTCGAACTACATGTACCTCTCCGCACCTCCCTCCGGCACCGTTTCGCCCTTCTTTTTCGCGCCGTGGCCATGGTACATCCCCATCCTCGACGCCGTCGCGCTCGCGCTGTTCTTCCTGGCGTACCTGCCGGTATTCTTGGCCCGTCGCCGCAGAATCCGGCGGGCGTAACATACCCGTTGCGACCCAGGGGTAAATTGGAAGACCGCCTAAACAATCCGGATCGTCTCCCCTCCCTCGAAATCCCAGTCAGTCAACTGGCGGATCGGTATCGTTCTCAACCCTACCTGCGCGTTACCGGTATAAAACACGTATCCCGTGTCGCCCCTTACCACCATGTGGGGCCAGCCAGTCCAGGTGTTGTCGAAATGCTCCCCACTGATTCCCATTGCCGGCAGGGCCGGATTTCGGGGATAGTACGACCAGCGTTTAAGGTCCAGGGAACGGGCAAGGCCCACCGTGTCGCACCACTGCTGCTGCCCCCTGGCTCCGGGTGGCGTCCACGCGTTGCATCCTTCGTACCAAAGATACCACGTATCGCCGATGCGGTTCAGGGACCGCGGCCGGACATGCACGGCATCCCAGTCGTCCTTCGTATCGGGACCGTATACGGGATTGTCTTCATCCTCGCGCCAGTCCACAAGATTGTCGCTGTAGAGCAGGTAGCCCCGGTCGCCGCCGGGCCAGCCTCCCGAAGGTCGAGGCGTATACCCGGCATAAATCATGATGTACCGGTAATCCGGGTGATCGACCCGCTGCAGGTCGAATTCGTGGGCAGCGTCATTGAAATGCCTGTAGACTGGATTCCCCGAAAATGGTATGAAAGGGCCCAGTGGATCATCGGCCGCCGCAATCATGAAACCGAGCCAGGATGGATATTGCTGGACGGCGTACATGATGACAGTCTGGCCGCCGGGAGTAACGACCGCGCCGTTCACATAGACGTTATCACCTGGTGCGTCCGCGTAAGAAAGGACGGGCGCCGGATGCACCTTCCACGATAGCAGATCGTCGCTTTCTGCCACGGCGATGGTGCGCCGCGAGGATCCCTCCTGGTCGCCTTCCATGCCCGCCATGCAGTACATGTAGAAGCGGTCGTCGATTTCAACGATGGCGCCAGGGATGATCTGCTTCTCGTAGTGGCTGCCGATGGGACCTCGCGCGATGACCGGTTCCGTCATCTGGTCCAGCCAGGGCAGCGTCGTGACCGTGCAGGATTCGAAGACGCACCCCGTGGTTCCCTCCAGGCCCAGCAAATTCTCCCATGGATCGTACACATCATCCCACTCGCCCGACGGACCGCGGATCCAACCCGCCTTTCCGTTGACGAGGAACCGGAAGAAGTTACCCTTCTTCAGTACGCGGACCTCCCACGGAGGCGGTCCCCCGTCTGGATAATCCTTCAAAACCGTACTGTTTTCCCCGGTCTGCCTGACCACGCGGAACCCTGCCGGTCGATGTTCAGAAACACACTTGCGGGATCGCCGTCACCAGAAAATCTGATGCTCGCCAAAGGCGCCGGTCCTGCACCGGTAATCCTTGCGTTGAGTTCGTAATTGCCCGTGATGCGTCGAGTGATCATCGTTTGAAAACAGGCGTCCATGCAGGACGTAAACACCGGCCGAGAGAGGAGAAATACCGATTTGTCTCACAAAAGATAAGCCCTATATTCCTGTTTATCCACAACGAAAGCGGATAGTCCGCCTGCCTTGCGTTCGACAGGATCTTCCGCCCGCCGACAGGAGTCTCAATTTTCATTTCAAGCGGATAAATCAGTCATGCCTCCTACCGAAATACAACCTGGAACAGCCATTTTGCTCAACGGCGCGCCCAGATCGGGCAAATCAAGTATCGCGGCCGCCATACAGCAGGTGGCAGCGGAGCCCTGGATGAACCTGGGCATCGATCGATACCTGGATATGACACCGCCGCGGTATCGACCCGGCATCTACGACATCGAGGTCGACACATCGAAACTGAGCGCGGAGGCCTGCGCCGAACAGATCCTGCGTCATATCCGGAACGATCCCGAACCCGACGCATTCAGGCGGCTGGCCGCGATGTCCACGGAGCACTGACCGGGCATGGAGATCAGTCGAAACGCACTGTCATTTTCCATTTACCACGGTCTTCGCGCCGGGGTATATTGCTAAACCTGCGTTTGTTTAATGGCAGTTGAAGCCTGTATGTATGAATGGGCCATAGGCCTGAAGGGCGGAGTCCACATGGACTGGCGCGTTGCGGACCATATCACGATCTACCGCGAAGAGGGCTGGTATGGAGCTCATCCGAACATTGTCCGGACGCCCGATGGTGACTTGTTGACGCTGTTTCACCGCTCGCCCGCCACCGGATTCAGTCATCACAGCCACCCCCTCTTCGACGTACGGGCCTGCCGTTCCGGCGATGATGGGCAATCATGGGGGCCATCGGAACTGGTTACGACCTACCCGTACGGTGGCGTAATCGATTTCGGGACCCATACGCTTTCCAACGGCCAGATCTTCCTGCATGGAAGCACCGTGGACCTGGTACCCGCCGATGCGCCGGAAGTCTCCAAACATACCTGGGTATCCCGCCCCGGGATGGGATTCCACGTGCGTTCCAATGACAACGGGACGACCTGGTCTCACCCGGAATCGTTTCCGCCGCTCCCGGATGCCGTAAATGGCCATCCTGCTTCGCACACCGGTATCTGCCGAAGCGGTTTACTGGAGATGCCCGACGGAAGTCTATGGCTGCCGGGCAAGGCAACCGACCATCCGGACGGCAAGCCACCGTTTTTCGGGATGATGCAATCGTCGCAAGACGCCGGGCACACCTGGAAGTACGCCGGGCGTATCGCCCAGGACGACGTCGCCCATTTCAGTGAACCTGCGATATACATGACGCCATCCGGAAGGATTCTCGTACTCTTCAGATGCCATCCGGGCAGGCCTGGACAGGACGTACACCTGGTGGAAGTGTATTCGGACGACGGCGGAGAAACCTGGTCGCCCTGGCGGTCGACGACCATGCGGGGATGTCCCGGTCACCTGCTGGGCCTGAGAGACGGCCGCATCCTGGCCACGGTGGGCACCCGATGGGACGGACAAATGGGATGCATGGCCCGTGTCCTGGACCCGGAGGCGCGTGACCTGGATACCGCGCCGGGTCTCGTCGTGCGCGCCGATTCCGCCGATTCGGACTGCGGGTACCCCTGGTCGGTGGAATTGATGGACGGAAGGGTGCTGGTCGTGTATTACTATACTTACGAAGATGGCACGCGGGGCATAGAAGGATCGGTGCTCGAAGCGTGCTGACGGAGTTTGAGACAACGAAGCATTTCGAGCGGTGCGAATAAACAACAGGAAAACACGGGGAACATCGATGTTTCAACTTGATTCACACCAACTGGAATTCATGGATACCTTCGGGTATCTGCATTTCCCTGGACTGCTCAACGACATAATCGGTGATATCGATCATGCTTTCGATGCATTGCTGATGAAGCACGGTGGCGACAACCACGAGGGGGTCGAGCGGCTGGCCGTAGTGCCTTTCATCAACCATGACCCGTACCTGTGCACGCTGCTGGACGATCCCCGCATCCATGGCATCGCCGCCGGACTGCTTGGCGAGCAGTACCAGTACTGGAACAGCGACGGAAACTATTACGTCGGAGACACGAGATGGCACTCAGACACGCAGTGGCCTGAACCCATCCGGTTTTACAAGATGGCCATCTACCTGGACCCCATGACAAAGGATACCGGTGCGCTGCGTGTCATTCCAGGTAGCCACCGATTCGGAGAAGACTACGCGGAAACGATTCATGCGCACCTCACAGGCAAAAAAGCATGCTGGGGCGGACTTCACGGCAGCGAGGTACCGGCGGTCTCCGTGGAGACCCGGCCCGGAGACCTGGCCGTATTCAACCATTCCACCAAGCACAGCGCGTGGGGTGGTGGAAAGAGGAGGCGCATGTTCACGCTCGTGTACACGGGACATCACACGGGCGAATCGTCCATTAAGGCCTTCAGGGAGATTGTCCGTCAACACGGATATACTACGCGCGAAGTTTTCGGCGGGGAGGGCGGACCATTACTTTCCACGGCTTCGCCCGAACGAATGCGGCATCTCCAGAATCTTATCTCACACGTTCCGAAAGCGGCATAGCTTTACGGGATTCGAAGAGGAATACTTTTATCATGGCTCTAACCCAGGATCAGTTTAAGCATTTCGTAGACGAAGGCTATGTCATTGTCGAAGGAGCGCTGACAGACGCCGACCTGGATCCCGTCATCGCCGGGATCGAAGCGTTTGTCGATGAACGGGCCCGGAATCTCCACCGGGAAGGACTGATTACCGAACTGCACGAAGGCGTACCCTTCGAGCGGCGGCTTGCCCTGATCACGCAGGAAAACACCTCGATCTACGACGAGATCGACATCATGCATATGCGTGCTGAACCGCTGTTCCGCTTCCTCGGCAACGACCGGCTCCTGGACCAGGTGGAGTCTCTCGTGGGACCCGAAATCACGTGCAGTCCCATACAGCATTTACGGGCGAAACTACCCGGAAACCTGGCGAATGCGGGAAACGGGGAAGAAGACGCTTTGCACGCGCGCATCAAAGAGAACGAGGCGCCCTGGCACCAGGACGCGCAGGTACACCTCGAAGACGCGGACCCGGTATTCATTCTAACCGTCTGGCTGCCCCTCTGCGACACCGACGAAGAGAACGGATGCCTGCAGATCATTCCCCGGGTACACCACGGGCAAACGGTGTACTGGAGCGATGGATTCGGCATCGCCGAGGGCCAGTTGCCCGAAGGCGGGATCCTCTCCCTGCCGATGAAGAAGGGCGACGTGCTGCTCATGCACAAGCTGATCCCGCACCGGTCCATTCCCAACCGTTCCGGCACGATCCGGTGGAGCCTCGATCTGCGGTATCAACAGACCGGCCTGCCCACGGGACGCTCTTTCTACCCGAACTTCATCACCCGGAGCCAGCGCCATCCCGAATTCGTGCTTACGAATTACGAGACCTGGCGACGAGGATGGGAGGAAGCGCTGAAGGTCACCGCGCAGCGTCCGCCACGCAAGAACCGTCCGACCGAGCCGACCACGATCCGGATGTACGGGTAAGTCCAACCGTGAAGCACGGAAATTCAGGTTTGAAGGTCTTGCGGCAGATCCGGCGATGCACACCCAATCAGGCTTTCATCGCCGTCCGGTATATCCGGCGGTAGCCGATCACGTTACTGACGAGGAAAGTGATCTCCATGAGCACCGCGACCGGGCTTCCTGAGATGATGTTGTGCGTCATCCAGGTCACCGCACATGCCATGTAATAAAGCCGGACCTTCCGATCGGTCGCCTGGAAATTTCCGTACGTCGCCAGCGCGGAACCGAAAAGTGCCAGGATGTCCAGGGGCCGTTCATAGCTTAATGCGAATCCCGCCAGAATGAGCCCGAGAAACACGAACATCAGACGCCGGTCGGTGGTGAACGCCGCCGTAAATACCCGGATGCCCATGATGACGTAGAGCGTCCCGGCTCCAGCCCTGCCGAGTACGAAGAAGTGGCAGGCGTTGGACAGCGCTGATGCGCACAGCCAAAGCAGGACGGTACGCCGCTTTTTAAATTGAAAGGAAATGGCGCCGCACGTGAAAGCGACCGCGGCAAGCACCTGTGATATGAGGAAGGAATTCATGGGGCATTCAAACCGGATGATTGGCGACCACGTGCAAAATAAGGGTCAGCCCCGGCCGGTCAAGCCGAAACCCGCCCTTCCGCTTGACGAAAGACCCGATCGGCCATAACGTTCATCATATCCTTAAGCCACCCGTGAAGAACCGATGGTCCCTCCATGTTCACTTCTGTTCGCACTGTCCGCGTTATTTTAGTCCTCGCCGTGTTTGGGGCGGCCGCTGCCGGAATTTTGCATGTCCTGGCAAGCGACCGGCCGTCCGCGCTCTACGTCAACTCCGCGGGCGTCACGCTTCCTCCCGATGCGGCGCCGCCTTCGGAACAGTACGTCCGCCTGTTTCAATTGGACAACACCTACATGGAGTGGTTCCGTACGATCTACAAGGGCACCTACGGCCACCGGATCATCGCGGAACCGCTGATTCGGTTCGACAAGGATTTCAACCTGATCCCGGCCGCGGCGAACAGCTGGGAACCCACCGCAGACGGACTGGGATGGTATTTTTACCTGCGCGACGACCTGGAGTTCTCCGATGGAAAACCGCTGACCGCCCACGATTTCGTGTTCACCCTGCGGCGAGGTGCCGACCCGGACAACGCCTATGACGTGGAGTGGTACTACCGGCCGATCAAGAACTGGGGCGAGGTAGTGGGCGGTAGACTGCCCCTCGACTCGCTGGGCGTCCACGCGGTCGACGACTACACGCTCCTGGTCGAGACCGACGAACCCTGCGCCTATATGCCGGACCTGATGGTCGATAGCTGGGTCTCGCCCCGGCAGGCGGTCGAGAAGTACGGCGACGCATGGTCCACCAGCCCGGAGACCTCCATCGCCAGCGGCCCGTTCTACCTGATGGAATGGACCAAGGCCGACAGGGTCGTGCTCAAGGCCAATCCCAGGTACCACGGCGCCGCGCGGCCCTTCCTGGAAACCATCATCGCCAAGCTGCACAACGCGTCGACACCTCCCCCCCTGCTCGCCTCCTACGAAGCCGACGAGGTGGATTTCGGCCTCATTACAAACCACGCCGAACTCGCCCGGATCAAGACCGATCCAAAGCTCAGCAGTGAATTGCATTCCTATACCGACTTCGCGACCTACTACCTCACGATGGATACATACAACCCGCCCTTCGACAACCTGAAAGTCCGCCAGGCCTTCAGCCACGCCATCGACCGGAACGCCGTATGCGGTTCCGCGCTGCAGGGCTTCGCGATCCCCGCTTACTCCATGCTGCCGCCCGGTTTTCCGGCGGAAGCCACCGAAGCGTTGAAACCCGTCCAGCGGTACGACCCCGCACTCGGACGCAAACTGCTCGCCGAGGCGGGGTATCCGGACGGAAAGGGGTTCCCCCGGGTGGAGATGTGGGTCCGTCGCGACGTGCGGCCCGTGCACGAGGCGGGCGAGGCGATCCACGCCATGATCAAGCAGAACCTGGGCATCGACCTGGTCGTGCGCAACATGGAGGTCAAGATCTTCATGGACGCGATCAATAGCCACGAGCTCCCCCTGGGCCTGGTCCGGTTCGGGGCCGATTTCATCGATCCCAGCAGCCTGATGAATCTCTGGCTTTCCTCGGGTCGCCACGCCTGGAAACACGACCTCTTCGACCGGCTGGTGGTCCGGGCCGGCGGTGTCGTCGGCGACTATCAGGCGCGCATGGACGTCTACCGGCAGGCCGAACGCATCCTGGTGGAAGAAGTGGGCGGTCTCTTCGTGTGGTATCCTACGATGAACCAGATGTGGAAATCCGATATCCGCGGTGAAGCCCTCGAACCGAACCGGCGAGGCTTCCAGGCCTGGCGGGGTGAGCAGATCGGCAATACGGCCTTTACGATCTATATCACCGAAGACGGAGAGCAGGACGCACGGTCGCCCGGGATCTGGGAGAAGGTATTTGGCGGGGGTGGGTAGTGCGGGTGAAGATGTATCAGACTATATTCAGCATTTTGTTGGCATAATCTTTACCGGATGTCGGAGACGGAAGGGACCGGCCGTCCTGTCGATACAAGTCGATGGATTCTTCGACGATCCGGCATAACTCCGCGAACACATCCTGTTCGTTCTCTCCATGACACCCGCCATAGATGAGCCCGGGACAACTGCCGACATAGCACCGATCCTCTTCTGACCATTCTACTATCTTCACATATCGAGCACTCATCTTCATTTTCGTGATTCCTTTACGATAAATCGAACTAGCAAGGAAAGCTATCTGAAATAAGCTGTCAAGAAGGATGCTGGTTTTTGTTTTTCCGCGAACAAAACGCCGCTTAGCGGTGTTATACACTTGAAGCCAATAGCGAGTCGACGAACAAAGGACTACGAATGACCAACGTTGAGGGTCGATGCATCGCCCTCGAAATCCACCGGGGAGACCGCGATGCGGTGGGAGACCTGGTGGCAACCTACGAGGACAGACTATTTACCTACGCCTTCCATATGCTCGGCGGTTCGGACGACGCCCAGGACGTTACCCAAGACGCCTTCGTAAAGGCCTACATCACGCTCACCGGCAAGTACGACGCGGAGCGGTGCCGGACACTGGAAATCCGTCCCTGGCTGTACCGCATCGTCCGGAACCTGGCGTTGAACAGGTTGAGGTCGCGATCACGAAAGGATGTGGCGGTGGACAGAATGAAGGTCGAAGCACCGTCCTTTGTCCACCAGGACGATCTGCCAGGGACAATCTGGAAGGCCCTCGATAGACTTGGAAGGGAAAGCCGGGAGCTGATCATCCTGCGATTCATCGAGCAGTCCAGCTTCCGAGAAATCGCTTCGGTCACCGGCCTATCGGAGTCGGCCCTGAGAGGCAAGGTGTACCGCGCGCTGCGAAAACTGCGCAAAATCATGGAGGACAAACCCCGTGGACTGTAATGAAGCGCGACAACACCTGGAGCAAGTCAGAACAGGAGAGACGGAACGAAGAAGTGCGACGGGCCGTGGCAGAACACATGGAAAAGTGCTCCGATTGCCGAGAGGAGACTGATTTTCTGAAAGTGCTGGCGGCGGAATCCCGCAAACTGAACCTGAGCGCCCCCGGCGGGCTCAAGGAGACAATCATGGTAATGATAGCAGACCGATACGATGTAATCGATACTGATTTCGGTACAGCGCACGTGGCATTCACACCCAAAGGGATTTCGGCGGTAAAACTCGACGTGGATGAGGATGGCGCCTTCGAATCTTACTACGAAGACAGACTGGGGCGGACTGTAGTACGTGGCAGCTTGTCTGAAACACATGCCCAGGCGGTCAGACGAGCCATGGTGGGAGAGAAAACCGGTCCGCCGCCGGTCACCCTCGAGGGTTTGACCGGATTCGAGCAGACCGTCCTGGAGCACCTGGCGAAAATACCGGCGGGCGAAGTCCGTCCCTATGCCTGGCTGGCCCGGGAGGTGGGCAGACCGAAGGCGATCCGCGCCGTTGGAACGGTCATGGCCCGCAATCCCGTTCCCTTCCTGATGCCCTTGCCACCGGCTCGTACCCTCGACCGGAGGCGTGGGAAACTACTACTATGGACCGGAAATGAAATGGACGCTGCTGGAACGGGAGGGGATTGCCAGGGAGGATCTCGCGAACTGGAAACAGCGCGGCGTGCGCTTCATCGGCAGCCGAACGACCGGTATCTACTGCTATCCTACCTGCCGCGACGCCCGGCGCATCCAGCTGCAACACCGACTTGAATTCAGCAGTGCCGGCGATGCCGCATCGAGCGGCTGTCGGCCGTGCAAGCATTGCAGACCGTTGTCGAAGTAGTTTATCGGCCGAAATCGGTGTGGATAGCCAGACAGTTCCGGCGGAGATAGTTAAGCGTTGCCGGCGGCGGTACGTAGATACAATGTAGATACCTACCGATTGCGTGGAGGGATCCGGTCATCCGACGGCCGCGGCAGGGGTCTCCAGTATCCCGAAGGATCGCTGCCCCGGCAGATGACGGCTCGGTGGTATTCCGGGTAGCGGCTGCGCACGTCCGACGGCAAATACCGAATCGTCAGCCCGCAGCGCCGACGGTTGGATACGTTCGGTTCGGATCCGTGCAGCAGAAGGTCGGTATGCATGGAGATCTGGCCGGCCTTCATGACAAAGGGCACCGGATCTTCGCCCCACCTGTGCGGATCGAGGACGGACTGTCCCAGCACGTTCCGTTCGGCGTTCGTGCTGTTTTCAAAGGGGATCTGTCCGTGGCGGTGTGAACCTGGAATGACCGTCATGGGCCCGTTTTCTTCGTCTACGTCGTCGATGGCGAGCCAGATTGTCACCACCTTGCTTGGGGTCAAGGCCCAGTAGGACGCGTCCTGGTGCCAACTCACCCGTTGCACGTCGCCCGGCATCTTGCAGAAATAGTGGGTCATCTCGCAGATCAGCGTTTCGCCGACCAGATCTTCCGCGTAGTCCAGTATCCGGGGATTCATCGCCAGGTTGTAAATGCCCTCGCAATGCCGCTGCCAGCCGTTGATGGAGTAGCTGTTGTATCCCTCTTTCCCAGCACGTTCCATCAGGTCTTCGAAATAAAGACGGTTCGACGCCGCCGCCTGCGGTGTGAAAACGTCGAGCGGGCACAGGTACCCATTTTCATTGAAAAAGGCGATCTGTTCGGGTGTTAAAGTGTTCGGATGTTCGTTTCGAACCGGGAAAAACCGAAGTTCCCGTTTCATATCGGGCAAGGCGTCGGTAATGGGCATGTTCCGGTTCCCTGGTAGGCGTTGCGGCAATCAGATCGTTTCATGTGTAATCGAATTAGCGCACAATATACCGGCATAAAACTCTTGAGACAACCCTTAGCATGGTTTAAATAACCGGGTATGGACGATAAGACGCTGCACGCCCTCTCCACACTCGACCTCGCCCCGGGCGCATCCCTCGCGGACGTAAAGAAATCGTACCGTGAACTGGCGCTGATCTGGCATCCGGACAAGGTGCCGGATCAGGTCAAAGACCGGGCCACGACCAAGTTTACGGAAATCAACGAAGCCTATCAGTGGCTCGTCCGGAACCCAGAACGGTTGCGCGGATCCGCGTCCTCCGATTCCTCCTCCGGCCGGCGGGCACCACCACGATACCGTTCGGCGTCAAGACCGTCACAGGCCCGGACGGATGGAACCCGAACCGGCCAGGGACGGACCGGTGCTTCCAGTCAGACGGGATCCCGCGCCTCCGACGATCCGTCCGTACAAAGGATCAAGCGGGCCGCACGCGGTCTAGGGACGGACGCCGGCGCAGGGCTGTACATCCATCCTGACATCGACGCCGACCGGGGCGCGAACTTCATCGTATCGCTTCAGAACAACGCCATTTTCAACGGTGTAGCGTCGACGATAAACGACCTGCTTGTGTTCTACGATATCGACGGTTCCGGCGAGGAAGGCATGGCCATCACCCGATCGAATCGCCTGGTCAACAACAACACGTCGACGCTCTACGACATCGGTGACCTGGAGGAAGTCAGGCTGAAAGAGGGGTTTTTCTTCTGGTGCGAGATCCTGGTGCGCGAAAGGGGAAAGCGAAGGTTCGAACTTGCAGGGTACGCGGAAAAGTCACCGGGCCGGGCACTGGCGAGTATCCTTCAAAACCTGGTCGGCGAGAACACGGCCGCATGACAGTCGCCGACGAAAGTCAGGCCACACTCACACCGGCCAGGCTTCCTTCCTGTAACCCATGTCCCAGAACATCCACTCGTACCGGCTGGTCGTGACGTAGTGCTGCAGCATGGCCTCCCGATCCTGATCGGGAAGTCCACGCGCCACGCGGTTCGTGATCTCGAGTACGGCCACGACGCACTCGGCGAACAGGTCCCCGGCATAGGTATCGATCCACTGCTGGTACATGGGATCCGGCGATCCCTTCGCCTCCAGCGCCTTACCCACCTCCCAGTAGATCCAGTAACAGGGAAGCACGACAGCCACGGCTTCGTGAAAGGGACGGCCGTACGCTACAGATAGCAGGTAGCTCGTATAGGCCTGACACGCGGGCGCCTTGGGCGTCGCCCACACCTGTTCCGCCGAAAGGCCGAAGACGTCGAAGAAGTTCTCCTGCATGGCCCGTTCTTCCACCAGGCATCCCTTTGCGTGCTCGTTGAAGAGGATGATGTCATCCTCGTCCGGCGCCTTGGCGGCCGCCAGACTCAACGCTCGGGCGTAGTCCTTGAGATACAGCGCGTCCTGTACCGTGTAGAATTCGAAGGCTGAACGGTCGAGATCGCCCGACGTGAGTCCCTGGATGAAGGGATGGGCGAGGATCGAATCGTAGATCGACGCCGTCGCCGACCACATGACGTCAGTGATCGAGTCGTTAGGCGTAGTTGGGGTCATCGCGCCACTCCCACACGGTCGGCGGCGACACCGTCCACGGCGCGGACGTGTTCCGCGTAGTCCTCCTGCAGGAAGTGGGCACCGTCCAGGTTGTCCGTCTCCGTGGTCACCTCGGCGGTGACCCAGTGCGTGGCGTAGCCGCGCCGCCAGCGATTCGAGTTGTTGCGCCGGGAGGAGTGGAGAGTTTCCGAGTGGTGCAGGACCACCCCGCCCTTGCGCACGGGCGCCGCATTCTCCTTTTCCCAATCGATCAGGTCGTCGGGCGGCGCCAGGTTGTAAGGCTGGCCGGGTACCTCGACATGGTCTATGATCCCCTTTCGGTGAGAACCGGAGATGTACCGAAGGCAACCGTTCTCCTCGTCCACGTCGTCGAGGGCGATCCAGGCCGTGATCACGTGATCGCCCGGCGTGCAACGGAAATAGAAGTTGTCCTGGTGGTACGGTTTCTCGGATCCGAACCGCGGCGGTTTCATGAAGAGCTGGTCGCCCTTGAGCAGGGGCTCTATACCGGTAATCTGTCGGAGCATGTCGCGCAACCGGCGATCCAGGGCAAATTCGCGGAACAGCGGATGACGCAGGTACGGGTTGTCGATCTTGCGGGGTGCGGTTTCGCCAGCTCCGGAACGATCCAGCAGGTAACCCTTCATCGATTCGTCTTCACTGATGGAATCGGCCGTCTCCAGTGCCAGCCGGGCCACCTCGTCGGCTTCTTCGGGGTGAAGACGCCCTCGATCACCAGCCATCCCTGCGCATGAAAAGTACGGACCTGGCCTTCGTTGATCATCCTGTCACCCGCCGCCCCGCAGTGTATGCAGATGTTCCTGCAGCGCGGCCATGCCGTAACCCATAGGTGTGCCGACGTTGATGTACCGGTAGCCCCAGTCGATCTTTTCCTGTATGTCCTGCACGTCGTCCAGCGTCGTACCCGCCATGATCCCGGTGCCTTCAAGGCGCTTCGGCACGTCGCGCATGATCGACTGTACCTCCTCCGAATCCGTTTCCGTGATCACGCCCAGGGTGGCGGACAGGTCCGTTGGGCCGACGAAGAGCACGTCGATGCCCTCGACCTGCATGATCTCGTCGAGGTTCTTGTAGGCTTCGAGACTTTCGATCTGCAGCACGAGGACGGTCTCCGCGTTGGCGGTCCTGATCACGTGGTTGAAATCCAGTCCCGCGATTATGGCCCAGTAGGGCGATATGCCGCGCTGGCCCTCCGGCGCGTAACGGGCGTACCGCACGGCCCGCTCCGCTTCCTCGGCCGTGTTGACCTGGGGAATCATGACCGCCACGGAGCCGATGTCGTAAGCCTTCTTGATGAGGGCGGGGTCGTTCCAGGCGATGCGGATCATGGGTGCGATATCGTTCTGGCGGGCGATCACCGGCACCATGTCCAGATCCTCGATCCATAAGGAGGAATGCTCCGCGTCGATCCAGAGAAAGTCGATGTCGGATTTGCAGACCATGGAGGCTACGAACGAGGTGGGCGCCGGCAACACCGTGCCCAACAGCAGATCGCCGTCACGAATTCGCTGCTTGAGCGGGTTCGGGTAATTCATTGGATTAAGAACACCTTTCTGAATCGCGACTCAACGCGTTCGTGCTACCGATGGACGAGATCGCCACCGATGGACAAGAGTGCTTCCAATGGACGAAAGCGCTTGCTACAGCGCGCTTCTTTCCCGTTTGAAGGCGGAAATGAAGGCTTCGTTCTCCTGGGGCAATCCAACGGATATCCGCATGAAACCCTCCATGTCGAATGCCTGGCGGACGTAGACTTTCTTTTCCCAGAGGCGTTCGATCAGCGTATCCGCGTTGGAACCGATTTCCACGGTAACGAAGATCGTCTGCGTG
>CBDEKM010000015.1:0-22555 GCA_965240335.1 bacterium
TCGAGGCCGGAACGCTCGAAACAGGTACACTCGAGCATGACGAGATCCTGAAAATCGCCCAGAAAACGGACAACCATGTGCAGGTATTCCGAGGGCGGCCAGGGAATGGATCGGCGCTATCTGAATCTGTCGTTTCTGAAGGCGAATCCTGTGAGGGCTGGGCAACACTCGGTGATGGTAAGTCCGGGGTAGGTGTCGCCTGCCGAAACATGGCCGAGGAATATCCTCGGGCCATCGAAATCACAGGCGAAGGCCGGTTAACCGTGTACGCCAGACACGACCCGGACGGCAGCCGCCTTTCTCTGTCGCGATACTCCGAAGAAGTCGCTTGGCACCAGGGAGAGGGGATGTACGCGGACGGAACGGGCATAGCGAAGACCACCGAGTTCTTCATACTCTACTTCGATGAAGATCAGCGAGACATAGCGGTAGAAACCTTGCGATGCGCTCTGTCCCAGCCCCACGTATCGGTTGCACCGGAGTGGATGGCGCACTGTGAGGTCGCCGGAGGCTTCATGACTCGCGTATCCGAGGACTCGGATGGCGAGGAAGAATCAAGTAATCAGCCGCTCTCAGATGAATCGGGTGATCGACTGCGCGTATGTCGGACAGTGGCTACCCGCCAGGATGCAAATCACCAGGAAGTGATCCAGGCCGCGGAGCGTATGCTGACGGGATTCGCGGACTGGCTTGCGCGAAACATCCAACTCGGCCGCTGGTACGGTTTTCTGGATTTCGGTGATGTACTCGCAGACTGGGACGACCTCGCGGACGATTGGAAACATCGTGGGCGGTGGGGCTGGTGTAACAGCGAGTGGGATCCGCGCCATGCGATCTGGATACAGTACCTGTGCACCGGCGATTCGCGTTACTTCGAACTCGGTGAAGCCATGACCCGCCACTCGATGGACGTGGATACCTGCCACTGGCATCCCTTTCGGCCCTACATGGTAGGTGGATGCTACCGTCACGGGGTCGATCATTTCAGCGACGAACCCTGTGCTTCGCATACCTTCATCGACAACTGGATGGACTATTATTATCTGACCGGTGATGACAGGACCCTGGAAGCCATACGCGAAACAGGCGCGTTCTTCCTGCGTTATCGGTGGACCGAGGATTCTTCGATCAGCTTCAGCCTCAGGTCCATTGCCAACACACTGCGCGGATTGCTCTACGCCTATGAAGCCACCGGCGAGGAGCGCTTCCTGCGTCGCGCGGAAGAAGTATATACCGTCGTCGCCCGGGGCCAGAACGAAGATGGGAGCTGGTACAAGCGTTTTCATATCGCGACCCCGGACAAGCTACCGAAACAACTACCCTACGGGATGGCGACGGAAGGCACCACGCTGGCCGTTGAAATGGGGACTGCCGCGCCGTTTACCGATGACGAATTCAAGACGCTGGGCGGTCCCTTCTCCCGGTTAGTACGCGACCTGCCTTTCGAGGAACAAAAGGGCTACCAGACCCACTATCTCATGATCGGGCTGGAGTTGATGCACCGGATGACCGGAAGGGGGGACGTCGCCGAGACCTACAGGCGGGGGGTGGACTGGTTCTGTGGCTATCCTGATACCTTCTCGACTGATCGTCCGTTGAAGGAGCACTACGGCGGCATTCTTTGCCGACATCTGGGCTACGCACACCGCATGACCGGTGACAACCGCTACCTGGAAACCGGAATGAAGATCCTGAAGCAGCTCATCGACGCACAGGACTGGAGCGAGGATTCTCGGAAGCGGGGATCCATCAACATGAGTCCGACCTACCTGAGCCTATTGTTCTTCGGGGTGCCGGGCTTCCTTGCTCAATTTAAACGAATTGAAGTTTGATGAAATCTAGATGCGTAGTTACCTTTAGAGTAATCCACCTTCGACCAGAAACGAGATAGGTCATTTCGCACCTTGAATCGTTCAAGGAGGTACTGCGTGCACGTCCGTCTGCTTCTGGCAATCACCGCTTTCGCGTTGACCCTTCATAGCCATTCCCAAACGCAGACCGTGCAATCGGTACCGAAAGACCCTTCGAACAATCTGTCGTCCCTCGAAAACGGAAAGACCCTCTATCTACAGGGACAATACGATGAGGCCCTGGTACTTCTCCAACAAGCAGTGCGCGAGGAGAAGAAATCAGCCCCTGCCCACTACTGGCTGGGCATGAACTGGTACGCCCTGGGAGACAATGATGAAGCATTGAAAGCGTTCAGGCGGGTGGTACAGCTGGATAAGAAATGGGCACCCGGTCACGTCGGCATGGGTATGGTTTATAGTCGTTTACCTAACAGACGACTCGATGCCCGAAAGGCCTTTCGAAGGGCTGGCGAGGCAGAACCTGAAAATGCGGATATACAGTACTTATTGGGCATGACCTACATGGACCAGGTACGTACGAGCCGTTTGATCGGCAGCGACAGGGACGGCAGAAAGTACTTCCTTAGTACCGTGGAACTGAATCCCGCACATCCTGACGCGTACTTTCAACTCGGCCGATGCTATGACAGTCCACCCGAGCCGGAACACGAAAAAGCGATCTCATCCTATATCAAGCAGTACCGGGTCAATCCTGAGCACAGCGAGTCGCTTCTGCGCTTCGCAAACGTCAGTCATCGTTCCGAACTTTACGAATTTGGAGCAGAGGAACTCAGGAGTGTCATTCAGGTATTTGGTGAGCTTACGCCTGACAGGATCCGCGTCATGCTGGCCCAGTTTGAAGTACTTGCCCTTGGATCAGAGCAGCAGTACGGCCAACTGCATGAAGCGCTTGAGAACTATGTCTCCCAGTTGGACGAAGATGAACGGGCGGTATACCGGGATCTTCGCCACGTCGCTCCACAGGGGGAACTGCAGGCCTGGGAGGCGGCGTCAGGATCCGACCACGAATCCTTATGGCGCGCCTTCTGGAACGAACGGGACTCCAATCCGGCCACGGTTGAGAACGAACGCCTGGTGGAACATTACAGGCGAGTAATGTACGCCAGGGTCCACTTTTCAGGTGGACAGCAACCCTATGACCGGCGTGGTGAGATATACATCCGCTACGGAGAGCCTGACGACCGTCGCCGTTTCGTGTTTCGGCATTTTGAAAATCCTGATATCCCCCATATGCTGACCGGGAATCCCGCCGTCGACGCGATTCGAGAACGTAACCTTTTATCGGGCTACAGGTTGGAGTTACACGGTGGTGAGGCACCATTTCCCTTATTTGAAGATTGGCCTGGGGTTACCGAGTCGGAAGGAATCTGGATAAATGCGCGGCAGGGGATGGAGACCCAACCCGGATACATCGTGGAGAGCTGGGTATACGTACCCCAGGAATTAGAACTTTTCTTTGTGGACACGTTGAAAGATGGCAAATTTGACTATCCGCTCCAAACAACAAAAAACTTCGCAGCTGATATGGTCAGGCAGGAACGGTACAGTCCTCGTCACCTTGCTGCCGAACTGATCGCGCACAGTCCCGAGGACTACCGGCATGACTTCGGTGGGGAGCTCCTCGAGTTTGCCTTCGACGCGGTTTCCTTCCGTGGAGAAGGCGGAACTACGGAAGTGGAACTCTCCTACAGCATTCCGGCCTGGCAGTTCGGAGACATCACCGACGAGATGGGCGATCGGACCTGGCTGAACCACCAGGTTACCCTCAGGGATTCGGTCTTCAACGCCGCTTTATCACGCAAAATCCGGTTCGGTCCGATCGCCCGTCCTGAACGGCAACTGGCCAACCAGGAATTCCAGGGGGCTGCCTTCACACTCGCTGCCAACGTGACAGCACCAGCCGGGGCCTTCACGGTAGCGGTGGAAATGCGAGATGAAGCCACAAAGCGGATCGGAGTTTACAGGAAACCGGCATCCTTCTCCGATTACAGTGGCAGCGACCTGCTCATCAGCGATCTCAAGCTGTCCACAGGAGTTACGCCAGCATCCTCTCCCGGACCCTTCGTGCGCAATGGATTGAACGTCGTTCCCAATCCCGGACGTTTGTACATTAGGGGGCAATTGGTTTACGTGTACTACGAGGTGTACAACCTAGACATGGGCGATGCTGGACGTACGTCGTATGAGACGCTCTACGAGATCACGCCCATGGGCATGCCCGCACTGCGCAACCGGTCCGCCAGGCGACCCGGCGACATGCAAACGGTTATGTCGTTCTTCGAAGGTGAGGGGAGTTCAGCGGAGGAAGCGGAATACACCGCCCTGGACACCACGGATCTTTCAGAAGGGGAGTACGTGCTGACCGTGATGCTGACCGACCGCCATACGAACAGCTCTGTCTCCAAGTTGGTCAACTTCATGGTGGTGGAGCCGTAGGCCGGACTCGAAATTAACAGACCGGATTGGAATCGAAGAACCGGTCAGGCCTGTTCAGCGATTTGGATCGTCCTGCTTTCACTCGAGGACAATTCAAGTATCGAATCAAATCCGACCTCGCCCGAATCTCCCAACCGTAGCCGTGACAACTGAAGCACGCCGTGAAGCACGCTCAACTCGGCCTGCAGCCCGTCACCGGTTCGCGAGACCGTACATACCCCCCACGCATATCCGGTCGACCAGAAGTACCGACCCGGTCGGTCGGTCAAGGCCATGGTCTTCGTGACGGCCGAGTAGTGGAAGTCGGTCAGGGCGAGGTGCGCGGCCCAGGCCGCCATGGCCCTGGCGTAGTGATGGCCGCACTCGGCCTCATCAAAGGGATTTCGTCTGCGCCCATCATATCTGTTCCGTATGTCCTGAATACACGAAATGCCCTCTTCGACCATGCCTTCGTAGATCATGGCGATGGCCGCGGTGTATTCGAAACCGGTCATGACTTCGGTGAAATAGGGGAAGGGATTGTCCGGGCGATCGTTCGGATAGGCGGCCATAAGCAGCGCCGACTCGTCTCCGAGGACGTAGGACCGCATGACGTTGGCGTGGCCTTGGAAGTCTTCCAGTCGATTGTACTCCATGATGCTCTGTAGCGTGGTACGGACGTTGGCCGAGTCCGTCAGGTACCCCAGGCCGCAGACATGGGCCATGTACTGGCCGACGAGTTGATCCACCAGGCATCCAGGACCAAGCTGGTAATCCGGATTCGACAGGTCCTTTGGCCCCATGCCCACCGTCAGTCCATCGGCGACATCTTCCAGCTTCTCCGGCGGCCTGATTTCGTGCTCGTAGTATTCCCCGTTAAACAGGTTCGCGTCGATCCAGGCTCGGCCGCGCTCGTACAGGCCATTGCAGTCCTTGGCAAAGTCGTCGTCCCCCAGGTAACGGGCCATCTCCTCCGTCGCTCGTAACGCGCCCAGGTACCAGATCTCCATCTGGGGATTGGGACCGAAGTACTCGACGTCCATGGTATTGTGCTGGCAGCCTTCCATGACCCCGTCGCGATCGGCGTCCCAGCCACCCGGAATCCAGCAGAATGCCAGCGCCTTTTTTACCCCGGGCCAGAGTTCCTTCAGCCTGTCATCGTCGCCAGAAAGGTGCCAGTCGCGATACATCTTCATGATGCAACCCATCTGCCCATCCGCTGCCGCGCGATTGAAATTGCGTGCCCGTGCCAGCGGCAGCCCGACGCGGAAGCTCATCAGGCCGTTTTCGTCGGTGGCATGGGCGAATTCCACCTCGCGCATGGTCTGTGCCAGGTCGCCGAAGAGGAAGGCGGTGGATTGCTCGTAGTTCCAGACATGGGTGCAGGATCCCAGGCAGCATCCCGCGTAGTCATGACATCCCTCCCAGCCATAGAACCGGCCGTCGGGCGTGCGAAAGCAGGTCTGGCTGCGCAGGGTGCTCAGGTTGAACAGCGCCGCCTCCTTGACCATTTCCGGCAGATCCGAACCGCAAAACGTCTCGACAAACCGGAGCGTATCCGCTTCCAGGTTTTCCAGGTTGGGTGCGACACGCTCCACTACGTCCCAGGCATCTTCAAAGCGGGTCGTGTAGTAGTTACCGATACGGTCTCCAGTATCGCAACAGTCGCCGCCCTTGTCGCAACAGTCGTTGCCGTCATCGCAGCAATCCTCACTGCCGTCGCAACAGACTTCCTCCACACCGGACTCAGCGCCACCACCATCCGCCTCTGCTTCCTTCGGCGCGGGCGTCCATGTGTAGCGGTTGGGGAAATGCCACGCGAGCACGAAGGTCACGCTGGACGTTTCCCCGGGTGCCAGGTCGACCCGGACCGATAGCGAGGCCATGGGGCGGTCGCTGTTTCCGACCTCCCGGTCCGATAGCGTGCCATCCGCACTGAATTCATCCCAGAAATCGAGCAGCGAAGTGCCCCAACCAGCGTCCCGCCAGGCGGTTCGGTAGCTGACTGACTCCGCCGTCGTTGCCAGCGCCATGCTGCCCCACTGCGAGGCCAACCTGTCGCCGCCATTCGACGTCATGAAAAGCCCGTGATACCCTTCACCTGCACGGTATCGGTTTCGGTTTTCACTGCATGCCCCATCTGTCCCATCCATGCCGATGAAATTTGGAATCGAGCCGCATACCGCGGCCGAAGCAGGAACGCCGGCCCGGTTGGTCAGCACGTACCGAAGAACCGCCACGGGCAATCCGCTGCGTTCGGCGTCGCAGGGTACGAGGGGATTGTAAGCTTCGAGCCGTACCTCGACCGGCACGTCATTGTCGGACAACATGACCTGGCCGAAGGGATATGCCGCGTCGAAGGCGCACCGGGCAAACCGTGGCAAGCCGTGGTTGGCGGAGGGACTCCCGCTTGCGCCTTCGTATTCGAAGTACTCCAGGGGACCTTCGAGCAAGCGGGTTACGGATTCACCGCCCTCGGGCCGGGCGTACAGGGTAAACGACGGAGGACATCGAGTGTCCCTGCCGGGTATGAACCCCTTGGCCGGCCGGTTCATCAGTTCCCAGTCCCGAAGATCGCCTCTGCCGCCCAGGGAGACCGTACCCGTTCCAATGCCGCCCAGGGGCAGGGCGATTCTCGCGAGATGATCCTGGTCGTAATGATGCAGAACGGGCCACGTCATGGATATACGTCCCTTCCTAACTAGTCTGACTGCCGGACTCGCCGGTCACATTGTCTGGTTTTTTGTCCATCTCGCCAACGTTTATCCGGTCATTTGCCCGGCACGAACTAATGGCGTCGGCGGTAGTCCTGGAGCGCCGACATCACCCTGGGCGCAAGGATCAGGGTCGAGACCATAGTCGGGATGGCCATCATGGCAAACATACCGTCAATCAGGCTGATGGCCGCATCCAGCGAAGCAACCGCGGCAATGACTATGCATCCTACGTAGAAGTAGTTATACAAATACTGCCTTTCAGCTCCGATCAGGAAGCCGAGACACTTGGTGCCGTAGTAGGAGTAGGTGAATATCGTGCTGGTGCTGAAGAAGAACACGCAAATGATCAGAACGTAAGATCCAAAGCCTGGCATGGCCGATTCGAAGGCGTTGGCCGTAAGCGTCACTCCGTTGTCGGAGGTCGTCTGCCAGACTCCCGTCATCAGGATCACGAGCGCGGTGCAGGTACAGACGATCATCGTATCGATGACGGGTTCCATCATGGCCACCAGGCCCTCACGCGACGGTTCCCGGGTCTTTGCCGCTCCGTGCGCCATGGATTCGGTGCCAATGCCCGCCTCGTTTGAAAACGCGGCGCGGCGTATCCCGGTCATGATGACCGCGCCCACGGCTCCGCCGGCCACCGCTTCTCCCGTGAAGGCGTCGGTAATGATCAGCATCAGATACCGCGGGACTTCCTCGATGTGTATCCCGATAATCCAGAGTGCGCAGATCATGTAAAGGACCACCATGGCGGGTACTACGCGCGACGCAACGTCGGCGATTCTGGAAATACCTCCAAATATGACGATGCCGACGAGGATCACGAGCGTAATCCCGGCCATGAGATTAAACCAGAAAGGATCTTCGCCGACCACGCCTATCGGCTCGAACACCACGTCGCGCATGATCTGCACCAGCTGATTGACCTGGAACAGCGGCAGACATCCGATCACACCGGCTATGCAGAAGAAGGCAGCCAGGGGTTTCCACTTTCTGCCCAGTCCATGCAGGGTGACGTACATGGGTCCGCCCTGTGTCTTCCCGGCGCTGTCCTGCCCGCGGAACATGATGGCCAGGGAACAGGTGTAGAACTTGGTCGCGATGCCGACCAGGGCGCTGACCCACATCCAGAACATGGCGCCCGGTCCGCCGACCACAATGGCGACGGCCACCCCCGATATGTTGCCCATGCCGATGGTGGCCGCAAGCGCGCTCACCAGGGCTTGAAAATGGGTGATATCGCCTGGTTCGTCCGGATCGTCGTATTTACCGCGGATGATTTCGATCGAGTGTTTGAAAAACCTGAACGGGATGAAGCGGGAGTACAGGAGGAGGAACAATCCACCGCCGATGAGCAGGTACAGCAGGTACGACCAGGCGATATCCGCGAAGAAGACGATACCCTGTTCCACTAAATCCATGATTCGACTCCTCCGCGGAGACGCGGCTATTTCTTGGTGAAAACCAGGGTGCCTCTTTTAAGCCGGGAAACATCCGGCACGTTGGCGGCAACCAGGACCTGGCTCTGGGGAACAAGGAAAACGGTATCATCCCGCCGAACGGCCTGGCGGCCGGCACTGATCAACGCGACCGGCGCGTTGTAACGAACGAGCACGCGCGTCCCTGGCGGAATGCGGGACCAGCGGCGGACCTGCCTGCCGTGCTTTATCGTACCCCGGGGAAAGATGTAGTAGGTATCGGACCGCTTGTAGGCGGTACCGGCGATATCGAAGGCCGTCGTTCCCTGTTCAATAACGGGTACCCTGGCCGTGACTGCCTGTACGTCTTCCGTGCGCTCACGGTTGAGAAACACCTTCGTGCCAACCGGGATTCGGTCCCAGTTCCTGATTTCGTTCCCGCGCAGGACCGTTCCTTTTGGGAAGCGATACACCGTCGTGGCGTCGTTGTACTCGCCCCGGGCGATGCGCCAGGCCGAATTGCTTTTCGTGATGACGTTATCGGAGAACTGGGCGACGGCTTCGTCGTACTTGCTCCGGTCAACGAGCCGGACCCTGGCTACATCGGTATCCGGGTCCGGGATAAGCCTGCCTGCCCTCACATCCGGGTCGTAGAGAATACTGTTGCGAGAGTCCTTCGAATCCAGGCCGGCCATCGCCCTGCTGAAATTGAACACGCCGGGGTCCTTCTTGCGCCCGCGGTGGGGTCTCTTTACCCACCGGTTCGGGCGGCCGTAGGCGACCCGATAATGTTCCAGCACGTTCCGGTCGGGTATTTTGTACACCCGTTGCATTACTTCGACCAACCACTTGAGGGAAGTGTACTGCGCCGAAGTGAAGGGGTCGTTGTGGTATCCCACGAGTTCGATGCCGATGGAGTGACTGCTGATATCCCTAAGGCCATTCCACATGCTCAGGCCCGCGTGATTCGACCGGTACCGCTTGTCCAGGATCCGGTAAATGGTCCCGTTCCGGGCTACGAGGTAGTTGGTGTGTCCCCTGCGGGAAACCGTTCTCAGTGCGCTTCTCAACCCGGATTCCGTGCTGTGGATAACGACAAAACGGGTGGATTTGCGGCTTCGCTTCCTGAAGGAGCGGGGCAGCTGCTTCTGGTAATCGACGATTCTGGGCGCAGCCTGGAGGACTACCGGTTCAAGGGAAACGGGCCAAAGCAGGGTCAGGCAGAAGCACCAGACCGGCAAATGGATGAACGCGAGGGATTTATACTTTTTTGAGATCAGGGCCATCGTGTAGGCATGTTAACGAAAGTACGTGATGTGGAGTACTGCTTTTTCTAAATCTGCATGCTACAGTTGCTGAACAATTTGCAGTCGGACCGCGGACCACGCGCGTTCAAGCTTCCCGCGAGGGCAACCCACTACCAGCTAGCCACGAGGCCTAGCCACGAGGCAACCCCCACTACCAGTTCGTGAAGGATCCGTCTTCTCGCTGCAGCATGGGACCCTGGGCCGGTCGATACGGAGATCGTTTCGCAGCCTCTTCGTCGAATTCCACCCCCAGGCCCGGACGTTGCGGGGGAAGCAGGTAACCTTCTTTCCATTCGACCTGGACGGGGAATACATCGGGCAGCAGGCCCGGGAGATGGGGCAGTTCCTGCACGCCGAAATTCGGCGACGCCAGGCTCAAGTGCAGACAGGCCGCCGTGGAAACGGGTCCGAGCGGATTGTGCGGCGCGATGTCGATATAGTGGGTCTCGCACCATCCGGCGACTTTCCGTGCCTCGGTCAGGCCGCCGACGAGACATACGTCGATGCGGGCGTAGTTGATCAGGTCTTCTTCGATCAGCTCCCGGAATTCCCATTTGCTCGTATAGTGCTCGCCCACGCCGAGGGGCACGGCGACGTGCTGCCGTAGCATCCGGTAGGACGCCTGGTTTTCGGAACGCAGGGGATCTTCAATGAAGAAGGGTCGAAAGGACTCCACGGCGCGGCACAGGGCGATCGCATCGGGCGGATCGAGACGGGTGTGTACGTCACACAGCAGCTCGATGTCGTCCCCAAGCGCTTCCCGGAGCGCACTGAACTGCTCGATACACTTACGCACCGCCCGCGTGGGCTCCAGCACTTCACCCTCGTGGGGCAGTCCCCAGCGGATGAACTTCCAACCGTCTTCCACCCTGGCATGCGCCTGGTTGACCAGTTCTTCGGATGGACCGTCGCCGCCGCAATGTGTGTAGCAGACCACTTTGTCCCGGCACAGGCCGCCGAGCAGTTCGTAGACGGGTACGCCAAGCGCTTTGCCGTGAATATCCCAGAGCGCGATGTCGATGGCGCTGATCGCGGCGGAAAGGGCGTGGGCGCCGGGAAAGAAATTACCGCGGAACATCACCTGCCATAGGTGTTCCCTGCGCGTCGGGTCCTGGCCGATTAGCCTTTCGCGGAGGGAAAGGACGATCTCCTTAACGGCCAACTCGCACCATGTCAGGCCGCTTTCGCCTATCCCGTAGATGCCTTCGTCCGTCTCCACCTTGACGACGAGGTAGTTTCGGTTGCCGCCCCAGACCGGAAAGACTTTGATGTCGGAAATGCGCATGGATATGGCAGGTAACTGTTTTTTGCCGGATACCTGCTACTCCCTCCTTGCCAGGAGCCTGCCTTCCGTTCTTTACCGGAGATCTATTTCTCGGGCTCGAAATCCAGAGAAGCCGAATTGAGGCAGTAACGAAGACCCGTGGGCTTCGGACCGTCGGTGAACACGTGGCCCAGGTGGGCGTCGCAACGCGTGCACAACACCTCGGTACGAATCATGCCGAAGCTGCGATCACTTTCTTCTGCGACGTTCTCTTCGGCCACCGGCTCGTAGAAACTCGGCCACCCCGTCCCGGATTCATACTTGGTCTTGGACGAGAACAGCGGTGTGCCGCATCCGATGCACTTGTACAGACCTTCTTTGTAGTGTTTGTTGTACTTGCCTGTATAGGCGCGTTCCGTGCCCTTTTCTCGGGTGACATAGTACTGCTCGTCGTCGAGCTGCTCTTTCCATTCCTCTTTCGATTTGACCACTTTATCCACCGTTACGGCTCCTTTCTTCGTACCGTCGGAATCGACCTCGACGATGGTCACTTTTTCGGTCTCTCCGGATTTGTCCTGCGCCATGGCCTCGTCCTGCTGCGCCATACCCGAATTACATGCAACCACTAAGGAAAATGCGGCAATTGTTGCGAACAGTCTGTACATGACATAGCCTCCCGATCAACGATTGTGCTGCAGCTAGCCGGTGCTCATCTCCTGCATGAGCGCCGCCTCGGTCGTGGATATCCCAGGAACGGGAAAACCGGCGCAGAGTTCCTTGACCTCTTCATGAATCGACGACAGCTTCTCGTCGTTTTCGTGGTTTTCAATCGCCGCGTTGATCCAGTCGGCGATCCTCCTCATTTCAGATTCCTTCATGCCCCGTGTCGTGGCCGCGGGCGTGCCGATTCGGATCCCGCTTGGGCTGAAAGGGGATCTCGTGTCGTAGGGCACGGAGTTCTTGTTCGCGGTCAGCCCGGCCTTGTCGAGCGCGGTCTCGGCGTCTTTTCCGATGATACCTTTGTTGGTCAGGTCGATGAGCACGAGATGGTTGTCGGTCCCGCCGGAAACGAGATCAAAACCGTGCTCGGTCAGCGACTCGGCCAGGGTCTTCGCGTTGGCTACGATCTGGCGTGCGTATTCTTTGAACTCCGGACGCATGGCTTCCTTGAAGGTAAGGGCCTTGGCGGCGGTGATGTGGTCATGTGGCCCGCCCTGGAGACCGGGAAATACGGCCCGGTCGATATCCTTGGCGTACTTCTTGTGACACATGATGATCGCGCTGCGCGGACCACGAAGCGTCTTGTGGGTGGTTGTCGTCACCACGTCGGTGAATGGTAGCGGACTGGGGTGGACTTCGCCGACAATGAGGCCCGAAATGTGGGAGATGTCGGCCATGGGGACGGCCCCGACCTCGTCGGCAATGGATTTGAACGCCTCGAAGTCGAATTGCCGCGGATAGGCCGTGGCTCCGGAGATGATCAGCTTGGGCCGGTGTTCGAGCGCCAGGGCCCGGACCTCGTCCATATCGATGCGGCCCGTATCCCTGCGAACGCCGTAGGAGACCACGTTGTAGGACTTGCCGGAGTAATTGACGTGCAATCCGTGGGTCAGGTGACCGCCCTGGTCGAGCTTCATGCCCATGATCGTGTCGCCGTATTCCAGCAGGCCGAACATGACCGCGGTATTGGCCGGGCTTCCGGAATAGCACTGGACGTTGACGTGCTCGGCGCCGAAAAGAACCTTCGCCCGCCTCCGGGCCAGGTTTTCGATCTTGTCTATGTACTGTTGTCCGCCGTAGTAACGCTTGCCGGGGTATCCTTCCGAGTACTTGTTGGTCAGTACGGAACCCATGGCTTCCAGGATGGCCGGCGAGACGTAGTTTTCTGATGGGATGAGCTCGATCCCGTCCCGCTGTCGTTCCCGTTCCGCGACCAGCAGGTCGTACAATGCTTCGTCCCGTTGCCGTACGGCGAAAAAGTCCTGCATAGTCGACTCCATGCCCTGCGAATGCGTGAACTGGCGGCGATCGACGCAGCCGATCAATGACTGTCCTGGATCTTTTTCCGTACGACCCGAGGCGTGTTTCGCCAACGTTCCGAGGCGTGTTTCGCAAACGTTCGAAAGCCCTTTAAAACCCCCCGGTCTACGGGGTTAATAGTACGAAAATCGGAAGGGATTTGCAAGCAAAAGACGATCAAATCTCTACAATACCATTCGAGATATTCGCGGTTGTTTGTACTATAGTTCATACAGCATGTCCGTCAGCAAGCCCGTCTGAGATCACGAAACGCAATCTGTGGCAGAAGACGGTAAGTGCTGATCGGTTGGTGGGCGCCTACACTCTTCGTATCAAGTTGGTGTCATCAACCCACCGCCAAGGAGCCGAAATGTCAGGATAGGAACAATTTGAGGTACCAGAATCCCGGTGGGACTTTCTCGTCGAACACCTGAACAAAATCGATAACCGCCTGAACAAAATCGATAACCGCCTGGACAAAGTCGATAACCGCCTGGACAAAGTCGATAACCGCCTGAACAAAATCGATAACCGCCTGAACAAAATCGATATCCACCTGAACAAAGTCGATAACCGCCTCTCTTCCCTCGAAAATGCCCAGAAACACGCCGCAACGAAGATGTGGGTTGTTGGTACAGGACTGACAACCATAGTCGTTCTCACCGGACTGTCAATCAACCTACTCAACTATCTCAAGCCCTGATGCACCAGATCTCCACCTCAAGTACCTTGTTCTGCGCATCGATGCGTCATTTCTGCAGCATGCCCGCGGCGCTGATGACGAAGGCGGAGAGTAGTACCACCGTGGAGAACACGCCCAGAACGAGCATGGCGGGACGGGTGCGGTACGCGGGAGGCAGTTTGAAATTCAGGTAGACTGCCGCGAAACAGACCAGGCCGACACCCATGTTGGTGGCCAGGAGCGCCACGATCTGTGTGATCAGGTCGAAGGTGATGTCGCTCCAGATAGCCACGGAAGAAGTAACAAAGAACCAGATCACGATGTAGGTCTGCAGCCTGCGGTAGGAATAGGACGCGAACCGCGGCCATACGGCCGTCAGGAACTCGTGGGTGAACCGCGTCAAGGCCTCCGGTATGGTCGCCAGCGTACCCCAGAGGGCCGCGAGTATGGCCACGTAATACACCGGGATGAGGGCGGCATGTATCTGCGCCCAAATGGATGACTGCCTCGTCAAGAGGTCCCACGCGTTGCCGGGAAGGATCGTCTGCCGCGGATAGAGCACGACCGCCCCGGCGATCATGAAGGCGGCGGTAACGATGAAGAGCACGAGCGCTCCCATCGAAACGTCCCATTTCAGGGGCGATATCAGTTTGCGCATGCGCCTTACTTCCGCCGGATCTTCCCTTAGATAGTTGATCTTCAGCGTGCCGTCGATCCGGCTACCAAGCCGCTCCATGCCGGGGTTCTTCGTCATTCCCCATCCCCGGAGCGCCACCCAACCCGAGTAGGCCAGGTAGGTGCTCAACGTGCCTCCGACGTAGCCGAAAACGGTGACAAGGTTCAGAAAGTAATCGTTCCTTGCCGCAGACGGCGCCCAATCAGGGGCGGCGGGCAGGTTTCCCACGGAAAGCGTACCGAACAGGACGCCGCTCAGACTCGGCCAGACGATCACCGTGGCCAGCACGGTGCCGGAGACGAGGATGCCGCAGATGATGATCTGCTGCTTCTCCAGGAAACTGTAGGACGTCAACAGGCTCAACCCGATAGCCAGTCCCAGGAATACCGTGGTGACCAGGTTCTCCCAATAAGTATCCGTCGAACCGACGGGCAGCGATTCCGAGAAGATATGGACGACGAGGTTACCGCAGGGCTTGGCCACCGCGGTCAGGGCAAGGCTGAGGGCGAGCAGTTCTATGGTCAGCAGCGTCAGGATGAACCAGCCCCTTGGCCCCGGAAGTTTGGCCAGCATGCGGCCGAAGGGCTGGCCGCTCACCGCAGTGAAACGTCCCAGCAGGTAAGTAACCGCTACACCTTTGACCAGCACGCTCACCAGGATGAGCCAGAGCAGGCCGTATTCCGCCCAGGCACCGACACCCGTGACCAGGATGGTCTCTCCCGCTCCAACGGCCATGGACGCTACCAGCGCGGCGGGCCCGAAGAATCCGAGCATCAGCTTGAACTTCTTCCAGGACCACGGTTCCGCAAACACGCCAGCGGGTTCGGGGATAGAAATTGTATCGGAGAATTCAGAAGGTTTAGTTGAATCGTTCATGGAAATGAAATGATAAGATCACAAAGTCGTCATATCAAGCGCAAAAACTAGTAGTATGTTTAACACGCGGCCTGCGCGACATACGGATTTCGGTCCATAAAACCCTGTTTCAACAGGCCTGCACATTGTATAATCAACCCATACTCTCCTCGGGTGTCTGTGCGGAGAATCCCACCGACCATTTGCACGTATCCGGATCCGAATCCGGCTGTTGAAAGGAAGCCATACGATGGACACCGATCGTAATGACATTCCGAATCTCGCGGACGAGTCGTTGCCCGGGTCAAAAGACCGGGAAGCCCTGACCCGAAGGGCCTTTCTCAAGCAAGCTGCCTTCGTGGCCGCTGCAATGGCCGCCCCTTTCCCCGTGCTGGCGGATCCGTACGCGCCGCAGACGTTAACCACTACGCCGCCCGGCGTTCGCCCGGTAAGGGTATCCGGCCGTGTCGGGGCGGGAAAATTGGGCCTTGCCGGAGTGGCGGTTACGGACGGTTTGACTGTTACCGCAACGGACGCTGATGGACGTTACGAGTTAGTGTCCAACACACTTCAATCTTTTGTATCTGTCTCCACGCCCGACGGATACGCCATTCCCCTCAACCCAAGCGGCACGGCCGCCTGCTACCAACCGATCACGCCGGAACGGTCGGGAGGGATGACCGCAAGCTTCGATCTCGCGGCGCTGGACGGATCGGATGAACGCCACGGATTCCTTGTGCTCGCCGACCCACAGACCCAGAATGCCTACGAAATGGGACTTTTCCATGCCGAAACCGTACCGGACGTAAAGAAGACGGCCGCGGCGCTCGCGGACCGACGGCTATTCGGCGTGGGTTGCGGGGACATCATGTTCGACGACCTGTCCCTATACCCCGAGTACGAACGAGGCGTACAGAGAATGGATATGCCCTTCTTCCAGGTCGTCGGCAACCACGACCTGGACTTCGGTACGTCCGACGATGGATCCGTACGCACATTCTGCCGCCACTTCGGGCCGTCCTTCTATTCGTTCAACCGAGGGGAAGTCCACTACATCGTGCTGGATAACGTATTCTGGCACGGTCAGGGGTATATCGGCTATGTGCCCGACGATCAGCTCAACTGGATAGCCCAGGACCTGGCCCTCGTCGAACCCGGCAGGACCGTGGTCGTTTTCAACCACATACCCAACTATACCACGCGGCATGTACGGACGGGAGACGACAGTCCGTCCATATCGAGTACGACCGTGAACCGCGAGCGCATGTACCGACTCCTGGAACCCTATCGGACCCACGTATTTTCCGGCCACGTGCACGAACACGAGCATATCTTCGAAGGCGGACTGCACGAAATCGTCCAGGGCACGGTCTGCGGCGCCTGGTGGAGCGGCCCCATCTGCTGGGACGGTACACCGAACGGTTACGGTGTCTACGAAGTCAACGGATCAGACATTCAGTGGCGCTACCAATCCACGGGTATGGACGATTCTCACCAGATGCGCGTTTACCCCCGGGGCAGCGATCCCAGGGCGCCGGACGAGATCGTCGCGAATGTATGGGACTGGGAACCCGGATGGCGGGTCGTATGGTATGAAGACGGCATGCGGAGAGGCGCGATGGCCAGGCGGCCCGGCACCGATCCACTGGCGGAATCACTGCATAGAGGATCGGACATTCCCGAACGTCGCCCGTGGGTGGAACCGGTAACCACGAATCACCTGTTTTATGCGCCCGTTTCACCCGATGCCGCGAAGGTGGTGGTCGAGGCGACGGACCGCTTCGGCAGGACCTACACGGCCGCGTTGTCATAACGGACGCGTTATCGTAACACCAGCATGGTCGTAGTTTCATATCTTGAAAACGAAACTATAACACTTAAAACCGCCGACCGGAAAACACGGTCGCACGACACCGCCTGATGAAAGGGAGAGCGACATGGCGAACGACGCGCTGACCAGTCCTTTTGAGCTGAAGGACGATAGCTACTTCTGGCTCAAGGGCAATCTGCATTCACACACCACCAATTCAGATGGCAAGCCGCCGCCCCAGGAACGGGTGGACGGTTACGTCAACCAGGGATACGATTTCCTCTGTGTTTCAGACCACTACAACATCACGCGGATCGACTCCCTGAGCGCGCCGGACGAATTCGTGCTGGTCCAGGGCGCGGAAATACACCCCGAGAACCCCTTCGGCGGCCAGACCCACCATTTCCTGGCCTACAACATCGACGAAGACATGGATTCGAAGAGCATGCCGCCACAACACGTCATCAACGAAGTCCGGCGGCAGGGTGGCTCGATCTGGCTCGCCCATCCCCACTGGAGTTCGGTCAACATACTCCGCGATACCCTTCCCCTGCACGGGCTTTCCGGAATCGAAGTCTTCAACACCACCTGCCGTTGCGCGGGACGGGGGGAATCATCCATACACTGGGACGACTGGATGGATCTCCTGGGAAGACCGATCCCCGCCCTGGCCAACGACGATTCACACGCGCTGGAATCTGAAAACCGGGACACATACGGGGGCTGGAACATGGTTCGGGTGCGGGAACGCTCGGCCACGGCGATCATGGACGCACTGGTACAGGGTTGCGCCTACGTCAGTACCGGTCCGGAAATCCGCGACATCCAGCTGCGCCGTGTCGACGATTCGGGTGATGGGAACCTTGTGGTCGAGGCGACCGTCGAGTGCTCGGAGGCACAGAGCATCCTCGCGGTGTTCGACGCCTACGGTACGGAGTATCGGGAGAAGGGTGGCGGTACTTTCGAGCAGGCCACGATCAGATTGAGGGCCAACTCACGCTGGGTTCGGTTCGAGATCATCGCACCGGACGGCGCGAAGGCATGGTCGAATCCGATGGATCTGGTTTCCGTGGAGAAATGACGAGGACGCACACTACTGGAAACAGTCTGGCGGTACCGCCAAAGAAGGCGCAAACGGGCCGGAAGCAAGACCGACCACGAGCTATGGAAGGTCCCGCCGTTGGACGGCCTCGGCGAGAACCACTGCGGAAGTAGAGGCGTTGTCGTTGTAGTAAGTTACGAAGCGCCTGGTTTCATGGGCATCGTATGGGTCGAGGTTCCGCGCCCACCGAAAGCCGATGGTCTGAAACATCAGTCGCGCCCTGACTTCGACCCGTTGCACCCCGGCAGGGGCGGCGACCAGGTATCGAATCCTGTCGCTTCCAGCCTGGAAGTTCTCATCCTCACGCGCCCTGCCATACACTCCAATGTCGGCATCTGCGGTTGCCTTATCGAATCCTTCCGGAAGTATGCGGTTATCCTTGGTGTAGGCGACCGCTGTAAGCAGGCCCGTGGTGACCCTTCCTGATTCGTCCGCGATGATCGGTTCATAGATCTGCACCTGGCCGGGGTCGTCGATCATCTGGTAGTGCTGCTCAAAGCTGCCCTCGTCCGCGTCGTTGTCATTGCCCTCAATGCTTCCATCGGGGCGCATGGCGCCGGATTCGAACAGCAGGTTTCCGTTGGCGTCTTGCACCGAGAGGTGGATCCAGACCCTTCGGGAGGGGTAGGCCGTCGGCAGCTTGTGGCCTGCCAGATTCGTCACTTCAAGATCGATTGCGAAGTGGTCCTCCTCGCGGCTGATCTCCTGAACGCTCAGCTGGGCGGTGGCAGTCTGCAAGTGCTCCCGAGTCGCTTCAGCAGAACGCTGAAGATCGCTTGACGGTGCGGTCACATGAAGTTCTTCACGGTACATGTCCAGCAGGCGCAGCATGAATTCGTTGCCGCCACGAAATACATGCTGCGAGACGTTCTCCTGAGGCTCGCCGAGTACGGATGAGATGGGCGCCGATGTAACTTCCGGCATGTGGCAGGACTGGCAGCTCTCGGATTCCGCAAAAGCGCTGTGCTTCCACTCCAGGTAGGGCGTCTGCTCCGGGAACCGGGCCACTTCCCGCCCGTCGGCGTCGAGACTGGTGGTGAACAGGGTGTGGCAGGTGGCGCACAACTCGGACTGCTGCAGGTGCGTGGAAGTCTCCTGTGTGAAACCGGTGGCCGACTGCATGATCCGGCGCAGCCCGGTGTCCACTTCATAAGGCCCGAATATCTTTGGGTCTATGTCCGATCGAATCACAAAGTTTCCGTTGAAACTGGATTCCTCTCCCAAATTGTCGGGACGGATCTGATGGCAGGCGGTGCAGGACACCCCGTCAAGCGCCAGCTTCGCGCTTTCTTCCTCTTGCCGAAGGGCTTCAAGAAATTCGAACACCTTTCCGAGGCCGCCTTTCTCCCTGGCAAGCACGCGCGTCATGGGCATATGGCAGGTTGAGCAGGTATCTTCTATTTCGGCCTGGGCGCCCGGATGGTCCGTCACCTCGCGGCGCACGGATGCCTGCCAGTAGGGATCGCGCGCCGAATGCGACATGATGGATCCGCGCCACGTATGCCCTATGGAAACGTCGTTACCATCCGCGTCAGTAATATTGCTATGGCAGGCGATACACTGGTCCGAAGTGGCGAAAGTGCTGTGATCCACCGGCTGCGCTTCAACAGACGGTTGCGCCACATCAGATGGCTGAGCCACAACGGATGCACTCGCTAGTCCTAAGAAGAAGGCAATCGGCCCCAGTGCAATGCGCGCCGATATTCGCCTCGCACGGCTACCAGCCATCGAGGAATCCTCCGTCGAACCAGTCCCATAGCAGGTACATGGCGATCTGGGCTTTACGATCCTGCTTGTTGGCGACTGGAATACGCACCCCAATGTTGAACAGGATGTGCTGGCGCGTATTCAGCGACACCTGTATTTGTGGTACTACATCCAGCGTGGCGTCTGTACCGGAAACCAGTTCACGCGAGGCCAAAAGTTCAACCATGGGACTCCAGGCTCGGCCGAACTCACCTGCCGTGAAGGTCCTGCCAATCGCCGTCCGAACGGCCACCTTGTCCTGCGCGGGGCCGCTTACGGCGTAGTAGCCCAGTGCCTGGGCCTGGAAAAAAGCGTCTCCGGGCAATAGCTGGACGAAGGCGACGTGCGGCTCCAGTCTAGTCGAACCTGTACCAAATCCGTCCTCTTCCTTGCCGGTGGGCAAGATGACTTCTCCTCCCACACTTAAGGCATGCCCGCGCTCCAGGTTGTGGTAGATGGCATACCTCAATCCAAGCGTCAGGTCTCCGAATCCCACATTGGCGCTGTTGTCCTGCGGGGAGTTGCGCCTCCCGACCGGAACCTTCACTTCGGTCATGCCGCGGGGACCGAACCGGTTCTCGTATACCGTCTCTATCATCACGGCTTTGCTGTCGTCCGTGTCCGCCTTCAGGCTGAAATAGATCTCGTCTTCGGGAAACGCCTTCTCGGTATACAGTGACTTTGGAACGTTGAATTCACCACGGGGCCAGCTCTTGTTTGAACAGAAGGTACGGATATGCTGAAGAATGGCGTAGATTTCCTCGTCCATGAGGGCATCGCCGAACGCCGGCATCATCCGGTCGAATGCCCGCACCGGGCCGCCTTCGTGGATCACCGCATGCCAGTCCGGATCGGGCTCGCGGGACGTGAACTCGCAGTCCGTAAAGTCCGGTAGCTCCAACTCGAAACCAAGATCTTCGACCGTGCGACCTCGCCCGTCCGAACCGTGACAGGCCGCGCAGGCCTTTTCATAGAGGACGGCACCGTCGGTCTGGCCGGCGGTCGGGCCGGCAAAGGCGAGATGCGCGAGAAAAAGACAAAGCAACGCTACAACGCTCTTGAGGCGCATAAGCATATCCAAGACAAACTCATGGGCCGGGCTGCGGACGGGCTGCACCCGCACCGCGAAGAACCGGCTGGAAGGAAATGCCGCCATACCTATGACGCGTTGAAATTGATGATGTTGTTGAAATTGATGTTTATGCGTAGAAATCTACTGCCAGTACTCTGACGTTTCAAGGCTGATGGAATAACCCGCGAAACGCATTCACCCAACCCGCTCGATCCGGACGCGCTTCACGCCTTCCCGCCGAATGCGGTAGCACACCTTGTTGAACGCGGACGTGTCTCCAATCATCCGGGCGAAGAGATTCACCGCGACGGGACCATCCGGCATGTTGGGCCGGCCATCGCTCCCGTAGAACCAGCAAAGTTCGGTGATACCGTCCAGCCACCCGTGCATGAGACCGGGCTCAAGTCGGAAATAGCAGATATCTCCGGGCAGCACGCGACTCGTCTGATTCTCCGGCGGGATGACGATATCCTCGGACAGGAAATAGGCGATCTCGCTGCCTGAGTAGATGGCGTGGATGCCATCTTCCTCCAGGGGAAGGGCGTCCCAGGCCGCCTGACAGGTCTTCGGCGCCTCGTCTTCCAGCATCTCGGCATCAACCGAGAACGCCTTCGTCGACAAAGGTCAAACGGATCCTGCGAGGCATAGTCCAAGTTCCTTAAATAACAACCATAACAACGACTTAACTTCTCTGAGCCAAACTACAACTTCAGGAAGAGCCCGATATCCCAGGCAGGGGCGTTCAACAGATTGCGCGCACCCGTGTACTTCGTTACGCCCGCGGAGATCCCCGCATTCGAAGTGATATAAAAGTTGATTTCCGGACCGAAGGACAGGTACTGCTGATCATTCAGGGTCCATTCACCATCCGTACCGAGGGCTTTCACGCCGCGAAGCCAGCCCGATACCCCAATCCGCTCCCCAACCATAAAACCGGCTTCCAGGGCATACCTCAGTTCGTCGGAGAAATCGCTTTCTCGATTGTTGAATCCGATTTCAGCTTTTAAGTAGCCTGGTGTCGGCCACAGAGAATGGCCGACCTGCAGTGAGAACAACTGGTTGAATTCGCCGTCGCCGGTGAACAGTCCGACTTCCTCGTCGGAGTCACCCGTCGGCAATCCGGCCATGGCTTGGATAGCTACGACTGTTGGCCCATTCGTCACGAGGCCCAGCCTGACGCCCAGTTCCCAGTCTGCCATGGCCGAATTTGGATTGGACCCAGCGTCTATAGTAATACGCTGATAGAAAGGAATATAGCCGACAACCGTGAACCGATCGCTCAGTCCGAATTCACCGTAGAGACTGGTTGTGTAACGGCTTTGCTTCGTTATTGAAACCTTGTCTCCCGATGGCAGGAAATACGAATCGCTGCGTAACACCTGCTCGTTCAGTTTGAAATAGCCCTTACCCCTGGGATGGGGTCCATCCGCCGGCGAAAGCAGTGCATGTCTGACCGATAATGCCTGCAATCAGGATTAAGGTATAGGTGGTAATTGACATGTACAAATTCCTCGTTAAAGGATGCGGGATGACCACTGAATCAACGAAACCGCTACAGTTTTCTCAAGTGTACACAAAAGTCAATAAATCAGGCTGGG
>CBDEKM010000016.1:0-136166 GCA_965240335.1 bacterium
GCTTTCCGGGGTCGCCGGGGGCGCTTCCGGGGGGATTTCCACCGCGTCGGCAATGAACACATAGCCATGCTTGGGCACCGTTTTAACGTAACGGGGGTTCAACGCGTTGTCGTCCAGCTGTTTCCGGATCGATTTGACGCACTGTGTCAGCGCCGTGTCGCTGACGATGACGTCCTCCCACACTTCGTCGAAAATACGGTTTTTGTCCACCAGTTGACCCGCGTTGGAAACCAGCAGCACGAGTACGTCGAAATATCTGGAGCTCAAGGGCAGCGTAGTGCCGTTCCTCCGTACCTGGCGGTTCTGAACATCCAGTACGAAATCGTCGAAACGGTAGCCAGCGGCGGTGATCTGTTGCGTCATGATGGGTTTAAACGACGAAATCAGGGGCAAAAACCAGCGTAATCATACAATCCTCACACAATGCTCACGAGGACCTCATGTAATCCATATATGAATGAATATAATCCAGTAACGACCATAAGTCTATTCCTCCACCAATGCAAATCCGATTGTGAGACCGCACCGTTCGTGTTTAATTACATCCGAGAAAGGGGTTAATCGACATGTCATCCCATTTCTGTTCCGTTCCCGAGGCCGTGGAAGAAGTCAGGGACGGCCGCGTACTGATCGTCATCGATGACGAAAACCGTGAAAACGAAGGGGATTTCATGGTGGCCGCCGAACGGGTGACACCCGAAACCATAAACTTCATGGCGCGGTACGGCCGGGGATTGATCTGTCTGCCCACCACGAAACAGAGGCTGGAAGAGTTGGAGATTCCCATCATGGTCAATGGGAAGACGTCGTTGGAAGACACGCCTTTCACGGTGTCCGTGGATGCCGTAAATGGCGTGACATCCGGTATTTCAGCGGCTGATAGGGCAAGGACGGCACGTTTGTTCGTCGATCAGGACACCGTGCCGGAAGACTTCGAACGACCGGGGCATCTCTTCCCGTTGCGTGCGCGCGACGGCGGCGTGCTGGAACGGGACGGCCATACCGAGGCGACCGTCGACCTGTTGAGGCTGGCCGGTCTCTATCCCGCCGGCGTCCTGTGCGAAGTACTGGACGAGGACGGATCCATGGCCCGGCTGCCCCGACTGATTGAAATCGCCGACGAGCACCATCTGAAGATCGCCATGATAAAGGACCTCATCGAGTACCGGCTCGAAGAGGAACTGGTACTGGAATTCGCCTGCAGCGGCGGATAAGGTGGCATGTCCAAGCTACGCCCCTACCTTCCGGAAGCCGTGTTCCGGCTCGAAGATCTCGCGCTCGACGCATTGCCCGATGCCGGCGACTCCTCGTTGGAGTCGGCTCACCGGTACTGCAGCCGTCTTGCGCGGCAGCACTATGAGAATTTCATCGTCGTTTCCCGGTTCCTGCCCGCCGCGCTTCGGCGTCATTTCTACCACGTCTACGCCTATTGCCGATGGTCCGACGACCTCGCGGACGAAATCGGCGATACCGGGTTGTCCCTGGAACTGCTCGACTGGTGGGACGCCGAATTGCAGGCCTGCTTCGACGGAGAAGTCCGGCACCCGGTCTTTATCGCGCTTCGGGAGACGATCGACCGTTTCGAAATACCGATTACGCCCTTCCGTGACCTGTTGACCGCGTTCCGGCAGGACCAGGTCGTGACGCGTTACAGGACCTATGCCGATGTACTGGAGTACTGCCGTTTCTCCGCCAATCCCGTGGGACACCTGGTGCTTTACCTGTGCGGATACCGGGACAGGGAACGCCAGGACCTGTCGGATGCCACCTGCACGGCACTCCAACTGGCCAATTTCTGGCAGGATGTCCGGGTAGACCTGCAAAATGGCAGAATCTACCTGCCCCTGGAAGACCTGGATCGTTTCCATTACAGCGAGACGGATCTCGAGGCTGGAATCGTCGACGATCGATTCAGGGAACTGATGGCGTACCAGGTGAATCGCACACGGGAACTGTTCGCACGGGGCCTCGGACTCTGCGGAATGGTGGACAAACGGGTCCGGGTGGATATCGAACTGTTCAACCGCTGCGGGTTGGCCATCCTGGGCCAGATCGAAAATCAGCAATACGACGTGCTTGCCCGTCGGCCCACCCTGTCCGCGGCCCGGAAAACAGCCCTCTTTCTGAAATACGCCGTGAAACGCTTTTTCTGAATTGGAATACGCCCTGTCATGACCCTTGCGGATCAACAACGCACCGATCCGGAATCATTGAAGCGTTCCTACGATTTCTGCCGCGATATCGCCAAATCGAGGGCGAGGAATTTCTACTATTCCTTCATCGTCCTGCCGGCCGAGCGCAGGCGGGCCATGTGCGCGGTGTACGCCTTCATGCGCTACTGCGACGATATCGTGGACGAGGACGCCGAGGATGCCGAGAAGAAGCACCGGTTGAACGCCTGGCGCAGGGCGCTGGACGACGCATATTCCGGAACTTCTTCCAATGGAAACGGCCTGCTGCCCGCGTTCAGGGATACGGTTAACCGTTTCGGCCTCCCCAGGGAGTACATCGACGCCATCATCGACGGCGCCGAGATGGATCTGACCGTAACCCGCTACGCCACTTTCGAGGACCTGTACCAGTACTGCTACCGCGTGGCTTCGGCCGTCGGCCTGGTGTGCATACACATCTTCGGATTCAACGGCAGGGAGGCCAAACAGTACGCCGAGTCATGCGGCATCGCCTTTCAGCTCACAAATATTCTTCGTGACGTCAAGGAAGACGCCGGGATGGGCCGCATTTATCTGCCGCAGGAAGACCTGGACGCCTTCGAGTACTCGGAGGATGATTTACAAAACGGACTTTTAAACGATTCCTTCCAGCGGATGATGGCTTTCCAGGTGGACCGCGCAAGACGGTACTACGAAGACGCGCTGCCGCTGCTCCCGCTGGTTCAAGCCTCGAGCCGGGCATGCCTGGCGGCCATGATCGGTATTTACCGCGCGTGCCTCGAAGAAATCCCGCGTCGGCAGTACGATGTGTATAGCCGGCGTATCGGCCTGTCCGCCTGGAAGAAGCTCGCCATCACCACCCGGTCGCTGATCCGAAAACGCGTATGAGCCAGGTTATTGTCATTGGCGGTGGACTGGCCGGACTGGCCGGCGCGGTAGCGTTGGCCGATGCCGGTCTCCAGGTGGAACTCTACGAAAGGCGTCCGATCCTGGGCGGACGCGCCTCCTCCTTCATTCACCCGTCGAGCGGCGAACAGGTGGACAACTGCCAGCACGTGCTCCTCGGATGCTGCGTCAACCTGGTCGATTTCTACACCCGCCTCGGCGTCGCGGACCACATCGCCTTCCACGAGACCATTCCGTTCATCGACGAGTCTAACCGGGTTTCGGTCATCGGCCCCTCCCGCCTTCCACCTCCCCTTCACCTGCTTCCGTCTTTTCTCCGGTTGAGCACGCTGGGTCTCGTGGACAAGCTGTCGATCGTCCGTACCATGGCCGGCATGATTCGCCACGTCATGAAAGCAGGGAAAGCGGACTCATCGGAAGTACGGCAAGCGGCGGAAGTACGGCAAGCGGCGGAAGTACCGCCCCCGGTTTCCATGGAGGTGTGGTTAAAAGACCACGGAGCGTCGAACCGGTCCCTGGAAGCCTTCTGGGAACCCTTCCTGATCAGCGCGCTCAACGACGAGCTCGACGACATCGACGCCGACTACGGTATCAGGACGACCGTCCGGGCCTTCCTGATCAACCGGCGAGGGTACGAGGTTGGACTGCCCGCCGTGCCCCTGGGTGATCTGTACGCACCCTGTATCGAGTACATCGAGCAACGGGGCGGCCGCGTCGTGCTCGGCCAGGGTGTATCGGGCATATCGACTCATGGCGGCCGGGTGACTTCCATAACGTTGCAGGACGGATCGTCCGTCGAAGCCGGGGCATACCTGTCGGCCCTGCCCTTCGACGTGCTCTGCAGACTGCTGCCGGAAAGCTGCGCCGCCCATCCCTATTTTTCGATCCTGGCCGGGCTTAGCGTATCCCCCATTACGGCCGTCCACGTCTGGTTCGACCGGCCCGTTACCCACCTGGACTTCGCTGCCGTAATAGGCCGGAGGATCCAGTGGATATTCAACCAGTCCATTCGAGATCCGGACGCCTTCACCCCGGGCAATCCGGGTACCTATCTCGGACTCGTGGTCAGCGCCGCCGATGAATGGATGAAACTGCCCCGGCAGCAGGTCATCGACCAGGCCGTGGAAGATCTCAGGTCCCTGCTGCCCGACGCGCACCGGGCCAAACTGATCAAGGCCGTCGTCGTCAAGGAGGGCAGGGCCACCTTCGCGCCCAGGCCAGGCTGCGACGTGCTGCGCCCCGGTCCCTCCTGCCCCCTTTCCAATCTCTTCGTCGCGGGCGACTGGGTACAGACGGGCTGGCCGGCGACCATGGAGAGCGCCGTGCGCAGCGGTTACCAGGCAAGCGAGACCCTGCTGGGATCCCTCGGCACACCGACGCGGATTCTGAAACCGGAATTGCCCGTCGAGGGATTAATGAAGTGGGTAACGGGACTGCGGAGTTTCTGACAAGTACGATGCCTTGACCCATTAAAACCCTTCGGTTATATTTCGAACGGTACCCATTCCCGTTTATTATCGTTACGTTTTACGAAAGAAGGATGCATATGCCCGCTAATCTGCTTGCGTGCCGAACGGCAAGCTACGGTAAGTTCAGCGAATCCGCCTATGGTCATCTGCCCACGATAGGCGTACATCACGTGGAAATCGACGCGCCCGCGCCTGAGGAGGTGGGCCAGGTGAAGGCCAGGCTCGAACACCACGGTCTCTCCGCAAGCAGTCTGCAATGCCCGGTGGAAATCGAGGCCGACGACGCGGACGAACGGCTGACACCCGCCCTGGAGGCCGCGAATGCGCTGGGCGCCGGCACACTCTTCGTCAGCGTGCATGCCGGGGAACTGGGCAAGAAGGTGGCCTATGAGCGGCTTCACCGGGTGGGCGTCAAGGCCGCCGAATACGGGATTACCGTCGGCATGGAGACGCATCCCGACCTGATCACCAATGCCGCGGTCGCCCTGGAGACGATGCGCGGTGTCGATCATCCCAACGTACGGGTGAACTACGACACGGCCAACGTTCACTACTACAACCGGGACGTGGACCACGTCGACGAAATGGAAAAGGTCATCGACTATATCGGCAGCATGCATCTCAAGGACACCGACGGCCGGTACAAGACCTGGTGTTTCCCCACCTTTGGCGAGGGGATCGTCGATTTCAAGGCGGTCTTCGACCGGTTGAACGCCTACGGGTTCTCCGGACCTTTCACCATGGAGATCGAGGGCGTGGAAGGAGAATCGCTGAACGAAGAAGAGACTTGCCGGCGCGTAGCCGATTCGGTGGCGCACCTCAGAAACATCGGGTGTGACGTTTAGAAGGCGGAGCGCCCATGCCTGAACGACAGCTGCGGATGGTTCGCCCCGACCTGAAAAACCTTCCCGGGATCGGCGTGCCTGAAGGGTATGCGTTGAGGACCTTTCTTCCCGGCGATGAATCGGCCTGGTGCGATATCATGAATACGGGCATCGGGTCAGGTTGGACGGCGGATAAATGCCGGAACGATTTGACGGAACAGGGACCATTCCTGCCGGATGGCTGTTTCTTTGCGACCCGGTCGGGCGAAGGCGTGGCAACGGCCTGCGCCTACGACAGCCCGCCCGAGGGCGTCAACGCCGCGCAGGTTCATATGGTATGCGCGAAACCCGGCCACCGGGGACGCGGACTGGGACATCTGGTCACCCTCGCCGTCCTGCACTTCATGCGGGATCACGGATACGAATCCGCGTTTCTGGGTACGGACGATTTTCGCGTACCGGCCATTAAGACCTACCTCAGGCTGGGATTCGTTCCGGATTACGTCGAGGAGAGCCACAGAAATCGATGGTCCGCGGTATTCTCGAACATTGGCTAACAAAAGCACTTGGTTTTTAGCATCGAAAGCACAACCTGGATAGGAGAGTGGCTCATGCACAGTATTCTCCACAAAGCAACACGACCTGCCTGCCTCCTCGGCCTGATCGTCCTGGTATCCATGAACCTGGCAGCCCCGGTCCAGGCGCAGGATGCCGTAGTCGAGGATGTACCTCCCGTCATCATCACCGGGTTCGGTTTAATGGGTGGCTTCCCGACGGGCGAGTTCGGCGAAAACGTCACCAATCCGGGTATCGGGGTTTCCGGATTCGTAGGCTACATGATCCCCAGGGCGCCGGCCGTGGTCGGCCTGGACCTGGGTTACATGATCTATGGCCACGAGCGGCGCACCGAGCAATTCAGCCTGACGATTCCAGATGTCCTCGTAGGCGTGGTCACGGCGAACAACATCCTGTCGATGAACGCCTTTCTCCGCCTGCAGACGCCTGGCACTGCGCTACGGTTCTACGTGGAAGGGGTCGTGGGATTTAACTACCTGTTCACCAGCACGACGATCGAGGACCTGCCCCGTTTTTCCGGCGAGGATATCGCGAGTTCCACGAACCTCGACGATTTCGCCTTTACCAAGGGCGTGGGCGGCGGCGTGCTGATTGAAGTGTGGAGCGGCCGCGAAAACCGCACGCCGCAGAACCGCACCCTGCGGTCCGTTTCCATCGATTTTCGAATGCGTTACCATGACGGATCCGAGGCCGATTACCTGAAACGGGGCGACATCGTCCGAAGGGCGGGTACGGCCGAACTCAACATAACCAAATCAACCACCGACATGATCACGGCGACGATCGGATTGGCGGTGGATTTCTAGCACATCAACTTCAACGTGCCGCGTTCATTGCGTCGCCCGAACACCGATTACCGCGTTTGCGACAAAGACGTCAACTGCCGGACATAGGACACCGTGCCCGGCTCTCCACACACCCCTGGAGGTGCAGCGTGACTCAGGACAAATTCGTAATCGACAGCATTCCCGAATCGGCTTGGCAGGTTTCCCGCCGCTCGTTCATGAGGCGGCTGGCGGGCGGCATCGCCGCAGGCGGCGCCATGGCCTACGGTTCCTCCGTCCTCGGTTCATCCGCCCACGCCGCCCCGCTCCAGGACCTGGACGCGGCAACCGGCGTGGATGCCATGGACGAAAAGTACTGGCACGCGGTCAGAAGCCAGTTCCTCCTGAGAGAGGATCTGGCGCTGATGAATGCCGCCAATCTATGTCCCTCGCCCTTCCCAGTGATGGAAGCGGTCTTCAAGTATACCCGCGACCTGGACTCCGACGCTTCCTTTCATAACCGTGCCAAGTATCGCCAGATCCGGGAAGACACCCGCGAGAAAATGGCGCGGCTCCTGGGCGCCCATCCCGACGAAATCGCGCTGGTCCGGAACACGAGCGAAGCCAACAATGTCATCAGTACCGGCTATCACCTGAACGAAGGCGACGAGGTATTGTTATCCAACCTGAACCATCCTTCGAACAACAAGGCCTGGGAGGTCAAGGCGAGACGTTACGGATTCAAGATCAATTACGTAACGGTCGCCCTGATACCGCAGCGCGAAGATGAAATCGTTGAAGCTTTCGAACGGGCGTATACCCCGGCGACGAAAGTGATGTCCTTCACCCATGTGTCCAACACGACGGGTTTGACCATGCCGGCCAAGCGGCTTTGTGCGACTGCGCGGGCGCGCGGCGTGTTCTGCCTCGTCGACGGCGCCCAGAGTTTCGGCGCCCTGAGTGTCGATCTCGCCAACATGGGCTGCGACGCCTACTCGGGCAGCGCCCACAAGTGGTTCATGGGACCGAAGGAAACCGGTGTGCTGTACGTCCGCAAGGACAGCCAGGATGCCGTATGGCCCAGCATCGTGAGCGCTGGCTGGCAGGACGACGTGGACAGCGCGCGCAAGTACGAGGCCCTGGGCCAGCGGGACGACGCCGCGCTGACGGCCACGGGCCGGGGTGTAGATTTCCACGAGAAGATCGGACCGGAACGCGTGGAAGCACGAATGCGGCAGGTCGCCACGGCCATCAAGGAAGGCCTTTCCGGATTGTCCGGCGTGGAACTCTCCACGTCCATGGATCCCGCGCTTTCCGCCGGCGTTGTCATCTTCAAACCGGGTGATCTCGAGCCGCGCAAGGTCTTCGACAAACTCTACGCCACGTATCACGTCGCGGGCGCGGGCATGGGACCCAACATCCGCCTTTCACCTCATATCTATAACACGCTTGACGAAGCAGACCGCGCCGTGACCGCCGTAGCGGAGATGCTCAGAGACGGCGTCTAGGCTATCCTGCCTGTGCCGGTCCACCGCCAGACGGGCCCATGTCAAAGCGAAACGCCGCCGTTATACTCTACGCCGCGCTGCTGACCGGAAGCGTTTTCCAGGTCATCCAGTCGATCGTCGTCGCGCATTTCTTCGACCCGGATCACCTGGCCCCCTATCGTTACGGCATCCTGGCCCTCGGTTTCGCGTCCCTTTTCGCCCACGGGATGATCGAGAGCGTCTTCTACTTCATATCGGGTAGATACGCCCCGGACGCGAGGAAATACGTCGGGAACACGCTCATCAGCTGCGTGCTGATCTTCCTCTTCATACTGCTCCTGTTCCACGCGCTTCTCAAACCCTACGTGTTGATCCACACGGAACTGGCGCCCTACCTGCGGGAGGTAGGCGCCTATATCCTGATCGCCCTGTTCCTGTTCGTCAACCTTACCGCCCACAACGTCCTGGTTGGGGACGGCCACACGGCTGCCGCCAGCGTGCTTCGCGTATTTCAGCATGCGCTCCGCATTACGGCCATAGGTATTTCGCTGTTCGCCGGTCTGATCTCGTCGATCTACGCGCTCATCCTCCTGGTCGTGCTCCTGGAGGCCTTTCAGTCCGTCCTCTACGGAATCGTGTTGATGAACCGGAAGTTACTGTCCTTCCGAATTCGGGGTATCGAGACCAGGGCCCAGTATAGTTACGCCGTAGGACTGGGTATCGCCGGATTCATTCCCTTCATCAACGCGAGCCTGGACAAGATCATGATCAGCGCCTTCATGGGGGCATCCAGTTTCGCGATATACAGCGTGTCGGCCATCGAACTGCCCATCGCGAGCATCCTCGTCAGCGTGTTCGGTTCGGTGCTCTTCTCCACCTATGTGGGGTACGCGGACAAAGACAACTATCCGAGCATGGCTGCCCTATGGCGCAAATGTTCCCTGCACGGCATGATAATCAACATACCCGCGGGGATCTTCGTCTTTCTCTTCTCCGATGCGCTGTACCGGCTCATCCTCCCCGAATCCTACTTCGAAGGACACCGGGTCCTGGGAATCTACGCCCTGGTCCTCCTGCTCCGGTTCAACAGTGCGGACGTACTTGCCAGGGTCCTGAACCGTAACGAGATCATCGTACGCGCCGCGATCGCGACGCTGATCGTCAATGCCGCGGGCAACCTCGTCTTTATCAACGCCTTCGGTCTCTGGGGAGCGGCTCTCGCCACCTTCTGCGGCACCGCCGCGGGATGGATCTACTACCTGGTCCGTTACGCCCGGTTGCTTGATACCAGTGTTGGCAGCCTTTTTCCATGGAAAGCCTTTGTCCGGCTGCTCGCCATCTCGGCGATCTTCTTCGGTGCGGCGCGGTGGACTTTCGACCGTTTAGAAATCAGTATCGTCCTGGTTGTACTGGGCGTGGCGGTTTACCTGTTCTACGCATACCGGCTACTGGACCAGCCCGAGAAGGCGTATGTTCGGGGCTGGTTGAGGAGATTAAACTCATCGACATCGAGCATGTCGGAATAACCGGTACAGTGATTTAATCTGAAAGCGGAAACAGGGATTTGACGCAGAAGGCACGTAGATCTCGTTTCTCGTGAATGAGCCAAAGGAGGCAATCTACGCGGGTCTTACCAGGTACAAAGCTCCCGAATTGATTATCTCATTCAGAATCGGAATCCTGACGATGTTTGAGATCCTGGTTCGCCAACCGAATCTGATCTCATGCGTGGGACGTACGAAATAGTATCGTTCATGGTCGGTTTGAAATCCCTGCCTGGTGAGCATCTGCTTGAATCTTCGAATAGTCATCCTGCTGTCAACGATTTCCCTTAGTCTGTCTGATGCCGTGGCGTCCTCTCCCAGGACATTCAGAATGGGCTTCAGGCATCCGATCGGTATCCACCCCAAAAACGGTATCATCCGCATCACGGATTTCAGTATGGCCTGCTGATGAAGTCCGAATGGAGAGTAGTACGGCGGGAATGTAATCAATATCAAAGTGTCGTCTCCGCAGAAGCGCTTTAGCGCCCTTAGAAACCGTTCTTTGTTGACAAGGGGTATATGCTCAATGACATCGTGCAAGACGATGAAGTCATAATTCGTACCTACTGCTTCAACGGCATCTGAATCAGTTATGTCTTTGATCATATATGTTAAATTCGGTCTTTCATGTTTACTCGGTCGTCGCATATCGCTGTCTATTTCTATTCCCACACACTGGGCTGCACCTTCATCGGCCAGCGATGCAGTAAAGCCGCCAAGCCCACAACCAATATCAAGTACCTTTTTCGCCTTAAGGTGAAAACCGATTTCGGACAGAAATGGGATGTAGTAGTGTTCCGCCATTTTGTACTGGTAGGTCCAATAGTACTCTTCCCGACTGCCGTAATCTGATCTCTTCAGCGGAAATTGACTTTCTGAAGCTTCAGGTACATGTTCGCTCATGGATTGGTCCTTAACACGGTTTGGGCCTCGATTACCGGTTTTCATCCCTTATCTTTCATGATAGCGGGAATCTGCTAATTCACTATATGTTTACTAACCTGTTTCCGGATTTCAATTTAAATTAAACCTGGTGCATATAGCATTAAAATAAACCGTCGATTTCATTCATAGGTGTACTCCTTAAAAATTGGCCGACCTCCATGGCAAAAAATGACAAGCCGCGATCAAGGCGCCGACGACACGAACCTCCTTCCTATGGGAATAAAATCCGTAAACGAGGGTCTCATGGCCTGGACCCTGCAGTTCGGGATGTCCTGCTTTGCCTGATCTTCGTGATACTGGGTATCTTTGTCTACCGTGACTATATCATTGATGGAAAGATGGATGTCACACCTGATTTCATCGGTGTCGCCGTCCCATTTGACCGGTTCGACCAGGATTTCGAGAAACGATACGGCGAGACGCCCCTGTGGTACCCACACATCTTCGGTGGCATGCCCTACCAGGCCAGCGGTTCATACCAACAACTTCAGTACAGTTTCGAGGCCCTGGTCAATGCCATCGTTCCCAACCGGCTCATCCGGCTGTTACACGGCAGGTTCCTTTTTTTCCTGATACTAGGTGCCGTTTCAATGTACTTCCTGGGTCGTACATTGGCGCTATCGCGTTACGCTAGCTTCGTTGCGGCCGTGGCATTCGTTCTTTCCACCCACATGATGGCCACGGAACACGCGAACCGATTCATTTGCTTCATGCACATTCCCCTCGTTTTTCTTGCCGCTTACCAAGTTTTCAACAGGCGCAGGATATTCGACGCGTTGTTTCTTGGCGGTGCACTCGGATCACAGCTTTCCTCCTTTCATCCGCAGATCGCTTTCTACACGGCTATGCTGATTGGGCTTTACGCCGCATTTGCCGTGATAAACGACTTACGTGATCGTAAACCCGTCGGTGTCGTATTGAAGAATTCCGCGCTATTCACAGGTGGTGTCGTCCTGGCGGTAGCTGTCGCGGCGGTCCTGGTCCTACCTTTACAGGAATACGCACAGTACTCCGCACGGGGTCTTTCCGTCGGCGGCAGCAACGTGAACGTCCCATTTGCCACTAGCTGGTCCTTCCCGCCGATCGAGATAGTGACCTTTATTATCCCTTCTTTCGCAGGATTTGGCGGTCAACTATACTGGGGCGAAATGCCATTTACCGACTTCCCGAATTACCTCGGTGTCGTGGTCATTGTTTTGGCAGTATCGGGCGTTGTCCTGAACCGATCTCGTATGATCCTGTTCCTCTCCATCGCGGCAATCCTGGCCCTCCTGGTTTCTTTTGGACGGCACCTGCCGCCTGTATCCTACATTATGCTTCACTTCGTCCCATTCTTTGGAAAATTCAGAGCGCCAGTCATGATCCTGGCCCTCCTGCAATTCGCAATCGCAATCCTCGCGGGGTTCGGGTTGCAGGCCCTGGTGGAACGCATAAAGGATGGCAGGGACAAACTGCGAGACTATGCGATGCGGCTGTGCGCTGTCGCCGGCGGCGTGCTGTTGGTGGTACTGATACTAACCGTGTTCGAATCCTCCTTCCATTCCTTTATGGCTGATGCCTATGGCAGGGCAGATGCAGCACACGCATCGCGCAGCGCTTTCACAAGTGACGCGGATGTCCATTCCCGTGTTAACGCAATGCGTTTCGATCTGCTCATGCGCGACATATGGATCATGGCACTGTTCCTCTGCGCTGCTGGCGGACTGCTTTACGTCACCCGAAGAACGAGTCCGGTGCTGTTCGCAACCGGCATAAGTGTCCTGCTCGCAGTCGATCTGTTGCTTGTAGCCACTCGGGCAATAAATCCAGAGGATGATCCCATGCGGATCGAAACCTATTATGCCGCCCGGGAATCTGAAATCGTGAACACATTAAAAGACGATACCGAACTGTTCCGGATTCTACCCGTAAATGAGTTCAACTCGAACGAATACGGATACTTCGGCATTTCAACACTTGGTGGTTACCACCCGGCGAAACTGGGCATCTACCAGGAACTAATGGACCAGGTAGGGTTCAATTCCTTTCCGGTGTTGAATATGCTGAACACCAGGTATCTGATATCCAGGCAGCCCCTTCAAGCTACCATACTTACACCTGTAGTTGAATCCAACGGAGAACACCTGTACCGGAACGAAACTGCCCTGCCGAGGGCATTCCTGGTCGATAGTGTGCGGGTTATGACGGACAAGACGGCCATCTTCGACGCATTGAGTGACCCCGATTTCGACCCTGGCGTATACGCGATCATGGAAAAACCCATCGAGGATCCGCTCGGTCCGCTGGGTGACTCGTCCGTGGAGATCACCCTTCACACGCCGCACCGCATCGAGATGGAGGTGAAGGCCGCGGCGCCATGTCTGCTGGTACTGAGCGAGGTTTATTACCCCGCCGGCTGGAGCGCTACGATCGACGGCGATCCCGCGGAGATCTACAAGACCAACTACGTGCTGCGGTCCGTGGTCGTTACGGATGGCCGTCATGACGTGGCTATGACGTTCGAACCGACGAGCTTTACCATAGGCCACCTGGTGAGTCGGATCGCCAGTACGCTGGTCCTGGTCGGGCTGGTCGGTGCGGGCGCGATGCGCATCAGAAAGCGAATGACGAGTCGACCTTAACACCCTTTCTTGTTAGTTATGAAACCTCTGATCATCATCCCTACCTACAACGAACTGGAGAACATCCGGCGCCTGTTACCCGAGCTCATGGCGCTGGATCCAAATATCCGTGTACTCGTGGTGGACGACAATTCGCCGGACGGTACCGGCAAGCTGGTCGATGAGATGGCTGCGGAGAATGAACGGATCAGCATCCTCCATCGACCCGGCAAACTTGGACTGGGGTCGGCATACGTAGCGGGTTTCAAGTACGCTGTTCAGCAGGACGTGGACTGCGTTTTCGAGATGGACGCGGACTTTTCCCACGATCCGGCCATGGTTCCTGAGTTTATTGAACAAATCGAGTCCTGCGACGTAGTGATCGGCTCCCGGTACATCAGCGGCATCAACGTGGTAAACTGGCCCATGTCCCGGTTGCTGCTCAGCTACTTCGCCAACGTCTACACCCGCCTGGTTACCGGCATGACCATCCGGGACGCAACCAGCGGATACAAGTGTTTCCGGCGCGAAGTGCTGGAGCACATCGACCTCGATGGGGTCCGATCCGACGGATACGCTTTCCAGATCGAAATGAACTACCGGTGCTGGCAAAAGGGATATCGGCTGCGTGAAATTCCCATTATCTTCGTAGACCGGCGGGCGGGTACTTCAAAACTCTCACAGGGCGTGATAAACGAAGCGGTCTGGATCGTATGGTGGCTGCGCATAATGGGTCTGTTTCGCCGTTTTAAGTAGCGCTTCTACCCTTGGCTGGAGGAAGTCGTCATGTTAACCGAGCAACAGCACCAGCACTACAAGACCTTCGGTTTCGTGGTCCTGCGCCAGCTCTTCAAACCGGACGAACTGGCCGTGATCAACGAGGAGTTCGACCATGGACTGGAATCGGCCTACCGGCACCTGCCCTTCGACGGCACCGTCCGTCACTGGGTGACGATGATGGGACGGTCTACGCCCTTTTTTGCGAGTCTCATGGAAGACCGTCGGCTCTGTGGGGTCGCTGAGCAACTTTACGGCGAGGATACACTGGGCATCGCGACCGACGCAAACCGGTACGTGGGTGACACGAAATGGCACCCGGATACCCACAGCATCCACCAGTACGGCATCAAGTTCGCTTTTTATCTGCAACCCGTCGGACCGGAAACCGGGGCGCTGCGCGTCATCCCGGGTTCTCACCGCAACCCTTACCACGGCGATCTGAGACGGGTTATGCCTGGTCTCGACCTGCCCATCGAGGAGGTGCCGTCCCACGTCTGTGCTTCGGAGCCGGGCGACGTGGTGGGCTTTGACCTGCGTGTGTGGCACGCCAGCTGCGGGGGATCCAGCGACCGGCGCATGTGCACCTGCGTGTACTACAACAATCCGAGGACGCCGGAAGAAACCGAAAGTACGCGGAATCAGGGGGCGAACAACAGCAAGACCACCGCCCAATACAACCGTCCGAATGATCCCCTGATCGATCCGTACTGGCTCGCCAATCCTGAAGGAAGCCCGAAACGGCAACGATGGCTGGAACGCCTTATTGAACTGGGGTTCTTCAAAGATGTTACCGTCGGTGACTCATGATGAACAGCCGCCTCAAGTCCCTGCTTGACGATGGAAAACCCGCCTTCGGCATACAGCTCAGGTTCGGATCGCCGGCTATCGCTGAACTGGCCGGACTGGCCGGGTTTGACTGGATCCTGATCGACACGGAGCACGCCCCGCAGACCCCGGTCACCGTACAGGCCCAGATCCAGGCGGCAGGATGCACACCGGCATCGCCCATAGTCCGCATCACCCGAACCGATCCGGCCCTGATCAAGCTATACCTGGATATGGGTGCCATGGGGATCGTCGTCCCTTTCGTTAACACCCCGGAGGAGGCCAGGATCGGGGCGGATGCCTGCCGTTATCCTCCGCGTGGAACGAGGGGTTGGGGACCCCACCGCGCTGCGGGGTACGGACTGCACGAGGAAGCATACACGGCGGCCATCGACGACACGGTCCTGTATGTGCCGATCATCGAATCGGCCGAATCGGTCGAGAACATTGACGGCATTATGGACGTGGAGGGCGTGAATGGGTGTATTGTGGGTCCGGTGGACCTGTGCATCTCCCTCGGCATTCCCTTCCGGTTCGACCATCCCGACTACCTCGACGCGCTCCGCCGCGTTCGGGAAGCCGGCCGGCGCACGGGCAAACCCGTGGGCCATCCCCTGCTAGGATCCATGGATGACGAGGAGAACGCCCGGAAGCAGGTGGCGGAAGGGGTCCGTCTGCTTCTTATCACGGGAGACGAGGATATTCTGAAAGACGGCTTTCGCCAGGCAGTCGGGGTACTGGCCTTCCTGAGGAATGACGAGTAATATGATATGGTCTCTCGCTATACTTCGGCGACGAGGATCAAATGGAATTGCTTGGTTTTCGGGCTATCAGTGCCTGGTTCGAAGTTGACCGTCCACAGAGCATCAGAATCCAGTCGACCACGGTGAAAACGGTCAACATGAATACATTCTTGTATTTGAATATCCTCAACATACCTCTATGCTCGAACGCCGCGCTCATCCCCAACCGGTTTCGTATGCTCAAGGTCCATACAGCTGCCGCCGATACGCCGTAGTGGGAGTCGATCTCAAGACCGCTGCCGTTGGCAAGATCCGACAGCCTCTTCTGGGAAAACAGGTGAAAGTGCCGTGGGAACGCCAGCGCTCCCCAGTGGCTCCCAAAAATTAGACGCGCGGGTGCATTCAGATCGGGTGTCTCCAGATACAGAACGCCACCAGGAGCGAGATGGTCCGATATCCACTCATAAACCACCGTGGGGTGTTCCACGTGCTCGATCACCTGGACGCAGATTATGGCATCAAACAGGACTTCTATATCAACATCTTCGATTGGTCCCTCGAGAAGTACAACCCTTCGAGCTAACAGCGATTCACGGGCAGAATCATCAAATTTCAATTCATTGGCAAAAAACGAGGTGTTTTCAGGAGACATTTCAGCCAGAAACATGAGCTGGCTTCCTGAACCAGCGCCGATCTCCAGCACACACGATCCGTCCCGGATATTGGCTAGTACCCTTGACATCCATCTCCTGTCAAAAACATTCCTTTTAAGCCACCTGGCCAGACCAGAAGCACGATAAGCCGTCACACTGCTTCGCGTTTGGAAATCGGGATATATCTTGTCTATATCTTGTGCTTTAACTCTCGGCGAGAGATACACATGGCCGCACTCCGCGCACGCCAAAAACTGGAACTTATTGTCACAAGTCCGGTATTCGTAGTCATATCCCTCGAAGACGGGGGATTCTTTCGTGTCTGAACTACCGCAGATCGCACAGGCTACGTGCGTCAACTCCAGCTCGACACCGCTGTTAATGGGGTTCATGGGATTTGAGCCGCGCAGGAGGAGGACTACTGCAGACTCGCCTTGAGACGGTTAAGTGCCCGGTCCAGCGAAGCCTTCGCCCGTTCGACATTGACGCCATCTTCACCCGATTCCAGGCGCTGGCGCGCCCGTTCCTCGGCCTGTTGTGCACGATCCACGTCGATAATGCTTACATTTTCGATGGTCTCGGCCAGGACGGTCACCTGGGACCGCAGTACTTCGACGAATCCGTCGGACACGGCGTACCGGGTGCGGCCGTCTTCGTTCCGGATGGTCAGGATACCGGGTTGCAGCGAGGTCAGCATCGGCACGTGGCCGATCAACACCTCGAAGTAGCCGTCTGAACCCGGTGCCAGCACGCTGCGCACATCGCCTTCAAAGGCCTTGCTTGAAGGGGTCACGATGACTAAGGGAAATTCACCGGCCATGGTCTACTGAAGCTCCTTGGCTTTGTCAAAGGCTTCGTCGATGGTTCCCACCATGTAGAAGGCTTGTTCGGGAAGTTCGTCGCAATCGCCATTGACCACCTTTTCGAATCCCTCGACGGTGTCTTCGACCTTGACGTAGCGGCCCTGCAGTCCCGTGAAGGTCTCCGCGACGAACATCGGCTGGGTCATGAACATCTCGATCTTCCGCGCGCGGGACACCACCTGCTTGTCGTCGTCTGACAACTCGTCGATGCCCAGGATGGCGATGATGTCCTGGAGGTCCTTGTACCGTTGCAGGTTCTGCTGAACGGCCCGCGCAATGTTATAGTGTTTCTCTCCAACGACCGCAGGATCCAGGAGCCGGGAGTTGGATTCCAGCGGGTCCACGGCCGGGAAGATGGCCCTCGCGAAGAGATCGCGGGACAAGGCGGTGATGGCGTCGAGATGGGGGAAGGCGGTCACGATGGCCGGGTCGGTGTAATCGTCGGCAGGGACGTAAATGGCCTGCACCGAGGTAATGGCGCCCTGCTTCGTGGACGTGATGCGTTCCTGCAGATCGCCCATTTCCGTACTCAGCGTAGGCTGGTATCCCACGGCGGAGGGCATGCGGCCGAGGAGGGCCGATACTTCCGAGCCCGCCTGCACGAAGCGGAAAATGTTATCGATGAAGAGCAGCACGTCACGGCCTTCCTCGTCGCGGAAATACTCGGCGATGGCGACACCCGTCAGGCCGATCCGAAGGCGAACGCCCGGCGGCTCGTTCATCTGGCCGAACACCAGGGCGGTCTTGTCGAGCACCTTGGCCTCTTCCATCTCGAGCCATAGATCGTTGCCCTCGCGCGTCCGTTCACCCACGCCCGCGAAAACGGAAAAACCGCCGTGTTCCCGGGCGATGTTATTGATCAGTTCCTTGATCAGCACGGTTTTGCCCACACCGGCACCGCCGAAGAGGCCCGTCTTACCGCCACGGGTGTAGGGCTCCATGAGATCCACGACCTTGATCCCCGTTTCGAACATCTCCGACGAGGTCGTCAGGTCTTCCTGTTCCGGCGCGCTGCGATGGATCGGGTACTGGTGATCCGACTCCACCGGGCCCCGGTCGTCTATGGGGCGGCCGAGGACGTTCATCATGCGGCCGAGGACGTTGGGACCCACGGGAACATTGATCGGACCGCCGGTATCGATGGCCGTCACGCCTCGAACCAGTCCGTCCGTGGCGTCCATGGCCACGCACCGCACCTTGTTGTCGCCCAGGTGCTGCTGGACTTCGAGGACCATCGCGTCGCTGCCCTCTACCGGTACCTCGAGGGCGTTGTGTATCTTCGGCAGCGCGCCCGAACCGAATTCGACGTCAACGACGGCGCCGATGATCTGCGCCACGGTACCTGTGCTCTTTCCTTCCATGGTTTCCCTTCCCGGTCAAGGGGCGGACGTCCGGCATTATTTCAATGCTTCGGCTCCGCCTACGATATCCATCAATTCGGATGTAATGGTTTCCTGACGGATCTTGTTGGCCGTCAGGGTCAGTTCGTCGATCAGATCGTTCGCATTTCGGGTGGCGTTGTCCATGGCCAGCATGCGGGCGGCTTCCTCCGCCGTGTTGGATTCGAGCAGCACGCGCCAAAGCTGGAAACGGATATGCTGCGGCACCAGATCGTTCAGCAGTAGAGGCTGCGACGGCTCGTACAGATAGCCGGTGAACCCCGGATCGCTTTCCACCGGCATCGGCGGTACGGGAAGCAGTTGTTCGGTCACGAGACTCTGCTGTCCGGCGGACTTGAATTCGTTATAGAGCATATCTACTCGGTCGATCCTGCCGCTCGTGAACAATCCGGTCACCTGGACGGCGATTTCACTGGCCTGGGCGTAATCCAGCGCCTGGAACACGTTGATATGGCTGGACAGGATTTCCACTTTCTGACGAGAGAGTGTATCCGAACCCTTGCGGCCTATACAGATCAGCCCGGGTTTCGGCGATCCTTCCCGGACGCTTTCCGTCGCGCTGCGCACGACGTTCGAGTTGAAACCTCCGCAGAACCCGCGGTCGGCCGTAACGACGATCAGCGCGGACGCGGCCACCTCGCGGGGGGTCATAAGCGGATGCCGTTCGTCGGCCGTCTGCGCCGCCAGGTGCTTCATCATCTCGTCCAGCTTCCAGGCGTAGGGACGGGCAGAGAACAGCCGGTTCTGCGCCCTCCGCAAACGGACTCCGGCCACGGTCTGCATGGCCTTGGTGATCTTCTGGATGTCCTTCGTACTCGCGATCCGTCGCCGGATTTCACGAAGTGACGGCATGGTGCCCTTTCTACGCGTTGAACGTCTTGCTGAATTCCTCGACGGAGGACCGGATGCGCTGCTCCGTTTCCTCGGTCAACTGTTCCGTTTCCCGTATTTCGCGGCCGACCTCAGGGTGATTCGAATCCATGTACAGCAGATAGGCCTCCGCAAAGGGTTGTACCTGGTCTACTTCCAGATCGTTCAGCAGGCCATTGACGCCCGTGTACAGCGAAATGATCTGCTGTTCCACCGTCATGGGCTGGTACTGCGCCTGCTTGAGCAGTTCGACCAGCCGTTCACCGAGATGGAGTTCCCGCTGCGTGGTCCGGTCAAGGCCCGACGTACCGAACCGGGCAAAGGCTTCCAATTCGCGGTAACGGGCGAGGGACGTTCTCAGCAGTCCGGCTACCTGTCGTGATTTCATCGCCTTGATCTGCGCGGCGCCGCCCACCCGGGATACGGACAGGCCCACGTTGACCGCCGGTCTCTGGCCCGCAAAGAACAGGTTCGACTCCAGGTAGATCTGGCCGTCGGTAATGGATATCACGTTGGTCGGTATATACGTCGACACGTCGCCGAACTGGGTCTCGATCACGGGCAGCGCGGTAAGGGAACCCCCGCCATACTCGTCGCTCATCTTGGCCGCCCGTTCCAGGAGACGGGAGTGAAGGTAGAACACGTCCCCGGGATAGGCTTCGCGGCCGGGCGGACGCCGCAAGTTCAGAGACAGCTGACGATAGGCGACCGCGTGCTTGGTCAGATCGTCGTAAATGATCAGGGCGTGCTTGCCGCTGTCCCGGTAGTACTCGCCCATGGTCGCGCCGGCGTAGGGCGCGAGAAACTGCATGGGTGCGGGAGCGCTGGCCGAGGCTACGACCACCGTGGTGTATTCCAGGGCGCCGTGTTCTTCCAGGGTGGCGACCGTTTTGGCGACCGTGGAACCCTTCTGGCCGATGGCCACGTAGATGCAGACCACGTCCTGGCCCTTCTGGTTGATGATCGCATCGATAGCCACGGCCGTCTTTCCCGTCTGCCGGTCGCCGATGATCAATTCGCGCTGGCCCCTTCCAATGGGGAACATGCTGTCGATCACCTTGAGGCCGGTATACATGGGCTCGTTTACGGGCTGACGCTCCACCACGCCGGGCGCCTTCTTCTCGATCGGCCGCGCTTCCGCGCCGATGATGGGTCCCTTGCCGTCGATGGGCCGTCCCAGGGAATCCACCACGCGGGCCAGCATGCCGTCGCCCACGGCGCACTCGGCGATGTGTTGCGTTCGCTTGACCGGATCGCCTTCCTTGATCAACTGGTCGTCCCCGAACAGGATGCACCCGACATTGTCCTCTTCCAGGTTGAGCACCATGCCCACCACGTCACTGGGGAACTCGACGAGTTCGTTCGCCATCACGTTGGACAGGCCCTGCACGCGGGCAATCCCGTCTCCTACCTGGAGCACGGTGCCCGTTTCGTAGATATCGACTTCGCGCTTGAAGTCGAGGACCTGCTGCTTGAGGAGTTCAGAAACCTCGTCCGCACGAATTGTTATTTCATCAAACGCCATTGTCTTCTCCATCGATGCTCATTATTTAACGAGCGACTGCCGGACCCGCTGGAGCTGCGTGGCCAGACTGCTGTCAAAAACCTGGTCGCCCACGCGAACCACGAAACCACCGATAAGGTCAGGATTCACGGTGGTCTTCATCCGGACGCTCTTCCCCGTAACGGTTTCCAGACCGGACTTCAGATTGCCTTCCTGCGACTCAGACAGGGACACCGCACTCGCGACGTCCGCGTTCACCACGCCGTCCCATTCGTCCAGGATGTCCCGGCAGGCTTCCAGGATCTCCGGGAGGAAGCGTTCCCGGCGCCTGGAGACCAGAAGGAACATAAAATTGAGCGTAATGTCCTGTACCCTGTTCTCGAACAGCTCGCCCAGGATTCGCTGCTTTACTTCACCGGGTATCACCTTGTCCGTCAGGAAATCGAGGAACGGTTCCGAGTCTCGGCAAAGGTCCTCGAGTGCCTTGATTTCGCCGCGCGCCGATCCCAACGAATCTTTTTCCGCGGCGGCTTCAAGCCACGCGCCGGCATACCGGTGTGCGATGTCTTTCGTACTGGCCATGTTTCCCCGCTATTCCTTCGCAGAGGGTATCTGTGCAATGAATTCGTCCACGACCTTTCGGTGTTCCGCCGCGTCCAGCGCGCTGTTCAGGACCCTGCCCGCGATCTCCACCGCCAGGTCGCCCACCTGCGCGCGCAGTTCGTCCAAGGCGTGTTCCTTCTCGCGCCGGATGGAGTTGCGCGCCTTCTCCAACTCGCGGTTCGTATCCTGCTGGGTCTGCGCCAGGATCCGGCTGCGTTCCTCGTTGGCCTGGTCAACCGCGGCCTGAACTTTCTCCCTGGCCTCGGCCTCGATTGCTTCGAGCCGCTGCCTGGCTTCCTCGTGGAGACGGTCCAGTTCGGCCCGATCCGCGTCCAGCCCGGCCACGCGGTCACGGATGTCCCGCTTCCGGTCCTCGATGGCCTGGCCTATCATGCCGAAGACATACTTCTTCAACACGTAAAACAGGATGAAGAACCCGATCATCTGGATGATCAGGGTGCTCAGGTCGATGCCAAGATCGTGCAATATGTCTAACACGCGTTATGCTCCTTCGAACGCCGGCACGCGCGCTCCGTACGGACGCACGTTGCAAGCCGCTAGTATGCTACTGGCCGAGGCGGGTCAGTTCCATGACCTGGTCGAAGGACGGCAACTGGCCCTGGAGCATGAAGAACACCAGCAGGCCGTAGATTGCCAGCGATTCCATGAAAGCCAGACCGATAATCATCACCAGCTGAATGCGTCCGGCGGCTTCGGGCTGACGGGAAATACCCTGGCAGGCCAGACCGGTGGCGATGCCCTGTCCAACACCAGCGCCGATGGCGGCAATGGAAACGGCAAGGGCCACGCCAAGTCCTAAACCCATGTAGTACAGCATGAAAAAAGCTCCTTTCGGCTAAGATATTGAATTAAAACCAGATCAAACGTCCTGAAACTAATCGACAAACAATCAATGTTCCTCGTCCCCGTGACCGTGATCCAGGAACTGGGCCACGTACACGGCGCTCAGTACCGAAAAAATCATCGCCTGTATCGTCCCCGAAAACACCGCGAACACCAGCATCGGAAAGTGCAACGGCAAGAAGGGCACCTCGAGGGCGCCAAGGAGCAGCACCGGGGACAGTCCCGCCAGCACCAGGAGGATCATCTCTTCTCCGAACACGTTTCCGAACAGACGGATCGACAGGGAAACGACCTTGGCGAACTCACCGATGATATGGAGGGGGCACATGAGCAGACCCATCCACTTGGGCTCGCCCCAGAAATGCCAGAGATAGGCCTTGATCCCGATCTCGCGCAGACCAATGAGATGGGCGGCTACGACGGAAATGACGGCGAAACCGAGCGTGGTGTTGAGATCGGCCGTGGGCGACTGCATTCCGGGGATGACGCCCAGCATGTTCATAAACCAGATGTAGATGAAGAACGAGCCGAAAAACGGTATGTACTTCCTGCCGCGCTCTCCGACGATGTTGAGGAAGAAACCGTTCAATCCCTCGACGGCCATTTCAAAAAGCGTTTGGATCGAACCTTCGGGGATGCGCTTTAACTTTCTGACCGCGATGGTTACGAGAACGAGGACTAATACGAAGACAAGCAGGGTGTTCAGTAAAAGGTCCGGCTGTCTGATGGGTCTGGGGATCCATTCGGCCAGCGGTCCCAGCAACAGGAATAGCCCATGTAGAATCGAGTAATGCGCTTCACCGCCTCCCCCCTCCGACGCCATCGTCAGAGAGAGGACACTCGACCACGGAGTAGTCAAAGGATATCCTCCTTACCGGTACGACCGCTTCATTTTGTTCAGTACGGCGGTCCAGTCGGCCCGTTCATTCGACGAATCCTGTCTCAAGAACAGGATCAAACCATACAGGGTCATCGTGAAGGGCATCAGGGACACACCCAGTAACAGTCCGATGGGGTGGAACCAGTCCCCCGACGTCACGAAAAACAGCAGGAACCCCAACAACGGCAGCTTGGCCAACAGTAGCACGAGCAGCCTGATGCGGTTCCGCTTGATGTGCGCGCTGGGCGTGATGTAACGGCGGACCAGCTTCACCGTGGTATACAGCATCAGCAGTCCGATTATCGATCCGACGAAGAAATTGACGGCAAGCAGGTCCGCTCCGGACACGCGCGCCGCGATGGTGCCCACGATGGTCAGCACCGCGCTGATCCGGTAGATACGGGGCAGAAACCGACTCAACGGTTCTCCGTCGCTTCCGGTCGTGATACCCGCGTCCGGCTCCGTGCCGGCGGGCATCACGTCCCCCATCGATGTTCCACCTTCATGCTCCGGGCTTTGTGCCATCTCTTTCCTTTTCCGCCGCTTCGATCTTTCTGTTCAGTCGTCTCAACGTCCTCGCCATTTCCAGGAACCCGGCCACGACGCCGAGCATGGCGCCGATAACGCCGCCCCATGGATTCAACTCAGGCCAGGCCAGCTCGATCTGATGGCCCAGGAAATACCCTATAGCGGTGGCGAAAACCAGGGTCAGGCCGATTACGGCAAGCTCTCCGGCTTCCCTCATATACTGCCATCGGGCTCTTGAATTCCGTTCCATAAATCATCAATCAGCGCTCGGTCCGTTATTCAGCCGCATCCGTATTTGCTGTCCCGCGTTTCGCACTGCCCGAAACGGCGCCATTCTCCGACATGGTCGAATTCCCGTGGAAAACCGCCCCTTCCTCAATGACGAGCGACTTGGTCTTCAGGTCACCCACGAGGGTGGATTTACTGCCCAGGACGACGTGCTGCGATGCGGTAACATGGCTTTCCACGTGACCATGAACAACCGCAGTCTTGGCATCTATTGACGACCCGATGATTCGGCCGGTCTTGCCGACTTCCACACCGTCTGTGGCTTTCACATCGCCATTCACGGCACCGTCGATCCGGATATTTCCTTCCACACTCAACACACCGTTCACTTCCGTGCCCTTGGCAATGATCGTCATTCCACTCTCCTGAATTCGCTCGCTGCCCGATGATCTGAATAGGTCAACCCGGGGATCGCACGCTTACCATCAGGTCGTCCCAATGGATCATCTCCGGGAGGTAACCACGAGGATCGACGGGGATGTTGTCCTTCCAGATTTCGTAATGGAGATGGGGTGCGGTACTGCGGCCCGTGTTTCCCACCAGCGCGATGATCTGTCCCCGGCGGACCAGTTGGCCGCGATCGACCCGCAACCTGGCGTTGTGTCCGTACCGCGTTACGAGATCGTATCCGTGATCAATTTCTACAAGCCATCCCAGGTTCTGATCCCAGTCCGCATATGCCACCACTCCGTCGGCCGCGGACAGCACAGGCGCGCCTTCACGGGCGGCGAGGTCCAGGCCGAAATGCGTACCCACGATAGGATCGTCTCTCTGCTGAAACTCGCGCGTCACCCAGCCAGCCGCCGGCCATATGGATGGGATGTATCGGAACAGGGTGGTCTTCCCCCCCGCCAGACCAGCCTCGACTGTGGCGGGAAGTCCGCCGTCAGAAAGAAAGGGCAACCCGTCCCGGTTGACAGCCAGTGCGCCCGCATCGTCATTCGCCCGGTCCAGGGAATCGGATTCGAAACCATCGACGCCGGCCAGCCTTCGAATGGACCTTGCCGTCTCCTTCAGTTCCTTCAGCTGACGGGTCAATTCCATGGACCTTTCCTGGACCGACTTCATCTGCTCTTTCCAGGGACTGCCGAAGGTGATCTCCACCACACCGGCAACCCGTGGCGACAGGGCAAAGAGAATCACCGGCATGAACAGGCCCAGCGCGACCAGCGACGCGAGCAGTATAAACAGAAACCGCGGCATCCTCAGTTCTCGCGACCGTCCCGACCGGTCGGAGACGAAAACCAGCGACATCCAACGCATTCTGGACACGGTAAATACCGCCTCGGACACTTTCATTCGTCATCGTTTCGTCACTCACCGTGACGGAAACGGCGCAACAGGACAAATATAGGCGCCCGGCCCGAAAAGTCAAAGAATATCGGCAAAATACAGGGGGTTGATAAGGCGGGGGTGGTAATCGATGTTCGGAGGGTCTTACAGCCGCACTTTCAACAGTTCCAGGATGCGGTTCAGATCGTCCGTGGAATAGAACTCGATCTCGATCTTTCCCTTATGCTGTCTGCGGTTGATGTTCACCCTGGTGCCGAGTATGCGTTGCATGATGGACTCTGCGGCCGCGAGATCGTTAGGCTTGCGCGCCGGTGCGCTTTCCCGCTTTTCCTCGAAGCGTTTCTTGACCAGTTCTTCCACCCTGCGAACCGAAAGGCCCTTCTTGACGACCTGCCTGCACAGATCGGCCTGTTCCGCCCGGTTCTCAAGTCCTAATATCGCCCGCGCGTGTCCCATGGATATCTCGTCGGCCAGGAGGCACTTCTGGACTTCGGCCGGCAATTTCAGCAGCCTGACCGTGTTGGCCACGGTCGTCCTGTTCTTCCCAACGCGGGTGGCGACTTCCTCCTGCGTCAGGTGGCACTCTTCCTGCAGTCGAAGGTACGCCCTGGCTTCGTGGATGGGATTCAGGTCATCGCGCTGGATGTTCTCGATCAACGACAGTTCCATCATTTCCTCGGGAGATGAAACCGCCATGACGATGGCCGGTATGGTCTGGTAGCCCGTTTGCCGGGCGGCCCGAAGCCGGCGTTCACCGGCGATCAGTTCGTATTCGTCCTTTTCTTTTTTTCTGCGGACGGTGACGGGCTGGATCACGCCCTTTTCGAGGATGGACCGGGCCAGTTCGTCGAGCCTGGCCTGATCGAACGTCTGCCGCGGTTGATAGGGATTGGCCGATATCCGGTCGATCGGCACCTGCAGCACGCTCTGCCTGTCTTCCTGATCGTCCGGAAGATCAGGAATCAGTGCTTCCAGTCCCCGCCCCAGCGCTTTCCTGGCTGCCATTCGCGATTACCTCTCTGGCTAAACTCATATAGCTCTCTGCTCCCGACGAGAGAATGTCATACAGGATGATCGGACTGCCGAAACTCGGCGCTTCGCTCAACCGTACGTTTCTCGGTATCGTGGTCTGGTACACCTTGTCCGCGAAGTACTGCTTCGCTTCCACCTCGATCTGTCTCGAGAGATTGAGCCGCTTGTCGTACATCGTCAGGAGGATGCCTTCGATCTTCAGGCTTCGATTAAGGTGCTTCTGGATCTTACGGATTGAATTGAGCAGCTGCCCGAGCCCCTCGAGGGCATAGTACTCGCACTGTATGGGAATCAACACCGAGTCGGCCGCCGTCAGCGCGTTCAGGGTGAGCAGGCTCAGGGAGGGCGGACAGTCGATCAGGATGTATTCGTATTCGTCGCGTAGCGGCTTGATCGCCTCTTCCAGTTTCCGCTCCCGGGCGATAGCCGAGACCAGTTCGATTTCGGCGCCGACCAGTCGGCGATGGGACGGCACGGCGTGTAGCGCGGGAATCTCGGTCTGCTGGACGGCTTCCTCGATGGGCCGCTCGTCCAACAGCACTTCGTAAATCGTCACGTCCAGTGTGCGGTCGTTCAATCCGAGTCCCGACGTGGCATTCGATTGCGGATCCAGATCGACCAGCAGGGTCTTCTTTTCCGCGACGCCCAGGCAGGCGGAGAGGTTGACCGAGGTAGTCGTCTTGCCTACCCCGCCCTTCTGATTTGCGATCGAAATAACCTTGCCCATGGAATACTCCGCAGCCCGCTCAGGAATCGTCCTCGCACGGGAACGCACCTCACTCGCGGTTCGCAGAATGGATCAACACCACGGCGTGGGCCGCGATTCCTTCTTCCCGTCCGGTGAACCCGAGTCTTTCGGAAGTTGTGGCCTTGATCGACACGCGGTCGTTCGCTAATCCGAGGGCCGCACCGATCCTGCTGCGCATCAGCGGCACGAAGGGCGACAGTTTCGGACGCTCCGCGACGACGGTGGCGTCCACATTCGATACAGTATAACCCGATTCGCCCAGTGCGTCAACAATCCGTTGGAGCAGGACCAGGCTGGAAATATCGCGGAAACGCGCGTCGTTGTCGGGGAAGTGAAGCCCGATATCACCGAGCGCTGCGGCGCCCAGGAGGGCATCGCCTATTGCGTGTGAGAGCACGTCCGCGTCCGAGTGGCCCAGCAAACCGCGTTCGTGGGGAATGGTCACGCCGCCCAGGATGCATGGCCTGTCGTCCGCGAAGGCGTGGACATCGTAGCCGGTTCCTACGCGTATGTCATCCATGGCCAGGTCCCCTAGCTAAAGGTGTTCGGTCTGTTCACGGTCAGATCCGTCCCTGGCGCCGCAATATGCGTTCTGCGATTTCCAGGTCTTCGGCACTGGTCACCTTGATGTTATCGGGGGTGCCTTCCAGAACCCGCACCACGTATCCGGCACGTTCAACCAGTTCGGCGTCGTCGGTCCCGGCATAATCCTCTTCCCGCGCCCGCTCGTGGGCTGACCGGAGGACCCTGTACTGGAAGGTCTGTGGCGTCTGCGCCCGCCAGATCGTAGACCGCTCGGGTGTCGCCTCGACCAGGCCGTCCCGGATGATCTTCATCGTATCCGTGGATGGGGTGGCCGAGATCACCGCGCCGTAGCGGACGCACCCGAGGACGGACGCTTCGAGGGCATCCTTTTCGACGCAGGGCCGGGCCGCATCATGAATTAGAACGGACCCGGTGTCGTCGTCAAGCGCCATCAATCCGCGATAGACAGACTCCTGGCGTGTGCTTCCACCGGCGACCACTTCCACCAGCTTCGGGAAGGCGTCACCCGACTCCGACAGGTGCTCTGTGCAGGATTGTACCCGGGACGGCTCCACCACCAGCACGTATCCATCCACGGCTGGACATGCCTCGAACACGGCGAGCGTGTGAGCCAGGATCGACCTTCCGCCGATCGTGATGTACGGTTTCTCCGTATCCGACCGCATGCGCTGGCCGTGGCCGGCGGCGGGAATGATGCCCATGACGGGGTTCAATGCTTAGGTCTCCTTAGACGATCAGCATGGCGTCGCCATAGCTGTAAAAACGGTATTCCTCCCTGACTGCTTCCTCGTAAGCGGAAAGGATCAACTCCCTTCCGGCAAAGGCGCTGACCAGCAGCAGCAGCGTCGACATCGGGAGATGGAAGTTGGTCAACAGCACGTCGACCAGCTTAAAATCGTAGGGGGGATAGATGAAACACCGGGTACGGCCCTCGTATCTGCGTGGTTCCAGCCGCCGTCCGGATCCTTCGGCCGCGATGGTTTCCAGGGTGCGCACGGTCGTGGTACCGACGGCCACCACGCGCCCCCCGGTCCGCCTTCGTCGAATCGTTTCCGCTTCGTCCGCTTCCACGCGGTAGTATTCCGCGTCCATCTCGTGTTCTTCCACTGCGGCGGCGCGGATCGGCTGGAACGTTCCCGGTCCGACGTGGAGCAGGAGCGGCACCACGGCCGTGCCCCGCGCACGGATACAATCCAGCAAGGGGGCCGTGAAATGCAGGCCGGCCGTCGGCGCGGCCACGGCGCCGTCTTCTTCCGCGTAAACGGTCTGGTAACGGTTCCTGTCGGACGAGACCGGAGCGCGGCGAATGTAGGGCGGCAGCGGCGGCCGGCCCACCTGCTCGATTACCCGGGCCACGTCTACGTTCCTATCGAAACTAACGTGGCGAATGCCCGGTCCGGGGTCGTCCTCCACGGTGGCGGACAGGGCGCCGTCTTCCAGTTCCAGGCGCGTCCCTCTCGCAAGCCGGGCGCCCGGTTTCAGCAACGCCTCCCATCGGGATGGGCGGGATGGGCGGTCCGGGCGGACCGGGCGGACCAGAACAACTTCCACGCTTCCGCCGGTTTCGGACCGCCGTCCACGTAGCCTGGCAGGCATCACCCGTGTCCGGTTGAGCACGAGCGTGTCGGCCGGAGCCAGGTAATCGGCGATGTCCCGGAAAGTCCGGTGTTCTATCACGCCGCCTCGCCTGTGCACCACCATCAACCGTGCCGCGTCGCGGGGATTGGCGGGGTGCTGGGCGATCAAGTCTTCCGGCAGTGAATAGTCGAACTCTGCTATATTCAAGGGTAAACGAAAAGTCTGCCCGGTGGATCGCGCCGGTGATTGGCCGGTCGGACCGGGGCGTCGTGCGCCCTTCCGGCCATCATTAGAACAGTCCGGCCTGCGGTTTTGGGGGCGCGGTGAATCCCAGGTGCCTGTATGCCAGTTCGGTGGCCACCCTGCCGCGGGGCGTTCGCTTGATCAAACCCTGGACGATGAGGTAGGGCTCGTACACCTCCTCCAGCGTTCCGCTTTCCTCGCCCACGGCAACGGCCAGCGTGTTCAGGCCCACGGGGCCGCCTTCGTATTTCTCGATGATTGTCGTGAGGATCAGCCGGTTCATGTCGTCCAGGCCCATGTGATCCACGCCCAGCATGTCGAAAGCGGCCTTCGCGGTTTCCCCGGTAATGCGTCCGTCGCGCTTGACCTGGGCGTAGTCCCGAACCCGCTTCAGGTAACGGTTGGCGATGCGAGGCGTTCCCCGCGATCGCAGGGCGATCTCCATCGCCCCGGCGTCATCGACCTCCACGCCAATGATCTCGGCCGCCCGCGTAACGATCAGAAACAGTTCGTCCGGAGTGTAGAAATCAAGGCGGATGGGGATGCCGAAACGTGCCAGGAGCGGCGACGTCAATAGTCCCGTGCGCGTCGTCGCACCGACCAGGGTAAAGTAGTCCAGGGTGAGGGAGAGGGACCGTGCGCTCGGTCCGCGGTCCACCAGGATGTCGATCTTGAAATCCTCCATCGCGGCGTACATGTGTTCTTCCACCACGTGGTTCAGACGATGGATCTCATCGATGAAAAACACGTCTCCCGGTTCCAGGTTGGTTAACAGACCCGCCAGGTCGGCCGGGCGATCCAGCACCGGTCCCGCTGTCTGCCGGATTTCCACGCCCATTTCATTGGCGAGGATGGTGGCCAGCGTGGTTTTGCCCAAACCAGGCGGTCCGTGAAGCAGCACGTGGTCGATGTGGTTCTCACCCCGGGTCTTCGCGGCTTCGATGTACAGCTGAAGCTCCGCCTTGGCCTTTTCCTGGCCAGGAAACTCTTCGAAACGACCGGGCCGAAGAACCTGGTCGAACTCGGAATCCTCATCGAAGCGGTCCGGTTCGGTCAACGGGTAGTCCCGTTCGTCCATCTATTGCCCCCCCTGGTTCCGCAGTACCGATCGGATAATCTCCGCCGCCGCGGGGGTTTTCGGGCTTTCGGACATTACCCGGACGACCAGCCGGCGCGCTTCTGAGTGATCAAAACCCAGGGCCACCAGGCCCATGATGGCATCATCCACTTCAGGCGTCTCGCCCGCCGTGGCCACGGGCAGCGCCTCCGCCTTGCCGGTATCCATGGCGGCCATCTTGTCGCGCAATTCCATGATCAGCCGCTGCGCGGTCTTCCGGCCTATCTTGGGAACCGATATCAACTTGCCGATGTCTTCGTTTATGATCGCGGCGGTAAACTCGGCGACCGTCGCCCCCGAAAGGATATTCAGGGCTACGCCCGGCCCGATGCCGGGCAGGGAGATCAGCATTTCGAAAAGGCGCTTCTCGTCCGTGGTCGCGAACCCGTAAAGCTGCATGCCGTCTTCCCGCGTGTGGAGCACCGTTTCCACGCGAACGCGGGAGCGCGGTGGGCCCAGGGCCTGGTACGTGGAAAGGGGGATGTCCATGTACAAGCCGATCCCGCCCACGGACACCGTGATGCCATCCGGTTGCTTATCGACCAGTTCACCTTCGACGAATGCGATCACCCGCCTGAATCCTTCCGGATATACGATGGTTGTGACAAAGCGCGACCGCCACGGCGTCCGACGCGTCTTCCGGCATGGGGTCCCGGTTAAGATTCAGCATGGCGCGCACCATGTACTGGACCTGCTGCTTGGATGCGCCGCCCTCGCCGACGATGGCCATCTTCACTTCGCGCGGCGCGTATTCCCAGACCGGTAATCCCTGGTTCGCCGCGGCCAGTAACGCGACCCCGCGGGCGTGACCCAGCACGAGGGCCGCCTTGGGAAACCGCCCGCCGAATGCAGTCTCGACGGCAAGCAGTTCCGGGCGGTGCCGGTCAATGACCTCTGACAGGCCGTCGTAGATGACCTTCAGCCGGTCCGAGAGGGGCTTACGCGACCCCCCCGTCCGCACCACGCCGCAGTCCACGAGCCGGCAGTGCCTGCCCCGGGCGTCGATCACACCGTATCCCGTGATCACGCTGCCCGGGTCAATTCCGAGGATGATCATGGATACCCACTACCCGTTCATCTCCTCCAGCACCTTGTCGTCCATATCGAAATTGGCATAGACGTGCTGGACGTCGTCGAGGTCTTCAAGGACCTCCATCAATCTGAGAAGCTGTTCCGCTTCCTTTCCCGCGACCGCCACGGTCGACTGCGGGATGCGGCCGATTTCAGAACGAAGAGCTGCGAAACCGTTTTCCTCGAGCTGGACCCTCACCGTCTCGAAGTTGGAAACGGATGCCAGTACATCCAGCGTATCCCCCTCGTCCAGGATGTCCTCCGCGCCGGCGTCGAGGGCAATCATCATGACCTCATCCTCGTCGACGCCGTTCTTGTCCACGACGATCGTACCCTTCTGGTCGAACATCCAGGCCACGCAACCCGTTTCCCCCATGCTGCCACCGTTCTTGGTGAAGGCATGGCGCATCTCGGACGTGGTGCGGTTCTTGTTGTCCGTCACCGCTTCCACCAACAGCGCTACGCCGGCCGGTCCATAGCCCTCGTAAACCAGTTCCTCGTATTGAACGCCGTCCAGTTCGCCCGTGCCCCGCGCGATGGCACGGTCAATGTTGGCCTGAGGCACATTTTCCGTCTTGGCGGCAAGTACGGCCGTCCTGAGCCGGGAGTTGCTGTTTATGGAGCCGCCGCCCTCCCGCGCGGCAATGGTGATCTCCTTGATGATCCGGGTGAAAATCTTCCCGCGCGCGGCGTCTTTCTGTTCTTTCTTGCGCTTTATCGTACTCCACTTGGAATGTCCGGACACCTTGTCTCCTCAGGGGGTCGTGACGACCCGTTTCCCCGTACCCGTGTTATTGGAAGTGTCCCTGGCGCGAATCGCGAGGGTATGTTCGCCGGCTTCCAGTCCACCCAGGGCGATTTCAAATTCCTCCATCTTCGAATCCGTTACGCCGTCCTCGGGGTGAACCACCAGCCAGTCGCCCCCATCTATGGCGTATTCCACCCGGTACAGGGGACTGGCGCCGTCCTGGACCATGAAGGACAGTATATCGCCCGTCACGTTGATCCGGGATACCCTCGGTCCAGTATTGTCTACCAGGAACGGGTCGCTGAGGTATTCCGCTTCCATCGCCCGGTCCGGCGGATTCGAAGGAGCGTCGCTGACTACGGCCCGGATAATATACACACCGTCCGGAAAGGTCTCGGAATCCCATGAATAGGAAGGGACGCGCCGTTCTGATTCCAGGAGTTTCCACGTTTCCTCCTCCTCACCACGAAAATAGATCTCGTAGGACAGTCCGTCCCCATCGGGATCGCTAGCCTGGACCGCGATCGCCCGCATGCCCTTCCGGTAGGTGGGGGCGCCTGCCGAAGCTGTCTGTCCGAGGCTGTTACCACGACCGCCGACCTGCGCGGCGATGCCCGGAGGGAGGTCGTTCTGTCCACCGGAGCCCGCCGTGGCTTCGCGCAGGAAGACTCCGGGTTCGTATACCGTGACCGAATGCACCCTGGGCGGATTGTTCCGCGTCAGGTAAGCGGCCGAAACGGACGAGACCGAGGGGGTTTCTTCGTTCCGCGTATTCAACACCGCCTTCCACTGCAGGTAGCGGGCGGGCGGGCAGGACAGGGCTTCCCCTTCCGAGTCGGTGTAGGGGCCGGTCCAGTCGCTCCAGGTCTGGTCCGGGGAATCCGTATTGCCAGACCGCGCATATAGACGGACCGTCGTCCCGGGGGGTTGCTCGTTCTCCCATTGGATACGGCCCCACCGGGCATTGCCCCGCGTATCCTTGACTTCGGATTCGTACTCGCCTTCCCGCATGGGCCTGGAACGCAGGTGATACAGGCTGCCCGGATTACTTGTAGCCGCGATTACGCCTCCCGATGCGACAGGCATCAGCGCCGTAACCTGGGATTCCTGCAATTCGTTCAGCAGTGTGCCGCGGCCCCGCTCCCGGACACTGTAGAGCCTGCCGCGGGGTCCGGTACCGATCAGTAGTTCATCGTCCCCGCGGACAGCCAGTGACAGACAGAGATCCGTCTGGGACCGCCACCATTCTTCCACCCGTCCATCGGGATCTATCCGATAAACGACGCTGCCTCCCGATCCGAAACCACGGGCGGCCGGACGGTCGCTTCTCTCCGCCGATACCGTCACTTCGACCATGTTGAGCTGCGGCTCGCCGGACGATTCATTGGGAGCGGCCTGGGCAGTCGGGGGCATCGATGATCCGGCTCGTCCGCCGCGGCGTGATTCACTAAGCGCGCTGGCGAACACGAAACCGTTTTTGTCGACCAGCAGGGTGTTCACTTCACTGTAGGGAGAATCGTAGAGAACCGAGAGGTCGCCCGAAGGCGCTATTCGGTAAACCCGGCCGCCCGGCTCGGTACCGGCGATCAGCCGGCCCGATCCGTCCACTGCCAGGGCCATGACGTGGGCCTCTTCCAGTTCCGCAAGGAGTTGGCCTTCGCCGTTTTCATCGATTCGATAGACGCGTCCATGCTCCCCCGTTCCTGCGTACAGGTAACCCTCGGCGTCCAGGGCAAGCGACCAGATGTAGCGTGTCCCGTCGTCGGCATTGCCATCGGCCCCGGGATCGAAAAACACCGAATGGGTGCCGTCCGGCGTAATCCTGTAGATACGACCATCGGGGAAGGTGGCGACGTATAGACGGTCTTTAAGATCGATCGCGACACTACGGATTTCCAGTTCTTCCGCATCGAAAAACACCTCGGACCGACCATTGGAATCTATACGGTACAGCTTGCCGTCGTTACCCGTACCCGCGTACAGGTTGCTCCCGGAATCGGATGCGAGACTCCATACCAGGGGCTCGTCGCTCTCGAGGATGAGATCCAGGACCGGTGAAAGGGTCAGCCTGCCCTTCCCGGTGATGGAAACGCCCCGGGTTTCTCCCTTGAGAAAATCCCCCTGTCCGGCCTGTTTCCAGATCACCGGCGTCGACGCGAGGACGCCGCCCGCGACAATCAGAATTACCGAGACCATGAATAGAACACGCCATCCAGGGACCTGGTTCAAGTATCGCTCCTATCGCTTAATGGTCAGCCGGCTCCAGTTTTGACCGGAAATCACATAGTCCGTTCTGATCGTTTCTTCAGCCACCACCTTCTCCCGGATCGGAACGAAACTGCCTTTCGTCCGCTCGGAATTCATGACGGCGAGGACCGATGGGGGCAGGCCGGGCATCTCCCTCCCCTTCACGATACCGCCGGCGCCGCCCTGGAACATCTTCAGGTAAACCCGGTTTCCGGTGCGGCGGTTGTTGAGCAGTTCGATCAGGCGGGGCCCGTCCGTGGGTCTGTACCGCTGGGGCACGGTATTCAGATCGTGGCGGGTAACGGCCTGGGCAGATCCTACGAGCACCTGCACCGGTCCATTGGATATGTTCTTGGGGATGGCCACGTCAATCCGTTTGACCAGGCGGTCGCCCCGGTAAGGCCTCAGGAAAACCCTGACTTCCAGCGTGTCGCCCGGTTTCAGGGTTTCCGAACCGAACCAGACGTCTTCGATAACGGCCGTCCTGCGGTCGTTCGACGAATGGACCTCGATCTCTACCGACTCGAGTTCCGGTGTAACAAACCGGTTGTCCAGCAAGATGTTGAGCACACCGCTTACATCCCTGGCCAGAGCCGACACGGAGGTCTGCCCCGAGAACTGGTCATCGATGACGATATCCTGTTGGCCGCGCAGGACGATCCTGCCGCCGAGCGATATCGTTCGCTCACCACCCCGCCGGCCGTTCGAAATGATGGTATTCGCCACCGCCATGTTGACCAGCATGGGCGTCCAGCCGTTCGCCATCATCACGTCGAACCGGTAGGTCCGGGCCGTCCGTCCGTCATCGCCGTAGGAAAGCTCCACCGGTATCATGTGCGCGGCATCGCCTAGTTGGCCGTACAGCCCGTTTGTATGGTCCCACAGGACCGATCCGACTTCGTCTGCCACGCTGCTTATCTTCGTGGATCCGGCCTGGTCCGGAATGACCGTGATAATTTCGGCCCTGTTCATCGGAATGTTCAGGGCGCCCGCCCACAGGAAGGGGTGACCGAAAGCCAGGATGGCGTTTTCGTCCCGCCAGGTGACCGTCCCCGTACCCGAAACATTGAAATCGCCCCGGATGAGCTGCGCGCTCACGGCGGATCCGGGTTCGAGTGAGTACCGCGCGCTGCTCGACGCGGCCCCATCCTGATCCGGGGCCATGTCACCGCTGCTCGAAACCGCGCCGGACAAACTGCCTGTAGCTGACTCGCTCACACCGCCGCCGCCGGATATCGGAACGAGTCCACGCCGCCGCAGTTCGTTTTCGAAAAGGTTCACCGTCATGGGATGGAATCCCGAAAAAACCATGGGGACGGCGATGGGTCTAAGGTTGGACGAACCCGAAGGTGTATTCCCCTGCCGTGCGAAACCCGATGCGGACGGGTCCCTGTCCGTCCAGGGGGGCCCCGGATCGAAGAGCGGACCGTCCGTCCTGTGGGAATCCGCGTCGAAGGGCGCGCCGTTCGGCCTGGAACCGTCCCGGCTGTCGCCCATTCCGTCTAAAATACCGCCAGGCGCATGCCGTCCCGACTCCGATTCGGCCTCTACGGCATCGCGTATGGCCAGCATATGGCCTATCGGTGTGATGCCGCCGATGGGTTTCTTTGGAAACTGCCCGAAACGGTACGCCAGCGCGCCGATGAGTTTTCCGTCGATGTACACGGGACTGCCGCTCATCCCCGCGATTACGCCTGCATCGTCGACATAGGGACCTGAAACTCCCACCATGATGATGTCATGATCCGTGTAGAATATGTTCTTCATGACGCCGAGCACTTCGACGTTGAAGGTGTCGATCCTGGTATCCTGAAAGACCGTAAGGCCGTATCCGCGCATGCCCGGTTTCACATCATCGATATCCATGAACCCGCCGGCCGCCTGGCTCACGGCCGGGGGAGCGGCTGACAGCACATACGCGAAGAGAAAAAGAACGACGGCCGTTCGATAGAAAACCATTGGGTCCATTACTCGTTAAACAGGGGTTAAAAAAGCGATGCGGAACAAGTGCAATATAAAGGCGCGCAGCCTTCTCTGGCAACTGCTTTGTGGCGGGTGCGAAACGTTCTCGGCTCGGTCGTTAACAAAAGAAATCGCTTGACTTACCGCGATGGTTCCTCGAGATTCAGACAGCGGCGCAAGGGTCCGGATGAAAGGCTCTGTGTCGACGTCAACACCTCATTTCACCGAGTTTCAGAAAGCGGTACGGCTAATCATGAATCGTTCCAAGCGGGATAAGCCGCCTGATGAGAAACTGGTGCCGATCTGCAACCTGTCCATGTCCGAAACACGCAGCCAACTCGGCGCCCTCGCCTCCCAGGTCGTACAGTCCTATGATACCGTTGGCGGCCTCAATCGTATCGACGGAAAAAACCTCCCCTCCAGGGAGCGGGTCTACGACATCCTGAAAGACCTGCTGACCCTCTGTTTCCCGGGTTACTTCGGAACCGAGCCGCTAAAGACCAAAAACGTGGCCTTCTTTGTCGACGGGCTGGTGGACGCCATCTACATCCGGTTGAGGGAGGAAATCGCCCGAAGCCTCATGCACGACGCCCCTTGCAAAGAGGAAGATCCCGCGGCCTGCCAGGAGATCGCCGACGGGATCACCCTCGAACTGCTGGATAAGCTTCCCGGGATCCGGAACCTGCTCATGGACGACGTGGAGGCCGCGTACGACGGCGATCCCGCGGCCAGGAGCCACGACGAGATTATCCTGAGCTACCCGTGCATGGAAGCCATCTCCACCTACCGCATAGCCCATGAACTGTACCTTCGGAAGACGCCGCTCATTCCGAGGATCATGTCCGAACACGCCCACAGCCGCACCGGGATAGACATCCACCCCGGCGCGACGATCGGCACCCGCTTCTTTATAGACCACGGCACTGGCGTCGTCATAGGGGAAACTGCGCTGATCGGCAACAACGTCAAACTCTACCAGGGCGTAACGCTGGGCGCGCTGAGTTTCAGGAAGGATGATGGCGGCCGCCTCGTCAAGGGCGGCAAGCGCCACCCCACCATTGAAGACGACGTGGTGATCTACTCCGGTGCGACGATCCTGGGCGGCGGGACGACCATTGGACACGACTCCGTCATCGGGGCCAACGTCTGGCTGACGGCACCGGTGCCGCCCCATTCCAAGGTCACCATCGGAAACCCGAAGCTGGACGTGGTGAAGCACGACGCCCGTACAGCCTGACCGGCTGGCCTAATCCCCATTTTCAGCAATGTATTTCTCCGCCTCCATGGCGGCGGCGCAGCCCGTCCCTGCCGCCGTAACCGCCTGGCGGTATACGTGGTCCTGCACGTCACCGCCCGCGAACACGCCGGGAACGTTGGTGTGCTGCCTGCGATCGGTCAGGATGTAGCCCTGCTCGTCCAGGTCGAGCTTGTCCGTGAACAGGTCGGTATTGGGCGTATGTCCGATGGCGATGAAGAGGCCGTCGGCGTCCAGGTCGCTTAACCGGTCCGTTTCCAGCTCACGCACGCGCACGCCGGTCACGCCGGTGGTGTCTCCACCCAGTACCTCGTCGACCACGGAACCCCACAGGAACTCGATCCGGGGATGTTCCACGGCCCGTTCCTGCATGATCCTGCTCGCCCTCAGTTCGTTCCTGCGATGTATGATCCAGACATGGCTCGCGAACCGTGTCAGGAAGAGACCTTCCTCCATGGCGCTGTCGCCACCGCCCACCACCGCTACCTTCCGGTCCCGGTAGAATGCGCCGTCGCAGGTCGCGCAGGTGGACACGCCCCGGCCGAAGAAGGTATCCTCGCCCGGCACGTTGAGCAGGCGCGGCGAGGAACCGGTACTGATCACCACGGCCTTCGCCGTGTATTCGTTCCGGTCCGTGCGTATCCGGTGGCCCGCCGGGTCGAAATCTACCGTGGTTACTTCCTCGTACTTCATGACGGATCCGAAACGTTCGGCCTGTTGCCTCATACGTTCCATGAGATCCATGCCGCCCAGGCTTTCGGGGAACCCCGGGAAGTTCTCGATCTCGCTTGTGAGCGACAACTGGCCGCCGATCGTGCTGCCCGTCAGTACGATTGGCGACAGGTTCGCCCGTGCCGCGTACAGGGCGGCCGTGTAACCCGCCGGACCCCCTCCGATGATGACGATCTGCTCCATTTCAACGCCTTTCCTTCTTCAACACCTTACCTGCCCTGTCCCGGATGGGATCGAACGATCGTAGCGCAGTGCTACTCGATTCGCTTGATGATGTGAAATCCCATGGGGGTCTGCACGACCCCGCTCAATTCCCCGACCTCCAGTCCCATCGCGGCTTCCTCGAATTCCGGTATCATTTCACCCGGACCAAAGAACCCGAGGTCGCCCCCGATGTCCCGGCTCGAATCGATGGAAGTCACGCGGGCCAGTTCGATGAAATCGGTCCCGGCCTTCAACCGTTCCATCACCGTGTCCGCTTCAGCGCGGGTAACGACGACGATCTGCCGAACGCGGATCTTGTTGGATTCAATGGCCTTCGCCCGATCTTCCACGATCCGTTTGACCCGGATCAGCGCGGTCTTCAGTTGCGCGGTTTCAGGGGCCAGTTCGAGGGCCTGTTCGTAGTGATCGATCGCCTGGTCGAAGTCTTCCCGCTGTTCGTGAATCAAGGCGATTTCCGCGTAAACACGAGGATCTCTCACGCCCAGGTCGAGTATTTCAAGGTAGTATTGCAGGGCATCGGTCAGGCGGCTTTCGGCCAACGCCAGGCGGCCCAGCGCCACGCGGGGGACAACCGACTGCCCACCGATTTCGAGGGCGCGCTCCCAGACCGAGCGCGTGCTGTCGGGCATGTTCTTGTTCTGGTATGCAGTGCCCAGATTCATGTAGGCGTCCATGTAATCCGAATCCAGCTCGACGGCTTTCTTCCATTCCCTGATCGCGTCGTCAACGCGTTCCATACCCAGGTATGCGACGCCGAGATTGAGGTGGATCCTGGGCAACTGGTCCGCAGGGGGAGACAAGGTGCGCACCTTTTCGTACACCTGGGCCGCCGGTCCGAATTCCTCGGTATCGGTATATACCTTACCGAGATTCGTATAGGCGTCGACATAGGAGGAATCGTTCTCTATGGCTTGCCGGTAATGATGGACCGCTTCGTTCAGGTACCCGCCCTGGTTGTAAACGATCGCCATGGCGGTATGGGCAACGGCCAGGTCCGGCGATCCTTCCATCAGTTTGTCGTACTGGCTCCTGGCCCAGGCGTAGACGGTATCGGAAGGAACGATACTCATGCGGGCGACGCTGAGCGTATCGCCCTCGACAGTCTTCTTGAAAGCCGCCAACGCCGCGTTCAGATCCCCCGTGGCGTGGTTGACCAGTCCCAGCGTAAGATAGGCCGCGGCGAACCCCGGCGCGACCTCCAGGGCGTGTTCGATATGAACTCGGGCGCTGTCGTATTGTCCTTCCGCGTAATAAACGGCGCCCAGGTTGTTCTTCGCGAGAGCAACGGCGGTCAGAAACTGCTGCAGCACCGCCTGCTGGCGTTGTTCAGGCGTCATGGTGGTGTCCGGCTCAGACGGACCGGGCGGACCGGGCGGTCCGGGCGCTTCCTGGGCCGCCGCGCCCTGCTGCACCGTTCCAGCGGCCGATGGATCCGACCGGGATGGTGCATCGGCGGACGTCTGTGCCCTGGCCGAGATAAGTCCGAGGGCGTAAAGATAAAAGGCGCAAAGCGCCAGTTTCAGGACCGGACGGGCCGTTCCGATACCCCATGCCTGTTTGCCAACGCTCATTTGCTACCGCCTTCCCCTATGGGTCCTCTTCAACGACTTCGTGTTTCTTCCGGTTCCAACTCGTACAGCACTTCCAGGGCCTCGCCCACCAGCGCGAAACATCCCGTCACGAGAACCAGGTCATCCGGTTCCGCCAGGGTCCTCGCCTCCGCGATAGCCGCTGCCACCGACGGCGCGACCCGGGCCGGTGTGCCACACCTACTGCATGCTTCGGCCACTTTCCGGGGGTCGGCCTGCCGGTTTCGCAATACACGCCGTTCGGGGACGATGATCTCGTCAGCATACTGCGCGATGACCTCGCACAGGCCTCCGACCGCCTTGTCCCGGTGCGCGGACAGCACGACGATGACGCGCCGGGCCGGAATCAGGCCGCGCAGGCTGTCCGTCACGTTTTCGGCCGCCAGCACGTTGTGGGCGCCGTCCAACACCAGCCACGGCCGGTTTTCCAGGACCTGTATGCGTCCAGGCAACCGTACCGTGGAGAGACCACGGCGCACGCCGCGGCCGGTTATTTCCATGCCATGCTCAGCCAGCGCTTCCGCAACGCCCACCGCCACGGCCGCGTTTCCGGCCTGGTACGCTCCGGACAAGGGGAGCGTAACGTCTTCATACAACCCGCGGGTGGTCTCGATATCGATCACTTGCCGGCCGACCGATTCTTCCTTGAGCACGTACCGCACGTCTACGCCCACTTCCACCAGGGGACTCGATCGGAGTCGGCAGGCCTGCCGGATGACCTCCGACGCCTCCTGCCTCTGGACGGCGCTGATGGTACACGCGCCTTCTTTTACGATCCCGGCCTTTTCCCCGGCTATTTTCGCGATCGTCTCTCCGAGCCGGTCCGTGTGGTCCAGGCCTACGGGCGTGATCGCGCAAACCAGGGGCCGGATCACGTTTGTCGAATCCAGCCGTCCGCCGAGTCCGCATTCGATTACAGCAAGGTCCACCCGGCATTCTTTAAAATACAAGAAGGCCAGGGCTGTGAGTATATCAAAAAAAGAGCCCATGCCCTTATCCCGGAACCTGATCCCATCGATGGCCGGGCGCGCGCGTTCCGTGAGCTCAGCAAATTCCGGCTCGGATATCGGCACGCCGTCGACCTGGATACGCTCGCGCACCGATACAAGGTGGGGCGACGTGTACAGACCCACGCGATAGCCACTTTCACTGACCATGGCCGCGACCATGGCGGCGGTGGACCCCTTCCCCTTGGTCCCGGCCACGTGTACCGATTTCCACTGCCGTTCGGGATGGCCCAGGGATTCCGTCAGGGCGCCGATGCCTGCAAGGTCCATGCGGTCCGGCGCGGCGCCCGGCAGCTTTTCGAAGTCCACGAAGCCGTAGAGATAGTCCAGTGCCTCTTTGAAGGTCATGCGCGCACACCATTGATAGACAGGGTCTTCGCATATTCGAAGGGACGAGCCACCGCCCTGCGGCGAATCGCGCCGTACAGCAGGCGAGCCGGGGCGGGAACATCCGCGCTGTGGGCGATGCGTTTGAATACGTTCCGGCCGGGCCTGGCGTTGATTTCGATGATCCACGGCGCGCCGGCGGCGTCCGGCACGATATCGAGCCCCACTTCTCCGATGGGCCCGAGTTCCGCCTCCAATATCCCGCAAGCCGCAAAAGACGCCTCTGCGGCGCGGCGCAGGATCTCCTCCCGCTGTGTCCGGCCATACAGTGCGTCGAGCACGGGTTCCGCCTCCTCTGAACGGGCGCCGTTGCTCAGGTTGGTCGTGGGGCCGCCCGTCTGGCTGACGCGGGCCACCAGACCGGTCAGGATCCACCGCGACTGACCATCCTTCTGCATCAGCAACCGCAGGTCGAACCGCGGAAAGTGCCTGTCGTCTGACGGTTCGGCCGATATCCCCTGTTGCACCAGAAAGTCGCTGGTTTCCGTTTGGCCCCTGCCGGCCAGATCCATGATCCGGTCTCTTACTTGCCCGTCACTCGGTGTTTCATAGGTCGCGGCCAACGTCCGTATGACATGGCGGCCACCCCTGGACCGGACGATTTCGATGATGCCCCTGCCCTGGGACCCCGCCCTCGGCTTGATGTAGACGTGATCGTAACGGGCCAGGAAAGCCCGCAGCGTATGCTCGCCAAAACAGCCGGTATGCGGCACGGCAAGACCGCCACCCGCCATGCTACGGTATGCTTCCAGCTTGTCTGCCGCCAGGCGGATGAAGGACCGGGGGTTCACAAAAGGAATTCCAGCACGGTCGAACAGGCCTCGTGCACGATCCGCCGCAGGGGAACCGGCAGGATCCAGCACGGGCGCACGGTCGTAAATGACCGACGGCCAGGGTTCGCGGCCGCATTCGACCCATCGGCCGTCCACGACCGTGGCAGGCCTTACCGTCTTCTCACTCGGATCCACGTCCGCCGCGTCGAACACGATCGCACGGAGATCCAGCGCGGACGCGGCCTGGCAGCACTCCTCGAAAAACCCTGTGGGCGGACCGAAGGGTCGGCCCAGTTCACCGGGCGCACGGCGGCTCAGTATACCCACGGTCGCCGTGACCGGGTTCCGACTCGGCCTGTCCGTTAGGGATGCCTCTGTCTTCATGATGCTGCGGGACGGGCCTGGCGGACCATCCGTTTCACTTCTTCCAGTGTCGACCACGTCATGTCGCCCCGTTCCGAATAGGACAGTGCGGCCAGCGCGGTGCCGTATGAGAGGCCGGTCAGGAGATCTTCGTGCAACAGTCCGTACAGCAGACCGGCATCGAAGGCATCGCCGGCGCCGAGCCGGTCGACCGGCTCCACCACGTAAGGTTTCGTATACAGGTACCCGGTCTCCTCCGACCATCCCACGGCCCCGCCTTCCGCCAGCGTGAGCACGATGACCTCGTTCCCGAACCGCGCCGAAAGGGCGTCGATGGTTTCTTCGGGTGTACCGTCCAATCCAAAGATGAGCGCCGTGTCGGTGGACGTCGAGACCAGGATGTCGACCTGGCCCAGCAGCGTGTCCAGGACACCGCGGGCCTGTTCGGGCGACCAGAGCTTTGCCCGGTAATTGATGTCGAAAGACGTCCGGTATCCGCCCTCCGCCCGGCCAGCCAGGACTCGGGTGACCGTCTCCAGGCACGCCGGACCCAGGGACGCCGTGATTCCGGAGGTATGCACGATTCGGGCGCCGGAGCACAGCGCCGGTTCCACCACGGCGGACGTCATGCCGGCGGCTGCGGACCCGGCCCTGTCGTAGACGACCCGGCTGCCCCTCGGCGGCGTTCCGGGTTCGAGGAAGAATACGCCAGCCCGTTCTGCCCGGGTGGCCGGTCCATCCCGTTCTGCTCGTTCGGTTCGTTCACCCGACCAGGCTACGTGGGAGGTGTCTACGCCGTGCAGAGCCAGGCGGGAGGCGATCCATCGCCCGGCGGGATGATCGGGGAGGACCGAGACCCAGGCCACGTCGGCGCCCATCCTCGCAAGGGCCGCCGCCATGTTGGATTCCGTACCGGCCGCGTCGGCCCGCAGGAAATCGGCCTGTTCCAGCATCTGGCCGTCGGCGGGCGAAAACCGGATCATCGTCTCGCCGAAGGTAATGACGTCGTACCGCAATCGGTTCGACCCGGCGGAAAGGGAAGATGACATGTACGTTTAATTGGGCGGGAGTGGTACTTCAGGCATAGTGACAGGCCACCCAGTGGCCGCTGTCGTTCTGTTTGAGTTCCGGTTCGTGCTCGGCGCAGTCGGCCTTCGCGATGGGACAGCGGGGATGAAAGCGGCAGCCGGAGGGCGGATTGACCGGACTGGGCACGTCGCCCGTGAGCTGTATGCGTTGTTTCTGGCGCCGCTTACTGATTTCCGGAACGGCGGAAAGCAGGCTCTGCGTATAGGGATGCTGGGCGTTGCCCGTCACTTCTTCGGTCCGTCCCGCCTCGATGAGCTTGCCGAGGTACATGACGCCGATACGGTCACTGATGTGGGCGACGACCGCCAGGTTGTGGGCGATGAACATATAGGTCAGGTTCAACTCGTTCTGCAGGTCCTCGAGCAGGTTCAGGATCTGGACCTGAATGGATACGTCCAGGGCGGAAACGGGCTCGTCGCAGATGATCAGGCTGGGATTCAGCGCGATCGCCCGGGCGATTCCGATACGCTGCCGCTGTCCGCCGCTGAACTCGTGGGGATAACGGTCCACATAGGCTTCGCCCAGCCCCACCATCTCCAGGAGACTGACCAGCCTCGCCTTCCGTTCTTCGCGCTTGCCCACGCGATGGATGTCGAGGGGCTCCTGGACGATATTTCCCACCGTCATGCGCGGGTCGAGGGAGGCATAGGGGTCCTGGAAGATCATCTGGAGTTTCCTGCGAACGGGCTTCAGATCGTTCTCGGACATGTCCGGCAGGTTACCGCCTTCGAAGAGGACCCTGCCTGACGTGGGACGGTACAGCTGCAGGACGGTCAGCCCCAGGGTGGACTTTCCGCAACCGCTCTCTCCCACCAGTCCGAAGGTCTCGCCCCGGTTGATGGAAAAGGAGACGCCGTCCACGGCCCGGACCGTCCCGCCTTCCGCCTTGCGGCCCAGTCCTTCTTCCAGCTCAAAGTACTTGACTACATTATCCAGTTGCAACAGGGGCTCGTTCAACGCGTCCTCCAGGATGGCATCCGGCCGGCGTCAATACAGCCAGCAGGCGCATTCGTGTTCCCGTGTCACGTCCTTCAACTCCGGATCTTCCCCGCACAAATCGAAACGGCTGGGACATCGCGGGGCGAACCGGCAACCGGGCGGCAATTGGATCAGGTTCGGCGGCACCCCGTCGATGGGTTCCATGCGGTCCTTCACCGTGGGGCCGAGCTTGGGCACGGACTTGAGCAGTCCGTGGGTATAGGGGTGTTTCGGATCGTCTAGCATCGTGTCCACCGGGCCCGATTCGATGATCCGGCCGGCGTACATGACGATTACCCGGTCGCACACCTCGCCGACGACCCCGAGGTCGTGGGTGATGAGTAAGACGGACATGTTCAGTTCTTCCTGGAGCTTCATCATCAGTTCCAGGATCTGTGCCTGTATGGTGACGTCCAGCGCCGTGGTCGGCTCATCTGCGATGAGCAGTTTCGGGTTGCAGGCGATGGCCATGGCGATCATCACGCGCTGCCTCATACCCCCGCTGAACTGGTGAGGGTAGTCGTTGAGGCGCTGCTCCGGACTCGGGATATTGACCATCTGCAGCAATTCGATGCTGCGGTCCGTGGCCTCTTTCTTGTTGAGGCCGAGATGTAGCTGGAGGGGTTCCCGGAGCTGCCATCCGATGGTCAGCACCGGGTTGAGGGACGTCATCGGATCCTGGAATACCATGGAGACGATATTCCCTCGAATCTTCTGCATTTCGGACTCGGACACGTTGCGCAGGTCCACCGCCGGTTCATCGGCGCCGGGCCTGAACAGAATGTTGCCGTTTACGGTCCGCCCGGGTGGATTCGGGATGAGCCGCATGATGGAAAGCACCGTGGCGCTTTTGCCGCAGCCACTTTCCCCCACGATGCCCACCGTTTCGCCTTCCGCGACTTCAAAACTGACGTCGTCCACGGCCCGCACCGCGCCGCCGCGGGTAAAGAAGTGCGTCGAAAGGTTTTCCACCTTCAGTAACGGATCCATGTAACCACGCTTCCGCCGTCGGGGCGAACCACCCTATGCGTTCCGGGCTCCGCGCCACCGGCCGGCCGTTAGTCTTCTTCCAGGGCCTTGGATTCTTCTATGACCTTGTTTTCTATTTCCTTCGGCATTTCTTCGTAGCGTACGAATTTCCGCGCGTGGCTGCCGCGCCCGTGCGTAATCGACCGCAGCACGGTCGAATACCGGTACAGTTCGGCGAGGGGCACTTCGGCCCGCACCACCTGGTTGCTGCCCCGGGGCGACATGCCCAGAATGCGTCCCCGCCGGCTGGAAAGATCGCCCATGACGTCACCCATGTAATCTTCGGGGACGACCACGTCCACTTCGTATATCGGTTCGAGCAACATGGGCCGGGCATCCATAAAGGCTTTCTTGAATCCCATGGACGCGGCGACCTTGAACGCCATTTCGGATGAATCGACCGTGTGGAAGGAACCATCGTACAGCGTGGCCTTCACGTCGACTACGGGATACTTGGCCATCACGCCATCTACCATGGCCTCCTGTATGCCCTTGTCTACGGCCGGAATGAAGCGGCTGGGGACGGAGCCGCCGACTATGCCGTTGTCGAATTCGTAGCCATCGCCGCGATGCCTGGGTTCCACGCGCAGCCAGACGTCGCCGAACTGCCCACGTCCTCCGCTCTGCCGCTTGAAACGGCCCTGGGCCTCGGACTTGCCTTTTACCGCTTCGCGGTAGGGGATGCGGGGCTGCACCATTTCGACTTCCACGCCGAACCGACGGCTGAGCCGTTCGACGATGAGGTCGAGATGCATTTCACCGGCACCTGACAGGATCAACTGCCTGATCTCGCTGTTAAACTGGAAAGTAAAGGAAGGATCTTCTTCGTGCAGCCGGGAAAGACCCGTACTGATCTTTTCCTCGTCATCCTTGCTTTTCGGGAGAACGGCCACGTTCGCGACCGGATCGGAGAACTTCACCCATTCCAGGTCAAATGTCTTCTGTCTCGTACACAGGGCGTCACCGGTGTGGGTGTCCTTCAGCTTCACGGTCGCCCCGATTTCTCCGGCACGGATGACGTTCATTTCATTACGCGCATGGCCGTTCGTCTGGTAGATCTGACCGAACCTTTCCGACGTGTTCTTGGATGAGTTGTAGACGTCTCCGCCATGCTTGATCTCGCCGGAATATACGCGGAAATAGGTGAGTTCCCCGATATGGGCTTCCGAAACCGTCTTGAACACCAGGGCGGCCAGGGGACCTGTAGGATCCGGGCCCAGGACGATTTCCTCGTCATCGCCCGAACGGGTCACAGATACCGGCGGCCGGTTTGCCGGCGATACCGTGTATGCGACCATCGCGTCCATGAATCCGGAGACCCCGATATTTTGCGTGGCGGACATCGCCAGAACGGGGAATATGGCACCGGTCTCCACGCCTTTGCGCAGACCTTCCACCAACTGCTCATCGGACAAGACGCCTTCTTCGAAGTATACCTCGAGTAGTTCATCGTCGGATTCCGCCACCGTTTCAATCAACTTCTCGCGGTATGCTGCAGCCTGTTCGGCGACGTCGCCGAGAATCCCGGAGCGGTTGCCCTTGCCGCCGTCTTCATTGGTCACCGCTTCCATGGCGACGAGGTCGACGACGCCCGACAGCCCGTCTCCTTCGCCGATTGGAATCTGCAGGGGAACGGCCTGCGCGCCGAACCGCTCCTGCAAGCGGGCCAACACGTCATAGAAATCGGCATGCTCCTTATCCAGAAGATTGACCACCACCATGCGGGGCAGGCCGTATTGATCCGCGTATTCCCAGGCGCGTTCCGTCTCCACTTCGATGCCTTCGATGGCCTTGACCACGATAGCCACGTTATCCGTAACGCGCATCGCGCAGTGCACTTCGCTGGTAAAGTCGGAATATCCCGGCGTGTCGATCACGTGGAGGCTGTGGTCGTTCCAATCACAGTGAATGGGAGTGAGGTTCATGGATATGCGGTGTTCGATCTCTTCCTCGCGGTAGTCGGATACCGTGTTGCCATCGTCCACACTGCCGAGCCGGTTCGTGGCGCCAGCGTTGAAGAGAATTGCTTCCGCCAGGGAGGTTTTACCACTCCCGCCGTGACCCGCAAGGCATATGTTTCTGATATTTTCGATACGATATTCCTTCACGAACAACCCTCCTCTTCAGGACTGCTTCCGACCACTTCGAGACGATTTCATGTCGATGGCGATATTTCGGGAAAAACTTTAATATGTTACGGAACGACCCGTCCTCTGTCAAGCATTTCGGACCGGGTCTGGGGATTAAACCGCAATGACAAGATTTGGGCTTGACAAGGTATCCCGTATATGGTATATTCAGGGTAGATAAGGACAACAAACCCTTTGCCACTACGGAGATACGCCATGAACTTGCACGAAGTCTTTACCCGATTCCCCGATCAGCAAGCCTGTATCGACCATCTTGAAAACATCCGGTTCCAAAATGGCGCGTATTGCCCGTTGTGCGGCAGCACCGAGAACGTGAAGCGCAAGCAGGACGGCGGCCGCGTAGGCCGCTGGAACTGCCACGACTGCCACAAGTCGTTTAACGTCCTGTCTGGCACTCCGTTGTCCGGTACGCATATCCCGTTGCCTCGGTGGTTCGCGGTCATGGCCCTGATGGTCAACGCGAAGAAATCGATGTCCAGCCATCAGATCGCCCGCGACCTGGGCTTGACCCAGCAGACCGCCCTGTTCATGCAGGAACGTCTGCGGGCGGTCATGGCATCCGATCAGGCCCCGATGCTGGCTGGCGTCATTGAAGCCGATGAAACCTATGTCGGCGCGAAGCCCCGCAAGGGAAACAAGCGGGACGATATGCCGCGCGGCGGGCAGGGCAAATCGGACAAGACGCCCGTTGTCGGTGCGGTAGAGCGTGATGGCAACGTGGTAGCACAGGTCGCACAGGATACGTCCGGCAAGACCATCCTGAACTTCATCCGCAGCAACGTCAGTCCGGCGGCCCAGATACTCGTTACCGACGAGAATCAGGTATACCGGGGCGTGCGGTCGATGTTCCCGCATTCGGTCATCAATCACCGGCGCGAGTACGTCAACGGCCCGGTGCATACGAACACGATTGAAGGGTTTTGGAGCCTGTTAAAGCGGGCGTGGTACGGCAGTCATCACAAGTACACGGTCGGACGTATGCCGTTGTTTGTGGCCGAGGCCGCGTGGAAGTACAATCATCGGAAGGACGGCAACGCGTGGGATTCGTTCATGAATGCGTTGTTCGCGTAGTCAATCCGGTGGTTCGAGGTTGAGACGTCCAAGCAGTATATCACGTAGTTCCACACCAACCACCCTCAACACCTGATCGATGTTAAGGCCATGTTTGTAAGCCGAGTTTTCAGCACGTCGTTTCCGATCTTCAGTGTCTCCGTATTTTTCATGGGCATATTTGAAGCAGTGTTCCTGTATCGCGTATGCGGTTAAGCCCTGAACCTCACCGAGCAAATCATTTGCCTTAGACTCCGACCATTCAACAGCCTGCAGTTCCAACGAAACCTGCCTGCCCAAATCGTTCAACCGTATCGGGCTATCCGTCTCAACGGTATTAGCAGGCAAAGAACGCAGGATGCTCTTAATGTCACCCTGGATCGTTGATACGCTTTCCTTGATTTCATTCAGGGCAGTTTCCACAGCACCCCGAAAATCATTCATACCGCCTATCCAGTAGATCAATCGCCCAATGGCAGTAAGAATGGCAATTACAATGATCGTGATTGACGCCGGATGTGTAAGCCATTCGGTCATCTCGCTGCCTCCTGTCTCAGGTGTTCCGCAATAGCGCTTGCGATCGCCTCCGCGGATTCATCCCTTTCTGATTGCAAATTAGCCCATTTTCGCCCCGGATGCAACGTATCCCATCGGGATCGTTGCTGGGTTCGACGGCTTTTCCCCTGGTCGTGATTACCGAATCCGTCCACGACGGCATTCCATAACGGCCTGTACTGGGAGATTAGTACCTGCTCGGTCAATTCAATCCATACTGGCGCGAGTAGAAGCCATCGGCAACTGAAATCGTCGGAATGCAGGTTTTCGGCCTGTTCGAGGTTTGCCGCGTGTTCGCGAAGCCTGGAAAACAGTACAGGCTGGTCGGTTTGCCTGGCTGCCGTCCCGCCCTGTCGTTTCCCTGGCGGGTCCGCCTTGCCCACGTAGATGGGATCCCCTTCGGGAATATCCTGGTACGCCGGGAAACTGCCGTTGTAGTGGATCGTGTAGACGCCAGCACCGGAAAACTGGTCTGGGGGCGGCAACGCCTCGCAGGGGTACTCCAAGAGCGCCCGGACCGCGTTGCGGCCCAGTTCGTCCACGCTGAGTGGATTGTAGGTCCGTGTCATCGCTCGCAGCTCGCCCCGTTTCGGCAAACGATCCAGAAGCAGTGTCGTTTGCGCGCATGGTGGGCGGTCTGCCACTTGGTGGAGACCATCGGCCCCGTCCGCACCTTCACGATCAAGTCGCAGACAGTGAAACCGGCGTCGGCCGCCATCTGCATGAAATCGCAGTGCGGCCACTGGGAGCGGTGACAATTTACCATGTCGGTGATCTTGGCCAGCAGCAGGCCCTTCGGTTTCAGAACCCGCTTTGCTTGTTCCAGGAAGGGGGGATACAGGTAGGACAGCGACCAGCCGTGTTCCTTACCGCAGGCTACGGTTGCGCCAAAGTCCTCGTCGAAGCGTTTGGAACTCTTATCGCGGCCCTGGGGACCGACGTGCGGCGGATCGTAGACCACAACGCCGTATTCGTCGTCAGGAACGCCGGGCATTTCCCGGTTGTCGGCAACGATATCCGGGTTGTACTTCGGGTCCATGTCCATCGAGACGACACACCGCTTAGATCCGGTCCAGAACCGTCCGTGGTTGTATGTCGCATCCAAGATCGGATCCGGGTCAACGGATGGGTAAAACCACAACATGCTTTCCAGCAAATCGCCGTCGCTGCCCTCCCATACGCTGCTGATCGGGGCATATCCGTGCGGTGCTTCTGTTTCTGGGATAGGCGTGTTGGGTTGTGGGGACAGCCTGGTCAGGGTCATGTCCGGTCTCCTGTGGACGGAGTATGCTGCGGATGTGGTGCTATCGGGGTTCCCTTCGGTGAGGATAAGAGCAGCGCCGCGCTGCCCGTGTATAAACAATCGGATCGACTGCTGCTTGTCAAGATAAACGCCCGTTGAGTAATCCGTCAAGCCCAAAACTTGTCATTGCGGATTAAACTACCGCCGGGAAGCGGCAAAACAAAAAGGCGCTCGAAATGAATCGAGCGCCTTTCAAGAATCCCCCGGCAGCGTCCTACTCTCCCACAAGGTCACCCAAGCAGTACCATCGGCGCAAGAGGGCTTAACTACTCTGTTCGGAATGGGAAGAGGTGTTTCCCCTCCGCTATCGCCGCCGGAAGAAATCCGTTGCAATTACATGGAATGAGAGAACGACGATGTATCATAGAGCATTGGTCAAGCCGCACGGCTATTAGTACCAGTCGGCTGAATGGCTCGTTACCTCACCACTTACACCTCTGGCCTATCGACCTTGTAATCTTCAAGGGGCCTTCAGGAGCTTTCGCTACGGGACATCTCGTCTTGAGGTGGGCTTCCTGCTTAGATGCTTTCAGCGGTTATCCCGTCCGAACATAGCTACCCAGCGATGCGGCTGGCGCCACAACTGGTAAACTAGCGGTTCGTCCATTCCGGTCTTCTCATACTAGGAACAGATCCTCTCAAATGTCCTACGCCCGCGACGGATAGGGACCGAACTGTCTCACGACGTTCTAAACCCAGCTCGCGTACCGCTTTAATCGGCGAACAGCCGAACCCTTGGGACCTTCTCCGGCCCCAGGATGCGATGAGCCGACATCGAGGTGCCAAACCTCCCCGTTTATGTGGACTATCGGGGGAGATAAGCCTGTTATCCCCGGAGTACCTTTTATCCGTTGAGCTTCGACCTTTCCACAAAGTATCGTCGGATCACTAAGCCCCACTTTCGTGTCTGCTCGACTTGTATGTCTCACAGTCAGGCTCCCTTATGCCTTTACACTCTACGCACGATTGCCAACCGTGCTGAGGGAACCTTTGGGCGCCTCCGTTACATTTTAGGAGGCGACCGCCCCAGTCAAACTGCCCACCTGACACTGTCTTTCATCCGGATTCACGGATTGAAGTTAGAAACCCAACAACACAAGGGTGGTATTTCAAGGTTGGCTCCCGAAAGGCTGGCGCCCTCCGTTCATAGCCTCCCACCTATCCTATACATGCATTGGCGAGATCCAATATCAAGCTGCAGTAAAGGTTCACGGGGTCTTTCCGTCCTGTCGCGGGTATCCGGCATCTTCACCGGAGCTACAGTTTCGCCGAGCTCCTCGTTGAGACAGCGCCCAAGTCGTTACACCATTCGTGCAGGTCGGAACTTACCCGACAAGGAATTTCGCTACCTTAGGACCGTTATAGTTACGGCCGCCGTTTACCGGGGCTTCAGTTTAGAGCTTCGCCCGAAGGCTAACTCCGCCCTTTAACCTTCCGGCACCGGGCAGGTGTCAGTCCCTATACATCGTCTTACGACTTAGCAGAGACCTGTGTTTTTAGTAAACAGTCGCTTGGGCCTGGTCACTGCGACCCCGTTCAGCTCACCCCGCGAGGGGGATCACCTACGTAGGGGCACTCCTTCTCCCAAAGTTACGAAGCTAGATTGCCTAGTTCCTTAACGAGGAATCACTCGAGCACCTTAGTATTCTCTACCTACCTACCTGTGTCGGTTTGCGGTACGGACACCTACAAGACTCGCTTAGAGGCTTTTCTTGGCAGCATGATTAGGATCAGTTGGCTTGCCCGAAGGCTCGTTTCCCGATCACCTCTCGGAGTAATGTTCGCGCGGATTTGCCTACGCAAACCTCCTACCGGCTTCGACCAGCACTTCCAATCGCTGGCTGACCTTTCACTTCTGCGTTCCCCCATCGCGTCTTGAGCGCCTCATAAGTGGTACAGGAATTTTAACCTGTTTTCCATCGCCTACGCCTTTCGGCCTCGGCTTAGGACCCGACTAACCCTGAGCGGACGATCCTTCCTCAGGAAACCTTAGGTTTTCGGTGAAGGGGATTCTCACCCCTTTTATCGCTACTCGTACCGGCATGATCTCTTCTATTTCGTCCAGCCGGCCTCACGGCCGACCTTCAACCTAACATAGAATACTCCCCTACCGATCATCGGACCCAGGGGGGGTCCGACAATCCCGCAGCTTCGGTGGTAAACTTGAGCCCCGATGAATTGTCGGCGCAGAATCACTTGACTGGTGAGCAGTTACGCACTCTTTAAATGATGGCTGCTTCTAAGCCAACATCCCAGTTGTCTTTGTAACTCCACCACCTTAATCACTTAGTTTACACTTGGGGACCTTAGCTGACGGTCTGGCTTCTTTTCCTCTCGCCTGTGGAGCTTATCCCCCACAGGCTGACTCCCGCAAAGCAAGTGTATGGCATTCGGAGTTTGATTGGGTTTGCTAAGCTTGTGGGCCCGCTAGCCCATTCAGTGCTCTACCTCCATCACTCTTCTTGCGAGGCTAGCCCTAAAGCTATTTCGGGGAGAACCAGCTATCTCCGAGCTTGATTGGCCTTTCACCCCTATCCACAGTTCATCCCCTAACTTTTCAACGTTAGTGGGTTCGGGCCTCCACGTGCGGTTAGACACGCTTCACCCTGACCATGGCTAGATCGCTCGGCTTCGGGTCTACTGCATGCAACTATGTCGCCCTGTTCAGACTCGCTTTCGCTACGGCTCCGTCCCTTAAGGACTTAACCTTGCTACATACAAGTAACTCACCGGTTCATTATGCAAAAGGCACGCAGTCAGTCCAACCGCAACCTGTCGCCACCCCGAAGGGCGGTAACGTGGAGTTGCGATCTTTCCTCCTACAGCTTGTGAGCAAACGGTTTCAGGATCTATTTCACCCTCCGCCAGGAGTACTTTTCACCTTTCCCTCACGGTACTGGTTCACTATCGGTCGTTAGAAAGTATTTAGCCTTGGGAGGTGGGCCTCCCAGATTCCCACGGGATTTCCCGTGTCCCGCGGTACTCGGGTTTTCATTCCAGAGAGTGTCTATGGCTTTCGTCTACCGGACTATCACCGTCTATGGTTGAAGTTTCCACAACTATTCGACTAACCAAGACATTTGTAACTCTCCGACCTGGCTGCATCCTGGTCTGAATGAACCCCACAACACCGGCCGTACAACGTATGCAGACTTACATAAGACCGGTTTGGGCTGTTCCCCTTTCGCTCACCACTACTCAGGGAATCGAGATTTCTTTCTCTTCCTGAGGGTACTGAGATGGTTCAGTTCACCTCGTTTGCCTCGACGGCCTATGTATTCAACCGCCGATGGCGCAGTATGACCCGCGCCGGGTTTCCCCATTCGGAAATCCCCGGATCTATGCTTGCGTGCAGCTCCCCGGGGCTTATCGCAGCTTAACCACGTCCTTCATCGCCTTCTAACGCCAAGGCATCCACCGTATGCTCTTAGTAGCTTGACCAAAATATGCTACTGTGCTTGAGTGCTCCGATGTTACAACGCCGTTCCCGTCATTCCTATGTAATTGTCAAAGAGCGGGCATAGTCTTTAAGCCGACTGTACCCCAGTGGAGATAACCGGGATCGAACCGGTGACCTCCGGCTTGCAAAGCCGGCGCTCTCCCAGCTGAGCTATATCCCCCGGCTTCAGATGGTGGGCCTAAGTGGAATCGAACCACTGACCTCACGCTTATCAGGCGTGCGCTCTAACCATCTGAGCTATAGGCCCCCCTCTTTAAACACATGACAGCGTGCACATCTTGCGCCGGACAAGTCGACCTCGAGTTTCAATAACTCTTTAGAAAGGAGGTGATCCAGCCGCACCTTCCGGTACGGCTACCTTGTTACGACTTAGTGCCAGTCACCAGTTTTACCTTCGGCGCACTCCTCCCGAGGGTTAGAGTAACGACTTCGGGTACTCCCGGCTTCCATCACTTGACGGGCGGTGTGTACAAGGCCTGGGAACATATTCACCGCGGCATGCTGATCCGCGATTACTAGCGATTCCGACTTCATGCAGTCGAGTTTCAGACTGCAATCCGAACTGGGACCGACTTTTTGGGATTGACTCCACCTCGCGGTATTGTAACCCTTTATATCGGCCATTGTAGCACGTGTGTAGCCCTGGACAATAAAGGCCATGAGGACTTGACGTCATCCCCACCTTCCTCCGATTTATCACCGGCGGTCTCCTTAGAGTGCCCAGCTTCACCTGCTGGCAACTAAGGACAAGGGTTGCGCTCGTTGCGGGACTTAACCCAACATCTCACGACACGAGCTGACGACAGCCATGCAGCACCTGTGTACCCGCTCCGAAGAGGGGCCCTATCTCTAGGGCTTTCGGGTACATGTCAAATCCAGGTAAGGTTCTTCGCGTTGCCTCGAATTAAACCACATGCTCCACCGCTTGTGCAGGCCCCCGTCAATTCCTTTGAGTTTCAGCCTTGCGGCCGTACTCCCCAGGCGGGGCACTTAATGCGTTAGCTTCGGCACTGAAGGGGTCGATACCTCCAACACCTAGTGCCCAACGTTTACGGCTAGGACTACCAGGGTATCTAATCCTGTTTGCTCCCCTAGCTTTCGCGCGTCAGCGTCAGTATCAGGCCAGAGAGCCGCCTTCGCCACTGGTGTTCTTTTCGATATCTACACATTCCACCGCTACACCGAAAATTCCGCTCTCCTCTCCTGTACTCAAGTGATGCAGTATCAAATGCAGGTCCCCGGTTGAGCCGGAGGATTTCACATCTGACTTACACCACCGCCTGTACGCCCTTTACGCCCAATAACTCCGAACAACGCTTGCTCCCCCCGTATTACCGCGGCTGCTGGCACGGAGTTAGCCGGAGCTTCCTCTGGTGGTACCGTCAAACCCGATCACTATTAATGATCGGGGTTTCGTCCCACCTAACAGGGGTTTACACTCCGAGAAGCTTCATCCCCCACGCGGTGTCGCTGGGTCAGGCTTTCGCCCATTGCCCAAATTTCTAGACTGCTGGCTCCCGTAGGAGACTGGGCCTTATCTCAATCCCAGTGTGGCCGATCACCCTCTCAGGCCGGCTATCAATCGTCGCCTTGGTAGGCCGTTACCCTACCAACAAGCTAATTGAGCGCGGGGCCATCCTCAAGCGATAGCTTCCAAGGAGAGGCTACCTTTAGTTGTCATACCATGCGGATTGACAACCACATTCGGTATTAGCCCGCCGTTAGGCGGGTTGTTCCCAACTTGAGGGCAGGTTCCCCACGTGTTACTCACCCGTCCGCCACTGTACTCGCGTTCCGAAGAACGCTTTCTCGTTCGACTTGCATGACTAAGACACACCGCCAGCGTTAGTTCTGAGCCAGGATCAAACTCTCCATAAAAGAAAAGTCCGATCTTAACTTTGTTTCATCTGTATGAGCTCTCCGAGTGTTTCGGAGAGCACTTGCCAGACGACTAGGACATGCACGCTGCCATGTTTTCAAAGATCTGTTTCTTACTGCAACCTGCCCAAGATACGAAGTCTGATATTGGAAGTCAACAGGTTTCTAAAATAAAGTTCCCGCTGACCTTTTAAACCTGATTTCGTCCCCCGAATCGCGGCCTTTGTTCGGTGTCACTGAAGCTTTTGTGCGGAGTGAATTGGAGTTACCAGCGTGATTTATAGACATGATTGATTCGGCCCGTAAAGTAGTGTAGATCAAGGACCTTGTTTATCCTAGCTAAACCAACGGTGTGGGAGAATCGACTATCGCGTCGGTAAGATTCTTTTTCGTATCTTTGGAGGACAATAAGAACGAGTAATTCCTTACCGTATTGCGTGAGGATTCTTTTCAGGATCGACTGCTCACAGGTAAGACGCATTCCAGCATGTGGTCCTTCTTCATCTTCTATTCCGTCTCGTCCCCACGCCTGTGCACATAAGGCTGAACGACCGTGCTCGTCGTTCCAGACTCGACCAAATGCATCATTTTTAATTAGTGAGCAAAATGTGGAGAAGTCCTGCGCCAAACGCGGTCGAAAGTCCGCGAGAGAAACACCGTATGGATCGTTTTCATCAAGCCTCTTCTCCCCACTCGGGCAGACGATCCAAGGTGTGTAATCCTTCTTTTCGCTTTGAGTGTACTCCGATTCCTCTTCACTTTCACAATAGCAAGGAACCCAAACAAACATAGGATCTTCACAGATCAGTTTTTGTGCTAAGGATTCTGCTTTCCCTGAAGGTACCAACGCAGAAGTAATCCGAACTTCGACTTGATCAACTGAGTACCATTGGCCGAATATAACGAGGTCCTTTGCGATACTAGAACGAATCGCGGCGAGGTCCAATAGTCTTTCGCGATTACCTGTTAAAGCTAGCTCGTTATTTTTCCTTTCAAGGAGCAATCCAGCTGTGTCGAGCGGCGTCCTGTCAGTCCCATCCGACAACCAGAGACCGTCATCCCGTGTAAGTCTGTAACGGTTGAACCACTCGCCCCAAGGATCATCGTACCACCAGTCATCTGTAACCGGATGGTCCCTAAGCAGGTTGCCTGCAGCCAGAAAGAGGGCATGCCAACCAAGTTGTTGACCATATGTGTGATATTGCGTCGTAATACTATAGACGTCACGACTGTGATGAGATTCGCGACCTCCAAAGCTGTACATTGCCTCAACCTCTGGATCGATTCGGTGTACAATTTCTGACATCATGTCAGCAACTTTAAAACAGGGCTGACCGAAAACTTGTGATAGATAATCGACATCATATTCATGAAATTTGTAATCTAGACGAAACCGGAAGGGCGGCTCGGGAATGGATCTAGGACGATTAGAGAAGAATCCTCCGTTGCTTCGGAGCTTTTGCTTTAATCGTCGATGAGGAGACTGGTCGGCCTCACGCACACGTGCCTCGGTCTCGGCATCCAAACTTAACTCGCCCGCCGTTATGCTGGTAAGCAGTGCTCGGCAAGCGAAGTGCCGCATTAGAACATGCGGGTCCTTGTCTTCAAGCACATACACCAACAGGTCTTCTTTGTAGCGAGCGATCTGAGCTGGAAAGTCGCGTCCGATCCTGGCCAGAGCGATCAGCAGCCATAAACGGGCATGCATGTAATAGAAAGAGAGTTCATTAGCCTGAAAGGATCCTGCATCAACGTGACCGATTCTTGCTACGATGTTATCGATAACCTCCCAGCGACCAAACCTCGCAAACGAACGTAGACAATGTGCGGCGCACCACCGGTCGATAGCATAAGGAGAGCCTAGAGCACGCCAGACCATACCAGCTGCGATCTCCGCAAAGTCATCCGACGGATAGAGTCCTCTCGCCCAAGCACCGTCGGCAACGCTATCGGCGAGTCTTGCGGCTTCGCTGGACAAAAGGCGATTTAGCGCAATTTGTCCTTGTCCTACATCCGCTTTGGGACAAATGAACGCCGCGAAAGCGAGCCAGACTGACCCCGAAGCGATTCTGTCAGGACGTGCGAAGACCTTGATGAGCTCAGTTATCAAATCGGGGATGCCGATGCCGGTCAAGTCAGATATCTCTTTGATGTTAGAGCCTGACAAGCTGCCGTGACTAACGAGCTCCTCGGCGTGGGCATTAACAAGTGGAAACGCCATTGCTGCATATACATCAGTGAGTGCTGTGGACGAACCTTCCCATGCTTCCTTGGCTTCCTTAAGCTCCGAAATCTTCCAATAGAAGTACAAGTTTTCGAGTGCTGCGACGTTTCGGACATAATTCGTCCGGCAGTTATAGGGAACCTTATCGCGCAGCTCTGTAAAAAAACAACCCTTTAAATCGTACGTGTTTTCGAGAGCATTGAACTGGTTGATTGCGCTGACCATAGACGCTTCGTCAATCGGATTTGTTGTAGTAATGATGCGATCGACAACATCCCGATTCGTGCGGTCCTGCTTTTCCTTCTCCTTGACAATTTTCGGGTCTATACTTTCTCCATGTGTATTCCGTTTGTTGAGCGTATCCTCGATCTCGGCATAGCGCACACGTGCTCGAGCAAGATACACTGAGGGTTCAGAAGCCGACCCTAGAGCCTCTCTCGCTAGGGTCGCGAGAGTTTCTATGGTATCGCCTCGTGCTCGATCTGGATTGTTATCTCGAAACTGAGAAATAAGCTCTTCAATGACAGCCGGATCGGGACCGGCCCGCTGACGTAGTATCTCGGCAAACTCCTTCGTGCCGACAAAAAAACGTTCAACGGGGCTGGCGAGACGATTTAGGGCGAGCGCGTCCTTCACCTCAATCTTGCCGTGTTCAAGTAAACCTGTTAGATAAGGAAGTAATGTACTCTGCAGGGCGATCCTCGAACGGTCGTCCCACCGGCTTAGCTTTGCCAAGCCTCTTAGACCGGCGACCTTTGAAATCCCACGTCCATAGGCGCCCCAGAAGTACTTTCTGGGCTCCTCCCCAAGATTCAGCTCGCAGATGTTTGTCAGGGTGTGAAATTCGCGCTCATCAAGTTCATCACCCTTTATCTCGGAAGCGAACAGCATCAGTTCATTGGTGTAATCGTAGTCGCCAGATCCAATCGCATCCATCTGCTCGAGTCCGTAGCGGAAATACGAAGATGCCTCGTCAACACTGGCCGGAAGCATAGCTCGAGCCAATGCTCCTAGTAGAGACGCGCGGTAACTAACATCATCTTCTCTTAACATTTGTATGCGCAATTTCATCGCTTGTTCACCAGCTATTACTTTTAGATCCTCTCGTTGCGCGAGGATTGCCACGATGCGCACAAGATTGTGCGTTTCTATTCCAAGTTTGTGAACAACGTTCAAAAAACACTTCACAGTATCCGGCTTAATGTCAGATCGGAGCCAGAAAGCAAAAAAGGCGATTTCGAAACCTAAATGACGGAAGAAATTATCGAGTGTCTGAGATCGATATGGATCGCGGCTCTTCGAGGAATCCTCCCATGTACTAATTAGCTCACGAAACGTACCATCTAGCCTGCGAGGAGTGGCACTGAGCAAGGAAGCGAGTGCTTTTGTTAACGCAAGTAGTGGTTCCAGTTGTTGATTTAGAAACCGCTCTGCGCTATGTCGGTCCTCATCGTCGAGCGAATTGGAAGGAGCGCTTTGATTATCATCCTTGAGTTTTTTCCGGTAATAGTTTGCGATTCTTTCCTTCGCTTTCTGTGTAAAGGCCTTATCAGTAACATGCCTACTGATGCGTGAACAAATCGGATCGAGCTCACTGGGCAACACATCTTTCTCGTGTACAGGTACCTTCCTAACGACAGCACAAAGCGCAACATGAAATAGAAACGGAAAGGCTTCACGGTTATACAACGGGTCTCTGAAAACCCAAATGCCGGTACGTTTACGTGAGGCGCGCAACGATATCGTCTTTGCCTCAACTGACATGCCGAGCGACAGGGCGATTGCCGCTGACTTGCGCAACCCGTCTTGAAGCTGGTAGGGCCGTTCTCGATGGTAGACGTCTGCCAAGTCGAGATTAGTCTCGCGTTTGCAATAACGCGCGAGACTGACTACCAGTTCTTTACGTTTCGCTCTGGGGAGTTCATGGAAAGACAGGGCAGCTGCTAAAGTCCCTATACTAGAAAGCTCGCTAACAAAACGACTTACCCTTCGTGGCGGTGTGCTAGTTATCGATTGAACGAGGTTTGCATAAGCGAAGACCAACTCACACACTTCAAAAGAGAACCAGTCGCGCCAGCGTTTCAGAAAACGTGCGGCATCCTGTCCGCGCCCTACGGAAACTAGAAAAAACGGTATTGCTCCAATGTCTGCTTGCTTAGGTCTCACATCTGACTCTTCATCTCTACGTGACGTACGCAGGTAGTGTTCTATCCACTCACTGGTTAAATGAGCGTGACGGTACGCTTCTTCCTCATCATTTGAAAGAACGTTAGCTATGGTCAATCGGGCGTGCCTGGTACCCGGCCAGCCCGTCCTCGTCTCAAATAACCTGCGCATCGCGTCAACATCTCGCGCGGCCACTACGAGATCAGGATGATCAAGGATATAGTCACTTCCGCGTTGATCAACGGCGGCAATTGTCGAAAGTTCAAGTGATAACCTAACAAGTCTGTTGTAATCGTTCTTCAATGCAGCATGAAGCGTTGCGGCCTTTAGCCTCGAGTATCGAACGTTTCGTTTGCCAACGGTACTCGTGATGGCAGATGGGATACGATCATCAAAGGCAAGCTCAAAAAGTTGCTCGCTGTGGTCCAGTTGGTGCAGGAGACCGGGAAGAGCACGAGCGGCGTATACGGACACCTCCTGACGGGTAAGAAGATTCGAAGCAATACGACGCAGTGCTTCTTCAGATGACGCGTAACGATCGCGAACAAGTGTTTCGGTAGGCTCGTCACGAAACATGAGTCCTTGGTTTGTCCGTTCCAGCAACGGGTGTAGATCCGCTGCGAAACTTTCGGCTGCTGCTGGAGCGATACCGTAAGCACCAGCATATTCCTCTAGAGGCACAGGAGGGGGAAGTATAGCCAGACCGGCGAGAAATGCGTCAATGTCATTGCTCTCGTAACCCCGCTCTATTGCTGTATCAAGTGCCTCAGTAATTCGCTTCTGTATGAGTTCGTCGAGCTCGACCTCCTGGTGAATCTCAGTTGAGTCCAGCAAAGTGCGACCAGCATTGAGAACGTATTCGAGCACACGAGGATTTCCACCTGAACGCACCTGTGCAACGTTGATTTCTGCCTCAGTAGGGTTGTTAATACGCGCACGTATGAATGACGCTGTTTCGTCCTTAGTGAATGGCGGTAACTCGAGTTTTTCACAAAAAGCATAAGTTATTGGGGTACGTTCTGTTCGACACGATACAATGAGCTTGAGGCCGTCAATGGGTTCCGTATGAAGGCTAGCCAGCAACATTAACGGAAAGCAGTCTTCGCTACGTTGGCTGGCGGCAATGGAGGCGTTATCTATGGCATCGACAAGCAGCGCGAGTTTTCTTCCAGGTGTCATTCTGGTAATTGTATCTAAACACTGATTAAGACGTCTCCGAAACGTTTTGAGTAGCCCCTGGACATCGGTATTATGAGGTAGCATTGGGTCGCATAGACTATGAAACGCGAGCGTATTCGCTATATGAATTAGCCCAATCTTCGGCAAGTGTCGAGCGTCTTCTGGAGACCGATATGCCCCACCACCAAAACAATCGAAGAATACTACCTCGTAGCTATCCACCAGCTTGGTTGCGAGCGTTTCCATGAATACGGTTTTTCCAATGCCACCAGTCGAGTGAATGAGCAGTGGCGCATTCATTTGTGAGATGTGAGCCATTGCGTCGGCAAGCAGCGCCCGTTCAACAACTGTGCCGACTTTGGGTAGTCTAGACTCGCAGGGAAGCAGATCCTGCGGATCGCCGATCTCGAGCGCAGCAAGAATGTCTATGCGCGTAATCAGATTTTGGTCAGTGCCGGCATAACCCGCCTTCTCACGCACCAATGCCTTAAGTTTGCCAAGTCGAGCCGAAGCAATAGGATCACTAGTTGCGGACCAGTCAACAAGAAGGCTCGCAAGCTCATACTTTGTTGTAGGAAGATCGCTAGTACTACCGAGAATATTGAATTTACGCGCAAATACAGAGAGTGGTCGCCCGGTAAGGCCCGATGCTTTTTTAAATTGCACTACCTGCTTCTGGACCTCACCACGACATGACGTATCAGACGCCAACGCATCAATTGCCTCTACAAATGACTTGCTGATTGGCTGGTTCGTTATTAGCTGGAAGTCGAGCTTCTCCTCTACGGCCTGCGCACCGTATTTCCTCTTGTAATCCTGATATGTCTTACTGAACTTCTCTATCGTCTTCTTCGCTTTACTCACACGGAAGTTCTTATCTCTATCTGAGATCGAGTACTTCAACTGTGCAACAGTCGTCTTGGTAGCCTCCTTGAAATTCGGCTTGCCACCGAAATACATAGTTACATCGGCAACTTGGACTGTGACAGCAGAAGCGCTGGTCTGATCGGCAGGTGACAGCCCCTCAACTGCAATGGCTATCAAATCACTATTCGGCCATAGAAGCTGAAGAGCTTTTCGAGCCGTCCACGCTTCATGATATTCGTGGCCGTCACGAGATGCTCGAACTCTATCTATAGGACGCCTTTGCTTTGCCATCAACTAGGCTCCCGCCACAAACGCTGACTATACTCAAGAGGGAGATACTCACGTAGGTTTTAAGTCAGTAATCGTCGCGACATCTCAAGTATCCAAATCCTGGCCTGGATCATATCCGCACCTTTTTATAGCACACACATGCGTCGTAATCACAACTGGTATTTACAGTTGACTGCAGGTGCTATAGCCTAACGCTCACAACATCCTCGAACTCCAGAGTCTGTCGCTTCCACAAACGACCCGCTGGGATTCTTCAATAGACCATCAGACTTTCGTCGAGTAGAACAAATGAAACAATGAGGGAGTCTTCGAGGAGGATTGGATCTTGAGAGATCGTTCCATTAAAAAACTCAGTTACTTCTATTTACTTTTCGGCAACTATCATCCGACCAACGTAAATGGTTGATTAGTTAGGCGCGGACGAAAAGTTATCGAGTACTGCTTTCCCACCAGTCCTCCGGGGGTTCTATGGAAAGCAACCCGTTCGCGTGGTTCGCGGCGTTGACGTTGTCCGCCTGGTCGGCCGCGTGGTAGGAGCTGCGGACCAGGGGGCCCGACTCCACGTGGGGGATACCGAATTCCTCGCCCAGCCGCTTGAAACGGGCGAATTCGTCCGGATGATAGTGCTTTCGCACCGGCAGATGTTTCTTCGTCGGCTGCAGGTACTGTCCCACCGTAAAGATGTCGCAGTTCACCGCGGCCACGTCGCGCATCAGGGAAAGGACGCCTTCTTCGAATTCGCCGAGCCCGACCATGATGCCTGTCTTTGTCTTCGCGCCATGGGCCTTCGCGCGCTCGAGCAGTTCGAGGGACTGATCGTACCGCGCCTGGGGCCGCACGGTCCGGTACAGTTCCGGCACCGTTTCCAGGTTGTGGTTCAACAGGTCCGGCCGCGCCTCCAGCACGGTCGCCAGCGCGGTTTCCGAGCCCTTGAAATCGGGAATGAGCACCTCCACGCCTACGCCCGGGCACCGGCGCCGTATGGCCCGGATCGTCTCCGCGAAGATAGGTGCGCCGCCGTCGGTCCGCTCGTCCCGGTTGACGGAGGTGATCACGGCGAACCGCAGGCCCAGTTTCTCCACGGCACCGGCCACGCGTTCGGGCTCGTCCCAGTCCAGCCCCTTGTCCGGCCGGCCCGTCTTCACCGCGCAGAACCCGCAGCTGCGCGTGCAGATATCGCCCAGGATCATGAAGGTGGCTGTCCGCTGTTCCCAGCACTCCCAGATATTAGGGCACTGGGCGCTTTCGCAGATGGTATGGAGGCGGTTGTCCTCGACCAGCCGCTTCAGTTCCTGGAAATTGGGTCCCTGCTTCAGGCGAACCTTGAGCCACGGGGGCTTGGGAACGCGGGATGTGATCGAATCGCTCATGTGTCTCTTACCGATTCCTGCGTTTAACAGGAACAAAAAGCGACCCTCCTGCGCCGTGAACAGTCGATCTGCGCCGGAGTAGCCGCCTTCCGTATTGTGCTTTCTTATGTCCGGGTTACGGTCGAGGCCCGACCGGTTGTTTAGAGCCTCATCCAGGCTTCAGTTCAGGCGCTCCGTCGTCCCCCGGTGAAATGACCACGGCTTCTTCCCCGAGATGTGCCGCAATGGTCTCTGACAACTCGTTCAGGTCGGCACGGCAGAAGCCCGTATTGCTATCCAGTACCCCGCCGATTTCGTCCAGGAGAAACCAGGTCGGCACGTTCGTCAGGCCGTAGTCCACGGAGGCCCAGTGGGTTGTGTCATATAAATTGGGAAATGACGCGCCGTGTTCGTCCATGAACGCCTGCGTGTCCTCCGGGGTGTCCTGCGAGACGCCCACTACACGGAATCCCGGCTTGCTGCCATACGCCTGGTGGATCTTTTCAAAATAAGGCGCGCTGAACTTGCAGGTCCCGCAGCCTACCTTGTAGAATACCGCCAGCAACCAGCCACCGTTCGTCTGGTCACCAAGCGATAGCGACTGACCGTTCGCGTCTTCCAGTGTGACTTCCGGGGCCGCGACCCCGGCTTCCAGGAACGACATAAACTACTCCCGTACAGGTTGAACTACGTAATGATGCCGGTCTCTCGCGTTACGCGTATATAAATGTACTACTATTAAGTAATATAGGTTTTACGGGCCTGTTGTCAACGATATGGTGGGGTGCGAAAGGCTCTGATAGGACTCCAACGCGACCCGGTAGTCCTACTTCAATCTTTAAAATCACGGGTATGCAATGCTGAGGTAATTTGTTTTTGATCTTTGAGTCTGCCAAATCGTCTTATACTACGTAACGATTCACTTCATTTTAACACAAGCGACACCCTCATGACTACCACTACATCCGACGACACCTATAACATCCGCTTATGCCTGGAAGGTAACGCCGACGCCTTCGAACCACTGGTTCGGCGGTACCAGAACGCTGCATTCGCCGTGGCTTTGGGTTACCTCCGAGACCGCGCAGATGCCGAGGATGTGGTACAGGATGCTTTTGTAGCGGCCTACTGCAAGTTATCGCAGTTGAAGAATCCGGCGATTTTCGGCAGCTGGCTGCATAGAATCGTCGTCAATCGTTGCAAGGAATGGAGCCGCCGCAAAAACTTCAACCGTCAGGTTCGAGTCAATTCAAATTCTGATGGAGTACATGATGAAGTCGATCTTGCGAATATAGCCCATCAACAATACATCGAGCGTCTTGAAATCTGGGACGAAGTCGAGAAGCTCCCGGAACATTACCGCAACGTCGTCACGTTGTACTACTACACCGGTTTTTCAGTGAAGGAAATCGCCGCGTTTCTGGACATTCCAGAATCGACCGCGAGAGGACGACTCTATCAGTCTCGAATCAGATTGAGAGACGCTTTATCGCCCCAGGAAAAGGAGACCATTGCCATGAGCCAGATCGATGTGACCGAAGATGTCCAGGATGTTGTCTGCAAGATCGCCAAAGAGGATTTCGAAGAAATAATCGACACTGGGGACGTGGAAAACATAGTCCTCTATTGTGGTGTTAGTACGGAGGTAGATATCGTACAAGTTCAAGGCGACCAGGTGATTGTTAAAGGTTCAAAGATTGGAATTGGAATCTCGGAGGAAGACGCTTGTGGGAACGTCAACAGTTTCTTGATTTCTTACGACACGGTCGATGATTTCTATAAGTCGGGTCCACATGACGGTGAGTTGTTCATCGGTGTCCAACAAAACCGTGACGAAAAACGGGCGGTTACGGAGAAATCCAGTGAGTGGTGGAAACGGGATCTAATGAATGACTGGGTGCTCGATGAGGTTAGTACAGGGTTGAAGTTGGTAGATCTGTTCCCCGACCTGAAAGACGATATCGATGTGTTTCCTCCATTGCCTGAACCGGCCAGGATAGGTTTGAGCAGATCTATACGGATTTCAGTCCACACAGGTGAGGTTCGGCCGATTGAGATATCCAGAGAAGCCCTGTCAGAAGATGCCGAGGAATTGTTCCATGTCTACAATAGTGACGGAGATAATGTGTTTGGACCATCCGAATATTGCCATTTGACTATCTCGGTTCCCGAAGGCAAAAACGTCTCGGTTTTCAGGCCCAGGAAAGTAAATGTCGAAAACTTGAACCACTCCTTGATGATCTATTCCTGCCAGGCCTGCGCACTTTCGGATATCGGCCGGGACGTGTACCTTTTCAACAGTACCTTTACAGAGATTCGTAGAGTGGAAGGACTGTTTTATCAGCGCATGTATGATTACGGCGGAGGGAGTTTCGATGGTGGTGTACTAAGGAACAGCGACCTTTGGGAAGGCAAAATCGAGCACGTCAAAGGTGATGTGGATATCGACGTTGGACGAACTGTATTGGAGGCCAGCGGCTTGGAAGGAAACATCTCCATTTACAATCGATACGGTACGACCCGGGTCAGACAATCCACTCGAAAACCGGACGTTCATTGCAGTATGAGAACGGTTTCCGGCAAACTCAACCTTGCCCTTGCTGAACCTCTTGCCAAGCATGCAAGCCTGGAAATGCACTCACTCTGCGGTTCCATTAAATATGGTAAAGCTAGAGATTTCATGCGATTGTATTCGACCAGTAATGACGCACACCGATTGACCATTGCATCAAACTTTAATTTTGGGAAAGCTGACTTTAAGCTTCTGACGGAAAGTGGCAGTGTGGAAATCGAAATACTGAAGACCGCTGAACAAGATTGACATATCCATGAAGTAGTTCGCGAGATTCCCTTCAAAAACACGACTATGCCTATACAGAACCGAATCGCCAACCATTCGGAGGCAGCAATCGTGCGCCTTTCCAACACCAGCCATCCGTTAATCTTCTTTGAAGATTTGCACAGATCCTTTCCAATGGGCAAGGAACGCGTTTTCGCGTTGCGGGGCGTATCGGCTACCATTGTCCGGGGCGAATACGTGGCCGTGATGGGACAATCCGGATCCGGTAAAACCACCCTGATGAACATCCTGGGCTGCCTGGACTCGGCGACGGAGGGCAGCTACGAACTCGATGGCAGCCCGGTAAAAGAACTCTCGGAAAATGAACAGGCCGTGATTCGAAACCGGAAGATCGGGTTCGTGTTCCAGGCCTTCAACCTGCTTCCGAGAATGGACGCCCTTCACAACGTGGGTTTGCCTCTTCTGTACCGACGAACAGACGGCAAAGAACGGCTGAGGCGGTCGATGGAGGCCCTGGAAGCGGTGGGCGTGGGAGACCGTGCCCGTCACAAACCCAACGAGATGTCCGGTGGGCAGCGCCAGCGCGTGGCCATCGCCCGTGCGCTGGTCAGTGACCCGTCCATCATTCTGGCGGACGAACCCACCGGAAACCTGGACAGCGGGACCGGGGAAGAGATCATGGCGATATTTGATCGCCTGAACGCAGACGGCCATACCATAGTGCTCGTGACCCACGAGGAGCACGTCGCCAGGCACTGCAACCGTATCATTCGCCTGAGTGACGGGCAGATCAAGGAAGACCGAAGGACATCGGCAACAGCGGCTGGTATGGCTGTGTAAGGAGACGGACATGGACGCCACGAATGTGATAGGCAATGTTGTCGTAGTAGGGATTCTGCTGTTTGTATGGCGCAGCCTTGATACCCGTATTTCCCAACTCGACATACGCATGGGTGATCGTATCGCTCACCTGGATGAACGGGTGTCGCAGATTGACGAGCGAATTGCTCATCTCGGTGAGCGCGTGTCCCGCATAGAAGGCCTGCTAGGGGCGTTTTCACGGATCAGAAACCCGTTTGAAACGGAGAAGAAAAGTTGATTGGGTGTGATCATCTGTTTTTATTTCAATGGACCAAGTAAGAAGTGCTCCCATGGAAATCGCGCAACTCTGGATTCAGCCCCTGATCCTGCTGACCGCCTTCATATTCTTCTGGAGGGAGGCGAAGGCGAGCCGGAAGGAACTGAAAGACGATATCCGGGAAGAACTAGATAAGATCGACGCCCAATTTAACAGGTTCGAGGATAAACTTGGGGAAGACATGGACAAAATCGACGCCCGGTTCTGCCGGATTGAAGGTAGTATAGACGCGAGATTCGATCGCTTCGAAGATAACATGCGGAAGGACATGGACAAGGTGGATGCCCGGTTCGACCGCCTTGAGCACACCTTGATCGAATACGAGAAAAAGTAGTTCATGCAACGGCCGGCTCTGTTCATCGCGGTTTGCTATGCTATTGGCATTCTGCTGGGCCACCGCATTGCCGTTTCCCCGGTTATATTCGCCCTGTGTTCCATGGCGGTTATCGCGATAGGTTACGCGCTCTACCGTACCCATGGAAACGCTTCTTTATCCCTCCGGGCCTGCATGGCTCTGTGCCTCGTGTTCGCGGGTGCATTCTGGTACGCCGTGCAGATGCGGGTCGTGCCTTCGAACGACATCAGGCGATTCTGCGACCAGCGGCAGCGCCTCACCCTGTCCGGCACGATCGTCCGCCCACCCGAGGTTAGATCCCGGTACACGGTCGTCACCGTGGAGGCGGATTCCATCTCGGCGGGGAACACCGGCCGGATTCCGGCGGATCCGGGTAGCATGACACCGGTATACGGACGTCTGCAGGTGCTACTGAACAGGGACATTGAAACCGGCGGATACGGCGATCGAGTCCTTTTGACGGGCCGCCTGCGCAGTCCTCAACCCGCCCGCAACCCCGGCGGCTTCGACGCGCGGACCTACTACACGAGCAGGGGGGTCAACGCATTGATGAGCGTGCGCGATTCGGCAGGCTATCGCGTGACGCTTCGTAACCGGTCATCTTCCTGGCAGACCGTGGTCATCGACCCGCTCAGGAACAGTATCAATCGATCTATCGACCGGACCATGCGGGGCGATTCCGCCGCGCTGCTGAAGGGCATCCTCCTGGGCCAGCGACGGCAGCTGCCCGATGAACTGCTCGACACCTTCAAGACCATCGGGCTGGCCCACATTCTGGCGGTATCCGGACTGCACGTCGGCCTGATCACCCTGGTAATCTATACGCTGCTTTTCGTCCTGAGGCTGCCGAAGAACCTCGTCGTTGCCGGCACGCTGGGCGTACTGGTTCTCTACGCCTTCATCACGAACCTAACACCTTCGGTGATCCGGGCCACGATCATGACGGGCCTGTTCCTGGTGGGTCGGCGGTTGGACCGCCAGACGGACACGGTCAATATCCTGGCCGTAGCGGCCATCGTCATTCTCCTGATCTGGCCCTCGGCCCTCTTCGACTTGAGCTTCCAACTCTCCTTCCTCGCAACCTACGCCATCATCGCGGGTTATCCAAGGTTGAAGGAACTGCTTCCGGAAAGGCTTTCCCGGTCGGAGAAGTGGTGGGCACGCTGGCTCAGGGATGGACTACTGATATCGATTGCGGCTCAACTGGGCACATTGCCCGTGATTGCCGGCACGTTCTATCAGGTATCCTGGTTGTCCGCGGCCGCGAACCTCTTCGTAGGTCCGCTGGTCTTTCTGAATACGACATTCGGCGTCCTCACCGTCCTGACCGGTCCCCTTTTCATCGAAATGGCACGCCTCTTCAGTGCTGCCAACGCACTGGTCCTGTATGGCATGATATATATCTCGAAAACCTTTTCCACCGTGCCTTCCGCGTTGGTGAAAGTCCCGGCGCCTGCGAATCTCTTCTACGTGTCGTTCTACGCCGCGGGCCTGTTGTTGCTCTGGAATCCAGGTAATCCCGGCCGGCGACGGATACGGCTGGGGCTGATCACCCTGTCCGCTCTCATTTTCTGCTATAGTCTGCTTCCCGAACGAGATCTGGAGATCACCGTTCTCGACGTAGGACAGGGCGACGCCATCTTCATCGCCTGTCCCAACGGGCGGACCCTGCTGGTCGACGGCGGTCCCCGCTCACCCGTCTATGACGCCGGCGAACGCGTCATCTTGCCCTTTCTGCGCGCCAGGGGTTATCGCCGCGTGGATACGATGATCGTAACCCATCCTCACCTGGATCACTACGGCGGACTCCCGGCCGTGGTGGAGTCCGTGGAGGTGGGCGAGATCGTTTCGAGCGGCGTAACGTCAGAATCCGGCTCCTACCGTGCATGGCGCGAGACGGTCGATCGCCATGGCATCCCTTACCGTACGGTCGAGAAGGGCGACACCCTGGCGGCGCTGGGCGGGGTGCGCGGCGCTTTTCTACATCCTGATCCGTTCTTTGTGGCCGGCGCTTCACAGACACACGCCAACGACGTTTCCGTGGTCCTGCGCTTGTCCTACGGTGCATTCAGCATGCTGCTGACCGGCGACATCGAAGAGAAGGCGGAGTACGCGGCGGCCAGTCGGCCGGCCGCGCTCCGAAGCACGGTGCTAAAATCTCCCCATCACGGCAGCAACACATCGAGCGGAACTGCCTTCTTGAACGCCGTCGACCCCGAGGCCGTGGCCATTTCCGTCGGTGTATACAACGCCTTTCGCCACCCCTCGCCCCGCGTCCTCGAACGATACCGGCGGGGGGGATCGGAAGTGTACAGAACGGACCGGGGCGGCGCCGTCATCATCCGCAGCGACGGCGAATCCTGGGGGATGGAATACTTCGCGCCACCCGAACCGCACGGCCCTTCGCCAGGGCAGGTGCTGGAAGGGTTTCTCTTGACAGGCAATTCCCGGCGATCTATATTCCGATAGCACTCCTTAAATCCTTATTAATAATAAGGTTAACCCCGATTTCCAACCCGATCTGTCATGATACGATCTGCCCGTTTACTCCTCGTATTTCTACTGGTCACCACAGTGGTCATCCGCTCCGATGCGCAGGACCGGGGCGACACCGCTATGGAAGAAGCCTGGGCAGAAGGACGCGCGGCGCGCCAGCGCTACCTGGAGAGGATCGAAAAGCTTCGGACAGAGATCGCGGATGAGGAGGCGCTTCGAAGGGAGAGAGTCCTCGCGCTGGGTCGGCTTCATGCCCTGGTCGGCCAGTATGACCGCTCCGTCGAACTCCTGCTGAACGCGTTGGATAACGTGGACGCTACGACCAAAACCGGGGAGATGCGGGAATTGCTGGCCAGGCTGTACCTGGTTCAGGGGCGGTACCGCGATGCGGAGACCTTGCTGGACGTTGCAGGGTTTCACCAGGGAAGGCCACCGTTGGCCACCCTTCGGCTCGCGCAGGCGAATTTCATAACAGGCAGGAAGGCGGAGGGCCTCGCATTGTGCCGCGGGATTCTCACGGGAAGCCGTGCGGATTCTTCACCCACCGCACAGGACTTGCTGGCCGCGGGACTCGCCGCGCAATACCTGGAACTGTTTCATGAGGCCAACTCGCTAATGGCGGCGGCGACCCGCGCGGACGCGGAATTCGTGGACGCTTACGTGGCCTGGGGACGGCTGTTCCAGGAGAAGCATCACCGCGCCGAGGCGGCCGTCATTTTCCAGGACGCCCTGAAGATCGATCCGGACTATACGCCGGCCCTGATCGGCCTTGCGGAGGCACTGTCGGAAAAACAGCCCGGGCACGCGGAGGCCACGGTTCGAAAAGCCCTGGCGATCAACCCCGGGTTAACCGAGGGACTTCACTTCCTGGCGGTACTCCACCTGACGGACGAAGCCTATGACGAGGCTGCCGGCCAGTTGGCCAGGGCCCTGCAGATCAACCCCGAATCACCCGAAACCCACGCCCTGCTGGCGGCCGTCTATCACGCCCAGGGCCGGCAGGACGAGTACGAAGAAGCCCGGAAGCGCGTGCTCGACATCAACCCGGCATATGGCCGCCTCTACGAGGCCATCGCCGATCTGCTCGCGCGGCGCTATCGGTTCCAGGAATCCGTAGAGATGGGCCGCCGGGCAATCGAAACCGACCCATCCCTCTGGTCGGCCTATGCCGGACTGGGGATCAATCTGACCCGGGTCGGCGAGATGGATGAGGGCCGCCTCATGCTGGAACGGTCTTTCGAGAAGGACCCTTTCAACACCCGGACCTACAATACGCTGGAACTGCTCGATTCCTTTGAGGATTACGTGACCCGGGACAGCGATCATTTCACGCTGAAACTGCACCGGGACGAAGACGCCGTCTACGGACAAATGGCCCTTGATTTACTCGAGGAAGCCCACCGGACGATCGCGCCGCGCTACGGATTCGTGCCGGATGAACCGGTGCTCGTCGAGATTCTGCCGGACAACGACGACTTCATGGTGCGCATCGCCGGCGTGCCGGGAACCGGCGGCCTCCTCGGGGTCTGTTTCGGCGAGGTGGTGGTGGCAAATTCACCCCGCGCCCGACCGAAGGGGACGTTCAACTGGGGGCAGACGCTCTGGCACGAATACGTCCACGTCATCCACCTTCAGCAGACGCGGAACCGTATCCCCCGCTGGCTGGCGGAAGGCATCGCGGTCTACGAGACCCGTCTCGCGCGCCCGGAATGGGATATGGATCTGGAGGCGGAATTCGCGGACGCGGAGGCCCAGGGCGATCTGCTCGCCGTCAGCGATCTGAACCGCGGTTTCACCCGGCCCAAATCTCAGGGCCAGATCGTCCTTTCCTACTACCAGGCCTCGATCGTCGTGGAACACATCGTGAATACCTATGGATTCGAGGCGGTCCGGCAGATGCTGCGCCTGTATAACGAGAACCGAACCACCGACGAGATCGTTCGCATGGTTTTTGGCATGTCCATGAGCGACTTCGACCGGTCTTTCGCGGACTATGCCGGCAAGCGGAGCGGAGCGCTCCGGCGTGTCCTGCGATTCAAGCCGCCGCGGAACGAGAAGCTGTCCGTAGCTGAACTGGAAGCGATGACCGCCGACCACCCGGAGAGTTTTTATGCCCACCTTATGCTGGGCCAGGCATTGCACGCGCAGAATCGATACGACGACGCCATCGCGCCGTTGAATCGCGCCCGGGACCTTTTTGAGAAACACACGCATCCCGGCAACCCCAACGAACTGCTGGCCGAAATCCATCTCGAAAAGGAGAACACGGAAGCGGCGATGGAAGCCCTCGAGGCGCTGACGGCCGTGGACGAAGACGATTTCGCGTCCTGCAAGACGCTGGCCCGGCTCTATGCCCTGGAAGGTCGACGCGGGGACGCCATCCGCATTCTGGATCGCGCCGTCATGATCGATCCCTTCGACGGGGAAGTCCGTAAAATGCGCGGCGGAGCTTACGAACGGGATGGAAAGCCCGGCCTTGCCGTGCCGGAATACGAGGCCGCGCTGGCGGTAGAGACCACCGACAGGGTCCAGGCTCAGTACGACCTGGCCCGCGCTTACCTTGCGGCGGGGCGTAAGGATGATGCCAGGAAGGCCGCACTGAAGGCCCTGGAGATCGCGCCCGGCTTCGAAGCCGCCCAGGACATCCTTTTGCAGTCGCTGGAATGAGATTCCCAACAGCGCCCGATCACTCCCGGCCACTCGCTCTCCTGGCCGGTTTTAACGTTGCAAGACAGGCCTCCCGCGTTTATATTCATTCGATTTGTTTAATATGAAATTCACGGGCCGTTCTCCCGGCTCCCGCGAGGATCATCTTGCCGAAACGTACCGACATTGAATCCATACTGATCATCGGATCCGGGCCGATCGTAATCGGGCAGGCCTGCGAATTCGATTATTCCGGCACCCAGGCCTGCAGGGCACTCAGGGAAGAGGGCTACCGGGTCGTGCTGATCAACAGCAATCCGGCCACGATCATGACCGATCCGGACATGGCGGATCGGACCTACATCGAGCCCATCACCGCGGAATACGTGGAGAAGATCATCCGGCGCGAACGCCCCGACGTACTGCTGCCTACGCTGGGGGGACAGACGGCCTTGAACGTCACCGTCGAACTCGCAGAATCAGGCGTGCTGGACCGATGCGGGGTCGAACTCATCGGCGCGAAGCTCGAGGCCATCAAGATGGCGGAGGACCGGGAACTGTTCCAGAAGGCCATGGGACGCATCGGTCTGGAGGTGCCGCGTGGCGGCTTCGCGCGAACCGTTGACGAGGCATGGGAACTGGTGAAGGATACGGGGTTCCCGGCCATCATCCGTCCGGCCTTCACCCTGGGTGGCGCGGGTGGGAGCATTGCCCGAACCGAATCGGAATACGCCGAGGCCGTCGAGTGGGGACTAGCCACCAGCCCCATCACGGAGGTACTGATCGAGGAGTCGGTCATCGGCTGGAAGGAATTCGAACTCGAGGTGATGCGGGACCTGGCCGACAACGTGGTGATCATCTGCTCCATCGAAAACTTCGATCCCATGGGCATTCATACCGGGGACAGCATCACGGTCGCTCCGGCACAGACGCCTCACGGACAAGGAGTACCAGGCGCTCCGGGACGCCTCGATCAAGGTGATCCGGGAAATCGGCGTCGAGACGGGCGGATCGAACATTCAGTTCGCGGTCAGCCCGGAAAACGGCCGCATCCTGGCCATCGAAATGAATCCACGGGTCTCCCGCAGTTCAGCCCTGGCTTCCAAGGCCACCGGCTTCCCCATCGCCAAGATCGCCGCGAAACTGGCCGTCGGGTACACGCTGGACGAGATACCGAACGACATCACCCGGGAAACACCGGCCTCCTTCGAACCGACCATCGACTACGTGGTGGTGAAGATCCCGCGCTGGGCCTTCGAAAAATTCCCCAACGCCGATACCCAGCTCGGAACGCAGATGAAGTCTGTCGGCGAGACCATGGCCATCGGCCGGACCTTCAAGGAGGCGATCCAGAAAGGGTTGCGGGGCCTTGAAATAGACCGGCACGGCCTCGGCGGGGACGGGAAAGAGACGGTCGACGCCGGTTCGCTTGACGACGAACAACTGGAAGGGGTGCTCAACGATCTCAGGGCGCAGATGCCAAGGGCCACGGCGGAGCGCATCTTCCAGATCAAGACCGCCCTGCAGCTTGGCATGGCCATCGAAGAAATCTATGCATTGACCGGTGTGGATCCATGGTTTCTCCACAACCTGCGGGAGATCGTCGAGCTCGAGGAGGTGATCGGCGCCCACCGGAACGGCTCGATGCCCCGGGACCTGCTGTACAAGGCCAAGCAGGCCGGCTTCTCAGACGTGCAGATCGCGCACCTGACCGGCAGCGACGAACAGTCCGTCCGGAACCGGCGCCTGGAGGCGCGCGTGGACGCGGTGTTCAAGACCGTCGACACCTGCGCGGCCGAGTTCGAAGCCATGACGCCCTATTACTATTCGACCTATGAGACCGAGAACGAGACCCGGCCCAAGACGCGGGAGACGATCATGATCCTGGGCGGAGGCCCGAACCGCATCGGCCAGGGGATCGAGTTCGACTACTGTTGCGTGCAGGCGGTCATGGCGCTGAAGGAGGACGGGTACGAAACCATCATGGTCAACAGCAATCCGGAGACCGTGAGCACGGATTACGACATTTCGGACCGGCTGTTTTTCGAACCCCTCACCTTCGAAGACGTGATGAACATCATCGAGACGGAAAAACCGGACGGTGTGATCGTCCAGTTCGGCGGACAGACTCCCCTCAAACTGGCCCTTCCGCTGGAGCGCGCGGGCGTCCCCATCATCGGCACCTCGCCGGACAGCATCGACCTTGCCGAGGACCGCAAGCGATTCGGGGCCCTGACGACGGCCCTGGGCATCCCGCACCCGCCCCACGGAACGGTCTTCTCCTTCGAAGAGGCCCTGGTGGTGGCGAGCGATATCGGGTACCCCGTGCTGGTGCGGCCTTCCTACGTCCTCGGCGGCCGCAACATGGCCCTCGTCTACGACGACGATTCCCTGAAAACCTACATGCAGACCGCCGTCCACGTGTCCCCCGATCATCCCATACTCATCGACAAATTCCTCGAGGATGCCTTCGAATACGACGTAGACGCGCTCTCCGACGGGGTCGACGTTGTCGTCGGCGGGATGATGGAACACATCGAGGAGGCGGGGATTCACTCCGGTGACAGCGCGTGCGTTTTGCCGCCCTACATGGTCAAGCCGGTGCATATCGACACGATGAGGACCTATACCCACGCAATGGCCAGGAGCCTTAAAGTCGTGGGCCTGATCAACGTGCAATACGCCATCAAAAACGACGTGGTCTACGTGCTGGAAGTCAATCCGCGCGCGTCGCGGACGATACCGTTCGTGTCCAAGGCCATCGGCGTCCCGCTGGCCCAGCTAGCGGCGCGGGTCATGGTCGGGAAGACGCTGCGCGAACTCGGGTTCACCGAGGAGATCATCCCGCCTTACGCCTCGGTGAAGGAGGTCGTACTGCCCTTCGTGAAATTCGCCGGTTCGGACAGCCTGCTCGGACCCGAGATGAAATCGACCGGGGAGGTCATGGGGATTTACGAAGAACCTGGCATCGCTTTCGCCAAGGGGCAGAGCGCGGCGGGCGGAACCCTTCCCCTCTCTGGCACCGTCCTGATCAGCGTCAACGCCTTCGACCACGAAAACGTCATCGAAATTGCCCGTGAACTCGACGGGCTGGGATTCTCGATCATGGCGACGAGCGGCACCGGACAGACGCTGGAGAATGCTGGATTGACGGTCATTCGGGTCAACAAGGTTTGGGAGGGCGAACCGCATATTGTCGACCATATCCGGCGGAACGACATCCAACTGATTATCAACACGCCCCTGGGCAAGAGCGCGCGGGACGACGACTACATGATCCGACGCGCCGCCATCGAGCAGAACATTCCGTGTATCACCACGCTCTCGGCGGCCTGGTCCGCGGTCAAGGCCATCCAGGCGTTAAAACTCGAGGGCAGCGAAATTTCCGTGAAGAGCCTGCAGGAATGGCACGCGACGTTGAAAGAATCAAGGGGTTAACCATGCATACCGTTGAAGGGGGCGTGCTTTCTCCCAGGGGATTCCTGGCCAACACGGTGAGCTGCGGCATCAACAGTCCAAAGGGCAGCCGCAAGGACCTGGTCGTGATCGACGCGGGTGGGATTGCCTCTGCGGCCGGAGTGTTCACCACCAACCGCGTACAGGCCGCGCCGGTGATCCTCTCCAAAGACCATCTGCAGACCGGCATGGCGCGGGCCGTCGTGGCCAATAGCGGCAACGCCAACGCGTGCAACGGGGAAGCCGGGATGGAAGACGCCAGGGAGATGGCCGGCCTGGTCGCCGAGGGGCTGTCCGTACCCGCGGGTGAGGTCCTCGTCGCTTCCACCGGGGTCATAGGCCGTCCCCTGCCGATGGAAGTGATCCGCGGCGGCATCCGGGAGGCGATGGACCGTCAAAGCCAGGGGGCGGACCACGACGCCGCCGAATCGATCATGACGACCGACACGGTCCCCAAATCCTGCGCGGTGCGGTTCGATCTCGACGGGTCGTCCGTGACGGTAGGCGGAATCGCCAAGGGCGCGGGCATGATCTGCCCGAACATGGCCACGATGATCGGGATGGTTACAACAGACGCCGCGATCGCGCCGGGGGCTGTCCAGGCGGCCCTGCGCCGGGCCGTCGGCAAGTCCTTCAACTGTATCACCGTCGACGGCGATATGAGCACGAACGACACCGTTTTCATCCTGGCCAACGGCGCCGCGGGAAACCCGGAGATTACGCAGCCCGAAGGAGATGCTTACGAACGGTTTGCCGAAGCGCTGGAACACGTATGTACCGACCTGGCGAAGAAGATCGCGCGAGACGGCGAAGGCGCGACGAAACTCGTGGAGATACGCGTGCAGGGCGCCCGGTCGGACGACGAAGCCCGGACGGTCGGAATGAGCGTGGCGAATTCCGCGCTCGTGAAGACGGCCATCTACGGCCACGATCCCAACTGGGGCAGGATCCTCTGCGCCGTCGGGTACGCGGATGCCGAATCGGACCCGGACACCATCGACCTGTTTCTGTGCGGTCATCAGCTGACCCGTGACGGCCGGGGGCTCCCGCTCGATGAGCCGGCCATGCGGGAAGCGCTCTCCGTCGAGGAGATACCTATCGAGATCCATCTCAAGCTGGAAGAGGGCGCGGCGACGGTATGGACCTGCGACATGTCCCACGAATACGTGACCGTGAACGCCGAATACACCACTTAATTGACCTGAGATTTCCAGGATATCGACCCATGACACAGCGAAAGACACTTGATCTCCCGTTACTGCGTGCGGCCATCCTTGCCGCGCTATGGTTAACGGCCCTTTTCCACTTCGCTCCGGCTTCCACGGCAGCCGCCGCACCGCAGGCGGACGTGGTGGTCGCGGAAGACGCAGGGCCGGCGCAGGCCGAAGAACTGGCGGGCCGGCGGGCGCGGATCCTCGAAGGCATGGGCGGCGGGATGATGATCCTGTTCGGTGCGGAACCCAAAGTGTTCAGCAACGACGTGAACTATCCCTACCGCCAGGAAAGCAACCTCTTCTACCTGACCGGCGTCAACCAGCCAGGCGCCAGGCTCGTACTGTTGCCGGATAACCGCGGCCAGCGGGAGATTCTCTTCCTGCCCAGACGCGACCCGGCGCGGGAAACCTGGACCGGCCACATGCTCGGCGCGGAAGAGGCCAGGAGCCAGACCGGGATCGAGCACGTCTGGCCAACGGAAGAGTACGATGCCTTCGTAGAGACTGTTCTTAGCGGAGCGCCCTACGATAAACGTCCGTCCGGCGACGAAGGGGACTACCAGGCCATGGGCGAATCTATTGCGAATGGAACGCCTGTGAATGTCTGGTTGATCGCCGACACCCAGTCCAGGTTCGGTGCGCGGTATCCCCAGGCCCTCCGGTTTGCCTCCGAGGCCGCGCGTTTTCCCTCCGTCCATATTCGGTTGGCTTCCCGCCTCTTCCGGGACCTTCGCGTCGTTAAGTCGCCCTGGGAACTTCAGCGGCTGCAACGGGCCATTGATATTACCTGCCAGGCGCAACAAGCCATCATGCGCAAAGCCGCCGGCACATCGGGACCGCTGAATGAATCCGTCCTCGACGGCATCATTCTTTCGACCTATCGCCGGCACGGCGCCCGCTGGGGGTTTCCGTCCATCGTGGCTTCGGGACCCAACGCCACCACGCTGCATTACGAAGAAAACAGCCGGGAGATAGCGGAAGGGGAACTCGTCCTTGCGGATATCGGTGCAGCCGTGGGAAACTACACGGCCGATGTCACCCGGACGTTCCCGGTCAGCGGGGCCTTCACGCCAGAGCAGCGCGCCGTCTACGAGATCGTCCTCGGCGCCCAGGCCGAAGCCATCGCAGCCGTCCGGCCCGGCATGACCATTCGCCGCGTGCACGATGTGGCCCGGAAGGCGATCGTGGCTGGGCTCCATGAACTGGGCCTGATCACGAACACCTCGGGGAACCAGTATCGCATGTGGTTCATGCACGGCACCAGCCACTGGCTCGGGCTGGACGTCCACGACGTCGGCGGGCGGGACATGCCTTTCAGGCCGGGCATGGTGATCACCGTGGAACCGGGCATCTACGTCCGGGAAGACACGCTGGAAAACCTGGATGACACCCCGCGGAACAGGGCGCTGATCGAGGCGATACAACCCGCGTTCGAGCGATACAGGCACATCGGGGTTCGCATAGAAGACGATGTACTGGTGACCGAAGACGGACACCGTGTCCTGTCGGACCGCGTCCCGCGGTCGATCGACGCCATTGAAGCGCTCATGGCGGAATCCGTTCGTTAAGCAGTTATCATCGGGATTGGACCATGGCTAGCGATCGAATGCTTACGGTGGAGGAGGCGCAGGAGATCGTCCTGGGATCGGTCTCGGTCTCTGGCATCGAGCGTAATCCGCTGTCCGATGCGCAGGGCCGCGTTCTCGCCGAAAACGTAGCGCCAAAATACGACGTGCCGCCCCATGACAATTCGTCCGTCGACGGTTATGCCGTAAGCGCCGTGGACACCGAGGGCGCATCCGCGCAAAACCCCCGGCGGCTCGGGGTCCTCGAAGAAATCCCGGCCGGGACCGTCCCAACCGAGACGGTGCGCACCGGCAGCACTTCCCGCATCATGACCGGCGCCATCCTCCCCGAGGGTGCGGACGCCGTCGTCATGGTGGAGAACACCCGGCTGCGGGATGACGGGGTTGAGATCCTGAAGGCGGTCGAGGCAGGCCAGAACGTCCGCTACCGGGGCGAAGACGTCAAACAGGGCCAGAACGTGCTGTTTGCTGGCACTGAAATCGGCCCCGGTGAGATCGGTCTCCTGGCGGCTTTTCAGCGGTCCCAGGTCTCCGTAAGAAGGCGGCCCGACGTGGCCATCCTGTCCACGGGCGACGAAGTGGCCGAGATCGACGAGGCCCTCGTCCCGGGGAAGATCGTCAACAGCAACAGCTATTCCCTGGCCGCCCTCGTCCGGGAATGTAACGCCCGGCCCGTAAACCTGGGCATCGCGAGGGACAGTGAATCCGAGATCGCGAACGCCATACGGTCTGCGACGAACGCGGATGTGATCCTCTCCACGGGTGGGGTTTCCGTCGGCGACTACGATTACGTGAAAAAGGTGCTGGGTGACCTGGGCGCGGACATGAAGTTCTGGCGCGTGCAGATGAAGCCCGGCAAGCCTCTCGCCTACGGGCTGCTGCAGGGGAAACCCTTCTTCGGCCTGCCCGGCAACCCCGTTTCTTGCATGGTTTCCTTCCTGCTCTTCGCACGGCCCGCACTGCGTAAGATGATGGGCTATCATCCGGGCGACTGGTGCCTTCCCACGGTACCGGCGGTGCTGGAAAACGACCTTACGGCCGGGGGCGACCGGCGCCACTACCTACGCGCAAGGATCACCCGCGCCGATGGCCGGTTTCGCGCCTCGACCGTGGCTGGTCAGGGATCGGGCATGCTAAGCTCCATGACCGGAACGAACGGCCTCGTCATCGTGGAAACGGGCATCAGGTCCATTTCCCGGGGCGACGAAGTCGACGTGCTGCTGATGGCCGGCATGGACGGCATGGGTGGTGTCGAACAGGCTGTTTCTTGAGGGATACGCCATGATCTCCGTGATCGAAGCCCGTGATTCCATACTGAACCGGATCCGGCCCATCGGGGTCGAACGCGTCGATATCGTGTCGGCGCAGGGCCGCGTGCTGGCGGAAGATGTCCACGCCACGAGAAACCAGCCGCCCTGGGACAATTCCGCCATGGACGGGTACGCGGTACGCGCCTCGGACACGGTCCCGGGATCCCCGAATGCGCCCGCGGAACTGGAGATTGTCGAGGATCTGCCCGCGGGTTACCGGGCAAAGCGGTCCGTCGGACCCGGTCAGGCGATCCACATCATGACGGGCGCCCCGGTGCCCGACGGCGCCGATACCATCGTTCGTGCCGAGCGCACCCTCCGGGTGGACGAGAACCATGTACGCATTCTCCAGCCCGTGGAAGCCGGTACCGATCTGCGCAGGGCCGGAGAAGACATCCGAGACGGCGATCTCATCCTCCAGTCCGGCATGCTGCTTCGACCGGCTGAAATCGGGCTGCTTGCCTCCACGAACCGCTCCTACGTATCCGTTTACCGTCGACCCCGGGTGGCGGTACTTTCCACCGGCGACGAGATCGTCGACGTGGATGAACCCCTGGAAGACGGCAAGATCGTCGACAGCAACGGATACGCACTCACCGCCCTGGTGGCGGATGCCGGCGCCGTCCCCCTTCGGCTCGGCATCTTTCCCGATTCGCAGGAAGTACTCGAACAGGCCTTGCGCGACGGACTCGTGGCGGACGCGATTATCACCTCGGGAGGGGTCTCGGTGGGAGAATACGACTTTGTCAAGGCCGCGCTCGAGGCCGTCGGTACGTCCATGGCTTTCTGGAAGGTTTCCATGACGCCGGGCAGGCCCCTTGCTTTCGGCGCCATAGACGATACCATCGTTTTCGGACTGCCGGGGAACCCGGTGGCCTCCATGGTGACCTTCGAGCTTTTCATGCGGCCCGCACTGCTCAAAATGCAGGGATACACCCACCTCTACCGTCCCACGATCAAGGCTGTGCTCCTGGAGGACATCACGAAATCCCTCGGACGAAAACAGTTCATTCGCGTGCGTCTTCAGAAACGCGGCGATACCTTCTTCGCCTCACGAACCGGAGCGCAGGGTTCCGGTATACTGAGATCCATGTCCATTGCCGATGGTCTGGCAGTCAGCCATGAAGACCAGGAATTCATGAAAGCGGGGCAGGAAATCGAGGTTATGTTACTCGGTGGATACAGTGGGCTGGCGACTGACCGTAACTACTGATATTACAATTGGTTAAACAATCTTACGATGAAGCGTTGAAAACTGTATATTATTATGTAAACACGTCTTTTGTTTGTACGGATAGATCGGGGAAGGGGTAGGCTGATTTATCGGGGGTTTTTGAGCCGATCTGGCGTTGATATTAATGTCTGCGGCATGCAACCTGCTAAAGCGTTCTCCAGGTGATTAACATTTTCTCAGCACGACCAGTGTAGGCGACCCAGTTAATCCTTCTTCGTATCGGTATATGCCTTCCACCATCATTCCCTGTTTCTCCAGGGCCGTTCCGGCCGACTCGATTTCTTCATCCGGATTGGGTCCCTTGTAGCAGATCAGTTTCCCTCCCGGTTTCAAAACGTTCACGCACCAACCCGCCATTTGGCCAATTGAACCAACCGCTCTGGTCACGGCTACATCATACCGCTTCTCCGATATCAACGCTGGCAACGATTCCGCGCGAGAAGTATGCACGGTTACGTTTTTTAGCGCTAGAACGCGCATCATGTGACGCAGAAAGGTACTCTTCTTCCGGTTTGATTCAACAAGTACGAATTCTGCACAGGGCAGGAATATGGCCAGGGGGATTCCAGGGAACCCACCCCCGCTGCCGATGTCCAGAATCTCCCCGCTCGTCGGAAGAATGCCTTTAAAGACGGGTGTCAGAGAATCCAGAAAGTGCCGCGTTGGTATGCGGTCCAAGTCGTTTTTGGATATCAGGCCAAGCGATTTGTTTACACGCCTGATCTCGTCGCGGTACCGGATAAAGGCCTGTATTTGACGGTCGTCAAGCCGATGGCCGGTTTTTTCGATACCATGAACTAAATGCGCGAATGCATCCATTTCATGATTCGCCATGTTCCACGTGGAACATCTTGGTTTCACTACGGTTGGTTGAATCCCTTCGTTCGAGATGCACTACGAGGATGGACAGATCGGCTGGTGTGACGCCGGGGATTCGGGACGCCTGGCCTACGGTCTCCGGCCTGATTTTGGCCATCTTCTCGCGGGCTTCATGGGAAAGGGCGGTAATGGAGGCGTAATCGAAGCCCGGAGGTATTGCACGAGATTCCCACGTGCGCATCCTTTCGATATCCCTTTGCTGACGTTCGAGGTATCCAGCGTACTTTATAGCAGTCTGTATCTGTCCTATGACCGAAGGCTCATGTTCTATCGGTACCGGATCTACAGCGGAAATATCCGAATACTGTATCTCAGGACGAGACATCAATTTATGTAGAGACACGGATTCCGATACCGGTGCAGATGACTTTCCTGACAGCAACGCGTTTACCTTATCCGGTGCTACGTACACCTGTTTCAACCGGTTCGTCTGGTCGTCCACCATCCGCCGCCGAGCTTCCGTGGCTTCGTGCCGCTCCCTGGAAATCACACCGATTTCGTATGCACGATCCGACAGCCGCAAATCCGCATTGTCATGACGCAACAGGAGACGATATTCCGCACGTGACGTGAACATGCGGTAGGGTTCGTCCGCGCCTTTCGTGATGAGATCGTCGATCATCACGCCGATATAGGCCTCACCCCGGTCCAGGATGAATGCCGGTCTGTTCCTTACCGAAAGGGCGGCGTTGATCCCGGCCAGGATTCCCTGTGCCGCGGCTTCTTCGTATCCCGTTGTGCCATTGATCTGCCCCGCGAGGAACAGCCCGTCGACTTGCCGTGTTTCAAGGGTCCGTGTCAGGTTTTCAGGTGGGATGAAATCGTATTCCACGGCGTATCCGAACTGGAGGATGACTGCGTTTCCCAGCCCCTTGATCGTGTGCAGCGCCCGGTCTTGCACCGGTTCGGGAAGGCTGGTGGAAAAGCCGTTTACGTATACCTCATCGGTATTCCATCCCTCTGGTTCCAGGATGATCTGGTGGCTGTCTCTGTCAGGGAAACGAACGATCTTGTCCTCTACGGATGGACAGTACCTGGGACCGCGACCGGTGATCCGGCCCGAGTACATGGGTGATTGGTCCAGCGCGGAACCGATGATCTCGTGGGTCCGGGCATTTGTAGATGTAAGGTAGCACGGTAGCTGCTCGTCGGCTGGCGATAGTCTTTCATGGGAGAAATGTTCTGGGAATTTATCACCGGCCATGATCTCCAATTCACTGTAATCTATGGAGTTACCGTCTATCCTGGGTGGTGTGCCGGTCTTTAGCCGGCCAATGTTGAAACCGAGCGCCCGCAGGGAATCCGACAGCTCCGTTGCCGCCTTTTCACCCAGGCGTCCTCCGGGTGCGTTACTCGTTCCACGATGCATGACGCCGTTAAGAAAAGTCCCGGAAGCCACGATCACGGCCATGCAGGAAATGATCCTGCCATCGCTCGTCCGAATTCCGACCACGCGACGATCCTCGACTTCCAGTCGGGACACCTCTCCTTCCACCACCGTCAGGTGTTCGGTCTCGCCGATGACCCGCTGCATGTAGTCCCGATAGGCGATCCGGTCATTCTGGGACCTCAGGGATTGTACCGCCGGGCCCTTGCGCGTGTTCAGCATCTTGACCTGCACGGCCGTCGCGTCCGCGGCCTTGCCCATCTCCCCACCCAACGCGTCGACCTCCCGCACCAGCTGACCCTTTCCCAGGCCTCCGATGGACGGGTTGCAGGACATCTGCCCGATTTTCGATGCGTCGAGGGTGACGAGCGCCGTTTCGACGCCCAATCTCGCCGATGCCAGGGCGGCTTCGCATCCCGCGTGACCACCCCCGATAACGAGCACTTCAACCGGTTTCATCTGATCGTTTCCGTCCACCGCGTGTTCCTTTGTTTCACGTGGAACATCATTTACCTATACAGAACCTGGAAAAGACATGGTCGAGTACCGCGTCTCCAATTTCTTTTCCCACAAGAACGCCGAGGTGCCGCACACACTCCCGAAGGTCGATGGCGGCCATCTCGGCCCCGAGTCCTGCTTCCAGGACACCGGCACCTCGATTCAGGCTCGCCCTGGCCTGGCTGAGCAGGTCACCCTGGCGGGCATTGACCACGAGGCCCGACTCGAACCGGGCGGGATCGTATTGCGCGATTTCCAGCACCGTTTCAAACAGTTCTTCCAGGCCGGTGCCGTTTTTAGCCGATGTCCTGACGCAACGCCCGTCCCCCGTCAATTCAGCGTAGGAGTCCGGATTGTAGGAATCCAGGTCACACTTGTTCAATATAAACACACCGGCGCCATGGGACAACAGGCCCACCAGTCTCCGATCATCGTCGTCCGGCGGTTTAGATGCGTCGAACACCACCAGCGGGATGTCGGCCTGTTCCAATTCCTGCCGTGATCGCGCAACGCCTTGCTGTTCGACCAGATCTGACGTCATCCGGATTCCCGCCGTATCCACGAAGGTAACGGGCACGCCGCGGATATCGACGCTTTCCTCGATGGTATCCCTAGTCGTCCCCGACTCCGGGTGTACGATCGCCCGGTCCCTCGACGTCAGCAAGTTGAGCAGGCTGGATTTTCCCACGTTCGGCTTTCCTAGCAACGCGATCCGGATCCCGTCCCTCAGTACACGCGTCTCGTGGGACGATTTGATCAGGCGGTCCAGCGCTTCCTGGACAGGGTGCAGTTGATCCAGGAAGGTTCGGGGCTCCATATCGGGAATGCCCTCTTCGGTGAAATCCAGCGTTACTTCAATAAATGCAATTACTTGTATCAGTTTCATCCTGAATTCGTCTATCTGCTGCGAGCAGGTTCCGTTCAACTGCCTGAGTGCCGCCCTCGCACAGGCGTCGGTCCGCGCCCTGATCAATTCACCCACCGCTTCGGCCTGCAGAAGGTCGATCCTGCCGTTGACAAAGGCACGCTTTGTAAACTCGCCGGGTTCCGCCAGCCTGGCGCCCGAACGGATCAGAACATCCAGGATCATACCGCCTGGAACCATGCCGCCGTGGCCGCTGAATTCGATCAGGTTCTCGCGGGTGTAGGTGCGCGGCGCCTTGAAAAGCGACATGAGCACTTCATCGACCCGTTCACGGCTCCGGGGATCGATGACAAATCCGTGATGGATGGTGTGCGTACGGCACCTGGAAGGGCGGTCGGCGCCGTTGAAAACCCTGTCGGCGATGGTAAACGAGTCGGGACCGCTCATGCGCACTACGCAAAGACCGCCCTCGCCGGGCGGCGTGCCGATCGCGGCAATGGTATCGTTCAGGGCCTGCGTGGTCATGGGGTTGTCGAGACGCGTGTTACCCTGCGTCCACCCGGGGTATGCGTCATTTTGCGGGTTGAACCGGGAAATACCGGTTCTGAATCGCCTGCTGCGCAATGGTCAGCACGTTGATCATGGTCCAGTACAGTATCAGGCCGGAAGGCAGGTTCATCATGATGAAGAACAGCACGGCGGGCATGATGTAGACGAACATGGCCTGCCTGGGATCCTTCATTGTCATTTTGGACTGAAGCAGCATCGTGGCTGCCATGAGGACAGGCAGGACATAGTACGGGTCCCTGAGGGACAGATCCTGTATCCATCCGATAAAAGGCGCGTCCCTCAATTCTATCGTGCTGCTGAAGATGGTATAGAGCGCGATGAGAATCGGCATCTGCAGCAGCAGAGGCAGGCAGCCGCCCAGGGGGTTCACCCCTCCTTCTTTGTACAGCTTCATCATCTCCTGGTTCAGCTTGGTTGAATCGTTCTTGTGCTTTTCCTTGAGTGATTCCATTTTCGGCTGAAGCAGGGCCATGCCCTGGGTGGCCTTCATGCTCTTGTGGGTCAGGGGAAAGAGCAGAATCTTCACCACGATGGACAGCACGATGATTACAATGCCATAATTGGAGATGAACTGGTGCAGCCAGACCAGGGAAATGAGCGTGATCCTGCTGATCGGCTGTATGATCGCCCACCCCAGATCGACAGCGCTTTCGAGGCCGTATCCGTATTGCTCCAGGGTACCGTAGTGAACCGGGCCCAGGTAGAGCAGAAAGTTGTCCGCAAGCGGGGAGGCGAGCCCCATGGCCAGTTCGGCGGCGATCTGCCGATCGTCATATTGCGGGCGCTGTACCGGCCGGCCGTTCAGGCGGTACCCCCTGGCCTTCCTGTCCACGGGCACCATGGCGGTGAAGAAATACTTGCTTCGAACGCCAACCCAGTGGGTTTCTCCCGTGGTCTCGGGCCTGGGGTCTTCGAGTTCGGTTCCGAGGTCTTCATCGATCACCGTATCGTTGAGTGAGGCGAATCCACGGAAGGCGATCAAGTCCTGGTCCCAGTCCTCTTCCGTCACGTTGATTCCGCCGCCCCACCGCAGATAGTATTTGCTGCCCAGGGCAAGGTTTTCCCCGCCGTCGATCCTCACCTGGAGGTCCACGGCGTAATCGTCCTGGGTGATGATGAAAACCTTGGTGATGGTCAGCCCACCGGGCGTATCGGCCGTGAGCGTCACCGAACCTGTTGCCTGTCCGGGGCCGAGCACGACCGCGTCGCGGTCAGCCGTGAAGCGCAGGGCCCGGGTACTGCGGGGTCCCCGCTCGGTGGTGAGAATGATGTCGGGACCCGATTCGCGACCGGGAGGTACGAGCTCCACTCCTGCCTCGTCGATACCCTTGTAACCCTTAAGTTTCCAACTGGTTATGACACCACCACGCGTGCTGATCACACCGCGGTAGATCTGGTTTTCAACAACGATTTCACGAGGTTCCGGAGCGCCTTCGGCCGGCGGGAGAAACAGGACGCGCTCGGAGCGGTCCCAGCTGTCCGCGGCGATATCCCTTCCCGGGCGGTTTTCGGTTTGGAAGGACGAGGTCCGCACCGGCTCCCGGCCGGCGGCGTCCGCCGGGGCTTCGTAGGTCGGTTCGGCGGGCTCGGTCGGCGGATAGGCGTCCATGGATTCATCCCTAAATGGGAAGTCCCCTGGCTGCTCCGGCGTAAACGCCCGGTCGACGGGAGGCGGGCTCTCGGGCGCGTACATGGGATATATAATGTAGTAGTAACCGATCCAGGTCAGGATGATGAGTCCAAAGGCGCCGAGTACGCGTTTTTCCATTGTCGATCTGATTCCAGGTTTGTAAGCCGTATCATGCGGCTATTCGTGTGGGTGCTCCACTGGATCGTAGCCGCCCGGATGAAAAGGATGGCAGCGCAGCAAGCGCCGCACGGCCAGATAGGTTCCGGGGAACAGGCCTCGTCGTTCCAGCGCTTCAATGGTGTACTTCGAACAGGTGGGGGTAAACCTGCAGCTTGGCGGAAGGAGCGGAGATACTGCGAGTTGATAACCGCGGACGCCCCATACGAGCGCGGATGTGATTGCCGTGGTCAGCCTTTTCCACATAAACGTGTCACCGCGGTACGATAGAGGGAAAGGAACTCTTCGTTCATCTGCCGGTACGAGGCTTCCTGCCCTGAGCCGCGTGCGATGAGCACCAGGTGCATCCCTCTCTTCAGCCGGTTTCTATTGAGCCGGTATATCTCCCGCATTCTCCTGCGAACCAGGTTACGCCTGACCGCGCCACCGTTGTGCCTGGTCACAATGAAACCGACACGCCGCTCAAGCCCGTCCGGACAGGATGCCAGCGATAGGGTCATCGAGCGACCCCTGACGGTCAATCCGCATTTCCTGACCCGCTCGAACTCCCACCGGCGTCTCATGCGTTCGTCGTGGGGAAAACGTCGGGAACCGGCGGCCATGGTGCGTGGGTCCTGCAGCGTTCCGGCGGCGCCTAAACGGCAACGCGGGTCCTTCCCTTGGCGCGGCGGCGGCTCAGGATCAACCGCCCTGCCTTGGTGCTCATCCTTCGACGAAACCCGTGTCTGCGGTGCCGCTTGAGATTGCTCGGTTGAAAGGTCCGCTTCATCGACTACTCTCCGGTATTTCAGCCTTTAATTCATATAAACATTAGCCCTCTATATTACCTGGAGAGGGCAATTTTGTCAAGTTGTTTTTGGTCAATCCAGCGGTACAAATCTTTCGATATATCTCTTGACAGCACCCTGTTCTCCCTACATACTATTGAGGAGATACTACCCGCAACGTTTCCGCCTGCCGTGAACTTGTTGTAGTACCTAATTACCGATTTAAATGAAGTAATTACAATCATTTAGCATATTACATGCGAGCGTACGGGTGTGTTTTCGGCACGGTCTTTCCCGGTCGATACCCGGGCGTTCCATCCCCTTTGGTACACAAGGTAATCCGCGATGAAGCAGGAAGATCCTGCACAGCTCTGGTCGGTGTGTTTAACGGAACTGAGGGACATGATCCCGGCGCAGACGTTCGCGACCTGGTTCGAGCGGACCAAGGGACATGACGTAACACCGGATACGTTTACGATAGAGGTTCAGAATCCTTTCGCGGGAGAAAGAATTCTGAAGGGTTTTCACGACAAGATCAGCCAGGTGGTGATGACCCAGCTCGGTCGCAAAGTCTCCATAGACTACCATATCTTCGAGGGAAATACGCCGATTATCCCCGTGCTTACCGACCTCCCCTCGTACGGACAGGCGCAGGAACAACAGAACGGGAAAGAAGAGGAAACCGGCAACCTCTACGACAACTATACCTTCGAGAACTTTGTCGTCGGGGAGTGCAATGACTTCGCCCATGCGGCCTCCCTGGCCGTGGTAAAATCCCCCGGCCAGCAAACCTTCAATCCACTGGTAATCTACGGCGGCGTCGGACTGGGCAAGACCCACCTGGCGCAGGCGATAGCCCACGAGTCGAAACGGCTCGGGACGGTCGACCGCATCCGGTACGTCACGTCGGAAATCTTCTACAGCGAATTCATTGAGTCCATTCAGGAAAAAAAAGACGAAGGAGTTCGCACAGACCTATCGAAACGTCGACCTGCTGATCGTGGATGACATTCAGTTCTTCTGTAAGGGTCACAAGGACCGCACACAGGAGGAGTTCTTCCACACCTTCGACGTGCTCCGGCAGAAGGGCAAGCAGATCGTGCTCACCAGCGACCGCATTCCGAAGGAACTTTCCGGCCTGGAAGAACGCCTGGTCTCCCGGTTCGAGTGGGGACTTCTCGCGGACATGAAGCCGCCCGATTACGAAACGCGAGAAGCCATACTGCAGAAGAAGGCCGTCAAGGATGGGCTGTCGCTGAGCCCGGATGTGATCGCTTACATCGCCGACCGGGTCGCTTCGAATATAAGAGAACTGGAAGGGGCCGTGCTCAGCCTGCTGGCCTACGCGTCTTTGAGTCACTGCGATATCACCATCGAAGTGGCGAAACGGGTGCTGAGCAACAAGATTCGCAGAAAACAGCGCGCTGTCGGGATAGAAGACATTCAGAAAGCCGTGGCCAGGTACTACGAAGTGTCCGTCGAGGATCTCGCGGCCAAGACGCGGAAAAAGCACGTGGTAACGGCCCGCCAGGCCGCGATGTTCCTGTGCCGGGACATGACCCGCGCGTCGCTCAAGGATATCGGCGCGATTTTCGGCAAGAGAGACCACACCACCGTCATTCATGCCTGCCAGACGGTCAAGAAGCTCGTATTGAACGACGAGCGCTTGCAGGAAGACCTCGATAAAATCAAGAATTCCCTGCTGTAACCCGCCCTCTTTTCATTTTCGCTTTCAACGCTGTTTCCATGCCCGGATCGTGTGGATAACTCCGGGGTTGTCCACATTTTGTTAACATTTATATCTTCGAGTAAGCTCTTCTCCTGCAATATGTTGCGTACTTTATATCCAATGTGTTCACACCAATCTACCGTAGTTACCATCCTCCGATGTGGAAAGGTGTCAATCCGGAACAGGAAACGACCCCGGATCCATGGTGGTACATTCCCGGACATGATGGTCGCGCCAGGACTGCGCCAGTAGGTGGTTATGGTGTGGATAACTTGGGGGATAAGTGTATAAGAAGTGTAGACGTTATGTGTACAACCGGCGGGTTGGGTGGTTTGGGGTTCTAGTGTGTGGATAAGTGTGGACAAACATCTGTTTAGTTGGTTTGTTTTCCACATCGTGTTTTCGTTGTAAGTGATTGTTTTTATTGTTCTTTATTCATAAAAAGACCTTTCTATTCACATATCCACACTGTTTATTATTATTATTACTTTTATATACTCTCTAATAATAAAGACAGGTATACACAATATATTGTACTTTTTTTGTGTCTTTCAATCACATTCTACAACATGAAGTAGGTTTTACCCTACAAATCCCTTGCGTAACACCGCCTGAGTTCTTTATAATATTCAATAGTTGCAAATGGTTACTGTACATCAATCCATCCGTGTTTCGTTCCGCGCACCACGGACCGAACAGGGTAGCTGGTGACGATTGTCCAAAGGAGTACCCTGTGAAGATCACCATACCGGCCAGTTCCACGCTGATGAGCGGTATACAGACCGTCCTGAACGTCGTTCCGCCAAAGACCACCCTGCCTATTCTTTCCAACATGCTGCTGGAGACCGAAGACGGCCACCTGACCATCGGTGCCACCGACCTGGATATTTCCATCGTGACAAAGATCCCCGCCGAGGTCGCGGAAGGTGGATCGATAACGGTGCCTGGCAGGAAATTCGCAGAGATGGTTCGCGAGCTGCCCGATGCTCCTGTGGAAATAGAGGTGGATGGGGTCAAGGTGGTCATCCGTTGCGACAGAGGAGTCTTTCGCCTGGTGGGCATAGACAAGGAAGAGTACCCCGCCCTCCCGGACGTGCCCCCCGACCAGACCATATCGATCCCGGCTTCTTCGCTGCAGAGACTGATCCGGAAAACGGTTTACGCGGTTTCGAAGGACGAAACGCACCCCAGCCTGTGGGGCGCCTTCCTGCGTATCGGCGGCGGCTCTGTGCGGATGGTGGCCACGGACGCGCACCGGCTGGCCAAGACTACGCTTCCGTGCGAAGTTAACGATACGGTCACCGAAGGGATCATCGTGCCCCCCAAAGCCCTGAACAATCTTTCGCGTCTCATCGGAGAATCGGAAGGGACATCCAGTGTAACCATCGGGGACAACCATGTCGTGTTCGACCTGGAGAACGCCCAGTTGTACGCCAGGCTGATCGAAGCGACCTACCCCGACTACGAACGGGTCATACCCAGCGGGAACGACAAGATCGTCAAGGTGAACCGCGAGGTCTTGGAAAGCGCCGTGCGCCGCGTCTCGGTCCTGTCCAATTCAACCACGCGGCAGATACGCTACTCGGCCCGGCCCGGATTCATCGAACTCAGTTCGTCCAGCCACGATATCGGCGGAGAGGCCCGGGAGGAGGTGCCGGCTGAATACGAAGGCGACGCCATGGATACGGCCTACGATTTCCGCTACCTGCTCGACGTCGTGGAGCGGATTGAGAGCGAAGACGTGGTCTTCAAACTCGATTCACCCGTCAGTGCCGGGATCATCACGCCTTCCGAAGAAATATCGGAGGGCGAGGACTACGAGTGCCTGATCATGCCCCTGAGACTTACCGACGCGGAAAATTGACAAGGTGCATCTCCAACGCCTGTCCCTGAATCATTACAGGAATTACACCTCTCTTGCGCTGACCTGTGATCTGCAAACCAACGTTTTTATCGGAACGAACGGACAAGGCAAAACCAACCTGCTGGAGGCGGTTTATTATTTGTGCGTAGCCCGTTCCTGCCGAGAGGCACAGGACAGGGAACTCGTTCGCATGGGATCGGACCATTTCCTGATACAGGGCCAGGGGCAATCAGCGGAAGGCAGGGGGGTGGAGGTACAGATCAGATACGCCCGCCAGACGGGAAAGAAGGTCTTCGTAAACGAGTCGGCCCAGCGGAACCTCTCGGACCTGTACGGCATCATGGCGGCAGTGGTGATTTCACCGGACGACCGGAGGCTGGTCCAGGGTTCGCCGGGTTCGCGCCGCCGTTTTCTGGACATCGCGATCTCGCAGTCCAACGCGGGGTATCTTTCCACCCTGCAGGACTACAGGCGGGTGGTCCGGCAACGCAACGAGGCCATGCGGATGCACCTGGAAACAACAGGAAGGGCGGCGGACCTGGAGGTGTGGAACGCGCCGCTGGTTGCCTTGGGCAGCCGCATCATGAGAAAGAGGGTGGAAGTCGTCGCGGCCCTGAAGGAAGAAGCGCAGCGGGTTCACGCCACCGTCAGCGGCGACGACGAGAACCTCGAGATCGACTACGCGCCTTCCTTTGAATGCGAGCCCTTCGATAACATAGAAGGGTCCTTCCAGGAAGCGCTGGACAGGGCCGAACCCCGGGAAAGGGCGCGGGGTCTGACGGAAGTAGGGCCGCACCGGGACGACCTTTCCATCCGAATGAACGGGGTCTCGCTTCAGGCCTATGGATCGCAGGGACAGCACAAGACAGCGGCGACGGCCCTGAAGCTGGCAGAAGCCCGCTTTCTCTGGCACCAGTTGCAGGCGCCCCCGCTGTTGCTGCTGGATGACATATTCGCGGAAATCGACGCCGCAAGGACGGGTCGCCTGATGGAAATGGTCCCGACGTACGGCCAGACTTTCATCACGACGGCCAAGGAAAGCGACATCGGGGACTACCGGCAGGGGATCACCCGGTTCCGCGTCCACGAGGGCTCGGTAACGCCCTACGACTGAGGTTCGGGATGACGCGAAAAAACAAGACCACCACCCTCGGCGATGCCCTCGCGAAAATGGTTCGAAGCCTTGGGATGGAAGGCAGGCTGGAGGAACAGCAGGCCGTGGACAGGTGGGCACAGGTGGTCGGCGACCGTATCTCGCAGCACGCACGGGCGGTCTTCTTCGACGGCGGAAAGCTGGTCGTAGAGGTGGACAGCGCGGCCTGGCGCCAGGAATTGTTCTTCATGAAGCAGGAAATTCTGAATCGACTGGACCGGTCTTTCGGAAAACCCCTGGTTCAGGACATCATATTCACAAATTCCAGAAGGTAAAATCGATGTCAGAAACACAGGAAAATACGCCGGACAGCCCGGAATTGCCGGAAAAGGGACCCAACACCCCGGAACCCGATCAGTATGACGCGGAGAATATCCAGGTCCTGAAGGGGCTCGAGGGGGTTCGCAAGCGGCCCGCCATGTACGTCGGGAGCACCAGCGCTTCCGGCTTGCATCATCTCGTGGAAGAGGTGATGCAGAATTCCATCGATGAACATCTCCAGGGATTCGGCGACAAGATAAAGGCGTATATCAAAGAGGACGGTCAGATCTCCGTGATCGACAACGGCCGCGGCATACCGGTCGAGACGCACCCCACGGAGAACCGGCCCGCCGTGGAGGTCGTCATGACCATGCTTCACGCCGGGGGGAAGTTCGACAACAAGTCCTACAAAGTGTCGGGGGGCCTGCACGGCGTGGGCGTATCGGTGGTCAACGCCCTGTCCGAATGGCTCGTCGTCGAGGTACGCCGCGACGGGAAGATCTACTATCAGCGCTATGAGCAGGGCATCCCGGTCTGCGACCTGGAGGTCAGGGGCCAGACGGACCAGAACGGGACAACCGTCTCCTTCAGACCGGACGACGAGATCTTCGACACGACGGAGTTCAATTTCGACCACATCGCCCACCGCTTTCGCGAACTTGCCTTCCTGAACCGCCACATGCGCATCGAGTTGTACGAAGAGGCCAAGGGGAAGTCCGTCGTTTTCGAATACCGGGGCGGCATCGTCGAATTCGTCGAGTACCTGAACGAGAACAAGACGCCCGTCCATGACACGATCGGCATCCGGCAGGACCGGGACGGCAACCAGATCGACATCGCCTTTCAATATAACGACGGCTACCAGGAGAATATCTTCACGTACGCCAACACCGTTCGGACGACGGAAGGCGGCTTCCACCTCGTGGGCTTCAAGACGGCCCTGACACGGTCCATCAACAACTACGCCCAGCGGAACAACCTGCTGAAGAATCTCAAGGTGCCCATAACCGGCGACGACACGCGGGAAGGCATCACGGCCATCGTAAGCGTGATCATTCCCGATCCCCAGTTCGAGGGCCAGACCAAGGAGAAACTCGGCAACAGCGATATTCGCGGCGTCGTGGAGTCGGTGGTCGGCGAGGGGCTTTCCGTGTACCTGGAAGAGAATCCGGCCACGGCGAAGAAAATCATCGAAAAATGCATCCAGGCGGCGATTTCCCGGGACGCCGCGCGCAAGGCGCGGGAACTGACCCGCCGTAAGAGCGTGCTGGAAAACACCACGCTCCCCGGAAAGCTGGCCGACTGCACCCTGAAGGACCCCATGGCCTGCGAGATTTACCTCGTCGAGGGCGATTCGGCCGGCGGCACGGCCAAGTCCGGCCGCGACAAGACCTTCCAGGCCATTCTCCCACTCTGGGGAAAGCCGCTCAACGTGGAGAAGGCCCGCATCGACACGGTACTGAGCAACGACAAGCTTCAGCCGATCATCACCGCACTCGGTGTCGGGATAGACGACGATTTCGACCTGTCCCGGTTGCGTTACGGGCGCGTCATCATCATGGCGGACGCCGACCATGACGGGCTGCATATCCGCACGCTGCTGCTGACCTTCCTGTTCCGTTACATGCGTCCGCTGGTGGAACACGGCCACGTCCTGATCGCCCAGCCGCCGCTGTACCGCATACGAAAGGGGCGCAGGGAGGACTACCTCAAGAACGACCGGGAGCTGTGGGAATATCTGCTCAACCAGAGCGTCGACCGCACCAGGGTGCACCGGGCGGACTCGGACGGCAACGGCCACACGCTTACAGAAGACCGGTTGCTGGCCCAACTCCGCGAGATGATAGATTTCGAAGAGCAGGTCGTCGGGCTGGTCAAGACGGGACTGAAGCGCGAACACATCCTGGAAATGCTGAGAGACCGGGACCTGTACGACGAGTACCGGAGAGACCTGCGCGACCGGGTGGAGATCCGAAAAGAACAGGAAGAGGCCGGGGAAGTTCCGGTGCCCATCGATCCCGTCGAAGAGGCCCTGGACCCCTCCCTTTACCGCAGGCTTCGGCAACTCTTCCGCCGGTTGGAGGATGTCCTGGACAACGAAATGGTGGTCAGCACCGAGAAATCCGAGAAGCGGGTCAGGGGGCTCGGCAACCTGATCGACGCCGTCATGGACGTGGGGCGCGAAGGCGCCACCATCTCCCGGTACAAGGGGCTCGCCGAGATGGACGCGGAGGAACTGTGGCAGACGACGATGAACCCCGAAACCCGCACGCTGCTCCGGGTCACCCTGGACGACGTGGTGGAAGCGGACCGGATTTTCACGATCCTCATGGGCGACAACGTGGCCGCCCGGAACGATTTCATCCAGAGAAACGCCCTCCTGGTTAACAACCTGGACCTGCACTGACCGGGCGGCCAGGCAGCGCAGGCGGCCCAGACAGACTCGGCAGACCCGGCGCACGCCAAACGCACTCGAAACCACGGATTACCATAAACCAGAAGCGGGATAACACGTTGAAGGGGAAAGCATGGCGGTAGAACAACACGACAACATACAGCCCATCTTCATTGAAGACGAGATGAAGAGTTCCTATCTCGACTTCTCCATGAGCGTGAACCTGTCTCGGGCGATCCCGGACGTCCGCGACGGTTTCAAGCCGTCCCAGCGGCGCATTCTCGTGGCGATGCGTGATCTGAACCTCACACCGAGCCGTCCCACGCGCAAATGCGCCAAGATCGTCGGCCAGACGATAGGCGATTACCATCCCCACGGCGACCTCGCCGTGTACGATACCCTCGCGCGGATGGCCCAGCCCTTCAGCATGCGCTATCCCATGGTCTTCGGCCAGGGGAATTTCGGCTCCATCGACGGCGATCCGCCGGGCGCCATGCGGTACACCGAATCGAGAATGTCCCGCCTGGCCATCGAGATGATGGAAGATATCGACAAGGACACCGTCGATTTCATGCCGAACTACGACGAGTCTAAAGACGAACCGACGGTGCTTACCGGGAAGGTTCCCCAACCTGCTCTGTAACGGATCGCTCGGCATCGGCGTGGGCATGGCCTCCAACCTGCCTTCCCACAACCTCAGCGAAGTGCTGGACGGCATCGTGGCGGTGATCGACAACCCGGAAATTATCGATCGAGGAGATCGGCGGTCTCATCAAGGGTCCGGATTTCGCCACCGGCGCGATCATATACGGCCGCAACGCGATAACGCGAATATTTCAACACCGGCCGCGGAAAGATCAAGGTACGCGCCCGCACGACGATCGAGGTCCATGAGCAAAGCGAGAAGGAAACCATCGTCGTAACCGAAATCCCCTACAAGGTCAACAAGTCCAGCCTGATCGAGAAGATCGCCGACCTCGTTCGGGAGAAAGCAGGTGCTGGGCATTACCGACATACGGGACGAGTCGGACCGGTCGGGCATGCGCATCGCCATCGACGTGCGGCGGGACATCCCCGGCAACATCGTACTCAACCATCTCTTCAAAATGACGTCCCTCGAGACCACCATCGGCGTCACCATGCTGGCGCTCGTGGACGGCCGGCCCCGTGTCCTGAACATCAAGGAATGCATTCAGCACTTCATCGACCACCGTCACGAGGTGCTGGTGCGCCGGACGACCTTCGACCTCGAGAAGGCGGAACAGCGGGCCCATATCGTCGAAGGCCTGCGCGTGGCGCTGGACAACGTGGACCGCGTGATCGCAAGTCCTCCGCGGGTCGCAGTACCGGCGAGGAAGCCATGGTGTCTCCTGTTGGACGAATTCGGGTTGTCCCGGGCCCAGGTCGAGGCGATCCTGGACATGCGCCTGCAGCGACTGACCGGACTGGAAAGGGACAAGCTGGAGGAAGAGTACAACGAACTTGATCGCCCGCATTAGCGATTACCGGGATATCCTCTCGCGGCTGGAAAGGCGGATGCAGATCATCAAGGAAGAAATGGTCGACCTGAAGGAACGCTACGGCGACGAAAGACGGACCGAGTTGATCGACATCGAAGGGGATCTCAGCATCGAGGACCTGATCGCCGACGAGGAGATGGTCATCACCATCTCCCACGCGGGGTATATCAAGCGTCTGCCCATGGACACTTACCGCAGCCAGAATCGGGGAGGAAGGGGCATCACCGGCATGAAGACCCCGGGAAGAGGATTTCGTGGAACACCTCTTTTCCGCCTCGACCCATTCCTACATCCTGTTCTTCACGAACCGCGGGCAAATGCTACTGGCTCAAGGTCTGGGAGATCCCGGAAGCGGGACGCACGGCCCGCGGCAAGGCCGTGGTTAACCTGTTGCAGCTCGGCCAGGGGGAAAGCATTGCCGCGTTCCTGCCGATCAGGGCCTTCGACGACGAGCACTACATCATGATGGTGACGCGGGGCGGCCGCGTGAAGAAGACCGTCCTGTCGGCTTACGGGAATCCCCGAAGAAACGGTATCGTGGCCCTGAACATCCTGGAGGGCGACGCCCTCATCGAGGCCCTGATTACCGACGGCGACAACGACATCGTCATCGCCAGCCGGAACGGACAGGCCGTTCGCTTCCACGAGGGCGACGTCCGGACGATGGGCCGTGGGGCCCAGGGCGTGCGGGGCATCCGGCTCGGAGAAGGGGATCGGGTCGTGGGCATGCTGGCGTCGGGGCGGGATACGACGCTGCTTTCCGTTACGGAGAACGGATACGGTAAACGGACGGGCATCGAGAACTACCGTCTCACCCGCCGGGCGAGCAAGGGCGTAAGCAACATCCGGACCAGCGAACGCAACGGGTACCGTGGTGTCGATACACGCCGTCGCCGATGAAGACGAATTGATGATCATCACCACGAAAGGCTTGATCATACGCCTGCCAGGTCCGTGACTTGCGCCCCATCGGCCGGAACACCCAGGGCGTCCGTCTCATCAATCTCGGCGAAGGAGACCGGGTGATCGACGTATCCAAGATCACGCCCAACGACGAAGAGGACGATTCGGAATCGTCCGAACCAGCTGAATCCAGCGATACAACCGACGCGGATGAAGCATAAAAGCGCTTGACACGGTTGACGAGCACCATATATTTCGACCGTTCTGAACATGGAGAAAGTCCTTCCCGGAAGGGGGAAAGGACCTTCGGAATCGATTTGTTCCAAGGCTGCATTGATGTAAAACGGGGGTATTATGGGAGTCTGCCCTGAATGTGGCGCCTCGGTCGACCTGGAATCAGATGTCGTGGATGGCGAAATCATAGTGTGTGAAGAATGCGGCGCGGAACTCGAAGTCATCAGCGCCAATCCGCTGGAGCTGGCCCTCGCACCGGAAGAAGAAGAAGACTGGGGAGAGTAAACCAGTTACCGCCTGGCGGTTTCGTAATCAGATTAGGAAACGCAAAGATGAGTAAACGAATGAAACATAAACATGGTCATCATGACTGTGATCTGCGTTCGTCCGCTCATCGCGCCCCGCGTTGATTCAATAAACCGAATAACCGGGCCAAGGGAACTGTTGGGAGCCGTGTCCCTCTTCTGAATTGAGCGAAGGGGCCGGCTCTTTTTTTTATGGTCTGAGCCTGGAAAAGGAAGCAAGTTCCATGGAAATGGGTATCGTGCTGTCACGGGTCCGAAAGGACGAAAAGCGGCTGATCGAGGAGGCGGGTCTCCGCGGCAGTCGACGTGACGACGATCGACAACACACGGCAGGTCTTCGAACCTGGACCGCCGGCATATGGACCTCGACGTGGTCCTTGAACGGTGCATCGATCACCACCGGGCCGTGTACGCGTTGACCGTATTCGACCACTGGGGCATTCCCACGGTGAACCGCCAGTCCGTCGTGGAGACGTACGGTAACCGGCTGCTGACGACCCTGGCGTTGCGGGAAAACGGGGTGCCGACGCCGGACGTCCGCCTCGCCTATACGCCGGACTCGGCCCTCGAGGCCATGGATGCCATGGGATACCCCGTCGTGCTGCGACCCGTGGAGGGTCCGGAGGACCAGCTGGTCTCCCGCATACAGGACAAGTATACCGCGGCGACGACCCTGGAGCACAAGCGCATACTGGGCGCGTATCATCATTCGATCTTCTTCGTTCAGAAATACATCGAAGCGCCCGGACACGACATACGGGCCTACGTGGTCGGTGAAGATACGGTCGCCGCCGTTTCGGTGCTGACCGATCACTGGATCGGATCCATTGCCGATGGCGGCCTGATGGCGAAGGAGCCCGTTACGGAGGAATTGAATGCCCTTGCGGTTTCCGCCGTCCGGTCCATCGGCGGCGGCATCGCGGTGGTGGACATGGTCCGCACGAAGGACGCATGGTTCGTGCAGGAGATAGGGCCTCCTTCCGGCCTTTCCGACGCGTCAGACGTTACCGGGATCAATATTCCCGGCAAGATCATGGACTTCGTGGTGGATGCGGTGGAGCAGGGAGGACAGACAACATGAAGATCGGCATGCTGCTTTCCATCGTATCCAGGGAACAGAAGATGCTGTTCGAGGCGGCAGCGAATCGGGGCATCGTATTCGACAGGCTGGACGACCGGCGCATCGTGTTCGACCTGGAGAACCAACGGTACGACCACGACGTCATCCTCGAGCGGAGCATCAATCACTCCAGGGCGCTCTACTCGCTCAAAATGCTGAACGCGAGTGGAATCAGGACAGTCAATTCGTACGACGTGGCCCGCGTGTGCGGGAACAAGTTCCTGACGACCATGGCGCTGGTGGACCACGGGGTGCCTACGCCAAAGGCCCGTGTCGCCTTCACGGCGGAGTCGGCCCTGGCGGAAATAGAATCCATGGGCTATCCGGTCGTGCTCAAGCCGCCTATCGGATCGTGGGGGCGCCTGATCGCCCGGATCAACGACCGCCACGCCGCAGAAGCGGTGCTCGAGCACAAAGAGACCCTGGGATCGTACCACCACTCCGTGTTTTACATCCAGGAATACGTCGACAAGCCCGGACGCGATATACGATCCTTCGTGGTCGACGGGGAGACTATCTGCGCCATCTACCGGTATTCGGAACACTGGAAGACCAACACGGCCCTGGGAGGGACCGTGGCCAACTGCCCCGTCGAAGGCGAAGTGGGCGCGCTGTCCGCCCGCGCCGCGAATGCGGTGGGCGGCGGCGCGGTGGCCGTCGACCTGCTGGAATCGCCGGAAGGGATCCTGGTGAACGAGGTCAATTACACCATGGAATTCCGTAACAGCGTCCGGCCGACCGGGGTGGACATACCCGCCCGAATCATCGATTATCTGGTAAAGGTGGCCCAGTCATGATCAAGGTGTCGATCGTAGGAGCGTCCGGGTATGGCGGGGGCGAACTGTTGCGGCTGCTGCTGTTTCACCCGGAAATCGAAATCCGTCAGGTGACTTCCGAATCGCTGGCCGGCAAACCGGTCGGCCGTTCCCATCCGAACCTGCGCCGGATCACGGACCTGAAATTCAACGCCATGGCCGACCTGGAATCATGCGACGTACTGTGCCTGTGCCTTCCCCACGGAGAGGCCATGAAACGGTGGAACGACCTATCCGGCCTGGCCGGCCGCGTCATCGACCTTAGCGCGGACTTCCGCCTTCGGGATCCCGCGGACTATCCCACCTGGTACGGACACGAACACACGAACCCGGAAGCGCTGGGCCGTTTCGTGTACGGCCTGGCCGAACTGTACCGCGATGAGCTGCGGGATGCCGAGTGCGTTGCGTGCACCGGGTGCCTGGCCGCCACGGCGATCCTGTCGCTGGCGCCCCTGGTGAAGGCAGGCGCCGTCGACCCTTCGCGCCTGTTCATGGAAGGGAAGATCGGCTCGTCGGCGGCCGGAAACCGGGCCGACCGGTCCACGCACCATCCGGACCGAAGCGGCGCGGTACGGTCCTTCAAGCCCACGGGACATCGCCATACGGCGGAGATCATGCAGGAACTGACTTTCGATGGCAATGCGCCAGGGGTCTACTTCTCCGCGACGGCCATCGAACTGGTGCGCGGCATACTGATGACGACGCACGCCTTCGTGAACGGAAACCTGTCTGAAAGAGAGATCTGGGGCATATACCGGGAGGCCTACGGCCAGGAGCCCTTCATCCGCATCATCAAGGAGCGCCAGGGCGTGTACCGGTACCCGGATCCGAAATTCCTCTCCGGCACCAACTACTGCGACATCGGGTTCGAGCGGGACGAACACAGCGACCGGGTCGTGGTCATGGGCGCGCTGGACAACCTGGTCAAGGGCGCGGCCGGTCAGGCCGTGCAGGCCCTCAATATCATGTACGGATGGGACGAACGGACGGGCCTGGAGTTCCCGGGCCTGCACCCGGCATAGGAAGAATGAAAATGAACTACCAGGCACCGAGAGGCACCTACGACATCCTGCCCGAAGACCAGGCCCACTGGCGCCACGTGATCGAGACCACGCACCGGGTCTGCGCACTGTACGGTTACGAACAGATCGACGTGCCGGTATTCGAAAAGACCGGCCTCTTCGAAAGAAGCGTCGGCGAATCCACGGACATCGTCGAAAAGGAGATGTATACCTTTCTCGACCGCAGCGACGAGAGCATGACCCTGCGCCCCGAATTCACGGCGGGGATCTGCCGGGCTTACGCCGAACGCAAGCTGCATGGCCGGCCGCAGCCCTTGAAGCTCTTTACGATCGGTCCGGCTTTCCGGTACGAACGCCCGCAGGCGGGCCGGTACCGCCAGTTCTACCAGATCGACGTGGAGGTGCTGGGCAGCCAGGACCCGGCCATCGATCTCGAGGTGATGCAGGTCGCGTGGCAGATCTACGAGGATATCGGCATACGCGGATTGTCCTTCCAGGTAAACAGCACGGGGTGCCCCGCGTGCCGGCCCGGATACCTCGCGACGCTGAAGGCCTGGTACGAACAGCGCCTGGGCGACATCTGCGGCGACTGCCGGCGGCGTTACGAACAGAACCTGCTCCGGCTGCTGGACTGCAAGAACGAACCCTGCCGGACGATATCGGAAGGAGCGCCGCGGATCGTGGAATCCCTGTGCGGCGACTGCAGCGGCCACTTCGACCGGTTGCGGTCCTACCTGGACGCCCTGGAACGTCCGTACGAGGTCAACCATCGCCTGGTGCGGGGGCTGGACTACTATACGAAGACCGTTTTCGAGGTCTGGGCCGCGGGCATCGGCGCGCAGAACGCGGTATGCGGCGGTGGCCGCTACGACGGCCTGATCGGGATGATCGGCGGTTCCGAAACGCCGGCGATCGGCTTCGCCTCCGGCATCGAACGGATCATTCTCACCATGAAGCAGGAGGGGATCGAATCCCCGGAAACGCCCAGGCCGCGGATATTTGTCGCCTACCTGGGCGCCGAAGCAAAGGCCGCCGCCGTGGTCCTGGCGCAGGAGCTCAGATCAGCCGGTGTGGGCGCGGCCGCCCTCTGGGAGGACCGCAGCCTGAAGGCCCAGATGAAGCAGGCCGACCGGATCGGCTCCGCCTACACCCTGATCCTCGGCGAGGACGAGGTGAAGCATGGCGTCGTCATGGTACGGAGCATGGTGGACAGCACGCAGGCGGCCGTGCCAAGGTCGGAGATCCTGGGCGTGGTGAAAGGCGGGGACAACCCATGATCGTGGTGAAGACCGGCGGCAGCAGGGGCATCAACCTGGACTACGTCCTCGAGGATCTCGCCCGGCAGACCGAACCGCTGGTGCTGGTGCACGGCGCGTCCGACGAATTGAACCGCATATCGGAGCAGCTGGGCAAGCCGCCGCGCATGGTCACGTCGCCTTCAGGGTATACGAGCCGGTACACCGATCCGGAAACGCTGGATATCTTCAACATGGTGTATTGCGGAAAGCTCAACACCCGCATCGTCGAGAAACTGCAGCAGCTCGGCGTCAATGCCGTCGGGCTCAGCGGGGTCGACGGCCGGCTGCTCGAGGGCCGGCGGAAACCCACCCTGCGCATCGTGGAGGACGGCAGGAAGAAGGTCCTGAGGGACGACTACACCGGCCGGGTTGAGAAGGCGAACGTTTCGCTCCTCACGACCCTGTTGGACCAGGGGTACCTGCCGGTCGTCAGTCCGCCGGCCATCAGCTACGAAGGCGAGGTGATCAACGTGGACGGAGACCGGGCGGCCGCCGTGATCGCCGACGCCCTGGGCGCGGACCGGCTGGTCATCCTCTCCAACACGCCCGGCTTTCTCGAGGACGCGGACGACGAGGACACGCTGATTCCCCGGCTCGCCCAGGACCAGATAGACGATGCGATTGCGACCCACGCAAAAGGCCGCATGAAGAAAAAACTGCTGGGCGCCAGGGAAGCGCTGGAAGTGGGCGTGGGCACGGTGATCCTGGGCGACGGCCGCGTCCCGCAACCCGTTACGGCGGCATTGCGCGGCGTCGGAACGGTGATCGGCGGATAGCGTATTGGCGGACCCGAATCGGCATCGGCGCCGAAACCGGGTGAAACCGACAGAAGGAGCGGATGCAACCGGACATTTCTGATTGGAGTAAAGGGAAAATGACAGACTACAAGGTCATGGAAGACCGCGTATCCATGGGTATTTTGCCCAAGCGGGACGTGGTGATCGTCCGCGGAAGCGGCACGCGGGTGTGGGACGACGATGGAAAGGAATATATCGACTGTATCGGCGGGCACGGCACGGCCAACATCGGCCACAGCCATCCCGCCGTGGCGGAAGCGGTGGCGCGCCAGGCGCAGCGGCTCATGATCTGCCCGGACACCTTTTACAATGACGTGCGCGCGGAACTGGTCACGGCCCTGTCCGGGGTGGCCCCGGCGGGACTGGACCGTCTCTTCCTGTGCAATTCCGGCACGGAGGCGGTGGAAGCGGCGCTGAAATTCGCCCGCGTCGTCACCGGCCAGACCGGCGTGATCGCGGCCCAGCGCGGCTTTCATGGACGCACCTTCGGTGCCCTTAGCGCGACATGGAATCCCAAGTACCGCGCCCCCTTCGAACCGCTCGTACCGGGCTTCACCCACGTGAGGTACAACGATGCGGGCGTGATGGAAGACGCCCTGGGCGACGGAACCGCGGCGGTAATCCTGGAGGTGGTGCAGGGCGAAGGCGGCGTGCGGCCCGGAGACGGCGATTACCTGAAAAGGGTGGAGACCCTCTGCCGGGAGCGGGGTGCCCTGTTCATCGTGGACGAGGTGCAGACCGGTTTCGGCAGGACGGGCGCCATGTTCGCCTGCGAGCACTACGATCTGCGTCCCGACATCCTCTGCCTGGCCAAGGCCATGGCCGGCGGCCTTCCCGTGGGCGCGGCGCTCTGTTCCAACGCGGTCAGCGACGTCCCCGCCATGTCCCACGGCAACACCTTCGGCGGCAGCCCGGTGATCTGCGCTGCGGCCCTGGCGACGCTGCGCGTGCTGCAGGAGGAAGGACTCGTCGAAAAAGCCCGGGAATCCGGCGCGTATTTCAGAGATCGCCTCGCGGCATTGAACGCTTCCGCCATCCGGGAGATACGGGGCATGGGCCTGATCATCGGGGTCGAACTGAAGGGACGGGTCACCCCTGTCCTGCGCGGTCTCATGGAACGGGGCGTGCTGGCCCTGCCCGCGGGCAGCACGGTACTGCGTTTCCTGCCGCCCCTGTCGATCACCGGGGAAGAAATCGACCGGGTGGTAGCGGCCGTTAAGGATGTGCTTGGTTCCCTGGAGGCAGAATGAGTCCCGACCGCGGCGACCTCGCGCTGCTGCGCGGCTTGATCGATCGGTACAGTCCTTCCAGGCAGGAGCGCGAAGCGGTCTCCTTCCTGGTCGAAGCCATGGACCGGAGGGGGATCCACGCCCACGTGGACAAGGCCGGCAACGCCGTGGGCGAGGTCGGAAGCGGAAAGCCGCACATCGCCCTGGTCGGACACATCGACACCGTGCACGGCATCGTTCCCGTGCGCGAAGAAGCGGGGCTTCTATACGGCCGGGGCGCGGTGGATGCCAAGGGCCCCCTGGCCGCCTTCGCCGCCGCCCTTTCCCGGTTCACGAAACCCGATCGCGGACGGATCACCGTCGTCGGCGCCGTGGAGGAGGAATGCCCCACCTCGCGGGGCGCACGCCACCTGGTGGACCGCATGCGGCCTGATTACGTCTTCATCGGCGAGCCGAGCGGCTGGGACAGCGTGACTATCGGATACAAGGGCGTCGTGGGTTTCAACTACCGGCTCGAGCAGCCCAACGCCCATTTCGCCGGAGACCATCTGCGCGCGGGGGAACGGGCCATCGGCCTGTACAACGCCATGCAGTCCCGCGTCACCGCCCAGGCCACGGAAAGCGAATTCGAGTCTCCCCGGCTCGAACTCCGACGTTTCAATACCCACGATCACGGACTGACCGAGCGCGCTGACGCCTATTTCTCGGTGCGCGTGCCGCCCGGCTACGACACGGACGGACTGATCGGTTTCGTGACGGACCAGGCGGGTCCCGCCGAAATAGAGTGCGATCAGAAATTGGAAGGGATTGTCGCAGCGAAGAACACGCCGCTGATCCGTGCCCTGTTGCGGGGCATCCGGCAGGAAGGCGGCCGGCCTACTTTCAAGAAGAAGACGGGCACGTCGGACATGTGTATCGTCGGACCGGCGTGGGAGTGCCCGATCGCGGCCTACGGCCCGGGCGATTCGAGCCTGGACCATACCCCGGACGAGCATATCGTTCTGGACGATTACCTCAGGTCCGTCGAAGTATTGGCCGCTGCCCTGAAGTACCTGGCCTCGGCAGATTAACCCAACGAACAAGATGGCAGGATTGGAGATGATCCGGCAAGACCCGCAGGCGCGGGATCAGTGGGTCATCGCGTAGATGGCGTAGTTCACGGCCAGCCGGTACGCGATCACGGAATACGCACGCGGGTACCCGGGATCGGCGGCGTGTTCCCAGCCGTCGCCCAGGTCCGCGTTCCAGTTCATCAGCACCATGAGCCGCCCACCCTCATCGTATATCCCCCGCAGCCGATGGCCGTACAACGCGCCGTCCCGCTCGTAGTTGCCCATGTTCCACAGGGCCGCGATACCGGGCACCAGGGGATACTCGTCGAAATCGTAGTAGCAGTGGAAGACCGGATGGTCGCCGGGTATTTCCTTGATGTCCCGTTCGGGGAACACCCGCCTGATCTGGGATTCCCAGACCGCCCACTGCCGCGAACCGTGGAAATCGTCCACCAGCAGGAACCCTCCGCGCAGCAGGTATTCCCGCAGGGCGTCCACTTCTTCCGGACTGAACTGCAGGGACCCGACTTCCAGTATGTAGAGGAAGGGTATGTCGAACAGATTGGGATCGGTCAACTCCACGGCCTGCGGTTCGTTGACCTTGAGGGAAGTGGTGGCCCGCAGGGCCCGGATCACATTGGCGTCGGCCGACGGGAAATCCACAGACCACCGGCCGAATCCGAATCCCCGATAGAACCCGCCGTAGTTCTGGTACACCACCCGCCCGAAGGTAAAATCGCTGCGGAGAAAGAGGTCGTGGCCGGAGTCTCCGGTGCCACGGGTCGTCCACAGCGCCGCGCCGAGCAGGCAGGGCAACAGGACTAAACCAATGCGTTTCGCGTGAATCAAGCGTTTCATGAGCGTCGCCTCCACCCCTGTCTCGCGTTGTCTCGCGAACCAGGATCTGTTACGCTATGCCCGGAGGATCAGTTCGCCGATTTCCTGGAGTTGGGCCAGGTTCCGGCATTCCAGCACGTGATCGCAGTGCGGGCTGTACCTGGACATGACGGAGTCGTCGGTGTCCCAGTACTGCACGGGTTCGGGATTCAGCCAGATTGTCTGATGCACCCTGTTCTTCAATTCACCCAGCACCCAGTCCTGGGGGTCGAACCAGTTCGTCCGCGCGTCGCCGAGGATGACGAGCACCGTGTTCCCGGAGAGGGAAAGGAGGTGTTCGTCGTGGAACTGGTAGAAGGCCCTTCCGAAATCGCTCAGGCCAAAGAAATTGAGGGCGTGGTCGTCCTTCAGGTTCTCGACGATTTCTTCGAAGGGTCTTCTGTCGAACTCGTCCGTAACCTCGTTGATCCGGTCCACGAAGAGAAAGCTGCGTGCCCGGCTGAACTGGTTCTGCATTTCGTGGACCAGCTTGATGAAGAACCGGGCGACCTCCCAGACCGATCCCGATACATCGCACAGCACGACCAGTTCGTTCTTCTTGATCTTGCGGTGCCTGTATATGATGTGAAAGGGCAGGTTGCCCGTGCGAAAACTCCGCTGGATCGTCTTCTTGATGTCGACCCTGCCGTGGCGCGACTTCCTGAAACGGAGCGATTTGCGCGTCACCAGATTCCGGGCCAGTTCCTCCACCGCCTCGTAGAGGTTCTCGACATCGCCCGGAGGCAGTTCCTGGTAGAGGTCTACGTCTTCCGCCTGCTGGTTCGGCCGGGTGCCGGGCTCCGTGACCGCTTCGGATGGCTGTTCCCCCACCTGTACGCGGGCAAGCATACGCTCGAGGTCGCCTTCCAGGTCCTCCGACTCGTCGCCGTCCGCGGGCTCTCCTTCCCCGTCCCCCGCCATGGCTTCTCCCTGTTCGTCCTGAAAACGCCGGATGTCCTGTTCCCCGTCATCGGAAGATTCGTCGAGATCAGGATGGCCGTCGGGCGGCCCCTCGGTCTCCCCGCTCGGATCGTCGAGTTCTTCCGCGTCGTCTCCCACCTGGACCAGGAAAAACCGTTCGAATGCCTCGTCAAAGGCGGGGATGTCCTCGTGGGATTTAACCAGGGTGGTCCGCAGGGACGCCTTAAAAGCCGGCCGTTCGACGACCGGCGCATGCCGAAGCACTTCGGCGGCGTCCAGGGTCTCGGCCATGGATATGCGTACGCCGGACTGTCGGAGCAGCCTGGCGAACTCAACCAGCCGCTTGATCATGGTAGCCGTCCCGCATGATCCGTTCGATATCCTCCCGGTCCTTCATCAGGACGTTCAGCGTGCTCGAAAGGATGTCGCGCGAGAGGTGTTGCGCGTTCAGTACCACCAGCGCCAGCGCCCAGTCGATCGTTTCGGCGATGCTGGGGGATTTGCGCATGTTGAGCGTTCTGATTTTCTGGACAAACCGGACGACCTGGTTCGCCAGTTCCTCGTCGATGCCGGGGGTCTTGCGAAGGACGATCCGGACTTCCTGTTCGAGGGAGGGATAGTTGATATAGAGGTACAGGCAGCGCCGCCTGAGCGCCTCGGACAGGTTTCGGTTGGCATTGCTCGTCAGCACCACCAGGGGCCGCTGGGCGGCGGTCAGCGTGCCGAGTTCGGGGATGCTGACCTGGAAATCGCTCAACACCTCGAGGAGGAAACTCTCGAATTCATCGTCCGACCGGTCGACCTCGTCGATCAGCAGGACGACGGGCTCCGGCGCGATGATGGCCTCCAGCAGGGGCCGCGGAAGCAGGAAGTGCCGGGAGAAGAAGGCGCTGTCCTCCTGGTTGAGCGCCTCTACCGCATTGCCGAGCGTATCGGTATGGTTCAGCAGGCTGCCGATTCGGTCCTTGAGCATCTGCGTGTACAGCAGCTGCTTGGTGTATTCCCATTCGTAAAGCGCCTTGGATTCGTCCAGCCCTTCGTAGCACTGCAGGCGGATCAGCCGGCGGTCCAGCGCGCCGGCGAGCATTTTGGCGATCTCCGTCTTGCCCACGCCGGGCGGACCCTCGACCAGCAACGGTTTCTGAAGCCGTTCCATGAGAAAAACGGGTGTGGCCAGGTCGGGACCGCTTATGTAGTTCTGGGCTTCGAAACGCTGGATGACATCCTGGGCAGATGTGAAAGCGGTCATGATACTCCTGAAGGGAAGTCGAACCGGGGCGCGGAAACGGGCGGTTACGGGGCAGGTGCGATGATCCCTCGTCGAGATTTCTGATGGGGTTAACTCCGGCGTAAGGTAGGGGAGACAGGGCAGGGTGTCAAGCACATTTACCGGTGCATACAACGGGTAATTCCGACGCCAAAAACCCGTGTTCGCGGGCTTCCGACGGACCGGTCAACAGTTCAAATAGTGCTTGCCCGAACCGGGCTGACCGCCTATATTGCGTGCGTCGCGCAGGACAGTTTTTGGAGAAAAGCATGGAAAACCGTAAGAGCAGGAAGCAGCGGAAATTTCTGGTCGGCTTCGGCCTGGTGATTGCCGCCATCGGATACCTGATCTACACCGGGGTGACCGACGCGACAATGTACTACCTGACGGTCAGCGAACTGAATGCCGCCATCGAAACGGGTGACGTAGCCTACGACGAAAACATGCGGCTGCACGGTAAAGTCGTGAACGGGTCGATCCATCGGGACGATGTGGGTTCCCTGCGCATACGGTTCCTCGCCCACGAGGGCGGTATGCAGACGCCTGTCGTATATACCGGCGTGGTCCCCGACACCTTCAGGGACGAATCTGAAGTCGTCCTGGAAGGCGGATATGCCCGGAACGGCACGTTCAACGCCCACACATTGTACGCCAAGTGTCCGTCCAAGTACGAGAGCGAGGAGGGTTACGGCCAGTATGAGCAGACCGAGCCGAAGTCGCCGGAACCACTTCCCCGGTCCTAGCGGGGCGGCGCGCCAGTTCAGCCGGAGCGCTAACGGGAGGAGCCGGTTCGGGCTATGACACTGGTCGCGTGCGGACTGCTCGCGCTGGGCGTGCTGGCTTTCATGATCATTCCAATGCTGGAAGGGTCGAGTAGCCGGCCCTGGATTTCCCGGACCGCTTGGTCCGCTTGGTCCCGCCGGGATGATCTGCTGAAGAAGAAAGATTTCATCTATTCGTCCATCCGCGAACTGAACATCGATTACAGCATGGGCAAGCTGGCTGCCGAGGATCACGAGGCGCTACGGCAGGAGTACATGAAGGAAGCGTCGGACGTGCTGGACGAACTGGACCGGACGGCCGGTGCCGACCTGCCCGTCGAAGAACAGATCGAGAAGGCGGTGCTGGAAAACCGGCAGCGCCGGGATCCGGTGGCGGCCGCCGTGGATTCAGCCGCCGCGGACAGGAAGACCGTCCCGGGTACGACCGCCACAGATACGGCCGCCGCGGACAGGAAGACCGACCACGCCCGATCCCCGGCGTCCGAGCGTACGCAGGTATGCGGGGATTGCGGCACGGCAAACGACCCATCCGCCAATTTCTGCATCGAGTGCGGTATTTCATTGATAAGTATCCGTTGCAAAGATTGTGGAACGGGAAACCCGGCCTCGGCCAGGTTCTGCGCGCAATGCGGAGAAAAACTGACCTAGTGGTGATCCCTTGATACGTAACCGGTTTGCCAGCCCTTCGGGGCTTTTTGTTTTTTGTTCGATCCTGCTGGCCTGCGTGTTCTCCGCAGCCTGGACGGTTTGCCCGGCCCGGACGGCGCAGGCCCAGGAAGCGGGAAGCATCGGACTCGCCGTGGTGAACGGCACCACCGGCCTGCCGATGGCGGGGCACGCGGTGACCCTGCTGCGCCACAGCAGCGAAGAGGGCGAGGAGGAGACCCTTTCACGGGTCGTGACCGACAGCGGGGGCCGGTACGAATTCACCGGGCTGCCCGCCGACGGGTCGCACTACGTGGTCGCCACCAGGTACCTGGAGATGCCATACCTTACCGAACACATCCCCCTGGAACCGGCCGCCGGCCGAACGGAAACACTGCTCCACGTATTCGATATCACGACGGATGAAACGGCGCTGGTTCACAGCGCGGTCCACCTGGTCGTAGACGTCAACCCGGAGATCCTGAACATCACGGAAATCATCGTCGTGGAGAACAGGGGCAACCTGACTTTTGCGCCGCCGCCCGGCGTAGGCCTTGGCCTCATCTATTCGCTGCCCGCCGCTGCGTTCGGACTGCAGCCGATGGTGGAGGGACTTCAGCATACCGATCGCGGACTGTTGTTTTCGGCGCCCATACCCCCCGGGGTCGCACGGATCGTGTATGCCTACAACGTGGACAGGGCATCCATCGATCACCGGTTCACAAGGCAGATGGACTATAACGTCGATCGCGTCCAGGTGCTGGTTTCGCCGAGCAGCGAGACCGTAAACGCCACCAACCTGACCAACGACGGGGTGCAGCAGGTCGGCGAAGACGAATACCTGCTGCTGTCGAACCGCGTGGGCGTGCAGCAGGGCATGTCGGTGGAGGTCGCTTTCCCGAGCTTACTGGTCTGGCAGGACGTCTTGAAGTGGGGTATGCTGGGATTCGTAGTGCTCATCGTGGCCGCCGGCATCGTCGTGGGCATTCGGGTGAAGCCCGAGCAACCGGACGAACCCCCGGCCCTGGCCGATCTCGCGCCGGAGGACGAGCGGAAATATACCGCGTTCATCCAGGCCATGTCCGAACTGGACGACCAGTACATGGCGGGAGGCCTGGACGAGAAATCCTATCGCACCCGCCGTGACGGCCTCAAAGAAAGGGCGCTCCGGTTACGCCAACCCGGGAGCGGCGATGGGTGATCGATCCGGCCCTGGCATCAGTATCCGCCAGCTGACCAAGACCTACGGCCGTTTCAGGGCGTTGCACCGGGTGGACCTGGACGTGGCGCCGGGATCCTTCCTGGCCCTGTTCGGTCCCAACGGCGCGGGCAAATCGACCCTGCTGGGCATCATCGCCGGACTCGTGCGTCCATCCCGCGGCCAGGTGCTGCTGGACGGCGACGACATCTCAACTGACCGCGACGAATCCCTGGGAAAACGGATCGGCGTGCTGTCGTACCAGACCTATCTCTACGACGAATTGACCGTACAGGAAAACCTACGGTTTTACGGCAACCTGTACGGCATCGAAAACCGCGGGGACCGGATCGACGAACTGCTGAATACGGTGGGGATGGATGTCAGGGCGGCGAGCCCGGTACGCACACTTTCGCGCGGCATGCGCCAGCGAGTGGCCCTTGCCCGCGCATTGCTTCACGAACCGGATATCCTGCTGCTCGACGAACCCTATTCCGGGCTGGACCAGGACGCGCTGGTCATGCTGAAAACGATCCTGACCGCGCGGAACAAGACGATCCTCCTGGTGACCCACGACCTGGTTCGGGGCATGGAGGCGGCCGACCGCGTCGCCATCCTGAACCGGGGACGTCTCGTATTCGAAGCCGAGACCGGTGACCTGTCCCCGGTCGATTTCGAAAAGACTTACCGGGACCACGCCGTATAGGTATAGCCGGTACACGGCACACCGTCTCGAACCCGACCCGGGTCGATCAGGAACGGTCCACCCGTCTCGCACCGGAAACCGGAGAAGCCACAACCCATGAGATCATTGCTCGCCCAGTCATGGCAGATTTATCGCAAGGACATGGTCGTTGAGTACCGGACGCGCGAGCGCGTGGTGACCATGTTCGTCTTTTCGCTGATCGTCGTGGTCATCTTTAACTTCGCATTCAACACGGGACAGGATGCCATACAGCGCGTGGTGCCCGGCATGATCTGGGTGGCCTTCGCCTTCGCGGGCATGCTGAGCGCGAGCCGGTCCTTCACGCCGGAAAAAGACCGGGGCACCTTCGACGGCCTTCTCCTCGCGCCGATCGACCGCGGCTCCATTTTTCTCGGCAAGCTGCTGGGCAATATCACGCTCATAGGGCTGGTCCAACTGGCGATGCTTCCCCTGTTCGTCCTGTTTTTCAACATGACAATCCTGCCCTATCTGTCTAAACTGTTGGTGATATTCTTTCTGGGAACGGTCGGATTCTCGTCCGTCGCCACGCTGTTCGCCGCCGTGGCCGTCAACACGCGCATGCGGGACGTCATGCTTCCGGTCCTGCTGCTGCCCGTCGCCTCTCCTGTCCTGATCGCGCTGGTGGAGACGACGCGGACCATCTTCGAGGGCGGCGACTGGCAGGACATGACGAACTGGATCAGGCTGCTTTCGGTGTTCACGGTCGTGTTTCTGGTCGCGTCCGTCATGCTGTTCGAGTATATCGTGGAGGAATGAAAATGGCCGGTATTGCCGCTCGCCTGCGCATAACGCCCTTCGGCCTCATCTGTCTTGTGGGACTGGTCGCCTCGCTGTACCTCTCGCTGATCTGGGCGCCCCGGGAGCGGGTGATGGGGGACGTGCAGCGGATCATGTATTTTCACGTCGCTTCCGCCTGGATCGCGGAGTTCGCCTTCGTGCTGGTGGGCGTTTCGAGCGTCATCTACCTGTGGCTGCGGGAGCGCAAGTGGGACATCGTGGCCTACAGCGCCGCGGAAGTGGGGTTCGTGTTCTGCTGTTTCGTGATGATCACCGGACCGATCTGGGGCAAGCCGGTGTGGGGCACGTGGTGGTCCTGGGACCCCCGGCTTACGTTTTCCATGATACTCTGGCTCATCTACGTGGCCTACCTGATGCTGCGCGTCTATGGCGACGACATGCCGCAGGTGAAATCCTTCCTCGCCGTGCTGGGCATACTCGGCACGATCGATATCCCCTTCATCCATTTCGCGACCATGTGGTGGCGGGGCCTGCATCCCGACTCCCTGGTCATGACGATGGAAGTCGACATGCGCATCGCGCTGGGCGTGTCTGCGGTCGTTTTCACCCTGTTCTTCTTCTATCTCATGGGCCGGCGGATGGCGCTGGAGCGCCTGCGCGACGAGACGGAGGCCCTGCGGGATCGCGTGGAACACCGGCATCCGGGCAGTGTCGGGGCTTGATCACATTAAGGAGCGTTTGAATCGTGGATCAAAACTTCTGGTACCTGTTTTCCGCATACACGTTGATATGGATCGGGCTGTTTGTCTACCTCTTCACACTGGCCGGCCGCGAAAAGAAGCTGGAGGCGGAGATCGCCGAGCTGAAGGCCGCCGTGAAGGAACTGGAATCGAAAGAAGAGGGTCAGGCCTGACCCGTGCCCCAACCCGCGTTCGGCGGACCTCGCCAAGCTACAGCCTTCCATCCCATGGTCCGGTCGCATTTCGAGGCGGTCGGCCACTCTATTCCGGCAAGATTCGGGATATCTTCCATGGCTGATCGTTCGGAAAGTATCGCTCCCGGGTTTTTCTCCCGCATTTACATCGTTCTCGTAGAACCGAAGGTGCCCGGCAACATCGGCGCCGTTGCCCGGGCCATGACGACCATGGGGCTTTCCCGGCTTGTACTCGTCAACCCGGTCGAATTCCGCCAGGAGGCGGAAGCCCGCTGGATGGCTCACGGCGCCGGGGAGATCCTCGAGGCCGCCCGTATCGTCGCGACGGTAGACGAGGCGGTGGAGGAACTCGCCCTCGTCGTCGGCACGACCAATCGTACGCGCGGCGCCTGGCTGCATCCGATCCAGCCCGTGGAACAGGCCTGCACCGAACTGGCCGCCGTGGCACGGTCGCAGCCGGCCGGGATTCTATTTGGGCGGGAAGACCAGGGGCTTTCAAATGCCGAGTTGCAACGCTGCAACGTCATCGCCCGGATCCCCGCGGCGACGACCTACCCATCCCTGAACCTGTCCCAGTCGGTCATGGTCTGCGCGTACGAACTTTTCCGGCTTACCGGAGAAGCGCCGCCGGCTTCCGACGTGCACCTGGCCGAAAACCGGGCCGTCGAGCGGATCTGCCACCGTATCCACGGGACACTGCTACGCCTCGGCTTCACGCCCACGCCGAACGAGGAGACCTTCCTGCGGTCCATCCGCCGCGTCCTGCGCCGCAGCCTGCGCCTGGAACAGCGCGACGTAGCCACGTTGCACAAGGTATGCGACGAGATCGACGCGTACGTGGACCGTCGCAGCGGCTAGCGGGTCGCGAAACCAGGGACTGCGATCGTCAGATACCGTATTCGGGAGGGTAGCGCACCGCCTCCAGACAAAGCCCGTGGGCCGGTGCGTTGCTGCCCGCAGCCCTCCGGTCCCTTGCGTGCAGCATCTCCGCTATGCTTCCCTCCGGCAATCGCCCCCGGCCAATATCCACGGCCGTGCCCATGATGGTCCGGACCATGTGGTGAAGAAAACGGTTCGCCTCTATATGCAGGCGGAGTTCGTCGTCCACTTCGACCCAGTCCAGTTCCCGTACCTCGCACATCGTACCGTCGGCGCTCGAAGCGGCCTGGCAGAAGGAAGTGAAATCGTGGCAACCGATCAGGGGAGCGCAGGCCCTGCGCATGGCGTCGGCGTCCAGCGGGTAGGCCACGTGCCAGGCATAATGCCGGCGGAGGGCGCTCGGGTGACGGACGATCTGGTAGAGGTACCGGCGTCCCACCGCGCTGAACCGGGCGTGGAAATCATCGGTCGCCTGCGTGGCGTCCAGCACCCGCACGTCCGGCGGCAGGACTCCGTTCAACCCCTTCCTCAACCGATCCACCACCATGTCCGAATCCGTCCTGAAGTGGACGACCTGCCCGGCGGCGTGCACCCCGGTGTCCGTACGGCCGGCCGCGGTCGCGCGGATGTCGTCCTGCAGGATGGTGTGAATCGCCTTCTCCAGAACGCCCTGTACGGTGCGTCCCTCGGGCTGGAGCTGCCAGCCGAGGAAACCGGTGCCGTCGTATTCGATCTTGAGGACCAGGGTGCGCATGGTGATTTTGCGAGGGTTAATACAGGTTGTTGAGGCTGCCGACGATCCCGCCGATGACGAGCAGGGCCGCGACGCTGACGATGGCGACGTAGTCGATACGGGCCAGGGCCATGACACGAAACTGCGTGCGGCCCTCCCCACCCCGGTAGCAGCGGGATTCCATCGCGATGGCCAGTTCCTCCGCCCGCCGAAAGGCCGAAAGCATGAGCGGCACGAGCAGGGCGGTCATTTTCCGGACGCGCCGGATGGGATTACCGGAAAAATCTGCGCCCCGGGCGGTCTGGGCCTTCTGCAAGCGATCCGATTCTTCCACAAGCGTGGGGATGAACCGCAGGGCGATGACCATCATCATGGCCAGTTCATGGGCGGGCACTTTGAAACGTTCCAGGGGTTTCAGCAGCCGCTCGATGCCGTCCGAAACGTCCAGCGGCGCCGTCGTCAGCATAAGCAGGGCCGCGATCAGCATGATGACCACCAGGCGCATGCAGAATATAGCGCCCTGGAACATCCCCTCCCAGGTGGGACCCGGAATCGTGAACCCCGCAATGACCACCGCCTCGCCCGGTGTGAAGCAGGCGTGGGCGGCGAAGGTGATGATCAGCAGCAGCCGGAAGGCCTTCAGGTTATTCAGCAGCAGGTGGGACGGGACACCGGAGATACGGACCAGGACCGCGATCAGGGTCAGCATGACAAAGAAAAGCGGCAGGGCTTTCGCCCAGATCAGCACCGCCATCAGCGCCAGGGCGCCGCACAGCTTGGTACGGGGATCCAATCGATGAATGGAAGACTCGCCGGGGTAGTACTGTCCCAGCGTCAGGTTTTGGAGCATGGGGGTTTTTTAAAAAGGAAGCATGAACAGGCGCATATGCCGATCACGCGTAATGGGGGAAGTTTACCCCGCACAGGCGAGCATAAGTATTTTTAGGAGAACCTGTTTTGAACAGTGGTTGTCCCCCCAGGCAGTTCTGACGTCCTCCAATCTGGTGAGGCATGTCATAGATACCCGGAGCAGGATTCCCTATGAAATAGCAAAGGTTCTTTTAAAATGACTTTGCTATATACCTGTGCGAGGTAACTAACAGTATACCGGCTTCGGTGCGGACCGGCAAGTGTTTATTGATTCGCTGTCTGGATCTGCGGTCAGGTTTTCCGCTTCTTCTTCTTGGCCGCGGGGAAGAGAACGTTGTTCAGGATCAGCCGGTATCCGGGAGAGTTCTTGTGGAGGGCGAGGTTGGTCGGCGGATCGCCCACGAGATGCTCCTCATCCTCCGGATCGTGTCCCCCGTAGAAGGTGAACGTCCCCCTCCCGAAGTTTCCGTGGATGTACTTGACGTGGTCGGTCCCGGCTTCCTCGGCCAGGGAGACCACGGTACGCTTGAGCACGTCGCGGTTGAAGGAGGTGGACAGCCCGTAGAAACCTGCGATGTAGTTCACATGGCTTTGCGTGAGCATCGAGGGAACCGGATCGTACTTGGCGGAGAAATCGAATAGCGTGAAGGGACCGGTCACCACCTTGCCGGCGTTGACCTGGTTCACGTCTATGTTGGAAAAGGAACCGATGAGCGGGTTAAGCTGCAGCGTGAAATTCTCGAAGGCGAAAGTCTGGCCGAAATCCAGCTTGGACTGGGCATCGGGATCGATAGGGGTGTGGTCGTACTCGGGCGCCACGATATCGGTGCGGGCCGAGGCCAGGGCGACCTCCAGGGTCTCCGTCGCCGCGCACATGGCGAAAATGAAGCCGCCATCTCCCACATAGGCCTTGATGCCCTGCGCGACGGCTTTCTTGGCTTCCGCGACCGTCAGGTACCCCAGGGTCCGCGCCAGCGTTTCGTCGGTGGTCTGCTGCTGCTGATACCAGGCCGTGCGGTGGTAGCTGTAGAACTTGCTGTACTGCCCGGTGAAATCCTCGTGGTGCAGGTGCAGCCAGTCGTATTCCTTCAGTTCGCCGTTCAGTACTTCCTTGTCGAATATGGTCTTGTAGGGCACCTCGGCGTATTCCAGCGCCATGGTCACGGCGTCGTCCCAGGGACGCTTGTCGGGCCGGGTGTACACGGCGATTTCGGGCGCCTTCTCGAGCAGCACCCGGTCCATGTTGTTTTCCTCGATATGGGCGTATATCCGAACCAGTTCCGCGCCGTCCACCACCTTGAAGCTCACGCCCCGCAGGTAACACGCGCGCACCCGGTCCGCCGTGGGGTCCAGGATGAAGGACCCGCCGCGATAGTTCAGCAGCCATTCGACCGTGTAGCCCTGCTCCAGGGCCTGGAAGGCGATGCCGTAGGCCTTGAGGTGATCCTGCTGCTCCAGGTCCATGTGGATCAGCATCTTCTGGGCACTGGCCGGTGAGGGCAGGAGGAGAAGAAGCGTAGCGATAGGTAGGATGAATCGACGCATGTCTGTTTCCTGACGGAAGGATTAGACCGTGGTCCTGGTCCACCTCTTAAGCTAAACGAACATAGTGGCGTATCTCAGATTTCTGATGCTGTCAGATAAAGAATCTACAAAAAGAAGCGGTGTAATACAAAGGAGTAATCGGAAGAGAAATAAATGCAACACTAGGAAGGAGGCGGTTGGTCTGATTGACTACTTGATCAACTTAAGGCGTCTCAGATCATCATCCGTCCATCTGGTATCTTTCATCAACGCCTTCGTCAGTTTTGGTCCGTAAGTATTCTTGGGATGAAAATGTACGACAACTCGAAGCCGTTGACCAGGACCGCTTGTTTTTATGAACGGCCTTGTAGCTCCTCTGTTAGTCACTTCTTCCCATTTGTCTCGCTTAAGAGCGCGTATAAAGTCGGATGAGGTTTTAGATTTTAATTGCTCTAAAGAGGTACGGCTGACCGCCATGGGACCTCAACACTCTGGACGATTGAATCTGTTGGATTCGACAGGAGATCTATTATCTCCTGACTCACTTCAATGTCCAAACCTGGTCCCACGGGGATAGGATCACCATGCTTATCCAGAGAATCCAAATACCATTCTATCGCCGGTATGGTCCGGTCACAGGCTTCCTCAATAGTAGAACCATTGATGTGAATGCCAGGCAAAGCCGGGCAGTACGCATGAAATTGCTCGCCATCAGGTTCTATTACTATAGTAACCCTGATTTTCATGGCATTCATCCCTTCGATAGAGTGGATCAGCGAAGTAGGCCTAAAAGGCTCCTCCCTCTATTCGAAGAATATGACACGGTTCGTTACGTCGGTCAACTTAAACCGCCATAGCCCTGTAGTAGTTCCGAATGAGATCATTGGGGATAATCGATCCCGTTCCGTACTTCTGGAAAGCCACATCCCAGGGACTTCCCTTCTTGTGCGTGATGGCCGACAGAGAAGACCCGGTAGTGTTCTTGTAGATGTCCAATACCGCACGAACGATCCGGATTTGTTCATCCGAGAAGACGAAATGCACATTTTGCGCTTCATCCGTTATCGGATTCCTGCCAAATCTCTTATAGTTATAGTACACGCTGGGCACAACGGGGCCGTAAGTCCAGGCTTCGACAAATTCACTTACAAGAGGTTCACCATGTATACCCAATACCCATCCGTGAGACAGATATACAAGTTTGAGAACCTGCATGGGATCGGTCGGTGTGTTATCTTGTGACTGTTCAAAGAGAATCCGTTCGGCTACAAGTATGGCGGGTTTGGAAGTCATGGAAAACCTCGCCTGGCGGTGTTTATCCAGCGATTTCGTCGCAATGAGGGCATGGTTTCTATTGATACCAATCTGTCTGCGGTAACTGCCGGATATTTAAATCTATATTTGTAGTCGTTAAAGTTCCAATTTCCTCGACAATAAAAATAAAACACCATCTCTCAGGCCGTCGTGTTGCCAAGTATTTCCCCCAGGTTGTCCACGTACTTGTGCCCGCTCCCGGTGTTGAAGAGCACGACCCGCTCAGACCGGTCGATGCGGCCCAGGGCAAGCATCTTCCTCAGGCCGGCCAGCACGGCGCCGCCTTCCGGTGCCGCGAAGATCCCCTCGGTCGCCCCGATCTCCCGCACGCCGCGAACCATGTCGCCATCGGGTACGGCCACCGCCTCCCCGCTGCTCTCCCGGATGGCGGCCAGCATCAGCTTGTCTCCCACGGCAGCGGGCACCCGCAGTCCGCTGGCGAGCGTTCGGGCGTTTTCCCACTCGGGGGCGTCGGGCCAGTTCTGTTCCCACGCGCGGACGATGGGCTGGCAGCCGGCGGCCTGCACCGCGACCATGCGGGGGCGTTCCGCTCCGATCCACCCGAGGGCTTCCATTTCGGCGAAAGCCTTCCACATGCCGATCAGGCCCGTGCCGCCACCCGCGGGATAGAAGATCGCGTCGGGAAGTACCCACCCGCACTGTTCCGCCAGTTCATAGCCCATGGTCTTCTTGCCTTCGACCCGGTAAGGTTCCTTCAGAGTGGATACGTCGAACCAACCCGCCTCGTTCTTCCGGGCGGCCACCAGCTTGCCGCAGTCCGTGATCAGACCATCCACGAGTTCCACCTCGGCGCCGTGGACCCGGCATTCGACGATGAAGGGAAGCGGCGTGTCCCTGGGCATGAACACGTGTACGGGTATGCCCGCCTTGGCGCCGTAGGCCGAGAGGGCGCCCGCCGCGTTTCCAGCGGATGGGATGGCCAGGGATTCGGCTCCCAGCTCCAGTGCGCGGGACACGGCCATGGCCAGGCCCCGGGCCTTGAAGGAACCGGTGGGATTGACCGATTCATCTTTGATATAAAGTTCGTCCATGCCCAGGCGATCGCCCAGGCGCCGGGCGTGGATGAGAGGCGTGCCTCCCTCGCTCAGGGTGACGATGGCCGATTCGTCGCGCACCGGCAGCATCTCGCGGTAGCGCCAGAGCGTGGGTTCGCGCATCGCCAGGATTTCCGGGGTCAGCGCCTTGCCCGCTCCTTCGGTGTCGTATCGAGCCAGGAGCGGCCTGGCACAGTCGGGACAGAGGTTTTGCAACTGGTCCGCCGGCAACCGCTTGCCGCAGTCGCTGCATTCCAGGTCGATAAGAAAGCTCATGGTTGTTCCCTGCCTCCGCGGCATATCACAGGTCGAAGAACAGTCCGACCCCCGCGTAGTTGTCCTCCTGGTAATGAAACTGACCGTGTTCGCTGCGCCCCCCGTGGTAGACCAGGGCGAAACGCAGGCCCCGCGATTCCTCGGTGTGAAACAGCAATCCAGCGTGCGCCGTACGATTTACCGCCAGGTCCCCGTCCCGAAACAGCCGCACGTCGCAGGCGAGATAGGCGTGGGCGGTCCGTCCTGCCAGTGGACGTGAGACCAGTTCCGCCCCGGCCTGGATCCGCCATCGGCGCACGTCCGGGATGGCGTGGTTCGACCACCGCAGGCTGCCGTAGACCCGTGCGGATCCCATAGCGGTTCCACGCGCGAAATCGCGCTCATAGGACCCGTATAGCGTAAAGTACTCGCGGCTGTAGGTCATGGCCTGCGCCGGTCCGTCATACCCGTCGGCCAGGTGGGCGCTCACGTGGGCGTATTCTAACCGTCCGGTGAGCCGGTCATTGCCCAGGTCCGCGTGAAATCCGACCAGGTAATCGGTAGTCTCGAGAGGAAAGGTCGTCCCGGACCAGCGCAGCTTGGAGAATACGCCGGCATGAATCCCGGTCCGGAAGCGCAGCAGGCCATCCTCGTCTCGCGCATAGCCTGCAGCCTCCCAGGAACCACCGATATTACCGTTCAGCCGGTCGTCCAGGTTGGTTGTCACGGCGAACCGCGGCTCGGTCGGATCGGCCAGCAGCGGTCGGAACAGCCGCTGCTGCGGGGAGGCGAAGCGCCAGGTGCCTGCCGCGGCGTCTGCCGTGAGGACCAGCGCCAGGGTAACAACGGCTACGCGGGCGAGCCAGGGGATCGTTCTCATGCCGGAATCCACGGGGGCGCCAGTCCCATATCGGGGGGCGCCAGTCCCATATCGGGGGGCGCCAGTCCAATATCGGCCGGATCGGCGAGCAGTGGACGGAATAGGCGCACCTGGCGCGGCGCTCTTTGGGGATCGGCAAAGTCCCTCATACTTATGGCAGCCATAATCAGTTTGATTCCAACGGGTTACGCAATTCCGACAACAGTTTGCCGGCGCGTCCGTACCTCTCGATTTCCGCAAACGCAAGCGTAACGATGATAGGATTGAGAACATCCGGTGTCAAGTTATGAATATCCGCCGGAACCCCGATGGAAAGGGCGGATCGGGCGTGTAGGACGAGGGAATATCCTTGACACTGCACCGTGAAAACCATTAGTTTGCTGATTCTTGATAAAACACCCGTTTCGTCTCTTTTGCGGCCGGTTGAGGAGGTCCTTTCAGGGACCCGCATTTTGATCGGGTCTTCCAGATCGGATCCCTCAAGCGAGCGTCATAAGGTTTGAAGGCAGATAGCCCAGCGGATAACGAACGGAATTACGGAGTCAGTCATCGTGTCGCGAAACCTGAACAGCTTCGGAGCCCGCGCAGTATTGAACACGGGCGGAAGCGACTATACCTATTATTCGCTCTTGCGTGCGGCGGAACGCGGCGCCGGCGACATCTCCCGTCTGCCCTTTTCCCTCAAGGTCATGCTGGAGAACCTGCTGCGCCACGAAGACGGCGTGACGGTCTCCGCCGGGGACGTGACCGCGGTCGTGGAAAGCGCCGCGGGCGGACCCTCCGACCGGGAGATCGCCTTCCGCCCCTCGCGGGTGCTGATGCAGGACTTCACGGGCGTGCCGGCCGTCGTTGACCTTGCAGCCATGCGGGACGCCATCCGGAAACTGGGCGGCACAGCCGACCGCATCAATCCCATGCAGGACGTGGACCTGGTCATCGACCACTCCGTGCAGGTGGACGAATTCGGTTCCAGCCGGGCCTTTGCGGCCAACGTGGACCGTGAGTTCGACCGCAACCAGGAACGATATCTCTTTCTGAAATGGGGACAGCGGGCCTTTGACAACTTCCGCGTCGTCCCGCCCGGCACGGGCATCGTGCACCAGGTCAATCTCGAGTACCTTGCAAAGGTGGTCTTCACCCGGGGACAGAACGGGGACCTGGTTGCCTTTCCCGATACCCTGGTGGGTACGGATTCCCATACCACCATGATCAACGGTCTCGGCGTGGTCGGCTGGGGCGTCGGCGGCATCGAAGCGGAAGCGGCGATGCTCGGACAGCCCGTGTCCATGCTCATCCCGTCCGTGGTGGGATTCAAGATGACGGGCGCACTGCCGGCCGGCGCGACGGCGACGGACCTGGTCCTGACGGTCACCCAGATGCTCCGGGCCCACGGCGTCGTCGGCAAGTTCGTCGAGTTCTACGGTCCGGGACTGGACAGCCTGTCCCTGCCCGACCGGGCCACGATCGCCAACATGGCGCCCGAGTACGGCGCCACCGTGGGATTCTTCCCCGTCGACGGCGAGACGCTGGCCTACATGGAACTGACCGGCCGCGAACAGGACGAGATCGACCTGGTCGAAGCCTATACGAAGGCCCAGGGCCTCTTCCGCACGAGCGACACCCCTGATCCGGAATTTACGGACACCCTGGAACTCGACCTCGGTACCGTGGAACCGAGCATGGCGGGGCCGCGAAGGCCCCAGGACCGGGTCTCGCTGGCCCGCGTCAAGGCCTCCTTCCGCAGGGAACTTGCCTCCATGCTGGCCGACGAAAACCCGGACCTGTCCAACGAAGCCGTCGACCAGTGGGTGGACGGCAACGGACACGCGCCCGGTGAACTGGGCACGCTGACGAAGAAGGCGGCCGTCGACATGGATGGTTCGTCCTTCGAACTGGGACACGGTTCGGTCGTGATCGCCGCGATCACCAGCTGCACGAACACGTCGAACCCGGCCGTACTCGCCGCCGCGGGAGTCCTGGCCCGAAAGGCCGTCGAACGCGGCCTGTCCACCCAACCCTGGGTGAAGACCAGCCTCGCGCCGGGATCGCAGGTCGTGACCCGCTACCTGGAAGACATGGGCCTGCTCTCCTACCTGGAGCAGCTCCGGTTCCACGTCGTGGGCTACGGCTGTACGACGTGTATCGGCAACAGCGGTCCGGTGCCCGCCCCGATCGGCGACGCGGTGCGGGAATCGGAACTCGTCGCGGCCGCCGTGCTGAGCGGCAACCGGAACTTCGAAGGCCGCGTGAATCCCCTCGTCAAGGCCAACTACCTGGCATCGCCGCCGCTGGTGGTCGCTTACGCCCTCGCCGGCCGCATGGACGTGGACATGTACCGTGAGCCCATCGGCACGGACGAGGACGGTAACGACGTCTACCTCCGCGAACTCTGGCCGACGCCGGAGGAAGTCCGCGACGCCGTGCGCGTCTCGGTGCGACGGGAGATGTTCCAGTCCATCTACGCCGATGTCTTCACGGGCGACGACCGGTGGGCCGAGCTCGCCGCGACCAGCGACGAGTCCTATGCCTGGGACGACGTTTCCACCTACGTCAAACTCCCGCCCTATTTCGACGGCATGTCGGCCGATCCGGCCGAGATAACGGACATACGCGGCGCCCGCGCGCTGGCGGTGCTCGGCGATTCCGTCACGACGGACCACATCTCGCCTGCCGGTTCGATCCAGGCCGACGGTCCCGCCGGCCGGTACCTGGTCGATCACGGCGTCGCGCCATCGGCCTTCAATTCCTACGGCTCGCGGCGGGGCAATCACGAAGTCATGATGCGCGGGACCTTCGCCAACATACGGCTGCGCAACCGCATGGCGCCGGGTACAGAGGGCGGCTGGACGAAAATGTCGCCCGATGCCGAACCGGTCGCCATCTACGACGCGGCCATGGAATACCGGGCTTCCGGCACCCCCCTCGTCGTCCTCGCAGGCAAGGAATACGGCACGGGTTCGTCGCGGGACTGGGCCGCCAAGGGTCCCAACCTGCTCGGCGTACGGGCCGTGATCGTGGAGAGCTACGAACGCATACACCGCAGCAACCTCATCGGCATGGGCATCCTGCCGCTCCAGTTCGCCGAGGGCGAGAGCGCCGAATCCCACGGTTTGACCGGCTTCGAGACCTACGATATCGAGGGCATCGCGGGCGGCATCAACCCCCGGCAACGCGTCCGGGTCCGCGTGACCGCCGCAGACGGCGCGACAATGACGCTGAACACCATCGTGCGCATCGACACGCCGGTGGAGGTCGAATACTACCGCCACGGAGGCATCCTGCAGTACGTCCTGCGCGGATTGCTGAAAGAGTAGGGAAGGAAAGCGGCGTCAAGTGCGCGGAGGAGTAACGCGGCGACAAGTACGCGGAGAAGTAGCTCGGCGCGCACCGCATAAAACCTGGATACTTAACCGGCGAAAGCCGGAATAGAATTAAGGGAAATCGTCCGAGTCTCACAGGACGGTTTCCCGAAACTTTTGGAGGCAATGGTAATCATGGGAATCAGGGTCGGCATTAACGGGTTCGGCCGCATCGGGCGCATGGTCTTCCGCGCCATGACGGAGCGAACCGGATTCGACGTGGTCGCCATCAACGACCTCACCGACAGCGCGACGCTCGCGCATTTACTGAAGTACGACTCCGTACACGGCCGGTACAACGGACCGGTCAGGGCGGTAGAGGCCGGACTCCATGTAAACGGCCACAAGATCGATATCGTATCGGAGCGTGACCCAGCGGACCTGCTCTGGGGCGACCGCGGCGTCGACCTGGTGGTGGAATCGACCGGCATCTTCACCGACGGGGAGCAGGCCTCGGCACACCTCGCGGCCGGGGCGAAGAAGGTCCTGATTTCCGCGCCGGCGACCAACGTGGACGCGACCATCGTTATGGGCGTGAACGACGACATACTGAACGATTCGCACCGCGTCGTCTCCAACGCTTCCTGCACCACCAACTGCCTCGCCCCCATGGCGTCCGTGCTGCACGAAAACTACGGCATTATCCGTGGATCCATGACCACGGTGCATGCCTATACCAGCGATCAGAGCATCATCGATTTCGCCCACAGCGACCCCCGGCGTGCCCGATCGGCCGCCGTGTCCATGATCCCCACCAGCACCGGCGCGGCCAAGGCCATCGGCGAGGTGATCCCCGAGCTGAACGGCCGCCTGAACGGCATGGCCGTCCGTGTGCCCGTGCCCGACGGCTCCCTGACCGATTTCGTGGTCCAGGTCGAGCGCGTCCCCACGGTCGACGAAGTCAACGAAGCCTTTGCCTCCGCCGCCACCGGCCGCCTGAAAGGCATCCTCGAATACTGCGAAGACCCCATCGTCTCCGTCGACATCGTGCACAACCCCGCGTCGTGCATCTTCGATTCAGAACTGAGCATGATCATCGACGAAGGCCTCGTCAAGGTATGCGGATGGTACGACAACGAATGGGGCTACTCCAACCGTTGCGTGGACCTCCTGGTGCGGCTGGCGGAGGTGTGACAGACGGCGCACTCGCCGTACAATGACCGTCGAACGGTCCACCAGCCCGTACCGCGATCTTTCCCCCTTCGTAATCAGCAATTTCCATAATGTCTTGAGCTCCACACCGTAGCGGCATCTTGCAGAAAGCAGGGATGAACCTTCCTTCTGAACAGAGTCGTCATTCCGTAGAACCCTCGTTGAAACACTCCAAAGCTCCAGATCTCGTCTATATGACCGATACTCCTTGACCCGACATCGATAGTGTATACTGGAGACAATAGGTTACTAGTTGATTGTAAAGGGCGTACCATTAATATTGTATTGCACATTTCATGCAAACGCAGTTTGTGACGCCTCGTAACTTGCCCGCAAAAGATCAACTGAACGGAATGCATTGGTAACAGCACAATGAACCGCTTGTCTCGAAACTACGCCGGAGTTTTCTTGATTCTGGCCCTGATCGCACTAACCACCTGCGGCAAGGACAGCCCCACCAAGCCGAAGCCGCCTGAACCACCACCTCCACCGATAATACCGGTAGCCACCCGGGTTGAAATCATGCCTTCCTCGGCAGCGCTGACCTCCATAGGCCAGACCGTTCAGTTGACCGCCAGGGTTTTTGATCAGAACAACAATGCCATGTCCGGGGCCACCTTGACCTGGTCGAGCGGAAACATAAGTGTTGCGATCGTAAACGCCAATGGTTTGGTCACTGCGGTGAAGAACGGCGTCGGCCGTATCACGGCTCGGTCGGGCAGCGCATCTTCGACAGCAAATGTCATAGTAACTCAGTCTGCTGGTAGGATTGTGATCGATCCGGGCTCTGCGACGCTGATGTCTCTGGGCGATACGGTGCAGTTGTCTGCGACGGTACTGGATGCCAACGGTCAGCGGATAGAAGACGCAGTGGTGACCTGGCAGAGTGGCGACGAGTCGGTGGTAGCGGTGAGCGTGGAAGGTCTGGTCACCGCCGTGGGTAACGGCGTTGCCCGCATCACAGCGACCTCTGGGAGCGCATCGGAAGGTATCGACGTTACTATGATGCAGTCAGCGGGCCGCATCGAGATCGAGCCTCAGAAGGCCACGCTCATGTCGATAGGTGATACGGTGCAGTTGTCTGCGGCGGTTCTGGATGCCAACGGTCAGCGCATAGAAGGCGCAGTGGTAACCTGGCAGAGCGGTGACGAGTTGGTGGCGAGTGTGAGCGCCGTGGGGTTGGTGACGGCAGTGGGCAACGGCGTTGCCCGTATCACGGCCACGTCGGGTAGCGCATCGTCAGGCATCGACGTTACGGTCCAGTTACCAGTGCCTAGTCCGGACCGCGACGTGCTGGTAGCACTGTACACCGCTATGGACGGACCTAACTGGACCATCAACTCGAACTGGCTGACCGAAAGGCATGTTGACGAATGGTATGGTGTGAACACCGACGAGGAAGGACGCGTGACGGCGCTGAACCTGGGTAGCAACAGACTCAAGGGGACACTGACCACCCAGTTGGCACAGTTGAGCCATCTTGAGGGGCTGTCGCTCGAAGACAATCAACTAGCAGGCGCCATTCCACGGGAGCTTGGCGAACTCGCCAGCCTGACCCACCTGTATCTATTTGACAATCAACTGTCAGGGGTCATCCCGCCGGAACTCGGTCAGTTGACGAACCTTATCCATTTGTGTCTTAACAGCAATCAATTGTCGGGCGTCATCCCACCTGCATTGGGTCAACTAAGTAACCTTAAATGGCTGCATCTGCACAACAATGCAAATCTAATGGGCAATTTGCCTGTAGAATTGATCAACCTTGAACTGGACGCACTGCTGCTACTGGGAACGCAGGTGTGTCTCACAGACGATCCAGACTTGGAAAAGTGGCTGAGTGGGATTCCGGATGCTCGAATTGAGGTCAATTGTGAGGATTTCGATATTGAGCGGCTCGCTCTCAAGGCTTTTTTCCATGCGACGGACGGTCCGAATTGGAGTATTAGAACCAACTGGCTCAGCGACATGCCTATTGATCAGTGGTATGGCATTCAAACCGATGATGCCGGTCGGGTAATTGGTTTAACACTTATTGGCAACCGACTGTCTGGTACAATCCCCTCTGAATTACGACAGTTGGCAAACCTGACAACTCTGGAACTTGGAGGAAACCGGTTGTCAGGCGAAATACCTGAGGAGATTTCACAGCTCCAAAAACTGAAGGAACTTGGTCTTGCCGGCAACTTGCTTTCTGGCAGTGTTCCAGTTGATCTGGGAAATATTGAAAACTTGGCAGGGATCTATTTCCAAGCCAATTATTTGACAGGCAGAATTCCCGCCGAACTGGGAAACCTGAGCGACTTAAGGATTCTGTGGCTTGGCAATAACCTGTTGTCAGGCAGTATTCCTGCAGAATTGGGAAACCTTCCTAATCTGGAATTGCTGTCTCTCAACAATAACAATCTGTCAGGCGTATTGCCTGTCGAACTCGGGAAGCTGACAAACTTAATCTCGTTGTCACTCAGGGATAATATGGTCTCAGGAAGTATCCCGGCTGAATTAGGAAACTTGTCAAAGCTGCATTCCTTGAACCTCCGAAAAAACCACTTGTCTGGCAACCTACCAGCAGAACTGGGGAAACTAGAAAACCTCCAGGTACTTAATGTTCTGGGAAATCGATTGACCGGCGTTATTCCTCCAGGTTTGGGACAACTTGCCAATCTAAGGACATTGGATCTAGGGGATAATTCTTTTCAAACAAGCCCATTGCCGATCGAACTGACAGCAATAAGAAACCTGGATTACTTGAACCTGCAGGCCTCCTCACTTTGCGTTCCCGACAATGCCGTGTTTCATGATTGGTTGGAGTCGATTGAAACGGTGTGGTGGGCATTTGATTTCTGTAACAACCCGGAACGTGATGCACTTGTTGCGTTGTACCATGCTACTGCCGGTCAGAACTGGATCGACAATTCCAACTGGATAAGCGATCGGCCTCTTCAGGATTGGTTTGGTGTTTCTCATGATGCCACAAGTCGGGTCGAACAATTAAACCTTGAAAGTAACAATCTGAGCGGCGTGATACCGGATGCACTTGGAAATCTCACAGGAATAAAAAGCCTGAACTTCGGAAACAATCCATCACTGACCGGTACATTGCCGAACACACTTAGGAATCTACCCATATTAGAATCACTTAATCTGGAAGGAACACGGACTTGCGCACCCATGGATGCAGCGTTTCAAACCTGGTTGGGGAGTATCACGAATTTGAATGGGGTTGTTCATTGCGAAGAAACGGCAGATCTGGATGAACGAAGTATATTGACCAGGTTCTTCAAGATCACGAATGGAACCGAATGGATCAACGATGAGGACTGGTTGAGTGACAAGCCCCTTGGTGAATGGTTTGGAGTGACGACTGATGCTCAAGGGCGTGTGACAAGACTAGAACTCTTAAAAAACAACCTTGCAGGTACGATTCCTCCTGAATTGGGAAATTTGTCAAACCTGACTGTTTTGAATCTATACGACAATCAGTTGGAGGGCATCGTCCCCGCTGAATTGGGGAACTTGACAAGCTTGACCACCTTGATTCTCCGGAATAATGACTTCAACGGAAGCATACCTGCCGAACTGGGACAATTGAATGATCTTGAAGTGTTAGTCCTCAATGGAAATGAGTTGACGGGAGATATACCGGCGGAATTGGGACGACTAATCAATCTCACGTCGTTGAGATTGATTTTTAATTCCCTATCAGGCAGTATACCATCAGAACTGGGACAGCTTACCAACCTCAAAGTGTTGTCACTCAGGGGAAATCGGCTGTCAGGCAGAATCCCGCCGGAACTCGGACAACTGGTCCACCTGAAAGAGCTTGATCTCTCATCAAACAGAGACCTTTCTGGAAGTATACCACCTGAACTTGGAGGACTGACCGAGTTGTCCGGGCTGTGGCTCAACCACACTAAGTTATCTGGAAGTATTCCAGTCGAACTTGGAAACCTGACCAATCTCAATTCAATGTCACTGGGATTCAGCCGTCTAACCGGTAAAATGCCAACCGAATTAGGTCAATTGTCGAGCCTGAATACGCTTTCTCTAGCTTACAATGGTCTGTCAGGAGAAATACCTTCCGAACTGGTTCAACTTACTAATCCTTCATTCGTTAAGCCTTGCACACAACCTGTTGTCAGGTGAACTACCTTCAGAGCTAGCAGGACTTTTAAAACTAAAGGAATTCAATGTACGTGCTAACGTGGGTCTTGCTGGACCGATTCAGCAATCGTTCACTCGTTTGAATCTGGGTGCGTTCCATGTGGCGGAAACACAACTGTGCGCACCTACAGATTCCGATTTCCAGGAATGGTTAGAAGTTATTCCCGATCGAGACGATGTTCCTGTATGCCCATCAGCATTGATGAATCCTGAAGTGTACATTACACAGGCGATTCAGTCGTTCGATCGTCCAGTATCGTTAATAGAGGGCAACCCAGCTCTACTTCGAGTTTTCTTCACCACAGAAGAAGCGGTATTGAACAAGCCGGCGGTGAGGGCGACCTTTTTCTTGAATGGCGTTGAAGTACACCGCGTGGACATACCACCCGGAGCAGCGAAGATTCCCCATGAGATCGATGAGGGATCTCTTGAAAAATCGGCGAATGCTGTGTTGCCTGCTAGAATAATCCTGCCTAGTCTCGAAGTAGTCGTCGAAATACGACCAGACGGCAAGTTAGATCCCGACTCGGGTTTTGGAATGCGGGTACCGGCATCCGGCAGGCTGTCGATCGACGTAAAATCGGTGCCGCCTTTTGACTTGACGCTGGTACCACTGATTTGGAAAGAAGATCCGGATTACGCAGTTGTCACGGAGTCAGAAGGACTGACAGCCGATGACGATTTGTTTCGACTGGCCCGCGATCTTTATCCAATAAACGATTTTCAGGTTATACCACACGAACCCCTGATGGTCTCGCTGGATCCTGTCTTTCAAAACCGTTTTGAATTGCTTCAGGAGGTCTTGGCGTTACAAAGAATCGAGGGTAAAGGCGGTCACTACATGGGAATCCTGAAAAACGGAGGTTTTGGGGGGAGACGCACGAATACGTTTCTCTCAAGCCTGCGGGACTACACCATAGCACACGAACTTGGACACAACTTGAGTCTGTCCCACGCTCCGTGCGGTAATCCAGACGGTGTGGACCCATACTTTCCCTACCAGAGAGGGAACATAGGCGCATGGGGATATGATATACAATCGGGGTCACTGATTCACCCGAATACGCCCGATATCATGAGTTATTGCTATCCCCCGGCATGGATAAGCGACTATCATTTCAGCCACACCTTGCAATATCGTCTGTCCGAAAGTTACAAGGCTTTAATAGCACCTGATGGCGCCTCGATGGCCACCAGAACGCTTCTTCTCTGGGGAGGAGTTGGCGAGAACGGCGTCCTTTCACTCGAGCCGGCTTTCGTGGTTGAAGCACCGCCGTTCCTGCCACAGGAATCCGGACCCTATCGTCTAATAGGTGAAGATTCGTCAGGGAATGACGGTTATTGAATTCAGTTTTGCCATGAGCGAGTTATCGCATGGAGAAGGAGGTGTTTTCGCCTTTACGATTCCCGTTCGTTCGGACTGGGCCGGTAGGCTGTCGAACCTCACGCTTTCTGGCCCGCAGGGAGTTGTAGAGTTGTCCGGTAATGGCAAAAAAACTGCTGCCCTGCTCTTAGATCAGTCTACGGGAGAAATCAGGGGAATCCTGCGAGACTGGCCGGATTCGGGTAACCTCATAAGTGGCGCACGGCGTGTGTCACCGGAACCCGGCATGGAGGTTATTGTCAGTCCTGGCATTCCAGATTCTGGAGATTGGTAATATCAGGTGTATGTCGTAATCCTAATCCGATGCAAATTGGAGTAGTTACTTGGTATTCCACCTGTTGGTTATAATTTGAAGGACAGGTATTCTCGTTCCTGTGGAGCGCAACACCATGCGAACCATATTGATAATCTGCCTATCCACACTCCTGTGGTCGCCCGACGCGTCAACAGCGCAGGAGACGACATTCCAGCAGCCGAACCCTGAATCTGCGAGCGCACAGCAGAATGCGGCACTACCCCCGCGCCTGCTCATCATCGACTACGCCATGGCCTATCCGCAGGAAAACGCCGGGATGATCCGGGCGTTCGCGGAGGCCGGCCTGGACGTCGATTACCGTCCCTATTACCCGGCCCTGGTGGAGCGCGACGCCGCGGCCTACGACGCCATCCTGCTGTTGGGCGGCGGCGACCCGGGCATGAGCATCCAGGATTTGAACCTGGCCATCAATTTCGTGACGCGGGGGAAAGTGCTGATCCTCGCGATGCCGTCCGACGGTCCATACGGAGAACGAAGGAAGAACAACCCGGGCGTCCATGACCGTTACCAGTTCAACGAGGTGCTGAGCCGCCTTAACATCAACCTGTATGCGCTGAATGCCGACCATAGGGCCAGTCCGTTGCTGAATCCCTATGTCTCCTTCGAACCCGCCGCCAGTCATTCCGTCGGCCGGGACCTGGACGGATCCGTCTTCGCGCGAGCCGGAACGCGCCTGCTCGTGGGCGATGGCGCCGAGCCGTTACTCGTGGAGGCTGGACCACCGGAAGCGCCTGAACCCGGGGACGTGCCTGAAGAAGCGCCTCCCGAAGAAGAACCCGAGTACCGGATCGTCCGGCGCACGCTGCGCATACAGCCCGCGGACGCCCTGGCGGGAGAGGACATCGAACTGCTGCTGCGCGGTTCGCAGGAACTGCGGGCCGACCTGTACTACAGGAACCGGGAAAGTCCCTCGCCGGTGGACTGGACCACGGCGAGATTCAAGGGAGAGGTGGAAGGCGTTTCAGAAGCGAAGGACACGCTGACGGTGCGCATGCCCGGCAACCGCTGGGGATCCGAATATGCGCTGGTCAGCGTCCCGGCCGGGGTCGTCGCGGCCGCCTTCGCCGGCCGTGAGATACGGGAAGAGATCCGGTCCGTCGAGGACCTCGAGGCCATGCGGGAGAACGAGGAGATCGCCGGCCGTCTGGCGGTGGCCGCCGCGGGCAGGACCGACCGGCTGGGCAAGGGTTACGTCGTGGCCGTGGATCGGGACGTCCTCACCGGGCTGGACCGGCCGCTGCCTCCCCTGGGTATGGGTCCGTCGGATCCCGATCGGGAAAGCCTGGGACTTTTTCTGGGTGGGTTCGCGCGGTACGTCCGCGGGTTCATAGATGCTCCCGAAGCCTGGTCGCCTGAACACGATTATCCCTTGGCCCAGATGCCCGGGAACCAGAAACCCGATATATCCCTGAACAATGTCTCCATCCAGACTGTGCTGCCCGAACGGGTCCGCGTGATCGGGGAAGCGACGTCAGGCCCGCTGGCCGGCTCTGGCGCTGTGGATGCTGTAAATGTTGCACCGCTGCGCGGCGTATGGGATTTCATTGCCCGGCGGCATGAACATGTTTCCGATCTCGCCGGAATACTGCCCGGCCTCGGTTTGGATTTTCTGTGGACCGTGGCGCCGGCCGCCAGCTATACCGGGGGGACCCAAACGACGGGCGACGTGCGTTTCGAATCGTGGGCCCTTCCGATCCTGAACCGCCTGGGCGGTACGTCGACGGGCTGGTATGCCGGCATCAGCGCGCCCCGTGACAACGAAATTACCGGCGAATACGTGGACGCCCTGAACGCCAGGGGCGACCCGGTCGGCCTGCCTTCCCGGCTGGACATGGCCTACCTGAACCGCTACCTCTTCGAACCGGCCCGCGACATCGCACGGCACAGCCGCGGCCAGTCGGCCCTGAAGGCCATCGTGCACGACTGGGAACCCCATATCACCCGGTCCTTCGATGCGTATGCCGCGACCGACATCTTCGACGACCTGCATTTCCCGTACTTCATCCGTCATCTCGTCCGGAACGGGTTGTACCACGGCGACGAATTCACGTCCCTCATGGGGTTGGACAGGGACGAACGGTTCGAATGGCTGCTCAAATCGGGACACCTCGAGACCTACATCCAGCTCCAGGAAACCAACGCCGAGCGCCTCGGCACACTATACCGGCAGTCCATGGACGAGATCAACCCTGGACTCCTTCACGGCGCCTTCGTACGCTCCCTGCGGCCGAACTGGTACCACCTCGGTTTCTGGCGCGGCGTTGGCACACCTGAACGCCCCTTCCTCGTGTTCTCCTACGAACGCCCCCCGGAGTGGTACGCGCGTTTTCTCAGCGACAACGGCATTTCAGCCCGGGTGATCCCCGTCGGGCTGCTGGGCTTCATCGGTGAAGAAGCCGCGGACGATCTCCTCCAAACTGCCGCGGGACGTGGTGGCTACGCCCTGGAACGCGGCATCTGGCTCGTCACCGACCCGCCGGAAGAAGCAGGATTGAACGTTCCCCGGCAGGATCTGACGCGGGACGCGCTGCTGGATGCGATTCGAAGCGCAGCCGGAAATTAGCGGTAGGACAGGGATAACTCTCCGTTACGGGTCACTCACACACCGCACAGACTCCATTCATACAGTCGGGAGGTAGCACTATGCTGGGAATGCCCGAGGGACCCATGCAGTTCGAAGAGGATTTGGCGCAGATCCGTCACGATATCAGTTTGATCCAGAACGATACCTTCTGGATGAGTCAATTAGGAACTGTGGTATTCAACATCATGAACGAGCTTAAGACGATCAGGCGTTTGATGGAGATTCAGCTGGGTGAAACGACCAGGGAGGATGTTTTGAAGGATGTAGAGGAGGACAGGGAGGAATTACGTAAATTTGAAGAAGAAAACAAAAAGAGAATGAGGAGGGGATGACGTA
>CBDEKM010000017.1:0-301667 GCA_965240335.1 bacterium
ACCCGGCTGGTCGAAGCCGTAGAAGGCGCGTTGCATCTGAGCCAGGGTACCGTGATGATCCAGTTGGAAGAGGACGGCCGGACTTCCGACCTGCTCTTCAGCACGCGTTACGCCTGCAACAAATGCGATCTGAGTTACGAAGAGCCGGCGCCGCAACTGTTCTCCTTCAACAGTCCCCAGGGCATGTGTCCGAATTGCCACGGCCTGGGCACCATGATGCGGATCGAACCGAGACTCATCGTGCCCGACCCGTCGAAATCCATCAATGAAGGGGCGCTCGAACCTCTCGGCACCATAACCAACCTGTGGAAACGGCATTTTTTTGAGGGGATCGCCCATCACGAGGGATTCAGCCTGGACACGCCCTGGGAGCGGTTGACTGAAGAAGCGCGGCAGGTGGTTCTATACGGATTGGGGTACAAGCGGATTTCCTTTACCTTCCGCAACGGCAAGGGTGGGGAATGGTCGCACAGGGACCGTTTTAACGGGGTCGTGACCGATCTGGAAAAGCGGTACCATACGCTCAAGTCCCAGCGGCACAAAGCCGAACTCGAACGGTACATGGCCATAGGGAAGTGCGACCATTGCCATGGCGAACGCCTCAAGCCTGAAGCGCTGGCCGTCACCCTGGGCGGTCTCTCCATCGCCGACCTGTGCCGCCAGTCGATCCTCGATGTCCGCGCGTTCTTCCGGAAACTGTCCGCTGACCGACGCCGAACGCCAGATTGGAGATGAAGCGCTCAAGGAAATCGTCGCCCGGCTCGACTTCCTCCTCAACGTGGGACTCGAATACCTGGCGCTGGAACGTACGGCACCCACGCTCTCCGGCGGAGAGAGGCGCAGCGTATACGTCTCGCGAGCCAGATCGGCCGCGGCCTCGTCGGCGTGATGTACGTGCTCGACGGAACCGAGCATCGGCCTGCATCCACGGGACAACCGGCGACTGCTGGATACCCTTGGACAGTTGCGGGACCAGGGCAATACCGTCATCATCGTGGAGCATGATGAAGAAACCATGTGGGCATCCGACCACGTGGTGGATTTCGGTCCGGGCGCCGGAATCAATGGGGGCGAGATCGTTGCCGAAGGCAGTCCCGGTGTCGTGGCCGCGAGCAGCGCTTCGTTGACCGGTCAGTACCTGAGCGGGAAGAAGATGATCCCCATTCCGTCGTTCCGGCGCGGTGTAAACGACCGATGGATCACGATCCTCGGCGCCCGGCAGAACAACCTGAAGAATTTGGGATGTCCGTCTCCCCGTGGGACTATTCACCTGTGTCACCGGCGTGTCCGGTTCCGGCAAGAGCTCGCTGATCAACGACATCCTGTACGCGGCGCTGGCCCGGTCGCTGAACAAGGCCGGCATGGACCAGGGCGAATATGACGACCTCAAGGGTGTAGGACACCTGGACAAGGTCATCAACATCGACCAGAGCGCCCATCGGTCGCACACCGAGATCGAATCCGGCGACCTATACGAAAGTCTTCGACGCGATCCGCTCCCTCTTCGCCGAAACCCCCGAGGCCAGGATACGCGGTTACAAGCCGGGCCGGTTCAGCTTCAACGTGAGGGGCGGCCGTTGTGAAGCCTGCGAGGGCAACGGGGCCACGCGGGTGGAGATGGATTTCCCTGGCGGACATGTGGGTCACCTGCTCCGTCTGCGACGGCAAACGCTTCGGACGCGAAACCCTTGAGGTGAAGTTCAAGGGGCATTCCCATCACCGACGTGCTCGACCTGGACGTGCAGGAGGCGCTGAAACTGTTCGAACACATACCTTCCATCGCCCGGGTGCTCAGGACCCTCTACGACGTGGGCCTGGGGTACATCAAGCTCGGCCAGCCCGCTCCTACGCTGTCGGGCGGCGAGGCGCAGCGCATCAAGCTGGGCCGGGAACTGTGCAAACGCAGCACGGGACGGACGATGTACGTATTGGACGAACCCACGACCGGAACTGCATTTCGAAGACATCACCCATCTGCTCGCCGTGCTGAATGCGTTCGTGGACAAGGGCAACACCGTCGTCGTCATCGAGCACAACATCGACGTGATCAAGACGGCCGACTGGATTATCGATCTGGGGCCGGAGGGCGGAGAAGCGGGCGGCCGCGTCATCGCGGAGGGGACGCCGGAGACCCTCGCAGGCGTTGCCGCGTCGTCCACGGGCCGGATCCTGGTGAAGGCGTTGAAACCTCCGGGTCCCAGGAAGCTTCCGAAACCGGCGAGAAAAGCGGCGGGCGGGGACGGACACATCAAGGAGATCACCGTACGAGGCGCCCGCGAGCACAACTTGAACGATCTCTCCCTGGCCATACCCCGGGACAGGATGACCGTATTCACGGGTGTATCCGGCTCCGGCAAGACATCCCTTGCCCTCGATACGATCTACGCGGAAGGCCAGCGACGGTACGTGGAATCCCTTTCCGCCTATGCGCGCCAGTTTCTGCAGCAGATGCAGAAACCAAAGGTGGACCATATCGTCGGCCTGTCCCCGGCCATCTCCATCGAGCAGAAATCCCCGGGACGGAACCCGCGTTCCACGGTAGGCACCATAACGGAGATATACGAATACCTGCGCGCGCTTTACGCCCTGGTCGGCGTTCCCCACTGTCCGGCCTGCCGCGTTCCCATCGGTGCGCAGACACCCAGCCAGATCGTGGACCGCATCATGACCCTGCCGGAGCAGACCCGCGCCACGCTGCACGCCCCGCTGGAACCCGATGGCGCCGAAGGATATGATGCCCTCCTGGACCGGGCCCGCCGCAACGGATTCATCCGGGTGCGCGTCGACGGCGTGCTCCGGCGGCTCGAAGAGGACATACAGATCGACCGGCGCCGGCGCCACGAACTGTGCGTGGTCGTAGACCGGATCGTCATGCAGGGGGTTGTACGGCAGCGCCTGGCCCGATTCGGTGGAGACCGCCCTGGAGCTATCGGGGGGGCTGCTGATCGCCGAGGTGCAGGAACCGGAATCCGAAAACGCCCGCGATATCCGTTTCAGCCGGTACTATTCGTGCCCGTCCTGCGGCGTCAGCTACGAAGAATTGTCGCCCCAGAGCTTCTCCTTCAACCACAGGTCGGGTATGTGCCGCGAATGCGAGGGACTCGGAACGCAACCCGGCATCGACCTCGACCTGTGCTTATCCCCCAGCGTTCGAATTCCATCCGCGAAGCCGCGCTGGCGATATGGGGTGAAGCCGCGGCAGGCGAACGGTCTATGCTCGACCTGCTGGAACAGGTTGCCTTCGCGAAGGGATTCACCCTGGAAACGCCGGTAGACCAGTTGTCACCCGACCAGCTCCAGGTGTTTCTCTATGGAAGTGACCAGTGGATCGAAGACCACCGGGTTCCCGGCCTGTCCTACCAGTTCAGGGGCATATTCCCGACGGTTGAACTGGTCGCTCGGTACGCGAACCGGTTCCCCGAACTGGCTCGCCTGCTGCACCCGACACCCTGCTCGGCCTGCGAGGGTGGTCGTCTGCGGCCCGAGAGCCTGGCCGTACTGATCAACGGCATGTCCATTGCCGGACTCTGCGCCATTTCCGTCGACCGTGCCATGACCTTCATCGACGGGCTGGAACTATCCGAACCCGAGCTGGAAGTCGTAGGCGAGGTGATGACGGAAATCCGAAACCGCATGCGCTTTCTCCTGAACGTTGGACTCGAATATCTGACCCTCGATCGCCGGGCGCCCACGCTGTCGGGCGGCGAGGCGCAGCGGATCCGGTTGGCCAGCCAGATCGGATCGGGACTTACCGGCGTGCTCTACGTGCTGGACGAAACCCACGATCGGGCTCCATCCGAGAGACAACATCCGGCTGATCGATGCCCTGGCAAACCTGCGAGATCTCGGCAATACCCTCATCATGGTCGAACACGACCGCGATACGCTGGAGCATGCAGACAACCTGGTGGATTTCGGTCCGGGGGCCGGCATGTTCGGGGGTCGGATCGTGGGCGAAGGTACACCCGCCGCGCTCAAGGAACACCAGGCTTCGCTGACCGGACGCTACCTGAGCAACCGGCTGTGTATCGAAGGTACCGCGGAACCGCCGCAAGCCGGGCCGGAACAAGCTGCAGATCGTCGGCGCCCGCCAGAACAACCTGAAAAACATCGACGTGGCGCTGCCCCTCGGTCTCTTCATCTGCGTAACCGGCGTGTCCGGGTCGGGGAAGAGTTCACTCGTCAATGATATCCTGTATCCCGTGCTGGCCTCCACCCTGCATCGCGCGCAGGTAAATCCCGGTCCCCACGACGAAATTCAGGGGCTGCGGTTCGTGGACAAGGTCATCAACATCGACCAGACCCCTATCGGCCATTCACCCCGATCGGATCCGTCCACGTACGTCGGGCTCTTCGCGCCAATCCGATCGTTGTTTTCACAGACCGTGGAGGCCAGGATGCGAGGCTACGAACCCCGGCGGTTCAGCTTCAACGTACCTTCAGGCCGTTGCGAGGCATGCCAGGGACTCGGCGTGCGCAAGATCGAGATGCATTTTCTGGCGGACGTGTGGATGACCTGCGAGGTCTGTGACGGGAAGCGATACATGAAGGGAAACGCTGGAGGTGACCTACAAGGGCAAGACCATAGCCGATACGCTGGAAATGACCGTGGCCGAGGCGCTCAAGCACTTCGAGAACGTGCCCCGCATCCGGCGGATGCTCCAGACCCTGAACGACGTGGGACTCGATTACATCAAGCTCGGCCAGTCGGCCATCACCCTATCGGGCGGCGAGGCGCAGCGCGTCAAACTGTCGAAGGAACTCTCCCGGCCGGGCACCGGCAAGACCATCTACTTGCTGGACGAGCCGACCACGGGGCTGCACTTCGACGATATTCGAAAATTGCTGGGACGTGCTCAACCGGCTGGTGGACAAAGGGAATACGGTGCTGGTGATCGAGCACAACCTCGACATCATCAAGACGGCGGACTGGATCGTCGATCTCGGTCCCGAAGGCGGTGACCAGGGCGGTCACGTGGTCGCTGCGGGTACACCCGAGGAAATCGCAGGTTCCCTGTCTCACACCGGGCAAATCCTCGCCCGGGAACTGGCTGTGGGTAATTAAGCGCTTATACGCAGGGCGCGGCCCAGGACCTCCCAGACCCGCTCGAGCCTCAGTGACGCTTCCGTCTCTCCCCGGCAACTGTACCAGCACCGGTTGCAGTCGATCTTCTTCGTAACCGGTTTGTAGTCGGCATAACCCGACTGTACGGGCAGTTCGGCGCACGGCTTGACATTTCCGTCGGGCGTCAGTTGGACCAGCCACTTACCTGCCGCCGTGCAGGACCCTGGAAGGGAATCCCGGAAATAGGCGGGGATGCGGCGCAGATACCAGTCGGAATTGACGATATTCCCCAACCGGGATTTCAGATCGATCAGATCCTCGATCACGGTTTCCAACTGCGTGGCGTGACCAGGATCTACCAGGTGGGTTTCGTTCCCGTTCTTGTAATCGCTGTAGCAACTGTAGGAAACCTTCGCACCCATGGAGCGGGCCAGGTGCGCGATGGGAATGATATGGTCAAGGTTATCGCGCATGATCACAGTGTTGTAGATTACGTTAATCCCCTTGGCCGTCAGCTGGGGAACAAGCGTGGAAATATGCTCGTAGAGGCCCTCGATACCTCGTTCTTCGTCGTGTTCGCGGCCGATGTAGTTCAACGAAATCGAGATATGGTCCATGCCGGCTTCCCAAAGGGCCGTCGCCTTTTCCACGGTCAGGAGGGATCCATGGGTGACCATGCCGATATACACAAAACCGAGAGACGCCTTGATGCGCCTGACCGCGTCGGGTAGTTTGCTTGTTGATCGTCGGTTCTCCGCCTGTAAGCGTAACCGTCAGCGGGTCCAGTTTCCTGATCGCGTCAATGTAGTCGTAATCGCCCAGTTTGCCGATCGTTTCGTCTTCCAGTAATCGCAGAAGTCGCAGGTGGCATTGCACAGGTACGTCACCTCCATGTTTACCGCCATCGGACCACCTCTCAACCGTACCCGGAGGTACTTGAGCACGCCCCGGAGCTTCCTGACGAGGGACATGGGCCGCAACAGCACCTGGTCGTAACCGAGAAAACCGGCGTCCGGCTGGGATATTGGCGGCGCAGGGGTCGGCGCGAGTAGTTCCGCCGTCGGAGCGACCTGGATTTGTTCGGACATCGTTTGCTACTCCTTCAACTCCGCGCTTCAGGCGGCGGCGACAAAACCGGTGCCGTCTATATCGCCTTCAACCGAATGCCCTGTCAGACTCAACATGGTGGGGAAAAGGTCCACGGTACGCACGTAGTCTGCCGAAATCTCTGTATTCATGAATAACGGGACATGCATGTGCTCGCGGTGAAGCGAGCCATGGGAAGCCTTGTGTTCAGGATACTCGTGCTTGTTTCTGAGATCGTATCCCTTCCGTGCGCTAACGATTACGTCACCCGACCGGGATGATCCGATGACCTTCAGCAACTGGTATGGCGCGTCGGGATATTCCGTGTCGAAAGTGGCGGCAAGCGCCTGATCATGGGACATCTCGACCGGCATGCCGCGGTAGCCGAAAGGATCTTCACCCTCACGTACCCGGTAGGTTATGCCATTGGGCTTCTCCCGAATCTCGACCATTCCCCGGCGTCCGCAAACGATAAACCCCATCGTCGAAGGCTCTGACCGCCACCAGGTCTACCGCTTCCTGCGAGAGCAGGGCTTGAACCATGTCCGTATCCCCATGGAACGAATCTCGTCATAGGAAGGACGTTCCTCCCACGAATCGCCCTTCTTGAGATAGATATGGGCCATGCCATTGCCGGAAACCATCGCGGCCGCGTTACAACCGTTGCGGAGGATCTTCGGATAGTAGAGCGTGCTGAATCCCAGTTCGTCCAGAAACGACCAGAGTTCGAAGTGCGTGTGGGTGGTGGTCAAACCGTGGTCACTGGAAACCACGAACAACGTGTCATCCAGTCTGCCTTTGAGGTTGAGCCGTTCCGCCAGCCTGCCGAGACCCCTGTCGAATGCACGGTACGCATCCAAAGTCTCATTCGAAAAAGGATCCGTGTAATGCGAATACTCGTCCACCGCGGGAAACACGACCGACAGGAAATCCGTATCACGGTCAATCGCCCGGTCTACGTACCGCCAGGCCGCGTCGTCCACGGCCTGCCAGCAACCGGAGTAATGGCCATAGAGCCAGTACCAGTTTTGGCCAGCAGCGTCTGATTCTCGAAAACACCCAATCCCCTGTTCAGAAAACTGAATACGCCGGCCGGCCGTTCGAAGTATTCGAAGATGGTGGCGGATATTTTCCTTGAGGTCCCTGTCCATATACAACCCGCCCGGTCCAACGTAACTGCGGGCCTGTTTGAAATGGGTGTATCCGTGAGGTTGGGACCGGTCAAACCAGCGAATACCGGGAAGATTGGATGAACCGGGCGTACAACCCGTCAGGAAAGGGACATGGGCCGGGCCGGTCGTGGACGGAAAGGAAGTCACCGCCTTCCGGAAGTCCCCCCTGTCGAGTACATATCGATGCAGGGACGGAAATTCCCCCGCCTCGACAAACTCCTGCATCACGTCTGGACGGGCGCCGTCGACCAGGAAAAAGATACACCGCTTGTACGGTGATGTCGCCATGCTGTCTCCTAAAAACTTAGGACATGGATTTACAGACTGATCGTATCCTACTGAACAGGCTGGCAAATATACATCATATTTCAATTGGTTTCAAGGGTTTTAGCGCGGAGTGTGCTGAGCAGTTCCGCATAGGAGGACTTGCTTATTTTCTTGTAAAAGGCGTCCCGGTTGGCCAGTGCGACACTCGCCCCGTCAATCACCATGTCATAGATGAGCCAGTTCTCCTCCTTCAACTCCATCTTGTAATCGACGAGCGTTTTGGTGCCCTTGTACCATACCGTGGTTCTCACCAGCGACCGGCTGCCTCGTGTTTCTTCCCCGTCGTACGTCGTTTCGTCAGAACGCTTGCGCAGTTTACCGAGCGCCCGGTTTTCCGTCCATCGTCGCAGGACAGACACGAATTCATCCCGCTCCGCTGCAGTCCGCTCCCGCCAGTACCTTCCGAGTGATATGCGGCTGTGTCGCTCGAAGTCGAATCCCGATACGACGGCCTCGCGCACCAGGCTGTCCCGTGCCGCTACGGTTGTGGATCCGTCCAGGGCGCGCAAAGCGGCATCCCTTTTCTTCAAAGTCTCCACGGGGGAGGTTTCCTGTGCGTAACTCCTGGCGGCCAGCATGGTTGCCGCCGCCAATAGGGCGAAGATACACGCCCGGAAAATCTCACGACCTGGCGAATGCATGTTCCTCCTCCATTCAGGCTGGTCAGGAACCGGTGTTTCGGCGATGAACGACGAAATCGTCGTAGTCTCCCTGTGATTCCGTTCCGGTCGCGTTGCCATCCGTCAGAATACCGATTCCAACCGCTTTGCGGGGCGGCCTGTCCCCGAAGATCCGAACGTAATCCGCATACACGTCGACCGACTCCTCGACCCACTGTCCGAGTTTCCCCATTCCGCTCTCGAGCACGATCACGTGGGGACGGCCGATGCCGTCACGGCGATGGTATGTGCCGACCGGGAGCGTGGTGCTCCAGACGTACTTCAGCGTCTTGGGCACACCGATGAAATTTTGTTTCAGGACGACGTAGACGGCCACGCTGCTGTCGTTTTTGGATCCTATGCGCTCGTCGCCTTCTTCCGGTAATACCCGCGCTCTCCAACGCCAGGACAGCACCGGGTATTCGTTCGCGTCCCATTCGCTCAACTGCTTGCGAATGATGACGGAGGAACCGTCGTCGGCCGCGTGGAGATACCTGTTTCCTTCTTCTTCATGGATCGAATACATGTTGCGGGCCAGTTTGTCGTCTCCCCGCCAGGCCTTCCAGGCTATTGGAAAACTGCCAGGGTTTGCATTGTCGAAATCATCGATCACGATAGAAAGCTGGTTATCGCCGCGCCGCTGGGGGTGGTCAGCATATTCAGCATGGACCGCCCAGGCAATTGGCGAAATGAACGTATCAACCAGCGGCCACGTTGAAGCGGGCGCCGGTTCCGATCCGCCTAGAGTCGAAGGAAGGAAGGAAGACGGATCGATGGACACCGCGCAGATCAGAAAGATTCCGCCGGCCAGCAAGCTGAGCAACTTGCTTCCTCGTCTGCGTAATCTCACCATGAAAATCCTCCGTTTCTGGCACTATCGCCGAACACTTGAAACTCCGTTACCCGTTACGTGATCCAGTTCGGCAAGCGATACGCGAAGATCGAAAAGGGACTGCCGGTGCGCCTGCTGCATTCTGGCATGGGCGGTGTAGGCGTCCAGCAATTCCGTGCTGTCTCCGGTCACGTCGAAACCCATCGTCGCCGATGTCAACCATGCTCTCGCGGAGCGTAGCGCTCGGTCGCTGCTCGTCACGTTGGTACGGGCCTCGATCACGTTCCTGTACGTTTTTTCCACTTCCAGCTCGATTGCGTTCATCGCCTGGGACTCCTTGCTCACCAGGGATTCCAGTTCCGCTTTCCGCGCCAGGTACTTTGCCCTGGTCAGACCGAAATTAAAGTTCTGCCGGAGCGTGATCACCGCGCCGCCGCGGATGAAATTGAACTCGTCCCTCAGAAATGGATTGTCCAGTTCCGGCCTGTGGGGAGCAATGCCCCACTGAAGCGACCCCGCCAGGCCGATCTGGGGATAAAAATCGCTTCGGGATACCCTCACGAGTGCCCGGCGGGCAAGTACCCCTGCCCGGAGTTGCCGGATATCGTATCGCCGGTTCTTCGCCTGTTCGACGTAAACTTCGAGTCCTTCGAGGTAGGGCGGATTTCCCCCGTCGTAGGTATCCACGATGTCGATACCCCTGGACCGATCAAGCTTGAGCACGGTCATCAGCGCTGCCTTGCCCATTTCGATCGACTTCTCGGACCTGGCACGGCTTTTTTTCACTTCGAATTCGAACACGTCGATCTTCAACAGGTCGTTCTGACCGACGTCTGCTGAATCTTCCTCGATCATCTCGTTGATGCGCTGTCTCGCTTCCGCTACTTTTTCTTCGCTCTCCTGGATGATCTCCCGTAGCTCCTTTGCCAGCATGAGGCCGTAAAACAGTTTTCTTACCTGGAGAACGACGTTGTTCCTCTTTACTTCCACGGCCGCTTCTCCCGCTTCAAGGCCGTATCCCGCCGCCTTCCGCGCATTGCTGAGTTTTCCGAACGTATAGATTGGCTGGATCAGTTCAATTTGCGTCCGGGAGAATACCCCCAGGTCGGACAGATCGCTTCGGATGGTCTCGATCTGCTCCGTATCGCCTTGTATGCCGGGCGCCGGTCCAAAAATGTTCGTCCACTGCAACTGCGGCACGATACCGGCGAATTTCGCTTCGCTCAGTCTCGCTTCCAATCCTTCGACGGCCAGGATGGCCTGTTCGATATCCGGACTGACCTTCAACGCCCTGTTCAGGCACTGTTCCAACGTCATCCGGACGGGCGGGTCCGATCCCTGCGCAAAGGCGGATCCCGTCAATAGCGTTGTCGCAAGGATGAGATAAAAAAATCGAAACACATGACCTCCGCAAGGACTCAAAGCGTTGGCAGACTGCGACCTTAACTATATTAGACGCGGCCGTTCACCTATTGATCCAATTTATAGGGGCGACCAGCCCGATCAGGGTGAAAAGCATGGCCGGCAGGCCCTAAAGGGACGGGTTCGCCTCGTCAAGCGGTGTGCTCTTCGACAGAAGCCAGATGGCCCGCGTCCAGTGAAACGCCGCTGTGATTACCGTCCAGATGGCCACGAAAGTGAACGTTTCCTCCAGCATGCCGACTGCCGTGCCTCCCAGCAGCAAAAGGACGTTCGTATTTCGCCGGGCGCCAATGCGACGAAAAAAGCGATCCACGGATTCGTAGTCAAACAGTTCGATACCCTGTCTGGACTTGAACATCCCCGTAGCCGCCTTGTCAAGCAGATAAAAGAGGGTGATCACGGTGCTGAGCACAAAGGGTCCGACCACGGCCCCGGCTTCACTTAGCATCCATCCCAGGGCCCAGTACCAGGTCAGTTCCCAAACCACGTCCAGGATGTGTTCGTAGCGGTCCCCGAACCGGGTGCAGCGCACCGTCACGCGGGCCATCTTGCCGTCGACCCCGTCCAGAACGCCAATGATAAAGGCGATGATCAGTCCGGTGACCAGGTATCCGGCTGCCAGGTACCCCGCGGCCAGGAGACCGGTAGTCAGAAAAGCGAGTAAAACGGTGACGGTGGTTACGTGGTTGGGCGTGACGGTACTGCCCGATATCCATTTGGTAAGCAGGTTTTCCAGGGGCGGATGGATGAACTCCGCCGGAAAATCCAGCGTACCCTTCTGCGCGGCGTCAATCAGCAGCGCTTCGGCTCGATGGACTTTTTGATCCGAATCGAGGGCCAGCCACCAGGCGGACAGGCTGCGGCGCAGATCCACGATATAGGGATCCATGCCACGGAGGTCGAACGCTGAACAGGACCCTTCCGGTGTCGCATCCAGGGCAGACCACAGGGAATCGGAGCCGGCCCACGATGCCGTGAGCCCCTCGAGCAGGTCGGCATCCGCCAACAGGAGCCTGCAGGACTCCCGGACATCGGAATCCACGGCCTTCACGTTCCAACCACCGTCGATCATGGCCTTCACAACGCGTTGATCATACAGGTGGTGCGCATCCAGGGCCAGGACCGATTCGTTCTTCTCGGGCATCCAGCTGGCGGGGCTATCGTCGGCCCGCAGACAGGTGACGGAGTGTACCTCCTGAAACCAGCGATCGTCGAACCCATCGACCTGGAGTTCGAGTTTCCCCTCGCCGGGAGGTCCGATTACCGTGATCCGCCGGGCGCCCAGGAATGCGAAGACGCGCAGGTGCCGTTCGAGCAGGGTGAAACCGTAAACCGACCGCCCGGCTCCGGCCGCGCCGGCTTCCGTATCCGCGAAGATGACCACGCTGAAATCCAAAACTAAGCATACTCCCTGTCTATGGTGGCCCGCTTTACGCGCTTGTTTTCAATTTTCGGACCTTCGCGCGATCTTCCGTTGCGAAATGGTTCCCGATTTTTTCAGCAGCCCAAGTACGGTCCAGTCGTCGTCTTCGAGCCCCATCACGCATAACAGAACGAGGTAGCCTGCCAGGAAGGCCAGGGGCAGCAGTACCATGCGCAACCATTCGAGATCAGGCAGGTAGCCGCCCGCAAGGAACGCGGTTCCGAAAGCAAGGGCAGCGGCGGCAAGCGGTTTCAACAAGCGCCAGGTCAGGGGATGAATCCGGTACAGATGGTATACTTCAACCAGGCGGATCAGGGTAAGCAGCGCGAAGGAGATCAGCGTGCCCAGGGCGGCTCCCAGGATGCCCATGGTCGGAATCAGCCACATGTTGAGGGCGAAATTCACGATGACGACCACGATCGTGTTGACGAGGTTGAGATACGGCCGGCCGGACATGATGAGCACGGTATCCCCCGAACCCATGGCCGCGTACACGACCTGGCTCATGGCAAGGACGACCATTGTCATAAATCCGGCGCCGAATTCGGGACCGAACAGTCCGAGCAGTTCTTCGCCGATCAACGTCACGCCGCAAAGAAAAGCCAGGCCCAGGATCAGCACCCACCGGGTTACCAGCCTCAGGTTCCGCTCCAACCTCTTCATGTCGTTGCGGTGGTTCAGTTCGGCGACGATGGGACTGAATATGGGATCGAACCATTGACGTACCTTCTTGGTCGCCAGTGCGATTTCTACTGTTATCACGTAAATGCCCACCTGCGCCGCCGGCAAAAAGTAACCGACCATAAGCACGTCCAGGCGGATCATCAGCATGTAAACCAGTTCGTAACCCATCACTGGCAGCGAGAACCGGGTCAGCGGGGTAAAGATACGAAATTCGCGCAGGTAGCCGAGACAGGTGCGCCAGGAGTAGAACCGGGTGAACACGTAGACCGCGAACAGCAGGCTGCCCGCCAGGGCGGACAGTTGCGCCGCTGCGATTCCGTAGGTACGCCAGCCCAGGTAAAACAGCGCGCAGGCCCCTCCAAAGAGGATCAGCGGCTCGGCAGCCCCCCTGATCATGGCGTCATATTTCATGACCTTGTGCGCCCTGGTGACACCCAGAATGATCGTGGTCAGGGCGATCAGCGGCATGGCAAGCGACAGCAACCGGAGCATTCCGGTGAGCCGGGGCTTGTCCATGAGGCCTTCGGCCAGCGCAGGCGCGCTGATGAAGAGCGCCGCGCCCGCCACGGTGCTCAGGATCAGGCCGATGCCCAGGGCCTGGGCGATGGTTCGGTGGATGCCTTCGGTGTTCCCGTCATCACGGTACCTGGGGAGGAAATTCACCAGTCCCCTGTCGAGGGCGAAATGCCCGAATTTGTCCACCAGGTCGACGATCGTCCACCCGAGCATGTACAGACCGAACACTTCGGCGCCGAAGAGCCGGGTAAGGACGATGACGGATACGGTCTTGATCAGCCGCGCCAGCGTACCGATAAAGTTGACTGCCGCTCCAGCGGCGATTGTCGAAGCGTCGGAAGGGTTACGGGCCGGGTCCGGGATCGGCTTTTCCAAGGTCTGTTCCATGACTAGAGATTCGTCCTGCTTGCTTCAATCAACAGGGTCCATCCCCGGTGGTTTTTCATGAACAAATTGCACACCGCCGATACCATCCTGCCAACCGAGATCAATCCCAGCCTGGTCAGCGCCGCGGGAATGGCGTGCATGCGTTCCGTGGCATAGCTCAGCCTGATCAATGCCAGGTCTAACCGGGAACGCAGCAGGTACCGGTATCGTTCCAGTTTGAATCCACAGGCTTCGAGCAATGATCCGACCGTCCGGTGCGAATAGAATTGCAGGACGGCATGCCGTTCCCGGTGCCTGTCACGCCAGGCCTCACCGATCCCGTCAAGACTCAGGCTGTCCAGTGTCAACAGAATACGCCCGTCCGGTCGCAGAACCCGCCACATCTCCTGCAGGGTCTTCCGGTCGTCGGGCAGATGTTCGAAGACGCACAGACTCATGACCGTGTCGAACTGGCCCGAGCGCACGGGAAACGCGCTGGCGTCCGCGCAGAAGTAGCCGGTTGCAGGAGTTTTATGGAAGGCCGCGGCGCGGCGAAGCTGGGGTTGATTCAGGTCGAAGCCGAACACCTGGGCTCCCCGCTGGGCGATTCGGTAATTGTAGGACCCTTCGCCGCAGCCGATGTCGAGTATGCGTTCTCCCGTTCTCGGCCTCAGCCAGCGCAAAGCAGGGGCCGTTTCCTGTACCCGGCGAAAGTTGAAGTCCTTCCTGATCCTGAGCGCGAAGAGTCCCCTTGCCCGATGCATAAAACCGCTCATTTACCCCTATCCTTCACCTGGTTGGTCGCCCGTATCTCGTATACGTTCACTGCCCTCGTCTCGCTGCCTTTGTCCCTCGATGCCGTCATATACCGGCCCGCCTGGTTTGTCCCGCCTGCTCCACGGCCCGGTCGCGCGCCAGAAGCCGCCCGGTCGAAATGAAAATGGCCAGCCCCATGACCAGGCCACCGGCCGTCACGGTCCAGAACATCCAGTCCAGCTGGCCCAATGCGGCGAAGCACAAGAGCAACACGGTGAAGAAATCTCTTTTGGCCATCATCCGAAACAAGTTGAGCAACCGGGCGGCCAGGTTGCGGCGCCGGCCTACGGCGTGCCGTTCGAAGGCCCGGTTGAACCGGACGAGACTGCCGCTCCCTCCGGTCTGCATCAGGTAGTAGTACATCAAGAGGATCGATGCGGCCACGACCGCGACCGATCCCAGGCCCAGGGAGCGGATCACGCTTTCCTCGGCGTTGCCCGCGTAAGCCCAGACCACGGCGGAGAAAAACGCCAGGTAGGTCAGGTTGTCCGTGATCGTGTCGAGCCAGGATCCATAGTTAGACTCGCGGAAGGTCAGGACTGCCACCTCACCATCGCAACCGTCGAGAATGGATGAAACCTGGAACAGCAATGCGCCCAGCAACACCGGCCAGTAGGTGCCGTCCAGCACGAACCATGCTCCGAGCAAGCCGGAAAGAAAAGTGACCAGGGTCACCATGTTGGGGGTGACCGGAGTCCGGACCAGCCATCGGCTGATGCGAGTCGATACAGGCCGGTTGAAATTACGCGAAATCCAGCCATCTGTTGGTTTTATGAGCCGCCGCAACAGGGTCTTTTCACCGTGCGCCAGCATTTCAGGTGTATCCACGTCCTGCCAGAAACCCTCGTCAATGTCGAAGGCGCGCATCCTGCCCTCCCTGGCGAGCGCCCTGATCCCATCGCTCAACGCACACCCCTCCGGACCATGAACGGCGTCGAGCGCGTCGAAGAGGGCCGGCGTGCATAGGAACATGCCGGTATCGACGGCGTTGTACTCCTGGAGCGCTTTATCGATATGTACTATCCTGCCGTCCCGCACGTCGACCTTGGTGGCATCGTCCAGATCGTACACGCTATCGATCTTCCGGTCGATTGCGAGCAGGCATTCGCCTTCGACGACCTGTTCCTCGAGCAATCGTTGCAGTGTCCGCCCATCGAAAAGGTGGTCGGCCATAAGCAGCGCGAAGGGTTCGTCCAGGTGTGAACGGGCGGCAAGGGCGGAAACCCCGTTGGGCAGGGTCCAGCGGTCGTTGTGCACCCATTCGATCCGGCAGCAATCCAGACCGGTATCGGAGTCCAGGACCTCGTGAAAGCGGTCCGCCTCGTATCCCGTAACGATCACGAACCGTTCTATCCCCGCCCGATTGGCCGTCAGTATGATACGTTTGATCAGGGGCACGCCGCACAGCTTCATCAGGGGTTTGGGTACCGCACCCGTAACCTCTTGAAGACGCGCACCCGCGCCGCCGGCTATGATGAGCGCGGAAGTTGCTCTATTCATATTTCGATCCATGCAGAACAGCAAGTCGCAGGTACAAGCGCCGTGCTGTTCAACAAATCACACTCATGCTATAGGATTGCGATCCGTTCTTTGATCCGTGCAGTACATTCATCAGGTCTGTCCGGTGTGACTACGACAGTCTGATGCTGATATTTGAGCACGACAGACCGCTTAGAGTCTGTCGCAAAGGCGCGATAGGCTCCCAGATTCTTATTTCGAAAGCTGCCATAATAACAAAATAACCCACCGACCGCGAACGTTTGGATAGAACGAGCCATCGCTTCCGGATTGACCTCCACGGATACCAGGTTCTTCAGGTCCAGTCTTGATTGCCACCCCAGGCGTTGAATCAGTAGCTGCTCATCTGTTATAACATAGCCCCGGATCATCAAGAATACCGACGTGAAAAGCAACAGCGCTGGCAACACAACAACCATGGGAAAGAGAATGAAGTCTGACGCAGAGCTGACACGCTCTATACGGGTCACCCCGAATATCACCAGGCAGATGAGCACTGAGACGGTCAAAATCGTTATCCATTTGACGGAAGTTGCCCATGGCGCACCAAATTTCATTTGAAACCCCTACGCCTCCCGGGTATGACCTGGAGGAATTTGAGTGGAAGCTAGAAGATAGCGGAAAACCCCAGCGACATCTCCGGGATGGGACGGGAGGTCACATCCAGCTCTTTCCGGTAGGACGCCTGTACGACCAGGGCGGCGTTCCTCGTCCAGAAATAGCGCAGCCCGACGCCGGCGTCGATGACGGTCAGGTGGCTGTTCTGCGGCCTGATCTCCAGGCCGGTGCCACAGCCGAGGAAGGGCGTGAAGGATCCACCCGGCACGGGTAGATTGTACCGGTAGAACGCGCCAATCCGGGTGATCTGGTCCACCTGCTCATTCTCCTCGGGTTCAAAAGCATTTCCGGGTATCGTCGCCGTATTTTCGATAGCGGCCAGTTTCCGGGTTCTGAGCAGATTGGCGCCATACACGGTACCTCCTGACCGGGCGGTATCGTCCAGTACTTCGGCATCTTCCGGACGCCTGATGGAAAACACGCCGCCGAACTGGTGGGTCGGCGTAACAAAGTACCCGGCACTCAGAGAGACTGTTCGGGGATTGAACAATTCGTTTCCCGTGTGTCCCACACCCTGCACCTCGATACGTCCCTGCCTGATCTTTCTTCCAAATGCAGGAGATTCATCCAGCATGGCCACGGCGGAGGAATGCCCAAGCACAGCGGGATTGATCTTCTGGTTTTCCCCGGATTCGGAACTCCCTTCTGGAAGCTGAACCTGCGGCCTGAACATCACGGCTGCGATGGTTCTTCGCGGCGAGGGCCGGCCATCGACCATGGACATGGGGATGAATTCGCGGCCAACCAGGTTCGGAGCACGTTCGGCCGGTAATGACTCCTTCACGGGCATCGGAATTTCTTGATCAAGAGGGATTCCAGCCGGATCGATCCTACTCAGGTTCAGCGAAACAGGAAGATCACTTGTAAGCGACAAGACGCCGTGGTCGACCGGGGTCTCGACGGCGGGATGGAACAGGGGCGTGACCGCCAGCAATGTGAAGAAAGCCATGGTCAGCAAAGAGAAACGGGCGCTGCGTTCCTGGTTCATCGTCGAACCGAGCACATCGCGGATACGCAGGGCCACCAGCGAGGCCGAGCGCGCCAGGTGGAGGGCCACCTGCCAGTGTGAACGGACCTTGCCCCCGGCTACCTTCAACAGGGTGGATGCATAGCTCTCCGGCTGCCTGGAGACCCGTATGACGTCCACATCGCAGGCCCGTTCCGCTTCTATGGAAACCCGGTGCGACGCGTACCAGACCGCGGGATGAAAGAAGAAGAAAATCCTGGCGAACTGGACCAGGAAAACCGTCAGGTGGTCCCGTCGGGCATAGTGCGACAGTTCATGCAGAAGAATCTGTCTGAGTTCCGAGCTGGAAAGTTCCACGATACACCAGGAAGGAATCACCACCACGGGCCTGCCCAGGGCGACCAGCGCAGGGCCCGCGAATTCATCGGAGACCCGCAGCGATACGGTGGACTTCACGCCCACTTCGGCCAGGCAGTGGTCGAACAGCGTCCGCACCCAGGGCACGGTGACCGGTACGGTCCGACGCTTGCGAAGGGTCATTACGATGACCGCTGGAATGATGCGGATCAGGCCGAGAACTGCGAAGGCGATCCATATCAAACCCGCAACGGCGTAGGCATATGATCCCGGAGCGTAGTAGCCACCGGTTGCACCGGCTGCGCCGCCGAGTACCACGGGCGACCAGGGGAGTTCAAAAGGACCCTGCCAGGGTACTGCGACGGAGAGCAACGGCTTAACCAGGACCAGCACCCAGAGGAAATGCCTGACCCTGGGTGTAAAACCCGGGTTCAACTTAAGCAATGTCCATACGAGGATGCCCAGCAGCAAGGCTTCGAGGCTCGGCAGCCACAGCAAGTCCACGACCTGCCGTCCCGCCTGGTCGAAGAGGGTATATGTGTATCCCGATTCATTCATTGGATGCCTCGTTGACCCTTCGGTCCAGCAGGTTTCGCAGACGCTCGGCTTCTTCGGGCGTCAACGTGTCGGACTCGATCAGGTGCAGCACAAGGGACTGCGAAGATCCGGCGAACAGTTTGTCCACCACCGCCTTGATGGTTTCGCGGCGTACGCCTTCGGGCTGCAGGATGGCGCTGTAGACGAAGGCACGCCCTTCGCAGGTGTACTCCACTACGCCCTTCTGTGTCAGGATGGAAAGTACCGTCTGTACCGTGGTGTACGCCAGGGGGCGCTGAGCTCGAAGGGCGTCGACGATCTGGCGCACGGTCGCCCGGCCCAGCCGCCAGACGATATTCATGATATCGATTTCAAGGTCCGTCAAAGACGACAACTTCTTTCTCGCCATCGAATCTACTCTCCTGATAACCGCGCTGACACACCGGCACCACAGGCGGTTACGACCAAGTTTTTTGTAGTTAATTGGTTGAGCCTATGTATTTTTAATTAACGCGCAGGCGGTAAATTGTCAATTCATAGTTGTACCCGTGAATCCCAGGTAAACGGACCGATCCCCTGCCATTTTCAAGCATGAATCCCGCTATGACGGAAAATCCAGTCTACTTCATTTCCGACGCCCATCTCGGTATGGACGATTATGCGACCGAGGGAGCAAGAAGGGATCGCCTGCTGACCTTCCTGGAAAGTCTAAGGGGCAAGACCCGGTTGTTGTATATCGTCGGCGATCTATTCGATTTCTGGTTTGAGTACCGCAGCGTCGTGCCCCGGCAACATTACACGGTGCTTCACGCATTGAGCTCACTGGTCGAAAGCGGTACGCGGATCGTGTATCTTGCGGGCAATCACGATTTCTGGCTGGGTACGTTTCTAGACGAGCAGGTCGGGGTGGAAACGGCCTCCGGTCCGCTGACCGTCACCCACCAGGGCCGGAAGATCTATATAGCCCACGGCCACGGACTCATATCCAGGGACATTGGATATCGGCTGGTCTCGAAGATTCTGCACAGCCGTCTCAGCATCCGCCTTTTTCAGATGATTCACCCGGACTGCGGTTTCGCGATCGGACGAATGGCATCGCGATTGAGCCGGCGCCACGGCAAGCCAACGGCGTGGGATCCGCAGGAAGCCTACCGGGACCTGGCCTTTTCTCTGCTCGACGACGGCTACGACATCGTCGTCTTCGGTCACAACCACAGCCCGATGCTACAGAATAAGGGCGTCAAGGCGTATGTCAACCTCGGCGACTGGCTCCGGCACGATACCTACGGCGTGCTGCGGGACGGCCGGATGAGCCTGTTAAAATACGACTGCAGTGGAGGGTAACGCAGAGCAGGTTCGCTTCCGAGGATTACCTTTGTGGCAGACCGGCCTCTTCGCCTAACGGACCGGTTGCTATGATCGGGGCACTACCCCGATGCCCGATCCCTTTGGTAGCACCAGGCGGCCCTGGCGCACGGTCGCGCCGCTGAACGGATCGTTGGATACCAGCAGGTTGCCGTCCAGGTCGGCGTAGTCCGCCAGGGGGGACAGGTGGGCCGCCGCGGTAATGGCGACGGATGATTCGATCATGCATCCGATCATGACCCGCATCCCGTGGGCCCGGGCCGTATGGATGAGCCGAAGCGCCTCCCGAATCCCGCCGCTCTTCATCAGTTTAACATTGACCCCGTCCACCAGGCCGGCCATGGCCGGCACGTCGGACGAAGTCAGCACGCTTTCGTCGGCGATGATCGGCATGGACGCAGCCTCGCGCACCCTGCGCCAGTCTTCAGGCGAACCGGGGGGAAGGGGCTGCTCCACGAGTTCCACGTCGAAAGCCGAAAGGCATTCCACCATTTCAACGGCTTGATCCACGGTCCATCCCGCGTTGGCATCGATACGGATGCGCGCGTTCGTTTCGCTCCGAATCACACGCATGATCTCGAGATCCTTTTCCGAACCAAGCTTGACCTTCAGCGCCGGGTAACCGGCGGCTTCGCGCACCTTGCGGCGGACCGTTTCAGGTTCGTCGATGCCAATGGTGAACGAGGTGACGGGCGTCTTTTCGGGATCGAGACCCAGCCACCTGTACAGAGGTAAGTCGAGTCTCCGGGCCGCTAGATCGTGAAGCGCGATATCCACCGCCGCGCGCGCCGACGTATCACCCGGCAAGCGGGAAACGAGCCGATCCATCGTGTCCTCCAATGCGAAGGGATCACCTCCCAGCAGGGCGGGCACTTCCTCCAGCGCACGCAACACCGACCCGGCATCTTCTCCATAGTATGGGGATGGTGCGGCTTCTCCCACGCCGGTCAACTCGCCGTCGGAGATACGCACGAGCACGTTATCCCTGTGATCGCTTACCTCGCGGGCAATGCGAAAAGGATGGATGAGATTCAGACGGATCGTCTCGGTGCTGAAACGCATGGCGGCGGAATCCCTCGGCTAGAAGCTACTGTAAATCTCGGTCATGAGGCGTAGGCTGATCTGGGCGGGCACCGCGATCCAGAGCCGGATGATGCCCAGTCTCAACATCTGGTCCGCCACGATCAGCCCGATCAGCAGCATGGGGCCGTACATCTCCAGCTGGCCGAACCGCTGCGCCTGCGCGGCGGGCAGCAATCCCTTCAGCACCCGCGACCCGTCCAGCGGCGGGATAGGCAGCATGTTGAAGAACGCCAGCGCAAGGTTGATGATGATGCCGTACCGAATCATCTGGCGCAGCGTTTCGGACAACGCACCGCCCGACGGCATATGGGTGAAAACACCCACCAGGATGAACGCGAGAATGATATTGGATACCGGACCGGCCAGGGCGATCCAGAGCATGTCCTTCCGGGGATTCTTCAGGTAACGAGGATCCACGGGTACGGGTTTCGCCCAGCCGATGCCGAATCCGCTCATGACGGTAATGACCAGCATGATGGTTCCGGCCGGATCCAGATGTACCAGGGGATTCAACGAAAGCCGCCCCATGCTGCGCGCGGTGGGATCACCCAGTTTCCATGCCGCCCAGGCATGGGCGTATTCATGGAACGTCAGGGCGAAGAGGATCGCGGGCATGGCGATAAACAGGATGGTAAAATCGAAGGGCATGCATACTCCTTTGCTTCGATCAGTGATCGATTCAGGTCTATGGCGTGTTCCGGCGCGACCAGGTATCCCGCACAGCGCGGCGTTCCTCCTCCACGGTCTCGATCTCGCCGTTTATTTTCATCGTAAGGACCTCGTCCAGTATCTGTCCGTACACGGGACCCGCCGGGATACCCAGTTCTTTCAGCGTTCCCCCGTCGATGGATAGCCGCAGATGCCTTTGATGGTAGTAGAAAGATTCGCAACGCCTGCGAATGCCATCGTCCGGATGAGTCAGGGTAACGAACAGCATCGTGTCCTCCGAAATCGGCCGAACCCTGCGGCAAAAATCCGCCGGCGTCTCGATCTCGCCCGACTCGATGGCCTGTTCGACGCGTGCCCACCGCGACATGTCCTCGATCGCTCTCCGGAGACGCCTGTTGGGCTTCAGCCGTTCTACGATACCGTGAAGCGTTTCGGCATGGCGGGGCCTGAACAGCGCGACAAGGTACAGTATCCACCAGCCGTCGTAAGTCGATGACAGGAAACCTCGGGACTGGCTGATCTCCTGGACCAGCGTTTTAAGTCCAGCGTCGGACGCGAGGTTGGGATGGATGGCCCTGAGCGCGTTAAGTCCTTCCAGCCGACTGAAAACCAGCCAGGGTTCCGCTTCCACACAGATCAACCTCAGTTGTTCGAGTAACCGCGGTCCCGAAAGGTTCCCGATCATTCCTTCCGAGACCGCTTCGCGAAATCGTTTCATCGTCCCGCGTTCGATCTTGAATCGCAAGCGCTGTTCGAATCGCACGGCCCGGAACAGACGGGTCGGGTCGTCGATGAAGCTACGATCATGTAGAATACGGACCAGGCGTTTGTCCAGGTCGGTCCGCCCACCGAAGGGATCGACCAGGTTGCCGAAGGATCGCGCGTTCAACGAGACCGCCATGGCATTGATCGTAAAATCACGGCGCGCCAGGTCGACGTCGATCGAAGCAGGCGCCACGTCCGGTAACGCGCCTGGATGCGCGTAGGCTTCGCTTCGGGCCGTAGCCACGTCCAGGCTGTTCCCTTCAGGCAGGTCCACGGTGGCGGTAAGAAACTGCTGGTGTGGTGTGAGACGCCCGTCTATCTCTTTGGCCAGGCGGCGGGCAAACCTCATCCCGTCCCCTTCCAGGACCAGGTCGATGTCCATCCTGGAGCGCCCCTGGAGCATATCCCGCACGGTTCCACCGACCAGGTACAGATCCTGTCCCGATTCGTCGGCCAGGCGGCCTGCCTGCCGCAGCAGCTCCTGGCTGTTTCGGGGCAATTTCCCAATGGCTTCTTTCATATTCGGTCCGATCCGGGAAAAGGGCGGGTCAAGCCTCTTTCAGAAACCGGTGAACGAAGATCCGGTTGTCGCTTGTTTCGTACCTTATCTTTCGAGGCTGCTTGCTGTGGCGATACCCCCGGGCGATCATGGACTCGACGAAAGGCGTGGCGGCCCGCCGGTCCGGATCGCTCGCGAGAAACATCCCACCCGGTTCCAGCACTCGATCGAGTAGATGCAGGATCGGTCCGTGGTTTGGCCGCTCGTAGAGGATGTCCGATCCAATAATCATGGTGTACTGCCGGTCAAGATCCGGACTGCGCCAGTCTAGAAAACGAAAGGAAACGCGTCCGTGCAGGTGGTTCAGCCTGGCGTTGTACCGGGCGAAGGCCAGGGCATCTTCCTCGTAGTCGCAGGCGGTAACCTCCAGTCCGGCCGCGGCGGCGGCTATGCCGGCCACGCCGATACCGCAGCCCAGTTCAAGGATTTTCGAACCGGCGGGAGCGGGGTACTCGAAGAGGTGCCGGCCAAGGCCGATCGCCGATGGCCAGATTTCCGCCCAGTAGGGCAGGCGTTCGTCTTCATCGTACACTTCCGGGGCGATTTCATCGATGAGTACATCGGGATCACGCACCGCCAATATGTTCAGGTTCACCCACTTGCCAATGGCTATGGACTTGAAACACACATCGTAACGGCGGGCCAGATCAGCGGGTACGGCAAACGATGGCATAGCCCATGAAATTAACGGAGATCGTCCGCGCGGTCAATCGAATTCAGGCTTGACACCACCGGTTCTGTCGACTATAATGTATCGTTGCAAAGGTAACAAATGGTTGCCTGTTTTCATTGTGAACCACAACGTGTTTTAACGCATCCGCAAAACCGGTTTCAATCGAGTTGGGGAGATCAGCAAGGAGTCTCGTATGACCTACATTATCGCAGAGCCATGCATTGATGTGATGGACAAGGGTTGTGTTGATGTTTGCCCGGTGGATTGCATTCACACCAAGGACGGCGAACGCATGCTGTACATCGATCCGGAAGAATGCATTGACTGCGGTGCCTGCGAGCCCGAATGTCCGGTTGAGGCCATTTTCGCCGAAGAAGATACCCCGGATGAATGGCAGAATTACATCCAGATCAACGCGGAATTCTTCGAAGATTGACAGATCGTCGCCCGGGCAAGGCTCCTGCCGGTGCCCGGGCATACACGGTTGCCGCACCAGCAACCGACCCGGTTGAAAAAGGTGCGCCCGCGAACTACCCTTCAACTTGGTGTGATTTTCACCGATCATCGTTCACAGTCCCCCGTTGAACGAAAAGCAGTACGACGACACTTCCAAAACTGACGGTACCGGTCTCCATTCATGAAGACACGCACCGTAAAGAACTTCCTGCTTGCCCTGTCCTGTCCCAAGCGTACCGGACTGATCTACTCGGTGACCCGCTGGCTGTCTGAACAGGAATGTCACGTTATCGAAAGCGATACGTACATCGATCCGCACAGCGAGCAGTTCTTCATGCGCGTGCATTTCGGCGGAAGGGTAACCCTGGGTTCCCTGTGGCGGACCTTCGAGCCCATGGCGGAGCAACTGGATATGCAGTGGGATCTTTCGGGCGATGACACGCGGCCCCGGGCCCTGATCATGGTGTCGCGGGAAATGCACTGCCTGCTGGACCTGCTGAATCGTACGCGCATGGACAAGCTCAGGCTGGATATCCCCCTGATCATCTCCAACCATACCGACGCAGAGCAACTGGCCAGGGAATCGGGCATCGGCTTTCTGCACCTGCCGGTAACGCCTGAAAACAAGGAGGAGCAGGAGGAGCGCCTGATCGACGAGATCGAGGAGAACAATATCGATTTTGTCGTGCTGGCCCGGTACATGCGGATCATCGGTCCCGAGGTATGCAACAGGATGATGGGACGCATCATCAACATTCACCACTCGTTCCTGCCCGGTTTCAAGGGCGCCCGGCCCTACCACCAGGCTCATCGGCACGGGGTGAAGCTGATCGGCGCGACCGCCCATTACGTGACGGCTGACCTCGACGAAGGTCCGATCATCGAGCAGGACGTGGAATCCGTGACCCATCGCATGTCGCCGGTGGAACTGTCGGCCGTAGGCCACGATATAGAACGCATCGTGCTTGCGCGGGCCGTGCTCTACCATATCCAGCGCCGCGTATTAATTAACGGACGCCGTACAGTGGTGTTCAGATAATCACGCGGGGTTGAAGGTTTCCCGGTTCGAAAGACGAGGGGAAAGCGGGAGGAAGTTATTGGGTCAGGCGTACTGGTCCATCAGGGCGTCGATGGTCGCCTGTTCGTCGCCGTAGGCCTTGGCGTACACATCCTGCAGCTTGTCGGTATAGGTGCGGTACTCGTCCTGGAAGAACACGCCGCTGTGGAAAACACCCTCGCCCACCTCTTCCATGGCCATGTCGATCGCCTTGATCCGGTCGCCGGTATTCCAGTCATCCGGCAGCGGAAGAAAGGACTCCTTCCAGGGGTCGTAGGTGTTATAGAAGGTAGGGCATGGGCTCATCGCGTGAACGAAGGAGAATCCGGGATGATCCAGCCCCCGACTGATGACCCCGGCCATTTCCGATGCCTGGCTCGAAAAGGTTCGCGCGACGAAGCTGCAGCCGTATACGATGACCATGGCCAGGATGTTCAACTGGCCTTCCAGCACCCCTTCGTAAGGTGCCATCTTGGGTAAGGACACGCTCCTTCGAAGCGCCTGCATTCCCGTGGGCGTGCTTGGTGAGGGTTGTCCCCTTGGTGAGTCCATACACCTGGTTGTCCATCACGATGTAGGTGATGTCCTGGTTTCGGCGCACGGCGTGGGGCACGTGGCCGCCGCCGATGGCGAACCCGTCGCCGTCGCCGCCGACGGCGATGACGGTCAGATCGGGATTGGCGGCCTTTACGCCCTGAGCCGCGGGCAGAGCCCGTCCGTGCACGACGTGCAGACCGTAGGCGTTGACGAACTCGGGCAGCCGGCCGGAACAACCGATACCGGACACGATGACCACGTCCCTGGGATCCAGGTTGCGCTCTGCTAAAGCGCGCTGCAGCGCGGCAAGCACACCGAAATCACCGCACCCGGGGCACCAGGTGGGTTTAACCTTGCTTCGATAGTCCTTGAGCGTACGCTTGACGGACTGCGCGGTCCCCTCGGCCTGCTCAGACGTTCTGGAATTGGCGGTGTCGGCCGTACGTACTTCAGCCATACTGTAGCACTCCTTCGATGTATTCCTCGATATCGCCCGCCTTGAAGGGCAGTCCCGTGTAGACGTTGAACCGTTGCAGGGAAACGGCCATGCGCCCCTGCAGGTAGTTCGCGAACTGGCCGCTGGCATTCAGTTCCACCACCGAGACCACCGGGATGGATTCGATGAAAGCACGGGCTTCTTTCTCCGGCAGGGGATAGATCATCTTGAAAATCAGGGCGGCGACCTTGTACCCCTTGGCCCTGGTCCTGTCCAGCGCTTCCAGGATGGGTCCTTCCGACGATCCCCAGCCAATCAGGCCGAGGTGGGCGTCCTCCGCTCCGTATCGCTGTACGAATCCGGGTTCATTCACCGCGGACTCTATTTTATTGGCCCGCTTGGCCGTCATCCGAAGGTGCGCTTCCGGCGAATAGTCAATATGGGCGTGTTCATCATGCTCCAGGCCCGTCGCCACGTAGTGCTGCCCATGCCGTCCGGGTACGGGCATGGGGGATATGTAATCGTCCGTCATTTCGTACCGGTCAAATTCCTGGGGAGAGACATCGCCGTTCAGGTCAGGCTGCTTACGTTCGATGATCTCGATCTGGCTGAGATCGGGTCGGGACATGACCTGCGCCCGCTGCGACAGGTGCTGGTCGCTGAGCAGTATGACTGGCGTCTGGTACTTTTCGGCGAGATTGAAAGCCTTGACCGCCGTGTAAAAACAGTCTTCTGTATTGGTTGCCGCAATCACGATGCGGGGCGCCTCGCCGTGGGCGCCGTGAATGGCCAGGTTCAGATCCGACTGCTCCGTCTTGGTGGGCATGCCGGTACTCGGACCACCGCGCTGAACGTCGACGACCACCAGGGGAATCTCCTCCATGGTCGCCAGGCCGAGTGCCTCGACCATGAGGGACAGTCCCGGCCCCGCCGTGGCGGTCATCACCTTCGCGCCCGTGAAAGATGCCCCGATGGTGGCGGTTATGGCCGCGATCTCGTCTTCGGTCTGCATCAGGACACCACCCACCCTGGGCATCGCTTTCGCAAGCGTTTCCATCACGTCGCTGGCGGGCGTAATGGGATAACCGGCGTAGTACCGGCAACCGGCGGCCAGGGCGCCCATGCACAACGCGTCGTTTCCGGTCATGATCAACTGGGCATGGCCGTTCTTGCGCTCCACCGCAACCCGGAGACCCAGGTCTATGCCGTTTTCCGCTACGTGGACATAGGCTTGTTTAAGCGCGTTGATGTTGGACTCGAGGAACTCCTTGCGTTTGCCCCAGCGGCTTTCGGTCACCATCTGTTCCGCGGATTCGGGTGGAATACCCAGGCACGCGGTCAGTATTCCGAAAGCCAGCACGTTCTTGGACTTCATCGTCTTGATGACGGTCTTCGTAATCTTATGGAGCGGTACCCCGATCTGGGTCAGCGCCAGGCTCTCGTCCGATTCGCATTCATCGGGATCGAAAATCACGACGCCGGTGGGCTTGACCTCGCCCACGTGAATGTCGTAGTTCTCCTGGTTCCATACCATCAGGATATCGAGCGCGTCGCCCGGCGAGCGGACGGGAGTATTCTGCACTCTGACCTGGGTCATGGAGGCTCCGCCCTTGATTTCGGCCGGGAGGTTCTTGAAGGTATAGATGTGCAGCCCCGACCGGGCCAGCGCTTCGGCCAGCACGTCGCCGACGGTAAGCACGCCTTCACCGTTCTCGCCGGCTATGCGTATAGTCAGGTCCAACTGATCCATGAACGACCCTTCACGACAGTCTGGTTGTCATAAACCCGCAAAGTCATTTGATTATATACGGTTAGATACCCGAATGTCAATTGTAATCGGCACGAATCGCCGTGGAATCGCGACATTCCCCGGCACCCTCTCCCGACGGATGGATTGGACGGCCGGGATCTCTACCAGCCGTGTATCCGGTGTCCCTGTCCCGGGAACCAGATTATATCGACGATATTGGACAGGATCAGTCCCGTACAGAACCCGACCAGCATACCCAGGATAAAAGGCTGGGTGCTTCGGAACAGGCTGATGCCGCCGGTTCGGAGCAGCAGGGCCTTGACCGCCCACGCCATGAAGAGGGTAAACGCCCCGTTGTCGATCGCCACGCCCCGTGCGATCGTGAGTCCCACGGGGTGCAGCGGCCAACCCGGGAACTTGTATCGAAGGAAGATCAACAACATCATGAGGAAGCCTCCCAGGAAGAACCAGGCGGTTTCCAGCACAGTCATCATACTTGGATTCTGGATCCATATCTTCACACTTTCGAAAAAGTGGATATTGCCCGTGGTGAAGGCCCACTGGTCGAACTGCGAAGCGCCGACGGTCTCGTACCCGGAATAGATGGTGTACACGGCGCTGACCACGAACGCCAGGGTGAAGGCCCCGCAGATCGCGGCGAACATCAGTTTCTTGTCGGTCCACACCCGGTCCCCCATACGGGTAATGTGGGAAACGGAGACCATGGTAAAGGTCTTCCAGTTCCGGGCGAAGGTATTGGTCAGCCCGAAGGCCGTGAGGGAAGACGGATCGATTCCGGACGACCCCACTCCGCGAATGAGAAACTCGTGGGAGTTCATGGGCAGGTCGAGGGCGACCAGGCCGGTTTCCGCCACGATCCGGGCCACGCCGATGTAGAAGACGAACAGCAGAAACAGGAAGGGCGCCATGATGAAGAGGCTCATGCCGGCCATGTGCAGGAAGGCCGCGATATAGCCGACGCCCAGCACCACGCCCAGGACGGCGGACCGGTAGGAAAAGAACTCGTCGGAATCGTCCACCTCGGGCGCGCGGCCCAACGCCTTTCGCGCCACGTCCCACAGGTGGCGCCTGGCGATCCAGAGTCCCCAGAGGACGAAGACAATCAGGGCGCCGATCTCCTGGAGACGCACCGCGGCGTCCGGCGAAGCGCCGGTTTCGAGCAGACCCACGGCGTTCATGCCGCCGGATTCGAGGATGGCGAACAGGTGAAATACCCAGATGCTGAACAGGATGTCCACCGGCGAAAAGAGAGCGAAGCAGAAGAGGTATACGTTGACCTTGATCCGGATGGCGGGGAACAGGTGGCCGATGATGAGATCCGTCACGTAAGGCTGCCCGATAGGGATCACTCCGATCGGCGTAAAGTAATCGACCATGTTCCAGCCGATCACGGCCAGCGGCAGTGAAAACCCGATCCAGAAGAGCCTTCCCCGCATGTAGGACGGCAGGAACGAACGCCCTCCGGGCTCCTGGATGACCTGGGAGAGGACCTGTGCCAGCGGGAAACTGAGTTTTTCGTGGACGACCCACTGTTTCCGCAGGATCACCACCAGGCAGGACCCCGTGAAGAACAGGGCGATGAAGAACGTGCCCCACCAGAACAGCGGGACGATCCAGGGACGCCACGGGAGATGGGCATACGCGGGCAGTCCCTCGTAAAACCATCGGATGGTATGGTCGGCGGGATCGACCAGCAGCCACGCCGGAAGGTATTGAAAGAAAACCTCTACCCATTGGTTTTCAGGTGACGCAAAATAGTACGGAGTGGTAATCACACCGATGAAATAGCTCATGAATGCGTGGGAAGGCACGGTGGAAGCGATCAGGCCGAAGGAAAGGATGACGAGCAGTTCCGACGTGCTGAACGTAGAGCCCGGCCGGAACCTGCGCAGCAGTCCGTTCACGATGATGACGAAGAAAAAGAAGGGCGCCATCAACGACGCGGAGACATGCTCGGAAATCCATGAATGTCCCCCGCACGACCCAGACGTTGTACGGGATCCAGAGGCTGATGAATACGGCCAGGACGATTCCGACCAGGATCGAGCGAAGGGTCACGCGGCGGTGGTCATGTAGTTGCATGTTTAGTTAAACGCAGTTCGTGTCGTCTGCCCCCGGACGGACCTGAAGGAGAAGGTTGATGCCTGGGAATGTGTACGAACCCGACGTGTTGTACAGGCTGTATCGGACGTCCGGTGCAGGGCCCGTGGACGACGGACGCTGCCGGTTGCGCCGCCCGCGGTTTGATTCACGGTGGTCCGGCCTGCTGTTGCCGGAAGACAGGGACATCGTGGAAAACCGCGATTTCAACTACGCCATGGTGGAACCGGTCGATCTTCCCGCCGACGGCGCCGACGAAGTCCTGGTCATATTCCACGGTTTGAACGAGGGAAGTTTTTCCAGGATGCTACCCTGGGCCTGCAGTTTCGCCCTGCGGTTGCGCATCCCCGTCATCCTCTTCCCCCTGTCCTTCCACGTGGGAAGGCGTTCGAAGATCTGGAACACTCAGGACCAGACCCGTATCGCGGCACACCGCGCCAGCATGTCGGACAATGGAAGGGCGAGTCCCTTCAACGGCCGGATCAGCGATCGTCTGTGCCGGTCGCCTGAACGCTATTACCTGGGCGGACTGCAGTCCTATTTCGACGCCGTGGACCTGGCGGCTCGGATCGAAGCGGGCGATCACGAAGGTTGCAGGGCCGGTGCGCGTGTGCGTTTCCTTTGGATATTCGGCCGGCGGTTATCTGGCCCTGATCCTGTTGCTTTCCAATCCCCATGGCAGGTTTTCCGATTGCCGCGCCGCCCTCTTCGCTTCCGGCGCCCCGCTCGAAGGCATACGGCCCGGTAGCCTTTTTATCATGGACGATTCGGCTGCGAAGCGGTTATCGGCGTACCTGCGGGACCGGTCCTTCCTGCATGGAGCGGTCGATGACCGCCACCGGCGCCTGGTCGAATCACCCACGCACTGGTTGGCGGAGGTGCTGTTTCATGGCGACGCCCTGATGGAGCGCATGGAAGCCATGCAAGATCGGCTGCTGGTCGTGGTCAATTCCTCCGACCGGGTCATATCGGCCGACCGGGCGGCATGGAACCTTCATCCGGCGCCCGTCCTGCGCCTGGAACTGGGCGTGCACGAGTTCCCCTTTACCACGGGAGATCCGCTGCCCATTGTCTACGACCGTCGCACGCCGCAGACCCCGCACCATGATCAGAAACGTCCGAAACGTCCACCGGATCAGCCCGGCCTACAGAACCGCCTTCGACCGTTTCATCCACGATGTATCGACTTTCCTGTTCCCCTAGCCGGCCAAAACCGGCTTGACAGACGGTCCGTTTCGCCGGTTATCTATTAAGATACAAGGTAACCTATTGTAAATAGCCGATGTTACACACGCATTCCACACCGGGTGACTGTAGGGGGCATGATTTAGTTTAAGTTGCCCCATGGCACTGTCAAGCGACTTCAGGCTGCCTTTCAGGTCGGCCAGACGAGTATCCCGATGACTGCGACGGTAGAAAACGCCCTTGTGAACTCCGCGATCGTTCCGGTTCAGGTATTGCTGGAACAGTACGCCATTCCCATCCGGAAATCGATACCGACGAGGCGCTGGAAGCCCAGTTGGACCTCATAGAGCGGGCCTATCATTTCAGCTCCCTGCACCACGCCGACCAGATACGCAAGTCCGGCGAACCCTTCATGGTGCACTGTACGCAGGTGGTGCTTACGCTGATCGGTTTGCAGCTGGATGCCGTCACCATCGCGGCGGGACTCCTCCACGACGTGGTGGAAGACGTGGAAGACGTGTCGATCGAACAACTGGCCGCGGAATTCGGCGAGGAAGTGGCCGTCCTGGTGAACGGTGTCACGAAGATCACCGGGCTGTCCTTCAGAAGCCAGGAGGAACTGCAGGCCGAGTATTTTCGAAAGATGCTCGTGTCCATGGCGAAGGACGTGCGGGTCATCCTCATCAAGCTCGCGGACCGGCTGCACAACATGCGGACGCTGTCCTACCTGGCGGAGGAAAAACAGCAGCGCATATCCCTCGAAACGCGGGAGATCTACGCCCCGCTCGCCCACCGGTTCGGCATGGCCAAGATCAAGTCGGAACTGGAAGACCTCAGTCTGAAATACCTGTCACCTGAAATATACCGGGATCTCGCAAGCACACTGGACCAGAAACGGGTGGAGCGGGAACGGCAGATCGACGAGATCCGACAGCCCATCGCCAAGGCCCTGAAGGACGCGGGCATCGACGCCACGGTGAACGGCCGGGCAAAACATTTCCATAGTATCTACACGAAGATGCAGCGCCGCAACCGGCCATTCGAGGAGATCTATGACCTTCTGGCGCTTCGCGTCGTGACCGACACGGTGCCCAACTGCTATCACGCGCTGGGACTCATTCATACCCTCTACACCCCCATCTTCGACCGCTTCAAAGACTACGTATCCCGCCCCAAGATGAACATGTACCAGTCCCTGCATACCACGATCATCGCGTCCAACGGCGAAACGGCCGAGATTCAGATCCGCACGCGTGAAATGGATCGGATAGCGGAAGTGGGGATCGCCGCCCACTGGGTCTACAAGGAAGGGCGGGAAGAGGTTCGGAATGGCGAAGGCCGGGAAGACTGGCTCAGCCAGGCCCTGGACTGGCAGACCGACATGACCGATCCGAAGGAGTTCATGAATTACCTCCGCATGGACCTGTACGACGACGCCATTCTTCGTATTTACCCCGCGCGGGGATCTCAAGGAACTGCCGCAGGACGCAAGCGTGCTGGATTTCGCCTTCGCCATCCATACCGACATCGGACTCCACTGCAGTGGAGCGAGGGTGAACGGCAACATCGCGCCGCTGGCCAGGAAGCTGAGTAACGGCGACACGGTCACCATCATCACTTCACCGCACCAGACGCCGAGTTCCTACTGGCTGGATATCGTCAAGACGACCAAGGCGTCTTCCAAGATCCGCTCGTGGTTCAAAAAGGCCACGCTGGAACAGAGCATCAGCCTGGGCGAAGACCTGCTGGAACGGGAATTGAAGCGTCTGAGGATCAAGCGCAAGATATCCGAAGACCTGGAGGCGCTCGCGAAGGAGTACGGATTGCCTGACGTCGAATCGGCTTTACGCCGCGATCGGCCGTGGCGAGATATTCGCGGCCACCCAGATTGCCCAGCGGCTGCTTCCCGATGAAGACGAATGCCGAGGAAAAGAACCGCCCAAAGAGTCGGTGTTGACGCGGTTCGTGGACCGGATGCGCCGTTCACGGGGCGGGGTCAAGGTGAAGGGCATAGACAACCTGTTGATCCGGTTCGCCCAGTGCTGCCAGCCGGTGCCCGGAGATCCGATCATCGGATTCATCACACGCGGGCCGTGGTGTGACGGTGCACAATCACAAGGATTGTTCGAATATCGTTGAACGATCTCGAACGGCGCCTCGAGGTGGACTGGGACGTGGAAAAGGACCAGTTCTTTGTCGTCGGCCTGCGCATCTACGGCAACGACCGGCCCGGTCTGCTCAACGAGATCTCCAGGACGATTACCGAGGCCGGTATCAACATCACCCACGCCGCGATGGACACGACGGACGGACTGGCGGACGGCAATTTCGGCATCGAGGTGGAACATCTCAGCCAGCTGGAACGCCTGATTGTTCGCATCCACAAGCTCAAGGGCGTGGAACGGGTAGAACGGGAAACGGGTGTGAAACAGGGTGGCGGGTCGGAGGACGTCTTCGATCATCTCGACCAGGTATCCGACAACTGATCCCCTGTCCGTTACGCGCTGTCTGCCTTAGACTTTTACTCCTTCGTTCACCCATTCCGATGGATCAACCTCGTGCCTTCCCCAACCAGACCTGACGATATCGGCAAGTCCTTCGAAACATGGCCAGACGAATACCCTGGGGACGATCCCGTATCGCGGAGGGATTTCCTCAAGGGCGGGCTAGGCGGGCTAGGCGGACTCGTGGGCGCTGCCGCCCTGGCGGGTGGACTGCAGTCTTCCGAATCGGTGGCGGCCCAACTCTCCGGACGTCAACCCGCTGACATCAGGAGCGTCGGACTCCCACCGGGCCGGGTAAGGTTGGCCTTCAACGAAAACCCCCTTGGTGCGTCCCCTGCAGCCATTGAAGCCGTACTGCAACACCAGGAATGGATGAACCGGTATGATTATACGACCACCCTGCAAAACGCGATCATCCGGCACCACGACCTGGATATCCCTCGTCCTTCCGGATTCGATTTCAAGGCTACCGGTGACCGCCACGGCTTGATGCTGGGCGTGGGAACGACCGAATTGCTCCAGATCCTGGCCCTGCAAGCCCTGATGAAACACGGCGAAATCGTGGAAGCGCTCCCTTCCTATGGCCAGGTAACGCGCGTCGGCGACGAATTACGCGAAGCGGGCTACGTGGTCGAGGCGCGACGGTCGCCTGTCCTTCCGGATGGAAACCATGACCTCGATGACATGGAAAATCAAATCAGCGATCGTACCGGCCTGGTGATCGTCTGCAACCCCCATAACCCCACCGGAGCACTGCTGCCCCATGAGCGGATCCTGGACTTCATCGACCGCGTGCCCCCGCATGTCCTCGTGGCCATTGACGAGGTATACGTTCATTTCGTGCGTGATCCCGAATACCGGGATTTCATCCAGGTCGCCAAGGAACGAGAAAACGTGATCGTGCTCAGGACATTTTCCAAGGTGTACGGACTCGGTGGCGTCCGCGTGGGTTATGCCATCGCGCATCGGGACGTGATCTATCGGCTCGCGCCTTTCTCCATGGGACTCCTGGGCCGGAATGTCCTTTCCGTCCACGCGGCCGCCGCGGCACTGGACGACGAAGAGCACGTCAGACGGTCCCAACAGACCGTATGGGACGGCAACGACTATCTTACCACCGAGTTGGAGAGACTGGGCGCGCGGGTCGTGCCCAGCCATACGAATTTTCTCTGGGCCGATTTCGGCCGGGAGACGCAACGCATCGTCCGCTCGATGTGGTCCAGGAAGGTCATGGTCCGGGCCGGCGCCGGCCAGTGGGCGTCACCGAACCATATCCGCATCTCCACGGGTTCGAGGGAAGAGAATGAAGCCTTTATCTGGGCATTGGAGCGGACCCTCGGATAAATCGCCCCGGATCAGCATCATCATCCCTACGCTCAACGAAGCCACGATGATCGAAGACAGCCTGAGACAGTTCGATTCAGGAACGGAGATCATCGTCGTGGATGGGGGAAGCGACGACGGCACGCCACGGATCGTCAGATCATGCCCCGGGGTGAGACTTATCGAACTTGGCGAGCCGGGTCGGGCGGTCCAGATGAACGCGGGCGCCTCGGTATCATCGGGAGACGTGCTGCTGTTTCTTCACGCCGATACCAGGCTTCCCGACCGCTGGCGGGAACTGGTGGCTGAATCGGTCTGCGGCCGCGGCATGGTGGGAGGACGGTTCCGTTTCGAAATCGCGCATCCGAACTGGATATACCGATGGATCGCCAGCGGCACCAATTTCCGGTCGCGCATCCTGGGCATTACCTACGGTGACCAGGCCATTTACACCACACGGAGAACCTTCGAAGCGGTCGGTGGGTACCCCGAAATACCTGTCTTCGAAGACGCTGGTTTCGCCGACCGGCTGAAAAAGGCGGGGAGCCTGGACTGGATAGACGAAGCCGTACTGACGTCCGCCCGGCGCTGGGAACGTCGCGGACCGGTTCGCACGCTGCTGCTGACCTGGATCCTGAGAGCGCTGTATACCTTTTCCGTTCCGCCCAGGATTCTGACCCGCTTTTACGGCGTGGTCAGATAACGGCCGGGTTCGGCTGGCCGCATCCCGGGTGATTCACGAGATACCGGACCTGGTCGGTCATTCCACCACAGCAGTGTCGAGGAGATTTTGCATTGCGTAAACGTACGTACTTGGTAAATTGAGCATACAATTGAATACAGCCGCAGGTGGCGGTTAACGAAAACGCTGAAAAGGGAAGATGGTGCGAATCCATCGCGGTCCCGCCACTGTGTTCGGGGACGAAACTCAAACTCGTCACTGCCGGTAAGGTTTAGCACATTGACCGGCGGGAAGACTTGAGGAGTAGGACGATCCGTCAGTCAGGAGACCTGCCTGCAGGCTGTGCGAACGCTTCTCCGTGAGCAGAGAGGCCGAGCCTGGATGCGCAGTGTCCGCCATCCCGTCCCAGCCCTTCCATCACGGAACGGCTGGTTTTTTTATATTGTCGGGGTGACGTAGCTTGGAAACAGCCATAAAAGTCGAGAACCTGGCCTGTGGTTACGACAGGCGTACGGTACTGGAGGATCTGACTTTCGCGCTGCACCAGGGCGAGATGCTGGGTGTGATCGGGCCGAACGGATCCGGAAAGAGTACGCTGATACGGGCGCTCACACGCATATTGACGCCTAGCCAGGGACGCATAGCACTCTACGGAAAGCCGCTGCAGGATTACACCGTCCGGGAGATTGCACGGCAGATTGCCGTCATCCCCCAACTGACACCCATTACCTTTGCCTTCCCGTCGCTGGACGTGGTCATGATGGGAAGGACACCGCACTTGAGGCGCTTTCACAGAGAAGGTCCCGAAGACCGCGAAATCGCCCTCGAAGCCATGCGCCGGACCGACTGCCTCGCGTTCAGGGACCGTTCCATCCACGAACTGTCCGGCGGCGAAAGGCAGCGTGTCATCATCGCCCGGGCGCTGGCGCAGCAGCCCTCGATCCTGTTGCTGGACGAACCGACCTCTTTTCTGGATCTGAACCACCAGGTTGAGATATTCGATCTACTGCGCCACGTGTGTGCCAGCGACGGACTCGCGGTGCTGTGCGTGTCCCACGATCTCAATCTCTCATCGGAATACTGCACCCGGCTGATGATGCTGAAAGACGGGCGCACCTACGCCGAAGGAACACCGGAACACATCCTTACCCACGGACACATCAAGGCGGTCTTCGAAACCGACGTGACCGTCATCAAAAGCCCCTATTCGGGTTCACCCCAGATCATCCTGAAACCGGGCGACTGACGAGCCGGAGAGACGATGAAACGACCCATAGTCCTGATTTTGACCGGCGCGATCCTCTTCGCCGCCTGCGTTTTTTCCATGGGCGTCGGCGCGGTATACATCCCGGCCGGTACCGTGTTGGAGGTGCTGGCGGAACATGTGTGGTCTACCGGCGCACCCGGGTCTGCCACTTCCGTAACCGACACGATCGTCTGGGAAATCCGACTGCCGAGGACCCTGCTCGCAGTACTCGTCGGAGCCGCCCTGGCCAGTTCGGGCGGGGTCATGCAGGGTTTCTTCCAGAATCCCATGGCCGATCCCTATATCATGGGCATATCGGCCGGCGCCGCACTGGGCGCCACCGTCGCGGTCACCCTGAACCTGGAATTCTGGATGTTTGGGTTGAACGCGGTATCCATCGCGGCGTTTCTGTGCGCCCTGGCCGTGACCATGGTGGTATACGCGCTTTCCCGCCGGGGGGGCCGCGTGGCGTCGACCACGCTGCTGCTCACGGGAATCGCGATCGGCGCCATGGCGACTTCGTTCACATCCTACATGCTCGTGATGGGCGGCGAGAACCAGCGCCAGCTGCTCTTCTGGCTCATGGGCAGCCTTTCCGCCCGCAGATGGGACCATGTCTGGATGCTGCTGCCCTACGCGGCAGTGGGGCTGACCATCGTCCTCATATACGCCCGGGAATTGAACGTCCTGTTGCTGGGCGATGAGCAGGCGGCCCAGCTGGGCGTGCACGTCGAACGGGTCAAACTGGTTCTGCTGGCGGCGTCGGCCTGTCTCGCCGCGGCCGCGGTTTCGGTGAGCGGCATCATTGGATTCGTCGGCCTGCTGGCGCCGCACATGGTACGGTTGATCGTGGGACCCGACTACCGCATCCTGACACCCATGGCCGCCCTGGCGGGTGCATTGCTGCTGGTGCTCGCCGACCTGGTCGCCCGAACGGCGATGGCTCCGGCCGAGATGCCCATCGGGATCCTGACCACGGTGCTCGGCGCCCCGTTTTTCCTGTACCTGCTGCACCGACAACGTAGAGTTTAATCCGAGGAGGCTACATGCCGAGGTTGACGAAGATATACACCCGCAAGGGAGACGACGGGACGACGGCGCTCGGCAGCAGGCAGCGCGTGCCCAAGGAATCGCTTCGGGTGGCGAGCTATGGCACCGTGGACGAACTGAATTCCGTTATCGGCATCGCGCTTGCGCACGGACTGGCCTCGCGCCTGGCGGAAACGCTGCCGGTCATACAGAACGAACTGTTTCACCTGGGTTCGGACCTCTGCTTCACGGAAGAGGACAAGGTGAAGTACCAGATCCCGCTGATCGAAGCCCGGCACGTTGAAAAACTTGAAGCGATCATCGATGAATTGAACCCCGTCGTCGGGCCGCTGGAGAACTTCATCCTTCCCGGCGGATCTCCCGGTGCGGCGTACCTGCACCTGGCGCGGACCGTCTGCAGGCGCGCGGAAAGAGAAGTGTCGGCCCTGTCCCGCGACGAGGCGGTCGGGGAGTACGTGCTGGCCTACCTGAACCGGCTTTCCGACCTGCTCTTCGTCATGTCGCGTTACGAGAACAGGGAACGGGGGGTGGACGAACCGCTGTGGGATTCCAAGCTGTAGGGCTTACGACCTCAAGTAGACGTCACGACCAGACGAATACTTCCGGATCGTCGGGGGAATAGCCAATGAAGGTGGCCAGGACGATGCGCGGCGCGGCGCCCTCCACGGCCGGCACCTCGTGAATGAGGCGGGTATTGAAGAAGTAGAGATCACCCTGTTCGAGATCGACGGTGTAGCTGCTGACGCCGTTTCGCCGGGCGTAGTCGGGGAAGGTGTCGGTCGCAATGGATTCCTGCACCTCGGGCGTCCACATGCACCGGTGCAGGATGGCCTGAGTGCTCCGTCCCTCGTGCAGGGCGTTCTGAAAGCAGAGGACCCCGGCGAACTGGTGGCCGAACCGGGTCACTTCGTAATCGAACCGTTTTTCCCTCAGCGTGACATGGTCGATATGGGGTTTGTAGGTATGACCCCCGTAATGGACACGGAAAATGGCCGGTCCGTATTCGCGGCCGTCCGGCTCCCGGGCGGTCATGGCACGCTGCTCTCCCGCGAGCGTGCCCAACACTCCGTACAGCAACTTCACTGGATCGTCATACCCCTCGAAGAGCGTTTCGAACAGGGTATGCGTACCGGCCGCGTGATTCAGAAAAGCCTCCTTGTCGGAACCCTTGTTGGCCAGGCTCGTTCCAATGTCGATCCGCTTGCGGTCGTCCTTGACAGCGGCTCCCGGATCGTTGGGATCCCGCATCAACCCGTGGTCGATGAACCGGTCGATCAACCCCTGGCAATGGGCGGGGGAATAGGCCTGCCGGCATATGATGGCGGGTATGCGGCCCTCTGACAGAGCCAGCAGCGGATCACTTTCTGAATCCAGGATGGATTTCACGTCTGGCCCTAGGGGTTCCCACCGGCGGATTTCCGACATTTCAAGCTCCTCACACTCTCATCCGAAGCATGGGACGGGAGAACGAAACTCCCAGGAATTCCCCGGTCCGGATCGACTTCGTACCGGGGGTCATGTAGTGGATGGCGAAGGCCCGGCGGGGCCGCTCGGTGACATTGGGCGGGGTGTGATGCATGGTCTGGCAGTGGTGGAACATGGCGCCTCCCGCGGGCAGGTCCACCACGGTTGCGCGTTCCTGGTCGGCCTTGTCGCCCAGATCGAGGAGTGCACCCGTCTGATCCGATCGTTCGTGAGACTCCAGATGACGGTGTGTACCGGGTATCAGGTGCATCGCTCCGTTCGACACGTCTACATCGTCCAGCGTGATCCAGCAGCTGACGAGATTGGCGGGCGTGCATTGCCAGTAACCGTTGTCCTGGTGCCAGAACACCGGACCGCCCTGGCGGGGCGGCTTGTAGAGGGCCTGGTCGTGAAACAGCTGGATATTGGGTCCCAACAGGGACTCGACGATGTCCAGTATGGGCTCGTAGTACAACAGTTTCCTGAACTCCATACTGCGTTCGCACATCTGCATGATCTGCAGCATCTGTGACCGGGCGTTTTTTTTCTGGTCCTGATTTTCGGTGTCGTCGATGGACAGGTTCCGGTAACGGCCGCTTTCGCGCGCGGTTTCGAAGGCCCGGTCGTACTCCGCCCGCAGGACCTCGACATGATCATCGTCCAGTAGTTTACCGGTAACCAGGAATCCCTGGTCGTGGAACAGACCGACCTGCTCGACGGTCAGTCCGCGATGCGTTTTCGTCTGTGCCGTAGACATGACCTTTTCCTCTTTCGAAGGATACCCGGGGGCCGGGAAATCACCCTTGCCCCCCGTGAAGAATTGCCTGTATTATGAATGCACACGACCCAATGTAACAGCCCAGGTACATCAGGCAAGTTTTTTAGCCGGGGATGATCATGCCGATCGATAAGCGGGACAGGTTTGAACTGTACCGATGGCTCTACCGGACCATGTTCACGATCCGGACCGTCGAAGAACGGCTGGCGAGATCCTTCATGGCCGGCCTGATACACGGCGCGTGCCACACCTACATCGGTGAGGAAGCCGTCGCCACCGGGGTATGCGCAGGACTTACGAAGGACGACGCGGTCTTCAGCACGCACCGCGGCCACGGCCACGCGCTGGCCAAGGGGGTGTCGCCGGCGGCGCTCATTGCCGAACTGTACGGGCGGGAGACCGGTATTTCCAACGGCCGGGGCGGGAGCATGCACCTGTTCGCCCCTGAAATCGGTCTCATGGGGACCAGCGGGATCGTAGGCCCCTGCATCCTGCAGGCCGCCGGGGCCGGATACAGCGCCAAGCTACTCGAAAACGGCGGGGTCGGTGTCGCGTTCTTCGGCGACGGCGCCGTGGGGAACGGCGCCTTCCACGAAGGCCTGAACCTTGCCGCCATCTACGACCTACCTGTTCTGTTCGTCTGTGAAAACAACCTGTACGCCACCGAGGTTGCCTTTTCCTACGCCTCCCGCAATCCGGACGTGGCGTCGCGCGCGTCCAGTTACGGCATCCCGGGAATCGGAGTCGACGGCAATGACGTGCTGGCCGTGCGCGAGGCAGCCGCTCATGCCATACGGCGCGCCAGGGAGGGCAAGGGGCCGACCCTGTTAGAGGCCAGGACCTACCGCACCCGGCCCCACGCCGAGGGCATGAGCCCCACCGGCGTTTATCGCACCGAGGAAGAACTCGCGGAATGGCGGGAGAAAGACCCCATCCCAAGGTTTCGAAACCGTATCCTTTCTGACGGGACGATGCCGGAAACCGAGCTGGACCGGATCGAATCCGATGTCAGGAAGGAAGTGGATGACGCCGAACGGGAGGCCGCGGCCGCCCCGTGGCCCGAGGGCGTGACCGCCGACGGGCACGTGTACGGGGAGTCGAAATGAACGCGCGGACCTTCACGGAAGCCACGCGTGAGGCGCTGTCCGACGCCATGGACGCGGATCCCACGATCTTCGTAGTGGGAGAAGGCGTGGGACGCCGCGGGGGAAATTTCGAGACCACGGCCGGGCTCTACGACAAGCACGGTCCCATGCGGCTGTGCGATACGCCGATCTGCGAACGGGGGTTCATCGGCATGTGCACCGGCGCGGCCATGACCGGCACCCGGCCCGTGGTGGACTTCATGTTCATGGATTTCATCCTGGACGGCCTGGGCGAACTGATCAACCAGACCTCCAAGATGCAGTACATGAGCAGCGGACGCCTGAAGATGCCCATAGTCCTCCGGGGTTGCATCGGGGTCGGGCATTCCGCGGCGACCCATCATTCCGGAAGCTATTATCCTCTCTTTGCCCACATTCCCGGGTTTCGCGTGGCCCTTCCGTCCAATCCATCCGACGCGAAGGGCCTGTTTGCCACGGCGCTGCGCAGCGACGATCCCGTATTCTTCATGGAACACCGGCATTTGCTGAATCTGAAGGGGCCGGTCCCGGATGGCGAGCATCGCGTACCCTTCGGGCAGGCTTCCGCGGCGCGGGAAGGGACCGATGCCACGGTCGTGGCGTTGTCCGTCATGGTGCATCATGCCCTGCACGTCGCCGAAGAACTTGCTGGTGAGGGCATTTCCCTGGAAATCATAGACCCGCGCACCGTGGCGCCCCTGGACGTGGACACCATCCTTGGGTCGGTCCAGAAGACCGGCAGGCTGCTCATCGTGGACGAGACCTTCATGCCCTGCGGGATCGGTGCAGAGATCTCCGCCCACGTCACTGAACACGGGTTTGACGACCTCGACGCGCCGATCAAGCGGCTGAACGGAGCCCACGTGCCCACGCCTTACAGTCCTCCGCTCGAGCAGGCCATCATTCCCGACCGCAGTGCCATCACGCGGGCCGTCCGCGACCTGCTGGCGGAATAGGGACGGGACTATGTCCTACGAAATCGTCATGCCCCGCCTGGGATGGAACATGGAAGAGGGCACCCTGGTAGAATGGCTGAAACAAGACGGCGAAACGGTGAGCCAGGGCGAAACGGTGTGTACCATCGAGGGCGACAAGGCCGCGACGGACATCGAATCCTTGGAATCCGGTATTATGAAAATCCCAGTCGGCTCGCCGCAGCCCGGACAAACCGTGCCCGTGGGGACGGTGCTGGGCTATATCGTATCCGAAAGCGAAGTGGAGACCTTTGAAACGAATCCGGAATCCGCAGGCGGTTCAGGAGAGGAAACCAGGACCGGCACGGCGGACCAGGCAGAATCCACTGGCGGAACCATCGCCGATCCCATTTCAGGTACCACACCCGAAAACCTGTTACCGGACGGAATGGCCCCGGCATCGCGACGCGCCGGAGGAGAACCTGCGATCAGTCCCAGGGCCCGTCGCGCGGCAAAGAATGCGGGAGTGGACTGGCGACTGCTGAAGGGTAGCGGCAGGATGGGCCGTGTCGTTGAAAAGGACGTGCTCGACGCTGCCGGTCAGCAGGAAGAAGACGTGAAAAGTGCGCCGAAGGGGTGATCGTTCCCGTCACCCGATTCCCGGACCGCAACTACGCCGCCGCACTAACCCCCTAGCACCGCCCGGCACCGCTCGGCAACGATCCGTTCCTGTCCATCCTGCAGGTTGTGAGGATTGATGTAGAAACCGTTCTCGCCACGCTCCAGCACTGCGATCCTTGGCGTGCCGTCGATCAGAGCCCCCACCGCCTCTTCCCCCGTAAGTCCCGATACCGGGTCGATGGTGATTTCAAGTTGGGGTACGGCATAGGTCTCCTGCGGTTCGCTTCGGGTCATGGTGACGTGAGGAAGGGAAGCCAGCACCCCTTCGACGTGGCGTAGTTTCTCTTCCCAGGCCGCCGCATCCGCCTCGTGATCCCGGTTAAGGTAGATTTCGAGGGCCTTGATGAACGCGAAGATCTCCTCGCGGCTGACCTTCATCGGTCGTCCCACGGTGGCGAAGGGCGTACCGTTCACCGCACAGGCCTTGATCAGGTCTTTGCGTCCGATGACGAGGCCGGTCGACTGCGGACCCTGGAGGCTTTTGCCCCCGCTGAATATGACCAGGTCGGCGCCGGCTTCTGTGAACCGGGTCAGCGTGGACACGGGGGGACATTCCGAGGCGGCGTCGACGATCACGGGGACATCCGCCGCATGGGCCATGGCCACTGCCTGTTCCAGGGGCACCGAACGGTCATTTCGGAAATTCTTGCCCAGGTAGAAAACCGCGGCGGTTCGTTCGCCAATCGCGGCCCTCATGGCCTCCACCGGTGGTCCGTCCCTGTCGTCGAGTTCGATCAGCCGGGCCCCGGTCAGTCGAATCGCCTGGTCGTAGGCGATGCGATGAGTCGTCTGGACGACCACCTCGTTCCTCATCCCGGCCGTGTCGGGGAGCTGGCGGACCCTATCCTGGTTTGTTCCGGTCATGCAGGCCGCGGCGGTGATGACCAGGCCGCAAGCGGCGCTGGCGGTGACGTAGGCCGACTCTACGCCAAGCATTTCCGCAACCCTTTCCCCGGCCTTTACATGCAGTTCATCCAGCAGGCAGAACTCCTGGGAAGCCTCTTGCATCGTGTCGAGAACTTCCTGCGCCATCAAGGCCCCTCCGTATCGCGTATTCGTGCCGATGGCGTTGATCACCGGACGTACCCCGATGTCCTCATAAATTCCCATGGAACAGTACCTCCTGATTTCGTTAAAACATGCGTAGCACGGACCTGAAAATGCTTGTCCATCCTTCGATCCGCACTGCATATTCGTATACTGATATCCTGACGGGTTTATACTGGAAGTTGTTGCCATACAAGCCCATTATCAAGGATTAAAACATGAATTACGATGCGGCGGGGCGGACCTTCGACTGCGATGCTACGCTCACCGGTACGGAGGTGTTGCGGTTCTGCCGGGAGGGATACCTCCATTTTGAGGGCGTCGTACCCGACGAGATCAACGAACGAACCTGCGAATACCTGGCCGGCCGTATTCCCGCCAATCCGAGCTACCTGCCCGAAGGGATGACCGGGGATGACCTGGATCGAATCCGGTATACGCACGAACCGAGTTCGATTCTGCTCGAAGACTGGTTCATCGAAAACGTCCTCCTCAACCCCGTGATTGCGGGTGCGTTGCGGTCACTGCTGGGCAGGCACGTTGGGCTGCCCGTTCTCGTGAGTAACCACAAGATCGAATGTCCGAAGGAATCTCAACCCTGGCACCACGACGCCGACCACCTGTTCGGCCCTGAGGTCAACTTCGTCGAAGTGTTCTATTTTCCCCAGGATACCCCCGATGAAATGGGTCCCACCGAGGTCACGCCCGGTTCCCATATCCACACGACACGCAGGAAACAGGAGGAGAGCGGGGTACTGTGTTCGGGACCCGCGGGCACCATAGGCCTGCATTCACAGAGTATTCTCCACCGCCGCGGCGAATCCACGGCTGCCGGTCTGCGACACATGCTCAAATACAGCTACTGGCGCACGGTACCTCCCGTCCAGGACTGGATCGTCGAGCCTGATTTCGACTTTCAAGGCGCCGATTACGGCGGGCACGGATCTGCCCGTTACGTGGCCCACATGTTCTACTGGCTATGTGGAAGAGGTGATCAGTTCCGCATCATCGGCGGGCAGGCATGGCCGTGGAAGTCGGTCAACCAGATTGGCCCGTCCTACGGTTTCGGGCACGCCGGAGGCTACCTTCCCGACTGGCGTGGAAACAACGATGATGGCTATGCCCGGTAATTCTATGTGAATAAGGGAGTTGCAGGTGTTTTTTGAACGAGCTGCGGCGAATGCCGTTCCTCTCGTTCCTGATGAAAGCAGGTCCGATTTGTCCGTCATCGCCGAAAAACGGCCCCGGTTTACTCCTGAAGAGGCTGCCGGACTCACCCGATCTCTGTACGGTGTATCCGGTGAACTGAGTGCCTTGCCAAGCGAGCGGGATCAGAACTTCAGGCTGACCGCCGATAACGGTGAGGTTTTCGTCCTGAAGATCTCCGGCGCGGGCGAGCAGCGCGGTATTGTCGAATTGCAGCACGACGCCCTCGACCACCTGGCAGATTCGTTCGATAAAACCGAGTGGCCGCGGGTTTGCCGGACAAAGGACCACAACGCCATCACCCTGGTCGACGGACGGAACGGACTGAGGCACCTGGTCAGGATGCTGACATACATCGACGGCCGGCCCCTGTGCGAAGTCAAACCCCACAGCCCCGATCTGCTGAAGGACCTCGGCGCTTTTCTCGGCCGGCTGACCCGCGCCTTCGGTGACTTCACCCACGTGGAGAAGCAGCCGGACCTCATCTGGAACATGGACAACGGACCGGACGTCGTTCGACGGTACGCGGACCTGATTCCCGATGATGACCGCCGCCGGCTGGTCATGGACTTCTGCGAAGCGTACGAGGAGACGGTAGTTCCCTGTCTCGAATCGCTCCCTCGCCAGGTCATACACAACGACGCCAACGACCAGAATGTCCTGGTCCGCCCGGTCCGCCTTGCTCATCCTGAAGATCCCTCGTCCAGTGAACAAAGGGTTGCCGGACTGATCGATTTCGGTGACATGGCGCATTCCTGCGCACTCTTCGAACCGGCCGTCGCCGCCGCCTATGTCATGCTCGGCAAATCGGAGCCCATGACCGCCGCCGCCCATGTAGTAGCCGGTTACCACGGCGAGTGCCCTTTGACCGACCTGGAACTCAAACTCCTCTACCACTGCGCCGTGATGCGGATGTGCATGAGCGTGGCCATCTCGGCCCATCAACAGGTCGCCGAACCGGAGAATACCTATCTCTCGGTCAGCGAAGAGAACGCCTGGGATCTTCTCGAAAAACTGGCCGGCATGTCCCCGTCCTTCGCGGAATACCTGTTTCGGGACGCCTGTCAACTGCCGCCGTGTCCACAGACCCCCGGAATCACATCCTTCCTGTCATCGAAGCACGGTACACTCGCGCCGGTCATGGGTCCCGATGTGGACCTCTCCACCGGACTCGTGTTCGATCTCAGCGTGGGCAGTCCGGACCGGGCCCTGCTGGGGGGTTCGGTTGACGTGGACGCACTTGCCACGGACATATTTCGACAAATGGAATCCGCGAAGGCGGATGCGGGCATCGGCCGATATAACGAAGCCCGCCAGGTCTACACCGCCGATCAGTTCATCGTCGACTTCGACGAGATGCCCGAACGCCGGACCATCCACCTGGGGATGGACGTGTTCCTGCCCGCCGGGTCGCCGGTCTTCGCGCCGCTGCAGGGTAAGGTCCACAGTTTCCGGAACAACACCCTGCCACTGGACTACGGGCCCTGTATCATACTGGAGCATGCCACGGAAGACACCGGCCAGGCGTTCTACACGCTGTACGGTCACCTGAGCGTGGACTCGCTGACCGGTCTGTACGACGGGAAACCGATCGAGAAGGGCGAACGATTCGCCTCGCTCGGCGACCCGTCGGTGAACGGCGGCTGGCCGCCCCATCTGCACTTTCAGATCGTCACCGACATGCTGGGTAACAAGGGGGATTTCCCCGGCGTGGGAGGACCTGGACAGCGGAATGTCTGGCAGAGTCTCTCACCCGACCCGAACGTCATCCTCGGTGTGCCTGCCGGAACCTTCCCGCCGGAGCAGCGGACTTCACAGGAGATCCTGTCTTCCCGCGGTCAGCATATCGGCAGGTCCCTCAGCGTATCCTACCGGAGACCCCTGAAGATCGTCCGGGGACACATGCAGTACCTGTATGACGACGAGGGGCGCGCCTTCCTGGATGCCGTGAACAACGTGCCCCACGTGGGACACAGCCATCCCCGGGTGAACCAGGCGAGTCACCGCCAGATGGCGGTGCTGAACACCAATACGCGCTACCTGCACGAAAACCTCGTGGATTACGCCGAACGCCTCTGCGCGAAGCTGCCTGACCCGCTCAGCGTGTGTTTCTTTGTGAATTCCGGGAGTGAGGCGAACGATCTCGCCCTCCGCCTGTCGCAGAGTTATACCGGACAGCGCGACCTGCTCATCCTCGACGGCGCCTATCATGGCAACCTGACGTCCCTGATTGATATCAGTCCGTACAAGTTCGACGGACCGGGGGGCGCCGGCGCGCCGTCACACGTGCACAAAGTGCCCCTTCCCGACCCCTACCGCGGTCCGTACAAGGGGTATTCAGAGACAACGGGTGCACGGTACGCGGATCACGTGCGGGAACGGATCGAAACGCTGGCGGAAGGGAACAGAGGGGTCAGCGCGTTCATCGCCGAGTCCCTGCCCGGCTGCGGCGGTCAAATCGTATTGCCGGATGGGTATTTTACCGAAACTTTCCGGCATGTGCGCGAAGCGGGCGGTGTATGCATCGCGGACGAGGTACAGGTGGGATTCGGACGGGTAGGCACCCACTTCTGGGGATTTGAAACCCAGGATGCGGTGCCGGATATTGTTACCCTGGGCAAACCCATAGGTAATGGACACCCGCTGGGTGCGGTGGTGACCACCCCGGAAATCGCCGACGCTTTCGACAACGGCATGGAGTATTTCAACACCTTCGGCGGCAACCCGGTTTCCTGCGCCATCGGCCTGGCAGTACTGGACATCATCGAGGAAGATGAACTGCAGGCCAATGCCCTGGAGGTGGGCGGCTACCTGCTGGACGGCCTTCGCGCCCTGGCGCCGGACCACCCGATCATCGGCGATGTCCGCGGCATGGGGCTCTACATTGGCGTGGAACTCGTACTGGACCGGGAGAGCCTGGAACCGGGCGGACACCAGGCATCCTACGCAGCCAACCGGATGCGGGACCACGGCGTGCTGATCAGTACCGACGGCCCTCTGCACAACGTCCTGAAGATCAAACCTCCCCTGGTCTTCACCAGAGAGAACGCCGACTATCTCCTGCACTGTCTCGGCAAGGTGCTGGAGGAAGACTACCTCCAGGTTCCGGCGTGATCCTGCCGGGCCATCAGTGGATCTCGCCCCCCACCAGGTTACCCGCCACGTGGACGGGGCGGAAGAGGGTCTGGCGCAGGGGTGGCATGGACGCGAGCAACTCCGGATGAGGGTCCCAGTTATGCCACTTGCTGTTGACGGTGTTGTAACAGCTGAAAATGGCCGTACGCGGGTGATGCTCATTGATCCAGGGCCTTCCGCTGTGCGTCAGGGCCTCGGTAAAGAACATCAGCGAACCCGGTGGGCAGGTATAGGATGTCCAGATCGGTGATTCGGGCGACTGTATGGAGGACGGCGCCGGGAAAACCGCCTTGTGGCTGCCTGAGACCAGCAGCGTTCCATCGCCCTCTTTCACCGGATTCAACTCCCAGACCACGCGCGTCAGTCCGGAATTCACCTTGCCCGGGATGCAGCGATAGAGATGGGAATCTCCGGGAAAGCGCAACATGCCGTTGCCGTTGTGGGGGCCAAAATGACCGTCTCCGACTTCCCGGTAGAACACGCTGGCGGATTCCTGCCTGAAACCATAGCATTCCTGGCTGGACAGGCCGGGATAGGCCACGAATTCGTTCATGAATCCCACTACCACCGGGTGGTCCGTCAGGCTCTGCAATGGTCCACCGATCGCCGAACGTTCGGATTCGGGTATGGATTCAGGATCATGGTGCAGTTGCTGGCTATACGCCCGCATTTCCGCGCACTCGGATTCGGAAAGCACTGCCGGAATCGCAATCCAGCCATCCTTGTCGAACCGATACTTCTGTTCGTCCGTCGGCGGGACCACGGCCTTGCCGTCGGCGTTGACCTTCGGCAGATCCGAATCGGCTTCATCCAGGCGCGCGCCCAGGTTCTTGTCTATGATAAACGCCCCGTTGGATGACATCGGCTATCCTCCCTTCCTCTGGGTTTGCTTCGTATTTACAGTTTTAGGCTATTCGTTGTCTGCATCGCCGGCGCCGAACTCGATCCCCTGGGCCAGCGGAAGATCGGTCGACCAGTTGATGGTATTCGTCTGGCGACGCATGTAAGCTCTCCACGCATCCGAACCCGATTCTCGGCCGCCACCCGTCTCCTTCTCACCACCGAAAGCGCCGCCGATCTCGGCGCCCGATGTCCCGATATTCACGTTCGCAATGCCGCAGTCCGATCCCGTGGCGGAGAGAAACCGCTCGGCCTGGCGCAGGCTGTCGGTAAAGATCGCGCTCGACAGGCCCTGGGGCACATCATTGTGCAAGGCCATAGCCTCTTCAAGTGAGTCGTATTCTAGGAAATACAGAATGGGAGCGAAAGTCTCCTTTTTCACGATATCAGTCTGGGCAGGCATGCGGATGATCGTCGGTTCGACGAAGTTTGGCCCCAGATCAGGTCTGCGTTTCCCCCCAGTAATCAACTCGCCGCCCTCGGCCTTCGCCTGCTCGATGGCGCTCATCATGTCCTCAACCGCGTCGGCCGTAACCAGCGGTCCCATGAGGGTTCCACCATCCAACGGGTCTCCCATGGGCACCTGTCCATAGGCGTTGGCCACCCGTTCGACCAACGTGGAAGTCAGACTCTTGTGCCCGATGATGCGGCGGGTGGATGTGCACCGTTGTCCCGCCGTACCCACGGCGCCGAACACGATACTGGGAACGGCCAGTTCCAGGTCGGCGTTTTCGGTGACGATGATCGCGTTATTGCCGCCCAATTCCAGAACTGTCCGGCCGAAACGGGAAGCGACCCGGCCGGCCACGGTCCTGCCCGTCGCGGTCGAGCCCGTGAAGGAGACGAGGGGGATCCGGTCGTCGTCGAGCATGAGATTGCCCACGTCGCTGCCGCGGCCGATGGCCAGGTTGAATACGCCGTCCACACCATGATCGGCCATCACCCGGTTGCACAGGTGCTGCGTGGCCACGGCCGTCAGGGGCGTCTGTCCGCTCGGTTTCCATACCGTGACATCTCCGCACACCGAAGCGAGAGCAGCGTTCCACGACCAGACCGCGACCGGGAAATTGAACGCGGAGATAATGCCGATCACGCCCAGTGGGTGCCACTGTTCGCTCATGCGGTGACTCGGCCGTTCACTCGCGATCATCAGGCCATACAGCTGGCGGGAAAGACCAACGGCGAAATCACAGATGTCGACCATCTCCTGGACTTCTCCCATGCCTTCCACGCGGATCTTGCCCATTTCCAGGGAAACGAGTTCGCCCAACGGTTCCTTGTACTCCCGTAGTATATTGCCCAGATCCCGCACCATGTCACCCCGCTTCGGCGCGGGGATCATCCGCCATGCGTCGAAGGTGCCGCGTGCGTGGTCGATCACGCGGTCGTAGACCTCGGGCGTCGCCTGCCGCACGCCCGCGATCGGTTCGTTGGTCATCGGGTTGTATGACGTCAGGATCGGACCCTCGCCGTGTATCCAGCCTTCGATTCCCGTACAGGCCCCCGCGTTCAAGGCTTCGATATTCAGTTTCTCCAGCAATGCCTTCATCTTTACCTCGTTTTGATATTGGTTGTTATCTATACTTCAGTGCGATATGATTTCTTTAAACCGTACTGTTCTACCGTCCCTGATTCTAAATAAAATCCTCCGCATCCCTGTCCAGATGCCTGATTTTCTGCATATACGCCGTTACGCGCCGGTCCGTTTCATGGGGATAGTCGTAGTTCAGCCCGTCGGCGACCGCTACTGCAAGGCGTCTGAACAAGTGGGTCGCATTGAAAAGCGCGTCCCAGATTTCCTGCTGATCCGCTCCTGAATATGTGGATTCGAGTTCTGTCCATGTATCGGTATTCAGGTAACGTTTGAACCAGCGACCGTGTTTATTGGTGGTGACCGACCAGTTGTGTTGTATTCCGATATGCCACTCGATGACCTTTTCCAGAAAGGGGGAATGCACCTTCCTGTTCATGTGTTTCGCCCAAAAGAGTTCATCGCGCCACAATGCCTTGGCCACATAGATGATGTCCCACCAGAATTCGGCAACCAGTTCGTCGTATTCGCCCTTCGAGGGCTTTTGCACGTGGTATGCGCTATGATAGGGCCGTATCGGATTCTTTACAAGATGGTCTTTGTCTATCAGTACCCGGTAGGGTTCGCACTCTCCGTTGTGTTTCTCAATGGTTTCAGCGTCTGCGACACCCCAGTCGATTCTGATGCCATCGTCATAAATCACCATTCGGCCCACTACCCCGTCATCAAACAGTGTCGGTACGGGGGGCGAGCGCGTCATCACGGATCCGAAAGCTTCCAACCAATCATCATCCCGTTTATAGGGCTCCAGATCCTTGACGTACACGATCAAATCGTAGTCTGAGAGCAGATCGGTTTCGGCTTCTCCGTCAACCCGGGAACTCGACAGTACCAGGCCTCGGATCTGATCGTCTGCTTCCGCCCAGCTTAGCAGTTCATCGAAGATTTCCTTCGGCGTTCGCATAGCCTGTTCTCCGTTGTGCTCAGCCGAATTCCAGCCGGACTTCTGTTACCCGGGGTGAACTGCCCCCGTTTGTCGCGCCCAGCGCCAGCCGGTACTGTACCCAAGATCCCGCACACGGGACGGACACCTGGCGAGGTGCTTCGTACCAGGTGTGTTCCCCGTCGAGCCCGTACCATTCGGACTGTTCCAGGGCTTCCACCGAGTCTGCCCACCGAACCTGGGCATGCACCCAGGTCCCAGGGCCGTCTTCCACTTCCCAATCGATGGCGGTGATGGACTGCCCCTTGGGGATTTCCTGTGGCGCGGAGACGAAGTATTCTTCGGGCCCGGCATCCAGTATGTTGCCCACCTGCACCGCGGTCATGCCATGGGGACCGGTCGTGGGCAACCGGGTCACCCGCCTGGCGTCGAAACCGTCGGGACCGTTCCACCAGACGGAGGAATGGCCTACGTGGTCGCCCTCGACCTTGTGATAGGCGATGGCGAGATCGACGTGGCCGTCCCCGTTGAAATCGGCTGCCACGCATCCCGACGCGGAATGGGTGAACAGCCGGGTACGGTCATCGGCGGAAAAACCGCGGCCGGGGCGATTCCAGTAAATGTAGGAATCGATGTCCCGCACGCGGTTGTCGTGATAGGAGCAGATGAAGAGGTCGAGCAGACCGTCCCCGTTGAAATCCATTACAGACATGGCGTTCACCGCGTTAGCCGGAAGCAGGGTGCGGCGGTCTTCGCGCAGTCCATCCGGACCGTTCCAGTAGATATGCACGAAGGAATCGTGGGGGACCCCGTGTGACGGTTCGTGTCCGCCGATGATCAGGTCCGGGTACCCGTTCCCGCTGAGATCCGCCGCCCGGGCGCACGCGCCGTGCCAGACGGAAAGCACCTGGCACCGGTCCATACTGAAACCTTCCGGGCCGCCCTGGAGGATGAAGCTGTAGTCGTCGGCGATTTGCGGCACGACCAGGTCGAGCCATCCGTCGCCGTCGAGATCGACGAGGAAAATCCAGCGCGGATCCCTGTAGACCACGCCTTCGTATTCGAGCCGGATACGCTCCATACGTTCGGTGTCAAATCCATCCGGTCCGCCGTGGAAGATTACGATATCGGGATTGTCGAATCCACAGAAAGCGAGGTCGAGATACCCGTCCCGGTCCAGGTCCGCGCAACAGACCCCGTGGGCGCGGACGGTCGGTAGGCACATGTCCGGTTCGTTTCCGAAACGCCCCGACTCATTGAGGTATATGAAGGATCCAGGATCCTGACGCACCGAGTTCTCGGACGCGTTGGCCAGGATCAGGTCTGGAAATCCGTCGTCGTTCACGTCGCAGCGGAGCGCTTCGACCGTGCCCCATCCCGGCACCTCCTGGCGGCGTTCCTCCCCGAAACCATCGGGGCCGCCGTGATATACGTAGACGGGAATGTCTCCCATGAGGTTCCGGCTGAACTGGTTGATGAATATGGCCTGCGGCACGGGTTCATCCTGTGATCGGGCCAGCAGTACCCGTCTGGCGTCATGGGTCTCGAGGGAATGCGGCGGCGACAGACCTTCCTCGCTCCAGCGGAATATCAGGGATTCCGACGTGTAGCTTTCCGGCGTGTGGGTCTGGCAGATCACGATTTCGTACCGTCCGTCGCCGTCCAGGTCGTCGACGGCCGCGTCGCATGCGTAACGGGTGGGAATCGGCGTACGACGACCGTCGCTATACTCTTCTAGTCCACCGTGATACAACCACGAACACTCCGATCCGTCGTGTCTGTCCCGGCAGGCCACGACCAGGTCGGGCCGCCCGTCGCCGTCCAGGTCACCCGCGGCGATGGCGAGGGCGTTGCGGCAGGACAGTCGCACCGGCGATCCTGTGTCGCGGCCGGCACTGAACGGCACCAGGTACACCGCATCGGTCCTGGTGACGAATACGTGGGGCGTGGCGTGGATTCCGACAACGGATACCAGCGGAACGGCGGGATCGATCGCTTCGGGATTTCCACCGTGCTCCGGATCCGGGACTTCCGAAGGATCGATATCGATGGGAATCACAGACGATCTGTCCGGGTTTATTCCATCGGTACCACCCCAGTAGACGCTGACATTCCCCTCCGAGGTGCGGACGATGAGGTCGGTGAAACCATCGCCATCCAAGTCGCCGGTTGCAACCTGGTTGGCCTTTATTTCCAGGTCCTGATATTTCTTGGGTTCAAATCCCAACGCGGTCTGGCAGAACAGCCGGACCTTGCCATCGGTGACGAAGGCCAGGTCCGGTTTCCCGTCCCCGTCAAAGTCTCCGGCGGTGACCGAAGTGCAGTAGGGGACCGGCAGGTACTGCACCCGCCGTTCGCCGTAGCCGTCCGGACCGCCATAGTAAAGGAAAGCGTTGAGGTCTCTCCGGATCCCGTTGTAGAACATGCCCACGACCAGGTCATCGTAGCCATCCCCGTTCAGATCGGCGACGACACCGGTTCTTCCCCCGTCGGAAGGCAGGAACCGGGAAGTGGTTCGGCCGAGCACATCTTGGTACACGGTGACCGGGGGTTTTTCGCCGTGGTTCTGGCTGTTGCAGAAGACCAGGTCGACGTGGCCGTCCCGGTCCAGGTCGAACTGGTGTATGCGTTGCAGAACACCCGCCCGGGATACGTAGAGATTCTGACCGCCGTTGCCGAAAGTCCCCCGCCGGAACGCCTCGAACCCACGGGTGATCCAGGGCGACGAATCGGTCAAGGAATGCTGGGATGACATGGCCATAACCTTAGTCCCGGGGGACGGACAAATCAACCTGTTTATACCCCTTACGGACCGAACAGATCCAGGGTTCCGGGCGATGTTCCGGGGTGCTCTTCCACCATGCTATCCAGGATTTTGAGGATATCACGAGCCACTGGCGTTCGCCGGAATTCATACACCTCGCCGGGTATACCGGTCGAGGCCTCTTCATCCACACCGAGCTCCGCGGATATGGCCAGGATCATGTTCTGGGGACCGTATCGGCTAAGCAGCTCCAGGCGGGTCCGCACGCCTCCGGATCGCCAGTAACCGAGGAATTCCAGGTATACTTTCATGCCGGTGGGAGGATGGGTGAAAACATATTCGGGTGCCAGTACACCCTGGCCGCCCAGATCGATGACATCCGACCCGGACGCTATGCGCCAATCCGTTTTCAGCCGGACGAACCGGTCTTCTAGCCAGACTACCTCCTCGGGTACCCACTGACCCGTGGAGGGGCCGATCGGTTTGAGGCCCCTGTCGGGTGTCAGTCGAAACTCACCCTCCCGCCTCCTGGCTCCCCATACAATGGAGGCGACTATGCTCCAGTTTCCGCAGTGCAGCACCGAAGGGAGAAACTGGGCGATCTGCAGTCCGTAGCGCTGGGATGACTTGAACAGCGATATGGGACCGTCTATGTGAATGTGGTATTTCCCGGGACCGGTCTGATTAATTTCGTGGAGGAGCCGGAAGAACTTCAACTTGCGGAAGAGATCGCGATAGCGGGCCGGATTTTCCCCTTCGACATAGAGATCCAGTCTGGAAGCCCGCAGCAGGACAGCCTGCGCCAGGGCAACGTTATACCTGCTCAGAAGCCACGCGGCCGTACAGGAGTTGAATGAATCAAGCCGTTCGGCGTCTTTGAGATCGGCATAGAAGGTGCCGTCTACCTGATTTACATCCAGAGAGATGGCTTTCGCCGCCTCGGTCAATATGGCTTCGCGGTCGATGCGGACTTGGTCCGTATTTCGATACGCTACGGCCGCGCCCTCGAAGATCCGCCTTCGCAGTACCACCGGGTCGACAGGTGGCGCAGAAGCAAAGGTGCAGCGATCCTTCAGCAACTTGCCGAGTCCGCGGTGAAACAGAAAATCCGTCCCGGCACCCGTCGTATCCGTCAGCTCTTCGTCGAGTTCCTGCCGGGTACCGCCTTCATGGTTTTCGAAGACACGGATCAGCGTTTCGGCAACACCCAGGTTATCCTGGCCCTGCTCATCGATGTAGGGAAGATGGATCTGGCCCTTGCGAAATCTAACGCGCAGGAGGTCACTGGTCAGCATGTCTCCGCCTCCCTTGCCGGGGTCTTTCGGTAGGCGCTGTGCTGTCTCCTCCTGGAACTCGCGTATTCCTCGCCCGTCTGTTCGGCCACGAGTTCATAGAGAATCGCGTGTTTGCCCTCGACGCGCCGGAGGATACGGCCGAGACGCTGCACGTGCTCCCTGACGGTTCCGGAACCGGAAAGTACCACGGCCACATTGGCTTCGGGGACGTCCACGCCTTCGTTGAGTACGCGGGAAGTGACCAGAAAGGGGTAATCGCCGGCGTTGAACGCCGCTAGTGTTTCCTGGCGTTCCTTCACCTTCGTCTGGTGGGTAATGGCGGGGATGAGGAACCGCCGCGAGATCCGGTACACCGTTTCGTTGTCGCTGGTAAAAATGAGCATGCGGTCCCGCCGGTGCTGGCGGATCAACCGCTCCAGGACGCGCAGTTTCGCCTGCGATCCCTGCGCGATCGCCTTCTGGGTCCTGTAGGCCGTGAAAGCCCGGCGGCCGTCTTCGCTACGGGATGTCGCAGCCAGAAAACGGACCCAACCGCTGGGACCGGACAGCGAGATCCGGTTCCTGTCCAGAAACGCGCGGTAGGTATTCCGCGTTTCCTGGTATTCTGTCCGCTCTTCCGTTGAAAGACGCACACTGATCTTAATGGTTTCGTAGCCGGACAGGTACTCCCCGCTCAGCGAACGGATCTCCTGCCGGTATACCGTCTCCCCGATCGCGTCCTTTAACAGGTGTTCCGCCCCATCCTCCCGCTCGAGCGTTGCCGTAAGACCGAGCCTATAGGGCGCCAGCGACAAGTCCGCCGCCATCAGGTAGGAAGGTCCCGGCAGGTGGTGGCATTCGTCGAAAATCACCAGTCCGTACAAATTGCCGAGCCGCTCCATGTGCAGGTACGCGGAATCGTAGGTGGAGACGGTGACCGGTTCGATGTCGTAGTAGCCTCCACCGATCAAGCCCACCTCGGTGTCGAACTGACTGGAGATTACGCCGTACCACTGTTGCATCAGATCAATGGTCGGGACGATCACCAGGGTGCCGCGCTGAACGCGCGCCATGGCCATCAGGGCAACGAAAGTCTTGCCCGCCCCGGTCGGCAGCACGACGACACCACGGCCTCCGGCCTTCCACCAGGCGTCGACAGCCTCCTGCTGGTAGGGGAAGGGGGACCGATCCGATTGGAAGGACAGGTCCGTTTTCTCATAAGATCGGGCGTCGTCCTGGCAGGGAATGCCCCGTTCGGCGAGCAACGTGATGATCTCGCGATAATGTCGCGCCGGAGCACGGTATAGCGACACCCGCTGATCATAGACGGAGCCGGGCAGCGCCAGTCCGTCCACCTGGTCCCGGTCTCCATGCACCAGGATGGTCCCGCGGTCGAATTCGAGTCTGAGCATGTGGTCAGGGCCTTGCGCGGGCAGAGAAGCTGGCATGGATGCGACGGTTTGCCTGAATACGGCAGTTGGCATGGACGCGGTTCGTACGTACGGTTCGATAGGGCCTGGTTCTAATCTTCAAACACCGCGTCGCGTCGCGTAGCAAGCACGGTCTTCAACGCATCGATGAACCGGTCGATGTCCTCGTAACTGTCGTAAAAATGGGTCGAAATGCGGAAGACGGACCGGCCGCCGGCACGGGTGGCGGCGATCTGGATGCGATACTCCTCCCACATGATCTGCACGATTTTATGGAGATTGCACCCGTCTATGTCGAAGGATGTCAGGAATCCCGACATCTCCGGTCCCGGGGGTACGGTCATGCGGGCCCCTTCGATTTCATCCATGACGAGATCGCGGAGGTATTGGGCGAGTGCCAGGCAGTAGGGACGGATCCTGTCCTCCCAACCGATGCCCAGTTGAAAATCGATGGCCGTTCCCAGACCGGCGAAATGGGTCACGTCGCGGGTTCCCGTCACGTCGAACCGCCTTGCGTGGCCGAAAGGCGCGGTATTGTATCCCAGAATCGGCGCCGGCAGCGTACTCAGATACGGGTCCGCTACATAGACGATGCCCGTCCCTTTGGGCGCCAGCAGCCATTTGTGCGTACTGCTCGCGTAGAAATCGCATCCATAGGCTTCTATGTCGACCGGTACCATGCCGACCGCGTGAGCCCCGTCCACCACGGCAACGGCGCCGTGGTCATGGGCCAGGGAAGTCAGTTCCCCTACAGGCGCTACCAGACCGGTGGTACAGTAGACGTGGGAGAATACCATCACCTGGGTCCGGGGCGTTATATGGGCGGCATAGGCATCCACGATCTCCCCCGGCGTTTCGGGAGGTGTGGGCAAGGGGAACTTGCGTATCAGGACGTGCTGTGTCCTTGCCATGTGTTCCCACATGCGCTGGACCGAAGGATATTCCTGGTCGCTCATCAAGACCTCGCCACCAGGCTGAAGGGGCAACCCGCGGGCGGGAACGTTCATGCCCATCGTGGTATTGAGTACCAGTGCCACGTTCCTGGCGGAAGCTCCGGTGAACCGGGCGGCCTTTTCGCGGGCCTCCTCGACCAGGGGTCCCATGAGCCTGTCGCCCGGGGCGTGCAATGGATTCATCTCCACCTGCCGCAACCACTCGATCACCTGCTCGATCACGGGTCTCGCGGATGGCCCGACTGAACCGCCCTGCAAAAACGTGACGCCGTCCTCCAGGTAGAACTGCCGTCGTATATCCGCCCAGAATGCCCTCTCTTCATCGGTAATGGGTTTGTTGCGCGCTGCCATGTGGCGAATGCCTCCTGTAACAGGGTCTTCCAGTCATGAACTTCACGTGTCCTGCCATGCATGAAATGTGGAGGAGATCGCCCCAATGTCAAGCGGTTTAACGGCTTAACGCCGGTCGAATCCTGTGCGTTAAGTGGACGACCGACCTTGACAGAAGAACCGGGAGGATTAAGTTATGAAACCCCTCCCGCACGTATCGCACACCGGGTATCGCGTTATCCAGGAGCAGGAATTCATGTCCCGTCCAAACGTCATTTTCATCATGGCGGACCAGATGCGCGGCGATTGTATGAGTTGCGACGGGCATCCGGTGGTTGAGACGCCCAATCTCGATCATCTGGCCGCCCGGGGTACGCGGTTTTCTCATGCTTACACCGCGGTCCCATCCTGCATTCCCGCGCGCTCGACCGTGATGACCGGCATGGACCAGTGGCATACGGGCGTCCTCGGCATGGGCCGGGGGCAGGGGCCGATTCCCAACGACTTCCCGCATACCCTGGCCGGCACGCTTGCGAATGCCGGGTATGCCGCCCACCTGGTCGGCAAGGGCCACTTCACGCCGCAACGGGCGGACATGGGTTTTCAGTCGGCGGAACATGATGAATCGGGCCGAATGGCCGTCCATGGTGAGCAGGATGAGTACCGCCAGTGGTTCGACCGGGAGAAAAAACGGGACATTACGCCGGATGACCACGGGGTCAACTGGAATTCGTGGATTGGACGTCCCTGGCATACGGAGGAGTATCTTCATCCAACTGCATGGACCATGAGCCGAGCAATCCGCCACATCGCGCGGCGGGACCGCTCGAAGCCGTTCTTCCTCAACGTCAGTTTCGCCCGTCCCCATTCACCGTACGTGCCGCCCGGGTACTACTTCAACCTGTACCACGACCGGGATACTCCACCTCCGCACATCGGCGACTGGGCGGACATGCACGATGTTCCCTTCGACGCCACGGACGTCAACGCGTGGCGCGGCAGGCAGTCGGTCCAGCGTATACATCGCGGGAGATCCGGGTATTACGGGGAAATCTCGTTCATCGACACGCAGATCGGCCGCCTCAAGAACTGGATGGAGCGGCATGACCCGGAGGCCTGGTCCAACACCTGGGTCATCTTCACGTCCGACCACGGCGACATGGTCGGTGATCATCACCTGTGGCGAAAGACGTACGCCTACGAGGGCAGCGCAAGGATACCGCTGATTGTCTGTCCGCCGGCCGCGTGGGAAGAGCAGGTGCAGTCACCTGTAGCAGACGGCGTGGCCGAACTCAGGGACATCATGCCGACCATACTGGACGCGGCGGGGGTGGAAACGCCGCCCACGGTGACGGGAAGCAGCCTCCTTCCATTAGTCCGTGGTAACACCGGCGACTGGCGGGCCTACATTCACGGCGAACACTGCTGGTGCTATGCTCCCGAACAGGAAATGCAATATGTTACGGACGGCCATCGGAAATTCATCTGGCTACCGCGAATCGATCAGCGACAATTCTTCGACCTGGACGAGGATCCAGGCGAATGCCGAAACCTGGTCGGCGATCCGTCCTATGACGCGGAAATTGAAAAGTGGGAAGGCTATCTCGTATCGGAACTGGATGCCCGGGACTGCGGATGGGTGGTGAACGGCAGACTGCATTGTCCGGAAGAGCCCCTTGTATCTCCGTATAGAGATGTACGATACCACGCCTAGATCCTGGATGTGATAAAACGATCATGGAGGAACGTATTTTGGACGAGATCGGAACACGCAAATCGGACCTGGATACCCCGGTGCTCTGGGTTGACCTGGATCGCCTTGAAAACAACATCCGTATCGTGGGGAAACGATTGCAGGACGCCGGGGTGTCATGGAGGCCGCATATCAAGGGCGTCAAGGTTCCGGCTATTGCCCACCGGTTGTTGAAAGCAGGCGCGATCGGTGTTACCTGCGCCAAGCTCGGCGAGGCCGAAGTCATGGTCGCAGGCGGCATCGAAGACATCCTCGTGGCCAACCAGGTGGTGGGACCGCAAAAGTATACCCGATTGGCGCACCTCTGCAGACAGGCGGACGTCAAGGTCGCCGTCGACAGCGACGCTACGCTGGAGGACCTGGGTCGCACCGCGACAGAAACCGGCATCGAGATCGGTGTGCTCATCGAACTGAACACGGGCATGGAACGCGCCGGGGTCCATCCCGGTGAACCGGTCGTGGAACTCGCCCGCAAAGTCCACCAGACCCCCGGGCTGCTGTTCCGAGGCATCATGGCCTGGGAGGGCCATGCCTGCGTCGATGAAGAATCCGACTGGAAACACGGGGAGATCAGGCGGGCCGTGGGACAACTCGTGGACTCCGCGGAACGGTGCCGGAGCGCTGGACTGCCCTGCGATATCGTGAGCGGCGGAGGAAGCGGAACGCTATCGGTAACCCCCGACCTGGAAGGGATCACCGAAATCCAGGCGGGAGGCGCGATCTTCAACGACGTGATGTATTCCCTGTGGGGTGTTCGAACCGACCCGGCCCTGTTCGTGCACGTGACGGTCACCAGCCGACCCGAGCCGGACCGCCTGATCGTGGACGCCGGGTTCAAGACGGTTCCCGCGTGGTTCGGCATGCCCATGCCCGTCGGCGTAGAGGATGTCCAGAGTGTGCGGATGTCCGCGGAACACGGGACCGTGACCTTCAACGGTCCAAACCGGGAGATCGCTGTCGGAGACAAGCTCGATCTCATGGTGGCTTATACCGACGTCACTTTGTTCCTCCATGATCACCTGTACGGAATCCGAAACGATGTTGTCGAAACCGTGTGGCCGATCCTCGGACGCGGGAAGCTTCGCTGATCCGAACCCTGTCCGTCCGAATGAACCACCAGTTCGGAGATTACATCCAGCATGACGATACAGTCCAAATACACTTCGCTTACTCGGTCCGGTTTCGGAGCCGATCTCCGGGACCTGGACCTCGCAAGGCTCGATGAATCCATGGTCAACGAAGCCATGGCCGCTTTTCACGAAGCCGGCGGTTTGATCGTCATACGGGATCAGGGCCATATCGACCCCGTTCATCTCAGCCGTTTCGTGACCCGGTTTGGAATACCGGAAGGAAACGAGAAATACGATCCGGGTTTCCTGGTCCCGGGACATCCCGATATACTGCGCATCGGAAACACACAGGAAAACGGCAAATACACTGCACTCTTCATCCAGGCGGACCCGCCACCGCTACTCTGGCACATGGACGATTCTTTCCGCAATCCCCAGCCGATCGGGTCCTGCCTGTTCTGCATCCGCACGCCCCCCGAGGGCGGGGAGACCGGGTTTGCGGGGATGACCGCGGCCTATGAAGCCCTGCCGGACGACACAAAGAAACAAATCGAGTCCATCCGGACCGTCCATTCCTACAATCATCTCAACGAACTGCTCCGCAGGAAGAACCCGCACCGGCCGCCGCTCAGCCGAGCGCTCCTCGAGCAGTTTCCCCCGATCGTCCGGCCCCTGGTAGCCAGGCACCCGGAGACCAACCGGAAATCTCTCTATCTCCCCCTCTGCCATATCGAATCCGTCCAAGGTATGGAGGAAGCGGAGGCCGAGTCGCTGCTGGAAATCCTGCAGGTCCACGCGACAGGAGCAGACTACACCTATATGCACGGATGGCGACCGGGCGACCTGGTGGTGTGGGACAATCGGTGCACGCTGCACGCTCCCACACCCTTCGACGATTCTCGTTACGAAAGACTCATGTACCGACTCACCTTTGGCGGCCGCCAGATCGTAGGATTTTGAACGGCTGCGATACGCACGAGACCACTTGCGAACCCCTGTTAAGGATTGCGGCAAATGGCACGAGGAATACCCTACCGTCAATGGGGACAGGACCTGGACGCGCAGTCGATTCAGCAGATGGAACGGGCCTGCGCGCTGCCCGTGGCCGTTGCCGGCGCGTTGATGCCGGACGCCCACGTGGGTTATGGCCTGCCCATCGGCGGCGTACTGGCCACCGACAACGTGGTCATTCCCTATGCCGTGGGAGTCGATATCGCCTGCCGGATGAAGCTGACTGTCCTGGACCTGCCGCTGAGCACGCTGCGTCATGACCGGGGAACGGACCGGTTGAGAAAGGCCATTTCCGCCGAAACGCGATTCGGCGTGGGATCCAGTTTCAAGAAGCGCCGAAATCACCCGGTTCTCGACCGGAACTGGTCCGTTTCCTCCGTGACCCGGAAAGCCAGGGACAAGGCGTGGAGCCAGTTGGGCACCAGCGGGAGCGGCAACCATTTCGTCGAATTCGGGGAACTGGCTCTGCACGAACCCTGAAAGGGTTGGACACAGGAACCTACCTGGCCTTGCTAACCCACAGCGGAAGCCGGGGAACCGGCGCCATGGTCGCCTCCCATTACAGTAGGCTGGCCATGTCCTTGCGTCCCGAACTGCCCAGGGAACAACGGCACCTGGCCTGGCTGGACCTGGACTCTGAACCCGGCCAGGAGTACTGGGCGGCCATGGAGCTCATGGGCCATTACGCGGCGGCTAACCACGCCTGTATACACCGGCACATGGCGGGCCATCTGGGCGCGGAAGTGTTGCTGGACCTGGAAAACCACCACAACTTTGCCTGGAAGGAAAAGATCTCCGTCGCTGGACAGAGACCGGAAAGGAAAGCCGTGGTGCACCGAAAGGGCGCCACCCCGGCCGGCCAAGGCGTGCTGGGCATCATACCCGGTTCGATGGCGAGTCCGGCTTTCGTGGTCCGCGGGAAGGGCAATCGGGACGCCATGAACTCGGCCGCCCACGGCGCAGGGCGTGTGATGAGCCGGAAACGGGCGATCAAGCGCCTGAACTGGCAGGACGCCAACCGGATACTTCGGGAAAGAGGGGTCACGCTCATCTCCGCCGGCCTCGACGAAGTCCCTTTCGTATACAAGAACATTGAAGAGGTGATGGCGGCGCAGACCGACCTGGTGGAGGTGGTGGCCCGTTTCGACCCCAGGCTGGTAAAGATGGCGCCGGCTGGCGAACGCCCGGAGGATTGAACACCATGAGAATCGCGAACGTCGAGGGCTTTGCGGTACGTATACCGCGGAACGACGGCACGGGAGAATCCAACAGATCCTCTGTGTACACCATACCTGAGAACAGGCACTCCATCAAGTCCAACATGCACGAAACGCTGGTGGTCAGGATCACCACGGACACCGGACTGGCCGGATATGGCGAAGGACAGAGCCCCGTATCCCCCGAGACACCCCGGACCATCGTGGAAAACCTGTGCCGTCCCGTGCTGATCGGGGCGGACCCCTTCGATGTCGAATACCTTTGGCAACGTCTCTTCGACGGAATGCGGGAACGGGGACACCCGACCGGCTTCTATGTCGACGCCCTGGCCGCGTGCGATATCGCGCTGTGGGATTTGAAAGGCAAGGCGATGGGCAAACCCGTCCACAAACTGCTGGGCGGACGGTTCAGGGAACGTATCGAACTCTACGTAGGATGCGGAGGCCGGGAACCCGATGCCGCGGCCGACCGGGCTGAAACACTCGTTGCGGCAGGTTACCGGTCGTCTTAAACTGTCACCTCGGCCCGTGAACACGCAGTGGATATACGTTGAGATCGTTGCAAAGCGGTCAGGGAACGCGTCGGTCCGGACATCGCCCTCATGGTAGACGTGCACACCGAATTCGACGTGGCCGGGGCAATCAAGACTGGGGCAGTGAGCTGGAATCACTGGACGTCTACTGGCTGGAAGCGCCCACCGTTACCCGACGACCTGCCCGGGTCACGCGGCCGTGACGCGGGCGCTGAACTTGCACGTGGCCAACGGAGAGTGGTACCGTACCCGCTACGAGATGAAGGAGGCCTTCGAAAGGCGGACCTGCGACGTGGTGATGCCGGACATCGGACGAACGGGACTTGACCGAAGGGAAACGCATCGCCGTACTCGCGGACACCTACAACATCCCCGTGGCTCCCCACGTGGGCGGCGGCGGTCTGCTGTCCATTGCCGCAACCATTCAACTGTCCGCGGCCATCTCAAACTTCCTGATCATGGAACACGGTCACGAATCCTATCCGCTCAGGTCCCGCATCGCGGTGGAAGCCCCGCAACCCGTCGGCGGCGCGTTTCCGGTGACGGACGAACCCGGACTGGGTGTCCTGATAGACGACGCGGCACTGGAACTTTTTTCCCGGCTCGAAGATTGATCCCTCAGTCCAGGGCGGTTTTCAGCCAGTCCCACAGGCTTTGGTTGAGCGGCTGTACCGTAGCGGCCCGTTCGGTATTTCGAAAGTACCCTTCCATCAACGTGAGGTTGGCCCATACCTCCATCCCGAGACGGTTGGGGAGGAGCGTGGGGCTGTAGAAATCCGGTTTCCATAACCGGTGTTCCACGGGATGCCAGAGAAAATAGCCTCCAACTTCCTCCACGAGCCTTCGCTCGGCGGCATGGTAAATGGCGTACCTTTCACCAGGCGACCCCATGAATTCGTTGCCCTCTCGTATCAGCCGTTCGAATGTCTCGTCGTGCCAGGCATGGCGGCCACTCGAACGCCAGAGCCCGAGCAGGTTTGCCGGGTCGGGGAAATCCTGGCTGTACGCCACCAGCGCCAGCGTTACTTCATGGTTGTTGAGGCCGTCGGTGAACACCTTGCGTTCGATGACCCTGACCCCCACCCTGACGTTCAGTGTTTCGGCGAGCATCGCCTGAATGGCCTCGGCGGGTAGACGCGTATCCTTGGAATCATGGGCCCTGATCCACATATCGACCTGGGGAAACCCTTTCCCGTTGGGGTATCCGGCTTCGGCCAATAGCTGCCTGGCCCGTTCGGGATCGTAGGCCAGCGTTTCCCTGAAGGCGTCCGGGTCCGAACCGGGAAACCCCGGAGGAAGCATGCAGTATGCCGCCACACCCACATCCTTCAGTGCGGAACCCATCAGTGCCGAACGGTCGACGGAATGGGCGAAGGCCTGGCGGACGCGCACATCGTTGAAGGGCGGATTATACGAATCCATGGTCATGTAGAAGGTGACGAAGTTGACCATGGAATGCAACTGCCGGCTAAGCACAGGATCGCTCTTGACGCGGCCCAGGGATGCCTGGCCGGACATCAGGATCATGTCCACCTCGTCCGCCGTGTATGCCGACAGCATCAGCGGCGTGGCCGACTGGGAGAAAACGCGTATGATCACCTGCTCCAGCAAAGGCGGAGCCGCCCCCCGGTACATCGGGTTGGCATCCAGGACGATGACCTCGTTCTTGCGCCATTCGGACAGCTTGAACGGACCGGAAGAGACATGCGTCTCCGGCCGGGTCGACCACTCTTCACCGTACTTGGCCACCGCGTGCTTCGGTGACGCCCAGCTCATGATGAGGTTGTAGGGCAGGTAGGGAACGCGCTGCTCGGTATGGACAGCCAGCGTCGTATCGTCAATGGCTTCCACGCCCAGGGAATCCACCGGAAACTGGCGGGAAACCACGGCGTTCCAGTTCTTGATAATCTGGTAGTGCCATTCGAAATCGTAGGCGTTTTTCGGGTCCGCCCCCCTTCGAAAAGTATAGACGTAGTCATGGGCGTTGAAGGGTCGGCCGTCGTCCCACTGCATGCCGGAACGCAGATGGAAGAGCCACGTGTAGCCGTCCGGCGTGGCTTCCCAGGATTTGGCGGCGGCCGGTACCAGATCGTAATTCTGGTCCTGGCGGACAAGCGGCTCGGCTATGAGGTTTGTGGCCGGGCTGCGCTTGTAGATGGTCTTGAACCACTCCATGTATGTCCCGTCCATCTCGAAGAAACGGAATTTCTGACGCTCCAGCGGCGCAGCGTCTTCGGGCAGTTCCCTGCCGACCGAGTTGACCTGCTGGGCACTGGTGTCGAGTGCGGACAGAGACGCAATCAGGAAGAGACACTGGATGATTCGTAGCATGGTTATTGGGTCGGGTTGGGGTACGGTTTGGTTCAGATGATAGCGGCGGGGAACATCGACCTCTTGTTTATATCGTATTCGAAAGTCCAATTGTCAATGGATTCGCCCTTTCTGGAGGTCAAGATCACTTGGCCGAATACAGATATCCTGATTTGAAGGGTATTGAAACGGACTATGACCGGGACGGTTTCGCCGTTGTGCGTAATGTCCTTCCGGCCGATCTGATTGGAGAGGTGGATCGCCATATCGACTGGCTGATGGAGCGGCATCCCGATCTGCCTCCGGAATCCCTCGGACACTGGCTCATCGCCGATGATCCTTTCTGGGTCCGTTTTCTCAGCGACCATGCCCTGCTGGACGTGGCGGAAGCCCTGGTCGGCGCCGACGTGGCCTTCTTCGCGGCCGATTACATCTGCAAACCGCCTCGAAGTGGCAAGGGGGGCCTGTGGCACCAGGACGGACATTACTGGCCCCTTGAACCCATGGATGTCATCACGGTCTGGTTCGCCATAAGTGCTTCGTTGCCCTCCAACGGCTGCGTCCGCGTGATTCCCGGATCGCATAAATCCGGACTGCACCACCACGCACCGGAGCGAAAAGAGAACTACATCCTCAACCAGGCGGACCCCGGCGCTTTTGACGAAAGCCAGGCGGTCGACCTGGTGCTTTCACCCGGAGACATCTCGGTGCACCATCCCCTGCTTCTGCATGGATCCGATCCTAACGAGAGCAACGCGTGGCGACGGGGAGGATCGATCCAGTACATGCCCGCAACAACGAAGGTGACGCGGGACTGGCCCTGCCTGTTCCTGTTCCGGGGTAATCCCGTGGACGGCGTCAACACCTATCGTACGTTTCCCGTTTACCAGCACGGCAGACACATGTCGTTTTCCGGCTGCGAGACCTGGTCGTAAAGCGGCGGCTTCAGCCTAAAACAACAGCCAGGATCCCCGCAACGGCAAAGAACGTCACCAGCGCCAGGATCGGTAGACGGAATACCCGTAACATGAAAAACCCGACGATAGCGAGCGAGAGATCCAGGGGTGAAAAGACGGCATTGACGAAGACGGGCTGGTAGAGTGCCGCCAGCAGGAGTCCGACCACCGATGCGTTGACCCCCGCCACGGCGCCGGCCGCACCCGGTTTGCGGGCCAGGGTCTCCCAGGTGTCGTGAAAGGCCATGATCAACAGGAATCCCGGGAGGAAAATCCCCAGGATCGCGATCACCGCGCCAACCAGTGCATGATCCGGCGTCATTTCCGCTCCCAGGAACGCGGACATGGCGAACATGGGGCCGGGAATGGCTTGCGCGGCGGCGTACCCGAGCAGAAAACGATCGATGGACAGCGCCTCGCCCACGGTTTGCTGAAGCAAGGGCAGCACCACGTGTCCGCCGCCGAAAACCAGGCTTCCAGTCTGGTAAAACCTGGAAAATAGATCGAGTTCTGGAGACAGGCTCGCAAGGAGCGGCAAGCCGATGAGCAGGAGAAAGAAGAGCGTCAGCGGCAGCCACGAGAACCGGAGGCTTCCACCCGGCGGAGGTTCCGGGGTGCGTAGAAAGCGCCAGCCGATCAGTGCGCCAACAACCAGGACCGCAAACTGCGTGACCATCGAAGGGACGATCAACAGGGCCGATGCGGTCACAATGCAGAGCGCTCCGGTCAGCCGGCCCTTGCAGAAGGTGGAATACATGCCCAGCACCGCGTCGGCGACCACGACCACGGCCAGCAGTTTCAATCCCTTGACGAATCCGCCGAAGTAGACCGTGTCCGACACTGCCCCGCCGGCCGTCGCGAGCAGGTACAGGAGCAGGAACGACGGCAGCGTGAATCCCAGGAACACGGCTACGCCGCCGGCAACGCCTGCCCGCTGGTAACCGATGGCAAAACCGACCTGGCTGGAAGAGGGACCGGGCAGGAACTGGCTCAGGGCGATGAGGCGCCCGTAGGCTGTTTCGTCAAGCCAGTGAAGCCGGTTTACGAAAACGGTACGGAAATACCCGATATGGGCGGCGGGACCACCGAAACTGATACAACCCAGTGCCAGGAATCGCCAGAAGAGTTCCCACATGATTCCGGTGCCTCCCGGTAAGCCGCCGTTAAACCTCTGCGCGGGAGCAGACAGGTCCGATACGGGCGCCTTAGTCGGAAAGCGCAGCCCGTGCCGCCGCCAGGCAGGCGATGGGCACGCGGTACGGGGAACAACTGACGTAATCCAGTTCCGCGCCGTGGCAGAATACGACCGACGCGGGATCGCCGCCGTGTTCGCCGCAAATACCCACCTTCATACCATCCCGTGTGCCACGACCACGCTCGACACCGATTTTCACCAGTTCGCCAACACCACTTGCGTCAATGCTGACGAAGGGATCTTCCGGCCAGATCTCGGCGTGCAAATAATCGGGTATGAACTTCGCGTCGTCGCGGGAGAGTCCGAATGTCGTCTGGGTCAGATCGTTCGTTCCGAAGGAGAAGAACTCCGCTTCTTCCGCGATTTCATGGGCGGTCAGCGCGGCGCGCGGCAGTTCGATCATCGTGCCGATCTGGTAGTCCACCTCCACGCCGGTCTCCGATTGCACGGCACGGGCCGCTCGCCGTACGACGTCGGCCTGCAGACGCAGTTCGTTGACGTGGCCGACCAGCGGAATCATGATTTCTGGTATGGCCTTGATGCCACGCGTGAGACAGTCGCTCGCGGCTTCGAAGATGGCCCTGGCCTGCATCTCGGTGATCTCGGGGTAGGCGATACCCAACCGGCATCCGCGATGGCCGAGCATGGGGTTGGCTTCACGCAGATCCTCCAGCTTGCGCTGGAATCGCTCCACGGAAACCCCCGTCTGCGCGGCGAGTTGCTCTATGGCCTCGGCCTCGTGGGGCAGAAACTCGTGCAGGGGAGGATCGAGGGTCCGTATCGTAACGGGATACCCGTCCATGACCTCGAAAATCCCGGTGAAATCGCTTCTTTGTATGGGCAGCAGCTTGGCAAGGGCCTTCCGGCGTCCCGCCTCGTCATCGGCCAGTATCATTTCCCGGACCGAATCGATCCGGTCTTCTTCAAAGAACATGTGCTCCGTCCGGCACAGGCCGATGCCCTCGGCGCCGAAGGCGCGGGCCGTGGCCGACTGGTCGGGCTGATCCGCATTGGTCCGTACCCTCAGCCGGCGTGTCCGGTTCGCCCAGGCCATCAGGCTTTCGTACCGCTGGTAGACCTCTGAGTCAGCGGCGGATATCGTCTGCTGCAACAGGACCTGCAGCACTTCAGATGGAATGGTCGGGATCGCCCCGGCAATAACCTCCCCGGTAGATCCGTCGATGGAGATATAGTCCCCTTCGGCGATAACCTGGTCGCCGACGCGCATCTTCCGCGTGGCATAGTCGATGTCCAGTTCACCGCAGCCGGCGACACAGACCTTGCCCATCTGCCGGGCGACCAGCGCGGCATGGCTCGTCATACCCCCCCGGGCAGTCAGGATGCCGGATGCGGCGTTCATGCCGCGTATGTCTTCGGGTGAAGTTTCGATGCGGACGAGGATGACCTGGTCACCACGACCCGCCCAGGCTTCGGCGTCGTGGGCGTTGAACACTACCTTGCCCGCCGCCGCACCCGGTCCGGCGTTCAGGCCCCGGGCGAGGACGCGTCCCTCGCTTTCCGCCCGGCGCTTCTCTTCCACGTCGAATACAGGACGCAACAACTGGTCGAGCTGATCGGGTTCAACACGCCGCAAGGCTTCCTTCTCGTCGATAAGCCCCTCTTTGACCATGTCCACCGCGATCGTGATGGCGGAGAAACCGGTACGCTTTCCGTTGCGGCACTGCAGCATCCACAGGTTGTGGCGCTGGATGGTGAATTCGATGTCCTGCATATCCTTGTAGTGGGATTCCAGTGTATCGCAAATCCGGACCAGCTGATGGTAGGCTTCCGGCATTTCGTCCTCAAGCTGTTCGATGGGCCTGGGGGTCCGAATGCCCGCCACCACGTCCTCGCCCTGGGCATTGATGAGATATTCGCCGTAGAACCGCTTCTCGCCGGTCGCCGGGTCGCGGCTGAACGCGACACCCGTGGCGCAATCGCTACCCATGTTGCCATAGACCATGGCCTGCACGTTGACGGCAGTGCCCCATTCATCCGGGATGTTGTTCAGCTTCCGGTACACCGCGGCGCGTTCGTTGTGCCACGATCCAAACACGGCTCCGATGGCGCCCCAGAGCTGCTCGCGGGGATCGTCGGGAAAGTCGGCGCCCGTGCGGGCCTTGATCTCGGCCTTGAACTCGGCGACCAGCGCCTTGAGGTCGCCGGCCGCGAGTTCCACGTCCTGCGTGACACCCAGGCTGGCCTTCTTGTGTTCCAGCAGTGCCTCGAATGGATCTTGGTCATCGTCGTCCGCCGGACGCACGCCCATGACCACGTCGCCGTACATCTGCACGAAACGACGGTAGCTGTCGTAGGCAAAGCGTCCGTCACCGGACTGCGCGATCAGTCCCTGAACGGTTACATCGTTCAGGCCGAGATTCAGAATGGTGTCCATCATACCGGGCATGGAGGATCGGGCCCCGGACCGGACGGACACCAGCAGCGGGTTTTCCGCGCTGCCGAAACCGGCGTCCATGACGGCCTCAACCTGCGCCATCGCCTGCCAGATCTGCTCATCCAGTTCCACCGGATACTGGCGATCATGGTCGTAGTAGTAAGTGCACATCTCCGTGGAGATGGTAAAACCCGCGGGTACGGGAATCTTGAGGTGGCACATCTCGGCCAGGTTGGCGCCTTTACCGCCCAGAAGCTCGCGCAGGTCCAGGGTTCCGTCCGCCTCGCCGCCACCAAAGTAATACACATGTTTCGCCATGGTTATTCCGTGCTCCTTTACTCCGTTCAACGCCTGACTGCAGGTCTTTACGCCGAAAAAAACAAGGCGATAGCATAACCTTTCGTCGTAGATATGTCAACCGTTTTGTCGGATCGACACGGGTTGTATGCAGCCCTGTATCTACTCGTTTTCTGTTCTCTGTCGCTGACGAAAGACTTCGTACAGTACGAGAGCCGCCGCCACGGACGCGTTGAGCGAATCAATATGTCCGGCGATTGGAAGCCGTACCACCTCGTCGCAATTGCGCTGGACAAGGGGCCGCAGTCCCTTGTCCTCACCGCCTATTACGAGCGCTACGGGCACGGTATAGTCCACTTTGTCAAAAGGGGTCGGACCATCTGTCGCCAGGCCCGTGAGCCAGACGCCCTCTTCCCGAAGCGACTGCATGGTACTGTTTATGTTCGCCACCCGTGCGACCGGCACGTGGGCGGTGGTCCCGGCGGAAGCCTTGACCGCGGCAGCAGTCAAACCCGTGGCGTTTCGTCGGGGTATCACGACGCCGTCGGCGCGCACGGCGTCGGCGGTTCGTATGATGGCTCCGAGATTATGAGGATCCTGTATGCCGTCCAGCAATACCAGAAAGGGGGGAGATTCGGAACGCCCGGCCGATGCCAGGATATCCGCTAATTCGACGTACTGGTGTCCGGCTAAAGTAGCGACAACACCCTGGTGCCGGCCATCGGTCAAGCGGTCCAGTTGCCGCCGGTCCGCGAACTGGTACACGACACCCTGCTCCCGGGCCAAATCCAGAATATCGGCAACGTCCTTGCGCGATACACCGTCGGCGATGAGGATCCGGTTGAGGCTGCGACCTGCTTGCAGGGCCGATCTGACAGGATTCCGTCCGTAGATGATTTCAGACATCGAAGCGCTTGCTCCTGATTCGCAGTGAATGAATCCTGGAAACGTGCCCAGGTGACTTGCTACCTCGGAGACTCGCCACCCAAGTGCCCACGTCAAGATAAAGGACCGTAGGTACAATACCGAACCTTTTATGGTCTGCCGCGTGGAATACTGATAGCCAGCAGCGCTGCGGCGAATCAGGTACCCGGATATCCCGTCACGGCCAGGACGAAGCCACGACGCTGTCGGGACACACCTGTAATTTCTTGACGACCCTACCGGTCGGCAATACCATGGTCAACGATACCATATTGATGCCCAACGCCCCTATCTCGATCCCGTCCATGCGCCAGAAACGACCGGCCTGCTTCCTGTTACCTGAGGCTGGACACACGGACGAAGCGATCATCGATTCCACCCGAGGCTACGAGAACCCTGACCATCCATAACCCACGATCCATGTTTCAAGGCCTCAAACGACTCACCACCCATTCGGCGATTTACGGTCTCAGCGACGTACTCGGCAGGTCCATGGCATACCTGCTGGTACCTGTTTACACTCACGTCATGCCCGTTGAAGAGTTCGGCTACTACGGACTCGTCTACACCTTTATCGCGCTGACGAACGTCGTCTTCCTCTACGGTATGGATTCGGCCTTTCTCCGGTACTACGTGCTCGAGGAGGGCCGTAAACGGGATACGCTGAGTACCGGCTACCTTTCCATGCTGCTCACGTCGGTCGGGCTCGCGGTGATCATATTCCTGTTCGCTGCCCGGATCGCGCCCTTTATCGCAGTCTCCACTTCCCTGACTTCGTACATCCAACTGGCCGCCGCGGTCCTCGCGCTGGATGCCTTGAACGCCATACCGTTCGCACGGTTGCGTGGAGAAGGCAAGGCTACGATGTTCGCCTCGCTCAAACTGATGAAGGTGATAATCGAACTGGGCGGGAACTGTTATCTCGTCATCGTGCTCGACATGGGGCTGCAGGGGATTCTGATCAGCAACATCGCGGGCTCCGGAATCGTGTTTCTCATCCTGGCGGGCATCACCCTGCGGCACATGTCCTTCTCCTGGTCTCGCGCTACCATGGGCAAACTCCTGAAATTCGGCCTGCCCTACGTACCCGCCGGCGCCTGCATCATCATCATCGAAACCATCGACCGGCTGATGCTGGAACGGATGGCTGGTACAGAAACACTCGGAATCTACCATGCCACCCGCAAGCTGGGGGTGGGCATGCTCATCTTCGTCACGATGTTCAGACAGGCCTGGCAGCCTTTCTTCCTCGAAACTTCCCGGGAGGAAAACCCCAGGCCGCTCTTCGCCCGCGTGCTGACCTACTTCCTGGCCATAGCGGGCGGCGTGTTCCTGGTACTCTCCTTTCTGATCGACGACCTGGTCCGTCTATCCTTCGGAGGCTACACGCTTATCGAGGCTTCGTACTGGGAAGGGATCGGCGTGGTGCCGTTACTCCTCGCGGCCTACGTGCTTTACGGTATCTACGTCAATCTGACCGTGGGCGTCTACCTGGAAAAGAAGACGATCCTGCTGCCATACATTACAGCCGCTGCGGCCCTGGTATGCATTTTGACGAACCTGTGGCTGATCCCGGTGCTCGGCATGTACGGGGCGGCCACGGCCTCGGTCGCCGCTTACGCAGTGATGGTGACCGGATTATACCTGGTAGGTAGAAAATACTACCCGATACCCTACGAGTATAAACGACTGCTCAAGGTGATCTTCGTATGCGGGGTGTTGTACGCGGTGCGTGTCGTTACCGGCAGCACATGGCCCTGGGAGGCCGGCCTGATTGCCGCCTATCCCTTGGCGCTGTTCGCGACAGGATTCTTCAACGCGCGGGAAGTGGCCTTTGCGAGACGATACCTGCGTCTTCCCGGATCGTGATCCACTGGCCGGTAGCTACATCGGTCGCGACGTCCCTCGCACCGCTGGGCCATTCCACGATAACCGTATCCGCCACGGTGGATGCTCCAAGTCCGAAATGGACCCTGAGATCATTTGCTGCCAGGTAACTGTAGCTGCTTCTGACCTCGCGAAGCTGGCGGATGGCGTCCGTGACTACGGTGACCCTGGCGCCGATGCCGTTTCGGTTGCTGCGAATACCCTCCGTCGAGACAAGCAGACTGCCGAAACCGCTGGTCCCACCGAGCCCGCTACTCCCGCCGATTCCGTCGTTTTGCAACAACAAGGGGGCGTCATTCACGGTGGTGACCAGGATATCGATGTCTCCGTCGTTGTCCACGTCGCCGAATGCCGCGCCGCGGTGTACGCGCTTTACCTGGAATGACGCGCCGGCGCGTTCGCTTACGTCGGTGAAGCGTCCGGTTCCGTCGTTCCGGAACAGTTGATTGGTCTGCGCGTAGGTGATCGTAGGATCGAAGACGGAAATATTGTCGATAACATGGCCATTGGCGGCGAATAGATCCACCCAGCCGTCGTGATCGAAGTCCTTGAATGCCGTACCGAACCCCAGGTATAGAAGCGTGGGATTGCCTACCCCCGCGCCGAACGTGGTCTCGGTGAACGTGCCGTTACCGTTGTTCCGGTGCAGCGAGTTGGGCTCCAGGGAGAAGTTGGTCACGTAGATATCGGGGAAGCCATTCCGGTCGTAGTCACCGAAATCCACCCCCATACCCGCCCTGGCGACGCCATCCTCGCCATAAGCCACGCCCACCAGCAACGCCTGGTCCGTGAACGTGCCATCGCCGTTGTTCCGGTACAGGAAGTCCGGAGTCAGATCGTTAGCCACGAATATATCCGTCCACCCGTCTCCATTATAGTCGCCGCACACCACCCCGAGTCCTTTACCATCCGGGTTGGCAATGCCTGCGTCCATCGAAACATCGGTGAAGGATCCGTCGCCATTATTGCGATACAGCAGGTCCGCGACGCCCTCGTAGCTGTCCGGACCGCAGTAGGACTGAATGCCGTCCCGGGAACATCGCTTGTTGTTCTCGAAGCTGAATTCGACGTACGCGCTCACGTACAGGTCCAGGTGACCGTCGCGGTCATAATCCAGGAACGCCGCGCTGGTCGAAAACATGGGACTTTGCGGTACCGAAAGCCTGGCCGGGCCGGTCACGTCTGTAAATGTCCCGTCACGCTCGTTACGGTAGAGGATGTTCTCCCCGTAGTTGGTGACGAACAGATCGTCGTCGCCGTCGTTGTCGTAATCCGCAACGGCCATGCCCATCCCGTAACCACCTGCATTTCCTACGCCGGCCTGTTCGGTCACATCGGTGAACGATCCGTTCCCGTCGTTGCGATAGAGGACGCTGGATATGGGTTCGTCCGGCACATAGCCCGGAATGGCCGCACCGTTGAGCAGGTAGATATCGAGGTCACCGTCCCCGTCGTAGTCTATAAACCCACCACCGGACGCAACCGTTTCGAGGAAGTAGTACCGGCCCGATTTACCGTTGGTATGCCGGAACGTGAGCCCGGCAGAATGAGCGATATCCGTGAATTGAACGACCGGCATGTCGACGGCCAATTGAGTGGCGGGACGGTCGCAAGCAGGGAGGATTAGGGGAAAAAGGAGAAAAAGGGGGGAAAGTACCGCGACCTGGGGACATGGGGACGCCGAAACCCGGAAAATCGCATGCATGAGACTACCGATCCTCCCAGCGTCCATGCGCCCTGACCAGCATCCGCGTCGTGTCAACGGCGTTTTCTGATCAGTACCACGGCCATGGCCACGAGTACCAGGACACCCAGGCTGATTCCAATGACTAGAAAACCCGATACCGGTTCTCTGATCAGCGGAACCTCGAAGGTGGCGTGCGCTTTCTCTCCTCCGAGCACCACGAATTCAACCGTGATGTTGTGGACACCGGAGGCCCGACGTGTCCACATGATCGGGCGGTCTATGGCTTCGGCTTCGGCACTATGGTAATGGGTGTATACATTACCATTTGGATCTTCGATTCCCAGACGAATGACCCCGGCATAGTACTCACCCGAGAATTCTCGCTGGACGTAAACGATAAACCGTGCATCGCCACCGAGATCATAGGCTTTGAAGGTCAGCGTATATCCGGTCTCAATTTCTATGGCAGCGTCCACCACGGCCTGCTCAGAGAATGTATAGCCAACGAACGTACCACCGGCCACCGTGTCGTCGTCAGGCGCCGTATTGCATGCCAGGGCCGCGATCATCAGAAAAAACACTGGAAAGATTCTGCGCACTAGTTCAACTCCTCCGGAAATACAAAGGTATACCTGACGACTCGATCATTCTCCAAATCCGCGAAATAGACACGACCCTGCCGGTCTACGTGCATCGGAACGCCGCTCACGTCGAACTGTGCCGTCATTTCCCACTTGCCTTCCGGAGTAAAGAAATCGTACCATCGATCCAGTTTCGTCATCTTCAACTGGGGCATGCCCATGGCGTTGAGACCGACCTGTTCGAATTCCTGGTACTGTATAGAGTTCATAATGCGGCCATCGGGCAATACGGCCAGTCCTCCTGACACGCCGACGGGAGGGGGTCTCTGGGTAGTCGTCCAGCGTCCCAGGGGCTTCATGTCAAATGAAGTGGTCCGGTTGAATTCCAGTTCCAGCCCGTTCACCCGGTCGAATTTGCGTATCCAGTATGGATGTCTCGCTGAGACAATGACGTACCCATCCTCCGTTGTTTCCATGGCCGCGTCCGAGTACGCGATAAACTCTTTAAGGGTTCCGACACGGCGCATGGTCTCCATGGGATTGTAGAACTTGGTGATCGGATCGCCGTTCGGAGTGAATTTATAAATCAGGTCGTGCTGCGTTAGAACGAATATGAGCACGTTGCCCTCGGCATCGATACGGATGCGACGGGGTTTTGAGACCTGCGTTTGCCAGATGTCCGCAAAACTCAGGTCCGGATTGAAAACCGTGACCCGGTCCAGTTCGCTATCCACCACGAACAGTCTACCTTCGTCATCCAGCACCATGTCCACCGGTGACCTGAACTGCAGCGGTCCGACGCCGTCCGATCCCACGGATGCCACGACGTTGCCGGCGTCATCGAACTTGAGAATTCGTTTCTGGTCAGAATCGGCGACGTATATGTTTCGGTCCCGGTCCGTGGTGATCCCGAAGACCGAAGCAAAGGACTGATCTGCACGACCGTCAATCACCAAGTTCTCATTGAGCGAAATGTCCGACGTTTCATCAGGCGCGTGGCGGACCGGAGCATCACTGATCACCCTGGAAACACCCGCGACAACATCGATTCTGCCGCGCCACATTCCATCGCTGTTTTCGTCTGAGCAACCCAACAAAAAGGTTGCAGAGGCCAGAAACGGCAACCACCCCCGCATCACCTTCCGCATCCGATTCTCCTTCCACGTTATTAAATTATGAATCGTTTCTATCCGTCACCATCTGATCCCATCGCTCACGAAGCATCTTGTTCTCCGGTTCTATCTGGATCGCGCTTTGCATCGCTTCGTCCGCCCCCGAAAAATCTCCTTTCGCGTTACGCGTGATGGCCAGCGTTTCGTAGGAGACGGCCGTAGGAGCGATCTGTACCGCTCTGTTGGCCAGTTCGAGGGCCCGGTCAAGGTTTTCCCCATGCTCCGCGTACAGCCAGGCGAGGTTTGTATAGGCGTCTACGAAGGTGGAATCCAACAGGATCGACTGGTGGTAAGCGTCACGAGCCTCCGCAAACCGTCCGAGCTCCACGTAGGCTATGCCGAGGTTATTATAAGCATGGACGAAACGGGGGGCCAATTCGGTGGCGATCCTGTATTCCTGCACGGCGTCCTCGTATCGACCCAGTCTGGTGAGGGCCGTTGCCAGGTTGTAGTGTACTTCAGCGACCCTCGGATGCAGCCGTACCATAGATTCCACCTCCGCCAACTCTTCCTTATAGCTGTTGAGTAGCTGGAACTTATCCATAAACCGCCTTGCGTCTTCCTGCCTGCCCAGGACGTTCAGCGTGTTTCCGATAGCAAGATAAGGTTCCGGATACGAGGGGTAGAGTTCTATGGCCCGTGAAAAGGCCGCCAGTGCATCTTCATGCAGTTGAGCGCCTGCGTGGGCCATACCGGCATTATAGTGCAAGGTCGCCGATTCCGGATCCAGAGTGATCGCATCCTGGTTTAGGTCGATGGCCCGCTTGATCTGTCCCGCACGTAGAGACGCCTGGGCAAGTCCCGCAATTGCCTCGATAGATGACTCATCGATACGTAACGCGTTTTCGTAGGCCCGGAGCGCCTCATCGGTCCGGCCTTCTCTAAACGCGACCATGCCGAGCTGAATGTAAGCCCCGGCCATACGAGGATCCATACGGAGAATCTCGCGAAAGGTTTCCCGCGCTGCGCTGAATTTACGTTGATCCAGCTGCACCCGTCCCAGTTCAAACCGGGCGTCTAAGTTATTTGGATCGATGGATATTGCGTTGGTATAGGAAACAACCGCCTCGGTCAGCGCACCGAGCTTTTCTTCCATGATTCCCCGTCCGTAATGAAACTGGCTGTTGTTTGGGTCGAGGGTTGTTGCCTGCACAAAAGACTTGATTGATTCCACCAGCATACCTGCTCGCTGGTACGCCATGCCGAGGTTATAGTACGGTTCGGCCCGTTCGGGCGACAATTCCACGACCTGTCTGAACGCGTTTACCGCATCGTCGTACCTTTCTTGCCGCGCATAGACCATGCCCAGATTGAAATGGGCATCGGCATCCCTTGGGCGTAAACTCGTGACGACAAGAAACGCAGCTTCGGCCGTGGCCAGTTTATCTAGTGCGAAGGCAGCCAGGCCCAGGTTGTAGTAATTTTTCGGTTCATCTTTGTTGATCTCGATCTGCTGCCGGAAATACACCACGTCCTGAAGAAGACGATCCTCATCCTCTAAAGACAGTTTCCTGAGATCATCCTCCTGTCGTACGGAGGAAATGAAGGTGAGATAAGGACCGGTGTCCGTGAGTAAGGGAGTGTAAAGCAGCAGGGCAATAAGGAGAAGATTACGCATATGCACGTCAGGTACGGTAGGGAAGAATGATTCTCATTCGTTGAACAGGTCGCCGGGGCGGATGGTATGGATCACGACAACCCGCTCATACCGCACCCGTCAGTCGAAATATGATCTGATTCGATCGCCGAGGTTCCGTCCACTGGACGGTATGGAGACCTGAGCCCTGTTTCCCGGTCTTACGGTGGTAACGTCAGAAGTGACGATCATGTCTTTCTGCGTCCATTTCTTTAGATCCGCCAACGGCTTGAAGGCTCTCCGGTAGATCAGATCGGTATGAATGTCCACACGTTCGGTACCGGGCGGCACTGCGAAAGTATAAACGGAACGGTTTACATCGCGTGCCTTGATCCGGGTATCTTCGACGATACGGGTCGCCTGCCAGTCCATCACGTGGCTGTTCCCCTTGTCATCGCCGAAGACCAAGGCAAAGCCCTTGCCCGGATATCCCGCGTAATTTCCATCCGCCAGGTCACCCTCGCCACCGTATACAGGTATCCGCTGTTCTCCGGTAAATCGAAGCGTATCGCCTGTTGCTCGAACTGGAGTCACGAGCAGCATCATATTCCGGATGGTGATTCCCGACGGTATATGATGTCCCGTATTTACATTCCGCACGTCCACGGTCACCGTCAACTGTCCCATGGAAACGACAGCATCGATTGCAAGGGTAGCAGCATTCGCCAGCAGTTCCTCAGTGGCGCCCGGAAACGCGTGAGTGTTCACGGTGGTCGGATCCCGGTATCCGATCGGCGTCCAGAATTTCTCCGCATCACCGTTAACAAACGAACCGAACCTGACATCTACATCCGGCTTCATATGACAGTCCTGGCATTCAATCCCCATAGCCGAATAAGGGCTTTCCTTCCATTCCCGGTAGGTGTCCATGAACGGCAGGCCGTGATTATTCTTGTGCTGATGACAGGCGGAACAGTAGTCGCTGCTGGTGTAGATGGGATTATAACTCGCTATCATAGGTGAGGTGTTGGTCGCACCGGGGAGCGGTGTGAAGGTGATGACGTCATCATATGGACCGAACACGAAGATCGGCGGAAATTTACCCTTAATGATCCGCTCCTCCCTTTCTTCATCCATACTTACCCGGTGCAGGGAAATGGATCCATTTATGCCTGCATGATCATTGACTTCAACGTTCTGGATCTTGTGGCAGAAGTCGCAGTGAATGCCGGCCCCGTCCACGGAACCGGCCAGTCTTTCGTACTCCACGCGTTCCAGAGTCTTATAGTCTTGAACCGTCGGATAAGCCACCGATCGGTTGTACACGACTTTCAGATCGGTCTTCCCTGGTGCACTGACGGCGGCCGACGGGGCATGGCAATCTGCACATTCTCCTGCCTCGTCTGGGAAATCGAGCCGGAATCCAGGTCCGACATTCTCATTTCCGTCCGCATCTGTTCCGTCATAAAGATCTATTGTCCAGGGGTTGTCAACACCCCTTGCGTGTTGGGAAGTACTCCATTGATCGTAGAGATCCCTGTGGCAAAGGTAGCAGGTTGGTTCGAAATGGCAAAGGTTGCAACCCTCTTCGAAACCCGTGTGAGACTGAGCACGGAGTCTTTCGAGTTCTTCCGGCTCCTTACGAAGATCCACCAGCGATCTGTGGGGAGTGATGAAATCGTACGAAGTGTCTTCTTCCTGAGGTATTTTCTGCAATATGATAGTTGTATACGATGTTTTAGGGTCTATAAGGACTCCGCCGTTCAACCATCCTTCCTTACCTGCTGTTACGGCGTAGTGCTGCACCGGAGCTTCCGGAACGTTCAGCGTGAATCTTCCCCGGGAATCCGTTATTACAAAATCTGGTTTGCCGTGTTCCCTTACACGAACTTCCGGTATGGGATTCTTGCCGTCCGTGACAACGCCGCTGACCTGGATGGCCATTGTTTCCAAGGCGGTTATCAAGCAAGCCAAAATAGTGCAACTAATGGAGAAACCCCTGACAGCAATACTGTATGTTTTCATGCCCGGCACTTTCTCCTCGTTAGTTCGCCAGATCAGATTCCAGTCCTCAACATAAGAGAATCCCTCATCGTACCGACTGAGGGATTCTCCAATCACCCTTCTAGTGACAGTTCTAATCTATCCGTTCTTGTGCGCGTCTATCCAACCTAGAAGCCCACGCCGACGGACAAGCGATGCAGATCGTCCAACAGACCGAACTGCGTATACGCATAATCAACGTTGAGGCTCAATTCACCCTGGCTGAACCGAAGACCGGCACCAGCGGATACGCCTTCATCCTGTCCACCACTGTATCCGGCTTTCCAGCCCACCCGGCCCGCAACGTAATCGTTGACCCACCATTCAATACCCAGGTTGAGAACTGAATCGAACTCTCGTAGCTTCCAAAGTTCGGCGCTGAGCATTACGCTTCCCATCGGTAGTTCGGCAGGTTCACCGGCAAAACCGATACGAAATGTTGTGGGCAACTGGTCACGAGCACTCGAGTCCTCGATGAACTGCATGTCCGGACCAAAGTTCTGGAAAGAGGCACCAATACGGAAATTACGGAAATCTGTCGTATAGATGGTACCCACGTCCACCGCAACGGCCCTACTGGTTCGGTCATCTTCTCCCGCACCGCTCGTACCTTCCGATATGAACTTCAGCGATCCGCCTACCGCGAAAGAGTCCGTCAGACGGCGCGCGTAACTCGGACCGATAGCAAGATCAGTAACAGAAAAGTTCTGACCGGCCGTGGCGAACAGGTGTGTCGGGTCCTGTGACGTAGTGTAGGGTATGTCGCCCGAAAGCAGCGAATGCACACTTAGACCCACGGCGCCGTTGTCGCCAAGATTCCACACTAGACCGGCACTGAACAGTGTCATTTCCGCGAAATACGGAGCGTAAGTAACACCGACCGCGCCCCTGCCCTCTACGAAAACCATTGTAGCCTGGTTCGTAAGAGCCGAGAACGCGCCCAGATCTGTGTAGGCTGTAGCGGCGGATGAAACACCCGCGACACGGGCACTTGAATCAAGCGTCAGAAACTTAGTCGCGGCGGTTCCACCCTTGGAAACCTGAGCATGCACCGGTACTGACAGAAACATCAGCAATCCGATAATCACGCCCCAGCGAACAAATACTCTCATTTGATAACCTCCCTGAATCGGACTGCCCGCGCCGTGTTATTCGTTACGACGCGGGACGTGCCGCTGATTACCGCCGGACGTAGAGTTTCAATGTTTTTGCGTAGTTCTCGCCAGCAATTTCGGCTTCGATCACGCAAATATAAAGACCGCTTGAAACGGGAACGTTGGACTCGTTTTTAAGATCCCAATCGGTCACACCGCCGACCGTCGTCGTTTTATCTCCAGGTACCGAGAACTGCTTGACCCGGAGTCCCGCCGAATCAAAGATCGTGATTCGCGACGGTACAGGCGCGTTGAAGAACTTAACAGACTGCGATTTTGTTGCCAAGTCCCACTGGGCCTGGAATACGAATGGGTTTGGTGCGACGGTAATTGTGTTCTCGAATTCCGCCACGCCACCGGCCACATCGTTACGGACCACGGTCGTCGGGATAATGTCTTGTCCCGGTACCTGCGGACCCACCGTCAAACCACGGTAGGGATATTGGCCGTGCCAGCGACCATCCGTACCATTCGCGTTCATCGTATAAAAACTCTCAAGACCGTTTATGGTGCGAGTGATCACCTGCTGGGACGAATTCTGATCTGCCACGTAGTTGTCGAAATCGCGCTGGACGGCACTTTCGTTATCCACCGCGGCCACGTAATACCAGTAACTGAAACCGATCAGAACCGCACGATCTTCGAAAATGTAACCGCTTTCACCCACCAGTCGCGGATCCGTCCTGACTCCACCGACACTCGTAATTTCTGCATCCCCGGATCCAATGGTATCACCGTAGCGATCCGAGAAACTGATGCCGATAGCCGACGCAGCGCCCAAGCTGTTGTTCGCTTCGACGATCTGCGTTGCACTGGGTATGGTTTCTATGAAATCGTCTTCGAATCCCGGTAGCCGTTGATCCGGCGGATACGGGTTCGGATACGTCACGGACTCCGGTGGACTCAGTGAGTTCGTCTGATTTCCTCCGCCGCCGCCGAATTCCGCTATCTGGACATAGGGACCAGCAAAGTTCGGGGCTGCGAAGCGTTTTATCAGATCGTCAGCCACGAAGTCGTATACCTGTCCGATGTTATAATCGGCACCCAAGGTTAGACCTTCATGGATGAACCGAGCGTACGGATGGCCCTGTTTAACCGGGGCAGCTGTCGGATCTGTTACGTCCGTAAGCGGCGAAGCGCCTTCACTCAGACCGAGGTTCGGCGGAATGATGGTACTGTTGTAACCGATTTCATGGGCGATCGTCGCTGTTGGAAATTGATCGATGAAACCCGATGCACGGTAAACGCGGTATTTTGAAAAGTCCACCCCACCCGTACCCGGATCTATGGCTGTTTCCGCGTTGTTTGCCCACGCCAGTGCTATCGTACCGTTGTTGGTCGGAAAGACCGACAGGGTAGGAGGCGGAGCCGGATGGAACAGTGTACCGCTATCGGTACCGCGACCGTAGTTATGCGTAACGGTCATTGCCGACATATCGGGATTGCGCATGATCGAACCGTCTGCGTTGTACACAGGGATGGTACGGTCATTTGAGCCATCCCAGTAGAACGTGTCGTTGGCTGGATTGTACTTCCGCTGCATCCAGACGTCCTGGGCGCGGAGGTACACGTCGTAGGCCCCGTCCTTCCCGGCACCGACCAGGTCGACGTGCCATATGGTCAGATCGTCACCAGGTGCTTTGGTGTATGGACCCCATCCGATGGCATTCCGAATACATCCGGCACCGGAGGTCTCTTCTTTTGTATCTCCGCCGTTGTACGGATCGGGTACGATACCCTGAAACACGCCGTCAAGATCAAAGAGGGTGATATGATCGTACTGACCCTCCTGAAGGCCAACGGCGGTCACACCGGGATTATTGGGCTGAGTCAGGTTACGCGGGTCGCCCCACATGAGCCCCATACCTTCCGCCGATTGGCCTGTCTGCGTCTTTGCGACCCAGGTGCTTATATCGGTACTGTCAGTCAGCGGAGTACCGCTTACAAACAGATCAGGATTGGGTGCAGTGTCGCCACCGGGTACGTTAACCTTTTTACCGGAAAGGTACTTGGTAAGTGAGCCTTCATACCATCCGAAAACTCCGCGCAGGTCAGCTACCCACCACTCGTGAAGGCCGAAAAGACCCACCGACGGTGCTTCGTAAATATCCAGCGCTGCAGGCGCGTCTAAATCGCCCATGGCACCTTGGCCATTGCCTTCCAGCACCATCAGGGAAGCCTCGCCTACATGTAGTGGATTGAAGTTACCATTCGTCGTATTCCACACGTAGGAATCGATACCAGGATGGCCAGGATTATCCTCGTCGAACATGGTAACCAACCCGGAATAGAAACGTGGACCGTACGGTGCCTGGTCAAACCGACCGGAATTAATCAGTCCTTCCGGTACGGCCAGCGGCATTTCCCGGCGGAACATACCCGGCGGCTGCTTGTCATCACCACCGGTACCACCGCCCGTCGCACCACCGGTCAACAGTGGATTATTCGTCCAGGGAATATCGAAATCGTAGTTGAATACGATCAGGAAATTCCTTACTGGCATTCCTTCCGACGTTATCGCGCCGGCAACGTCCACACGCACTTGACCGTGTACATCCAACACGTGGCGAAGCAGAATGAAATCATTCGTATGGCCATATCCGTAACTGAAACTGTACGACTGGCGCTTCACTCGGATGCCCGAGTTAGTGTTGAACCCGGTTTCGGTGATGAAAGGCTCCCGGTAACCACCTGGACCGGTAGTTCCGGCAGACAGTCCACCTTGGCCTGTTCCGCCATGGCCCTGATCTGACCAGAAACCCTCGGGTTCCAACTCACGTTTGTGAGGAGGCTGTCTGTAGACATTGTTTGTTCCTATAAAACTTCCCTGAGCCAAACTGGTGGGAAGTCCTGTCAGGTTTTCGGGATGATAGGCCGTAATGCCCATCGCGGATGCCCAGAGTGGCGCATCCAGACCGCCTGCAGGAAAGGTATAGGAAGGGTAGCCCATCGTTGGACTCATAGAACGACCCGAACCACGCCAACCTACACCGGTGTAGGTATCGGTCAGTTCGGAGTTCATGATGGCCATATAGGTCTGACCGCCTATATAAGCTCCTTGCCTTTCGTCTATAGCCAACTCATCAGGAACCGTATTCCCCTGAGATGACGCGGATCCGGTCGGCGCGTCAGGTAGCGCCGTGAGGTATTGAGCAACCCCAAGGATAGCCACCGATGTAAACGCTACCAATCCGGCTGTAACATATCGACGCCAATTCTTCAAAATGAACCTCCTTTGCTGGCAACGATTGGCAAATCGTCACCAACCTGGAGTAGGGACATGCTGTTCGGCATGCCCCCACAATTTTGGTCTACTACCACGAGAAGTTGAGACCTAACCAGATGTCGCGTGGACCATTCGCCTGTGTACCGATACCACCCACAGGTCCACCCACGAGACCTACCGGATCTCCACGGCGCTGCCAGCGATCGGAGGCGGCGTTGGTCGAACCACCCGAGATGCTGTAGATATTCACGCGGTCGAACAAGTTATTGATCTGGGTGAACACACCTAGACGCACATTGCCCAGATCGAAAGTTTTCTGGGCGTACAGGTCGGTTGTCCACGTCCAGGGCGAACGCTGCGATACCGCAAGTAGACCGAGCGGATCTATCGATTGCTCGTTCGAGGTGCGGTACTGGTTGCCACTTTGCGCTTTCGTCAAGAATGACGCATTGACACCGTAAGGCAGTTCTATCATCAGATTAGCCACTAGACGATGCCGACGATCATATTCCGTGAACTCGCGGACGTAGGTATCCGGAGCCGGTGTTCCCGCCGTGAAATCATAGAACACAAGGATCGTTTCGCCACCTCGCTCGCGAACTGTGAGCGGGGTTATCAGGTCCGATGTAAAGGCCAGTGTATAGTTAGCCCTTAACGAGAATCGGTTGGCCATCTGACGCCGTAATGACAACTCGAGTCCCCGTGTATCCTGGGCGAACGTCGGTAGCAGAATGGAAATCTCCCGCTGCGAACCGCCGATGAATGCAACATCCGGAGCGAACAGCCATGTTAACGGCAGGTTGTTCACGTCCCGGAAGTAACCCGTGATATCCACATAGTAACCGGGGTAGACCTCGGCCTGCAGTCCCATCTCGTAGTTCGTGGATTTCTGGAACGGGAGGTCCGGATTGCCGTGGTTACGCTCGAACGGTGAAGTCTGGACCAAACCGTCGTACAAGTTGTTGAGCGGCGGACGCTGGTTGAATATACCGTACGAATAATGCAACGCGGCGCGGTCCGTGATCGGATGAGATATACCCACGCGTGGTGCGAGTCCAGTCTTGATGGACGGGGATATCGTACGATATTCCGGATCGTCGTGTGCAGCACCGGGACCAGGACGCGGTCGGTACGGGTTTATCGCGTTGGCATTGGCGTCGAAGATATCCAACCGTAATCCCGCGTTCACCACGAGGCTCCCGTATTCGATACGATCCTGCATATATGCGAAGTACTCGACCGGGTATGTGTGCGCCTGGCGGCCGGCGAGCGGCAGTGTGCTGGCGCTTGGATCGAGGTTCAAATCATTGAACAGCGACACGGCGTTACCGCGGGCGGGACCGCGCGTGTTCTGTTCGAAATCGTTCATCACGACACCGATGCCGCCCTTGAACTGGTGGTTCGAGGTGACCTGGCTGGTGATGGCGAAATTGATGTCCGTCTTGAAAGGCCGGACGCTCGAATAGTTTCCAAAGTCGATCGATGAATAGGCTTCGTCACCATAGAGGATATACGGTACCTGCGTTCCGCTGCCTTCTTCAAGAGGCGAATATCCCAGTGAGTTTACGAACGCGGTAGTAATGGACGGAAGCGGTTCCTTGCCATACTTGGGATTGTAGCGTTCGTTGTATTCACGCAGATGGCTGAAACGAATTTCGTAGAAGGTACGCGGACTCAGCGTATGGGTGTACGCCAGGTTCACATGAACGCGGCCCTTGTAATCCTGGTTGCGACCATCTGAGTTATACTTCCAGGAATACGGCGTACTCCGCTGGCCTTTCTTGCTGAAGAAACCTTCATCTTCGATGAGGCCGGACATGGACAGCTTTGAGCTGACGGTAGGCCGGTAGGCCATCTTGACAAAGGTGTTCATCAAACGGGTGTAATCGTTGGGGTTGCGTCCCCAGCTTTCGTTGAACCGACCCGACGCGAACCAGTTCAATTTGGTACCGAGCGGACCGCCCATGCCGAAGTCGATCTGTACCGGGCGTTTCTCAGTCCGGTTGTTGCGGGCGAACGCATTGTACTTGTCGGGTATGAAGGCTCGGTTAACGCCCCCCAGATCGCCCTTGTTGCTATTGTTTGTAGCATCCGGCAATCCGTCGGTCAGGTAAGACCAGTTAATAGCCTCTTGTTCTGGAATGACGCGGTCATAATCCCAATAATAGTTGTCACGTTTGTAGATTGCGTTCCAACTTTCCACGGGTCCGGTCATGTCCAGCACGTCGAACGGGTCCTGCATCCTGAGACCATCGTCCGCGCGAGCTGGATCGTTATTGAAGGCGTTCGTCTTGTCGATGGCACTCTGGATGACCTTGCGAAGGTCAGCTTCAGACCAGGTACCGGCCCGGAACGCGTCGACGATATCCATATCCGGCGGACTGACCCAGTTGAGTCCGTTCTGGCCCAGCGTCCGATATTCGAAATTGCCGTTGTAACTCGAACCGCCATCACGGGTCACCACCGAGGTGATACCGGCCAGCGCGTTCACGTACTCGGCGTTGAATGTACCCGTCTTGACCTCGAGTTCCTGGATCATGTAGGGGTTGATCGTAAACGCCTGACCCGTATTGTTGTGCTGCATTGTTACCGTGGAACCGTCGATCGTGGTTTGCTGATCCTGCGCGCGACCGCCACGGAGGTTACCAGCGAAACTGCCTGCCGTGGTCAGGATCACCTCGGCGATATTCACAACCGGAAGCGCCAGGATTTCCTCGGCCTGCACGATGGTACGGGTAGAGGTGAGACTCCTCTCGACCAGGTCCCGCGTCGCCACGACCTCCACCGCTTCCGCGGATTCGAGAATCGTAGATTCAAGTTCCAGATTGAGCGTGGTGGTCAAGTCGGCATTCACCAAGGCGCCTACGACGCGCACAGGGACATAACCGATGACGTTCACCACCACGGTATAGGTGCCAGGCGGTACGTTGAGAATAAAGTACTCGCCCATGTCATTCGCCATCGCACCCATCACCGTGCCCTCGATACGCACACTGGCTGCCGGCAACGGCTCCCGCGTCGCGCTATCTACCACGACACCGGAAACCTTGCCCAGCGACAACTGCGCCAGCGCATCCGTCGAGATGCTGAGCACTAGCACGAAGGCGAATGCGAAGCGCAAAGCTCGTGAAATTGTTATAGACATCAATTTACTCCTCTTTAGCAGAGCCCTTCTGATTGATTGCCAGCTTGCCCCGGCTTGCTGACTGTATCGTCGTACTGCAGATTCAACGTCAATATTTCAAAATCGTACTGCTTGAACGCTCACCTCCCTCCGGCGATGATTAAGGGGCAATCGTATTATGTAAGTATATGAATACCTTTATATTAAAAGCGACATACTAACAACGGCCGCGCGCAAGGGCTTTTACACGCAGCGAAACACTCGTGAATGAATGTGTTGATTCCGAAATACCCATTAAATGCAAACTGTGTGCCAGATATCAAATCGTCTGCCGATGCTCTTTCGACCGCTTTCGAAAACCCAAGGGACTCTAAGAAAAACGGGACTATAAGCCGAATTCTACCACCTGCCTGGGTTCGATGCCGACTGTCAAATTATACGAAATAAATTTCACCTTACTATTCGGAACTGAAACGAATTTCATAAAACAACGTGACCATCCCAGTATGGTACTCATCGAATCACCCGTGACCGGAGCCAGATCCTTCTTGACTTTCTACACGGTCCCGCATAAGGTGTTGCGCTGGTAATGGTTCTGCTGTGTATAGTTATGCGCGTTCAGCGAGTAATAAGTATATATCCGGCCACGCTCATAGTCAACATATTATTTCATTTTCAATAAAATAACGCCTGAATAACAAAAAGCAGGGTTGCATGGTACACCAAGCGTGGTTTCAGTGCATTGAAGGCTGTAAGGAAACCTACCCGTTGAACGAAATCATCTACCGATGTCGAGTCTGCGGGGGCCTGTTGGACATCGTCCACGACATGGACAGTCTCAGGTCTCGGAGCGCGGCGGCCTGGATGAAACTCTTCGACGAACGGTACCGGCGTACCGAGTATCCCTACGGGAGTTCGGTCTGGGGCAAGAAGGAATGGGTCTGCCCCGCGGTGGAAGACCAGCACGTGGTCTCCATATACGAGGGCGGAAGCAACCTGTTCTGGGCCGAGCGACTCGGTGAACAGCTCGGTCTCAGCGATCTGTGGGTGAAGCAGTGCGGAAACAATCATACCGGATCGTTCAAGGACCTGGGCATGACGGTCCTGGTTTCCATGGTCAACCAGATGATAGAAGAAGGCCAGGAAATCCGGGGCATCGCCTGCGCGTCCACCGGCGACACTTCGGCGTCGCTGGCAGCTTACTGCGCTTCGGCGGGGATCCCGGCCATCGTGTTTTTGCCCCGGGACAAGGTATCGGTAACGCAACTGATACAACCCATATCCCACGGCGCGCTGACGCTGTCGCTGGACACGGATTTCGACGGTTGCATGGAGATCGTTCAGCAGGTGGCGGAAAGCGAGGGCATCTATCTGGCGAATTCCATGAACTCCTTGCGCCTGGAGGGACAGAAGACAATCGGTATCGAGATCTGCCAGCAGTTCGAATGGGAAGTGCCTGACCTGATTATCATTCCCGGAGGGAACCTGGGCAATGTCTCCGCGCTGGGCAAGGGGTTTCTCATGATGGAGGAACTGGGGCTGATCGACAAGCGGCCGCGGATCGTCTGCGCGCAGGCGGAACGGGCTAATCCCCTCTACCTGAGCTACCTGAAAGGGTTCAACGAATATGAACCCATTCATGCAAAGCAAACCGTTGCCAGCGCTATTCAGATCGGCAACCCCGTCAGCTACAAACGGGCGGTACACGTACTGAAGGAGTTTGACGGGACAGTCGAACAGGCGACCGAGGACGAGATCGCGAACGCCGTGGCCCTTGGCGACCTGACGGGCCTGTACAACTGTCCGCATACGGGTGTCGCACTGGCGGCGCTATTCAAACTGGTCGAACGAGGCGAGGTCCGGGCCTCGGACCGTGTCATCATCATCTCGACAGCCAACGGTTTGAAGTTCACCGATTTCAAGGTCGGGTACCACGAAAACCAGCTGGACGACGTGGAAGTGAAACATGGACATACGCCCCAGGAACTGCCTGCGCGTTACGATGACGTGGTACGGGCGATAGACCGAAAGCTGGCATGAAAGAGAAAGCTCCACGGGGCCTCGGTGCCCTCCTGCTGATTCTTGCACTCGTCTTCCTCGCCTGCGGCGGCCCCTTCCAGTTCCGCAAGACACCTTCCGCACCGGAAGGACGTCTCGCAGAGGATCTTCAGACCATCCTGAACCGGCCTGAACTGGCGCCGATGGCCATTGGCGTAAAAGTCGTATCTCCGGTCACCGGCCGCACCCTTTTCTCCCATCATTCCAACGCTTTGTTTCATCCTGCATCGAACACGAAGATGTTTACCGCCGTGGGCGTCCTGCGGACCATGGGTGCGGACTATCGCTACCTGACGAGCGTGTTCGCAGACAGCGATGTGTACACGCGTAGCGATACCCTGTTCACTTCGCTTTATCTTTTCGGGCGTGGAGATCCCCTGTTGGAAATCGCACACCTGGATAGCCTCGCGGGTAAAGTTGCGAAAGACACCGGAATCCGGGTAATCGCGGGCGACGTGGTGGTCGACGACGCCTACCTGGACGACATACCCTTTGGGGAAGGATGGATGTGGGACGACGTACAGTACAGTTACTCCGCCTCCCTGAACGCCCTGGCTGTGAACGGCAACAGCGTGAAGATCGTGGTATCGCCCGGCGCTTCCATCGGTGCGCCTGTGTCGGTCCGCGTAGAGCCTCCTACGGCGGCCGTAAGTTTCGAAGTGCAGGCCGTGACCGAAGCGGCCGCGTCCAGTGACACGTCGTCCATCGAGCCGCTGTGGGTCGAACGGGACTGGCCGGCGAGATCCAACAGAATCAAGGTAACCGGCCGACTCCGGCTGGATGCCAGCGAAGTGGCATTTTACCGGTCCGTCGAAGAACCCGGCCTCCACGCAGGGAGACTCTTCCGGGACAGGTTACACGCGCGCGGCGTCCGTGTTGCGGGATCGGTGCGGCACGGGATCACGCCGACGCGTGCACGGTCGATGGCGATCTACCGATCACCGGTCGTGACGGAGGCCCTGGCACACCTGCTGAAGCATAGTAGCAACCTGACGGCCGAATTGCTCGTGAAAACGATGGGACGCCATGCGACGGGCGAGACGGGTACGGCCGTCGACGGGCTCTCCGCATTACGGCGGGAACTTGAAGACTATATCGGACTGGATGCCGACCATTACAGGTTCGCCGACGGTTCCGGACTATCATGGTACAACTACGTTTCACCGGACCAGATCGTGGACCTGCTCCTCGCCACTTACCATGATGGCACGATAGGCGACGCCTTTCGGGAAGCGTTGCCCGTCGCCGGAGTGGACGGCTCCCTGAAAAACCGGATGAAGGACACCACGGCCATGGGAAATCTCAGGGCGAAGACAGGCACCCTGACCGGAGTGAGTTGCCTGAGTGGCTACGTGTATACGATGGATGGCGAGCCGCTGATCTTCTCTATAATGATGAACAACTTCGTCGGACCGGCCTCGACAGCCCGCCGCGCGCAGGATGAAATCGGCGTCCTGCTGGCAGGTTTCAGCCGAAAGTAGTTACTGGAAGGCAATTTCCTGGAAGAGGTGGAACATGGCGGGTTCAAGGGATCCACACAGGGAAGGCAGCGTCAGCCGGTCGCACTATACAAGCAAGACGGAAATCACCGCACGATTGTTCGCCGTACTGGACTGGAGTTCCGTGGACCATGGCCTGAAACTGATCCCCCAGCTTTCACGATCGGTGAAACGAGGCGATGTCCTGGAACTCATCTGCACGGACGTAAAAGACGCCGGACCGGGTTCGAAAGTGAACCGCGCCACGTACATCGGATTCGTCGAAGTCTCGGAAACCGGACTGCTATTATGCGGAGACGCCGTCTCGGTCCGGCAGGAAGAGATTGGAACGATCGCGGGATTCGACGAGACGCATTTGCCCAATCACCTGAACGTGGTCATTCAAAGCGAGCAACACAGAACGGGGCGGGAAATGGAACTACCCCTGGACGTGCTGTTCACCTTCATCGGCATTTGCGAGGACACGGACCGGGACATCGGGTTCTGATTCCACCGGCCTTCATGGTCCGCCTGTCCGCCGGCCGGCCTGGTCCGCCAGTATGCCGGCCGGCCTGGCCCACCCCACCCTATCGCTCACCGGCCAGTTCGTTCCGCAACGCAACGTAACTATCGTATCGCTCTCTGGACACGGAACCCGCCGCCAGGGCGTTCCGCACCGTACATTCCGGTTCGTGGACGTGGGTGCAGTCGTGAAATCTGCAACCGGTCAGATGATCGCGCATATCGGGGAACATTTCAGGAAGCTCGCGGGGCGAAACGTCCCAGAGGCTGAATTCCCGGATCCCCGGAGAGTCGATCACCAGTCCCCCGGCGTCGAGCTTGTGCGCCGCGAGATAGGTGGTGGTGTGCCGGCCCCTTCCCGTCGTCCTGTTCACCTCGCGCACCCGGAGGCCCAGACCGGGCTGCACCGCGTTCAGCAGAGAAGTCTTCCCCGCGCCGGACGGTCCCGCGATCGCGGATATCCTGTTCCGCATCGTGGCCTTCAATATATCGACGCCCAACAGGGTAACGGCACTGGTCAGGATGACGCGGTAACCGCACCTTTCATAGATCCCTGGTATGTCCGGGCCCTCGTCATTCGGCAGATCCATCTTGTTCAGGCAGACGACCGGAGCCAGGTTGCCGGCTTCCGCGGCAACGAGCAGGCGGTCCAGCAACTGAAGGTTCGGCAGCGGGTCCCTGACGGCGAAGACGACAACGAGATAATCGGCGTTGGCAATCATGATCTGTTCGACCTGCCGCCTGCCCGGGGCGAGACGGGAAAGCTTCGAACGCCGGGGCAGCACCTCTTCTATAGCGCCTGTCTCACCCTGGTCCTCCACCACGCGCACCCGGTCGCCGATGGCAACGGGATTCACTGTGGCGATCCGGCCCACCTGCTCCACGGAGTGATGCTGGTTGTCCCGCTCTGGATAGATCAGCGCTTTCTTCATCCTGCTGCGCAATGCACAGGCGATGATCCCTTGACTGGTTTCCACGTCAAAAACGCCCCGGTGCTCCCGGATTACGATGCCTTCAGTGGTATCCATAATCGACGAATCGGCTCCTGCTTTATTGGTTGGCCCGGCCTATGCCGCCGCCTGGTCCGCGCACAATTCGTACAACAGGCGGTGCATGACGAGTGCGGGCGGCAGTGCGCTCGTTTTCAGGGCAATATCGGCTTCGTACAGGGCTTCGAAACCGTTTTGCAGATCCCGCCCGGCGAGCAAGCGGGACTGCGCGGCGTATCGGTTGTAAAACCGGTTGAAACCCCAGCCCAACTGCAACGTTTTCTTGATGCTGTCGTCCGATTGGCGGTCCCGTTTTAAAAACCTGATCTTCCACAGGATCACGAAATGACGGACGAACAGGGCCATGATGGCCTGGGGTTCATCGCCCGCATCCAGCGCGCGCCCGTAAGCACCCAGCGCCCTGGCCAGGTCTTTTTCGCCAACGGCCTCGGCGATATCGAAAACCGAGCCCGCGCGGACGGGACCCAGCGTGTTTTCCACGTCTCCGGCCGTGATCGTGTCCCTTCCGCCGACGAATACGGCGAGTTTTTCCAGTTCACCGGCAAGTTCCCCCAGGTCGGTTCCCACGATGGCCTGCAGCTGGTCCGCCGCCTCGGAGGTCAATCGTTTGCCGTACTGCCGCGCATGCTGCTGAAGCCAGGACGGGATCCGCTCGGCAAACAGCGGGTAGAACACCACGGAGATCGAATGGCCAGCAAGCCTTTCATATAGTTTCGTTTTCAGATTCACCCTGGGTGTCTCCAGTACCAGGACCGTACTCGGCGACGGCCGGACGGCGTAGTCCACGACAGCTTCCCTGTCCGTCTGCGGCAACCGGTGAAAGTCCCTGACGACCACGACCCGGCGATCGGTCATCATGGGTACCATGGACGCGGCGGTCAGAATCGTCGTGGCGTCGCTGTCGTCGCCGCGCAGCACGTCCAGGCAGAACGCCTCGGTCCCCGGATCAATGACACGGGCGATCAGGGCGCGTATGGCTTCTTCCTTCAGAAACGCCTCGTCCCCGGAAAAAAAGTACACCGGATCGATTCGGTCCCGTTCTATCTGTTTCATCAACTGATCGGGTTTCACGTCGAGTACCTATCCACCCAAAAACGGCTTTTTACCAATCTGGATCCTTCGATTCTGCAAATCCGGGTTACGAGACCCACAGCATACAATATATATTCAAGTCAAGCTTTGGTAGGCATTCCTGACCTGTATCCAGGTTCAGACCTGAACATGTACTCGGACTACTTTACATGCCACGCTCCGGTAAAACCGAGCTGAAAGACCGATTGGACGCATTGTACCGGTCTTTCGATCCATCCATGATTGCGCCCGATCCCCTCGAAGTGGTGAGGCGCTACGAACATCTGGAAGACCAGGAAATCGCTGGCCTGATCGCTGCGTCGCTGGCCTACGGCCGGGCCGAACTGATCACGAGCGCGGCAGGTGAGGTATTGAAAAGGATGGGGGAAGCGCCCCGGGATTTCGTCATGCGGTACGACGCTCGTAGAGACGGCAGCCGCTTCGACGGATTCGTCTACCGGTGGTCGCGGGGTGGTGATATATCAATACTGACCGGGATCATGCAGAAAGCGATTCGACGGCACGGGTCCCTCGGCGCACTCTTCTCCTCGGGCTACCGTACAACGGATCCCCACACGGGTCCCGCGTTGACCCATTTCATCGATAAGCTGCTTGGATACGCGGAGGAGGAACTTCCAACGGACCGGCTTAAGGCAAAAACGGGGATCCGATACCTGTTGCCCTCTCCGAAGACGGGTAGCGCCTGCAAGCGGATGAATCTCTATATCCGCTGGATGGTGCGCCGGGACGCCCTGGACCTGGGCCTGTGGAAGACGATACCCACTTCCGCACTGATCATGCCGATCGATACCCACGTGGCACGTATATCCAGGCGCCTGGGTTTAACCTCCAGGCGGCAGGCGGACTGGAAGATGGCCGAAGAAGTCACGCAATCGCTGCGCAAATTTGATCCCGATGATCCGGTGAAGTACGACTTCGCGCTCTGCCACTGGGGTATGCTGGAGTTCAGAAACCGCTGATCTCCCTGGTCGAGAGGTGATCGCGAAGGGGGTCCGATAGGGCGGGGCGGTCGAATCCTCCACCCGGTGTTTCCCCCGTCGGATCCGGCTGGCGCCTGCCGCCGCCGCGTAGTTTATGCTTGCCGGGGCCCGAACTCTGGTCCTATTTTACCGTGTTTTGTTATGGACAGGTGTCCACGATCGAACGGTCATCAGCGCAAAGACAGGTTGCGAAACGCGCAGTACCCGGGTACGGAGGGAAAATGTTAGACCAGCGGTACGTCAGGAATAACCCCGATACGGTGAAGCAGGCGGTCGCGAACAAGAACGAGCGGGTCGATGTAGACCAGTTCCTCGACCTGGACTCCCGGCGCCGGGAGTTGCTGCAGACGAGCGAATCGCTCAAGCAGCAGCGGAACACCGTGTCTGACGACATCGCGCGCATGAAGCGCGGTGGTGAAGACGCTTCCGGCCAGATCACTTCGATGCGTGAGGTATCCGCCCGCATCAAGGGCATCGACGCCGACCTGTCCGACCTCCAGGACCGGCTGCAGGACGTGCTCGCGCGCCTGCCCAACATACCCCATCCTTCCGTACCGGTCGGTTCGGACGAAAGTGCCAACGTGGAGATCCGCCGCTGGGGCGCCACGCCCGAGGTGGCATTCGAACGCAAGGCGCACTGGGATATCGGCGAAACCCTCGACATCATAGATTTTCAGCGCGCGGGGAAGATATCCGGCAGCCATTTCGTCCTCTTCAAGGGAGACGGCGCCCGGCTGCAGCGCGCCTTGATCCAGTTCATGCTGGATCTCCACATACAGAAGCACGGTTACACGGAAATCATTCCTCCCTACATCGTAAATCGCCAGAGCATGTTCGGTACCGGTCAATTGCCGAAGATGGAAGAGGACATGTACCGCACCGATCTGGACGACCTCTTTCTCATCCCCACGGCGGAAGTCCCGGTTACCAACATGCACCGCGACGAAATCCTTGCCGAGGACGACCTGCCGATCAACTACACGGCCTACAGCCCCTGCTTTCGGCGTGAAGCCGGTTCCTACGGTCGGGAGACACGGGGGCTGATCAGGGTGCACCAGTTCGACAAGGTGGAAATGGTCAAGTTCGTCCGTCCCGAGACCTCTTACGATGAACTGGAAACGCTGGTCAACGACGCGGAGGAAGTGCTCCAACTGCTGAACATCCCCTACCGCGTGGTGGTCCTGAGCACGGGCGACCTGAGTTTCGCCGCGGCGAAGTGCTATGACCTGGAAGCCTGGGCGCCCGGCGTGGACCGTTGGCTTGAAGTCTCCTCCTGCAGCAACTTCGAGGATTTCCAGGCCCGAAGGAGCAGCATCCGGTATCGGAACAAGGCCGGCAAAAGCCAGTTCGTGCATACGCTGAACGGATCCGGCATGGGTATGGCGAGGACCCTGATCGCGGTGATCGAACACTACCAGACCGAGCGGGGCAGCATCCGCATCCCCGAGGTGCTGGTTCCCTACATGGGCGGGTTGAAGGAAATCGGGTGAGTGCACCTATTCCCACGGACATGCCTGCCAATCCTGATCAGCACAGTTTCAACACGGAGGGACCCGGCCAGACGGCCGAGCTTGGACGGCGGCTGGCTGGCCATCTGACGCCAGGCGACACGGTACTTGTGACCGGCGAACTCGGCGCAGGCAAGACCTGTTTCATTCAGGGTATCTGTGCCGGCCTCGGCGTCGACGAACCGGTCACGAGTCCCACCTTCACCCTCGTGAATGAATACGGCGCCCGGATGCCCGTGGCCCACTTCGACCTCTACAGGCTGGACAGCCCGGATTCGGTCCTGGACCTCGGATTCGACGAATACCTGGAAGCTTACATCTGCCTGATTGAATGGGGGGACAAGTTCCCGGAGATCATGCCATCCGATGCGATAGAGGTTGGCATAGGGATCGGCGCGGGAACACGCAGAATGCTGGAGATCACCGGCGCCACCGGCCTGGTATCCGGCGGATGCGAGGCGGAAGTTTAATTTTGTTTGCTTCTGACTATTCGAAGGCTACAGCGGCTTGATGGACGGCTGAACTCCACTCTGGCTGGGAAGCAGAGCGGGAACGTGGGATTCCATCACCGTGATGCCCATGGCCCGTTTCAGCACTTCGTCCATGGTCGATACCGGGTGTATATCGATCTCGTTCCTCACTTCCGGCGGTACATCCACGAGGTCTTTCCTGTTGCGGTGAGGGATCGCCACTTCCCTGATGCCGGCCCGGAGCGCGGCGATCAGTTTCTCGTTCAACCCTCCGATGGGCAACACGTTTCCGCGGAGCGTTATCTCACCCGTCATGGCGATATCGCACCGCACCGGCACGCCGGTCAACGCCGAACAGAGCGCCGTCGCGATGGTGATCCCGGCGGAGGGTCCGTCCTTGGGGATCGCACCCTCGGGCATATGCACGTGGATCTCGACGTTCTTGTAGAAATCGGGATCGAGTCCCAGCGAGGCCGCCCTGGACCGGGCGTAGGTGAGCGCCGCGTGGGCCGATTCCCGCATCACGTCTCCCAGTTGGCCGGTCAGCGTCAGCCTTCCGGCGCCGCGGCGATTCAGCACGCTGACCTCGATGGCGAGGATGTCGCCCCCCGACTGCGTCCACGCCAGGCCCGTCGCCAGACCCACTGAATCCTCTTTCACGACTTCCGAATCCAGGTACCGCGGCACGCCGAGGTAGTCTGAAAGTTGTTTGTGCGTGACCTGCATCCGTTTCCGGGACTTGCCTTCCACCACCCTGCGGGCCAGTTTTCGGCACACGGCGGCGATGTGGCGTTCCAGTCCCCGTACTCCGGCTTCGCGGGTGTACTCCCGGATGACGGCCATCAGTGCGTCCTTTCTGAACGTGACGCGTTCCTTCTTCAGTCCATGGGCTTCGATCTGTTTCGGTACCAGGAAGCCCCGGGCTATGGCCAGTTTCTGGGTTTCCAGGTAGCCGGGAAGTTCGAGGATTTCCATGCGGTCGTTCAGCGCCGGGGGGATGGTGTCGGTCGTGTTGGCCGTCGTCAGGAACAACACCCGGGAAAGGTCGTAATCCACTTCCAGGTAATGGTCGTTGAAGGCGTTGTTCTGTTCGGGGTCCAGTACTTCCAGCAGGGCCGACGCGGGGTCCCCGCGCACGTCCCGTCCCAACTTGTCCACTTCGTCGAGCAGGATGACCGGATTGACAGTCCCCGCGCGGCGCATCGCCTGAATGATGCGACCGGGCATGGAACCGATATAGGTCCGGCGGTGGCCCCGTATCTCTGCTTCGTCGTGCACGCCCCCGAGGGACATGCGGACGAATTTCCGTCCCATGGCGCGGGCGATCGAACGGCCCAGTGACGTCTTGCCCACTCCGGGGGGACCGACAAGGCACAGGATCGGTCCCTTCAGGTGCCGCGTCAACTGGATCACCGAAAGGTATTCGAGTATGTGTTCCTTCGGTTTCTTCAGCCCGTAGTGATCGGCGTCGAGAACAGTCTCCACCTGGCCGATATCCCGGTTGTCCCGCGTACGTTTTTTCCAGGGCACTTCGATCAGCCACTCCAGGTAGTTTCGGATTACCGTCGCTTCGGGAGAGGTAGGATGCATCTGCTGAAGCTTGTCCAGCTCGTTCATGGCTCTTTCGTGGGCTTCTTTCGGCATCTTGGCGTCGGCGATCTGTTGCGCGAGCCCGCCCAGGTTGTCCGGCATATCTTCGAGCTCGCCCAGTTCCTGCTTGATCACGCGCATCTGTTCCTGGAGGAAAAACTCGCGCTGAGACTTGTGTATTCTGTCCCGGACTTCGCCGTCGAGCTGGTTCTTGATCTCCAGGATCTCCAGTTCCGTGGCCAGGATGCCCGCAAGTTCCTCAAGTTGTTCAATGATCGAAGGCGCCTCGATGAGCCGCTGCTTGACCTGGGGGCTTTGCTGGATGAAGGCCGACATGGTATCCACCAGGCGCTGGGCGTCATCCATGTTCTGCATGGAAAGCAGAATCTCATCGGGAGCCTGCTGATTCAGCTTGATGTACTCCGTGAACTGATCGACGACCGTCCGCAGTCGCGCCTGTACCTCCGCCTGGTTGTCGTCGGTTTCCTCGACCAGGGCGATTTTCACCCGCATGAAGGGGTCCGTGGACAGAAACCGGACGACACGAGCCCGGACGATCCCCTCGACGAGTACGCGGATCAGGCCGTTCGGCAGTTTCACCACCTGCAGGATCCGGGCCACGATCCCCGTCCTGTGCACGTCCTCCTTGACGGGATTTTCGATATCCGGGTTGCGCTGGGCGGTAAGGAAGAGCAGCCGGTCGTTGTTGACCCCTTGCTCCAATGCCTTGATGGACGCTTCCCTCGCAATGATGAGGGGATATTCCATGTAGGGGAATACGACCACTTCACGAAGGGGAATGAGGGGAAGCTTGTCGTCGAAAGTAATGGGTTCGTTGCGTTGCAGGGTTATCATGGGAAAACCGTTGGGCCGCCGGTTCGTGCGGACAAGCCGCGGGATCGGGATGGGGGGTCAGGCGCTCTGCTTGCTTTCCTTGCCTTGAACGTAGATGGGCGACGCCTTTTCTTTTACGGTTTCCTCCGAAACGATGACTTCCCTCAGGTCTTCCTGCGTCGGCGCGTCGAACATCACGTCCAGCATCACTTCCTCGAGGATGGATCTAAGCGACCGCGCGCCGGTCTTCTTGTCCATGGCTTCGTTAACGACCGCCTGGAGCGCTTCGTCCGTGAAAGTCAGTTTGACGTTTTCCATTTCCAGCAGCCGCTGGTACTGCTTGATGAGGGCGTTTTTAGGTCTGAGCAGGATTTCCATCAGGGCATCGGCATCCAGTTCACCCAGCGTGGCGACCACGGGCAGCCTGCCGATGATTTCGGGTATGAGTCCGTATTGCAGCAGGTCATCCGGTTCGACCCGCGCGAGAAGTTCACCCGTATTGCGGCCGCCGGAGTTTTTCGAAATCCCGCCGAAACCGATGGTCCCCTCCGCGATCCGGCGTTCGATGATTTGATCGAGATCGTCGAAGGCCCCGCCGCAGATGAACAGGATATTCCGCGTGTTGATCTGGACGAAATTCTGTTCTGGATGTTTTCGGCCGCCCTTCGGAGGCACATTGGCGATGGTGCCTTCCAGCATCTTCAAAAGGGACTGCTGCACCCCTTCCCCCGACACGTCGCGGGTGATGGAAGGATTGGCCGACTTGCGCGCTACCTTGTCGACTTCATCGATATAGACAATGCCGTTTTCCGCTTTGGGCACGTCGTAATCCGCGGCCTGGAGCAGGCGGACCAGGACGCTTTCCACGTCTTCGCCCACGTATCCTGCTTCCGTGAGCACCGTGGCGTCCGCGATGCAGAACGGTACGTGGAGCATCTTCGCCAGGGTCTGGGCGAGCAGCGTCTTCCCGGTACCCGTGGGTCCGATCAGCATGATGTTGCTCTTCTCCAGTTCCACCTCATCCTGCTTGGCACCATGCTGAATGCGCTTGTAGTGGTTGTACACGGCAACGGAAAGCACCTTCTTCGCCTTTTCCTGGCCGATGACGTACTCGTCCAGCGCTTCATTGATTTCCGTGGGCAGGGGCAGGTGCTCGACGGTCGACAGGGTACTGCGGCTCATCTCTTCTGCGAGGATCCCGTTACACATCAGAATGCATTCATTGCAGATATATACGTTCGGGCCCGTGATGAGGCGTTCCACCTCATCGGCGTTTCTGTTGCAGAATGAGCAGCGCAGTTCCTTAGGCGTCGATCGTTTCTTCATGATCCCGTCCTAAGCGGTTTTGCCGTTCAAGGATTCGGCGATGGCCCTGGAGGCAGCGGTTTCGACCACGTGGTCCACCAGGCCGTATTCGACGGCCTGACCGGGTGACATCCAGAAGTCCCGGTCGGTATCCGATTCGATTTTATCCACTGACTGGCCGGTGTGATGAGCCATGATTTCGTTCATGGTCTGTTTCATGCGCAGCATTTCCTCGGCCTGGATTTCTATATCCTTGGCCGTGCCGGCCATATGGGGAATGGAAGGCTGGTGAATCAGTATGCGCGAATAGGGCAGGGCGTAACGTTTTCCGGCCCCGCCCGCCGTGAGCAGAAAAGCACCCATGCTGGCGGCCATGCCCATGCAATAGGTCTCCACGTCGGGCTGGATGAACTGCATGGTATCGTATATGGCGAGCCCCGCGGTAATGCTGCCGCCGGGACTGTTGATGTACAGCTTGATGTCCTTTTCAGCATCCTCGTACTGGAGATAGAGCAACTGGGCGATCACCAGGTTCGCGATAGTGTCATCGATGGGGGTACCGATAAAGACAATTCGATTCTTCAAAAGCAGAGAGTAGATGTCGTAGGCCCGTTCTCCACGACCGGTTTGTTCAATCACCATCGGTACTAACATAACGCTCTCCTTCTACTCCGTTTGGATGTCGGCGTGCTGCACGAGAAATTCAACGACTTTCTCCTCCATGAGATCCGCTTCTATGCGTTCCAGCCGTCCATTTTCCCGGAAGAGCCGCCGGACCTGGTCGACCGAGGCCTGACCCCGTCCCGCGATGGCCTCCAGCCGCTCGTCCACTTCTTCCTGGTCGACCGCCAGCCCTTCCTGTTCACCGATGGCGTCCAGGATGAGATGACGCATGATCTGACTGTTCGCCACCGACCGGTACTGCTGTCGAAGCTCGTTCTCGTCGACTTCGCCCTGGTCCCGCGTGTTCCGTCGCGCATCCGCCACGACCTGTTCGAGGTAGGCCGTCATCATGGATTCGGGCACTTCGAAATCGTGGGCGTCCACGATCTGCGTGATCAGATCCTTGCGCATTTCCCAGTCCGGCTCCCGCTCGATCTCTTCCTTGATCGACTGGTTCAAGGCGTCCAGGTTCTCCATGCCTATATCGATGGCGAAATCGTCGTCCAGTACCGGCAGTTGCCTTTCCAGTACCTCCCGGACACTCACGAGGAAACAGGCTTCCTGCCCAGCCATGTCCTCGTCGGGGTAGTCTGACGGAAGCGTGGTCTTCACGGTACGGTCCTCGTCGGCCCTGACCCCGGCCAGTTGGGTGTCGAATCCCTCTCCCAGGCGGCCTGAACCGACCTGGAAGAACTGGTTCTCCTCCTTGCGTCCGATGATCGGCACGCCATTGTTGTCCGCGTGCTGTATATCGGCCCGAATAAAGTGATCCTGCTCCGCTTCGCCGTCGATCCGAACCACGGTGGCGTATCGTTCCCTCAACGCCTCGGTCCGCTGGTTTATATCGTCATCGGTTACGTCTACTACGCGCCGGGTCACACGCAAGTCCTTGTACTGCCTCAGTTCTATGTCAGGTTTTACTTCCACGCTGGTCCGGAGTTTCAGGTCCTGGCCTTCGTCGTAGTCGATTTCCTCGATCACGGGCTGGCTTATGGGTTTGATCTCGGCTTTCTCGTGGGCGCTGTTCAGGTACTCGGGGATTTTCCTTTCGAGAACTTCCGCCCGGATTTCATTGCCGAGCCGGGCCTTGAGCACGCTGAGAGGGACCTTCCCCTGCCGGAATCCGGGAAGACGGATCTCTCTACTGTAACGCTCGTAGGCCGCGTTCAGTTCGGACTGAATCGCTTCGGACGGGACTTCGATCTCGAAAACGCGTTTCCAGGGTTTGGGTTCGGATACCGTGTAGTTCAAGCCAATTCCTTTCTGCGCCGCTCTCCTGAATCACGACCTTCGGGACTACGGCAATCTTCGTATTCGAATACGCGTGCCTGTCGTTCGACAAGCCGTGGTAATTAACCGTGGAGAGGGGTGATTGTCAACGGAAAAGAGCCAGGAGTCCAGTGCCATCGGACCGGATTTCGAGGACGTGATGCGAGAGGGGGGAGTCGAACCCCCATGGGTTGCCCCACTGGATCCTAAATCCAGCGCGTATACCAGTTCCGCCACCCTCGCGCAGCCTGCGTATCAGCTTCCCGCGTGTAGACCTTCCGCTTCCCGCCGGATCTACTCCGCAGGGTCGGTTCCGAGCAGCTTCCGGTATCTTTCCTCGTCTTCCAGGATTTCCATGGAAGCCCTGATATCGGGATCGTATTTCACGGCGAAGGCGTACCGTCCCGCCGTTCCCCAGAATTTCGCACTGATCTCGGTTCCAATGCGGGCTACGAGCAACTCCTGGTGCGTGAGGTATTCGAGGTCATGCTGCTGGTTCAGTTTTCTCCGCAGATCGGCGAGCGACGCCAGTACCTCGTCGGAGGCGTTGCGATCCTGGACGATCTCTTCCAGTTCATTGAGCGTCAGTTCCGCCGTGGAGGTGTATTCGAAGGATCGCGCTTCGACAAACCGCCGGAAGTCGGCGATCATCTCTTCGGTGACGTCGAACGTCGCCGGGACTGCTCCGGGATTACTCGACACGTAGTGGGAGGCGAACTTGATGAACATGCTCTGGTTGTTCAGGGCCCGTATCAGGTTGGGATAATCGGGAACCGCGATCTCCATGTCCGGGGTGATGCCGCCGCCGCCGTATACAGTCCGTCCGATATTCGTCTGATACGTTTCCCTTTCCGGTTCTTCCGAATCATCCTGGGACGGATTCGACGCGCCCGGCTCGTTCCGGCTCTCCCTGGTTTTCTGTATCAGTCTCCCGCTTGGCGTATAATACCGTGCCGTGGTAATCTTAAGGGCCGTTCCCTTGTTCATGGGAAAGATCTGCTGCACCGACGCCTTGCCAAAGGTCGGCTGGCCGGCCACGACGCCACGGTCCCAGTCCTGGATCGCTCCGGCGACGATCTCCGAGGCGCTGGCGCTGTATCGGTCGACCAGGACCACCAGCGGCGCGCTGTCGAGCGTGAAAGTATCCGATGCGTGATACGGCCGACGGTCCGAACCGGGCCTGCCCATGGTATAGACGACCAGACAGTCCTCCGGCAGGAACTTTCCGGCGACACCGACAGCCTGTTCAAGCAGTCCCCCCGGATTGCCGCGCAGATCGAAAATGTACCCCCGGGCGCCCTGGTCTCCCAGTTGTTTCAACGCCTGTTCAACCACGTCGGATGCTTCCTCGGTAAACTGGTTCAGCTTGATGTAGCCGATGTCGCCTTCCAGCATCCCCTGGTACGGAATCACCGGTATGGTGATGATGGCCCGCGTCAGGGTGTAATCGATAAATGCCTCCTCGCCTTCCCTGCTGACCGAGATCGTCACGGATGTGCCGGGACTCCCCCGGAGGAGGTCCGCCGCCTGGGAAACATCTATGTCGGCCGTGGACTCGCCTTCGATCGAGACGATGCGGTCCCCGGTCTGCAGGCCGACGTCGTAGGCCGGCGTGTCGTCAAAGAGCGCGACGATGCCCAGGGCGTCTTCCTGCTTGGTAATCTTGATGCCCAATCCACCGTACTTCCCCTGGATCTGCATCATTTTCATCTCGTCGTTCTGCTTCTTTTCGAGAAACTCCGTATAGGGATCCAGCGTGCCCAGCATGCCGCGGATGGCCGCGTCTATCGCTTCGCCTTCGTTCAGATCGTCCACGTACCTGGCGCGTATGCGCTCTACAACCTGCTGCAGCAATTTGAGGTCGTATTGCTGCTCGCCCACCGCCTGAACACGGTCGTTGTTGAACACCCATCCGGCGCCCAGCAGGACGATGAGCACCAATCCTACCAGGGTAATACTCTTGTTACGTGGTCGCATGACCCGAACTCCTGTAACGTAATCCTGTCGTGTTTCATACCGGGATCGCCAGGCGCCCCCCGGCTCGGTTTTACCGTCCCTGAACGCATGGGACGCCTCGTGGCTTCTACGTCACTCTCTGGACTTTTTTCGGATGTAGAATAAACGTGAAAAGGCCGTGATGTTCGACACCACGGCGATCAATACCAGGGCAACGGGCAGGTACGCTTCCCCAAGCATTGCACCCAGCCCGAGGCAGATGATCCGTTCCGGACGCTGCATGAGTCCGACGGTACATTCCTGGCCAAGCCCCTCGGCGCGTGCCCGGACGTAACTGACCATCAAGGAGCCGCTGATGGCCATCACGGACGCCAGCACCCAGTAGGCGCTCAGTTCACTGTCGGCTGCGTTGAATAGATAGAAGGCGATGATGCCAATGAATACGGCAATCTCGGCGTAGCGGTCCAGCGTGGAATCGAGGAGCGCCCCGAAGGTGCTTCGGGTCCCTGTTTCCCGGGCAAGGTGCCCGTCCAGCACATCACAGCTTCCGCCAATGAACATGACCAGCCCCGCCCACCGAAAAGCGCCGAGTCCGAAGAGACAGGCGGAGACCAGGGTGATCCCGAAACCCAGTATCGTCAACGCATTGGGATGAATCCCCAGGCGTACGGACGTCCGGACGAAGGGTCCCAGCATATTCACGTACCATGTCTTTACTTTCGAGCTCAGCATGGCATCCTCTCAGCGACTGGCCACGACCCGTCCCCCGGCATGGGTCCAACTCCGTCTATCCCGATCCGATTTGCCAACTGGAAAAAGGGATTCAGACGGTTTTTCGCGGGGATATTCACTGCCGGGAACGTGATGCCGGAATATAGCCGCCAGGCACCCTGCCAGTCAAGGAAAAGTCGTTGAGAGACCGGGGGAAAGGCGTTCCTGACAACCAGCTTTTCGCTTGACACAGACGGGTTGGATTCGTAAATACAATATCAGGTTTTGAGCGCGTCCGTCCGCCGCGAAATGGCATCTGACGCTGTTTTTTTTGACGTGGTCTGGCATGAGGATTATTCCGCTGCCGGATCTTTGCCGTCCCTGGCATTCTCCGATTCGGATTGCAGGATAGAAATGGCGTATACTCTACAGACTAACCGGGATAAGGACATCCTCCGGAACCTGGTGGAAAACCATGTTTCCACGGGCCAGCCGGTCGGTTCCAAGTCGATTGCCAGCCAGGGACCGCTCGCCGTCAGTCCGGCGACGGTGCGCAATACGATGGTGAGTCTTGAAGACGCCGGTTACATCACACGGCCCCATCCCTCCTCCGGGGGCGTTCCGACGGACAAGGGTTACCGGTATTACGTGGATACCCTCCTTCGCATGCGTCCAATCAACAAGCGGGACAGGGAAAAGATCCATCTCGAGCTGGAAAACGACTGGTTGAGCGTGCAGGAACTCTTGAGTCATACCGCGCACATACTCGGTCTGGTGTGCAGGGAAGTCGGTGTGGCGCTGGCGCCGAAGCTGTATGATGGAAGGCTCGAAAGGGTGGAACTGATGCCGGTCGCCCACCGCAAGGTGCTGCTGGTGCTGACCCTGACTTCCGGCCTGGTCAGGAGTATCGTCGCCGAACTCAACGCAGATATTCCCGCGGACCGCCTCGCTGATGCGAGCTGGTTCCTGAACGAGCGATTGAACGGCTGCTCCCTCAGGGAGATCAAGGGCCAGCTTGACGAACGGCTGGAGGACGCTCCGCAGTCCAAACGGAACATTGTCCAACTGTTCATCCAGTACAGCGATTATCTCTTCGATTTCGAGGAAAACGAGAAAACCCATATCGGCGGTACGACCTATATCGTATCGCAACCGGAGTTCGTGACAGATTACACGAAGCTCTCATCGCTCCTTCAGTTTCTGGAACACAAGCGGACCGTCGCTCACTGGCTGAGTGAACGCCAGCACGAAAACCGAATGGCCGTTACCATCGGCCGTGAAAACGGCCAGAACGAAGTGCAGTCCTGCAGCGTGGTCACTTCAACCTATAGAATCGGTGAAATGACCGGCGTTATCGGGGTAATCGGCCCGACCCGCATGCCCTACGCGCGACTGATGTCCGTCGTGGGATATACGGCGAGATACCTGAACACGATGTTCGCGTGAGTCCCGTGTTCTACGCCCGGAACCAGTATACCAGCGGACGTGAGTGATCACGGCCGCTTCGTTTTGGAATCCGGCGTACGGACCGCGCAGGAAGATAGAAGAGGCCGTTAATCAGGTTGGAGGAAACATTCGATCATGAGCAAGGAACATGAAGTGGAGTCAGCCGTATCGCCGGGGGACGTAACAGAAGCGCCGGAGGCAGTCACGGACGAGAACGATCCGAAGGCCGATCCGGTGTCCGGTTCCGGGACGGACAATGGCGCCGAATCGGGAAACGGGCAGACGGCGGATAAAGGAGATCGTGCCGGCGGGGACGCATCCGGCGGGGACGTGGATCCCAGTGAGGAGCCGGACTTGACCCCGGAGGAAGCGCCGGAAGACGAAAAGGCGAAACTGGCAGAAGAGGTCCGGCACTACAAGGATCGCTGGGTGCGCCTTGCCGCCGAGTTCGACAACTACAAGAAACGCACCGGGCGTGAATTCAGCGCACTGGTCAAGAACGCCGGAGAATCGCTTATCACCGAGTTGCTGCCCATACTGGACAACATAGACAGGGCCCTACAGGCACCGCAGACCTCCGAGGAGACCCGGTCCTTCGCCCAGGGTTTCGAGATGATCGGCCAGCAGTTCCTTGAGAAACTGGAAAAGGCGGGCATGAAAGAGATCACGGCGGAAGGGGAATCCTTCGATCCGACACGGCACGAAGCCGTCATGGCCGTCGAAAACGGAGACCACCCGGCCGACACGGTGATCAACGTGGTTGAAAAGGGATACACGCTTAACGAGAGGGTCCTTCGCGCGGCCAAGGTAATCGTGACGCGGCCGCCTGCGAATACACAGAATCAGGACGACGGTTAGATAGCGGGGTCCAGCGGAAGATGGCTAAACAGGACTACTACGATACCCTGGGTGTGGCACGCTCGGCATCCGAGGACGAGATCAAGAAAGCGTACCGGAAGCTGGCCATGCAGTTTCATCCGGACAGAAATCCGGGTGATACGGCGGCGGAAGAGAAATTCAAGACGGCCGCCGAAGCCTACGAGATACTCAGCGATCCGGACAAGCGTACGCGGTACGACCGATTCGGCCACCAGGGCGTGGCAAGCGATTTCGGATCGGGTGGTTTCCAGTGGACGGACTTCAGTCATGCCGGCGACTTCGAAGATATCCTGGGGAACATGTTCGGCGGCACCATATTCGGCGATCTATTCGGCGGTCGGTCCCGCGGGCGGGGGAACGGGCGCGGCGCGGATCTCAGGATAAACCTCAAGCTTACCATGGAGGAACTGGCCCAGGGCGTCAGCAAGACGATACGCATCAAGCGGTACGTACCCTGCGACCATTGCGAGGGCAGCGGAGCCGAAGACAGCAACGGCGTACGGACCTGTTCGACCTGCCAGGGGCAGGGACAGGTCCACCAGCGCACGCAGTCCCTGTTCGGCGTCGTGATGAACGTCACGACTTGTCCGAGCTGCCAGGGGCAGGGGAAGACCATAGACCGGCCCTGCGGCTCGTGCGAAGGCCAGGGCAGACAGATGAAAACGGTTACGGTCAAGGTGGACATTCCGACTGGCGCCGGCGATGGGAACTACATGCGGCTGCAGGGCCAGGGACACGCCGGTGTCCGCGGCGGAGCGGCGGGCGACGCACTCGTCGTCATCGAACAGGAGCCCCACGAGTTTTTCGAACGCCAGGACGACGACATCATTTTCGTCATGCCTCTCAGTTACAGTCAAGCCGCCCTGGGAGACCAGGTAGAAGTTCCCACCCTTACAGGCAAGGTGCGTCTCTCCATCCCTTCCGGCACCCAGTCCGCCAAGGTATTCCGGTTGCGCAGCAAAGGCATGCCCCATCTCAACGGGTACGGCCACGGTGACCAGCTCGTCAAGGTCATCGTCTGGACGCCCAGAGATCTGTCCGGCCGTGAGAAAGAACTCTTCCGGGAACTGTCCGGTTTGGACAGTGGAAAGGCACCGGTCAACGACCGGGGAATCTTCAACCGGATCAGGGAAGAACTGTTCGGCGACTGAATCGCGGCCGACGCGCCGTCCCTCGACTGACTACACATCCATTCCACGTATATGAGCCACTGGGTCGAAGTCACCATTGCCATAACGCCCGAAACCGAAGAAGCAATCGCCAATGCGTTGTGGGAACTGGGTTCCAGCGGGGTTATGCAATCCGGGGGTGGACTTACCGCCACGTCCGAAAAGTTGATCGGATTCTGGCTCGATCAGCCTGGATTGAACGAGAAGATCGACCGGATCTCCCGGCTGTGGAAGGAACTTCAGCGTCTCGGCATCGCTTCCGGGGACTGCCGGATCACGACACGCAGCATTTCCGAAGAAGACTGGTCCGGGAAATGGAAAAAACGGGTCGTGCCCGTCCAGGTTTCCGACCGGCTTCTGGTCGCTCCGCCCTGGTCCGAAGTAACGGGGAGCGACGGGCTCCTCGTAATCCGGATCAACCCGGGTACGGGATTCGGAACCGGCGGCCACGAGACCACGCAACTGTGCCTGCGTCAACTAGAAAAACGTATACGGCCCGGAGACCGGGTGCTGGACGTCGGCTCGGGGTCGGGTGTGCTCTGCATCGCCGCGGTCCTGCTGGGCGCTTCCCGCGCGACGGGGATCGACGTCGACCCCGAGACGATCGGGAACGCCCGGGAGAACATCCGGCTGAACGAAGTGGCCGACCGGGTCGAAGTACATGCCGGCCGGGTGGACCATCCCTCGGTCAGCGGCCGCTACCGTATCATCGTCTCCAATATCAGCGCCGCCAGCCTGTCCGCCCTGCTTGAAGGTTTCTCCCTACGGTTACAGACTGGCGGACGGTTGATCCTGTCCGGTCTGCTCACCGAGGAGGCACCGTCCTTCGAGTCCACGCTGCAAAACCAGGGTCTTACTTTACTCGAACGGGAAACCAGGGGCGTATGGTGGGCGGGAACAGCCGGATTGGCGAACGGGTAACGCGGTGCTCCGCGATAGGCAGACAGTGATGGAATACGGTTACATTCCCCGTGACCGGATCGATGGGAATACGGCCTTCGTCGCCGACGCCGACGAACGGAAGCATCTGATCCGTGTATTGCGGAAGAAGCCGGGCGACCCTATCCTGTTCGTGGACGGTGAAGGCTGGATCTACGAGGGTGTGCTCACCCGCGTGAATCCGGAGATCGAAATCGAGATCCTGGACCGGCGGAGGGATCGGGAAGACGGATCCGTGGAAGTGACGCTCGCACCGGCGCTCCTGAAGGGATCGCGGCTGGACATGGTCGTCGAGAAGGCGACGGAACTGGGGGTCGCATCCATTATACCCATGCGGAGTGCGCGCACGGTGGCGGGTGGCCGTGAGCCGGGGGTTCAGAAGTTGGAACGCTGGCGGCGCATTGCCCTGAGCGCGATGAAGCAGTCGCTTCGCGCCCGATTGCCGCGGATTGGTCCTGTGATGAGCCTGGCGGACCTCCTGGCGAGCGCAGTGTCCTACGACCTGGCCCTGATCGCCTGGGAAGAGGAAAAGAACCATAGCCCGGACCTTGCAACGGGTCTCAATCCGGAAACGAAACGCGTCCTGCTGATGATCGGTCCCGAAGGAGGTTTCGCCCGGGAGGAGATCGAAATGGCACGGGAAGCGGACATTCAAACGGTTTCTCTCGGACGATCGCGCCTTCGATCCGATACGGCCTCCATCGCGGGGCTGACCCTGCTCATGGCGGCACTGAATACCACCTGACCGGGATCCGCAGAACCCCCTGATTCATGTGCCGGATACCCATTCATTGGAGAGCGATATCATGTCCGAGTGCTTGTTCTGCCGTATCGCCGCTGGATCGCTGCAGACCGAATTGGTCTACGAAGACGAACACGTCGTGGCCTTCCGGGACATAAACCCCGCGGCCCCGGTGCATATCCTTGTCGTACCACGGGCACACATCGAAACAGTCGCCGATCTGGGCAGCGATTCGAACGGCGTCATGAGCCGGCTCACGGCGGCGGCGAACCAGATCGCACGGAATGTTGGCGTCGACGACGGTGGGTACCGGTTGATCGTCAACTGCGGCCCTGACGGTGGGCAGACCGTTTTTCATCTTCATATGCACCTGCTCGGTGGCCGTAGATTGCCCGAACTGGCCACGTGAGCGAAGTTGGGCGAGGTGAACGGGCAATATCGGACTGGAGCAATTTATCTCCTTGCTTTTTCAACCGACGCATGGCATATTGGAGAGATTGGAATAGAGACGAAAAGAAAGACTTGGTTCACCCTATTTGAGTGGCATGAGAGGGGGTGGGAGGATGCCAGGTATTCGTGTCAGGGAAGGCGAACCGTTCGAAAAAGCCCTGCGTCGTTTTACCAAGACTTGCGAAAAAGTCGGCATCATGTCTGAAATACGCAAGCATCAGCATTTTGAAAAACCGAGCGCTAAACGCAAGCGCAAGTTGAACGCGGCGAAACGGAAGAATCTGAAGCGGCTCCAGCAGGAAAAATACTGATCGACCGGAGCGGGATATGGCGCTCAAAGAGCGTTTGACGGAAGATATGAAATCGGCTCTCAGGAACAGGGAAACCGTTCGCCTTGGCCTGGTTCGCATGATTCGCGCACAGGTCAAGAACCGGGAAATCGCCAAGGGGAACGAATTGGTGGATGAAGAAACGATCGAAGTGGTCTCCTCCCTGATCAAGGCCCGGAGAGAAGTGCTGGATTTCGCCGTCAAGGGAGATCGAAAGGACCTGGTCACTCAGGCCGAAGTAGAACTTAAGATACTTGCGTCTTATCTCCCGGATCAGTTGTCAGAAGAAGAGATTATAGCCGTGGTTCAAGAAGCCATCGATCAGTCCGGTGCCGCAGGGCCGAGAGATATGGGCAGGATCATGGGGGCGGTCATACCTCGTGTCAAGGGCCGGGCGGACGGCAAGCTCGTCAACAACATCGTGCGGGAATGCCTGGCCTCAGAGGCCGGGCAGCCTGGGCAGCCTGGGCAGCCTGGGCAGCCCGATCGGACCGGGTGATTCCGTAAAACAAGCGAGCAGAAACGGTCCCTTTACGAAGCCTCTCCGTAACCCCGGAGAGGCTTTCTGTGTTTGATGCCATGAACTGGATCGATATCGCCATCGTGTTACTCGTTTTTTACAAGATGGCAACCGGTTTTCGCAAGGGCTTCTCCAGAAGCCTGCTGGACCTTGCGGGAATCGTCGTGGCCGTGGTCATCTCACTGACCCAGTTCGGCCTGGTTTCGGACCTCCTGGGCCGCGTAGCGAGTGTTTCTTCCGAATGGTTGCACTGGTTCAGCCTGTTCACCTGCCTCGGACTCTCGCTCGCGCTGGTCAACGCCGTAACCGGTGTGGTCGGCCGGCCATTCCAGCGTTCTTCAAAATCCCTGCTCAGCCGCGCTACCGGCCTGCTGCTGGGAGGCGCACGGGGATTCGTCATCTCGAGCCTCTTGTTGACCCTGTATGTCTTCATGCCGTTCACCGATTCGGCGAGGGCGCAACTGGACCGATCGTCCCTTGCGCCACGAACCATGTCCATCATCCCGAACATCATCGATTCCGTTATGCACCGCGTCGATCCCGGCGCTCCGCCCTTCATGGACAAACTGGAGCGTTACCTCCGTTCCTCGCAACGGCCCGGCGTGCTGGTCAATCGCTGATCGAAATGTGAAACTGTCCCTCGGCAGTCGTGCTTCGATCCGGAATATCTGTGATCGAAGGCGAGAGAGGATCCACAGAACATGAATCCCGGCATCCCTCCACATACGCTGAACGTTCTGGAATTCGACGCCGTAAGGACGATGGTGTCGGAAAGGACGGTTTCCACCTCGGGTCATCGCCGTGCGACATCCCTGGTTCCCGGAAACGACATCGTCGTAATCGGGAAGAACCTGCAGACCGTCACCGAAATGCGGGTATTCCTGGACCGGGACGAAACCGTACCCCTGCGGGGTATCAAGGACATTGAAAGCGCCCTGGAACAGGTCGGCGTTGCCGGCGCCATGCTGGATCCCCAGGCGCTGTTGGAAATGGCAGACACCCTCCGTGTAAGCCGCGTCATGCGGACATTCGGCCTGCGGCTACGTGATGGTTCCAGCGCCCCACATGTCAGGTCCCTCACGGCTGGACTGGGAGATTTCCAGGAAATTGAAACGTCGATCGGTGACGCGATCGACGCCGACGGAAACATACGCGACCACGCCAGTCCCGCGTTGCGCCGGATACGCGCGGATCAGCAGACCATGCGGGAGCGCGCACGGAGCTGGCTGCAGCGATTCATTCAGTCCGACGCCGGGACCCGGTCGCTGCAGGACCCGGTTATCACCATGCGGAACGGGCGATACGTGGTCCCCGTACGCACGGATCACCGCGGCCAGGTGCAAGGCGTAGTCCACGACCAGTCCGCCAGCGGCGCCACGGTTTTCATCGAGCCCATGGGCGTCCTCGAGTTCAACAATCGGCTTCGCGAACTGATCGTCGAGGAAGGCCGGGAGATCGAACGCGTTCTGCTAACCCTGACCGACCAGGTACACCAGCAGTCGGAGGCCATAGCCGTTTCCTACGGTCTCCTGGGGCATCTCGACTTCTATCATGCCGCCGCCCTACTCTCCCTCGACCTCCGGGCCGTGCCGCCGCGGTTGAATTCCGATGGGCGTATTGTCCTTCGCAACGCCCGGCACCCCATTCTTCAACTATCGGACCAGTGCGAAACCGTCGTTCCACTTAACCTGGAATTCGGTGAAAGCGCGCACACGCTCGTGATTACCGGCCCCAACATGGGCGGTAAGACGGTCGCCCTGAAATCGATTGGGATCATGACCATGATGGCGCAGGCCGGTTTGCACATACCTGCTGATGACGACACCGATATCGCCGTTTTTGATTCCATATTCGCGGACATTGGGGACGAGCAGTCGATTGAGGCGAATCTGAGTACCTTCTCTGCCCACCTGGGGCATATCCGGACCATTCTGGAAGAAGCCGGTAAACACACCCTGGTGCTCCTCGACGAACTGGGGGCCGGTACGGACCCTTCGGCAGGCGCGGCCATGGGCATGGCCATCCTGGAGTCGCTTACCCAGCGGGGAACCGTCACGGCGGCCACGACCCACTTCGACGCGCTCAAAGCCTTCGCCACCCGAACCGAAGGGGTCGAAAACGGTTCGATGGTCTTCAACGTGGAAACCCTCACCCCCTCCTTCCAGTTCAGGCAGGGGATCCCCGGGGCCAGTTACGCCATCGAGATCGGGAGTCGACTCGGCATGCCCGGAGAAGTACTCGAGAGGACGACCCGGTTCATGGGTACCGCCGAACGGCGCCTGGACGAAGTCATCATGGACGTGGACCGGAAGCACGAACTGCTCGTCGACGCGCAAGAACAGGCGGACAAGCTTCGTGATGAACTGAACACCCTGAAACAGGCCTACGAAGATCAGATCGCCTCCTACAAACAGAAAGAGCGCGACGTGATCGCTACCAGCCGGGAGAAGATGGACCGCATGCTGAAAGACGCCCAGGCCGCAGTCGAACAGGCGGTAGCCGACGTCCGCAGGGAACAGGCCGCTTCCAGGGTCGTCGAGGAATCTCGCGATACGGTCAGAGACCAGCGCGCATTGCTTCAGAACATGCTCGATTCCATCAGTAACGATACGCCCGCCGCCGTCACCGGCGCCCGGGTTGCCGGTCCCGAAGAACCCGGGCAGTCCATCTCGATCGGCGACGAGGTATGGGTGGAATCGTTGCGGCAGGCGGGTACGGTGCTCCAGGTCCAGGGAGACCGGCTGCGCGTTCAGACCGGCAGGATGGAGATCACTGCGCGGCGATCCGAGGTCAGTCTCCGGAAATCGGATACGGAAACTTCCAGCGAAACTCCCGCGAGTCCAGTCAAAGTACAGGTGGACCGGCCCCGTGTACCCCTGTCGGCACTGGATGTGAGGGGTTACCGCGCCCGGGAGGCCATCGACGCCGTGGACCGCTACATCGACCAGACCGCCCTTGATGACCTCAATGAAATACGTATACTGCATGGTAAGGGTACCGGAGCCCTGAGCAGTGCGATCCAGGAGTTTCTGCAACACCATCCCCTGGTCAAATCATTCCATTTCGCCGAACAGCGGGATGGGGGCACCGGGGTGACCATTGTAGATATGAAGGATTGAGCGCGGGCGCGGGACGGCACTGCGGCGGCACGGACTGGACCGTGGTACGCAGTGAATCGCGACACGAATCCAGTTTCAACACTTTCGTCTCATCAGGAGGAGCAATCATGGCCTTTACGCTGCAATTGGGCGAAGCGGCACCGGGATTCTCGCTGCCGGCAACGGACGGAAAGACATACGGGCTGGAGGATTTCGACGGTGCGGGAAGCCTGGTGGTGTTCTTCACCTGCAACCACTGTCCCTACGTGACGGGATCTGACGAGGTCACGCGCATGGCCGCGGAAAAGTTCGCGTCCCGCGGTGTCCGGTTCGTCGGGATCAATTCCAACAGCGAGGTTACGCATCCCGACGACGACTTCGACCACATGGTCACACGCATGAATGTCCATCGTTTTCCCTGGGTCTACCTGCGCGACCGGTCCCAGGAAGTCGCGCAGACCTACGGCGCCCTCAGAACACCCCATTTCTATGTCTTCGACCGAGACCGAAACCTGGTCTATACCGGCCGGGGGGTAGACAGTCCGAAGGACGCGGACGGAATAAGTGTAAACGACCTGGAAGAGGTCCTTGAAGACGTTACGGCGGGGAGACCGGTGCGGAAGCCGCTCACCAATCCCATCGGATGCAACGTGAAATGGGAGAACCAGGACGCGCACTGGATGCCGCCCGAAGCATGCGACCTGGTGTGAGGATCATGAAAGTCCCGGCCGTAACAGGCGGGCCTGAACGGGGAGAGAGCCTTGGCGCGAATACCGGACGACCTCATCGATTCGATCCGGTCGCAGGCGGACATCGTGGACGTCGTGTCCGACTATGTCACACTGCGGAGAGCGGGTAAGAATTACCAGGGACTCTGTCCGTTCCACGACGAGAAGACGCCTTCCTTCAGCGTCAACCCGGAACGCCAGATGTTCCACTGTTTCGGTTGCGGCAAGGGCGGCAACGTGTTCACCTTTCTCATGGAGCACGAGAACGTTTCTTTCGTGGAAGCGGTCCGTCACATCGCCCGACGCCTCAATATCACCATACCCGATTCGTACCGTGAACACCAGGCCGGCAGTGAGGCGGAAAGCCTCGCACGGGTGACCAAGTTCGCCGCCCGCTTTTTTCACGATCGCCTGCTGAACAGCGACCCGGGCTCGATCGTTCGGCGCTATATCACGAAACGGGGGCTGTCGGAAGAGACGATCAAGTCCTTTGGGCTCGGTTATGCGCCCGACTCCTGGGACGACCTGCTGAAAACGGCTGGGAAACAGGGCATCAGCGCGGCCTGGCTGGTCAAGGCCGGTTTGGCAAAGACCAGCGGGCAGCGGACCTACGACGCCTTCAGAAAACGGCTCGTCTTCCCCATACAGGCGCCGAGCGGACGCGTGGTCGGGTTCGGGGGAAGAGCGCTTTCCGACGAGGATCAACCCAAGTACCTCAATTCACCAGAATCCCCTATCTATCGTAAGAGTCAAGTGCTCTACGGACTGTACCAGGCCCGGGACGCAATTCGGCAACGGGGACGTGTACTGGTCGTGGAAGGTTACATGGATCTGCTTGGACTGCATCAGCACAGCGTCGACGGGGTGGTCGCCCTGTGCGGAACGGCGTTGACGCGGGAACAGGCCCGCCTCCTGGCGCGGAACGGACAGCAGGCGTACCTGGTCTACGATTCGGACCAGGCCGGGGTGCGGGCGACATGGCGCGCGATCGAACCCCTGGTGGAATCCGGGCTCTGGACCCGGATCGTGGGGTTGCCCGAGGGCTATGATCCCGACTCCTACGTGGGAGAACACGGTCCTGATGGTTTCCTGAAACTCGTCGAGCAGGCCGATTCCATTGCCGATTTCATGGGAAACCATGCCAATCTCAACGAATCAGGCGACCGGGAAGAGGTATTTCGAACGCTGACCGATCTGATCCGTAAGACGACGAACCTGGTCCACAGAGAAAGGTACCGGGAAGAAGCCGAACGCCGGTTTCCGGCGCTGCAGGGCCTGCTGGCATCGGAACTGCGGAACCCGGGCGCGGTCCAGCGTGATCGCAGAACCTCCCAGACCCAACACGAGCCGGTCGACGGTTCAGCGATGGTGGAACGCGGCCTGGTCCAACTCATGCTGAACGATCGGACCATCGCTGAGCTCGTCGAGAGGCAGCTGGAACCCCGGGATTTCAATAATCCCCTGCACCGCAAGATCGTCGAACATTGTTTCGCGAAACTGGGCGACGAGGGTACGTACGACCTCGCCGGTCTGATCGATGCCATCGACAACGACGAGACGACGCGGGTGATTACGGAACTGATCAACACGGCTGACTCCGGCATTCACCTGGAACAGAGAGCACGGGACCATATCCTTCGCATCAAGCAGAGACGGCTCAAGGAAAGCATGACCCGGCTCATGGAACAGATCAAGCAAATGGAAAAGGGGGGACGAAGCAGCGAATTAAACGAAGCCATGGCCACCTACATGGAGCTCAAGCACCAGGAAAAAACCCTGCTGCAGTCCGCCCGTGGAGATTGAGGAACCCCCGATCTTTTGCTTGACGAAATCTCTCCAGTCATCTATATTGATCCAGTCTGTCCGGTATGCTGACTGGGTAGTAACCATGGGCCTGTAGCTCAGTTGGTTAGAGCATCCGACTCATAATCGGACGGTCCCAGGTTCGAGTCCTGGCGGGCCCATTGCCGGGCGCTTAGCTCAGCCGGTTAGAGTGCCACGCTCACATCGTGGAGGTCAGTGGTTCGAGTCCACTAGCGCCCATTTACATCATTGGATCAACCGAAAAGGCGGGGGCTTTCCAAAAGTCTCCGTTTTTTTAATCCGGTTCCACATGTATCGTCTCATCGCCCTGGACATCGACGGCACGCTGCTCACCAGCAGGCGGGAAATGACCGATGCCACGGTCGACGCCGTTCGACACGCGGCCGACCGCGGCGTCCTCGTCACGGTGTGCACCGGGCGAAGCCTCCCGTCCGCGACAGCGGCCGTGCCGCGATTGACTTTGAATGCGCCGTTCGTGTTAAATAATGGCGCCCTGATTTACGATGTCCCCATAAATCGCGCCCGGTATACGCGACATCTTCCGAAGCATCTCGCGGGTGATTCCGTGAGACTGTTTCGAAGCCTTGGGTTTCATCCCATCGTATACGGTCCCTTGCCCGAAGTGCGTTATTTCTACTATGACTCCTTTGATCCGGATAACCATTCATTTATCTACTACGCTGCGCAACACGCGGACCGCGTTCACCAGGTAGAGGACGTCTTCGATTTTCTCCGGCAGGATGTAACCTGCGTAACCATCGCCGAACGCGTTGAACGGGTCAGGTCCCGGGAGTCTCACATCAGAGCGCAATTGCCGGACACTGATGTGGTCTTCGAAATAAGTCCGTGGGACCGTCGTTACTGTATCGTCACGGTAATGCCTGCCGGTGTGTCCAAGGGAGGAGGACTGCGAAGGCTGGCGTCGCTCCTCGGAATAGATCTCTCCGATGTCATGGCCGTGGGGGACAACCTGAACGACCTGGAAATGCTCTCTGTCGCGGGCATGGGCGTGGCCATGGCGAACGGTACGCCGGAAGTCCTGGCACGGGCGGACTATGTCACGGCTTCGGTGGACGACGAGGGCGTTGCGCGGGTTATCGAGCGATTCATACCGTGAATCGAAAGAGCAGATCCTTCGAAAGTGCAGATCCATGTCCTATGACCTGATCGCCATCGACATCGACGGCACCTTGCTGACGTCCCGGCGCGATATTTCCAGGGAAACGCTCCAAGCGCTTCGAAGGGCCGATTCGGCCGGGAAACACGTAGCGCTCTGCACCGGGAGAAGCCTGAACTCCGGCCGATCCGCCGCCGAACAGGTACCCCCTTCCACGACGCTGATATTCCACAGCGGCGCACTCATACTCGAGTCACTCGAAGGTCCGCTGCTCAGGGCGGTAAACATGCCGCGGACCCTGGCAATCGACCTGGTCGGATTCTGCAAGCGTCGCGGACACGACCCCCTCGTTTACGAACCGGTTCCGGAAAGCCGTTACATCTGGTATGAACACCCCCGTTCGGCCAATGGCTGGCGGGATCGTTACCTGGAGGCCAACGCGGACAAGGCCTTTCAGGTGGAGGACCTGGACCAGGTGCTGGCCCGAGACCCGGCGCAGATCGCTGTCGCCGGAAGGGGATCGTCCATGCATGACCTGGAAGCGGAACTGGCGGGTTACGGGAACAAGATCGGCACCATCATGTCCCGCAGCACACTGGTGGACGACTACTGGTGCATGGAAATCGTACCCTCCGGCGTGTCAAAGGCGAAGGCGCTCGCATTCCTCGGCGAACGCTACGGAATCGAGGCGGAGCGGATGATCAGTATCGGCGACAACTTCAATGACCTGGACATGATCGAATATGCCGGGCTCGGCGTAGCCATGGGGAACGCGCCCGATGCCGTTCAGCGTGCGGCGGACCTGGTCGCGCCGACCAACGACGCGGATGGAGTCGCCCACGTAATCGATACCTGTCTCCTGTGAGCCGGGCGTGGCCGGATCGGATCCAGCGGGGAGAATCCATTTGATTTTTAAAGATATCGGCATATCTTTCTGTATGATCCTGTTGGCCGTTCGACTGTACATCTAATGAGATTCAGGCCGGGATGAGACACCGTACCCTTACCAGGGACAAGGAGATCTTCAAATGATTCGCACGGCTTTATTTTCTATGGCGCTCTCCGCGCTGTTGCTGCTGACCGGTACCTCGACACCCGCACATGCCCAGCATGACGACCCGAACATGGAATGGGTGATGGACGGTCCCTTGTATGACCGCCTGGGCGGTGAAGAGATGATCATGGGCGTGATCGATGATTTCGTCGCCGCGGCCGTGGAAGAAGAACAATTGAATGGCCATCTCGGAGAGGTCGACCAGGATGCATGGAAAGAGACCCTGCTGGCCCAGTTCACATCCGTCGCCGGGGGTGAAATCGAATACGCCGGCAATAGCTTCAAGGAAAGCCTGGGTGAAATGGGCATCATGGAAGAGTCCATGGAACTCGTTGCCGATCAGCTGACGATCGCGCTGGAAATGAACGAAGCGTGGCCGGAAGACGTGGATGAACTGCTGGTGGCCCTGGAACTGAAAGAAGCCGAAATGATGGAAGAGGAGATAACAGAAGAGGGAATGGCTGAAGAAGGAATGGCTGAAGAAGGAATGGATTCGGACGGCGGAAGCGATCACGGGGAGATGGAGGAAGGGAGCGGCCACGACAGTGACGCCGGAGACAGCGACGCCGGAGCGATGGACGCGGACGGCGAAACGGAAAGCGCCCCCCGCAAGTAACATGGCGGGTTGTCACTAACTGGAACACATGGCCGGACGATGTACGAAGATCGTCCGGTCATTTATTTATGGGGCGGATGGATGGCCATAGCATACTTCGATTGCTTCTCCGGCATCAGCGGCGATATGATTCTGGGCGCGCTGGTGGACGCCGGCCTGGAATTCGATACGCTGAAGAGTGAACTGCGGAAGCTTCCCCTCGACGGTTACAGGCTCACTCGGAAGACGGTGGCCAGGCAGCACATCGCGGGTACCAAGGTCGATGTCGTCGTCCGGACCGCGAAAGGCCGTGAAATCATCGAAGGACCCGGCGAAGACGGACCCTATCACGACCACGGGGAAACGAGGCACCTGAGCGATTTGACGTCCGTGATCGAAGACAGCTCGCTTGACGATTCCGTCAAACGGCAGGCCATCGGTATATTCGATGAACTGGCCACGGCGGAAAGTAAGGTACACGGCATTTCGAAACAGGAAGTTCACCTGCATGAAGTCAGCGGCGTGGATGCCATCATCGATGTCGTAGGCGCCTGCATCGGTCTGTCGCAACTCGAGGTCGACGCGGTGTACACCTCGGCGTTGCCGCTGGGACGTGGATTTATCCACTGCGCCCACGGACTGATGCCGGTCCCCGCCCCGGGCGCCCTGGAACTGATGCGGGATATCCCGGTCTACCACACCGGAGTCGAAGGGGAACTGGTTACCCCGACCGGCGCCGCATTTCTGAAGGCTACGGCCGTTGCCCACGAGGTCATGCCCAGGATGATTTTGAGGAAGGTCGGCTATGGCGCGGGCACCAAGGACATCCCCGAACATCCGAACCTGCTCCGGGTATGTATCGGCGATAGCGTGGACTAGTTCTGGCGGACCGGACCCAGCGTCCGCCTCCTTACTGCGATCACGGACATCATGCTGCTCCAACTCGCCCTCGATACACCAGACGCCGATGCGATGCGCCGACTGCTGGACCAGACCGCTTTCGGCGTGGATGTTGTCGAACTGGGTACGCCCCTGCTGATCCGGTACGGGATCGACATCGTTTCGGCTTTCAAGCGCGATTATCCCGACACGAGAATACTGGCGGATCTCAAGATCGTTGACGCCGGGGCTATGGAATCGAGCCTGGCCTTCGACGCGGGAGCGGATATCGTTACCGTACTCGGGACCGCACACCAGGCCACGCTGAAGGAAGCCGTAGCGCAGGCGAAGCGAACCGGCGGCCAGGTCATGGCCGACCTGATTACGGCTTCCGACCTGAACACGTCGGTCCTCCTCGCCCGGACGCTCGACTCGGCGGGCATGGATTACATTTGTCTGCACACGGCCGTTGACATTCAGGATCAGAAAGATTCAAACAGCACCCTGGAAGGGATCGAACGGGTCGGTTCCGTTATTCGGCGTGCTGGCCTTGCCGTTGCGGGCGGGTTGAATCCCCGGACCATCGAGCACCTGGTTAGGTACGACCCGGATATCTTGATCGTTGGGGGGTACATCTCCCGACACCAAGATCCCGGGCGAGCGATTGCTGAAATCAGAAGCATCATGGACGGCACCTATGAATAACAGGACGGACTACGCTCCATTTAACGAAATTCTGCGAACCATTCTCGACGAGATCCAGCGGACACTGAAAGCCGTTAACTCCGACGATGTCGAAGCGCTGGTTCGGGAAATTACGGCAGCCAGGTGCGTATTCATCACCGGCGCGGGGCGATCCGGACTGGTCATGCGTTGCTTCGCCATGCGGCTCATGCAGCTTGGCCTGCGTGTCCACGTGGTGGGTGAGGCCACCTCGCCACCAATCACATCGGGTGATTTGCTGGTTGTTGGAACGGGATCCGGGTCGACGGACCGACTGGTCCATTATGCCGGGCAAGCCGTCAAGGCGGGAGCGCGGGTGACCGTGGCTACGACCGACGCGGAATCTCCCGCCGCACGGCTGGCGAACGTGGTCATCGTCATACCCGCCCCGACACCGAAATCATCGAAAGACGCCGGCAATCACGGACCTGGATCGGTCCAGCCCATGGCCACGCTCTTCGAACAAAGTCTGGCCGTGGCGCTCGACGCGGTGGTCATGCTGCTCATGGTGCGACTCGAAGAAACGGAATCCGGAATGTTCGCCCGCCACGCCAATCTCGAATGAACACCGGCAGGTCGCGCAAAGCTGTAACGTCCGGCGGGTGACGGCGCTATTCTGTAGTCGTCAGGCTTTTGAGTACGCGTCGGTTAAGTATGGCCTGCAGGAAACCGCGCCAGCCGCCGTCCGGGTGTCTATCGGCCGCAAGATACAGATCGGTCCCGACGTATACGGCCCCGCCCTTGCCATGGGGCTTGGTCACAACCGCCGCCGATCCGTCTCCCCATTTCCCCAGGACCCGTACGTCGTCGTCGCATTCCGTGGGGCGGATTCGGGACTGGCACGCGTCCAGGACGGCGCCTTCCTCCAGGTATGGCCAGCCGCTGGTCAACAGGATACGGTCCGGGTCGTTGAGGGTACTTTCATTCCTTATGCCAAACACCCGCCTGTGCGCGTCGGTCGGTCTAAGACCCTCATCGAGGGCGAAGTCATCTCCCGATCCCACAATCCATCCACCCTGTTCCATGTAGTGGATCAGCCGGTCGACAACCTTGTCCCTGAGCGACGGACTGGGCGTGCAGAATATAATGTGGCACCCGGGCAGTTCGTCTCCATCCGCGACCTGGGAATCGGAAACATATCCCACGTCCCGCCCCGTGCTTTCTTCGAGTACATGATGGGGCGTCATGATGTCCAGCCAGGGGATCCGGTTAATAATGGAATCATAGGACAGCATGCAGCGCAGGCCGGGCGGACTGGAATGCGTGTGCTTCCTGTTCGACACCGATCGGCTCAAGGCGTTGATCGTCGCCCAGTGTTCCGGGTTCGATTCCTCCAGGGACCTGCCGCGGACCACGCTGTCTTCGTACCACGCGTTGTCCAGCCAACCGTGCCATCCCACGGTGGAAACGTAGTTTGAACAGGCCTGGCGTGTCCATTCTCGCAGTTCCCTGAGCGTGGTATGATATCTTCCGGACGCTACCTGTGTCCCCACGGCCAACCAGATGTCTTTTTCAGTCAGCGTCCTCGACATGGTCGACACCCAGCGCAAGACATGATCGATATGACGGGTATTCTGATAGGGGAGGACACCGGGATCGATCATCACGAAATCCAACGCTCGGGCCGTGTTCTGGAAGTGTACGTGGGTATCTGCGGGTATAAGGGCTTCCATGTTAAAGCTGACGGTAGCCTTCAACGATGATTTCGCCTTTTTGACCGTCTTGACCATGTCCGCGATGTAGGAAGTAAACTGTTCCTGTTGCCAGGTCCGCCGCTCGAACTGGTATTCCGCCTCGTTAATCTTCATCGTCGCCAGTCTTCTTTCCAGAGACTCCATGGCGACTCGCCAGCGTTCCGTACTGAACTGGCTGCCACCTGTCGGCGTGTCTTCCAGCATCAGGGCGAAGAGACCCTGGCAACCGCCCAGAACATCCACGACGTGCTTTACATAATCCAGACGCCACTGCCAGGAGTCGGGCAGCATGTACAGGTCCTTGGGGTTTCCAATATGCAGTACGGTAGCAAGCCCCTCGCCTTCCGCGGTTTCGATAATCTCCTTTACCTTTGCCGTGTGTTCGCTTACGGCCAACTGGGCCTTGAGATCGATTCCCCGGTCCAGTATGATGTACTGGAACCCGTTTTCTTTCAACTTCGCGAAATCCGTCCGCCACTGTTCGTGGCGATGGAAATGGTTGTAATAAACAAAGGTCTGATATCCGGGTTTACTTACCATGTTTGACAACCCCGTAACTGCAGTGTTGATGTGGTGTTTCGTTTTTTGAAGCACGCGATTGTTTCCTGCCGGTTAAAACGCCTGGCCGAGACCGAAGTAGAGGAAAGTCCGATCGTACAGGTCTGAGTTGGGTTTATCGATCGTGCTCTGCCCGTGAAAACCAATGTCGCCGCGTATCAACCCGATCGGTGAATTCACCCGCAGGCCTCCCCCGTAGCCTACGAGAAAGTCCTTGATGCTTAAAGTCCCCACCGTCTTGCCGATACCGCCCCAGTCCACGAAGAAAGCCACGGTGACCCTGGAAAAAGGGACACGAAGTTCATTCTGCGCGTTGATGGCGATAAGTCCGCCGTCGGGCTGGCCGATCTGGTTGATGCTGAATCCCCGCACGGAACGGTCGCCACCGATAAACAGTTTCCTGTCGAGGGGAATCAGGTTGTTGTCCAGCGCCTTTACGTAGCTGAACGAAAACGAAGTGGAAAGATCTGGCGCGTTGGGTATGGAAAAGTACTTCCGGACTATGGTTAAGAAGGTCAAAATCGAGTTTCGATTACGCGTGGAACTGCCGAGCGCCGGGCTGGCCAGACTGCTTTGTAGTTGACCATAGAATCCCTTCGTTGGATTCAGAATATCATCCCGCGTATCGTAGACCACGACCTGGGTCAGACTTCCCTCGCGCCTGGACCGGAGGCTGTCCGCCACCGTACCGCTTCGAAGCAGTTCGGACAGTTCGTCACTGAGAGCTGATATCTTGATGTTTTTCAACGTATAGATCAATTGAGCCCGGAATGTGCGGGAGAGCTCGCGGATTGCGGCTAAGGACACACCCGTTTCACGCTCGGTATGGCTGATACGGTCTTCACGGCGGAAGAACGCCCGCGCGGTGCCCGTCGTTCTGGTCCGGAACAGCCACGGTTGCGTTATCCCAAGATCGACCTGCTGCAAAAGCGAACTGATCTGACCATTCGTGCCGATGGTGATGCCTCGTCCCAGCAAGTTGCGGTAGGCGACGCTGAAACTGACCCTGAACTGTTCGGCCGACGCGAATCCTGCTCCAAAGCTCACTTCGCCTCCGGGCAGTTCGGTGACATCCACCACCAGGTCCCGGACCGTGGAAGAGGTGTCGCTTCTCAGGGGCGACAGGCGTACGCTGCGGAACAGACCCGTCAGGAAAAGCCGGGTCTGGCTTAAGGCAATCTTGGCGTTGTCATACAGGTCACCCGGTTCGAGCTCGATTTCGCGGACCACCACGTTCTGTTTTGTCTTCTCCAGACCGCGGACCAGGATTGCGCCAACCCGGATCGGATGACCTTCGACGACCAGGAAGTCGACGGTAACCGTCTGATCTTCTTCGTGCAGTTCGATGTTCGTATCCACCGTTACATCAAGCAGCGCTTCGTTGTCGGCCAGGCTCTGTATGTATCGCTTGTCCGTCGCGGTGAATAGACGGTAGAATACCTGGCCTTCCCGCGTTAGCAGACTTTGCCTGATCTCTGGCTCTGAAAGGTATTCAAGTCCATTGAGATTGACCTGGCGCACGGTGTATCTCGGACCTTCGTCTATGACGACCCGGAGCGCAATACGATCCGGATCGAGTCGTTCACGAATCGATCGGACCCGGGCATCGAGAAACCCGCTGTTGTGGTAGAAACTTTCGACGGCGTCCAGATCGGTTCGCCAGATGGCGTTGTTCAATCGTCCACTGCGTAAAATGCCGTCTGTTCTGGTTTCGATGAGACTACGAATACGGTCGTCCGCGATGGTAGTGTTGCCTTCTATGGCTATGCGTTCAACGATGGGGGTCTGCTGTGAGAACGCGGGCGTGGCAAACACCATCGCCGTGAGTAACAGCGACCAGGTCATCCAGAAATACCGTGCGCGGTTTGAAATGATCCAACCCGCAGCGGCGACGGTTGACTTCGAGGGAAGCCTCATATCCTCTACCATGTGATTCGACTGACCGTTTTATCCCTTTTCGAGCATCCAAACAAGGGTATCCGCTCAGCGAAACCGAAACTTAACCCTGAGGTCTATTCCGTTTTGTGGATGTTCGCCCGACTGTTCTGAAAATGTCTCTATAAACAGGAAGTCCGTCAACTGGTAGCCAACACGCAGTGTGTATTCGGAGGACTCGAAAAGTCGGGTGTAACTGACCCGGGCGCGCCTGTTTATACGCTTGCTGAGGGTGATCTGGGCAGGCGACCCGGTTTCACTGGCGTTGCCGGAGAAGAGATCACCCACAATCTGTACTTCGTCGAGTTTCAACAGTCTCTGCGCCGAAGCCCCGGTAGCCATCAGGATGGCCCTTCTGCCCATGCCAGCCATGGCGTCGGTCGTACCCGTGGTGGTTATACCGGGCAGTCCGAAGGTAAGCAGGGATATGACTTCCGGGCCGGCCAGCGGCGCGGAAGAAACGTTGGTAGATCCGGTCTCGAAAGGCGTCGCCCGTAGTTGTGGCGTCGCAATCGATACCGGTCCCGATATGAGCATTTCCACTTCGTACTCGGTGCCGTAGATATCACGTACACGCGGGGCGCTGGCCTGTATGTTCAGTTCCGGATCTAGCCGTTCAACCGGATACTCGATCAGCGCCGTGAAATTCTCCAGGGGTACGCGCCGTGTCAGATCGAATCTTCCTGCGTCCAGTTCGAACTTGGTATCCAGGTACCTGATTTCACCGTTTTCCTTGGCAATGGCGTTGCCGGTGACAACGGGATTCTGCGCCGAGTTGCTAAAGGCCACTCCTCCTTCGATAGCCAGTTGGGCGATATCGTTCTCAATGGCCAGATCGGGTATGTCAATGGCGATGTCCAGTCCAATGCTTTCCAGAAATGGGTCCGGGGTATCCTGTGGACGAATTATCGTGTTGTCGAACAGAAAGTCGCCCAGATTCAAAGGATGCATGACCACCCCTGTAATGACGACAGGGTCCCCGACACTGTAGACCCGGGAAAACTCCCGGTTGCCGGTCCAGGCAAGAGAACCGTCGATCTTCAGTTTCGCGGAGCCCAGGCGTTCCACTTCAGCCTGTTCGAAATCGGCACGGGATCTGATTTCGGCGAAGGACAGGTTATCCAGTACCAGGTCGCCGAAAACACGGATGCTGCCGTCACCGGCCCGAAAGTCAACAGGCTCTAACGCAAAGGTGCTGCCGTCGACATCGACCCGCAACATCTCGGCTTCGAACATCGGTTCGATATCACGGATGCGCACTGCGGCGTCCCGGACGGAGATATAGCCAACGGATCGAGGTGAAGTGGGTGATCCGCCAATGGACAGTTGTATGTCGGCCATCCCCTCGATGTGTTCCAGGTCGTATATGATACCACTCAGGAAGGAAAGGTCGATTTCGTTTCCTTCGACGGTCAGGGCGATATCATTGGCGTCCGTGGACCGGATCGTACGGCTCGGATCGTAAGGTATGGTACCTTGGGCGGTGATGGTATCGTCTTCGTCGCGTATGCGCAGCTCCCTGATATCGATTTCCCGGTCGCTGTAAACGACATGGGCTGTTGCGCTGTCCACGTTGACTTCGTTGTATCTCAACTGATCCGCGGAGACAAGCGCATCTATGACCTGGGCTGAAAACGGGCCCGTGATTCCGATTCGGGTATTCATGTTCCCGCTCATGGGAAGATCAAGATTGGCCAGCGCCAGGACCGCGTCCATCCTGATCTGCTCGCCCTGGATGGTGAAATCGGACTCCCCGGTTCCCGTTCCTCCGCTGCCGTACACCAGGCGGCCGTGCATCGTAAGCCGTCCCCGCTCGTCACCGGGTTGGTTTATGCTGCGTATCGTGGTGGACAAAGTTTCCGTTTCGATAAGCTCCGCGTCGAAGCGCAACCTGATGGGATGGGTATTGACCAATTCGTTTTGCAGGCCAAAAAGTTTCAGTGAATCCAGCGCTACGATCCCTTTCAAGTCGCTCCGGTCCCGGACCGAACCGTTAACGTCGATCCTGCCCTTGATGTATCCATCCAGATCGGCCGGCACTACCTCGAAGAATTCCCTCAGGGGCGCCACCGCCAGGTTATCCACGACCAGGGACGCTTCATATCTGTCCCCGGATGGACTTTCAACCGGCATAGTTTCCGGCGCCCAGCGCAGGTCGAGAGGATAGGTCAGGGCGATCTTCGACAATCCCAGCGGAGTCTGCACGGATAGTTCGGGGATATGCAGCAGCTGGTTTTCGTACAACGCCGATGTCGTTACCGTCCCGAGCAGGTTGGTTATATCGTTTGCAGTGTAGGCCATGTCGGAAATGGACAACAGGCTGTTGATCTTCGGAGCATCGGGCGTTCCCTTCAAAGTGATGCTGCCATCCATGGCCCCGCTGAACGTACCGTCTGACATCAGGAAAGGAGAGATAAACTCGAGCCGGACGCCTTCCAGGTGGGTTTCCAGGTCGACCCGGCCATGGGCGGCGAGACTCGCGGTACCGTTGACCGTTACCTGGCCGAAATCACCCGTAAGCCTGAATTCGTCCACGGAAATGACCTGGTTCTCGAGTTTCACGGTGGAGGGGGCCGCGAAATGCAGTTCCCTGCCGTCCATTAAGATGCCCAGCGAATCGAGCGAAACCGTGATGGTGGACAGGTCCGGATACCCCGCCAGGCCGACCGCATGTATATTTCCGCTGAACCGGCCGGTGCTGCTTGCGATCGGTCTCTTGGAGAGTATGGAAAGGAGCGGAGACAGCGATGTGTGCAATAGATCGACTCTCACATCGTATGGGTATTGCTCGGTCAATTCAATGGACCCTTCCGCGAAAACGGTGGGGCCCGGGGTTCGTGTCATGGAGAAATCCAGACGTTCTCTGCTGATCGTCATGTCTATATCGGTATCGCCCAGGTCTTCGTTTCGAAGCACCAGGTTTCGTACGGTGCCTTTTCCCGTGACGAGCGGTTGTTGTATCGTTCCGCCAATCTCGCCCTCCATACGCAGGATGGCATCCAGCCCCCATCCGGGTTCGTCCCATAGGTAATCCCTGAGCCTAAGGTCATGCACGTTAAAAAAACCGGAGACCTCCTGGGTGCTGGCGAGGTTCGTCCTGGCCTGGAACTCCAGCCTGTCCAGCACGGCATTGAAGGTAAGATTGCTTCTTTCGTCCAGAAACCCTTCGATCTTCATTTCGCCGATAGGGACATGGGCGTAGGCAAGGTCGCTGACCCAGCCAGCCAGCCGGACGGTCGGCCGGAGAAGCGTACCCAACAGATAGGTATCCAGTTTCGCCGAGCCGCGTAGCGCTGCGAAATCCAACGGAGGGGGAAGGTTTCCGATGTCGATCACATCGACAGAGCCAGTCAGCTGGATGCTTCCATCCGTGCCGAGCCGGCCTTCGGTGTTCACCTGGAAAGATGCTTCCCGGAGATCGACCTGTAGTTGACCGCGACGGTACCGGGCGGACCCCGTCACGTCACGCAGGGGAAAACCGTATATGCTCACCAGCGCCGAAGAAGCGTTCAGATCTGCCCGGCGAGGCGGACCATCGAATCCGTCGCCTTCGAACTCTACAGCCAATTCCACCTTGCCTTCGAGTTCGTTCCCATTGTCGACGAAGGCCGGGGGTAGCGCGGGCAGGTCGATCCCGGGAGATTCCAGCTGCAAGCGATACCCGGTCGATCCTCTGGTAAAATCAAGCAGTCCCCGTCCAGAGACCCATCCCGCTCCGTGCATGCCCCTGAACCGGGTAACCGTTAGCACATCATCTGCATATCCCATATCCACCGAAGCCAACTTGAACGACCCGAATTCCGTACGGACTACCGGAGATATGAACCGGGTCTCGATGACCGGATTCGAAAGTCTGTCCCGCAGCGAGCCGGTCATGCTGAAAGTGCCCGGCATGGTATTTTCCATACCCATGATGTCCAGTATGGCACCTACCTGCCCGTTAGCCGCGATATCGAGGGTGGCTGTTTTTTCACCGGACGTGGAGATCTCGCCGGTCACGTGATATCCAATCCGGGGGCCGTAAGCCGCTTCCATCGTCAGGTCGTGAATGGTGAGGGCGCCTCCTTCGAAGAATATGACCGAACGCATATTCGATACGGCATCACCATATCCCCCTATATGAAAAGCTACATGTCGCGCGCTTATTTCGGCATCCACGCTGAATGGGTCCAGCACAGAACCTCGGAAGGTTACTTCCCTGGCACTCACCGTCGTGGAATCCAATGGATCGAAATACCGGAACCGTCCATTCCGAATCTGTAAATCGTGTAATGCGAATGGCATGCCGGAGGACGCTCCATCCGATGATTCAGGTGCAGCGGCCGAACGCGACGGATCGTCAAATAGCAGGTCCAGGGAATTCCTGCCGTTTCCGGCGGCATCTTCGATGTAGTCCATGCGGAAACCGTCGATGCCAACGCTATAGAGCGGAGCGCGTCCCACCAGCGCGTCCCACCCGTTGAATCCTATCTGGATTTCATCCATTCCCGCGACTTCCATTCCGCCGAGGGTGTCCGGCAAGCGCAGGGATACATCGTACACCGTCAGGTGCTGCAGCCCGCCAAGCTCGATCCTTTCGATGGTTATCTGCCCGTTGAGCCGATCCTCGATGGTCCACAACACGGCATGGCGGATCAGGTTCAAGCCCCATCCGGTACCGAGCAGGATGAAGACAGCCAGGCTCGCGGCCATTACCGTGGAGGAAAGCATCCCCAGCCCGATGATCCATCTGAAGTGGCGAATGTTCATCGTAAAATACCGTATTGTGAAGTCCGTGGCTGTTAATCGAACAGTTTGTGGACGAACCGGGTGCGAAGCGCCCTGGACGCCCATTCCATGTTCAGTTCAATATCCTGCCACAACTGTTCGCCTATGCCAGTCCCGGTATCCTCTGAATATCCCAGTCGCCGGGTCAGGAACAGGAATTCCTGGGACGTCTTGCCGGGCAGAACCAGGTCCCTGGCATTGCCGCGCACCATGCGCAGTGCGTTGATCAGCCTGACCAGGAAATGGTATGACCGGGCCAGCATGCTGCGCTCCTCGTCAGACAGATAACCAGCCTTGTTGAGCGCTTCCATGGCCTCCAGCGTGGTCGGTCCTCGAACACCGGGATTGTTTACGCCGTAGAGGATCTGCAGATCCTGCACGAGATACTCGATGTCAATCAGTCCACCGTAGCTGTATTTTACGTTGATTGCGCCGGATTCGACCAATTCGTCGTTCTGCCGCTCGCGAAGGTGGGTCCACGACCTGCCGTCAACGGGGACGTCGCTGTACACGAAGGCATCTCGGGCATCTTCGACTTTTGCGCCCAGAACCGGGTCGCCGCCTATAGCCCTCAGTTTGATCAACGCGTGACGCTCGTAGGGCAGTGCGCCGCCCTTTTCGTTGAAATACTCGTTGAACTTGTCCAGGGAAGATGCCAAAGCGCCCTTGTCGCCGTAGGGCCGTAACCTGAGGTCGATCTCGAACAAACCTTCCCTCCGGGCATCGATGGTACTGCAGATCATGCGCACGAGCCGCTCGTAGTACTCCGAATTTAAGACGGTATGGGGGCCACGTGTGCTCCCCTGCCCTGCGTAGACGAACAACAGTTCGATGTCGGATGCCCAACCCAGTTCCCGGCCGCCGCATTTCCCCAACGCGCATATGCTGAATACGCAGGACTCGCCGGAAGGCAGAATGGGGGCGCCGTACTGCCGGCGCTGCTCCTGGTCGCAGATATCATACGCGGCTTCAAGGACCACCTCGGCAAGCGTGGTGAGTTCGCTGGAAAACGCCTGGATGTCTTCGTGTTTCTCCAGGATCTGGCGCATGCTGATCCGCAGCATCTCCTTGTCCTTATACCGGTTCAACAACTGTTTGCGCCGGTCGTAACTTGCGATTCTGGACAGCCGGGCGCTCAGCTCTCTTTCCATTTGCTCCCGCGATTTCACGATTCCGACCGCCTTGATGTCCTGCAGCACGGGGAACAGGTTCTTGTACTGGATCCTCAGGAAGTCTTTCCACAGGAAGTCGCTCGTTCCGAACAGTTTGGCCATCGCACTGATCACTTCCTGCTTTTCCAACTGATCGAACAATTCCTCCATCGCACGGCCGGGCCTTACATTGACCAGGACCTGGTCGATCAGCTGGTTGAAGTGTTCCAGGGCCTGCGCGGGATTCGGTGCGCGGGTCAGCAGGTGGGTGAACTGCTTGATGAGTGTGATCACGAATCTCAATTCACGGAGTTTTTTTGGATCGGTGATTTTAAGTCCACGACGGTCGGTCACCTCAAGCGTATCCTGCACCTGTGTATCCGTCGCCGCGATGGCTATACGGCGGATGTTAATACTGCGCATCGCAAGGGCGGTCGAAAGGGCGTACAGAAAAGCCGGCGTGTCCTGTCCCGTGATATTGAGACGGGTCGCCCCGGACTCGGAATCATTGTCAATCTCCACATGCACCGGGAACATGAAGGAAGTCTCCCGGTCTTCTTCTCGACGCAGAAAATCCACGACGCGCCCGTTGATCCGACTTTGCAACGCACCTGTTCTGTTCAATCGAAGACCATTCATAGCGTCCTTGATTTCCAGCACGATGGCGGACCAGTCCGGCGGCTCCTCCGAAGGCGCATGCACGCTGAATACATCCACGATCTTTCGCTGGGAACGCAGCGATGACGAGGTGATGCCAGCCGGCGCCGACGTTGCCGGGATACCTGAACGACCGCGGCGGCGACGCTGAAGTCGATTGGTGCGGCTTCCTTGCTCGCCCGGTGATTCAGCGTCCGTGTAGGTGAATACGTCCCCGCGTCGAATACTCAGTCCGCTGGACGCCAGCAATCCCGCCAGGATGGAAATCTCAGACAGGTAATCGAAGGCTACGACCGTAAGCAGCCACGTCGAAGCATCCAGGGGCTCGACTTCGATCTCCGCGGCGTTATCCGGGCCGAGCCGGCTGATCATCTCGATATGGCGACGGATCACACCGGGCTCGTACCGTTCGAAATAGGCCGGCTCCATCCTTCCGATATGATCTCCGACGAGGACATCCGGCAAATCGTTGCCCTTGAGTTGGTCCGAAAGTTCCGCAGAAGGTATCGTATTCGTCATTCGCAGGTTCCAGATCGGTTTACCGAGGTATAGGTCTCCTATGATACAAACATACATTCAATCTCGCGTAAAAACAACCGTAACACGCAAGCGGGCGCGCGCGTGCTTTTGCGAAAATTGGTGCCTGACCGTTGTCTACCCACTTTTTTCTTGACACCCCCATAAAAAGTTATATAATTCAATGTCGTGTTTGAGTAGCCAAACTTTTTGTAGTGCCGGCAATGCATATGTTGCCATAACGAATTGAACAGTTTATGGATGTCTGGAGAGAATTCGAGCACAACGAGATCACGCACAGCGGCGCGCACTACCTGATGACGGTTCAGCAGTTGATCGAGGATCAGGGATATGCCAGGGTTTCGGACGTTGCCCGGGAAATGCACATCACGCCGGGCAGTGCGTCGATCATGATCAAGTCACTCCGGGAAAAGGGATACCTTGAAGAGGATCGAAACCGTTTTCTCAAACTATCGGATGAGGGAAACCGGCTGGCGCAGTCGGTATGGTCTCACCGGCAGATACTCATCGCCTTTCTCAAGGGTGTCCTGCATATCGACGCGGAACAGGCGGAAATCGACGCGTGCAAGATCGAACACCTGATCAGCACGAAAACAGGGGAGCGATTGTTGCTATTCCTGCAGTTCCTCCTGTCGGAGGATCCCCACGGCAAAGCGTTTCTCAAGTCGTACTGGGACGCCAACGTGCTGTCGATCTGCGATTTGGAATCATGCGCGGTATGCGAGGAAGTTGGGGAGTGCCTGGTAATCAGATCGGAGTCGGCGTGAGGGAAGCAGAGACATCCATTGGTTTGACGGCGGGAAGTTCACTGGCAGAAAGGGGATACTGCCTATTTGTAAAACACCTTTCAGTTCCGTAGCAAGTAACAGCATCGGACCTTCTTACACGAGATAACCCATGCATTCCGAACTTTTTGCCAGCACACAAGCGAAGACGATTTGCCTGGATGAGTTGAAACCCGGCGAGACAGCGACGATTCGACAGATCAAGGGCACGGCGGGAGAAGAAGTGCACCTGATGGAACTGGGACTGCTTCCCGGGACAACCGTCGAATTGATCAAACGCGCACCCATGGGCGATCCGATCGAGATACGCGTTCGGCGTTACCACCTGTCCATTCGTTGCTCGGAGGCCCGTTCGGTCATGGTGGAAAGAAGTTAAGCTGAAGGGTTAAAAAAAGGACTATCGGTTCGGCTGGCCGGCTCTCCCCGATAGTCCCCTGACCAGGGGGATTGGCACACTTGGCGCGTACTATCCGATCCCGGCCTGTATTATTGAATATACACCCCCTGGCAACCGATGTCAATTCCAACGGTTAGTCGGAGGGGTAGTGTGATTCGAAAATGCATTTTCTGGGTCCATCTATCATCGGGCGTCATAGCCGGCGTGGTCATTCTGATCATGTCCGTGACCGGCGTGCTGCTAACTTTCCAGAAACAAATCGTAGACTTCGCCAACCGTGAATACACCACGGTCCGTCCTTCCCATCCTGGCGCCGCGCCCATGGAACTCAACGGCGTACTCAAGGCAGCGCGGAACGCGGAACCTGAAGCGCAACCCACCTCCGTCACGATACGTCCCGATCCTTCCGAAGCATACGTCGTTAGTTTTGGTCGATCAAAAACCGTCTTCGTCGACCCCTATACTGGCAATGTCCGGGGTGATGGAAACATCGCCGTCCGCGATTTCCTTCGGGAAATCATGTACTGGCACCGCTGGTTCGGCGCGGAGGGTGAAAACCGGGCGGTCGCCCGGGCGGTTACGGGCGCCTGCAATCTGGCTTTCTGCCTGCTGACCATCACGGGACTGTACATCTGGTGGCCCCGCAAGTGGACTCTGACGGCGATTCAGGCCATCATTGTCCCGAATTTGAAAGTCAATGGAAAGAGCCGGGATTTCAACTGGCACAACTCCTTCGGCATATGGTGCTTCCCCGTCCTGTTTCTGCTCTCGCTGAGCGGCGTAGTCATATCCTACAGGTGGGCCGGCGATCTGGTCTACACGCTAACGGGCACGGAACCGCCTGTAAGGGCTTCGCAAACTTCATCGGAACCGGAAAAGCCGGAGGATGAATCCGCACCTTCCGCGTTGCGCCTCTCGAGTCCTTTGTGGACGCGGCACGAAACAGGTGCCGGAATGGGCCTATATCACGCTGAACCTGCCGAAGGAAGGTGCGCAAACGACCACGCTGGCCATCTCCGAAATGGACAACCGCATACCATTGACTCGTTCAACCCTCACCGTTTCGACGACGAACGCCCGGGTGGTGGAATGGACGCCCTTCACTAGCCTGAATCTCGGCCGACAGCTACGTACTTGGCTGCGCTGGATCCATACGGGCGAAGCAGCCGGGTGGTTTGGACAACTCATCGCCGGAGTGGCATCAGCCGGCGCTGTTGTCCTGGTCTGGACGGGACTTCCCCTGGCATGGAGACGATTCCGTAAATACAGGTCCGCACGACAACCGGCGGTATAGACAACTTTGCGAATAACCGGGAGAATTCGATGAAGAACCACACATTACTAGCCCAGGATGAAGACAATCAGACCCGGGTGTATTCCTGCCACTCCGGACACGTCCATGTGATTTACGGACGCACCAATATCGCCATATCGACGAGCGAATTCCGGGAGCTCTTCGACTGTGTGAGGCAAACCTTCGAATACATTCTGAATCAGAACCCGAAGAGTATGGAATCGAAACTTATCGATGTGACGTTCGACGACACGGTAGTGAAGATGCCCCTGGCCGGTTTCAAGATGTTCGTGCGCGTACTGGAACGGGCCATGACCAGTTTCCAAAGGCTTTTTGCCGAATACTGCGATCAACCGGAGGAAACAATACATAAACGTACGGCCAAACTAATCCCCTTTGCACCGTGTAGGCACCACCACCTTAATTGACTTCGTCGACGATTTTTATCCCCTTTCTGGTATGTATTGCGTTATATTCGGTCTGATCTGGACTTGACGGTTTTGATGACCCGATCGTGTCACTTATCCCTTTGAACCCACGCCACTGCCATGACTGATACAACCGAGACATTCGCGGCCCGGGAATCCGTGTCCGACGTACTCCTCGTAGGCAATCCGAATACCGGCAAGACCTCCGTATTCAATTCGTTGACCGGGCTCCGTCAGAAAACGGGCAACTACCCCGGTGTGACCGTGGAGAAGAAGACGGGAATCGTTACGGGTCCGGACGGAAGAACGCTCCGTCTCCACGATCTGCCGGGCATGTACAGTCTCACTCCCAAGTCACTCGACGAATCCATCGCACGCGAGGTTTTAATCGGGGAAGCGGACGAGGACCTGAACATCCAGCTCATTCTCGTCGTGGCGGACGCTTCGAATTTGAACAGGAATCTCTACCTGGTCACCCAGCTCATCGACCTGGGCATCCCGGTCGCGTTGGCCATGAATATGATGGACAACGCAATCAGCAGCGGTGTTCACATCGACATGGAAGCGCTTTCCGATCAACTGAAGGTCCCGATCGTGCCCGTGATCGCTTCCCGGCAGCATGGAATAGACCAGTTACGCCAGATGATGTTCGACCTGGCAGGCTCGCCCTCGAGTGATTCTGGATCGTCGAACGATGCGCCCGAACCAGCCGGATCGGTCTCGACATCGCCCACGGTTTCGTTCGCCGAAAGGTTTCCCAGACGCAGGCTGCTGGGCGGCCTTCTCGACGAGGTGCTATCATCCGCGGCGGACTGGTTCGGTGATCACACGAAGCTGAATGGGATTGCACAGACCTCGGAAGCGCTGCGCGTGACTTCGAGCGACCAGGCACTTAAAACCTGGATGGAAGGAAGCCAGGACCAGTCCTGCAAGGATGACCTGAAACACATCGTGGAGCGGACGCGGGGCCAATTGGACCAGATGCAAGTCCCCTGGCGGATGCTGGAGACGATACTGCGTTATGACCAGATCGACGAACTCTACTCGAAATTTGTCCGGGAGGAACGGAAAACCGAAACCAGCCTGAGCGTCCGTCTGGACCGCGTGTTCACCCACCGCGTGGCCGGTCCGGTCATCGTCATGGCGCTGTTCGCGCTGATCTTCCAGTCCATTTTCTCCTGGGCCGAAACACCCATGAACGTCATCGAAGACGGGATTGGCGCACTGGGTGCCTATGTATACCTGCTTATGCCGGAAGGCCTGCTGCGCAACCTGCTCGTGGACGGCGTCATCGCCGGTGTGGGCGCGGTGCTGGTCTTTCTCCCGCAGATTCTCTTCCTCTTCTTCTTCCTGGCTCTGCTGGAAGACACCGGCTACATGGCCCGCGTCGCCTTTCTCATGGACCGTTTCATGAAAAGCATGGGACTGTCCGGACACTCCGTGATGCCGCTGCTTTCGTCCTTTGCCTGCGCGATTCCAGGCATCATGGCGACTCGAACGATATCGAACTGGAAGGACCGCCTCATCACGATCATGATCGCGCCCCTGATGAGCTGCAGCGCGCGTCTGCCCGTGTATATCCTTTTAATCGGGGCGTTTTTCCCCGCGACTTCCTTTCTCGGCGTGTTCTCGCTGGCCGGCCTCATGCTGTTCTCCATGTACCTGCTGGGTATCATTGCCGCGATAGTCGCTGCGCTGGTAATCAAGCGGTTTTTTATGAAAGACTCCGTTTCAACCAGTTTCGTCATGGAACTGCCGCCCTACCGGAGGCCGTCCCTGAAGTGGGTACTCTTGCAGATGTTTGAAAGGGCGAGGGTGTTCGTTACGGACGCCGGCCAGATCATCCTGGCCATATCCGTCGTCCTCTGGTTCCTGGCCTCGTACCCGCAACCCGATGATTTTGAATCGATGTCGTCCAGATCACGTATTCAACAGAGTTACGCCGGCCAGCTCGGTCAACTGATCGAACCGGCCATCGAACCCCTCGGGTTTGACTGGAAGGTGGGTATCGGCCTGATCACCTCTTTTGTCGCCCGGGAAGTACTGGTCAGTACCATGGCGACGATCTACAACGTGGAGGAAGCCGACGAGACCTCGGTTGATCTTCGGACAGCCCTGCAAAGCGAGGTGGATCCCGATACGGGCGAGCGGGTGTACACGCCGCTGGTCGCGGTATCCCTCATGGTGTTCTTCGCCCTGGCCTGCCAGTGCATGGCCACGGTCGCTATCGTGAAAAGGGAAACGAACAGCTGGAAGTGGCCGATCGTCATGGTCCTGTACATGACCGCCCTGGCCTATGCCGGTTCCTTTGTCGTCTACCAGGGGGGATTGCTCCTGGGATTCGGGTAACCGTCATCGGACCGCTTGGCATTTGACCGTTCCGTCATTATCTTATAGACATGGATCTTCAAACGCTCTCTGCTTTTGTCGTTGTCGCCGCCGCGGTTGCGGTCGTGCTGCGCACCTTCGTGCGACAGTTCACATCCCGGGACCACAAGGGATGTTCGTCCTGTATCCAGGGCGGCGCGGGCGTGCCACAGGATGAGAAACTGATCCAGGTGGAATCCGTATCGGAATAGCGGGACCCCTTCGGCTTCGCTCAACTCTCCTCGTTCTTCGAACCCGGCTCAGCAAGCAAATGACCGGCCCGTGAGCTACATGATAGCGCACGGTAGACGACAAGAGATCAGATGTCCGTAATCGATACGATCCGAAACAGAAGATCGATATACGAATTCAAGACGGAACCGGTTCCCCGGGAAGTGCTCGCCCGTGTGCTCGAAACGGCGGTGTGGGCGCCGAACCACAAGCTGACGGAGCCCTGGCGCTTCCTGGTCGTGACCGGGAAGACCAAGGAGACCCTGGCAAACGTCTACTGCAGGATACAAAGGGGGAAAACCAGGACGGACGACCCCGAGATCCTGCGAAAGGCCACCGAGAAGGGTTATGCCAAGATCATGTCCAAACCCGTTATCATCGGCGTGGTCTGTAAAAAGGACGAGGACGCCTTCCGTGCTCGGGAGGATTACGCAGCCACCTGTTGCGCCATCCATAATATCGCGCTCGCCGCCTGGGAAGAGGGAATCGGCATGCAGTGGAGCACGGGGCGCCTTATTCGGGATCCTGAAACACTGGAACTGCTGAAAGTAGATACCCGGGTAGAAGAAATCGTCGGGTTCCTCTACACCGGATATCCCGCGCAGGTGCCCGCCCAGAAAAGAGTACCCGCCGCCGAACGAACCGAGTGGTTCGGCTGATAGACCTGAGTATCCCATCAATTCATTCTAGATACAGCCTGGAGTCGCCATGTCCGTTGTTTCCAAAGATCGATTCGCCACCGGATTCCTCTGGGAAGACTACATGCAGAACAGCGAGAAGAATCTCGAACGGTTCAGTGAAAATTACGAGCATATGACCCTGGAGGCGGAAGACGCCGGGTTCTTCACTTCCATCGCCACCCCGTTAAAGGTGCTGATCCTCGCGGAGGATTGGTGCGGCGACGTGGTGCAGAGCCTTCCGCCCATCGTCCGCGTGCTGGAGCGCAGTTCATCCATCGAGTACCGTATCTTCCGCAGAGACGAGAACATCGATATCATGGACCGGTATCTCACCGACGGATCCAAGGCCATTCCCTATCTCGTCTTCATGGACGCCGGACTGAACGAAGTGGCCCGCTGGGGACCACGTCCGGAGGGTTGTCAGTCCATCATGCGGGACAACAAGGGCAAGATCCCCATGGAGGAAATCTACCCGCGTATCCGCTCCTGGTATGCGAAACATGGGAACGGTCCCCTCGTTACGGAATTACGTGAAGTCCTCGATCGGATCGCGTGATCCTTCCATGGCCGGCACCGTTACCGAAATCAAGCATAACCTCAACAAGTCCGACCAGACATTCTCATGCAGCCTGCTCTACCATGGGGGTTGCCGCATGATCATCTCCTACCGCTCCTCCCGGGAGTATAGCCACGGGGACATACAGATACCCCCGGGAATGCTGACCCTGGCCTACTACGAGGAAGGGCTGCAGTACATCCTCTGGAAGATGATCGGTCCGGATGGAAGTCTCGTCGGACATTACGTACACCTCTGTGACCGTGTGCTGATCGGACCGGACCGCGTGGAGTATGACGACCAGTTGCTGGACCTGTGGTTCTTTCCGAACGGCGATTGCCGCGTCCTGGATGAGGACGAGTTGCGGCAGGCCTGCGACGATGGGCTGATCGACGATCACACGGCGGAACGGATCAGGACATCCGCCGGGGACGTCAGGCGCCGTATCCACACGATCACGGCGGATTTCGACACGTTACTCGGCACCCTTGGCCAGGCAGGGCGCGCAGGTTAGTCCTCGCATTGCCTTCAGATACCCGCCGGTTCGAGGTGGATTTCCGGCGGGGAATCGTTGGAATCTACTTGACAAACAGCGCCCGGCATCTTTACTTTTCAGTCAGGGAAATACGGTGCGTACAGGCGGAATCGCCTGTTTCCGGCGAATGGAGCTTTCGGTCCATTCGCACCGCGTACGTCTAACCTGCCAACCTATGCCATCATTGAAAAACACCGTAACCCATCGATTATCGGCCAAGGGCATTGATCCCGTCGCGCTTTATGGCCAGTTCGATTCCCGGTTGCGCGCCATAGAAAGCGAATTCGACGCCAAAATCACCGCCCGGGGCGAAGAAGTCGTGATCACGGGCAAAGTGGAAGAGGTAAGGCAGATCACCAGCGTGCTGCGCGAAATGATAAAATCTGTCCAACAGGGCCGGACACAGGAAGTGGACGATATCATCCGGGCAACGAGGACCGTAAAGAAAAACGGCGAGGAATCCGATACTTACGACGGCGAATCGATCGACGTGCTTTCTCAGCGGGAACGGATCCGCGCACGGAGTCCGAACCAGCAGACGTACGTGGACCAGGTCAGGAAATACGATATCGTTTTCTCCATCGGGCCCGCCGGAACGGGAAAGACCTACCTGGCCGTCGCAATGGCTATCTCGGCCCTCCGCAGGGGAGAAGTCGACCGGATCGTACTGGCACGTCCCGCCGTGGAAGCGGGCGAGAGCCTGGGGTTTCTTCCCGGCGACCCGAGCGAGAAGGTCGACCCGTACCTCAAGCCCCTTTACGACGCGCTGCACGACATGATCCCAAACCACAAGGCCGGGCGTCTCATCGAAGACGGGACCATTGAAATCATCGCTATGGCATACATGCGCGGCCGTACGCTGAACAACGCCTTCGTAATCCTCGACGAAGCCCAGAACACGACGATGGCGCAGATGAAAATGTTTCTGACCCGATTGGGCGCAAACTCCAAGGCGATCATAACCGGTGACATTACCCAGATCGATCTTCCCGAGGACAAGGTTTCCGGACTGGTACACGTGCAGGATGTCCTGGCGGACATTCGCGGTATCTCCTTTGTGTACCTGACGGAAATCGACGTGGTCAGGCACCGGCTCGTACAGGACATCATCAAGGCCTATGAACGGCATGAGAATCCGTAATTCCACCCCCTTTCACCTTGCATATTGATATCGAAACAACCCTGCCCGCGCTGGACATGCCGCGCGGGGTGCTGTGCAGTGCCGTGAGCCGGGTACTTCGGGGCGAAGGCCGAGACCATGCGGCCGTGACCGTGGTACTGGTCGATGACCCCTACATCCGGCAATTGAATCACAAGTATCGCCATTTGGATCGCGCGACGGACGTGCTGTCGTTCAACCTGGACGACGGTACCGGGCCCGGCCAGGAAGCGCTTGGCGACGTGTACATTTCCGTCGACCGGGCACGGGACCAGGCCGACCGTTATCATGTGTCCCTGGACGACGAGTTGAACCGGCTCGTGGTTCATGGGTGTCTGCACCTGCTGGGATATGACCACCACAACGCATCGGATCGCAAGGTGATGCGGGAGAAGGAGCGGGTCTATTCGGCAGACGCGGACGCCAGCGGGATTCCAGATGGTCAAGTAGGAGAAAAGTGTTGTGGATGACGACATTCCCCTATTGATCGAGTGGCTGGTCCTTTTTGGATGTACGGTCTACGCCATGCTCCTCACCGGCGCGGAATCCGCGTTTTCCAGCCTGCCTAAAACCACGCTTCAGGAACTCAAGGCCGCCCACGAAGGCGGACAGTCCAACCGCGTTACCCGGTGGCTGGACAACCAGGAACGCCTGTTCACCACCCTGCTGATCGGAAAAATCACTACCATGGCCGGCGTTGTGATCTCCGTGGTAGCCCTTTTCCTGGCACCGCCGCTTACCGACTCCTTCGGCTCGACACTGACGCTGACCTTCTCGGGACTTTTCGCCATTGGGCTATTGCTTGTGCTCATAGAATGGCTGCCCAGACTGCTCGTGTCGCGCTACTCCGACCTTACCGTTCGCCTTTCCGCCGTACTGGTACTTATCAGCTACTGGCTGTTTTGGCCGCTGATCACGCCGCTGCTGTTACTGAACCGGCGCATGGCGCGCGCGGGACTCTTCAGCAGCGGGCGCAATCCCTACTGGCTCGACGACGAACTGCACCGGGTGCTTGAACTGGAAGAAACCCACGAACTGAAGCCCGACGACAAGGAGATGATCAGCAGCATCATCGAAATGCATGACACCAGTGTCCGCGAGGTGATGGTGCCTAGGGTCGACATGGTATGCGCGGAAAAATCCCGTCCCATACCGGAACTGCTCGAACTCATCCGCGAGATGGGACATTCCCGGATACCGATTTACGGTGATTCCGTCGACGATATCGTGGGCGTGGTATACGCCAAGGATCTGCTCCAATTGAGCGAAGAACCCGATGGGGAGAAGAACCTCGAAGGTTTGCTTCGTCCGCCTTACGTCGTGCCGGAAACCAAGAAGGCCGCCGAACTGTTGAAGGAATTCCAGCGCGAAAAGATTCACCTGGCCATCGTCGTAGATGAGCACGGGACTATCGCGGGCCTCGTCACCCTGGAAGACCTGATCGAGGAAATCGTCGGCGAGATTCAGGACGAATACGACGACGAGGACCCCATGTTCGAGCCGCTCCCCGATGGATCGTTTCTCGTCCACGCCCGACTGAATATCGACACGCTGAACGACATCCTGGACCTCGATATCACGCCGGACGGGTTCGAAACCGTCGGCGGGCTGGTATTCAACGAACTCGGCCGGGTCCCCGAACCCGGAGAGGACGTACCTTTCCGGAATTTTCGGATCGTGGTGCGCGAGGTCGAAGGACAGCGAATCATCAAGGCCGTGGTCAGCCGACTGCATCCCCTGCCCGAAGAAGGCGACACGGATTCGATGGAAGACCGGGTAGCTTAAAAGCTATCGGGTATACCCTTCCACTCACCGGAGTCCATAGATGCCTGCGGATCGTCCCAACATCATCCTCATCATGACGGACCAGCAGAGGACCGATACGATCCGCGCCTGGGACAATCCCCACATGACGACGCCGGCCCACGACAGGCTGGCCGCCGAGGGGGTTTCCTTCAGGCAGGCCTACTGTCCGGGAGCTACCTGCGTGGCCTCGCGTGCCGCCATCTTCACCGGCATGTACCCGCACAACACGGGCGTCTACAGTTTCCATCCCTGGGGACTACACCGCAACTGGGTGCAAGATCTGGCGGAAAGCGGTTACTGGTGCGCCAGTATCGGCAAGATGCATTTTATGCCCAGGGACATTCCCGGCGGATTTCACGAACGGGTCATCGTCGAGAATCCGACGAACATGAACCTGGCCGGCGGTGGTGCGGACGACGACTGGGGCCGCTACATGACCTTCCACGGCGTGGAAAGGCCCAACGACCGCCACAAGACGGACCCCGACTGGTGGACCAGGCTGCAGGGCGTGCCATGGCACGAGGAGGAGCGGTTCCAAAGCGACGTTTTTATCGGCAATTCAGCGCTCAACTGGATCCGCAGCCATCGTGGCGACCAGCCCTTCTTCCTCGAAATTGGTTTCACCGGACCTCACGAACCCTGGGATCCATTGCCGCGCCATCTGAGCCTGTACGACGATGTCGAGATACCGCGCCCCGTGACAAGGGAGAACGAACTTTCGGAAAAACCACGGCAGCACGAAGCGCTGAAGAAGATATTCTCCACGGCCGGCCACGAGTCAGGCATCAACATGTACCTGGCGAACGACGACCGCATCGAAAGCATGCGCCGCCACTATTACGCTAAGGTGACCACGGTGGACGAGAAGATGGGGGAGATCCTGGACGCCGTGGAAGAACGGGGCTGCCTGGACAACACCCTGATCATCTTCTGCTCCGACCACGGTGAGAACCTGGGCGACCACGACATGGCCTACAAGTGGCTGATGTACGATACGATCACCCATATCCCGCTCATCATACGCTACCCGGACAACCTGCGCCGGGGTGACCACGTAAGCGACCTGGTCTCACTCATGGACCTTGGGCCCACCATTCTCGAGGCGGCCGGTGTTAAGGCCCCCACCTACCTTGAAGGGCGTTCCCTCCTGCCCTACGCCGATCCGAACGAAGTGGTCGCTCCGCGGGAATATGTCTTCTGCGAGGACAACTACCAGATCATGATGCGAAGCCAGACCCACAAGATGGTCTACTATATCGGCCAGGAAGAGGGCGAATTATACGACCTGGAAGCCGATCCCGGGGAACTGTGGAACCGGTGGTCCGACGGTCACTACGGGGAGATCAAGGCCGCGATGAAGGAGCATCTGCTGGAGTGGCTGGCGGCCAGCAACTACTGGCACGCCGGTTACAAGCGGGACCGTTCTGCGCGGTACCCCGTGCGCTGGCCTACCGAAGACAACGTCAACCTGCAGGGGCCGTCCGCGGCGGACGCGGAAAAGCCGGGGTTGTAGGATAGGCCGGACTGGTCATCCCCCGACCACGATAAAGTCAACCGTCCTGGTGTCCTTCTGTTCCGTACGGAGGTCCGTGACCGTCAGCGTCAGGGTATAGGTACCGGGATCGAGGTCCACCGTTTCTATCGACGTGTACTTGTAGTCGTCCACCGAGGCGCCACTGTCTTCGAAAGCCAGGTAGGTCGATTGATCGTCCGGCCTCCGGGTGATGAGGCGTCCCAGGTCTACCATCAGCCGGAGAGCGAAGTTTCGTCTGGGTTCCCTGGCAGCAATCTCCAGTTCGGTACGAAAACCCGTACGGCCTTCGGCGTCCCGCGTGAGATTGTAGATTTCGTAGTATAGGAAGACCGGTGTCGAAGGGGAGTACAGACGTGCGGGGTGAGGCGTGATATGCAGGCCATTTCGCACAAGCAGCCCTGTGCCTTCGGTGGGGACGATGGACGCGGCGAGTTTTATATCGCTGAGTTGCAACCGACTTTCGGCATAGTCCGTGACATGCAGAGGCGCGGTATAGATCCCGAACTTCTGTGACAGCGAATCCCGAAGTGCAACCGCGGACCGGTACTCTCCGGGCGGCGCATGGAACCGGAATGCGCCCGTTCTGAGCTTCAAGTTGTCCTCCTCGGACTCGGGGCGCTGCAGCGGTCCCATGGAGAAGGATGTACCCTGTACGTAGCCATATTCCTGGTCCCTCAGTGCGAGGCGGCCGGATAGCCAGGTCCGCTCTCCCAGGCCGTCTTCCGCGTCTCCAAGCTGGACCGAAGGCACGCTGTAGGCCACTTCCACCTCCGCCCTTTCATCGATACCCTTGAATGACGCCAGGTAGTATACGAAGCTGAGCGGATCTCCGCCGTAATCGTGACGAAAGGATTCGGGCACCTTTTTGATCAATTCCTCGGCCTGTTTCCGCGGCGTGTTGAGGAAGTTGTACGCGAGCCGGTTCGTCCCGCCAAAATTGGTCGACTGGTCGGGCAGATCAATGACCTGGAGCGGATAATCGAAGACCTTCGAATTACGCTGATCCGTAAAGAACAGCTCCAATCCGAAGGGGGCGTAAACCCAACTCTCCGTTGGAAAAGCTACAGAACGGGTCGCACGGCCCGCCCGCGCCTCGAAATGTCCGAAATCCTGGTTGGGCGCACCCGTATTGACTTCCAGCCTGATTCGTTGCCGACTCACCTCGCGAATCATGTCCACGTCGCGGATCCCCGTGGGGAATATCGCGTTCACCACGTCTTCCCCTGATTTCAGGATAAAATGCTGACGGTCGTCGGGATGACCGAAACGGACATAGATCTCGCCGCGGCGGTCCCAGGGTTCCTTGCCCTTTGAAAAATGCAGTCTGGAAAACATTATCCTCCGGAAATGTTCCACCATGCGCTCATTGATCCGCGTGGTAGGGTCCGGATCCCGGGCTGCCCAGTAGGTCTGCCACAATCGCTCCCTTTCCTGCTCCGAAGCTTCGCGAAATGCTTCTGCTTCCTTCGGGGACGCTACGCTGGAAAGATCCCTGTACACGTCGACTTTTTCCGGATCGATATCGGACAGGACTGCAACGTACCGTCCAATGGCGTGGTACGCCTGTTCGTGCTGACCCTGGGTATGGTAGTGGTAGGCTTCGAGTTGTCCCGTCAGCCCGTCGACAAGGGGATTGGCTGCCGGACCCTGGGACTCGGCGATCTCCTGCAGCAGCGCGAATCCCTGGTGGAAGTATTTTAACTGTGTGGCGCAGAAGGTCAGGCGGTAAAGCGCTTCTTCGTGACCGGGATTGACGGAGGCCTGTTTGAAATACCAGTCCAATGCGTTTTCAGGTTCGTCCTTGTCCGCCTCGAAAGCGAATCCCAGTCGAAAGTAGGCGTCAGGATGCTTGGGATCCAGTTCGATGGCCCGCCGGTAGGATTCGTCCTGAACCTGGAATTCTATTGCGACTGTCTGGGGACGGAACAGCGCCAGCTTGACCCTTCCATATGTGCGTCCACGGTAGTAGTATACATTTGCATTTTCAGGCGCGAGTGTTTCAGCCTCGTCCAGGATTTTCCGCGCATCTTTCTTCTTGTCCCTCAGCACGAGTATCCGGGCCAGTTGAATGAGACGCTCGGCAGACCGGTCTCCGACTTTCAGGGCTTCCTCTGCCGCCTTCTGCGCCTCGTCGTATCTGCCCTGTGCGTCCAAAACGCGACTCAGCAAGTAATGGGCATCTGCGGATCCCGGCTGTTTATCCAGCAGGCGGCGCAACGTGGTCTCCGCCCGTTCGTTTTCACCCTCGGCGGACTGCTCAATGGCGCGTTCCATCAAGCCTTCTGCTCCCTGTGCCCCTGAAGAGCCCGGCAACATGCAGCACAACATGAGGCCAAACAGGAGGGTAACTGTTCTCAAGCTCGACATACTGCGACGTCCTGGAAAAGATGATGGTTCAGGAGGGTTGCTATTCCGTGTCCAATTTGAATTCCGCAATCCGGTCGTTGGTCACGACGAACACTTTGGTCCGTGTGGTGATTTGACCCGAATGCAGGTCCTTTACGCGGACGGTCATTTCGTAGGCGCCCGTGGGTGAAGTACCCGTATCGATAGAAGTGTAACTGTACTCGTCGGACCTGTTGCCGTCGTTCTCGAAAACCATGAGCACGGACTGTTTATTGTCGGCCTGCCGTACCAGCCGGTCAATGCCCTTCAATATTCGCCAGAAGATGTTCTGCGGACGATCCATCGTTCTTACTTCCAGTTCCACCTGGTAAGACGATCGCCCCGACTCATCCAGGGTAAGATTGTATATCTCGTAGTAGAAATGAACGGGATCGGTGCGCTGGTAGAGCCGTGCCGGGTTAGGTTCGATTTCCAGCCCGTTGCGTATGAAGGGACCATCGGGTGTATCGGCCGGCGCGATGGAGACCGCCAGCTTGATGTCGCTCATCATCAGCATGTTGCCTGCATAATCTGGGACGGTATACGCCTGTTCGAATATACCGATGCGCCGTGTGGCTTCGTCCCTGACCTCTATGGCGGTGCGGTAACTGCCGGCCGGAGCATCCATGTCCATCACACCCGTGTGAAGTTCGATGCCTACATCCTTATCCGATGCGGATACGCGTGGTCGATCGATCGGCCCGATACGCCTGGAAGTCTGGGCCACCCGGTTGTAGTTTCCGTCCTGGAACACGAAATGGCTGTCGAACCACGTGCGCAGTCCCTTCCCGTCCTTCACAGTATCAAGCTGTTCGGCCGGAACCATATAGGCGATCACCACTTCAGCCAGTTCGTCGTCCCCCTTGTACGACACGATGTCGTACATGAACTGCAGCAGCCCGCCACCGTAGTCGAACTCATATGACTCCGGGGTCTCTTTGATCAGCGCAGCAGCGATGCGCCTGGGATGGTACCTATCCTGAACAACGGCTTCGGCAATGTTCGTTTCGTGTATCTGCAATGGATAGTCGAATTTGCCTACACCGACCTGGTCGACGAAAAACAGTTCGAGGTCGTGCTCGAGGTATACCCAGCTTTCAGCGAGGAAACCAAGCGACTGTGTCCTTGCAGACTTGGGCGGAAAGGGATTGTCGGTACTGTAAACGCGCTGCCCTTCCAGTCCAGGCAGGTAGTCACCCGCATCAGGATCATGGGTGTTTCGAGTGGATGGATTGCTCCACTCTGTCCCGGCATTGTCGATCTTCAGACGGTATCGCCACATGAAGTTACGCTCCCGGATCGCATCGATACGGGCGTCACCGGTCGGCTGGTAGTTCTTCAGGGCATTCTCGCCGGTCTGCATGATAAAATGCTGCAGATCGTCCGGTTCCCCGAAACGAATGTAGATACCGCCTCGGCGATCCCATGGCTGCTGACCTCCCGCGAAATGCTCTCGCACGTGCATGATCCGCCGGTAGTGTTCCACCAGCCGCTCGTTCACGGCGGTGGCCGGTTGAGGATCGCGGGACGCCCAGAACCGGCGTTTGAACTCTGCTTTTTCTTTTTCCGATTCCAACTCGTCGTATTGCCGGTATTCCTCCCCCGACGCCACGTAGACGAGGTCCATATAGTGTTTGCGTTCCTCGGGTTCCGCATTGGCCAGGAATTCCTCGTAAGCCCTATCCGCTTCGGCAAATCGATTCTGAGACTGCAACATCGTGGCCTTGAGTTTGTTGATCATCGTGTGAACTAAGTCCGGCACGCCGTCGCCATGGACTTCGACCACTTGCATCAAGAGATCGATTCCGCCCTGGTACTGCTTGAGCAGATAACTGCTTCTCTCCAGGTGGTAAAGCGCATCCCGATGGTCTGGTTTTATCATGAGTTGCCGATAAAACAGGGCCAGCGCCTTCTTGTAGTCCCGTGAAGGATTTTCGTAGGTCAGCCCCAACTGGTAATAGGCGTCCGGGTGCAGCGGATTCGCGTCCGCCGCCCGGCTGAAGGATCTCCGGGCCTGCATGACGTATAGCGGAGCGGCGGGATCCCTCTTGCTTTGCACCATGTACGCTATCCCGAGATAGTAATGTACCTCGGAATGCTCCGGATCATATCGGAGGGCCTGCTTCAGACTCTTGCGCGCGTCAACCATGCGATTCTTCATGCGCATGAACGTTCGACCCAGCGCAAGGTGTACATCCGGATTCTTACGGTCGTGGCGGACGGCGATTCTCAGCTGTTTTGCCGCTTCTCTGTCATCGCCGATCTCATAATTGGCCAGGCCAAGCCAGTAGCGGGCCGCCCCGGACCTTGATTTCAGGCGTACCGCTTCCTGAAAAACCGTTTTTGCTTCGTCGAACTCTTGCTGATCGTAGAGGGACCTGCCCTTATCCAGCAGGGACTCCAGAGAATCGACAGCGCCTGGTTTCGACTGCGCTTCCGCCGACGTCGTGATTACGATGAGGCTCAGCAGGCAGCAGGACAGGAGGATTTCAGCGATGATCGTGCGACCGTTGCGCGGTCGCGAAGACAGGGCGGCCATAGGCAATATGGTGGGATCGATTGGTTGGATGACAAGCCATTCCTGGCTGACTCGGGATGCATCAGGCTTGTCCGGATCCTACTTGGAATATCCGGGCATCAGGGCATACTGTCAAGCTGAAATTCGGGGATTGGACGGGGGTCCGGCGGCGTTCTGAATCACCTGGAGCAAGCGCGAATAAGGCGATTCGCCGGAAGACTCGGAAGTCACGACCGGGGGTGGATCGGATTGTTCGATTTCCGGGGGAATTCCATGATCAACAGCACAATCGCCTACGGCGGGTTCATCTACGAGCAGGATACGTATGTTAAAGAAGCGATTGCGGTGCGGATCGTCCAGGCACAGACGTATCGGCGCTTTGATTCGCAGGCAAAGGACTGTAGGCAACAATTCCGCACGGGGATTCAAGTCAACGGCAAAATCGAGGCGCTCACTCGCCAGCCGGTCCACTATATCGGTGGAAGGCAGTCCGGACCACCGACGAGCGGACTGGTCCAGTGGCACCACACTGATAAGGTCATCGGCCAGGTCGCAGCATTCAAGAGACCTGGGTTCTCCGACGACAACCACGGTCTCGGCCTCCATGCACGCTATCAGATCCGGGATGATTTCGACGGCCTTTCGAGCTTCCTCCGGATCCGATGGGAGGCATATGAGCATCCGACCCGGCTGTTTCAGAACCTGGGACAGGCTGAAAGGCGCACAACCGAAACGGCCCCACCAGGTATAGAGGCTGTAAATCCAGCGATCTTTGAAGGACAAACCTGCCATGTCTGGTCACAAGGATTTGCCGTAAGACCTTCTACGGCGTCGGTAGTCGAAGATCGACGTTATTCCGATTCCTCACCCTTCTTGCGGATGTCGTAATTGCCGTACATCTGACGAACCAGGTCATTGCTTAGATTGTTGAGCGCGTCTTCGACTGATACGGCGTATTCTCTTTGACCCCGGCTGAAAAAACCGATCCGCTCTGAAGAGATTCCCATGCCCGACGCCCCGACGGTAGTGAACTGGATCATATCCGGGTCATAGAACATCAATTCGATCGTAATCGCCGTAGTTCCCCTGGCGTCGTTCTGAAATGGACCTTCTTCCTGGTTCAGCGACACCCTGGCCGACGTTACCCTGGGGATAGTGATGAGATCAAGTGCTCTTTCCTCGATCACTTCGCCGGTGGGCTGCGCGTCCAATATCGAAACCTGGGAGAAAACGCGGTTCGCCGATTTTGTTATGATCGATTCGAGAGATTCACCGATTTCGAAGATAAACTTCTCGAGATCGGGCCTGTCGGTAATCACGAATCCGCTGACATCTTCGGGTATATAGAGGCCGACTCTCAAGTCCACGGGCCTCGCGATACTGGCGGTGGGACCCAAATTGGGGTTCATCTTGATGCTATGGGTGCAACCCGTCACAAGGATCACCGCCATCAACCCCGCTGCGAATTTAAATACATGCATGCACCGTTCCTCCCTGGTCCGTCCATCCATGGCGTACTTGAATGTGCTCGACACGATAAACGGCCGCTGATCAAACTCGTCTTTTTGGCCTAAGACAACTGGCCGCAATCTGCCCGTGTTTTTTTGGCCTGAAGTATAGGCCAGGTGTATACCATATTGTGTTACTGTGAATTTAAGTAAAACACCCCGGATGTCAAGTGGGGATAACGTACAATCAGGAAATGCGCGAACACCGTGAAACCCCGATAACACTTGACATTTCAAAGGATTATCTCTATTTTCCAATTCCGTTTGACGGCCCCGTATGGCCGGTTTTCAGACTGTTGCGGAGTTACCAGTTTTAACCGAAATCCACCCTGCTCCATTGGTCCTGATTCATATGACTCGAATATATCTGGATCACAATGCGACGACGCCGGTCAGAACGGAAGTGTTCGAAGCGATGGAACCTTTCTTCAGGGACCGGTTTGGCAATGCCTCGAGCATTCATCGATTCGGACAGGACGCACGATCCGCCGTGGAAGAAGCGCGTACACAGGTTGCCGGACTGGTGAACGGCCGGCCCGGCGAGATTTACTTTACCAGCGGCGGCACCGAATCAGACAACCTGGCGCTCAAGGGCGTCGCTTACGCTCGCAGGGATTTCGGCAGGCACATTATCACGACGGAAATCGAACATTCGGCCGTGCTGAGCAGCTGCGCGTTCCTGGAACGGGAAGGATTCGAAGTGACTTATCTTCCCGTGGACGAATCGGGCCTGGTCGATCCCGGGCAGGTGGAAAATGCCCTGACCGATCGCACGATACTGATCAGCGTCATGCACGCGAACAACGAGATCGGCACCGTCCAGCCCGTTGGCGAAATCGGGAAGATCGCCCGGGAGCGCGAAGTGTGCTTTCACACCGACGCGGTGCAGTCCGCCGGGAAAATCCCGATCGACGTGGAAGCGTTTCACGCCGACCTCCTGTCGCTTTCGGGCCACAAGATTTACGGCCCCAAGGGCGTGGGAGCCATCTATATCCGGAAGGGTGTCGAGATCGAACCCACGGCCCACGGCGGCCATCATGAAAACGACGTCCGGTCGGGCACGGAGAACACCGTAGGGATCGTGGGTCTCGGCAGGGCAGCCGAACTGGCGGCCAGGGAGAGGGAATTCGAATTCCGGCACCTGGCGGAGATACGCGACGACCTGGAAGCACGCATCCTGGACGAGATTGCGGAAGTACGGGTAAACGGCCACCCGGAAATGCGCCTGCCCGGTACGCTGAACGTGTCCTTCTCCGGCGCGGAAGGCGAATCGCTGATCATGAGCCTGGACCTTGAAGGCATTGCTGTATCGACGGGTTCGGCCTGCTCTTCCGGTGCTATCGAACCCTCCCACGTGCTCCTGGCCCTGGGCAGGGACCCGCGCACCGCGCTTGGTTCGGTACGATTCAGCTTCGGACGGGACAACACCCGGCAGGACGTGGACTACGTCATGAACAGGCTGCCCGGCATCGTTTCCCGTCTCCGCGAACTTGCCAACGTGCCGGTGCCCGGTTAGGTGGAGGACATGTATTCGTCCACTGTAATGGATCACTTTCGCTCGCCCCGCAACGTGGGAGATCTTTCCGACGCGGACGGCGTGGGCAACGCGGGAAACCCGATCAGCGGGAATACCATCGCGCTGTATCTGAAGATTGCCGATGGGACCGTCACGGACGCCAGGTTCAGGACCTTTGGTTGCGCGGCGTCCATCGCGGCAAGCAGCATGGTCACGGAATGGGTGATCGGCAGGACGATTGAAGAAGCGGCGACGATCGAGAACAATACGATAGCCGATGTCCTGGGCGGTCTGCCGCCTACGAAAATGCACTGCTCCGCCATGGCGGCGGACGGAGTACGGACGGCGATCGAAGATTACCGGACACGCCAGGGCGTGGACAGGAAAGCCAGGTAAAATGACGACGAGTACCCATCCGGACATAAGCAGCGATTTCGACGTGGGACAGGTGTACGATCCGGCCATCAACCGCTTGCCGCCAGAAGGTGCGACGGTCGTGGTAGCCATGAGCGGTGGTGTGGACAGTTCGGTTGCTGCTGCCCTGCTCAAGGACGCGGGCTGCGAAGTCATCGGCGTCACCATGCATCTCTGGGACTACGATACCGTGGGTGGCAACGCGAAATTCGAACACGGCTGCTGCACGGTAGAGGACCGCAACGACGCCCGGGTGGTAGCCGGCAGGCTCGGTATCCCTTACTACGTCGTGGATTTTCGCGAGGAATTCGAAAGGGGCGTCATTTCGAATTTCGTTTCCGAGTATATACAGGGACGCACGCCCAATCCCTGCGTGGCCTGCAACAGCAAGGTCAAGTTCGGCGTGCTGCTCGACCGGGCCAAGGCGCTCGGCGCGGACTACGTGGCGACCGGCCATTACGCGCGAGTGACCTTCGACGAAAGTGCGGGCCAGGCGGACCAGGGGGGCCAGGGGGGCCAGGCGGGCCAGGCGGGCCACTACTACCTGAAACAGGGTATCGACGCCGGCAAGGATCAATCTTACGCGCTGTGGGAGATGACACAGGAAGAACTGGCGCGGACCGTGTTCCCCGTGGGCATGCTCACGAAGGCGCAGACGCGGCGGATCGCCGAACAGCTCGCGCCGCGGGTGGCCGCTAAAAAAGACAGCTACGAAATCTGCTTCATCCAGGACGAGAATCACGAACGCTTCCTGCGGGAGTGGACGGAGAGTCATCCCGTGCAAACGGATGATGGCCTGTTGACCATCGAAGATCCCATACGGCCGGGACCTGTCGTGGACTTGAGCGGCCGGGTTCTGGGCGAGCACCGGGGCCATCCGCTTTATACGATAGGACAGCGGAGGGGACTGGGGCTGGCAGTCGGCCGGCCCGTCTACGTGGTCGACATACGGCCCGAGACGAATACGATCGTAGTGGGTGACGACGAGGATCTCCGCAGCGACCGGCTCACTGCCGACAGGGTAAACTGGCAATCCACTGAAGTACCCGTCGACAAGGTCTACGGACAGGCCAAGATCAGATACCGGCAGGATGCGACCCCGGCGGTCATCACACCGGGTGAGCCTGGTGTCGCGCAGGTCGCCTTCGAACATCCCCAGAGGGCGGTTACGCCGGGACAGTCGGTCGTCTTCTACGACGGCGAGACCGTCCTGGGAGGCGGCATCATACGCGAATGAGGTTGTTATGCGCGTCGATCCGGCGCCTCAGCGCGTCAAGCGCCGATTTCGATACCTGCGCCTTGGCCTTTTCCTCGGCGCGCTCATGCTGTTGCCCGGCCCTACGGCTGGCGCGGAACTGTCCGTGCGAACCGCCGAAGGCGTCCGCTTCACTTTCGAGCCGGTCGACGAGCCCTTCGTAGATCGCGTGCTGGCCATCGTGCGCAACGTGTCGCCCGAGTTGCAGGCGACCCTGGGCCGTCCGGCCGCCGATACCATCCACATCCACATCGCCCCTACACAGGAAGCCTTCCTGACCTACACGCCCGGCGCCATACCCGATTGGGGCGCGGGATATGCCGTCCCCGATCGAAGACTCGTCGTGCTCAAGTCGCCCCGCATAACCGGGACTTACGACGGATCACACGAGATCGTGGTGCATGAACTGGCTCACGTGATGCTGCACAGCGCGCTCCGCGGCGTGGACATCCCGCGATGGCTCGATGAAGGATTCGCCATGCACATGGCCCGGGAATGGGGTTTCTGGGACCGTGCGTCCCTGCTGGTGGCCGTCGTGTCCGGCAACATGATTTCCCTGGGAGCAATCCACAGGGTGAATGACTTTCCGGAGCACAGGGCGCAGTTGGCATACCAGGAAAGCGCCCTTGCCGTTCAGTATATCCTCCGGCAGTACGGTGAAGCGGGGCTGCACGCCCTGTTCGACCGCCTCCGGCTTACCGGGTCCATTAACCAGGCCAGCTTCGATGCCTTCGGAATCAGCATCGTGGAATTCGAACGAGACTGGCTGGCCTACATGGAGCGCACCTATGGCTGGCGCATGATACTCGGTGAAAGCCTTTCTATCGCGATCGCCCCGCTGTTCGGCATCCTATGTCTCCTGGCCTACCTTCAGATCCGGAGGCGGAGGAGAGCCACGCTGCGTCGGTGGGCCCGGGAAGAGTCGGACGACTGGCACTCGGACGAAGACGACTGGCGAAGAATGAATGAGGAATGGGTCATGTCGAAAGAGCGGAACGAAGACCGCTTTTAAGGTTTGATCCTCGCAGGACCCGCACGCAAGACGGGGCGTTATATGCTATTGGTAATGAGAGCATGGTTGCCATGAAACTGTCGCATCTGTTAGAATACGCGGGACTTCGCCTGTTGATGTCGATGACGCGGTTTCTGTCGCCATCGTCGGGTCACTGGTTGGGAGGGAAGCTGGGCGACCTGGTCTTTGACGTGATTGGAACGAGAAAAACGCTGGTCATGGATCACCTGGCCCGCGTCTTCCTTGATGCCGAAGATGGCGTCACGCTGCGGGAGAGGGCGCGGTCCGTGTATCGGCAACTGGGCCGAACGGCCGTGGAACACGCCCGGTTACTGGCGAGAGAAACGACCGACGTGCGTGACCGGTTGGCGGTTTCAGGGGAAGAGTTCATCGCGCAAGCCCGTCAAAAGGGCCGAGGAGTCATACTGATTACCGGCCATTTCGGCTACTGGGAATTGCTCGGTGCCACGGTCGCCAGTCTGGGTCACCCGATAACTGTCGTCGCGAAAGATCTGCACAATTCAGCCGTCAATCGCTTGATTCTGGCGGGACGCGAACGGCTGGGGATGAACGTGACGAACATGGATTCGGCGCCGCCCGCGATCCTGCGGGCACTGAAGCGCAACGAGTGTGTCGGGTTGCTCGCCGACCAGGACGCCGGTCCGGGCGGGGTATTCGTAGATTTCCTTGGATTGCCGGCATCGACCTACCAGGGACCGGCGCTTTTCGCCCTCCGTACCGGCGCTCCGATCGTTCCCTGTTTCATCATCCGATCCGGCCCCGAACACCACCGGGTCCGGTTCGAAACCCCCATAGAGGCTGACAGATCAGACGACGAATCGGCCGATATAGCACGAATTACACAGGCATACACCGACGTGCTGGCCCGATACATTCTTGATTATCCCGATCACTGGTTCTGGGTGCACCGGCGGTGGAAGACCCCGGTCCACACCGTTTCAAATCCCGTATTTTAAAAGGAGACACGTTTCATGCCACACCACCTGTTTATCTCGATCTGTACCGGATTTCTGTTCGTGGTCGCCTCGGCATGCGGTAACGGAGGCGGGCAATCCGTTCCGCAGTCGCCCGAACCCCCGGTGGAACCCCCCGCGACGGCGGCTGTCTCCGCGATGCCGGATGTTCAGGATACCCCGGACCCGGCGATGGGAGCAATGACGACGAGCGAAGCCGCTGGGGTCGGTTGGACCGTTCCCACGCGCTGGCAGGTCCAGCCGCCGCGGATGATGCGCGTTGCGACCTACCTGGTGCCGAAGTCCGAGGGGGACGACGAGGCCGGTGAATGTGCCGTGTTCTTCTTCGGACAGGGCCAGGGCGGCAGCGTCGAATTGAACCTGCAGAGATGGCAGGAACAGTTCGAGACCGAATCGGGTGAACCGCCGACACCGGCCCAGCGGCGGTCGACCATCAACGGCATCGACGTGACCACCGTGTCACTGGCGGGAACGTACCTGGCGTCCATGGGACCCATGTTCCAGTCGGGCGCCGAAAAAAAACCGGGATACAAGATGCTCGGCGCCATTGTCGGGGCACCGGAAGGCAACGTCTTTCTCAAGCTCACCGGACCGGAAAAAACGGTCATGAGCGCCGAAGGCGAGTTTCAGGATCTTCTGAATTCTCTGCGAAAGTAATGCCGCTGCCGCCACGAGGCCGCGTCCGAACCAGGAACCATCGTATTTTGAATTTGCTTGTTTTGCAAACAGCGTTCGTGGGCGACGTCGTCCTCGCGACCCCGTTGTTCGAAGCGGCCAGGACCCGGCTGGGCGCCGACCGCATAGGGGCCGTGGTACGTCCCGAGACCGCGGATCTGCTGCGGAACAATCCCCACATCGACGAAATCTTTGAATATGACAAGAAAAACCGGCAAAAAGGACCCGTGCAACTGCTGCGCATGGCCAGAAAGTTGCGCGATGCTACGTACGACGCGGCGCTGATTCCGCACCGGTCGTTCCGAAGCGCCTTGCTCGTTCGACTGGCGGGAATACCCGTACGTGTGGGTTTTGATCGAAGTGCCGGTAGATGGCTGATGACCGAACAGGTAACCTATGAGGACATCCATGAGGTCGAACGAAACCTGTCCCTGCTCGCTCCGTGGTCGGTGAACGCGGCCGGTTTTCGTCCCGCCCTCTACCCGGATGACGCGGACCGGGCGGCCGGAGATCTGCTGTTGCGGGAAGCCGGCATTGAAGCCACGGACACGATACTCGGCTTCGGCGCAGGATCGGTTTGGGCGACCAAGCGGTGGCCGGCCGATCGATTCGCCGCCCTGATCCGGCGTATTGCCGACGAACATGGATATCGAGTCGTGCTCTTCGGGGGGGCCGAAGACAGGTCACTCAGCGACAGCATCGCCGGGATGTCCGGCGCCGGTCCGCCGAACGCCTCCGGGCGTCTTTCTCTTTTGCAGTCGGCCGCGCTTGCCGCGCGCTGCACCCTGTTCGTATCGAACGACACCGGCATGGGCCACGTCGCCGCCGCCATGGGAACACCGGTTATTGCGATCTTCGGACCAACGGTCCCCGCCTTCGGCTTCGCGCCTCATGGAGAAGGCCATCGAATCGTCGAACGGGCTCTGGAGTGCCGCCCGTGCAGTTCCCACGGAGGAAACCGATGCCCCATCGGCACCCATGACTGCATGCGGGACATCACCGTGGACCAGGTGATGAAGACCGTATCCGTTCGGCTCGGTGAATCGGAAACACCCTGAGCAACTAGAGCAGGATGTCCCCCATGCGCATAGGCATTATCGGCATCATCAACCACGATACGATCGAGATGGCCGACGGCCGGCAACTCCACGATCTCGGCGGTATACTCTACAACACCACCGTGCTGGCGGACCTGGTTGACGAAGGGACCGAAATATATCCCGTCAGCCGCATCGGCGTCGACTGCTACGAAGATATGCGCGGCATCCTCGCGTCCCGGCCCGGTGTGGACACCACCGGAATCGTCCAGTCCCCGGAAGGCACCAGCCGGAACCACATCCGATACGACGCGGCTATGGAGAAGATCGAGCGCCTGACCAACCATATCGATCCCATTCCCCTGGAACAGGTGGAGCCGCATCTTGACCTCGACGCCTTGCTGGTGAATTTCATCGTCGGCGACGATATCGGCCTGGAGACGATGAGGGCGATACGGAACCGGGCTACCGGGTTGCTGTACCTGGACGTGCATAACCTCTGTCTGGGCATCGAACCGGACGGTTACCGGCGAAGGCGCGCTCCGGCAGACTGGCGTCAATGGATAGAAATGTTCGACGTCGTTCAGATGAATGAAGTGGAGGCGCGTCTGCTGGCCGCCGAGGGCAATGACAGGACCGCAAAATCGAGTGGACTACTGGAGACGGACGATGATTTTATTACCTTTGGGCGGTCGATTATCGCCCTTGGTCCCGCGGTAAGCGTCACCACCCGGGGTCACCTCGGTCCTGTCACCGTATACCGCGATGACAGTGACGTAAAAGCCCTCGTAATACCGTCGGAGCCAGTCCGCAAATTGGTAGATACGACCGGCTGCGGGGATGCCTTTGCCGCCGGCTTCGTCATCGAATACCTGGCCTCGCGTGATCCGGTCAGGGCGACCCGCCTGGCGAATCGAATCGCAAGCGTGAACTGCACCGTGGCCGGACTGCCGGAGACGGGAAGGTTCGATGGGGTCCGTATCTGAAGAGGTGCCGCTCGGGTGGGAGATGGGGAGACCGCGGAATGCCAGGACTGTCTACTCGTTCACGACAATAAAGCTGGTTGATTCGGACACGCTCTTGCCGGAATGGCGGTCCACTAACGTCACCGTGAGCACATATACGCCTGGCGCCAGGTTGGTGGTGTCCATTGCCGTGAATTCGGCTTCTTCTTTGGCCGAACCTTCGCCTTCGAAGGTCAGCAGAACTGTCTGCATGTCCTCTGATTGACGGGCCGGTCGATATGGCTGGCCTAGCGTGCCCTCCGGTTCGATCTGGTATTGCGTCTCGTAAGAGGTCCTGCCCGTTTCGTCGAGACTCAGGTTGTATACCTCGTAGTACACATACACGAGCTGGCCGCGTCTGTAAACGCCCAGCGGATGGGGCACGATGTTCAGCCCCTTGCGCACGAAGGGTCCGGTCCGGTCGGTCCGCGTGATACCGGTGGACAACTTGAGATCGCTGATCATCAGCGCACTGCCCCGGTAATTACGGATTTTAACGGGTTTCTTGTATACGCCGACACGCTGGGAGGCTTCGTCCCGCATGTCCACCCACGCGGTGAAATCGCCCTGAGGCGCCCTCACGTCGATGGCAAGCGTGTAGGTGGATACCCGGGACTGCTCGGCGCTCAGCTTGCGGCTCGGCCGCTCAATAGGACCGAAGCGGAACCGCTGATTGAAAACCGTGCGGAATGTAGAGTCACGCAGCGTGGCCCAGTGATTTAAAAAGGTTTCCGAACCTTTACCGTCACTCATATCCCCAAACTGCCAGACAGGAATGCTGTAGGTTAGTTCCACCTCCGTCCTTATTCCGTCTCCCCGGAAGGTCACGACATTGAATGCAAAGTCCAGGGGTTCGCCGCCGAAGTCGTGTTTGTATGTCTCGGGACTGCGTTCGACCAAACTTCCGGCAACCTTCCTCGGGTGCAGCGTTTCGTCTCTACGCATCCCGCCCAGGCCCGCAACGGCCGAGGATCCCGCGTTGATCGCAAGTGTCCGTTGGGGATAGTCGAACCGGCCACCTCCCGTCGGATCGACGAAAAACAGTTCCATATCGTGTGACACGTAAACCCAGCTCTCCGCCCTGTACGACGATCCCATTCCCCTTCTTTGGATGAGGGAGGTTTCATAGTTGACCTGATTGTCCTCTTTTTGGTTATCCACGCCAAGGTTGTTCGCCGTCAAAAGGGATTCTGTGCCGAAACCCGCGCGCTTCTGCGTGTCTTGATCCAGTACTACAGATACCTGTCCCGGGTCTACTTTCAACCGGTATCCGAACTGCCAGTTCTGTTCGCGTATCCCGTCCGCCGCCGGTTTTCCCGTTGGCGGGTACGAATCGCGTGGATCCTCGCCTGCACGGTACAGGAACCGCTGACGGTCATCGGGTTCGCCGTAGCGGACGTATATCTCGCCCCGGCGATCGTAGGGGAACTGCGTGTTGGAAAAGTGGATCCGGGCATACATTACCCGCTTGTAATGTTCTACCAGACGTTCGTTCTCGATCGTGGCGGGATTGGCGTCCCGGGCGTTCCAGAATCCACGCCAGAGTACCTCGCGCTCCTCGCCTTCCGCCTGTTGCCAGACCTTGAGCTCTTCGGGAGGAGCCACGTGTACCAGGTCGCTGTAAACCGCCTGCTCCTCTACATCCAGCGTATTGATATAAGTCTCGAGAGATCGCTGCAGCAAGTCGTACTGTTTTTTTGTACTCATGGACAGCGCATCGAATTGCGTCAACAAGGTCTGGATCAGGTCGGGCGTTATGCCCTCCATTTCTTCCGCCATCTCCCTGAGCTGTTCAGCGCCTCTTTCATAGTATTCGAACCGGTGGCAGACGCCCGCGAACCGCTGAAGCGCCTTTGGATGTTCCGGATTTACCTGGTACTGAAGTAGATACGCCGTAAGTGCCTTAACGTAGTCGTCGTAACGGTCTCGCACCTGCTTTCCCTGGTCCGCCAGTTTCCATTCCTCGTAGCAGCGGCCAAGCTGAAAGTGGGCGTCCGGATGCAGGGGATCCAGTTCCACGGCTCTAAGGAAAAAGCGTCGACCGTCCTGGTGACTGCCGATGAGCCACCCCTCATCACCCTGGTCCATGTACGTCATCCCCATGGCGTACTGGTACTCCGCATTTCCCGGATCCAGTCTCATCGCTTCGCGCATCGCCTTCCGGGCATCGAGTCTTCGATTGGACAAGCGCATGTACGCGAGCCCCAGGCCCATGTGCCCCGGCGCCCAGAACCGGTCCCTTCGCACCACCTGCTCGAACGCCTCGAGCGCTTCGTCATCCCTGTTCAGGGCGTAGAGGGTCATGCCGAGCCAGTACTGGGCACGGGCCGATTTTCTGTTTTGATTTACTGCCTGGACCAGGAGAGGCAGGGCTTCGGTGTACCGATCCAGTCCAAAGAGACGCTTACCCTCTTCGAGGATCGAGAGATTTGGAGGTGTTGAGTTCGGCGGCGTGGATCGAGCCTGTGCCGGAACGCACAGAACCGCCATAACGAGGAGTCCTGACAGGATCAATCGTTTACATGTAACGTAGAAGCTCATAGAAGGGATTACCATGCTCTTGTCCGCCTGAACTCGCCACCATTCACCAGGAACTGCTAACACACAATGCCAGGCCATGTATGGATTATACCATCATGGGAGTCAAGGGTTTCATGTAAATCAGGATGCTAAATTCCGTGTCTCTTGCATTATGATTTTTGGATACGAACCCAGCAGTCTTTACCTGCCTACCCTGTAACCATAGCCCACGACAATCCATGCTTTGACCGACTCGCCTCTCAGTGTGGCAGGATGATACCATGAGGTGTACATCTTGTCGAGTAGCAGCGCGTCGATTTCATCATAGCCGGTTGACTCGACTATCTTCGCTTCAATGACCTCACCCACCTCATTGATCAGCAGCTCGAACTTTACAAGGCTGTCTTTGATATGCCGCAGCTTGCTGGGAATTTCTTTTCTGGATATGCTGATGTCGACACGTCGCGGTATCGGTGGTGTGTCGAAGCGCAAATTGTCGGTAGAGCCGTCGTCCATACCATCTTCACCGGCGCCCCCGGCGCCAACCTCGCCGATTAACTCGGCCACTGCACCCTCACCGTCGCCCCCGGTGCCGACGCCGCTTCCTTGACCGGTGCCGACGCCGCTTCCTCGTCCGGAGCCAACGCCACTTCCTTGCCCGGAGCCAACTCCGCTTCCTCGTCCGGAGCCAACGCCACTTCCTTGCCCGGTGCCAACGCCGCTTTCTCGCCCGGAGCCGACACCACTTCCTCGTCCGGAACCAACGCCACTTCCTTGACCGGTGCCAACCTCACCGACTGATTCGCCGCTACCGCCCTCGCCGCTCAATCCGGCCATGCCGCCCGCTCCCCGGCCGCTGGAGCCAGCCTCGCCTGTTGAGTCACCCATACCACCCCCGGCCAGCGTTCCATCCGCGCCCATGGGCTCCGGCGACGCGATCGCATGGGGACCCGAAAGCCGCCCGGTTGCTTCCACCGGTGATGGATACGCAAATGTCGTGACCGCATGGGGACCCGAAAGCCGCCCGGTTGCTTCCACCGGAGATGGAAACGCAAATGTCGTGACTGCATGGGTCCCAGAAAGCCCTGTTGCTTCCACCGGAGATGGAAGTTCGAACGTCGTGACTGTATGGGTCCCAGACAGCCCCGTCGCTTCCACCGGTGTTGGTAGCTCGAACGTCCTGACCGTATGGGTCCCAGAGATTTCCGTTGCTTCCACCGGAGAGGGTAGCTCGAACGTCGTGATAGCATGTACCTCTGACATTACGCTTACTTCCACTGGAGAGGGAAGGTTGAATGTCGTGACTTCATGGGCTTCCGATATCTCGCTGACCTCAACCGGAGAGGGGAGGTTGAATGTCGTGATCTCATGAACCTCCGATACAGCTATGTCCTCGAACGGTGTCGGGAGGTTGAACGTCTTGATCTCGTGGGCCTCCGATATCTCGCTGACCTCAACTGGAGAGGGAAGGTTGAATGTCGTGACCTCGTGAACATCTGAAATCGCCAGATCCTCGATCGGCACCGGGAGATTAAACGTCGTGACTTCGTGGGTCTCCGATATCGCCAGATCCTCGATCGGCACAGGAAGATTGAACGTCGTGACCTCGTGAGCCTCCGATATCGCCAGGTCCTCTACCGGTACGGGAAGGTCAAAAGTCTTGATCTCGTGGGCTTCCGATATCAAGCTGTCCTCGACCGGTTCTGGAATGTCGAACGTCGTGAATTCGTGGGCCTCCGATATTACAAAGTCCTCGACCGGTTCTGGGATGTCGAAGGTCGTGACCTCGTGGGCCTCCGATATCGCTAATTCATCAACCGGTACGGGGAGATCGAACGTCGTGACCTCGTGGGCCTCCGATATCGCCAGGTCCTCTACCGGAGGTGGAACTTCGAAGGAAGTGATCTCGTGGGGTTCCGATATCGCTATCTCGTCGAACGGTTCGGGCATTTCGAACGTCGTGATCTCATCTGCCTCTGATATTGCGCTTTCCTCTATCGGCGGAGGAACCTCGATGGCCGCGATTTCTTCCGGCTCCGTTATCTCGCTTTCCTCCACCGGCGGGGGCACCTCGATGGCTGTGATTTCATGGACCTCGGACAACTCGCTTTCCTCGACAGGTGGAGGAATCTCAATAGGCGTGATCTCTTCCATCTCCGATATCTCAGTCTCTTCCAATGGCTGGGGCACCTCATTGAAAGCGATCTCTTCCGGGTCCGATATCTCGCTTTCCTCCATCGGCGGGGGCGCCGCGGTCGTAACGATCTCTTCCAACACCGACATCGCACTCTCCGCCACCGGCGGGGGTGCCTCCGTGTTTACGGGTTCCGGTACACCCTCGCCCATGATATCATCTCCTGGGTCTCCGGCCGCTTCGGCACGCTCCATACCTCCACCATCGTCCCCGGCCGCCTCGGCACCTTCCGTCCCTCCGCCATCGTCCCCCTCCGCGCCCATGGCATCCTCACCCTGATCACCGGCCGCCTCGGCTTCCTCCGCGCTTTCAACGTCTTCCGCGTCAGTGATCAGGGTGTTCTCTATCAAGACCTCTAAAAGGAGTGGGGGATACGGCGTCAGCTCAATCACGTCTTCGATGGTTGGTTCCAGGAATCTGTACCAGTAAACCGTCCCAACCACGGTGAAATGCACCAGGGCCGCCACAAAGAATCCGACACCAAGGAAACGCCGGGAGAGACGTTTCAGCCGATGGGGGATCAGGTCTTCGAATTCGAGCTTCGCCAACGCATGCCAGAATAGTTGAGCGATATGTCGTATAGAACTGAACATGGTTGCCTTCGACTGTGGTCCCGCCCGCGGAATAACTGGATCGTTTTAAGTACAATAGGACGGGCATAGTACCCGTGAGATGGTTCACAGTCCTGGTGTCTTACCGGAGCGAATTACGGCAAGATCCCGAGGTATGGAGTCCACTCAGAAATACCCGCATTTACATTGATAAGAAGCGGGATGGATCACGGTTGTCAAGGGTAGGTTGCCACAGGTCTGGACCATGAGTGCCACAAGCCTGCATTGTGAAGAAAAAGTGCTGAAATGTTCATTTCGTCGGGCGCAACGTCCTGATTGGACAGGCTTCAATCCACTGGTGTTTTGTTTTTAAAGCGTTTTCTTACAGGCAATACGAGAGGAGGACTGTCATGACCGAGCGGGACGGCAGCGTCGTCATTCTTTTCCGTGGTGGACGATTACCGGAGTGGCATCAGCTCGACCAATCTCAGCGAATCGATTTTGAGCGCCAGCATGTTGATCTGATGCTGTCGGTCTCCGAGCGCCACGGCCTGATCGGCCTGCACGGATACCGACTGCTGGGCCCACGTGGCAACTGGGAGCGATTCTGGACCATAGAATTTCCGGACCTTCCAGGCGCCGAGGCCTGGATGTCGGCCGAAGTGGAACCTCCATACGGACGCTACGGCTTCTACGACTATGCCCTCGCCCGACGCTGGCGACCGGAGTGCCTTGCCTGGCTGCCACGGAAACCCGAACCTCCCGTGACTCCTGGCGCCGACCCGCGTACGATCCCGCCCCTGTCCGCCGATCCTGCGTCTATCGTCTTGCTGGCGTTCGGCGGACGGCATCGCGGTTCCGGCCAGGTTGACTCCGGGAAGCATGACGAAGAGAGATGGCGGCGAATGTGGGAGGTAAGCCGGGACCACGGGCTCATCCACGGCGAGGTTTTCCAACTGATGGGAGCCAGTGTCCGCGGAGAGTTCGCCTGGATTTTGGAATTCCCCCGGCTTGCGGGAGCAGAGAAGTGGATCGAAGTGGAGACCGAGCCAGCCGCGGGGTCCTGCCTGATACACGATTTCCACCTCGCCAGGCGCTGGGCGCCTGGTTACTTCGCCACCTAGGGCCACCGGGAAGAAGCACCTGATGGGTCGGCTGATTCTGCCCTTATTCTGGCGAATTTCCATGCCTTATTATTCCCTTGGATGTAGCGCCTGGATTCGTCATTTTAATCCGTTGAACACCCTGCAACCCGATCATTCATCTTCACTGCTCAGACCACCATGTCTTCTATGCCATCAAACTCCAGCGTCAGGCAGCGGTTGCTGTACCTGCACGCCCGAACACCCAGCGTTTACTCCGAGATCCTGGGATATACGCCCGTCGAGCCGGTAAAAGACTACCAGGCTGAAATCACGGCGGATGTCCCGGAATGGCCCTACAATACCGTCCACGACGCCCTGGTCGACGGCTGGCAGATCGTGCAGTTTCCCCATCTGCAGGCGCCCATCGACGACAGGGACCTCGACGTGGTAGGCTACGAGTTCATCTTGCAGAAACTGGAGGAGGTTCAGGATGGATAAGTCCCTTCTGCTAACGGATATGCAGATGGTCGGTTTTCTCGTGAACGGCTATCACCTGCTCGAGCTGGATCTGCCCCAGGGACTCAATGAGCGCGTCGCCGGCCAGCTGGACCATCTGGATTACAATCCTGGCGACGCCATCGCGGACGTCGTGCCCGAGCTGTGGCAGGTGATCGAGCACCCCGGGGTGAAGGGCGCCCTGGTCAGCCTGCTCGGCGAAGACTACGAAGTGCAAGGCCACCGCCACTGGCATTGCAAGCAACCGGGTACCGGTCATATGTCCTGGCACCAGGACAGCACCAACGACCGGAATACACGTATCGATCGGCTCCTCGGGCTGTACTATCCGACCGATATCACCCCGGAGATGGGTCCGACGATCATCGTCCCGGGTACGCAGTTCCGCAACGCGCCCACGGACCGCATGGCTACTTATACCAATATCCGCGGCCAGGTGCCGATGGTGCTCACCTGAGGCCGGGACCATGGCCTTCACCCATTACGACCTCTGGCACGGCACCGCCGCCAATCGCACGACGGCCAAGCGGCACATGATCAAGTTTCTGTTCCGGCGGGTCCGGGACAACAGGTCGCCGACCTGGAACCACGATCCCGAAACGGATCGATGAATGTACCCACCGCCTGGGGCGGGAAACGGGAGGCCGGGACCGGACCCCACGAGAACGTCCTGTCATTCGGCAACCCGAACCACTCGGCGTCGGACAGAGCGATCATTACAAGGAACGTCATATCCGGTGGCAGTGCTGGCACAACCTGCTGGGAGGCGCCGATGCGCCTGACCGTTAGCAACCATTCCTTCGAATACCTCGACCTGGAAGGCACGCTGGCGCTGGCCAGGGCCATGGGATTCAAGGGGGTGGACATAGCGGGATTTCACAACCGGGGACGATGCAGCCTGGAACCCGATGAAGTAGGCACCAACCCACAGGGTCACGCGGACCGTCTCAATCGCTTGCTGGACAAATACGAACTTGAAGCCTTTGATTTCTTTCCCCAGTTCGGCGCCACGCTGGAAGAGCGGTCCTTCAACGCACCGGACCCGGCCGTGCGACAGCAGAACAGCAACTCCTTCAAGGGCATCATCCGCTTCTGCAAGGCCGTCGGCATCCCCGGATTCACCATCAGCCCGGGAACGCATCACCCAGACGCGTCCTTCGAAGAGAATCTGGATACGGCAGTCGAGGCCATGAACGAATTGACCGATATGGCGGGCGAGCAGGACATCACGGTCCGCTTCGAACCCCACGTGCAGTCCGTCGTCGACACGCCTGAACGGACGCTGGCACTGCTCGAACTATCGCCGCGAGCCACGGTCACGCTCGACTATTCCCACTTCGTCATGCAGTACATCCCCGAGGATAGGATCCACCCGCTCCTGGACCATACCGACCATTTCCACATCCGCGCGGCGCGTCCCGGCAAACTGCAGTCCAGGCTCGACGAGAACACCATAGATTTCGTGGACATCGCCCGACGGCTCGAGCGGCTGAACTACCACGGCTGCCTGTCCATCGAATTCGTTTACATGACGTGGTACGACTGCAACCAGGTCGACTGCCTGACGGAGACGATCTTCACGAAGGACCTGATGCAGCAGCACGTATCGGTATAACTCGCCATGCCTGACCTGTACGCCGGCGCCGCCCGGCGCGTGATCAATCCTCCTCTGGGCATCCGGACCTTCGGCTTCAGTTCGAGGGAGGGCGTCGTCCAGGCGATCGAAAGCGATCTGACGGCCACGGTTCTGGTCCTTTCGGATGGACATGCCAGGATCGTGATCGTCGGGACAGATACCGGTTGGATGGAACTTGAAGTAATGAACGGCCTGCGGGGTCGGATAGCCGAAGCGCTCGGGACGGTCTCTTCCCACGTGATGGTCAACCTGAACCACACCCACAGTTCGCCCGCCATGCCGGAATGGTTTCCCGATGTACCCGGCCAGGTCGCCCTTCAGTCGCGCTACCAGGAAGATCTTTGCGGCTGGATAACGGAGGCGGCGCGGGAAGCGGACAAACGGCGGGTTCCGGCACGCATCGGCGCGGATTGGGGCGACAGCCGCATCGGGGTGTACCGCAGGGAGACCGGCCCCGACGGCGAGATCTTTCTCGGCGAAGTGCCCGATCATCCGACCGATTCGGCCGTGGGGGTCCTGCGCGTGGACGACCTGGACGGCCATCCCATCGCCACGCTGTTTTCCTACGGCTGCCACCCGGTGACCATCGGGCCCAGGTCGATGGTGGCCTCGCCCGACTTTCCAGGAGCGGCGCGGACCCTGGTCGAAAACGCCCTCGGCGGTTTGTCGCTCTTTCTTCAGGGCTGCGGCGGCAACATCATGCCGCGGGGCGGCCTGAGCATGGACGACGACTGCCGGGACGAGAAAGACCGCACAGGATACACGCTGGGGGCAGAAGTCGTCAAGACCGCCTCCGCGATCCACACCCACAGGAGACGCGGTGCGCGGCAGAGCATGGGATCTTTGTCCCGCATATCCGTATGGCCCTGGGAAACGGTCACCGGGGAAACCTGTACACGGTTCGGCGCCCTGGAAGAAACCCTTTCGCTCGGGTTCATCGACCTGCCCCCGCTCTCCGAGGCCCAGGCCATGAGAGCGGAATGCCACCAGGCGCGTGACAAGGTCCTCTCACAGGGTGGAAAAGACTGGGAATTCCTTGTAACCACGCGGTTTGCGGACTGGAGTGACCGGCTCGTCGAAGCCATTGAAACCGGCAGAACGTCATTGGAGGTCGTGGTCCAGGTCATACGGATCAACGACATCATCCTGGCAGCGAACAGTACGGAATCTTTTTTCGAGACCGGCATGGCCATCAGGGCCGGTTCGCCTTTCCACCATACCCTGGCCCTGGGTTACACCAATGGTTGCGTGTGCTACCTGCCCCGGAAAGAGGATCTGCCTCCCGGAGGGTGGGACATCCACAAACGCTGGTATGGCATACCCGATCTGCTGTTCCAGGCCTACAGCCTGCCCACGGCCATCCATCCGGATTCGGAGCAACGGGTTGTCGATTGCACACTGGAATTGATCGAAAGGTTGAGTTGATCGAATGGATTTACCCTATGAAAGCGGCTGCATCTTTTCGTACGGTCCAGGTGAGGATTGCACATGGCTGACGTACCCTTCGAGGCGCACAGGAAATCCCAGCCACAGGCGGTGGAACTGTATTCGCGGGCCCTGGAAACGCTGGCCGGCGGCGTGGGCCACGATCTGCGCAGGGGTCATCCCCTGCCTTTGTACATGTCCCGGGCGGCGGGCTCCCGCAAATGGGACGAGGACGGCCGGGAGTACATCGACTTCGGCATGGGCAACGCCGCGCTGCTGCTGGGACATGCGCCGGCGGAGGTCTGCCGGGCCATGCACGACGCCCTCGAACTCGGCTTCCATTTCGGCAACGACCATCCGATGCAGGTGGAATGGGCCGAACTGATCCAGCAACTGGTACCCTGCGCCGAACGCGTGCGATTCGTGAACTCGGGATCCGAGGGAAGCATGCTCGCGCTCCGCGTCGCCCGGGCATACACCGGCAAGACCCGGGTGCTGCGCTTCGAGGGTCATTTCAGCGGATGGCACGACGGGGTAGGCAAAGGCGCGATGATTCCCTTCGACGAACCCGTCTCGGCGGGCATCCCGGAATGCGTGCTGGACACGATTGAAGTCATACCGGCGGACCTCCAACGGGTCGCCGACGTGTTGGAAAAGGATCGGGACATCGCCGCCGTCATGCTGGAGCCCTCCGGCGCATCATGGGGCACCGGACCCCTGACGGTGGCTTTCAACGAAGGGCTTCGCGATCTGACCAGGGCGCATGGCGTGCTCCTGGTCTACGACGAAGTCATAACGGGATTCCGCTACGCCCCCGGGGGTTACCAGGAATACTCGGGGATCACGCCGGATATGAGTTTCCACGGCAAGATCGTGGCCGGTGGCATGCCGGGCGGTGTCGTCGCGGGCCGTGCCGACATCATGGAAGTGTTCGACTACACCGGGGACGCGCACCGGGACCGGTACGAACGGGTGCATCACCTGGGAACTTTCAACGCCAACCCGGTTTCCACCGCCGCCGGAATTGCCACCCTGAAACGAGTAGCCACCGGTCTTCCCCAGGAAAAGGCGAACCAAATGGCCGAACGCCTCCGGCAGGGTATGGATGATATACTCCTCGAGGAACGCGTCGCGGGGTATGTCTACGGTGACGTGTCCATCTTCCACGTGTACCTGGAGGCCTTTCCCGGAAGCGGCGCTTCAGAACGGGAACAGTTGTTTACCGACGACGTGAATGTCCTGAAGGGTATCCCGGCTCCCCTGGTCAGCCGCCTTCCAGAAAATGCTGCTCGCCCGGGGCATCGACCTTGTGTCCTACACGGGCGGCGTCACCTCCGCCGCCCATACCGACGAGGATATCGCGTTGACCCTCGACGCCTTCGGAGAAGTCATACGGTCCCTGGTTCGAGAGCACATGATCGCGACACTGAAATAAAACGATTCCTGACCGTGGATGTTTTGACCGATGAGAATTTCACCACAATCACGCTACACGGACTAACAATGACGCGACGCAGAACACCGTTTAAAACCTGATTCTAACAAGGGAGAGCAAAGTTCCATGAGATTGACCCTGACCTCACCACGATCCAGATCGGCCCAACTGGCCTCTATCCCGGCGCCAGATGGTTGTAACGCACCGGCCCTTCGACTGTCCGCGGCAGACGGTTCAATCCTACTCGCCGAACGCGATCCCGTGTCGCCGATTTACCACGCCGTCCTGCCCTCCATGAAGGCGGGCGGGGAGTCAACCTGGGAAGCGACCGCCAGCGATGAAGCTGCGCCCCGCTGCGGTATAGGCTACGAATGCCGCGATGACCGGGTGGAAGTATCGCTGGGCGGTGCGCCGTTCATGACCTTCCACCACGGTGCCGCATATCCCAAGCCCTTCATCAATCCCATATTCACACCGGGCGGCGTAAACATGCTGAGGGAGCCGATGCCGGCTTACAGCGACGGAGAGCATCCCTGGCAGCGGGGACTCACCCTGATGCAGGGCGCCATCAACGGGGTGGATTGCTGGGGTGAATTCGACCGGCCGGGTTTCGGACGGACCGTCCAGGATGAAATGGCTATCCATGGAGGGGCCCTTTCGCTCACCATCGCCTCCGGCAACACGTGGTACGAGGGTGACCGGCCCCTGATGTCCGACCGGCGGTGGTACCGCCTTTTCCAAACCGGCCGCGACGCCGTGGTGCTGGATGTCATCTTCACCCTGATCACCGATCACGGTCCCGTTACGATCGGCTCCACGAAGGAAGGCGGATTCCTGAGCATCCGCGTCAACCCTTCCATGGACGCCTCGGGCGACGGGAGCATGCGTAATGCCTACGGCGCTTCCGACGAGACCGGATGCTGGTCCCGGCGGGCCCACTGGATGGACTACTGCGGCCCGGTCGGTGACGAGACCGCCGGCTTCGCCGTCTTCGACCACCCGGATAACCTCCGGTACCCCACGGCGTGGCACGTTCGAGGATATGGGCTGTTTGCCGCAAACTGCTGGATGGTATGGGACGACCATCACTGCGCCGCGGACACGGAAACCACCTTCAGGTGGCGCGTCGTCATTCATAAGGGTGATACGCGGGAAGCGGCTATCGCGAAGCGCTTCCTGGATTACGTGGACGGACCCCGGGCAGCATGGGATCCTTAATCGTCCGTTGTCGACTTTCCCCCGATAACCTGGAACCGTACCAGAAAGCCGCCCGTATCGCACAGATCGGGAACCCCGGACGCAGTAAGGCAGTTTAATCTTCTTGATTGCCTGCACGGTCAGTTTGTATCTTGTCGAGCCTTGTTTCGGGATAATTCGGCCCGCCAGACCACTCGGGAATCTCAACTTTTAAGGAAGCGCAAATGGCAGACGAAAAGCGGCACGACGACGATATGAAGATCGTGGAGGAACTCAAAGAGGCGGGCGAGGGCATCCGGAAGGAGATTTCCAAGGTCATCATCGGACAGCAGGACGTTGTGCAGCAACTCCTGACCGTCCTCCTGGCCAACGGACACGCGCTCTTGATCGGCGTGCCGGGACTGGCCAAGACTTTGCTGATCAATACCCTGTCCAAGACGCTCGATCTCAAGTTCAACCGCATCCAGTTCACGCCGGACCTGATGCCTTCCGACATCACGGGAACGGAAATCCTGGAGGAAGACCGGACGACCGGCCACCGGGAATTCAAGTTCATCCAGGGACCCATATTCGCCAACGTGATCCTGGCCGACGAGGTTAACCGCACACCGCCGAAAACCCAGGCGGCCCTGCTGCAGGCGATGCAGGAACACGAAGTGACCGCCGCGGGTGAATCCATGAAGCTGGACGAACCGTTTTTCGTCCTGGCCACGCAGAATCCCATCGAACAGGAAGGCACCTATCCCCTGCCCGAGGCCCAGTTGGACCGGTTCATGTTCAGTATCTACATGGACTATCCATCCCGGGAAGAAGAGATCGAGATCGCCCGGAGCACGACGAGCGTGCAGGAAGCCGTTCCCGAACATATCCTCACGGGGAGTGACGTGAATAAACTGCAGCAACTGGTCCGCAGGGTACCCGTGGCGGACCACGTCGTCGAATACGCGGTTTCCCTGGCACGCATGACCCGTCCGAACGAACCGGATGCCCCGTCCTTTATCCGGGACCGGGTGAGTTGGGGTGCCGGACCCCGGGCGTCACAGTACCTGATTTTGGGCGCCAAGGCGCGGGCGGTGCTCATGGGCAGCTACACACCAGCGCCGGAAGACGTGCGCGCCCTCGCCCTGCCGGTGCTGAGACACCGCATCGTGACCAATTTCAACGCCGATGCGGACGGGGTAAACGCCCATGACATAATCACCCAGCTTATGGATGAGATGAAAGCGTCCTGAGTCCGCCCCGGCATACCGGAAATCCATGAACACACCCGACTATCGCAAGTACCTCGATCCGATGACCGTGTCCCGGCTCGCCCGGCTGGACCTCAAGGCCCGGCTGGTCGTGGAAGGGTTCATCGCCGGACTGCACAGCAGCCCCTACCATGGGTTCAGCGTCGAGTACGCGGAACACAGGCAGTACATGCCGGGCGATCCCATCAAGCATATCGACTGGAAGGTCTTCGCCAAGTCCGACCGGTTCTACATCAAGGAATACGAAGAAGAAACCAACCTGAAGTCCTATATCTTCCTGGACGTCAGCGCGTCGATGGAATACGCGTCGAAGGGCATAAGCAAGCTGGAATACGGAAAGTACCTGGCGGCCGCCCTTACCTACCTGATGCTAAGCCAGCAGGACTCCGTCGGGCTGGTGCTGTACGACGAGCGTATCCGGCAGTACGTTCCCCCGCGTTCTATCCGCAACCACCTGCACGCCATTCTGCAACGTCTGCATGCCGCGGAGCCGGGGTCCGGAACACGGAGCAGGGCGACCTTTCACTCGCTGGCGGAACGGATCAAGCGGCGCGGACTGATCATCATCATATCCGATCTGTTCGACGACCCCGGGGACATCGTCGACAGCATCCGGCATTTCCGGCATCGAAAACACGAAGTGATCGTTTTCCGGCTGCTCGATCCGGCCGAGAAGGACTTTTCCTTCCGGCACCCCGTCCGTTTCCGTGACATGGAGACCGGCGAAGAGGTGTACACCCACCCCCACGCCATCCGTGAAGCGTACCTGGGCGACCTGAAGGAACAGGACGCGCAGTATACCCGCGTGTGCAGGGAAAACGCGGCGGACTATCTCAGCCTGGACACGGGCACACCCTTCGACCAGGCCCTGTTGACCTTTCTCGCCAAACGCGCCCACCTGGGTTGACGCTCAGCTTCCACTCCGGCGTTCCTGCTCGATTTTTACGTCCGGAAGGGCCACGATGTTGAGCCGGAAGTAAATCCCCTTGTTGATGCCGGTGGGCACCCATCGCAGTGTAAACTCCCAGCAGTGCAGTTGTCGGTACAGATCCAGGCTGTGGGAAACAATCTTCCGGCGGCGGTAGTCGTAGTTTATCGAGTGCTGAATGCGCCAGTTGTCGGTCACGCGATTGGACAGCCTGAGCGGGTCCGTGATGTCGTTCAGGCTGAAACGGTTCACGGCCCTGATTTCGTGACTGCTGGTGCTGAATCCCTGGTCGGGACTGGTGCGCCGAGCCATGTACCTGTGGGTGAGTCTGACCGTCCACGGACCCTTCACCTGGCCGAACCGCTGATTGAACCGGTCGTAGCCGTATCCTCCATAGGATCCAAAGCCGCCGCCAGACCCACCCGAATCGAAGCCGCTACCGCCCGAACCGAAACCGCGGTCCAGGCTCCCCGATCCGAAATTGCTGCCGATACCACTCGAGCCGGTCCGTCCCGACGACGATCCGATTCCACGGTCGTACCCACCGCTGCCAAACCCACCGGAAGAGGATCCCCCCGAAAAACCCCGGTCGTCACCCGCGGATCGTCCGCTAAAAGGAGCATCGTCCTCGGAATCCCGTTCCCGGTCGCGTGGATCTGAACGACGTGGACCCACGAGGTTCAGTGATGTATTGACCACGAGGCGTTCCAGCCAGGGCCGCCTGTATTTATTGGACGCCGGATCATAGAAATCGTGATTCAACGTCACATTCACGTTCAGCCGGCGGTTCGGGATGCGCACGCTGGTGGCCAGATCGGACAGGCGACGCTGCTTGGCCTGGAAATTATAGGATGTCGAAGATCGGACGTACATCAGGTTGTACTTCTTCTCCCTGTTCTCGTGTTCCGTCTTGGCCTGCAGGATGTTGTCCAGGGAGAAACGCACGGCCTTCCTGATGTTGGTCGGACCGGACTGCGTAAAGGAAACCAGGGGCGTTACCACGTGGCGTATCGCGGTGAGCCGCCCGATCCGGGGTTGAAAGAGGCCGTACAACGTCGTATTGACCGACATGCCCAGCGAATGCGCTTCCTTGTTCTCAAAAGCGCGGCCGGTCATCTGCGTCAGGGTTCGGGTGTATCTGGCCTGCGGCCGTATTTTCAGCCAGCCTGAGATGTTCTGCGGGGCGCTCAGGTTGAACACATTGCTTAAGGTTTGATTTACGTCGCGTCGGTACAGGTACCTGGTCTCTGGACCGGTATACGTGGTGTCCGGACCGAGCCTGACGTTATTCCTACGGTTTCTCAGAGAATTATTGAATCCGAACAGGATCGAATGGTACCAGCGCGATTCAACGTCCGTGCGGACCCGGTTGAAGTCGGGCATGCTGCCGCGGCGATTCTGGTTGCGCGGCGGTTTGAAGATCGGACGCGTCGCGAAGCGAAAGCTCAGCGAAGAGGTCGGCCTGCTCGGCCTGCCGTCGGAGCTGCTCGTAGAAACGTTCAGGCCGAGGCTGTTCTGCCCCCACCTTTTGTTTAGCGAAAAGCCTGAACGTGTCGTGGATCGCAGGCGGCCGGGATCCGTCCCTCTTGTCGTAGAGTGAAGGTATCCCAGCGACTTGGCGTAGGTGGCCTGTCCCCTCAGCGTAAGTCCGGGAAGGATTTGCTGCCAGTGCCGGGCGGAAAAATCCCAACCCGTCGTCTTCCCGCGGAATGAAGACTGCCAGGAACCGCTCACCGTGCCCCTTAGCCGGCGGTCCTGGCGATACTGAACCCGCTGTTTCAGGAGGAAACCCGTCTTGGTTTCGACATCGCCGGTCATCTTCAGATCCAGGTACTCGTTCGGTGCCCAGAAGTATCCGATATTGCGCAAGTAGCGGCCTTCCCGCTCGCCGTTTCCGTAACTCGGTATCGTCAGGCCCGAATGCCGGCCGCGTTTCACCGAGAATACGTAGACCGGGAGATAGAAAACCGGTATGCCGAACACGTATCCGGTCACGTTTCGAACGACGGCTTTGTCGTCGGGTACGACCCTGGCCCGGCTGACCTTCAGGAAGTAATGCATATGGTTCGGATTGTCGCAGGTGGTAAAAGTCCCTCCTTCGATTTCGAAAGTCCGGTCGGCATTGAGCCGTATGAGGTCGCCGTCGAAAAATCCGTCTTCGTATTCGGTGCGCCCTTTCCATATCCGGCCCTCGCTGGTTTTCAGGTCGTACTGCATACGTTCACCAACCAGCGTAGCGCCTTCGTTCTTCAACGTGGGCTTGATATTGACATTGGGCGACGCGTCCGTTGAATCGGGCAGAAAATCCGCGGTCAGCAGTTCGGAATGGGTATGGTACTTCACCTGGCCGGCCTTCAGCTCGATTTTATCGTACCGTATTGTAGCCCGGCCGGACAACACCAGGGTGCTGTCGCTGAATTCGTAGGTGATGGATTCCGCGGTGTATTCGATGCCCGGGTGGCTGGAGGTGTCGGCGGGCGCCCGGGCGGGACGTTCGCGGCCGGAAGGGACCTGGGATAGGGCGAGCCCGGGAGAAAGGACGAGCAGGAGGACAAGTAGGATACGGGGCGGCATGCGGCACTCACCAATCAGACGATCGCCGCTTCGTCGTCCCTGGAGAAGAAGTGGGCCCTGGCCATGTTAACGAGGAGCGGCAATTCCGTGTTTATGCCTGGATTCACGAAGGCCTCCACCCTGGCGATGAACGGATACCGGCCGGTGTTCATGTACAGAAACGTTTCGCTTCCCATGGGTTCCACCACCTCGACGGTTGCCTGTATCCGGCGGGCTTCGTCCCAGTCCTTGTTGGTATCCACGGAGGTGATGTCCTCCGGCCTGATGCCGAAAGTTACCTCTCTGTCCCGCCAGGGCGCCAGCGCTTCCCGCATACCATCGGGAATGGGTAACCGGAGACTGCCTTCGTCGAACTCCGCATGCCCGTTATCAAATACGACCCTTCCCTCCAGGAAGTTCATGCCGGGACTGCCGATGAAACCCGCGACGAACCGGTTCGCCGGATTCTCGTAAAGCTCGAGGGGAGCGGCAACCTGTTGCACCTCGCCGTCTTTCATCACGGCGATACGGTCGCCCATGGTCATGGCCTCGACCTGGTCATGGGTGACGTAGACGATGGTCGCATCGAGGCTGTTGTGCAGCTTGCTGATCTCCGTCCGCATCTGCACGCGCAGCTTGGCATCCAGGTTCGAAAGCGGTTCGTCGAAGAGAAACACCTTGGGTTTTCGCACGATGGCGCGGCCCACCGCAACGCGCTGCCTTTCGCCTCCCGAGAGCGCTTTCGGTTTGCGCGCGAGAAGATGGTCGATGCCCAGGATACCGGCGGTCTCGTTGACCCGCGCCTCGATCTCGGAGCGGGGATACTTTCGCAGTTTGAGCCCGAAGGCCATGTTCTCGTACACCGTCATGTGGGGATAAAGCGCGTAGTTCTGAAACACCATCGCGATGTCCCGATCCTTGGGCGGGACGTCGTTCACGCGTTTCCCATCGATGTGGATCTCGCCGGAGGTCACTTCTTCCAGGCCGGCGATCATGCGCAGCGTGGTGGACTTGCCGCAGCCGGAGGGACCCACGAGCACGACGAACTCCCGGTCGGTGATTTCCAGGTTGACGTTACGGACCACCGTGTTCTTGTCGAACTGCTTTTCCACGTTCTTCAGGACCACATCAGCCATGAAGCTATTCCTCCGGAAACCTGCCGGTATGCCTGTGAGACTCCCGTATTGTGCGGCATGCGGCCATTCTTGTCAATACAATATCCCCCGCGATACCGGTGCGTCCGGCATTCGACCGGGGAGGGACCGCAGCATGCCCACCAAGCGCGGTATACGCGCGGTTTTGTTTGACTTTACCCCGTTAATTCGTTATGTTATCTGCTCATTTTTGTCTAACAAATTCATGCCTGCTGCGCCGAGCATAATCTCAGGTTAACCAGACTGTCGGAGGAGTCTTACCATGCCGCTCATCGTAGAACTGGACCGTATCAAGGAAGCCGTAGAAGGCATAGATGTCATTCAGGATATAGAGGACGGTTTCGTCGCCTATTCGCAGGGGAAGGTGCAGGTGCCGCCCGTCGGCGAGATGCACTTCGAGGATCCTCCCGGGAACGTGCACATCAAGTACGGCGCGATCAACGGGGACGATTACTACGTCATCAAACTGGCGTCCGGGTTCACCGACAACCCGACCCTCGGCCTCCCCCGCGTCCAGGGCATGATGCTGATCTTCAACCAGAGGACGGGCCAGCCCGTGGCTTTTCTGCTCGACCAGGGCTACCTCACCAACGTGCGCACGGCCGCCATGGGGCCGGTCGTGGCCAAGGTCCTCGCGCCGAAGAACGTAAGCCGAATCGGCGTATTCGGTACGGGTTTGCAGGCACGCATGCAGGTCGAGTACCTCAAGGGTGTCGTCGACTGCACGGACGTGATCGCCTGGGGCCGTTCGGCCGAGAGCAAGGCGTCCTACAAGCGCGACATGGAAGCCCAGGGATATTCCGTTGAGATAACGGAAGACGCCGGCGCCGTGGCGGCGGAATGCAATTTGATCATCATGTCCACCCCTTCCGTCTCTCCATTGCTGACCGCCGACCAGGTCCGGCCGGGCACCCACATCACCGCGATGGGGTCGGATACACCGGATAAACTCGAACTCGATCCCGGTGTCCTCGCTAAAGCTGACGTGGTCGTGGCGGACAGCATCCCCCAGTGCAGGCTGCGGGGCGAGATCGCACAGGCGATGAAAGCGGGCGCTATTTCCGAGGATCGGGTGGTCGAACTCGGAAACGTGATTCAGAAACCTTCCCTTGGCCGCACTGCCGACGAGCAGATCACCATAGCCGATTCGACGGGTGTCGCCGTACAGGATATCCAGATTTCCAAAGCCGTCTACCACGCCGTAAAGTAGCGGTCGGTACGTAGACGCATTCAACAAGGAGTACGGACATGGCATCGGCATTCCAGACTTTCGAATTGGAACGTATCATGTCGGACTGGGAACAGATCGTGGAATACAATCTGTCCGAGAGCGGCGCGCACCCGGTGAAACTCAAGGATCTGATCGCCCACGATCCCGGCGTGCTGGATCGCATGCTGGAGACCGACCTGGGATACGGATACGCGAACGGGTCGCCGGAACTTCGGGAGGCCATCGCACAGTACTATCCCGGCGCGACGGCCGAAAACGTCCTGGTGACCATCGGATGCATCGAGGCCAACTACATCACGTTCCAGACACTGCTGGAAGGTGGTGGAGAGGTGGCGGTCCAGGTACCCTGTTACCTCCAGGGCTGGGGGCTTGCACACAACCTGGGCGCCGTCCGCCGGACTTTCAACCTCGATCCCGACCGCGGCTGGGCGCTCGACACCGACAGCCTGGATAAAGCGGTGACGGATGAGACGAAACTGATCTCCATCTGCAATCCGAACAACCCGACCGGACAGATCCTGACTGAATCCGAGATGGATGAGGTCGTCCGCGTAGCCGAACGAAGCGGCGCCTACCTGCTCGCCGACGAGATCTACGCGGGGTCCGAACGGGAACGCGACGAAGTGCCCCCTACCTTCTACGGCCGGTACGACCGGGTCATTTCGGCGGGAAGCATGTCCAAGGCATTCGCCATGCCCGGCCTGCGGATCGGCTGGCTCGTGGGTCCCGAAGACATGATCAAGCAGCTCTGGATGCGCCATGAATACCTGACGCTGAGCTCCGCCAAGCTGTCCAACCACTTCCTCGCACCGCTGGCGCTGCGACCGGACGTGCGTAAAGCCATCTTCGATAGGACTCGGGGCTATATTCGAAGGGGATGGGAAAACTACCAGACCTGGATCAACGACAACGCGGACATCCTGAGCCTCGTGCCGCCCCAGGCGACCGCGGTTTCCTTCGTCCGGTACAACCTGAAGACGGATTCAATAACCCTGGCGAACCGGATGATACAAGAGAAATCCGTACTCATTGGCCCCGGAGACTATTTCGGTGCGCCCGGCCATCTCCGCATCAGTTACGGCCTGCCTCAGGATTATCTGAACGAGGGGCTGCGCCGTATCGCCAGCCTGCTCCGCCAGGTTGCCGAGGAAGAGGCCACGGAGTCGGAAAACGAACGCGACGCGGCCGCCGGTTGACGGCGGAAAGGACCTGCCATGCCACAACCCCTCGATCCGCTGGTACCGGTCGTTGAGTTCCCTGTAGCCCGGACCTGCACGTACATCAACGCGGCCAACGTGGCGCCCATGTACCGTCCCGCGGCCTCGGCGATTACCGACTGGTACCGGGACGTAGCCGAAAACGGCAGCAACCACTTCAACGAAGAAGCCGAAGTCACGGTTTTCGACGACCTGCACCGGCAGGCGGCCCGGCTTTTCAACGCGTCGCCGGGCGACATCGCCGTCGGTTCCAGCACCACGGAACTCCTGAGTTCCCTCGCCTGGGCAGTCATGCCCGGAGCGGAAACCAACGTCGTCAGTACCGATGTCGCTTTCCCCGCCTCGGTCTATCCCTGGAGACGCGTGGCCAACCACACGGGATGCGAGATCCGGTTGGCGCACTCGCAGGGAGACACCGTCGATCCCGAGCGCGTCAAGGACCTCGTGGACGATAACACCGCGGTGGTGGCCCTGTCCCACGTCGAATTCCGCAGCGGTCAGCGTTGGGATCTCGCCGCCTTCGCGGATATCGCGCACCGGCACGGCGCCCTGCTGGTCGTGGACGCCACACAGTCAGCGGGCGCGGTACCCATCGACGCGCCCGGCATGGGTGTGGACGCCGTGGCCGCCGGGGCGTACAAATGGCTTTGCGGTCCTTTCGGCGTTGCCGTCATGTACCTCGCGCCACCGCTCGCCACGGGCCTCGAACCCGGCCTGGTGGGGTTCCGAAGCCAGGTGGACATCTGGGACATTCGCACCGATCCACCGGATTACCCGGAGGACGCGTCCCGGTTCGAGTTCAGCACCATGGCCTATGGGTGCGCCGGGGGATTCGCGAAATCGATCGAATTCCTCGTGGATACGGGTATCGACCGGATCTTCGCCTATAACCAGGTCCTGGCTGACCACCTCATCGACGGCCTGGCCTCCATCGGCGCCGAGGTCACTTCCCCCCGAAACGCCGCCGAACGCTCAGCCATCGTCACCGCCCGCTTCCCGGGCCGCGAAATCGCCGACGTGGCGCAGCACTTGAAGCAATCCGGCGTCATGGTCGCGTTGCGCGGCGACGTGATCCGGTTCTCGCCCCACCTGTACAATCAGATGGCCGACGTGGAACGGGCGCTCGACGTAATATCCGCCATGCCCTGATCCCCTGCCGGTTCGGAACGAAAGACTCCATGTACAAGTACCAGTGGTACCAGTCGATTTACGACAACCTTCCCAAAATCGCCGAAGAGGCTCGTCAATACGGTGAACAAATCGGCACGCTGAAACTGAAACAGGATATCGGCCTGTACGCCGGCAGTTCGGCGCGGCCCGGTAACCTGCCCGGCTATGTGCTCGATGCGATCGTGGAAGCCAACCAGGGGAACCGGACGTACCCGGTCCGAGTGATCGAAGATGAACTCCGGGAAGTCGTCAAGGACGTCTACGGCGACGAATACGACGCCGTGGCCGCCAATACCTGCGAAGCACTGCTGCGCCTCACCCTGGAGACCCTTTGCGCTCCGCCCTCCATGCGCCACGGCGACATCTACCGCGGCCGCCTGCTGATGCCCTACGGCGAGGATTACGAATGGTTGGGCGGGTACGGCCGTGCGTTTCCGCCGCGGTACAAGAACCTCCTCGTGGACCGTACGATCGCGGGCGGGGAACTGGGCATAGAAAACAAGAGCCTGGCGAACCTCGAGACGCTTTACGTCCGCATGGCCGGCGCGAAATACGATCCTCACGGCATCCGGTACAACCCTACCTCGCTGCTCACCGAGGTCGACGTGGACGGGACCATCGAAAACGTGAAGAAAGCCGCCGCCCGCAACGCTTCCCTGCTCACGGGCATCGCCACGGTGGGATACGACACCCCCAGTTACGGGCTTGGCGAACAGGACGAGAAGGGTGCGCCCATCCTCCTGAAGAAACTCGCCGAAGTGGCCCGGGATTACGACGTGCCCTACATCGTGGATACCGGGGGCTCGATTCCCATCGTCGGCATGGATCCCCGGGACATCGACTGCGACGTCATTACCTACAGCATGGACAAACCGGGACGCGCGCCCGCGTCGGGACTGTTGATCGGAAGGGAAGAAATCATCAACCCGATTCGCAAGGGCATGGGACTGGGCGGTCAGCGGTACGGTGAACTGTCCTCCCACGGCAAGGCGGTCTATACCTTCAGCGATCCGGGCAGGGACACCCTGGTGGGGTTGACCGCGTACCTGAAGGTCCTTCGCGACCGGCCCCACCTGGTCACCGACCCCGTGGACCGTTTCCACGAAATCATCGTAGAGGAGTTCGCCCAGATGAAGCCCGCGCGCTTCCGCGACGACCTGATCTTCGCCAAGACCTACCAGCTGGGCGGCACCGAGCTCAACTACGAACGCACGTGGAAGGACGGCGCCTTCGGCATCCCGATCTTCAACCTGGAAGACCTGTGGGCCAACACCAATCCCATCGTACTCGCCCAGGAGCACATGGGCGTCGAGCCGTCCACGATATACAGCGGGAAGATGTTTCTCGGCCCCGGCATGGGGACGCTGGACAAGGAAGGCAACCTGATCGAGGAATACGCCGTCCTCGGCGCGAAGACCCTGGTCAAGGCGGTGGAAATCGTATGCCGGCACGCGGGGCTGGGGGACTGAGTTGATCGGGATCGTGTAACGTCGAACCACTCATATTCAACGATTCCATCCTTCGTCGCTTTACTACCAACCGCTGTGTAGTCTACCTTCTCATACCAGTAGCAGATTTACCGAATACATACCCGTTGATTTAATCCAAAGTAAACCCAACACATTGCTTGCATTTGATATCATTATACGATATCATACTGTATGAATAGTCGTCAGCGGAAAACCTTTGAATACTGTTTTTGTTTGAGTTTTTGAAACGACTGGAGGTTGTACCATGAAACCCATGCGATACAGGGGCTACCCGGCACGGATCGAGTATAGCGACGAGGACGAATGTTTTGTTGGTCAGGTAGCAGGAATCCGCGACATGATCACATTCCACGGCGAAAACGTAGGAGAAGTTCGCGAGGCATTTGAGGAGGCAGTTGAGTTTTATCTGGAGACCTGTACTGAACGTGGAGAGACTCCAAACAGACCCTACTCGGGAAAGCTCCTGTTACGCATCGAACCAGAGGTCCATGCAGCGGTAGCCGAAGCGGCGGAGATCAGCGGCGTGAGCATTAATCGGTGGGCTGGGGAAAGGCTTTCGGAGGCAGTGGATCAGTAACAGTCTTGCTTCTGGTGTGAAATTGCATGATACCTGCGCTTCGTTAGTCAGATAGAGTTACGGTAAGTTTGTAAGTCTCCATCAAACAAGGATGCCAACGGCCAAGAGAAATCAAATACTCAAACCTGGCTGGTCCATGAAGAAGGAGGCCAAGCATCTGCGTCCTGATGCAAGTAGCGTAGCAAAGTACCTAAAGATCCGGTGAGTTTCCGAAAAGACCTTGACTTACGATAGGCATCCGGCATCGAGAATATAGTACTGAATGCTGGTTGATGTGTGCGTTCTATATAGCTTCTGCCCGTTCGCATTCGTGCTTCGAGTTGTTCCTTTGCTCCTCTTGGGGCTTCGGGAGATGGGTGGCACTCGGCATCGTTGCGAATATCTCTATGTCCTCGTAGCGATTCTATTGCGGCCAGAAACCATGCCTCATACTCTCGATGTGCTATTACGACCTCACACGGAATATCGCCAGCGCATGCAAGAGCCCAAGCTCGTACTTCAGGTCCCAATTCCGCGGGACAATCAGTATCACCGTCAAACAGAATCAGAATCGCACTGCAGTTTTGTTGCAAGATCGCCAGCCGTACCGCCTTTTGCACGTCGAATTCGCTAACAAGTGCGTGACGATTTCGCCGTATTGGGCGTCCAACACCGACTGTTGATTTGCCGGCTTCAACTAGCAGGCGGCGCAGCAATAGTGGAAAAGCCTCTACATCCCCATGACCTTCGACAATAGGCTGGATATTCAATGTGAATTACCCTGTGGAAATAACTCGTACTGGTACTTAATGTGGTCATCGAACAAATCCTCTGGTGTCTGAATCAATGCGTTTGATCTCAACAACTCTCCCGCGCCCATCAAATGACTGTGCATTGCCTGTTTTGTGGATTGTGAAACCGGGTTTATCTGCGTCACTCCTTTTTTCCAGGTTGCAATCCTTAGGTGTCGATCTTCTATCCAATCAGCATCCAAAACATCGGGGCTGTGCGTTGTAACCACTACTTGCATGAAGCGAGCGGCATGCCTAAGTACGTCCAGAATCGAACCAAGGGCGCCCAGATGCATCGTGGCTTCAGGTTCCTCTATAACAAGAAGCGAAGGTTTTTTCGGTTGGAAAATCGCCGTGAGAAGCCCCAGTATACGTAGCGTTCCGTCTGACATGTTGAAGGCTTCGAACTTCACGGGTTCCGCTTTTGCCCAATCTTGTTTGAACTCTAATGTTAACTTATTACCGTGCTTTTTGGGTTGAACGCCAATTGTTCCAGGAACGATTCCTTCAAGAACCTCGAGTATTAGATCCCAGTCATCTGGGGACTCGCGCTGGATTTCACGCAATACGCTCGCCGCATTACTACCGTCCGAGTGTAAACGCAAACCTCCATCAGGGTCTTGCATCCCTCGCAATGCTGTTGGTTCGATTCGACATACACGCATATCCGACAAAAACCTGGCAATGGACTTAAACCTTGCATCGCCGCCAACTATCGGAAGAGCTAATGCACTACGATCCATATCCAAATCCGAAAGGTCACCAAGAGATAATCGACTCATTTTAGATTTTTGGGACATTAACTGTCGATCAAACAAGTCAATAGAGCCACTTTTCCTCTCTAAAGCACATCGCTCACGTACCACTTCGAAACCATAACTACCCTTGAGAGCTCGGAGTTCAAATGCGTAATTTGCCAATACCGTATCGTTATCCAAGTTGTCTATTGTTACTCTCAGACCCAAATTCGATGGACGACCCCGTGCAGAACTCCTGTGGCCTACCGCAGGGAACCCGCCTCTATGTTCAAGAACAGCTTGTAAAGGGGAAGTCATTGCTTCAGCTAAAAACGCGAAGGCATCGGCAAAATTACTCTTGCCAGAACCGTTCTGACCAATCAGAAAAGTCGGATTGTCGAATTCCACCGCTTCCTTTTCAAAGCTCCGGAATCTATTAAGAATCAGTTTACGAAGTATTGGATTAGCCACTGATATACCTCTGATTGTCCAAATACAGTTGCATTTTAAAGCACATTCTCATAGCACTTAAATTTCGGTCGTCAAGCTTTGTTAGATTTCAATTTAGGAAGGATTTGCTATGGCTATAGACCTTCCACATGATTAAATTAAAAAGTCGCCAACAAACTATTCGTCTATAACAAATGCACAGCCAGTGTGACGAAAGAAAACTGATAGAAGTATATAGGTCAATCGGAATCTGAATGATCCGTTCTTCTCAGAATAACTAACATCTTACAGTTGTCTGGACCGTATGACGCATCGTTTGCTAAACCTAAAAGTGGATGTGTAAATGACAACAAACCATCGTTTATTGTTCCAAGATGCAAGGGACTTAAAGGATTTACCTTCGGACAGTGTTGATCTGGTCGTGACCTCTCCACCCTATCCGATGATTGAAATGTGGGACGAGATGTTTGATCATCAAAATTCGGATATATCTAAAGCATTGAAAATATCGGACGGCAAAATAGCGTACGAGATGATGTGTACTGCACCCTTGACCGGGACACAGAGTTAAGCTTCCTTCTGATCGAGGAGGCACCCCATGACTCTGAAACGTCGTCAATTCACCCGCGAGTTCAAACTGCAGGTCCTTCAGGAAGCCGATTCGGGCAAATCCATTGGTCAGTTGGCCCGGGAACACCAAGTCCATCCCACGTTGATCCACCGCTGGCGCCAACAGCTTCGCCGTCAGGGTGATCGCGCCTTTCCCGGCAACGGCAAGGCGGTCAGCGATGAAGCCCGGATCGCGGCTCTGGAGCGTAAAGTCGGTCAGTTGACCATGGAGAACGACCTGTTAAAAAAAGTGTTGAGTCGGCTCGAGGAGATCCCTCGCTCAGCCCGAAGCAATGGAGGCGGCTCATGATCTGCCTGGTCGCTCAGACAAAGACAGCCAAAGGCCGCACCGTGGTCAAAAAGTGCTGCAATGCGCTCTCCATCGGTCGCTCCAGCTACTACCGCGGTCGTCGTGGCCGTACGGATCCGGACCTTGAACTGCGGGACAGGATCCATAAGCTCTCCCTTTCCTGGCCCTCCTACGGTTACCGTCCCATGACCTGTGCGCTTCAGCGTCTGGGATACCGGGTGAACCATAAACGGGTCCTGCGCCTCATGCGCGAGGACAACCTGCTTGCCCTGCGGCGCAAAGCCTTTGTATCGACTACCGACTCGAACCACGACCGTGCCGTCTACGCCAACCTGGTCCCGGAACTGAACGTGACCGGCGTCAACCAGCTGTGGGTATCCGACATCACCTACATCCGATTGGTCCGCGAATGGGTCTATCTGGCTGTGATACTTGACGCGTGGAGCAGACGGTGCATCGGCTGGGCTTTGGATCGAACCCTCGAGGCCAGCCTGACCCTCAATGCCCTGGACAGCGCCCTTGCCGCCAGACCGGCGCCTAAGGGTCTGGTGCATCACTCGGACCGGGGCGTGCAGTATGCTTCGAAAGCCTATGTCGATACCCTCAAGAAGGCCGGCATAGAAATCAGCATGAGCCGGCGAGGCAACCCTTACGACAACGCCAAAGCAGAACGCTTCATCAGGACGCTCAAATACGAGGAGGTCTACCTCTACGAGTACGAATCCCTTGAAGAAGCACGATCCCGTATCGGTTACTTCATCGACAAGATCTACAATCGTAAGCGCTTGCACTCGGCTCTGGACTACAAACCACCGGCCGAGTTCGAGCAGATGATGACACGTGTTAAAACTGTAGCTTAACTGGTTGTCCCATTTTGGGGTGCACTACAATGCACGGTTTACTTGATCCCGTTTGGGATGAGGTTTTTAGGGTTTTAAAAAGTGGTAGATTCGCATGTATAAACATCGGCGATGCGACAAGAAAACTAAATGGTGATTTTTGCCTTTATCCAAATCATGCTAGGATCTTGAGTTACCTGTTTAATCTCGGATTTTCAGCATTGCCTGATATCCTATGGCGAAAACAAACTAACGCACCCAATAAGTTTGGAGTTGACCCGGTTTAGCGGACATGTTATCTCTTGTGTTGAAAGGAGCGTCACATGCCCAGATCCCATGCTCGATATCCAGCGGCCTTTCGCCAGCAGATGGTCGACCTCGTTCGTTCCGGCCGCAGTCCCGAAGCCCTGTCCAAGGAGTTCGAACCCACCGCACAAGCCATCCGCAACTGGGTCAAACAGGATGACCTGGACAAGGGCAGGCGGGAAGACGGCCTGACCACCGAAGAACGGACCGAACTGCGTCGTCTGCGCCGTGAGAACAAGCAGCTCAAGATGGAACGGGAGATCCTGGCAAAAGCCGCGGCCTGGTTCGCCCGGGAGACCGAGACGCTGCCCGAGTCTTCTCGTTCATAAAGGCGCACCAGGCCTCCTATCCCGTTCGCCGGCTCTGCGGCCTGCTGGAAGTCTCCCCCAGCGGCTACTATGGCTGGGCTGATGCGGCCCGCCTCTAAAAGGGCCAGAGACGATGCCATGCTGCTGAATCGTATGAACTCGATCCATCAATGCTCCCACGGTACCTACGGCGCGCCGCGCATCCATGCGGAACTTTGCGAGTTGGGCATACGCGTAGGACTCAAACGCGTCGCCCGCCTGATGCGCATGGCCGCTATCAGCGGGGTATCACGCCGCAGAGCCGTGCGCACTACAAGGCGATCCGAAGAGGGCAGGAAGGCACCGGATCTGGTCAACCGGGACTTCACCGCTCCGTCCAGGGACAGGTTGTGGGTAGCCGATATCACCTACGTGCCGACCCATGCGGGCTTCCTCTATCTCTCTGTGGTGATAGACGCCTTCAGTCGCCGCGTGGTCGGCTGGTCCATGGCCAACCATCTGCGAAGCGAGTTGGTCAAAGACGCCCTCGACATGGCCCTTTGCCAGCGCAGACCTGATGAGGTGATCCACCACAGCGACCAGGGGTCCCAATACACCTCCGTGGCCTTCGGCAAACGATGCAGACAGGCTGGCGTAAGACCGTCTATGGGTTCGGTCGGCGACTGTTACGACAACGCCCTGTGCGAGAGCTTCTTCGCCAGTCTGGAATGCGAACTGCTTGATCGCAGGCGTTTTGCCACAAAGGCCGAGGCCAGACTCGCCCTGTTCGAATACATCGAGGGCTTCTACAACACCCAGAGAAGACACTCTTCCCTCGGATATCTATCACTGTTTAATCTCGAAAGGATTTTCAAGAAAACATTGCCTGATATCCTATGGCGTAAACTGTCCACAAACTAACGCACCCACATCAGTTTATGGGATCGGGTATGTTACCCGCTGGAGCTTATGTAACGCTGGAGCACGAGTACATACTGATTGTGCGGAAAGGATCCAAAAGGGAATTCAAGACGGAACAAGAAAAACTAAATCGCCGTGAGAGCGCCATATTCTGGGAAGAACGAAATACTTGGTATTCAGACGTCTGGTTCGATGTTAAGGGGACTGGTCAAAATCTCTCAGACGATTTGTCACGTTTTAGAAGTGCTGCTTTCCCTTTTGAATTAGCTTATAGACTTATTAACATGTACTCGGTAAAGAGTGATGTGGTTCTTGACCCGTTTCTCGGTACGGGCACCACGATAGCGGCCGCGATGACCTCGGGAAGAAACGGTATTGGCGTAGAAATCGACAAGAGTTTATCCAAAACCACTTACTCTATCGCAAATCAGATATTAGACTTTTCAAATAAGTACTTGTTCGAGAGGTTGATGAGACATTTTATTTTCGTTGAAAATCGTCTAAAATCCTCAGGTTCCCTAAAGTACAAAAACGGACCTCATGGCTGTCCTGTGGTGACAAGCCAAGAACAGTTCATATCGTTAAACAGTTTGGAAGAACTTCGAAATCGTAAGGAAGATACCTATGAGGTTAGGTATTCAGAAAACCCTGAGGCGAGGTACTGTTTTTCTGACTGGTGTGCCGGAACTCGTGAGAATTCCCGAGATCATGAAGACTTGAAGAAACGTCGGTCAAATCCTCAACTCGATTTGCTAAGTAAACCATAAACTAATGTTGTAAAGGCCAGACAGTCATGAGAATCAAACTCAAAACCGCTGAGATTCAGGAGTATCTCAGTGCGCCTGCAAGTGAATTTCCAAAGTACACGACTCAATTGATGAACCTTGCAAACCAGAACTCACAAGGAACACGAGCCAAAATTGTCGGGCAAATGAGCGACCTGATTCAAGAATATCCTGGTCGTACTTTCGATGATTGGGTTCGATGGTATAAAGACAAGTACCCTGACGCGATCAACAATGCGACAAATCGAGTGTATTCTATGATCGAAAATCTGAATGCGGCATCTCCTGAAATTGACCGAGAAATGGTACGATCATGGGTAGAAGACCTCGTTTTAGTCAAGACATTCGCCGGGCTCAAGTTTCAGGAAGCAATTTTAAAGAAAGTCGCAAAAATCAGAGATTGTGACTACCGCCTTTCCGAACCCTATGAAGAATCTCAGGGAATAGACGGGTTTGTGGGAGGGCAGGCTTTTTCAATCAAACCTGTCACTTACAAATCAAAAAAATCGACTGTTGCGGATTCTATAGACATTGAGATCATATATTATGAAAAGAAATCTGATGGGATTGTGTTTACAGTTCCTGAGTAATTCATTCTCATCGCTTAAGTACTTAACTCATTAGAGTTGTATCATTCAATGGGAGTCTGTCTTACCGAAATTCAGCCTCTCCCAAGCCCCTCGAACCAGTCCTCCCCGAACAACTTCTCTGCCGCTTCTATGCGATCCGTGCTGCCGAGGTCTGCCCACCTGGCTTCTTCGGCCCGATAGGCTGGGATTCTCCCAACACCGGCCGACATTTCCAAGAAGACGTCGATGATCGAAAAGGGGTCGGTCTCCTCCTCCATCCATCCCAGCACAACGGGTGACATGGCGTACACCCCCATGAATGGCACGGGGATAAGCGGATCCTGCGACGGCCGGGGGGGCAGAATTTCCTCTCCCGTAACGTCAGATTTCCAGCCGCATAATCGGTCCGACTTGTCGAAAAGAAGGTGACGCGAACTCGTCCTTTTCTTCACGGCGACGGTGACCAGGGCCTCCGATGCCCGGTGGGCTTTCATCAGTCCGGATAGATCAAGATCAGTCATCACGTCCACGTTATGCACCAGGAACGGCTCCTTCTCTTCGAAGAACCACGCCGCCTTCCGAACTCCACCGCCGGTACCGAGGATCTCCTCTTCGACGGAAACGTTCAGCGATATACCGGGACGATCATAGGTGTCCACATAGGATTCGATCTGCTCAGCGAAGTGGTGGGCGTTGATGATGATGTCCGTGAATCCGTGCCCGGCCAGCCGGGAGATCACCCACTCCAGCATGGGCCTGCCGGCAACTTCCACCAGCGCCTTGGGCCGGTCGTCTGTGAGGGGCCGAAGGCGGGTGCCCAGACCCGCGGCGAGGATCATGGCTTTCACGCATCCTCCTGTTCCCGGTGCCTGAGTTCAACCACGACACCTGGCCGCCCTGCCAGGTGTTCGGCGATACGCTCGGCAAAGTAGACCGACCGGTGCTGGCCGCCCGTGCATCCGAAGGCGACGGTCAGATCGGTAAACCCGCGCCGGAGATGATGGGCGACCGCCTGTTCGACCATCGCTTTGACATTCCGCAGCAAGGACTGAGCCTCGTCCAAAGCGTCCAGAAAAGCCGCGACAGGCGCGTCCATTCCCGTCATGTCCTCGTATTCGGGGAATCTGCCCGGATTTTTCATGATTCGGCAATCGAAGACGAAACCCCCGCCGTTTCCGCTCGGGTCACGGGGCAAACCCTGGTGGTAGGAAAAGCTCCAAAGGTGGATGGTAAGGCGGCCCTGGGATGACACACCCATCTTTCGTAGTGCAGGCGCATCGACAATACCCTCCCAGGCCCGTGTCAACGCCGGAAGTTCAACCGGCAGATCGGCCCTTTCCAGCAGGCCTTCCAGGTTCTTAACTCCATGAGAGATGCTCGTCAGGAAGTGGGACTTCCATTCATAGAGACCCCGGTATCCATAGGCGCCCAGTGCCTGCATGAGGCGAACCAGAGCGTATCCGTAATAATGGGCGAGAAACGATTCCCGGTGTACCGGCGTATATGCGCTCACCGCCTCGATGTAGTGGTCCAGGAGCACGTCCCGGGTGTCCCAGGGGATATCCGCCTTGGCATCCTGCAGCAGGGAGGCGACGTCGTACTGAAGGGCACCCTGGCGGCCGCCCTGGTAATCGATGTAGTGCGGACGCCCTTCGTGCCACATGATGTTGCGGGACTGGAAGTCGCGGTACAGGAAATAACCGGTTTCCGTTTCCAGCAGGAATTTCGTGAACCGCTCGAAATCGTCTTCCAGGTCCTGCTCGTCGAAATCGATGGGTACGAGTTTGAGGAAATGGTATTTGAAGTAGTTCAGGTCCCACCGGATCGACTGCGCGTCGAACCGGCTGCGCGGATAACAGACCGAATAGTCCAGGTCGATGCCGGCGGCGACCTGGAAACGAGGCAGGTCGTCGAGTACCTGCCGGTACATCCCGGTTAACCGATCCGAAAACGCGTCATCTCCTCCGCGAATCGCCCGCAGCCTGTCGTATAGCGTCTCGTCGCCCAGGTCCTGCAGGAGATAGGTCCCCTGTTCCAGGTCCTCGGCGTAGATCGCGGGGACCGGCAGGCCATGACGAAGGAAGTGCCGGGAAAGAGAAAGGAAGGCGACATTTTCCCGGTGGTCGGCGTTTGCCGCGCCGACGACGGTCTTTTCACCGTCCGCCAGCCGGAAATACCGGCGGCTGGAGCCATCCGCGCCCAGGGCGACCGTGCGCGTCGGGTCACGACCGAATGTGCGGCGGAAGAGCCTTTCCATCCTGTCCTGGGCATCTCGCATCATAAGCAGCCATCGCTTTCCCCCGGCGAGAACAGCCGGCGCTTCATCCGGGTCGTTTCATGACCAGGAGCAGGGGTCTCTGGTCGGAGGGATACATCCGGCGCGCATCGTTGTTATTGTCGAGGATGACATAGACCCGTTCGTGGTCCATGGCGAGCCCTTCTGCCGTTTTCGCACCGAACTGTTCGTGTTGATAGAGGTATTCCGGCTTGTTGACGATGTGGGCAAAAGACCAGATCGTCGAGGGACTGTCGATATCCAGGTAGCGAATGGTTTTCCGGATGGTCGCGGTACTTCGCTGCAGAATGTAGACGTTTTCTTCTTCCCGGTGCAGGCCCGTGTAACTGTTCGTCGAGCCATGATTGGCGATCTCTACGATCCTTTGTTTCGGAGCCATGTCGACTTCGATCAGGCCGCACGGGGTTCGTTCGGCGGTGACCAGGAACCGGTCGCGACCCATCAGGGTGATCCCCTCCAGGTATCCGCCCCTTGTCTGAAAGAGTCCTGCCGAAGCGCCCACCTCCCGGAGGTTTGTGGTTATCCAGGATACGTTTCCCCCGTCCGCGCCGACCTTGAGGATGGCGAAGGCGCCCTCGCTGACCAGGTAGAAATCCCCCGAATCATCGCGGGTTATACCCTCGAAATCCAGTCGGAACAGGCCGAAAGAACGGGATGCCTTGAATCGAACGTGCGGGACGAAGACCGCCCGATCGGGTTTCAGCTCGATCCGGAAGATGGTGTCATCATGCTTGTCGGATACCGTGTACAGGGTATCGTTGTACATAAAGAGTCCCGAAGGCTGGTTGAATTCGGGACCCTCGACGGGGAGGATGCTGATTGCTTCGAGCGCAACAGGCTCGTTCTGTGCGAGGGAAGTTTCGGGAGTCCAAAACAGGATCAGAGCGCATATGGAAAACAGCGTGAGAAGGAGGCGAAACGTGACATGCTTCGTCCCAACCCCGGGAAGATCCCTACTCCCCATCTTCCACCTCGGCGATATACAAATTATACCAGTGGAAGCGACCGGGGGATCCGTCGTCATTCACGGCAAATCCCTGTACCCAGGGTTTGCGGAGCTGCAAGCCGACACCATGAAAGAGAAAGGCCGCGGGATAGTCTGAAACCATGGTTTCAGTGGCGTCCCGGTACAGCTTATCCCTGGTCTCCGAGTTCATTTCGGCGGCCGCGGTGTCCACGAGCCCGTCGAAGATGGGGTTATGCCAGTCCTGCCGGGCATGGCCCCGGGGCTGGGAGTGCCAGATCATGTCCAGGATATTGCGCGGATCCAGGAAATCGGCGCCGAAATTCAGAAACCCCAGGTTCATGTTCCACTTGTAGAGGTGGTCCATGTAGGTACCCCGATCGGCCGCGCGGATGTCCACGTCCACGCCGATATGCTCCTTCAGCATACTCTGAATCGCGGCGCCGATCAGGCGGTCCGACGGACTGGGCGCCCGCATCCAGAGTTCCTGCCTGGGGAAGCCCTGTCCGCCCGGGTACCCGGCCTCGCGCATCAGTGACCGCGCCCGTTCAGGATCGAAACCCTGGGCGGATGCCTGGGCGTCGCCTTCGTATTCCCTGAATCCGGGCGGAATCATGGAATAAGCCGGTACGGCGCCGCCGCGCAGGATGACATTGCAGATGTTCTCACGCTCCATCACCCTGGTAAAAGCCTCTCTAACCCGAATGTCGTTGAATGGGGGCATCTGGGTCCGGAAAAACATGTACCAGGTGTTCAGCCCGTCGAACCGTACGAGTTCCCTCTGCAGCACGGGATCGCCCTCGATCCGTTCCAGTTCGTTCACGTCCACGTTTTCAATATCGACTTCGCTGCTCTCGTAGGGCAGAATCGTCGCAGATCCCGGATTCCTGAATGGATGGATGACCTTCTCCAGGAAAGGTTTATGGGGACCGTTGTAGAAGGGATCGGGAACGAGGGTCATGTGGCTTCCGTGGACCCATTCAGATAACCTGAATCCCGAATTCGAGACGATGTGCTCCGGCTCGGTCCATTTGCGGCCGTATTTCTCCACCTGGCGCCTGGGCACCGCCACGGCGTCGCCGAAGGATACGATATGGGGCAGGTAGGGCGCCCGTCTTTCCGTTTCTATGACCAGGGTCGTATCGTCGAGTGCCCGGACGCCCAGGGACGCGACATCTTCGTTCTCCCTCTTGACGATCGCTTCGGCGTTCTTGATATCGTAGTAGAAGAAGGCGTAGATATTCTGCGAGGCGGGGTCGAGCATCCGACGGTAGGAGTACACGTAGTCGTGGGCGGTCAGGGGCGATCCATCGCTCCACCGCATGCCGGACCGGAGATGGAACGTCCAGATCCTGCCGTCATCCGATTCCCAACTGTTGGCGGCGGCCGGGACCGGGTTCCAGAACTCGTCCTTGTGGAGCAGCGCCTCGAAGGGGAAGATCGTCAGTTCCGTATCGTAAGGATAGATACTGGGGTCCAGGCTCTTCGGTTCGGGGCTCATGTACCGAATGACCTGGCGGCTGACGTCAGCAGCGTCGTCCGGCAGGGTCACCCCGATCGAGTTTACGCGACCCTCGGCCGCCTGTTCCCCGACCGTCGCCTGTTCCCGGCCGACTTCTCCGTTACCGCAGGAAACAAGCAAGAGTATCGATAACGATAGGGCGAAAATGCGCATAATGTACCGCGGTGCTTTGTAAAGGTGTGATATTTACGGCAGTTCTGAGTTGGTCTGAAACACTTCTGGCCGGACTAAAAACCTACTGGGCCGTCTACCGCCTCGTGCTAGATCCGGATCAGTTCCTTGACGAGGAGATCGTTGATACGGCTCGCGAACCCCACGGGATCGTCGAGCTTGGATCCTTCGGCCACCACGGCCTGCTCGTAGAGCAATCGCCCGATGGATTCGACGCGCGCGTCGTCGTTGTCACTGTCGTGCAGTTTCTGCAGTCCCTGGACGACGGGATGGTCCGCGTTGAGTTCCAGGATGCGCTTCGAAGCCTCCTGGGCCCCGCCTTCGCCCATGCGCTGCATGAGCCGTTCCATGTGGGCGCTCATGTCGCCTTCGCCGGCCACCAGGCAGGACGCGCTGTCCTTGAGGCGCGTGGACAACCGGATATCCTGCACTTCCGATATCTTGCCCTTCAGAGTCTCAATCAGGGAATTGAAGGTCTTTTCGTCGTCCTCCGCCCTGGCCTTGGCGGATTCGTCGGCCGCGATATCTCCCTTGTTGGCCGCCTTGTACTGCTTCTCGCGGTACTCGGTGACCGACGACATGACGAATTCGTCGATTGGATCCGTCATGAAGAGGACGTTCCAGCCGCGATCCCGGAATACCTCCAGGTACGGCGTCCGTTCAAGCATGCCGCGGTGCTCGCCGATCAAGTAGAAGATCTCTTCCTGGTCGGGCGGCATCTGGTCGACGTAGTCATCGATGGAAATGAACTTCCCGGACTCGGTGTTCAGGGATTCGTAAACTGCGAGGGAGGTGAGGGTGTCCCGGTTCTCGATGTCTTGCGCCATCCCTTCCTTCAGGATCAAGCCCAGCTCTTTGAAGAAATCCACGTACTTTTCAAACTCGTCCTTCTTCATTTCCTCCAGCGTGGAGAATATCCGCTTGACGAGGTTCTTCCGAATGCGGTCGAGTATGGGATTTTGTTGCAGGATTTCACGGGAAACATTGAGGGGCAGATCGGAGCAGTCCACCACGCCCTTGATGAAGCGCAGGTAGGGCGGCAGCAATTCCTCGCAGTTTTCCATGATCTGGACCCGTTGTACGTACAGTCTGGGCCCGACCTTGGGGTCGCCGAACATCATGTCGAAGGGCCGCTTCGCCGGGATAAAGAGCAGCACCTTGAATTCCGTCAGTCCCTCGGCCGTGTAGTGGATCACCCTGGCCGGATCGCCGTAATCGTGGGAAATCTGACGATAGAAGGCGTTGTACTCATCCTCTTCGATCTCGTCCTTCGACCGCAGCCAGAGCGCCTTCATGGAGTTGAGCGTCTCTTCCTGGATCACCGTCTCCGTCTTGTCGTCCTCCCCCTCGACCGGTTCGGTTCGTTCCACGTCCATGACGATAGGGTACTCGATGAAATCGGAGAACTCCTTGACGACCTGCCGGAGCCGCCACTCCTCCAGAAACTCCTTCTCGTCCTCCTTGAGATGAAGCGTGACGTCGGTCCCGTGGGACTCCTTCTCCACCGTTTTTACGGTAAACTCGCCCTCTCCGGCAGATACCCACCTGACACCCTGTTCCTTTGGGTCGCCCACCAGGCGGGAGGCCACCGTCACCCGGTCGGCCACCATGAACGACGAGTAGAAACCCACGCCGAATTGCCCGATCAAATCGGGACGACTGGAATCGTCGGCCTGTTGCAGGGTTTCGATAAACGCCTTGGTGCCGGATTTCGCGATGGTGCCCAGTTGATCGATGATGGTATCGCGGGACATCCCGGTGCCGTTGTCGGTTACCGTCAGGGTGTTCTTTTCCTTGTTTACGAACAGCTTGATCTTCCAGTCGCTGTCGCCGTCCAGCAGGTCGCTGTTGTTAATGGAATTGAAACGTACCTTGTTGATCGCGTCACTGGCATTGCTGATCAACTCACGCAGGAAGATCTCTTTGTGGGAATAAAGCGAATGAGTAATCAAATGGAGTATCTGACGCAACTCGCTCTTGAATTCCATCGTTTCGGTGGATGTGGTCGGTGCTTCGGACATCGTTTGCCTTTCCTCAATTGAGATAGGGAGAAGTTACTTCCCTCTTAATATGAATTCCCTACTAATATGACTTCCCCGTGTAGTAACTCCGCGCCTTGGTACATTCAGTGCTGCAATAGTCCGCTGCCGCTTATAGTCTGTTTTCTTAAGGCATTGTCGTATACCGGTATTTCCGCGTGCGAGAACCGGACGAGACAACATGCGTATTATAGGGATATCCACCGGTAATGTCAACATGGGGTTACTCCAAAAAAGGCTTTGGCGCCGGGTGGCCAGAAGGTAAATTGATAACCCGCCAAGTACACGAATGAGGTCAATGATGCGTCGATGGCACGTCATGCTCCTGTCATGGGTGATGATTACCTTCCTTGCGGTTTTCACGGGATGGAACGGGACCGCCGCGGATGATCAGTCCGTCGATTTCCGGTTTAGTCAGATCATGGTAAAACTCGGCCAGATCGAATGGGAACTGTCCAATGTCAAGAACCGGGTAGGTACACAGGAGAACCGGTTTGACCAGATCGACCGGCGACTGGACCGTATACTGGAAAAGATCGAAGAAAATGCCGCGTCCACTGTGACCGCGGCGGCCCCCGCCGCGCCGGATCTGGCACTGGTGGGAATGTGGCGTCTATCGCACAGCGACTTCAGTGGCGAGGACACAGCGGAGCGAGTCCGACGCTTTCTGCAAGGAACTGAAACCGATACGGCGCAATTGGATAGCCAGGTCCGGGAATTCGTAAATCGAGTGGAGCTCGCCCTCGATCTGATCGGATTGCGTTCCATCCGATTCAGTTCCGATGCTTCCTACGCGGACGATTCGGGAGGCCTGGGAATCTGGTCGGTTTACGGCGATCGTCTTATCCGGATAGGTGAAGACGGTGAAGTCTCCCAGGCCACCTACCTCGCGAGCGGTTCCAGCCTGTCCGTCCTTTTCACCAGGTACCATATCCTCAAGGCGCTAAAGGCGGAATCCGAAACTTGGACGAATGAAGACCAGGAGTTGTTCAACGCGGCCTTCGAACAGAGGGACGGGTTGCGGGTAACGTTGACCAGGGACGAATGACCGCACCGTACAGTCTCTTCACCGTTTACGACCATGAAGACCGGCGTGATTTGCGCTGAAAAAGGACATCAACATGCTGACCCAGGAACAGGCAGCCGAATTTCACCGGAACGGTTTTCTCAACGGGGGCCGAGTCCTGAACGATGCGGAGGTTCAGGAACTGCGGGACGAACTTGACCGCGTACTCGAGACCGGGCCGGAGGGGTTCCCCGAGGAAGGGCCGAGGCCCGTGCTGTTTCACAACATGGTCCGAGAACGCGAACCGGAGCGCTGCGTCTGGCAGATTGTCAATATCTGGGAAGTATCGGACGCGTATCGGCGCCTGATTCATCATCCATCTATCGTAGAAGCCATCAGCCAGCTTACCATGGCCGATGAACTGATGGTGTGGCACGACCAGATACAGTATAAGCCGCCGGGTTACGGTGGCGTTACCAGTTGGCACCAGGATGCGCCGCTGTGGCCGATCATCCGTCCCATGACCCCGGTATCCGCCTGGGTCGCCATGGACGATGCGACGGTGGACAACGGATGCATGTGGATGACGCCCGGTAGCCACCGGTGGGGTAACCAGATCGAGTTCCTGCGCACGCAGGCCCATCTGAAGCAGGCCGAGGACTTTGGACAGATCGACGGTTTCACGCCGCCCGGCGATGCCGTGACAACCTCCGTGGAACCCCGTCCCTGGCCGGTGAAGGCCGGAGAGGTTTCGTTCCACCACTCGCTGACCTGGCACGGTTCGCCCTTCAACCATTCACAACTGCCCAGGCGGGCCATCGCAATGCATTACATGACCGGCGAATCCCGCTTCGTCGCCTCCGGGCAGCACGTCATGAAAGCCTTTGTCGACCTGCCGGACGGGGCGCCCATGAACCGGGCGGGCGAGCATTTTCCCTGCGTGATGAGTAACGGAAAGAAGGCCGCCCTCGCCGGGTAAGTGGTACCCGCGGCGGGACCGCGGCGCGGGAAGGAGTGATCAATGGACGTCGTACGCATCGGCATCATCGGTGTCGGAAACATGGGTAACCACCACATCGACTACCTGGCCGGGAACGGAATGCCGGGCGCGGTACTGAGTGCCGTCTGCGATGTAAATCCGGATCAACTGGCCCGGGCGAAATCGCGGGCCGGCGAAGGCGTCGAGGTTCACGAGGACGCGGACGCGTTGCTGCAGTCGAAGGGGATCGACGCCGTGATCATCGCGACACCCCACTATCAACATCCGCCGCTGGCGATCAAGGCCTTTGACCGGGGTCTCCACGTGCTCTGCGAAAAACCGGCCGGCGTGTATACGCGCCAGGTGCGGGAGATGAATACTGCGGCCGAGAAAAGCAGCCTCGTCTTCGGCCTGATGTTCAACCAGCGGACCCTCGGAGAACACCGGAAACTTAAGGAACTCGTGGAATCCGGCGAGTTAGGCGAACTGCGCCGAACGAACTACATCATCACGAACTGGTTTCGTGCGCAGAGCTATTACGATTCCGGCGGCTGGCGCGCCACGTGGTCGGGCGAAGGCGGCGGCGTGCTCGCCAACCAGTGCCCCCACAACCTCGATCTCTGGCAGTGGATCTGCGGCATGCCGGTACGCATACGGGCGTTCTGCGGTTTCGGAAAGTACCACGACATCGAAGTGGAGGACGACGTGACGGCCTACGCCGAGTACGAAAACGGGGCCACGGGCGTGTTCATTACGACCACGGGCGAATCTCCCGGCACCAACCGCATGGAAATCACCGGGGACAACGGCAAGGTGGTCATGGAAGAAGGCAGGATCACCTTCTGGCGCAATCGAACGCCGGCGCACATCTTCAATAGGGAGTGGAAGGGCGGATTCGGGAGCCCGGAGACCTGGAAGTGCGAGATCCCCTTTCAATCCGGCGGCGAAGAACACCGGGGCATAACCAAAGCCTGGGTGGGGGCGATCCTCCATGGCGCGCCGCTGATCGCGCCGGGTGTTGAAGGCATCCGGGGGGTCGAACTGGCCAATGCCATGCTGCTGTCCACCTGGCAGGACGACTGGGTCGATATCCCGGTGGACGAAGCGCTGTATTACGAAGAACTCCAGGAACGGATCCGATCGTCCACGGTCAGCAAAGAAGAATCGGGCGGCACGACGCTGAGTGTGGAAGGCACGTTTTAGGAGGGGTTGTCCGCGCCCACGGCATCGGAAATCCGGTCCAGGCCATCCCGGGACATCAGGCGGCAAAGATCCTGGTTGATACGCTTTACCAGGCCCGGACCATAGTAGACGAGTGCCGTGTACAGTTGGACCAGGGTAGCGCCCAGTCGAATCTTCTCGTAGACATCCTCCGCAGTGAAGATGCCCCCGGTACCCACGATCACGTGGCGGCTGCGATCCATCCGGGGATACCATGCCCTGATGGACGCGTCGATCAACTCCCGGGTGGGCCTGCCGCAGAGCGTGCCAGGCATGTCTTTGAGTACCTGCACCGGGGTATTCAGGTTGTCATAGGGCTTCCCCGTGGGGAGGCCGAAAACAATGCCTTTTACGAACGGAAAGGGATCCATGGCCGCTAGCGTCCCCTCGATCACTCCGGGATCGGTTGTCGGTACCACCTTCAGGAACGTGGGCGGCATGGTCTTGTACTGCGCGTATCCGGCGAGCAGCGATCTCAGGGTGTCCGGATCGTCGAATGGACTTCGTCCCGAGGTGGTATTGGGACAGTTCAGATTCAGTGTCGCGTAGTCGGCGAGGCCGAGAAAGGGACGCATCGCCGCGATCAGTTCGTCCACTACCTCGTTCGCGTCCGCCGGTCTTCCCGTGTTCGTTTCGACCAGGTTGATGCCGAGGGGGACCGGAAGTCTGGTGGATGCGAACCGCCGCGCCACCACTTCCGCGCCGTCGTTGGGCACCCCGTAATTGACCACGATCGCTTCATCCTCCGGCACCCGGAACAGTCTCGGGCGCTCGGGATTGCCCGTTGACGGGTAGGCCGAGACCGAGCCGACCTCCACGAATCCGAATCCGGCCGCCGCGAGTCCTTCCGTGGCGACGCCGTTCTTATCGAACCCGGCGGCCAGGCCGACTGGATTGGCGAAGGCAAGTCCTCCGGCTTCCACCCTGAGACGCGAATCATCCACGGTGAACAGGCTGCGGAGCAGGCCTCTCACCGGCGGTATGCGTCCCGCCGCGCCGACGATGGACAGCGTGACGCGATGAATCCACTCTGGGTCCAGGCTGAAGAAAAGGGGGCGTAGGGCGTGGTATAAAGACATGGACAGGGTTCTTGAAGCATTCCAGCGGGTCGTAGACAGAAAAGCGGACCATCTACACTTGACGGCCAGTGAATTACAGAAAGGTTACTTCACGATTACACCCGGCCGGTTTGAGGTGCAAGCACAAAAAAACCGGGCGCTTCTAAGTCTACGAAACGCCCGGCTCACGTCTGGAGGTATGTCAACTGATCAGATCAGTCGTCACACCTCCGTTGTATAGATATCATACATCCTCCTTTCATTTTTGCGCCGCCGTGCTGCAGTACGGAGCGCGGTCCATGCCGATGCATCAACATGCCGGATATGATCCGGCGTCAAATCCCCGCATCAGCCGGGGATTAAAACCGCAAGTTCCATTGTTTCAGCGAGATACGGAAAGTCGAAGCGCCTCCTGAAATACCACGGGAGCGGATGCAGGTTGCCTGCCACCTACATATACGCCGGTTTCAGCGTGACCCCGAAACCCGGCCGGTCAGCCGGCGCGATCTCACCGGCGGAAACCACCGGCTCGTCGATCCAGACCAGGTTCTCCGGATCGTTCCACCTGTCCGGGTGGGTCTCCGCCAGATTCAGACAGTCGGTTGCGGCGACCAGGTGCAGCCCCCATATCTCGCCGCCGCGATGTGGACTCACGGGCACGCCATGCGATCTCGCCAGGTCCAGGATGCGCAGACCCGCCGTGATGCCGCCACACCAGGTGATATCGGGCTGCCACAGGTCCAGTGCGCCGGCGCGGGCGATTGCGTCGAATGCGTGGTGAGAGAAGTCGTGTTCGCCGCCGGCCAGTAGAACGGGCGCCAGCCGTGGCCGGAGTTCGGCCAATTCGTCAAGATGATCCGGCGTGATAAGATCCTCGAACCAGTAGGGCTCGTATTCAGCCAGGAGTTCGCGCATCCGTAATGCAACCTCGGTATCCCAGGACATGTAACAGTCGAACATGAGCAGCGCGTCCCGGCCGAAGATCTCCCGGCACCGTACCGCCTGGTCCGCGGCCTTGTCGTAGTCGGCGGCTGTCCGCCACTGGTGCGAGCGCTTTACGGCGGTATATCCCAGGTCGCGGACCCGGGCCGGATCTCCACCTGTCGCGTAAGCGCGCACCTGCTCTTTCTTCAATCCCCCGATCAGGTCGTACACGGGCTTGCCTTCGGCCTTTCCGAGCAGGTCCCAAAGGGCCAGGTCGATACCGCTCAGGGCCATGATCACGATCCCCCCGCGGCCGTAAGGCAGGGATTTGAAATAAAGATGGTCCCAGGTATTTCGGATATCGTCCACGCTGTCGATCGATCTTCCGATCAGCGCGTCACGAAGGTGACCGTTGACGATCATTTCCCCCGGCTCACCGCCTCCACCATACCCGAATCCAGTTACTCCCGTATCCGTCTCCACCCGAACGACGATCTGCCAGTAATACGCCTGCCATGCTCCGGTACCCTTCCTTTTCCATGACGGGTAGACGGCCTTGATATCCGTTATTTTCATGCCTGACCGGTAGTAGAGAATGTTGGGTAGGAGTATACCGAAAGGCTGGGCTGTACCCGCGGAGGGTCGTGCGTTCGGTTTTGAATAGTTGAATGGGCGCTAGTGGGATCGAACCACTGACCTCCACGATGTCAACGTGGCACTCTAACCATCTGAGCTAAGCGCCCTGCATTACCCGCATTCATCAGTGTGTTCATGACCCCGAATGCCGAGGGCCGGACTCGAACCGGCACGGACTATTGAGGTCCGGGAGATTTTAAGTCTCCTGTGTCTACCAATTCCACCACCCCGGCATACCCCTCCCGATATCTCCCAACACAACGGCGACATGGTATGGAAAGACCCCCTTCAAGTCAAGGGGAATTGGGATATTCATAGTCCAGACGGGGACCCTGTTCGATCAACTGGAATCGACGAATAGTGTCATTTCCCCCTATGTAATTGCACCCATTCTATTTCGCCAGTAATCAGAAACTCATCGGCACCTATCTTCGTAGTGGACCCGTCATCACGAATCCAATGGGCATCCTGTAGTGACAGGCTATGTTTTGTTTCGCGACTACTCATTCTTTTAGGCCAGCCCAACAATTTGTCTCCACTACCCAGTTTGACCAATACCCAGTGGTTAGGTAAACGGAATGCTCCATCCCACGGCTGTGCGTCATGAGACTGTCGTGTCAGCCTCATTTTTCTCAGGAACCTCATCCAGTCATTGTTTATCGCCAATGACAGTGCTATCGAGATAAATATGGATATCCCTGATAGTGCTACGATTCCTCCAATGTCAACAGAAGGAAACATCAACTGGTTTTCACCAGATACAACTGCATTTGAGGTGACCAGAATACCCGGAAAGAATCCAATATCGACACAGATAGCATAAACAACATAAACAACAAAACTCAAAGCCAGGGCTCGTACAGTTAATCGAAGCGGCACTTTTTCGCGAGTTCCAGTAAGAAGCTCGACAAAAGCCACTATAAAAAACCCAGGTAGTAGCACAATCAATATGTAGATCGCCTGTAAGGTACTAGGCATCGGAATCGCTACCCTCATTTAATGGCTGGGACTCACTGCTCTGATTGTTCTCACTACTGCTTTGCGGTGGATCTGGCGAAACCATATCAGGCGTAATTTCAGGCATGGTCTCTATCCCTGGCGAATCCTCGTTTACACTTCTAATTTCAACTTCATTTTGGTCCCTCGAAACACGTCTTTCCTCAGACATAATAGTCTCCTTTTAAAACAGATTCTATTGAGGTTCAGTTAAAAACTTAGTCGGGGGTACCGCCGTAACCTATACTCAGCCGAACTCACTTACCTATGTAAAGGCTATAGGTTTGAGTACCTAGTTGTAATCTGGAAATGGTAGGGCGAAAATCCTAAATCTCATCAATACAAATATAACCTCTTAAAAGACTTTGGTCAAATGACACACTCTTTCCTAAAAGTCCGGGTCAGGGCAATCTAATCCTGCTACCCGCGGGCTTCTCCCAGTGCCCCGGACCAGCAGGCGAAGGGCCTGCCCTTTCGTTCGTCATCCTTGAAAAAAGCCAGGTAGCTCATGACGTCGTAGGCTACGAAGGCCCGGCCTGACCGGGACGATCGGGCGAGTCGGTGTACGCGGCGCCACGTACCCGCATTGAAGTAGACCTGTTCGAATCGCCGGCCGTTCCTTGTCATGGCGTCGAGCGGCACGATTTCGTGGTGGTGCGTGTGTCCATAGACTACGTAGCGTGCCTCAAGATCCTCCACCGCTTTCTCCCGGGCCGCATGGGCATGGTAAGATTCGCCGGTGCCGCTCGCCAGATCGCTCCACCACGCACCCAGGACGCCGGCCGCATCCAGCGGGATGCTACTGGAGAACCTGAGAGCGTATTCCAGCATGTCCACGCTGTCGAAGGGGTTGTAGAACGAATCCTGGTCCCGTATGATATCCAGGCCGAGGAAGTCGTCCACCAGGTCGTTCCACGTGTCCTTTACCCTCCTGGCCTGCATTCGGGTCACGCGATGATCCCGTAACAGGGCGTCGATCCATAGGGGGACGGCGGCCAGGGGTCGAACATTGTCCAATTCGCGCAGGCCGTCGACAAAAGACCGGGGCAGCAGCGACCCCATGCGATTGCGGACTTCCAGGGGGTAACGATTCAACAACTCGACCACGATTCCGTCTCCCATCGAGGATACAACACGGGAATCGGAGAAGTTGAAGGGATCGAAGATGTCACCATGGCGTGCAAGAACCCCGTGTTCACGAAGGGACCGGACCAGGTTCTTCGATTGATCGGGCTCATGGGGGAACCCGCTTTTCGCGTCATTTACCAGCCCGAGGGTTTCCACAACCTTCCTGCGCAAAGGACGGTAGGCTACTCCGGGCAGGTGGTAGAACCAGTCGTGGTTACCCACCATGTAGTGAATGTCGACTTCGACCGGAAGGCCGGTCTCGGATAACCTCGGATTGCCGTTTGAGCCGCCGGGAGGGGGAAGTACGAGGCCGCCGGGAAGGGTAAGGTTCCTGAGGTGCGACAGCGAAGGCTCGTTGTGTGCCAGGATCGCGTCGCTTATGTCCTTTACTTTCCCGATGAAATCGAAGTCTGCCGGGTCACTCCAGGGGCGTGGACCATCACCGCTCTCCAGCCACGCAGTGGATCTTATGACGTCCAGGATATCTCCAAGGAGCAGGATATCCATGCGTTCGATCGGCCGGTATCGGCCTCCTTTCCGCCAGGAGGCGGCAAAGGCCATGTCCCGGACCCGGTCGGCGAAGATCCGAAAGGCGTTTTGCTTGATCGTCTGACCGGTGGTACCGTCGGTAAGATGCAGGTCGCTTATGATAACCAGCATGGCAGTGCGGAATCACCCATCCCGCTGGGACAGGTTGAACCCGATCATGTAGGCTCCCCGGGTTCCCTGACCGTGGATCGTGAGCCGGGTGGATTCCCCGTCGGCCAGTTCCCTGAGCCTGGCCGATCCCCTGAACAGGACCGCGTCGCCTCCCGCGATCTTCTTTAACAGAAAGGATTGCAGGTCGTCCGCTGCGCCGCCCAGGGATTCAGGTAGATGCAGGGGCAGGTTCTCCGGGATCGCTCCTTTTATTCTTCCGATGACGGCCTCGACGATCCCGCCCAGAAAATCCTTGATCTTGTCCCAGGCATCTCTGCGGTCCACGTCGAACACCTTGAACTGTATGGAATGTATGCTCTTCCCCCGCACCAGCAGGATGAGCCTGTCCCAATCGTCGATGGCGTCTATTTCGAACCGTCCGCAGCGGCTGGACGGACCTTTGGCGATCCTGAGTTCTTCCTCTCCGGTTCCACGGACATAATTGGGCTTGCCTTCCCGTTCGGTATCACATTCCCAGAAGGTGTCAAGGCTGGGCATCACGGCGTGTTCGGTGGCGAATTGACTCCGGTGGTCTATAAAGCGCAGATCAACGACAAAGCGAAAATTGGCCTTGTTATTCGGAAGATCCGCGGGAAACAGGAAATCCGTGAGCGTAAATTCATAAAGAGGCAATGTGATCCTCCTATATCTCTCCGGCGTCAGTCTGACTGACGACTGCCGCGTATACTCGAATCGATGGGTTAAAATATGAACACGTGTGCGTATTCGAACAAAAAAACGAGCGCTTCACAGGTCCCGTTTCAATCAGGAGACATGTCGACAAATTCGGGTTGTGTCCCGACAGGCCGACCACTCCGCGAGATGGTGAATCGTTCACAAGGCCAGTCCGACCGATACGACCGGACTGGCCCTGGATCATACGCTAGCCAATGGCGTCTTTCAGAGCTTTGCCCGCCGTAAACTTGGCCACGTTTCTTGCCGCGATCGTTATGGACTCGCCTGTACCGGGATTTCGCCCCTGGCGAGCTGCACGTTGCGATACGCTGAACGTGCCGAAACCGATCAACGTGACGGAATCGCCGTCACTGAGACTGTCCTTGATGGCGTCAAGTGCCGCTGCAACTGCGCTATCGGCCTGTGCCTTGGACAATCCAGAAGCATCAGCAACCTTACCGGCCAATTCTGTGCGATTCATTGATTACCCTCCAGATTGAATAATGGGAGTAACGCACCCCGATAGAGTGCGAGAATTCCCGCGACAGACCGTTGTAAGGTCCTGTGCTTGCGGGTGAGTTACGTGAATTATACGTGCAATATATTTCGATGACGATAATGTTTGCAAGTTTTTTTTACCTGCGAACGGCGTGGGTACGGCGACAGGCCGGGTGATTTCATTGATTTAGATAACTGAAAACCCTATTTTCCATTCTTATCATGCAAGGTAAATCACCGTCCAAAAGACTTCTGCTCCTGATGCCTACGACGACCTACCGCGCGGATCCATTTCTGGACGCGGCCCGCCGGTTGAACCTGGAAGTTGTCGTGGGTTCGGACTTCTGCCACGTGCTGGCGGACGAGTGGGACATCCCGCTTCCGCTTCGATTCAGATACGTGTCGCAGGCGGTTGATGATATCGTCGCCTACGCCGACGATCATACCCTCGACGCCATCGTACCCGTCGATGACCATACCACCGAGATCGCGGCCAGGGCGTGCGAGGTCCTGCACCTTCCTCACAACACGCCCGATGCGGCCATCGCGGCACGTAACAAGTACCGGATGCGTGAAATGCTCTTCGACGCCGGTGAATGGTGCCCGTATTTTAACCGGTTCGACGTCACGGTCCCACTCGAGGAAATCGCGTTGGAGCAGCCCTATCCATGTGTGCTGAAACCCGTTCTGCTGTCGGGCAGTCGGGGCGTTATCCGGGCAGATTCACCCGACGAATTCGTGGAAGCTTTTTGTCGAATCGGTCGGATCCTGGGCAGCGCGACAGACAGACCGCCCGACCTGGACCCCGATGCCAACCGCATCATGGTGGAGTCCTATATTCCCGGCGTGGAGGTGGCACTGGAGGGACTGCTGACCGGCGGCCGCCTGCGCGTGCTCGCGCTGTTCGACAAACCCGATCCGCTGGAAGGCCCCTTTTTCGAGGAGACGATTTACGTGACGCCCTCGCGATTGCCCGAAGAGACACAACACGTTGTGGCAGAAGCGGTCCAACGGGCTTCTTCGGCCGTAGGACTGTCGGAGGGTCCGGTCCATGCAGAACTGCGGGTACGCCACGGAGAGGCGCGGATGATTGAGATCGCCGCGCGGTCCATCGGAGGACTGTGCTCACGCGTCCTGGAATTCGGGCTGGGCGTTAACCTGGAAGAACTCATCCTGCGCCACGCCCTGGGGCAGGATGTCGACGGAATCGAAAATGAGACGAAGGCAAAGGCCGCGGGTGTGATGATGCTGCCCGTGCCGGAAGGCGGGTTGTTCCACGGATACTCCGGCGTAGCCGCGGCGAAAAAGATCCCGGGCGTGGAGGACGTGGTCATCACCGCGAAGGAAGGCGACCTGCTGACCCCGCTTCCGGAAGGCGCCAGCTACCCCGGTTTCATATTTGCCAGAGGGGATGAACCGGGCCAGGTGGAGCAGGTGCTGCGTAACGCCCATGGACAGCTTCGAATGAGCGTCAAAGAAATCCTGTCCACATGAAGGAAATCAGCTTTGTCGATGTAAGGTCTTGAATAAAAGGGCAATCCGTCCGGGTAGAATTCAAAAGGGAGATAGACTTCGTGTCAAAGCACTACGAACGCGTTATGGAAATTTACCGCGAGGTGAGCGACCTGTACGGGGCCCTGGCCCTCATGGGGTGGGACCAGGAAACCTATATGCCCCCCAGGGGCGCCGCCAGCCGGGGGCGGCAGCTTGCCACCCTCTCCGGTATGGCCCATGAAAGAATCACGTCTGACGAAATGAGAACGGCGTTAGACCATGCCCGGGCGGAATCACTGACAACCGACCAGGAGGTCAACATTCGTGAAATCTCCAGGTACAGCGATCGTGCGGTCAAGATCCCCGTCAACCTGGTCAAAGCGTTGGCGGAAACGAGTTCCGCGGCCATAGGTGTCTGGATCAAGGCCCGGCAGGAGAATGATTTCCCGTCCTTCGCTCCGTGGATCGGCAAGCTGGTTGACCTCCAACGCGAAACCGCCGAGGCGGTCGGATACGAGGACGAACCCTACGACGCGCTGCTCGATGAGTACGAACCTTACGCCTCCACTAAAGAAACCGCGGCGGTCTTCGACTCGATTCGCGGTCCCCTTGTTGACCTGGTGCAACGTATTGCGAATTCGGGAATCGTGCCTCGTACCGATTTCCTGGAACGAAACTACCCCGTCGAAGATCAAAGGCGCATGGGTGTCATGGCCGCCGAACGCATGGGCTTCGACTTCGAAGCCGGCAGGCTGGATATTTCTCCCCATCCGTTCTGCACGCACATGGGCATAAGCGACGTCCGCCTGACGACCCGGTATTCTGAGACCCTGCCGATGCAGTCCTTCTACGGCGTCATTCACGAGGCGGGCCATGGTCTCTATGAACAAGGGCATGACCCGGTCCACGAAGGCACGCCCCGGGGCGCGTCGATATCCCTGGGGATCCACGAATCTCAATCGCGTCTCTGGGAAAACATGGTCGGACGGAGCCGGGCTTTCTGGCGGTACTTCTACCCCGAGTTCTCCGCCATCTTCCCCGACAATGCCGCGGACGTGAGCGAAGAAGAAGTCTATGCCGCGGTCAACGACGTGAAACCTTCGCTCATCCGCGTCGAAGCCGATGAAATCACATACAACCTGCACATCCTGCTCCGGTTTGAAATAGAGCGCGGGCTGTTCACGGACGAATACACGGCCAGCGACCTTTCCGCGGTGTGGAACGAAAAGATGAAAGCGTTTCTCGGCATCGAGCCGCCCGACGACCGGGATGGCGTACTGCAGGATATCCACTGGTCGCACGGGAGTTTCGGGTATTTCCCCACCTATACCCTGGGCAATCTCTACGCCGCCCAGTTCTACCGCGCCGCCGAGCGCGACATGCCCGACTTGCCCGACCGGATCGCCCGTGGAGAGTTACTGACGTTGCGGGACTGGCTCAAGGACAACATCCATCTGCCCGGCATGACCTACCGCGCCGGGGACCTCGTGCAGCACGTCACCGGCGAGCCGCTCACGGCGGGTTATTTCCTGGCCTATATCCGCGACAAGTACGGGTCTCTCTACAGCCTATGACAAACGTAGGCGATTCCTCCACCCCGGGTGTAGCGACACCGCGGGCCGTGTTGATCGGCCTGGCACTCGCCGTCGTCGTTAACCTCTTCTCGTTATCGAGCAACTACCTCCTGGGGTATGTGCACCTTACATTCGCCCACATCGACCTTGCCCTGCTGATCCCCTTCTTCCTGGGTGTCCTGGGCCCCAACATGATGGTAAAAGCAGTCCGGCCGTCATGGGGATTGCAGAACAAAGAACTCCTTTTCGTATTCGTCCTAGGCTGGGTCGGTTTCATGGTGCCGACCTGGGGCATGTCCAATTACGTGGTCAACGTGATGTCCACGGCGGAATACTACGCGTCTCCCGAGAACCGGTGGGTCGAACTGATTTTTCCGCATCTCCCCGACTGGCTCATTGTCACGAACGAGCAGAACGCGAACCGGGACTACTACTGGGGCATGCCCAAAAACATGCCGATTCCCTGGGCGGCGTGGATCATCCCTTCGTTCTGGTGGTTGTCTTTTTTCGCCGGTCTCCTGGCCGTGGGCATCTGCTTCGTCATCCTGATGCGCAGGCAGTGGGTCGAGCACGAACGGCTGTCCTATCCCCTCGCGCAGGCGCCGGTCGTCATGACGGAATCGGACGATGAAACGGACGCGGTTCTGCCGACGATCATGCGAAACCGCATGTTCATCACCGGCGCCGTCGTCACCTTCTCCATCATGCTCTGGAATACCGCGTCCTACTGGACGCAGTGGACGTCGTTTCCCGTCGACGCGAATACGGTGGTAAATATCGAATTCGGACGCGCTTTCCCGGCGCACCCCATCCGCATGAATGTGCTCACTGTCGCCTTTTCCTATTTCATTAACGTGGACATCCTTTTCAGCGTCTGGCTGTTCCAGATCATCCGAACGCTGGAGCAGGGCGTCCTGGCCCGGTTTGGTGTGATTGCCGAATCCGGAACGGCTGTACCGGGCGGACTGGTCGCTGTCCAGTTCATAGGAGGCATGATCGCCTACGCGCTCTGGGGATTCTGGATCGCGCGGCGGCACCTGGGGACGGTGTGGCGACACGTATGGAAACACGATACGAACCTGCGCGACGAGGACGAGTTCATTTCCTACAGGGCAGCCCTGGTCACCGGCGTTTGCGGTATGGCCTACGTCGTCTGGTGGCTAAATGCGTCAGGGATGTCCTTCCCGGTGATCGCCGTCTTTCTCACGCTGCTGTTCCTTTTCTACTTCGCGCTGTGCCGGGTGATGGCGGAATCGGGCCTGGTGTTCCTGGACCTGCCTATCAACGCCCACCAGTTTACGGTGGGCATGCTGGGCTCCGCGTCGCTGTCCCCGCAAAACCTGACGGTCCTGGGCCTGGGAAGCGCCTACGCGCGCAACTGGAAGACTTTTACGATGATCATCCCTTCCCACGTCGCGCGCCTGAGATCCGTACTGGATGTATCGGGGCGGGTATTGTTCTTCTGGGCGGTGGTCGCCTTCGTTGTCAGCGCAATAACGGCCATCGGTTTCTCGGCTTATTCCGGATACCGGCTGGACGGCGCGGCGAACTACTACAACAATGTCGCCGGCGACCCTGGTTTCTATAACCTGATCATCACCTGGATGCAGAACAGTACCACCATATCGGGAGCGGAAGTGTTCTTTCTTTTCGCGGGCATGGCCATGGTCTTGGGTATGACCGTAGCCCGCTCCTATTTCAGCTGGTGGCCCATATCGCCTATCGGTTTCGTAGTGGCCGCGGGCGGACCTGCCCGTAATGCCTTCTTTCCCGTCTTTCTGGCCTGGCTGCTGAAGACCATTCTGATCAGGGTGGGCGGCGTGCGTCTCTATCACGCCGCCCAACCGCTGATGATTGGCATCATGGTCGGCTACGTCCTGGGCGCTGCCGTTGCGATCCTGATGGATTATTGGTATTTTCCAGGGTCCATACACGAACTGCAGTTCTTTTAATGCGGGCCGTAGTGCCGGCCACAGAATCTAACACGGAAATCGTGGCGATCGAAGGTGGTCTCCCAAACCTCCCTCTCATGAGATGAACGAACACCTGGCCAGCAAGATCAACGGATGGACCGGCGACGGTACCCTGTCACGGACTGCGGGGGATATCCTGGTTCAATGGTTGACGGAAACCGACTTCGCGGCGTACCGGGATGAAATCCATGCCCTCGTCGACGCAGGCTGCACCGAAGAACTCGAGGACGCTTTCGGTTCGATCCTCTCCTTCGGAACGGGCGGCATCCGCGGGCGGATGGGACCGGGACCGAACCGGTTTAATGCCCGTACGGTGGGCCTGGCGGCACAGGGTCTGGCGCAGTATGTCGCAGGGATGACGAGGAACGGCGGTGACAAACGTAGCGCAGAAGTGCGTGGAGTCGTCGTGGCGTGGGACACGCGACACAACTCGAAATCCTTCGCAAGGGAGACGGCCCGGGTGCTTGCCGGAAACGACATACCGGTGAACATATTCGACGGCTGCCGGTCCACCCCCGCGCTTTCCTTCGCGGTCCGCGATTTACGGGCGGCAGCAGGCGTGATGATCAGTGCCAGCCATAATCCACCGGGCGATAATGGATTCAAGGTATACGGATCCGACGGCGGACAGGTGGTACCTCCCCTGGATGAAGACATCACGCGAGAAATGCGTCGTGTCTCCGAGATCGGGTGGGTCGACTTCGATGACGGCGTCCGCCGCGGTCTGATCCAGACCATCGGCACGGATCTGGACGAGCGGTACATCGGCGTCCTGTCGGAATTGACCCTGGACGATGCGCGGGATATCCGTGTGGTGTATACCCCGCTGCACGGCGTGGGCATGACTTCGGTAGCCGCCGCGATGGATAGGCTGGGATACGAGGACGTGCACTACGTCGAAGAACAGGTCACGCCGGACGGTGCGTTTCCCACGCTGGACCATGGGATTGCAAACCCGGAAAAACCGGCGACATTTCAACTTGGCATTCGAAAGGCCGCGGAAACCGCCGCGGACCTTGTGCTGGCAAGCGACCCCGATGCCGACCGGATCGGATGCGCCCTTCCCCTGCCGGACCAGGGCTGGCTGGCTCCACCAGAAGACCTGGTACTCACGGGCAACCAGATCGGCGTCCTCCTTTGTCACTACCTGCTCAGCAGGCGACAGGCGGCGGGGACGCTGCCCGCGAGAGGGCTGTTCTGCAAGACCGTGGTCACCTCGGACCTGGCCGCGATCATTGCCCGGTCCTTCGGCCTGGAAGTCCGGGGCGACCTGCCCGTCGGTTTCAAACACGTTGGCACGGCGATTGACCGCATGCCGCCGGACATGACCTTCCTGTTCGGCACCGAGGAAAGCCACGGTTACCTGGCGGACGCGCGGATACGGGACAAGGAGGCCGCCACCGGCATTCTGCTGGCCGAGTACGCTGCCCTGGTGAAGAAAACAAACCGAACGTTGCGCGACGAACTGGACGATATCTACCGGACAGTCGGGTACTTCAAAGATATCCAGAAGTCGGTCGCCCGGCCCGGCGCGGAAGGCGCGCGCACGATCACCGACACCATGACCGCCCTGCGGGCGTCTCCTCCGAAGCAGATAGGAGGACATGCCTGTATGCCGTGTGGTCGACCGGCTGAGCGGCCAGGAGGTTGATCTTCGTACGGGTACGGCCTCGCCCGTGGACGTCGAACGCGTGAACATCCTGATTTTCACGTTCTCTGAGGCCGGCCACACGCGGGCCGTCGTGCGACCTTCCGGCACCGAGCCTACGATCAAGTTCTATGTTTCGGCGGCATCGGTCGACATGGCGGGAACCCGGGAGTCGATAGACAACCTGGCGGAATCCATCCTCTCCGCCATGATCGATTTGTGCGAACGAACTCAACGGACCTGATCGGTACCTGGACGACCAGGGTCGGATCTGTACAGTGAAGGCACATCCGAAAACAAAGGTACATCCGAACAGTAAACAGGACTGCCATCCCATCTCGAGAGGTCAACATCCATGCGCATTGTCGATTCCGGCGTCCTCAGCCGAAGCGTTCCCGGCACGGACCGGGCCAATCTCACTTTTCCAGCCGTCCTCAGCAAATCCGACGGAACGCTGATCGCCACGTGGCACAGCGGAACGACAAAGGACTGCGCGGACGAGGTCATTGAGGTCAGCCGGTCAACGGACCTCGGCAGGACCTGGAGCACACCCGGCCGGCCCTTCGATAGCCCAAAGCTGCATGGCGTGCGGGGCACGGTAAAGATCGTCTATCTGACGGAACTGTCGCCCGGCCGGCTCATCGCCGCGTCCATGTGGATCGACCGGGAAACCCATCCCGACGCCACGGGACTCTTCAACCCGGAGACCGAGGGGTGCGTGCCCATGTACATCCTTCTTGCGGATTCGGAGGACGGCGGGAAATCCTGGTCGTCCTGGCGCGAGGTGCCCATGCCCGAGATGATCGGACCGGCGAGCCTGACCAATCCCATCATGCAGTTGGCGGACGGCACGCTCGTCATGACCATCGAAAACAACAAGCACTACCACGACGCGTCGAAGTGGTACCAGCGGGTAGTCTCCTTTCACTCTACGGACCAGGGAAGGACGTGGGGAGAACCGGTGACCATCGGGTTCGATCCGACGGGCCTGATCTTCAACTGGGACCTGCGAGCTGCCGTGGCGCCGGACGATAAAATCGGGACTTTCGCGTGGACGTACAATACCGAAACCGAATCCTACCTGAACATCCACCGCCGCGTCAGTGCCGACGGCGGGCAGACCTGGTCCGCTCCGGAGGACATCGGCGTCACCGACCAGGCGGCCCATCCCGCCGTACTGCCGGACGGACGCGTCGTCCTGCCCTGGGTAGACCGCTTTCAGGACCAGGCCGTCAAGGCCCGCGTCGCACCTTCCATCGACGGCGCCTTCGATCCGGAAACCGAGGTGACCCTGTACGCCCACGAAGCACCGGCAGACGATCCCAGGGGCGCGCTGGGCTTCTCGGTGTGGTCCTTCGGACTGCCATTCGCGGAAGCTCTGTCCGACGGCACGGTCCTGGTGGTCTACTACGCCGGCACCGAGACCGCCATGGATATCCACTGGGCCCGGCTGGCCCTCTGAGTCAACTCATGATCGGACATTACCTGCTCACCGCCTGGCGGAACATCCTCAAGTCCAGGTCCCATGCCGCGATCAACGTCATCGGGTTCGCCATCGGCATGGCCTGCTCCCTGGTCATCCTGCTGTATATCCGCGACGAGCTAAGCTACGACCATCAAAACACCCGTGGCGACCGCATCTACCGTATCGTCACAGACCGTACGGCTCGAACGCCGGGCGCACTTGGGGGCTTTCTGGCAAACCAGTTGCCCGAGGCGGAGGAAGTGCTGCGCCTGCGGGCTACGATCGGGACCTGGCTGTTCACGACCGAGGACCGGCAGTTCTATGAACAACGGGTTTACTGGGCGGACGGCAACCTCTTCGACGTATTCGATGTCCCCCTGGTGCGCGGCAACCCGACCGCCGCGCTCACGGCACCGAATTCGATGGTCATCAGTACCTCCATGGCACGTAAGTACTTTGGTGAATCCGATCCCATCGGACGGGTAATCACCGGGGATAACCAATTCCCGTTTACGATTACGGCCGTCATGGAAGATCCTCCCGCCTTCGCCCACTATCATCCCGATTTCTATGTCTCCATCGCCACCACGACAGATAGGGGCGATCCGCACGGTTTGCTGCGCGACTGGTCGGGCAGCCAGTACTATACCTACCTGCTGTTGCCGCGAGGAACACCACCTGGCGAAGTGAGCAGAGCGCTACAGAGCGTTCTCGGGGAACACCTGAACAACGAAACCCGATCGGTAGCATTCACGGACACCTATACCCTGCAGCCTTTATTCGACATCCATCTCTATTCGCACCTGGAGTACGAGATGGAATCTAACGGCGAGGTGTCGTTCATCTGGATGCTGACGGCCATCGCGGTCTTCATTCTCCTGATCGCCTGCATGAACTTCACCAATCTCGCTACCGTTCGATCCTTGACCCGCGCAGGTGAAATAGGAATGAGGAAAGTCGCCGGTGCGACGCGGAGTCAGATCGCCCGCCAATTCCTGGGTGAGACGATACTCCTCAGCGCCGCGGCCTTTGTGGTCGCGCTCGGAATGGTGTCGCTTATCCTTCCCCTGATTCGAAACTTGACCGGCCACATGCTGTCCATGCCTTCATTGGAACCCTGGTCCATTCTGGGCGGCGCAGGCATCGTGATCGCCGTCGGTCTCGTCGCCGGGGCCTATCCGGCCCTGTTGCTGTCCCGCATTCAACCCGCCGCGATCTTCCGGTCCGCATCCGGCACCGGCGCGAATACGCTACGCAGAGCGCTGGTGGTCACCCAGTTCGCAATCGCCATACTGATGATGATCGGGACCGGCGTGGTATATCAGCAACTGGAGTTCATGCGGAGCAAGTACCTGGGATTTGAAAAGGAACACGTTTTGATCATACCCGATATCCAGGGCATGAACTTCGTTATGGTGATGGATAGATTTCCCGAGCATGCCGGAGTGGCGAGTGTCGCCGGGGCAAACTACTTACCCGGACGCCCCGTCGGGCGGGGTCTCCTGCCGATTCTCCCGGTTCGGCGCACCGACCGGCCCGATGGACCACCCGTGCCGATGCAAATGCTGCAAACCACGGGAGGCTATGTACGTACGCTTGGCCTGAGGCTGCTGGCGGGACGCGACGTTTCCTTCGAAAGGGACTTCAGGCAGGTCGAACAACCCGATGGCAGCACGGCGTACTATTCGGACGGATGTCTCATCAACGAAGAGGCGGCCAGACGCCTGGGATGGTCAACCGCTGAAGAAGCCCTGGACGGGTTCGTCCGCCTGGCGGATCACCAGATGAGGGTCGTCGGTGTGGTAGGGGATTTCCACCTCAGGACGCTCCACGACACAATTGAACCCTTATTCATCACCTACGGAGGCGCCGGGATATTTGCCCTGCGGTTCGCGCCCGGCGATCCGGCGGAAACGCTGCGGGACCTGGAAGCGATGTGGAAGGAAACGTCACCGGACATCCCCTTCACTTATTCCTTCCTCAACGAAGACGTGGAGCGGCTGTATCGGGCGGATCAATCGCTGGGACGTCTCGTTACCCTGTTCGCGGGACTGGCGGTCTTCACGGCTTGTCTCGGACTTTTCGGATTGGCGGTCTTCACGGCAAAGCAGCGAACGAGAGAGGTCGGAATACGAAAGGTGCTGGGCGCATCGGCAGGACAACTCATCATGCTCCTGTCCCGTGAATATACCGCCCTCGTGGTGATCGCCAATGTCATTGCCTGGCCGGTAGCCTACCTCATCATGGAACAGTGGCTTGGGGAGTACGCCTACCATGCCGAGGTCTCGTTGATACTGTTTCCGGCGGCCGGATTGCTCGGGCTGATGATCGCGTGGATCACGGTCGGTTCGCAGACGATTCAGACCGCCGCCATGAACCCGGCCGACTCGCTGCGCCGCGGGCGGTAGGCTATTTGAAAAGCAGTTTTACGCCCGCTGCGATGTATTCCGGGGTATCGCTCGGATGGAATCTGAAACGCAACCGGCCCTCCCGGTCCACCAGGAACAGGGTGGTCGTGTGGGCCACCAGGTAGTGTCCCGCCTCGTTGGCTTCCTGTAACTTGTACAGCACGCCATACCTTTCGGCTACCTCATCGATTTCCTCTCGCGATCCGGTGAGTCCGCGTACGTCCACCGTGGAGAAGTACGCCAGGTACTCCTTCAGTTGCTGCGGCGTGTCGCGCGAAGGATCGACCGTGATGTATATCGTACGGACGTTCTGGCCGGGCTCGAGATCGAGTACGTCGTAGACGGCGGCCAGCTTGGAGAGCATGAGGGGACAGGCATCCGGGCAGTAGGTATAGCCGAAGAAGATCAGCACCGCGTCGCCGCGATGCTCCGACAGGTCGAACCGCGCTTCGTCCTGGTCGGTCAGCGTGAAATCGCCGCCGAACCGTTCGCCGTAGTCCAGGAGTTCGGGGATATCGATCTGCGGCGGCTGCGGGGATTCGGTGCGGCAGCCGAAGAGGAGCAACAGGGCCGCGCTGAGCATGGCGACCATGCCCCGGTCTAGCCAGGACCGTTCCGGCGCAAGTATGGATCGTTCCGGCGGAAGCATGAGTCGTTTTAAAAGGAGTATCGTTCCCATAGTGAATCCGCCTATCGCCCGCCCTTCAACACCTCTGCCGTGACGGAAAGGGTCGTCTCGTCCGCAAAACGCAGCGTCAGGGACACCGAATCTCCCTCCGCCAAGGGCCGTTTCACACCGAACAGCATAATGTGGTTTCCACCGGGTTCCAACGCCGCCTCGCCTTTAGAAGGAACCACCAGACTATCGATCTTTTTCATCTCCATCATGTCGTCGACCTGCCGCATGGTATGGAGCTCCGTGTACTCCGCGGCGGGCGTCTCGACGGTTACCAGTTCCCTTGCCCGGTCCGACCGGTTTTCGATGACCAGGTAGGCGGCGGTGACGTCCCGGTTCGGCGGCGTGCCCCTGACCCAGGCACCGGTGATCTCCAGGTCGTTCGCAGGTTGGCAACCGGCCGTAACGATTACCAGGAGAACCAGGAGCAAGGATACACGCACATAGGTGATCTTATTCGGCATTTTGAATCTCAGGGATCGGATGACGGCTTTTCGGATGACGGTTGAAGCGATGCGACATACATGGCGATCTTGAAGCGCTCCTCGTCCCTGATATGGGGGAAGGGCACCATGGACGGACTGTCGGGCATACCTTCCTTCAACGTTCCGGCGATGGTTACCACGTCACGGCCGATGCGATAGGCCCCGGGATCCCTGAAATCGCGCGGCGGTGGTTTCAGCGTATAGGCGATCGGCCCGTCGCCCTGTCCTTCCATGCCGTGACACACGGTACAGCCGTACCGAGTATACAGCCTCTTTCCTTCCTGTACGAAGACCTCCGGTATCTCGTGAAAACCGATCGTTCCGGGCGTGATCGTACCTTCGACCAACTGGGCCATGAACACCCGGGCCACGGCTTCTTTGTCGTCCGGATCCACGTCCGATTCGGACGTACCGCAACCAGCCTGGAAGATCAGCAGCCCGAAGATGACCATCGTTTTCCCGTAGCTGCGCATCGGCATGGCCAGCGACAACCACGTTGTTCCGGTCGATAACATGGTGTTTATCCTATCGGTCTTCCGCCTTCCTGTCAACGACTACCGCCCGCGAAAGAATCGACCATAGAGGGTCGAGGCGGCACACTTCGATCACGACCCCGCGCGTCTGCAATTCGATTGACGGTAATTCCCCTTGTGCATACATTCCGGTCGTCTTTGCCGCCCTTTACGAAGCACGCCCAGGCGGGTGCGATCTGGCCCCAGAGAGACACCATGCAAAGCCTTTCACAATCGCTGTCGATCTACTTCGAGCGCCGTATGGCCCGCATACTCCTGCTCGGAATCATCAGCGGTTTTCCGTGGGTGCTCATCGGCAGCTGCCTCAGTCTCTGGCTGAAGGAAGAAGGCCTTTCCCGCAGTACCATAGGCTGGGCGAGCCTGATCTTCGGAGTTTACGCCGTCAACTTCCTCTGGGCGCCGCTGATAGACCGGATCCGGGTACCCCTGTTGACGAAACGACTCGGACATCGACGGGCATGGATCGTCGCGTTGCAGGCCGTTATCCTGGCGTGCCTCGTACTCTGGAGCGTCACCGAGCCGACGGCAGACCTCAGCGGCGTCGTCGCTATCGGTCTCGTCCTGGCCATCGCGTCCGCCACCCAGGACATCGCGATCGACGCGCTTCGAATCGAGCAGATCGGAAAGTCGGAGGGTGAGGCCATGGCCGCGGGCGCGGCAACGGCCGTAGTCGGGTGGTGGACCGGATTCAAACTGGGCGGCGTGATTGCCCTGGAGACCGCGGAAGCCTTTCAGAATGCCGGGGTCGAAGGCTACTGGCAGGCCACTTTTCTCTGTCTCGGCGCACTGGTCATCCTCTGCAACCTCGGACTCGCCTTCGTACGAGAGGGCGCTGCCTCGGATCGCATAGCAGCGCAGGCGGAGGACGATGAGCGGATCACATCCCGTCTTGCCCTACCCGGCAGATTCGGTCACGTCGTCGCCTGGTTCGCGGGCACCGTGGCCAATCCACTGACGAGTTTCTTCCGGCGCAACGGCGTCACTATCGCCATCACCGTACTCGGCTTCGTCTTCCTGTTCAAGATCGGCGAGGCGTTCCTGGGACGCATGTCCATCATATTCTACAAGGAAATCGGGTTCTCCAAGTCGGAGATCGCCCTCTATTCGAAGGGTCTGGGCTGGGTCGTCACCGTGGTCTTCACCGTGTTGGGAAGTTTCCTCGCGATTCGGATCGGGCTCGTGCGGGCCATGTTCGCGGCGGGGATCGCCATGGCAATGACCAATCTCCTTTTCGCCACACTGGCGTGGGTGGGCAAATCGGGTCCGTTGTTCGCGACCGCCGTGATCGTGGACGACCTAACGAGCGCCTTCGCGACCGTCACCTTCGTCGCCTTCATCTCGATGCTCGTCGACCGGACCTACACGGCCACGCAATACGCGCTGCTCGCCTCGATCGGAACGGCGGGAAGAACCCTCTTCGCGGCGTCTTCGGGCGCCCTGGTCGATTGGCTCGATGGCGACTGGGGGACGTTTTTCGTCATCACGACGCTTATGGTGATCCCGTCCCTCGTGTGTCTATGGGCCATTCGCAGCAAGCTGCGGGCCATGCTGGCCGGCTCCCAAGTGCGGCTCTTCGGCAAGGAGTCGGAAGACGCATCAGAAGGAACGGCCTAGCGCCGTGGATTGCAGGTATCCCGTAAACAACTTCTAAGTTCTAGACAAAATCGCCACCATTCACGTTCGGAGGAATACATGTACATCGGAACGCAGACCCGGTGCCGGAATGACACGAATATCGAGGTCTTGGCCCAGCTTGGCGTGTTCAACGTGGACCAGACGCCGGCCGAACCCTGGGCGGAGTGGACTGCCGACATAATGAAGGCCCAGCGTGAACGGTTCGACAAGTACGGGATCAACCTAGAGATGATCCACATACCCCTGGGTTCCGCCAGTGCCTTTGATAACGAAGCCGGTGCGATTTTCCTTGGACCGGGTGACGCGCGTGACCGTGCGCTGGAACGCATGTGCGAGACCGTGCGCATGGCCTCCGAGGCCGGCCTGAGGGGGTTGAACTACAACATCACCCTGCTGGGCCACATGCGGACCGAAGCCCGGTACGGCCGGGGCGGAGCACGCCTGTCCTCGTTCGAGTACGACAAGCTGGACCAGTCCCGTCCTGCATTCGAAGGCGGTCCCGCCGACGAAGACGAGATGTGGGCGCGCATCGACCACTGGCTGAAGACGATTATCCCCGTAGCAGAAGAATACAAGGTCCAGATGGCCTGCCACCCTTCCGATCCCGGCATCGGGTTTGGACGGACGTACCGGGGCGTTGCCCGTGTGCTGGGCATGGCGGAGGGATTCAAGAAGTTCATCGACCTGTACGACAGTCCCTACAACGGGCTGAACTTCTGCCAGGGTTGCATGTCGGAGAGCCTGGAGAACCCGTCGGTGGAGATCCACGACGTAATCCGCTATTTCGGCAGCAGGAAGAAGATCTTCAACGTCCACTTCCGAAACATCAAGGGACGGCTGAACGATTTCGTGGAGGTATTCCCCGACGAGGGCGACATCGACATGCTGAAGGCAATGCGCACCTACAAGGAAGTGGGGTACGAGTACATGATCATGCCGGACCACGTCCCTGGCATTTCAGGATCGGAGGCGGGACAGGTGGGATTCGCCTACGCCTACGGGTATATCCACGCGGCAATCCAGGCCGCCAACGCGGCAGACTAGCGAAAGACAAACACTGATCGACTAAAACTAACTTGATGTGAGATGAACAGCTACTTGGTTTTCGTGCCTTGTGCGGGACTACGCACCTTGAATCTTCAGTCCATCAGGGCCTTGAAAACGCCGTCGGGGCCGTCTTTGTAAAACTCAATTTTAATCTTTGTCCAAAGATCGTCAGGCAGTTCATTCAATTGCCGTCGGGCGGACACGGGCACCAAAAGCGTCTGCGCTTGCTTGTCAATCGCGAGCTCCGCAATACGAGTAGCATTCGGAATGGTTTCAATAGAACCACCGAGATTCAAAGCTCCAACGACGATCGTTCCACCTCGTGTGTTTCGTTCTAAAAGCGATCCACACAAAGCGACCATCACGGGTACCCCAAGTCCTTCGCCCGCCTTGTCAGTGTCCATTGGCCGCATCTGAATCGTGAATTCATCCTCACGTGGGTTACGGTCACCAACTAGTTCCGTGGCTCGTGTGTATAGATTCTGCTCGCCGACTCGCACACTTTCCCTAAAGGGTGGAGGTGTAGGTTGGTTCAGTATTCGCACTCCACTTCCAGGGCCACATGTAACGTCAATCCGATACAATCCAGGTCCCATCTCCCCAGAACCAAGACTAACACCCCATACCTGCCCGGGAGGTAGTGGATCGCTATCGATCGCCTCGTCACTGTGTAGCTCTGGTGTAGCAACGAATTGCTCTACACCGTCAGGAAGTATTGTGTAGCTAAAGTTAGTGTTCCTGAACTCGCTCTTAAAAACGCGACGTTGCTGTTCCTTAATGCGTCGGCGTGCTTCGAGCGCCAACCTTACTATCAATTCGAGATCCCCGTCAGATATCGGCATCTCGGGATTTGGGAACAAAAGCTTAACCAGACCACTGACAGTCTTGTTTGCCGCCTCAATGTCACGACCACTCAGTGCGCCACCCAAATGAACTCGATTCTGAATCACTGATATCCTATTCCCAGAACGCAGGCGGCTCCAGACTTCACTCAGGAAATCACTTACTAAGCCGAAGTGATCGGTCAGGTGATCTTCGGGAATGAGTTTTGGGTAATCCCATCCTGGAGCGTAGGCATGTAGTCGGTCCATGAAAGCTGTGTCGTTACGCATCTCAGGTGGGAGCGGAGTAAGAAGGTGACCGATCCGTTGTTGCTGTTCTACATCGACATCCAAGTTACCGACCATCACCATGCTTCCCTCAGCCCGGATGTTTTCCTTGCCCCGGCTAAACTGCCCTGAAGCCATATATCCCTTCATGATGTTCACGCCGTCTTTCTGATCGAAGGAAATTCCTGATACCTCGTCAAAGCATACGATATCATATTGACATACAAGACCACGTTGACCGTTGGCATTATTCACAAACATTTTCGCGACCGTCGCTTTGCCGCCCGAGATCAAATGTGCATATGGCGAGATCTGTTGGTATAGATGGCTTTTACCGGTTCCTCGAGGACCTAGTTCGACCAGATTGTAGTTTCGTTCCACAAACGGTATCATGCGGAGCAGCATGACGTATTTTGCACGATCAGCGAAACCTGAGGGTTCCAATCCCGTCGAACGAAGGAGGAAGTCAATCCATTCCTTTGTGGTGAAAGCACTTCGCGCTTTGGAATAGACGTCCAGAACGTCGGACTTCGACAATTGAATCGGTCGAAGAGCATCAATCTTAAAGGGGCGACCACCTTTCTCTTGTGCGATAATGCCATCGTAACTGAGCGTTACTTCCGCGTAGAAACCATCAGTCAACATGCGCTCGTTTTCACGAACCAGTTCGTCGTCGACGCGAACATCCTGCAAATTCACGCTTGGGAGTTCGGCTAAATAGCAATCGTTCTTTGCATCTAATCGTGCCTTTAAAATATCGATGATACGTACCGAACCAAATTCTCTAGCTTTTGCCTTGAACAGCTCTTCTTCTCCAGTCCTAACGGTTCGATCTTTCAACTGTTTTTCAACGATCTTCAGCCCTTCTGCAATATCGTCTTCGTCAATGCTTGCACAATATCGTCCAAGCAAAAACTCAACAACATAAGTAGGAACTGGGTACTGGCGAGCATACCTCCTTACGAGATCTTTTCGAACCAAGTATCCGTCAAGAACAGATGCAGCAAGCCCGTCTAAGTGGTCGAATTTCATACTCATGTCTCTTCACCAACTATTGTCAACCTATAGTTAAGTATCTGACCTGTTTTATCAACCAGGACAACCGATGCTGCAGCTCCTTCGTGACGGTCATCAGGCACGACAAGGCTTGCCTCACTAGTTTCGAATAATTGCCTTGGGGTTGCCACTATACTAGATTCTTCTTTTTTCCGATTGAGCCTTAGATCAACAGTGATTCCGGGGGTGTCACTGGCGACACTTACGCGACAGCGCATGCCACGCCAGACTATAGTCGTGATTGTGGCTGAGGCCGCTGATACGCCTCGCTCGACGTACAAATCAGGGATGACACATTCCTGAAGACTAATGCCCCCATGTGCATATTCCGTGTTCACTCGGAAGGCACCGATGCCAGGCGGTGAAGCAATCAGGTACATTGGATTCCAGAACCAAGGATATGTAGGTATTGACGGCGACGATTCACCTTTGACGGCGGCACAGCGCGACCATTTAGTTTCAACTAAATATGGTGGCAATTCTATTTTGGGCAGTCCACCCGGGAGCAACAGCCATCCGTGATCGGTGACTACCCTTACTTTACCCCAGCCCGCGCTTAGAAGCGCATCTATACGATCAACAATAGATTCAATCTCCGATTCAATTTGTTGGACAAAAGCAGAATTTAGAGCATGACCAAGTTTGTCGATCTGGCCTATCTCCGCCCAAGCAGACGCCCCCGAGTCTATCGCCAAGAGTGCTTCGCTGTCATCTAAAACTTCTACGCCTTGATTGGCTATAGCATCGCGAACTCGAGCCGCATCAGCAGGTTTGCCGCTATCAGATAGAACAGGATAGAATCCTTCAACATCCGCGCCACCTGAGCAGACAACATAAGCTGGAGATGCCAGTGGCTTTGCCGTTGCTGTAACCGTGGGAAATGGAGCTATTCGGTGAGACAGCCTTGTCCTGAAACCTTTTGATTCGAGGAGTTCCTGTAATATCACACCTAGATCGTAACGCAGGCCGTCCGCAAAAAGGATACAGGTATCTTCTTCGACTTCGACAGCTACTGCTAATTTGCCTGGGTCTGTATTTTCAGACAAAAGAAGTCCCTGAAATCGCCTCGCGGAAGCCTCAAGCCAAGGTTCGTAAAGTGCTCGAACGACTTCAGATACGAGTTTGTTTTCAGGACCGGATTTAAGGCATGTCAGTGCTTCGACTGCCGCGAGGTCGCAATGCCAACCTTCCGCAACATAGTCCGAAATCAAGGCCTCGGCGGAAGCACCACCCAACGGGCTCATCGCTGCTCGGGCGAGACGGGCGAGAGGATTTAGAGCAAGGACGAATGGGCTCTTGTCAAGCTGTGTCCAGACCCATTCCCTACGCACTTTGTGTTCTTCCTCGAGAGCTAATACTTTATTACATGCATCGCCATGAGATAAATCCACGGAAGCCTCGAGTTCCTTCCGGAGTTTGTTTTCCTGATCTTCGTTGAGCACCGGTCGTCGCGATTGGTCGATCGTGTCGAACAGGCCTTTAGGATGCGCCTCCCACATAACAGAATAAACACCAGTGTAAAGAGTGGGCGCATCGCAAAACCGTTTCCACACCTCATCCCATTTGCCGCCACCCTCGGCGAGTGCATCGACAGCCACACGGATGCCATCAACATCGGGATCGAAGCCAAAGTCACGTATGCAGACGTCACGAAAAGTAGACCATCTGCTCGCGTCACAACGTTCCTCGAAAGTTTCAGTATTACTAATCCATGTCAGCAGATCTCGGACAGGATCGACTATTGCCAGTCGATCAAAATCATCTGCATCAAGCCTTCGGCCGCGGAGGCTGTCGATCGATTCATGTCCCATCAGTGGTAACGCACGCAGCATAGAATCGCGGGTACCGTTGTCCCGTGCCACATCGAGACCAAGTGTGTCTTCTGAAGTAAGGAACGCTTCGATCGTCCAATCGCGGCCGTTACGTTGGTGCCATACACCGCCACGAAATTGTAATTCTATTAGCGGCTGGAGAGAAGGGGGACAATCCCCCGCGGCGCGCAGGTCCTGACGAGAAACGTTAGGCAAGTATAAGATTGGAATTACATCCTTTACAGGTGCTACATCGGGGAGGGTCCTATCGACGATACATTTCAGCCAGATAGCCGGTCCCTGACGTACATCAGGCACGTAGGGGCCAAGCATATAGACTTGAGGTAGTGTTTTCTGAAGCGCGGGAAGCAGAGGTTTCCATTGTCCATCGCCATCGGTCCATAGCAGAGCTACGGGATCAATAACGCCATCGGGTGTTCGCAAGGATGCGGACAATGACGCTTTCAGAGCATCGATTAAAGTATTGGCATGTACGGCGTTCAAGAATTGCCCTCGTCCTTTGAGAATTGAAGCTCTCTTGCAAACTGCTTGAATGAGATCGAATAGTGCATATCGTTCCAGCGATTACCATCGTATTCCGCCCTGCCGACGAAATCAACACTCGCCCCGTCCCAATCCCAGAACCAAGGGTAGTCTTCTTTGTCTAGTCTGGGTTCTTTTCCACGATCCTTCTTCCATCTGATTTTAGGAGTAGTGCGGAGAATACATGCAGAGGCACTACGGGCGCCGAGAGGACGGGAAGTCATGAACGGACGAATGTTAATGCGCACTCCATCGTCGACGTCGGGGTCCCATCCGATCGGCTGCTGATGAAGTGGTTTCCAGCGTACAAAGATATCGTAGGGTGGCTCACCCTCAAGAATTTTGATCAGCTCTACTCGTAGATGCTTGGCATGGGCGATGCGCGCGTCTGCACCCTCCACGCCAAACTTCTGGTCAGCGTGCTGACGGTCGATCCAAACACCAAGATAGGAGTAGATCAGCTTCTCAAGCGTTCTTCGGCCCTCTCCGTTCGGAGCCGCTAAGCGGTGGTAATTGACAAGAGCATGGAAGCCATCACGGCGGCCGTCCCAGATCTGCCAGATGAAAGGACGTTGCTGAAATAGTGTGCAGTGTTGATCGAAGAACCCATCGCGTAGCCAGTCATCGAGAGACTTGCCATAGAACCCAACATCTGCTAGGAGGTTGGAGAGCATTTCTGCCGACCAATCTGCGCCGAAGGCATCGGCCAGCGATGATGTTAGACGCTCGTGCGCTGGCGCTTCGCCCTTGACTGCTGTGAGACATACGATGCCATCATCGTCAGCAGGTGCAACTTGACCTTCGCTTTTCACAGACGACGCACCGGGGATGTCTATTCCCAATTGCCGCGGCCATCTATACCCAAGAAAGCGCGCAACTGCGACCTGAAGCGACTTGGTTGCGTCGGAGATTCCGCCGCTAAAAAGCCACTGTGTTGGGTCATGGGTTTCAGGTTCAGGCAAGTTATGAGGAAATCGCCTAGCAGCTTCCTCTCGCCACCGTTCCGCATTATAAGGTACGTTGACGATAGCTTGACGTGCGATTGAGACTTTCTGGTCGAGTTCTCTTGCTTCTTTTAAAAACTCGCCAGAGTCGACAAAGCACCAAATAGCGGCCAAATCACTTGGATCGTTTGGGACAATCACATATGCACCATGTGTAAAGAGCATTCCAAAATACCGCCCGTGCTTAAGAGTTCCCATGGCCCCAATAGTTATGCCGAGTCGACCCCAAACCTCGTCACCTTTGATCCAAGCTGAAACGTTCTTCGTGTCTAGGCGCTTTCGAACCTGTTCAATCATGCGTCCGTTACCGCCCTCCCAGAGTAGGATGCTTTCACATCCACTTTCGAAACCGGGTTTATCAACCGTGGCTTGCTGTAAAGACCATTGGTCCCCGATTCCCTCAACTTCCCAAAACTTACGGCCAAATCGGGGATAGTCGCCAGTATGGAGACCTTCGGCAATAGTCGCATAGCTATCCAATGGCTGGCCGCCAACTGTGGCTCTAAGTAATATTTTTGTGTCAGGATTATCCCGCTGCGTAGCTTGCAACAATGGGTGTAGTATTTGATTGCATTGGAGCCTCTCCGCTTTTTTCATAGCTTCGCGGGACTCTGACACATCTATTCCAAAAAAGGTCTCCGCATTACCAGGCGCACGCTTTTCAATACTGACTAGCGCTACACTGACGACTTCGCCAGAAATAGTCTCAAATGCGCGTGAACCAAGGCGCGCTACACTCGACCACTTTTCATTTATAAGCAGTTTCTTCCGAAGCTTCCTATAGGCTCCAAGAAAGAGCCAGTTCTGTGGCGTAACAAGGGATACCGATCCACTGTGGCAGCAATAATCCAAGCACCTTTCTATGAAACACGTAGCTAGGTCATTTTTGGAGGCAGGATACTCGCAACCACAGTGCGTCTTTAGTATTTCGTCCTGCCGCCCACGTCCAAGAAATGGTACGTTAGTTGACACAAGCACAAATCTTCCTCGGAGAATCTCTGCTGCCTTCGCCATTCCTTGAGCCGCAACAGCTAACTCACGCGTTTCATCCGAATCCGGTGCTTCGAGAATCGATGTTAGTAGCGGTTCCAGCGTGTCGAAACCTACTTGAAAGATATCAGCACCTTTACGGTGCGGATTGATTAGGCTGCCAAGCCAAGGTGCCTTGGCAAAAAGATCGTAGAGCGCTTCGAGACCATTCTTTACACGTTCTTCCAGTCCGGTTCTGGGCAGATCCTTTTTGACCCCGCAAAAATCTGGTTTAGCGGCAGGATCAGAAGCCACAACAGCTTTTTTTGCAAGCTTTAGCCATTCTGATTTCGTCACGCCAATTGCAAGACCCGAGCAGGCTAAGTTCAAGGCTGGGAGCACATGAAACCCCGTCCGGCGCCAAGCTGAGAAAGCTAGATTGAAGGCCGCGATTTGTGTACAGCGTGGATCAATCTCTAGCCCAAATAGATTGTCTGCCAAAACCGCATCAGTAGCATCCTTCACCTTCAATCCCTCTTCAGCCATGCGGAATGCGACGAGTATCGGCAGTGCTAAGACAAGAAAGTGGCCTGAACCCATACAGGGGTCGAGCACTGTTATGTTTTTAGCCTCCACCGGCCATCCTTCATAAGTACCAGCAGCCGGATGCCACGGACCTTCAATGCCGCCTTCATCCATACTGCGCACAAACCGCAAATAGGTCCATTCTATGTCGTCCACTCTGCACGCGCTCCGCAAATCGTCTTCACTTTGTGCCGAACATGCGAGAACGGGGTCTTTGGACAACACCTTGCCAGCCCACCAAGCTCCGAACGTATTGTGTAGAAGATAGTGAACCATGTAGTCTTCGGTGAAAAGCTGCGTTACTGACGGTAGTTCGTCTGCTCCGATTTTGGCCTCCGACAGGTTAACCTTGTTTCTTTTTTCCGTCTGCCAGAACTGATAGACCCACCCGAGGCTGTCGTCTGCGGTAAAAACATCGCGAGGCAGCAATTTCAACAGTTCTTCCAAATCTGCTCGTGTTTCCGGGGGCAGGGTGACGTCCAAGACAGGATCGTCCAATCGAAAGATTTGCGGTAACATACGACCCGCGTAGTCGCTGGCCAATGTTAGCCATTCGGTGCCCTCCTCGCGGGCAAGTTCCTGGCAGTCGTCCAATGTAACGGCGACGCCCGACCGAGGCTCGATCAGTAGGTCCGCCTCCGCAAGGAAGCGAGCAAACAGCATACGATGCCAATGCTGGTAGGCAAATTCCTGGATTAGACGGCTGATCGTCTGCGTTCCTTTCTGACGATCTCGTTGGTCACCCAGTTGCCGTCCATGAGTGCGTAGACGATTTCGCAGTGCTCGTTGCTCAAGAGTCATCGAGCCATATGGCTCATGGTGATGAACACCTAACTGCTCTAGAACCTTTCGCACGCCGGATTCGGCGACACTACGCGCCTGTTTGACCGTCTTTTCGAGTTCCCTGCGTAGGTCGCGCGCCAGTGTTGGCATTTGCCGTTCTCCTTAGCTCACCAGCACGGGACCGTTAGCCACGGCTCCCAGTAAGGTCTTCTTCTGCCGCTCGGTCCACGCTTCCACCTCCGCAGCATCCCGAAGGGTGCTGCGCTCCAGCGAGATGGACTGGACTTTCGGTTCGAGCAGTTTAGCAGCATGTTCGATAGCCTGTGCGACCCTGCCCTGTATGGCGTCGATCTCGGACTGAGCGCTTGATAGCGGCGTTTGGTCCAGATGTCCAACCAACGCTTCGTCATCCGATACTTCCGGCTTGTTTGGAGCCCTTAGCCTGACCGTCATTTTGATGGATCTCTGATCGGCGGCCGGAATTTTACTCCAGATCTCGTTCGAATCGAGGGTTTTGACAGCGGCATCGAATTCTTCTTCATGGGCAATGAGTTTCTCTAGGATGGCTTTGCGAAGAATGCCGGCAAGGCCATTGCGGATGCCACTGATCGGGTCTGAGTTATCCAAAAGTAGCCTTTCGGATTTGACCGCCTCGATTTCGTCTATATATGGTTTTGCATCCTCGAGCTGCGCGGAATGCCTCGCAAGACTTTCGACCACTCCCCATTTTGGCAACCGATCGTCAACCAAAACCTTTGTCGCCTGCCAGTTCTTGATCGTCTTTTCCCACTCGCTAGCCTTGCTCGTGATGGCGACCAACTGCTCGTTTCCAACGAGTCTTTGGATATCTTCGAATTCCGTCACGTTTGGCGGTAGGGGAAGTGGGGCGTCCCCACCCACCGACTTAGCGAAGTCTATCAGCTTGGTAAGGAAATCACCAGCACACATACCTTCCTCTCCGCTCTTGCAGGATAAACCGAAGCCCTGGAACAGTTTCCGAAGAACCAGCCGATCTTGGACCGACAGGGTCGCCTGTTCGATTCGGAATTCCGATTTCGAGATCTTATTTTGGTCCAACTGGCCAAGAGGAAGCACCGAGCCATTTAATGTAGCGGTGATGTGCTGTGAGCAGTGGAGTGCGATAAGCGCGGCATCGACGGCATCGCGCGGCCAGCCGAAAGGTGATCCGCTCAGCGTTTTACGAATATCAGTCCCCGACTTTCCGGCACCGATGGTCGCGATCACCTCCTGGCAAACCACATGTTTTTCTGTAGCGTCGGTATGGCCAGTGGGTTGGAAGGGGTGGTCTGCTCGGTCGCGTGCGCGCTTAATTACGGCCGACCATGCGACGCTGTCGGCATCCTTGAAACGTGGGAACATTCGAACTAGGGCGTCATCTGTCGACGTTTTAATTCGATCCTCAAGCGTGGACAAGAGAACCTCGTTGCCGCCGCCCTGTAAAACTTTGGCATTGCAGACAACCTCTCTAATCAAGCGATCACGGTCGCCAACTGCACGAGCCCTCCGGCTGTCCATGCTTTGCCGCGCCTCCTGGCCTTCGGCACCTGTCGGGTTGCCTTTTGTGTCGATAGTTTGCTGAGCAGCATCAGCTACGACGATCAGGTGCCGTAGGTCCTCCGCTGAATGTCGAGGAATAAACACGTGAATGATCGGACTATCGGATCCGCCGGAGCGTGCTGCGTCGGTCACTTCCTTTTCCGTTGCACTCCATCCGTCACGGATCCAGACCGGTATACCAGATCCGTCGACGGTAACCGGTGTCGCCTCTCGATGGATAAGGAACTGCCGAGGTTCCTTGGCCGCTCCTTGAACGACGCGCAAACTGCGGATGATCATTTCGATCTCGCTGTAAATGAAATGATCTCGTTTGAATTGGATGGCGGCATCATCGTTGTTGAGTTTTGTCTGTCGGTTCCGGAACTCCCGATCCCACTCACTGCTCTCACGAGTCTGCAGCCTGTATTCATCACCTACACGCATCAGCACAGCGTCGTCGGCCAACTTGTTTAGCATCATCTCGACATCGTTCCGAAGTTTTCCGTTGTCTGCGGAAAGGTCGTTTATGATCAGGTCCGCGATATGGTCCTTGGCAGCCCTCACTCCGGTGTCCGCGCCTACTTCTCGCGTTAGCTTACCAATCATGAATACAAGACCGCAGATCCGCTGAGCTAGCTGACCGGTTGTATTCCCAACCTGGATGATTCGTTCATTGATTTCCCGCAGCAAAACACCGGTATTAACCATCTCCGGCGCAAGCGCGTCGAAGAGTTCGTCCGCCGGTACTACCGCACCAACTGACCGATCAGATAGCTTGGAAACAGCGTCATGGATGATGCGAAGTTGAGATCGAAGCTGGCTGGATGTACCCGCAGCGTCGATTTGGCGGAAACACTCCTCCCAGAACCGACGACGAACGGGAAGTAGTGGGTAGTCGTCGACAATTACCGCGTGGTCTTCAGAAATTTCACCGATTCGCGTTCCCTGCAATTGCCGCGAGATCTCACCGCTATGCTCGTCGAGCAAGGTCCGGACGTCACCGATCATACTGGACTTTTTCTGCAGAAGCACCTTGCGCGTGACCGTTTCCACCTCCGCATCGGATAGTGAAATGCGAATTGTGAAGCGGTCCATCAACTTTTGCATAAGAGGAACGTCTGTCAGGGCGCTCTGTCCGGCACCGACGATCATGACATGGCTATCAAATTGTTTCTCGACAGCCTCGGCAACCTCAGTGACCATAACCGATCGGTCGCTCGACTCACCGATATACTGTTGGACTTCGTCAAGCACGATGAGGGTGCACGGCAACGTGTGGTTTTGGGAAATAAGCCCAAGTGCATCCTTTGCGGTGCGCAAGAACTCCTGTGATGTAATATCCGAGGTCTGCTGCGGGAATTGGGCCTTGATCAGTTGTTTAGCTTCGGCCTCACCGCTTGCGAAGGCTGGGTCGCAATCAATCACCGCACGGGCGATTGAGCCACTGACATATAGATTGTTGAGTTCACGATCGAACGATTTACCTGCGGACTCTATCGCCGATTTTACCGCGTCGAAGTAGCTTTGCGAGTGAAGCCACAAACAGAAATTTGCCTGGGGGTATTGGTCGGGCAGTCCGGTAGCGCGGAGCAAAATTCCCAAGATTGTACTCCGGACATTGTCCGTCGTGCCGCTCGGCAGCGACCCCGCTGCTGCCAGAAGCCCACCAGCACGTTTGCCTGCGATATCTAGTTCGAGTAGGAGTGCGTTCAATTCCTCTGGAATCGAAGGAACCAGGCTGCGGGCAGTCGCGCCATCGGAAAACTCAGTATTCTGCCAAAGGTGGCACAGCATCTTCAACAGGTGTGACTTGCCGCTTCCAAAAAACCCGCTGACCCATGCCCCTCTCTGATTCGTCCTGCTTTGATTGTCGATGAACGAGCGAATGATTTTCTCAATCCCATCTGCGTACTGTCCTTCACAGACGAACGTGGATAGTTCGCCTTGGAGTTCCAGCATAGTGTGTTCGTTCTGGCGATCGGTGATTCTCGCCTGACCCTGATTTATTAGTGGATACGCAGCAGGGTCTCGCTGCAGTACATCTTTGATCTTCATAGGTATTCTCCTTCGCCGTGCAGCGTGATCGGCACTGCCAAGTAGTTCCAGCCATCGCGCGCATCCAGCAGACGATAGTTGTTCCTTTCGTGATGACCTGGAAAGAAGACAACGAGACGACCGCGGATATCGCTTTCCACCAATTGTAGGATCTTAGAAATGTGGGCTAAACCAAAGATAGTCCCAACACCAAATACTGCGACAACTGATGCGTCTGACATGTCTGGACTGTTCAGCACCTCACACAGGCGCTCGGCTACATATTCTGAAAACTCAGCATCGAGTTTAAGTTGAAGATCTCCGGGTGACGCAAAGTACTCTTCCCTATAGTCATCCTGCGCCATCCATTCTGCAAAAAACGAAGCAATATCAATTTCGTGCCATTCGCGACCGGCCTGCTTTGTTGCGTTTTCGAAAGCAAGTTTGCGAGCGCGTAGGGTTCTCTCTAACTCCTTGGCGTAAACAACCATCACGATTCGTTGTGCACCGGCAACAGTTTCTTGCCAAGGGGTTGCAATGTGCCTGCCGTACTTTTCCGCGAGATCTTCGATGCGTGCCATGATCAAGTTCTCTTACTTTCGGGATCAAGTACTGAGACATCCAACTCCACAACATCCCCGACCATTCTTATATTGACCAAACCAAGCCTCTTTGCTTCAAAAGTGTAGTGGCGCGCTTGCGATGGATCGCAGTCTAGTACACGAAACCATGCAGTCTTAAATATCCCTGCACCACGGTAACCAACCGCGCTGGCAAGATAAAGTGCAAACGCCGTTGTTGTTGGAGAAGCCTGGACAGTCCGTCGCTTCTTCAATCTGCGTCCTTCGAGGTGTCCCGATTGTGTCCAGCTACTAGCTGCGTTCCGACAAACTTTCTCAAGAGTGCTGTTATTCAGCCGGTCACCGACAATAGAACGCAAATTAGCTTTCATCAGTTCGCGGTGGAGATTCTCACCCTTAGCTAGTGGAATTATTGATGACGCAGATGCTGCTAACAGTGGATCTCTGGCGATTGCGGCAAGAAGGGCTAGTCTTGGACGGTTTTCTCTATCGAATTTCCAAAGCCGACGAAATACTCGAAGGAGAGATAGCTTTGGATCCAGACCGTAGAGTTCTCTCAATCTCTGGCTTGAAAGTCTCCGCGTTGCAGTGGTTGCCTTCGATAGACAGTTACCGTCTATAATCGCCGCAGTGTAGTCATCTTGACCATCGTCCTCTTGTGTTACATCGAAGAGTGCTTTCACTTCCTCCAACATCATAGTGCGACTGGTATGCGTTCCTTTGGCACCGAATCGAAAGCCGATCATTTCGGCCTGTACAATTGATGCAGTACTTGGGTAGAAGCGTATTTCTGGACGTCGTAGTTCCATTTTTTCGTAAGCAGATTAGTTCACCAGTGCAATAAGAACTTGATAGAGCGGCGAGGTATACCAGATCTTTAGATATCGTTGGTTACTTTAGTTACGACTGTCTTCACTAGTGAGTTCGGTAATCGACATCTTCCTGTTTTTCTGGAATATGTTGTTCCAGAATGTCCATCAAAACAGTTGGGTTAGAATATACTTTGGGTGGGTCTTTAAAGCCCACTAGTCTTCGGGCTCACTTCCGGTGTCGGAATAAACCCGCAACCCGTTGTCTTCGATCGGTTCCAGGGGCGTGAAGTCCCGGTTGTTCTGGTACCAGGGCCTGACCTCGCGCGTGCAGGCGTTGCCGACAGCGTTGTAGATCAGGTAGAAGATGGCCCTGCGCCAGGGCGAGACGTTGTCGGCCGATCCGTGGACGATGTTGCTGTGGATCAGGGCGACCGAGCCCGCCGGACCGATCAGGGGTTCGATACCGTTCTCGTCGGCCAGTTGCTGCAGCGTCGGGCGGTCAATATTAAACAGATCGTAGCCCCGCCCCCGGGCGTCGGGATGCAGCTCCGAGTCCAGCAGCCCCCACCGGTGTGACCCCGGTATGATCATGAGCGGCGAGGTGACCGGCGTGCAGTCGTCGATAAATACCGACGCCATGATGCAATTCGGTTCGGGCATGCCGTCGACCTTGTACCACGACGGGAAATCCTGGTGCCAGGTCCACGACGCTCCGCTCCCGAAACCCTGCTTGGGATTCATCCGGGTCTGGTGGAGATAGACTTCGTCCCCCAGCAACTGGCGGACCGGATCCATCAGGCGGGGAAGCAGGGCGAGACGACGAAAGGGTTCAGAGTAGGTATGGGCCCCGAAGGCCAGCCGGGCGGCCGTGGAGTCGTCTTTCTCCCGCACCACCTCTGGTCCCTGCCGGCTCAGCACCTCCGGCACCGCTTCCTTGAGCGTACTCACTTCCTTTTCGTCGAGTAAACCCGAGAAAAACAGGTATCCCGATTCCTGGAACGCGGCGATCTGCTGGTCGTTCAGTACCATGATTTCCCTTTATCCATCCTAGTTAGAATCCATGCTGGCTCGTTCCTGCTTGATCCGCTCCACGCGCTTCATCATCCGGTCCCGCAGTCCACCCGGTAGCTGCGTGTTGTCGTAAACGTACTGTAAGGGCTCGAGGCGGGCGCCGTCCGCGTTGGCCACGGCGTAACGGTCCCTCGCCGGGAGCACTTCCAGGTACTCGTCCGGGTACTGGTACATGGTCGCTCCGCCGTACCGGCCGTCCTTGGCCACGGCGTAGAAATTCAGGCTGAACATGGGGCGGCCCTTGCCGTCCAGCAGACGGTCCTCCGTCATGGCCACGGCCCGTTCGAGCGTAGCCAGGCAGGCTTCCTGGGGCGACTTGCCCTGCCGCATGAACTCCACGGTCAGAAATGCCCCGCAAACCTTGATGTTCGCCTCGCCGCGCCCCGTGGATCCCGCGGCACCCACTTCGTTGTCGCAGTACTGCCCCGTGCCGATAATGGGGCTGTCGCCCACGCGGCCCGGTATCTTCCAGGACAGGCCGCTCGTGGTCGTAACGCTGCCGATATCCCCCGACGCGTCCACGCCGCACATGTTGATTGTACCACCCGGCCGCTCGATGATGATATCGTCTTCGTGGTCCAGCCAGTCGTCGTCCGGGTTGAGCTGGGACCTCCAACGCAGCCAGTCCTGCCTGCTCTCCTCGGATAGCAGGTCCTGTTCCTTGAAACCCAGGTCGAGGGCGAAACGCTTGGCGCCCGCGCCGACCAGCATAATATGATCGGTGTAGTCCATGATCGCCTTGGCCACCAGCGATGCCGAAGCGATGTCTTCGAGCGCGGCGACCGAACCTGCCCGCCTGGTGGGTCCGTGCATCACGGAGGCGTCCAGCGTCACTACGCCGTCCGCGTTAGGACGGCCACCTAACCCCACGGACTGGTCATTGGGATCCAGCTCCTGGATGTTCACGCCGGCGATGACCGCATCCAGGGGGTCGGCCTTGTCCGAAGTCATCATTTCGTATGCTTTAGCGACGCCGCGTATGCCATTTCGTGACGCTACCACCGTGGGCGGTGCGGGCGTGGAGGCCTGGTTCTGAGGAACGGAGTCGGCATGCGCCATAGCGGATGCCGCTTGCGTCTTCGCGGTCGCTGCGAGTCCGGTCAATGCGACGGCGGAGGTTTCCAGGAAAGCTCGGCGGGTAACGGGCATGGGTAATCCCCTTGAATTTGGATGCGTGTACGGAAATTGTAAAATCAGTCCGTTATTATAACCCGGCGGACGTATCCCTGACAAGCAAAAGTCGGTGTGGCGTTATCGATCAGCCCCGCACCCGGTTGAACACCTCGTAAAGCATCACGCCCGCGGCCACGGCGAGGTTGAGTGAATCGGCGCGGCCGACCATGGGAATGCTTACGACCTGGTCACAGGCGTCCGACTGGACATCCGAAAGACCGTGCTGTTCGCCACCCAGGCACAACAGGAGGGGAGGGGCGTAGTCGGCGTTCCGGTAATCGGTTGGCGCGGCGTCTGAAGTGCCGATCATCGGAATACTGTACTGGCGCTTCCACTGGATCAGTGTTTCGAGCGTAGCGCGGACTACACGCTGCGTGAAAATGGACCCCATGCTGCCCCGCACGGACGTGGGGTCGTAAGGGTCCGCTGTGTCTCCCAGCAGGATGACGCCCGCCGCCCCCACGGCATCGCCCGTGCGCAATATCGATCCCAGGTTGCCCGGGTTCCCCACGTCCTCAAGCACCACCCAGCCGATCGTCCCGTCCGGTTTCATGTCCTTCAGCTCCGTCCACCTCTGCCGGACCACGGCGCCGATACCCTGCGGTCCGTCCTTCCGGGAGAGGGACTGAAACACATCGGCGCTTACGCTCAAGACTTCTACGCCACGTTCTTCCGCCTGGCGCACCGTGTCCTTTCCGAAATCGCTGCGAAGCAGTTCCGGCGCGACAACGAGCGTCTCGATATCCACCCCCGTCTGCACGGCTTCGCCGACGAGCCTAATGCCTTCGGCGAAGAAAAGCCCGGTTTCCTGGCGTTTCCTGCGCTGTGACAGGGCGCGTATACCCTTGATACGGGGATTCTGGGAACTGGTCAGTATCATGAATTACAACCGTATGCGAGGATAAGAGCAGCGTCAAGTCTATCTTCCAAGCCCCCCGGAACCGTTCGCCGAGGTCACGGACATTACCCTTGACATCGGCTTTCAAACCGCTATACCATTTTCCTTCACCGGTCGTCCCCGATGACCGACGTGCGTGATGTCAAAAACGCTCCGGCCCGAAAGGCTTCCCCATGTCGGTCACCCCTTCAGACACAACCCGGGAAGATCGCCACGTCTCCATGCCGAGGGAGATGGTCACTCCTCGCGCCGTGGCCGTCGGCATGGCCTGCTCGCTGATACTTGGGATCGCCGACCCCTACTCCAACATGATCATCCAGGGATCGTACCTGGGCAGCAATTTCACGCCGATCGGCGTAGTCTTTCTCTTTGCCGTGCTCGTTGGAATCGTAAACACGCTGCTGCGGACATGGTCGCCGGGCCACGCGCTCACACAGGGCGAACTGGCCGTCGTCTACATCATGTCGCTCATCGCGTCGTCCATCCCGTCGTACGGACTGACCGAGGTCCTCCTGCCGGCCATGGCTTCCATGTACTACGCCACGCCGGAAAACCGGTGGCTCGAGCACGTGACCCCCCACGTCGAACCCTGGCTGATGCCCCAGGACCCCGAGGCCGTCCGGTCGTTCTTCGAAGGCCTGCCCCGCGGCGGGACCATCCCGTGGGGCGAGTGGGCCGTACCGCTGGCCGCCTGGCTCAGTTTCGTCCTGGTGCTGTACTTCGTGGTGTTCTGCATCACCGTCATCCTGCGCAAGCAGTGGGTGGAACGGGAACGTCTCGTCTTTCCCCTGGTCAAGTTGCCGGCCGAGATGATCGATCCGGGCGGCGACGGGTCCGGTTCCCGCCTGGCCCCGTTCTTCCGCAACCGTATGATGTGGGCGGGTTTCGCCATACCTTTCCTGATCAACGCGTGGAACAGTATTCACAACTACATCTACTTTTTCCCCACCATCTACTTCCAGGAAACCATCGGCCTCTTCAACAACCAGCTGGTGTTGCCCATCAACCTGTCCTTCCCACTGGTGGGGTTCGCCTATCTCCTCAGCCTCGAGATATCATTCAGCCTCTGGCTCTTCTTTCTCCTAGGCCGGCTGCAGAACCTGACGAACGCGAGTTTCGGCATTGACCTGGCGGGCAGTACCACGTTGCCGGGCGAATACCAGATGTTCGGCGCGCTGCTGGTTCTGGCCCTGTTCAGTCTCTGGCTGGCCCGGGCGCATATCCGCGAGATCCTGGGCAAGGTATTCCGGGGAGGCGATACCCCTGATGATGCCAACGAATGCCTGTCCTACCGGTTCGCCGTGATCGGTGGAGGGCTGGGCATACTGTTCCTGTTGGGATGGCTCTGGATGATTGGCCTCTCCGCCTGGCTGGCCATCATACTGCTGATCCTGGTGCTGGCGATCTATATCGGTTTCGCGCGGATCGTGGCGGAAGGCGGCCTGATCTTCGCGGAGATTTTCAATCCCCAGGAGTTCATGATCCACGGATTCACCGGCCCCCTGATCGGCGCACGGAACCTGGTGGCCATCGGATTGACCAAGTTCTGGTTCACGCACACGCGCACGCTCATCATGCCTTCCATGGTCAATGGCCTGAAACTGGCCGACACGGCGAAACTCCGGAACCAGCGCTGGCTGACCGCGGCCATCGGTCTGGCCATACTCTGCAGCCTGGCCGGCTCGATCTATACGGTGATGTACCTGGCTTACGAACACGGGGGCATCAATCTCAACTGGCAATTCTTCGGGGAACTCCAGCAGAACCGTTTCAGTTATTACGCGACCACCATAACCTCCACGTCCGAACCCGCCGGAAGGTGGTTCTTCTTTGGACTGGGCGCTGCCATCATGTGGGCACTGATGTTCCTGCGGCAGCAATTCATCTGGTGGCCCCTCCATTTCATCGGGTTCCCCGTGGGCGCTTCCGCCCCGCTCATCACCGCGTGGTTTTCCATATTCCTGGCCTGGATGCTCAAGGGACTCATCCTCAAGTACGGCGGGATCGACATCTATCGCAAGATGCTGCCCTTCTTCCTGGGACTGATCCTCGGCGAGTTCGTCAGTGCCGGTCTATGGGTCATCATAGATGGATTGACGGGCATAACGGGGCACATCATATTCAATTGAAAACGATGAGAGACAGCCACGTATGTCCGTTCAGCTTATTCTCCAATCTACCTCGGACGACCGGACACCCGATATCGCACGAAATACCCTGAGAATCCTATGAACGGCACCTGTGAACAATCCGTCCTGTGGACCAGCGGAACGGATGGCTATGATACCTACCGCATTCCGGCGATCATCGAAACGGCCAGCGGAACGATCCTCGCGTTCTGCGAAGGCCGGAGGGACAGCCGAAGCGACACCGGCGATATCGATATGCTGGTGAAACGCAGCGAGGACGGCGGCCGAACCTGGTCGGACCAGGAGGTGGTTTGGAGCGACAGCGGGAACACCTGCGGCAATCCCTGTCCGGTGGTCGATCGCGAAACCGGGACGATATGGCTGCTGATGACGCACAACCTGGGCATCGACCGCGAATCCGAGATCATCGACGGGACAAGCCAGGGTTCGCGGAGCGTATGGGTCACGGCCAGTGAGGACGACGGCCATACCTGGCGGTCCCCGCTGGAAATCACCCGCACTGCCAAGCGCGTAGACTGGACATGGTACGCCACCGGCCCGGGCAATGGCATCCAGCTTGCCTCGGGCAGGCTGCTGATTCCCTGCGATCACATCGAGGCCGGTACCAATCGATACTATTCCCATGTTATCTACAGCGACGATCACGGTGAGATCTGGAAGTTGGGCGGCTCGACATCCCGGGACCAGGTCAATGAATGCTGCGTCGTCGAGCTGGAAAACGGCAATGTCCTGCTCAACACGCGCAACTATGACCGGGACTCACGCACCCGGCAGGTCACCATCAGCAGCGACGGCGGGATGACCTGGCGGGACCAGCGCCACGACGAGGAACTGATCGAACCTATCTGCCAGGCCGCCCTCGTCCGGTACCCCGGCAAAGGCGACCGCCTGGTGTTCTCCAATCCGGCCAGCCGGGAATCCCGCTGCAACCTCACCGTGCGCCTGTCCGACCCGGCCGGCGGATCCTGGCCCCATGGGAAGGTGCTGCATCCCGGACCGGCCGCCTATTCGTCCCTGGCCGTGCTTTCGAACGAGACCATCGCCTGCCTGTACGAACGCGGGGAAGATCATTCCTACGAGACGATCACGCTGGCCCGGTTCGATCTGAGCTGGTTGATGGACTGACCGTAACAGGAACTAAGCCATGTAAAACGCGTCATCCATCCAGAAATACCGTTAGGAATGTGGATCTAGGTATGTGGATCGTAGCCAGGGAAGGGGTTACTTGATTTAAAATACGACACAACATCTACTTACGCAGGCAGCGTATGGTAATGTCGTTGATGTTGGCAAGGTGTGGCACACAGTAGAAGTTGGAATACTCTTAATCAAGGGAATAGAATTGAGCTGAAATTGAGCGGGAGGACCAAGCAAGCTAAGATTTGATTATCTACACTGGAGCAACACAGAATCCAGTATTGGAAAACCAAAACCTCGAAGGCTGAAATCACTGGATTTGAGTAATAAACTGACGTCTGCTATTCTCGATGGGATTTAAATCAGGCTTGTTTTCAGGTGTAGATTCCACCCGATTGCCGCAGTTTTCCCACACTCCTAGTCGTTCGAGTTCAAGGCGCATTTTCAGGGCTTCCTTGACAATCTTTGGATCAACAGCAGGATTCTCAGCGAGTTGTTCCTTCTTTAGGACAAGTTTGTCACTTGAGTTCATGTTGGCTCCTCTTAGAAGAAAAACCGGTTGTGAACTAGGCTTTTCGCTTCTTCTTTGAACGCAAAATCTCTAAAAAACCAGAAATACTCCTTAATTAAACTACTCAATATATGGTCGGACTCCAAATTATCAATCTTAAGCCTTAGTTCAGCTAGGACATCCCGGTTAATTCCACGTCCATGGGTGCCCCATCTTTCTTGATCATTAAGCGCTCTAGCAACTTCTTCGGCACGGCTTGTTTTTTCATCATCTGTAACCGTGCTCCCTGTGGCACTGTGCTTTGTCCAATCCTTGAATTTGTACCGCACAAGCCAATCACGAATGAGTCGAACGGATAACTCGGCCGCAAGTTCGTACTGCCGTAAATCAGCAGCATCCAATTTTTGCAGTAGAACTAAATCGGCACTTGTCAGGGTACCTTCTATGGACTTTTGTACAAACCGTTCATATTGTTCTAGATAGGAGAGAACAGACGTAGGAATCGGTTTACCTTCAATATACAGTTGAGGATCAACGGGACCTAAACAAGAAAAGTGATCCATTAAAATCGAATCTCCAGACATCACCAATACTGTCCCTGCCGACATTGCCTTATCTGGGATTAGAAACTTTACCTCTACATAGAAATGCCTGATTGTAGTTACGATACGCTCGGCTACTTCTACAATTCCACCCGGTGTATCGATTATTACTAACAGTCCTTTACGGTGATTCGGCAGGCTTTCGATCGCAAACCTGACCCGATGATCTAACGATTCCATAATGGGACCGAATATGGTTAACGCATCCATATTAGTGTGGTCTTCAATCTCCGTAAGCTTTGAATGAAGCCACTTTACTGCGATCGAACTACTTGTATCCGGTTGTTTTTGTGGTAATGTTGCTGTGGTAATTTCATCATCCATTGATTAGTTCTCTGAGAATTGGTCGTTGAGTGCGTAGTCGACTCGATTTGATCGGTTTCACATGATTCAGAAAGATCTCTGTCTTTTAAAATAAGCTCCCAATCTGTTGAGTTGGAACTATTTCATCGTGTACATACTAAGTCGTAAATTGGTGTGAATTCACGTAAAAAGATTGTACTAACCTTATTTAACATGACGATAGTCGTTGTTTAATTAAGCCAGCAATCCTATATCCGTAGAACTTTCGACTAACAAGTTTGAAATGCGGATTCACTACATCAAATCAGATCATCAAGTGTGTAACTCCCTAAGATAACGGAGACCACAGATGAAGGGTATCATACTGGCGGGTGGACACGGGATGCGTCTTTACCCGCAGACGCTGGCTATTTCGAAACAGGTCATCCCTATCTTCGACAAGCCGATGATCTATTACCCGCTATCCGTACTCATGATGGCGAACATCCGTGAAATCCTGGTCATCTCTTCCCCGGACCACATCGACCTGTACCGCAGGCTGTTTGGCGACGGAAGCGCGCTGGGCCTGCGTTTCGACTATGCCGTGCAACCTGCGCCAGAAGGCGTGGCACAGGCTTTTCTCATTGGCGAATCGTTTGTCGGGGATGACCCATGTGCATTGATATTCGGCGACAACTTTTTCTACGGGAGCAACCTGAGCGAAATAGTCGAAAGGGCCGCGGAGCACGATGACGGGGGACTGGTCTTCGCCTGCTACGTCAAGGAGCCCGAAAGGTACGGCGTGGTCGAATTCGACGAACAGCAACACGCTGTCGACATCACGGAAAAACCCTTGAATCCCCGATCCAACTATGCGGTCACGGGCCTGTACTTCTATGACAACGAGGTCGTTTCCATAGCGAAAACGCTGCGCCCTTCAGGGCGTGGCGAACTGGAAATCACCGATGTGAACAACAGCTATCTCCGCAGGGGCAAACTGAAGGTAGAGCGTTTCGACGATGGGATCGTCTGGATGGATACCGGTACGCCGGAAAGCCTGCTGGACGCCAGCAATTTCGTCCAGGCCATCGAACACCGGCAGGGGCTGAAGATCGGCTGTATCGAGGAAATCGCCTACCGGAAGGGGTATATCGACCGGGACCAGGTACTCACGATCGGAGCATATGCGAACGACAACGCGTACTGCGAGTACCTGCGGCGCCTGGTGGAGTGAACGACCGGCGTCTACTGGCCTGGCTGGCGCTTCAGCCGGACCTCGGTCAGGTCCGCACCGTCGAGCAGGGCACTGCGCATTTCCGTTTCGTACATGTGGGCATGGGACAGGTTGGCGTTCCGCAGGTCCACACCGGTCAGGTCCGCCTCGCCGAAGAGGCACCAGGTCATATCCGCGCCCTCGAAGCTCGCGGCCGCGGCGAAGGGATCGTCGGACTGGAACTTCGGCACACCGATGCGGGCCGCCCGAAGGTCCGTTTTCCGGAAACTCGCTCCCGACGCGGTCGTACCGTTGAGAAACGCGCCGACCATGTGAGCACCATCGAATCGTGCCCCGACGATATGGGCGCCGATCAGCACTGCGCGCTCCATCTTCGCTCCCGAGAAATCTGCGCCATTCATCTTCGCGTCGCGAAATTCCGACTCGGTCAGGTCCGCGTTGCGGAAATTCGTCCCTTCCAGGTTGGCGTCCCTGAAATCGACGAGCGGCAGGCTTGCGCCGGACAGGTCCGCGCCGCCCAGGTCCACGCCCATTAGATCGCCCGTTTTCGCCGCCCGGGCAAGTGCCTCTTCCCTGTTCAGCTTTTCCATGGTCTTTCCTTACCGGGTTGTACACCCGTTGATATGGTTCCCATCCGCCGCGACAGCTAGCGTACGTGGTTCTTCAACGTACCGATGCCTTCCACGTAGGTTTCCATGTAGTCACCGGACTTGAGCAGGATCTTGGGATCGCGGAACACACCCACTCCGGCCGGTGTACCGGTCGAAATCACGTCGCCCGGTAAAAGCGTCATGGCATGGGAGATACGAGACACCAGCGTGGGCACGTTGAAAATCAAGTTATCCGTATTGCTGTCCTGCAACACCTCGCCGTTCAGCGTCAGTTTCACTGGAAGTACGTTCGGATCGGGGATCTCGTCCGCTGTCACCAGCCAGGGACCCATGGGACAGAAGGTGTCGTAGCTTTTGCCCTGGTGCCATTGCTGCTGGCGGAACTGGATGTCTCGGGCGCTGACGTCGTTCGCCACCGTGTACCCGGCGATGTAATCGTAGGCGTCCGCTTCGGAGACGGCCGTGGCGTTTTTGCCGATGACCACGGCGAGTTCCACCTCGTAGTCCACCTGTTCGCTTTCGGCCGGCAGCACCACGTCGTCGTAGGGACCCACCACGGACGAGGTGGCCTTGGAGAACAGCAGCGGGTGTTCGGGCAGCGGCGTGTTCTGCTCTGTCGCGTGATCCAGGTAGTTGAGCCCGACGCAGACGATCTTGGGCGGACGGGGTATGGGAGAAGCCAGCCGCGCGCCTTCCAGGGGCGTCCGCGCTCCGGCTCCGCTTTCCACCGCGCGGGACACCGCACCGAGGGCAGACGCTTCCAGCACGCCTAAAACGGTACCCGGCAGGGTATCATCGGCCGATTGCAGGTCGACGATCTCGCTGTCCACAACGGCGCCGATCCTTTCCTGTCCATTTTCTCCAAAAGTTACAAGCTTCATGTCCTGGCTCCTGTGAGTTGGGTCACCACTACGATATCTGTTCTTCGGTAGTCCTATGCTGCTTCCATTCCGGGTTCACGCAATTCGGCGGGTCCTCCCCGTTGACCATGGCGATCAGGTTGGCGGAGGCCACGTTGCCCATCCGAATGCGCGTATCGACCGTCCCGCTGCCGACGTGGGGCAGCATGACGACGTTCTCCAGGTCCGACAGGCCCGGTTCCAGTTCGGGCTCACGCTCGAAGACGTCGAGTCCGGCGCCTGCGATATCGCCATTTCGAAGCGCCTGCACCAGGGCCTTTTCGTCGACCACGGGACCGCGGGTGGTATTGATGAGATAGGCCGTGGCCTTCATCAGGTCCAGCTCTCGGGTGCTGATTAGATGGGTGGTCTCGGGTGTAAGCGGCACGTGCAACGACACGAAATCCGATTGCCGGAGCAGATCGTCCAGCGGCAGGTATTTCGCGCCATGGCGCTCGATAGCTTCGCTGCGGTGGCGACTCGTGTAGACCATGGGCATGGAAAACCCGGCGGCGCGAGCGGCCGTGGCCGTACCGATGCGCCCGCCGCCGACGATGCCCAGCGTTTTTCCGGTGACATCGCTGCCCAGCATCAGCAGCGGTCCCCAGCCGGTGAAACGACCGTCCCGCACGAACCGGTCCCCTTCCGCGACCCGCCGGGCCGTGGCGAACATGAGCGCCCAGGCGATATCGGCCGTCGTATCGGTCAGTACGTCCGGCGTGTTGGTCACCGGTATGCCCCGCCGCGTGCAGGCGTCCACATCGATGTTGTTGTAACCGACCGCGTAGATGGCCACTCCCCGAAGTCCGGGGGATATATCCAGTACCCCGTCGTTGATGTCCTCGGTCAACAGGCAGAGCAGCCCGTCGCGACCTTGTACCGCCTCGAGAAACTCCTCGCGGGTCATCGCCCGGTCGTGGGGGTTGACGTCCACCACGCCGCAGGCCGCTTCAAGCATACGGATGGATTCGTCGGGGATTCGCCGGGTTACGAGTATGTTAGTGCTCACCAGGTTCGGATTCCTCTTTCCAACGCCGCAAGGCCTCTTCGTAGTCGCGCCTGTAGTCCAGGTCTATCAGCACCGCATCCGTGTCGACCGGCACCAGGCGCACACTTCCGGGGTGCCGGTCACGCAGCCCTTTTAAACCGCCGGGATCCGACTGAAACAGTATTTCTTCCCGGTACATCGGCGCCACGATCATGGGGTGCCCCCGCTTTCCGTTGTACGCCGGGAGTACCATGCCCTCGGGAAGCCGAGCGTATTCGGCGATCAATCGATCCAGGATCTCCGTTGTGACCAGGGGCTGGTCGCCGAGAGCGATCATGACCGCCTGGTCATGAGGAATGTACGCCAGGCCGCACCGGATTGACGAAAGCATGTCGCCTTCCGGGTCCGGATTGTACGCGAACCGGACGGGCAGCGCCGAAACCCGGGTAACGACTTCCTCGGCGCGGTGCCCGAGCACGACGACGACATCCGCTTTTAATCGCGAACGCGTCATCGACCGGACGACCTGTTCGATCACAGTTGCGTTGCCAAAGGGCAGCAACTGCTTCAAAGACCCCATCCGTTCGGACCGGCCGGCGGCGAGTACAAGGCCCGTGATCATCGCGTCAACCGGGTCTTTATCCACGCGATTCTCATCAATCGGCCGCGTGGGTCGCGTCTATGAAATACACCTTGTCCCGGTCGTACCATTGCCGGTCCTCTTCCCGGAACCAGGTGTAGACGGTTTTACCATCCGCGCTGGTCGTTATGAAACGCTGTCCGAGATTCGCGATCGTGGATCCCATGACGATATTCTCGGCCCGCGCCGGCTGCGGGTTCAACGGCGTGGTGACGGCAGGCAGATCATCCTTGAACACATTGGCCAGCAGACCTACGGCGATCAGCGTCAAAACGACTTTCGAGTAACGATCGATTTTGATTTCCATGTGGCGTGGATCCTCCACGTTGGTATGGTGAACAACAGCCGAACACGTCCTCAAAACACGGTCGTTCAGAGAACCTGTCCATACATTCGTCCGGAATGATGGAATCCGTACCTGGAGACGGTATCCTTACCGTTTTTATCGAATGCAGAGTCGGGGTGAATCTATCCCTTTCAGCCTGTCGAAGTCAATCAAAAAATGCTTGACGATGACCCCTCGGAAGTGTATGCTCTACGGACTTTTAACCACGTTGTAAGTCAAACAGAATAAAGCGATTTACGCGCGATAATACTCGATCCGAATCGAGCGAGAAAAAGGACCCTGGGAGCCCGTTATGGCTACTGAAATCATCATGCCCGTACTCGGCATGACCATGGAATCCGGCATCATCGTGGAATGGATGAAAAAAGAAGGCGAAGCCGTCAGTGAAGGCGAGGTGCTCTTCAACGTCGAAACGGACAAGAGCGTAATGGAGGTGGAAGCCCGGGCATCCGGTACACTGTTGAAGATCTTGCACGGACCGGGCGACGAGGTGCCTATCCAGCAGGTGATCGGTTATGTCGGCGAACAAGGTGAGGCGATTGCCGACAGCGGGGATGGGAACGGCGGTACGACCGGCGGCGCGGTTACCTCTGCGACAGACACTGTCGAGACGCCCGGGGATGAAGTCCAGCCCGCGGCATCTTCGGATCAGAACGGCCAGGGCGCTTCCGCCGTGACCGAATCGGACGGACAACCCGCCCGTGTCAAGATTTCGCCCAAGGCTCGAAAACTCGCGCAGGATCTTGGCGTGGCCATTGAGCGCATCGACGGGACAGGCCCCGGTGGCCGGATCGTATTCTCGGACGTGGAGGCCTATGCGGCCAAGGCGCCCGCGGCGCCCGCACTAACGCCTGCCTCCGCCCCCGTGGCAACCGGACCTGGTTCGAAACGCGAACAGCGCCGCGCGCCGCTCAGCGGTCTCCGCAAGATCGCCGCGACACGGCTGACCGAAAGCACGTCGACCATCCCCCATTTCTACCTCACCATGGACGTCGACATGACGCGCATCACCAGCCTGCGGGAACAACTGATTGCATACGGTGAGAAACGCGGCCTCGCACGGATCTCCGTGAACGACCTGATAATCAAGGCCGCCGGACTCGCCCTCCGGGACTTCCCCGCCGTGAACGCATCCCTCGAAGGAAACGAGATCGTGGAGTACGCGGACGTGAACGTGGGTTTTGCCGTCGCGCTCGACGACGGACTGGTCGTGCCTGTTGTAGCGTCCGCCGACCAGAAATCGGTTTTTGAGATTGCAGCGGTGACCAGATCGCTGGGCGAAAAGGCCCGGGGACGGGGTCTGGGACCCGAAGACTACGGCTACGGCACCTTCACCATCTCCAATCTCGGCATGTTCGGCGTGGACCAGTTCACCGCTATCATCAATCCGCCGGAAGCGGCTATCCTAGCCGTTGGACGAGTCAAGGATGCTCCCGTCGTGGTGGACGGCAAGGTTGAGATCAAGGCCATGATGTCGATCACCCTTTCCTCCGATCACCGCCTGATCGACGGCGCGGTCGCCGGACAGTTCCTGGCCCACTTCAGGGACGTCCTCGAACAACCGTTGGAACTGCTGATCGGCCAGGACGGCGTGTGAGCCACCTGGATTGCATTCCATGGAACCCGACCAAAACTTAAAATACCGTGAAACTTGGAGGTATTGGATTGTGATCAGGATTGTTACTTTTCTTTGCATAGCCAGTCTGTGCTGGAACGCGAATTCGGCACAGGCCCAGGCAGTGACGTCGGAAGCGCTTCTAAACGCGTACTATGACCTCTGGCACCAGTTGGAACGGCAGCCGACACCAGAAGAAGTCGAATCCCAGACGCCGTATACCGCCAGTAGGTACCTGGAGGCGTGGGAAAACTGGGAAAGCGTGCGGGATGCACTAGTCGATCATTTGTACCAGAGCGCCTTGTTCGCGGCGTTACAACAGGACACCAAAACCGCGGCGGAATACTATCAGAAGTGTCTTGAAATAGATCCGAATCACCCGGAGGCGGGTGCGGCTTTCGGGGTCGATCTGGATGAAGCAGCCTCGAAACGGGATGAATTCACGCGGGAGATGGCCGGATCAACGGCACAGTCTTATTTCCTGACGTTTCTGACTTATCGTGAGCGGGACGATGAACAGGCAGCCCGCGATTACTTCATGCTTGCACAGAGTCAGAAGGCCAGCTACATCGCCGTGGAAATATCAAAGCTTCAGGAGATTTTCGATACCGCGGTCGGCCTATATGAACAGGGAAAGTATGGGGAGGCAGTAGTTCAATTCCAGGTGCTGATCGAACTGAGGCCGAACCAGGTAGGTTACGAAGAATTCTACCGTCCAAATGCCAGCAGTATCCGCCAGTATCTGTCCGACGCGATCTATAACAGCGAAACGGAACATTCAACCCGGTTCGAAACTCGTTCGAAGGAATCGAGATTCACGGTGTGGTACACCGGAAACTGGATGGCCCAATTAGGTGAATTGGGTTTGGAGGCCTCAAGGTTGTCTCCGTCCGGATCAAACCAGGATCGTGTGCCGCTTCCCAATTTAAAGCTTGCAGCCAAGTCCTACTTAGGCGGCGATCTGGGCGCTTCGGTCCGCATAATTGGCTCTTTCTGGGCCGGAGCCAGCTGGTCGCAGCTCATGCTTACGCCCCATGCAGAAATCTCCGTGGACAACCTTGACAGCACACCCAAAATTTCAGGGGGGTCCCTTTCTGCGTTGTCGGTTTTTGTAGAAACATCCAAAATGGTATCGCGTACGACCCGTATGTACCTGCAAGCCGGTGCGGCACGCTATAACGCCAATTTCCCGAGTGTCCTTCTGGGGTCCATTGAACGTCCACCACGACTGCTACCCCACAAGAGCACGTCGATCGGCGGATTTCTCGGCGGTGGATGTGACGTGTGGTTTCTCACCACCGACTTCGGACTCCTGGGTGTACGACTGGACTTGAAATACCATCGGATGAACGGCAACGATGAAGATTCCGATCGATCTATCAGCTTAAACGGAGTCAGGCTAGGTGCCGGCATGACGTTATCGTTGTAGCCTGTGTCTTAACTGAGCAGAATCCCCAATGTCCGTTTCCAGCGCCGAAGCCTTTCAGGCCGTACGAAATACAGCTCCAGAACATACCTACCGAGGTGCCGTAGTTGGATGCGGCCGGATGGGCAGTACCATCGATGACGAGCACATAGGCATGCCCCATTACCCCTGGCCGTGGGCACACGCGCCTGCGATGATCGAGGCCAGGGGGATCGATCTCGTTGCCGCCGCGGACGAGGACCCCGTCAAACTGGAGGACTTCAAGCGACGATGGGGTGTATCGGCCCTGTTCACCGACTACCGGGAGATGGTGGAAAAGGAACGGATCGACGTGGTCTGCCTGACCACCCGGCCCGAGCCGCGCGCGGAAATCACTGTGGGCCTGGCCGAACTGGGGATCAAGGCGATCTTCGCCACCAAGCCAATGTGCCGCACGTTGGCCGAAGCCGATTCCATGATCGATGCCTGCGCCAGGAACGGTGTCATCCTCTCCATGGCCTGCCATCTCAACTGGTACGGCTACTATACCAACGCCCGACGGCTTATCGCTGACGGCGCCATTGGACCATTGAAGACCATGGTCTGCCACAGCCATTCCAGTCTTTCCAACATCCAGAGTCACACCCTGGCCTTGCTGCGCCTCTTTGCCGGCGCGCCCGCCCAGTGGGTCATCGGTCTGATCGACACCAATGAACAGGCCCTTTCCAATTCCGATATTCCCGGATCGGGTATCGTGGTGTATGAGAACGGGATCCGAACCATGCTGAATTCCCGGTCCGAAACCCAGCCATTCTCCTGGTCGCTGGAGTTCATCGGCGAAACGGGCCGCATCATCTCCCGCAATGCCCATGCCCAGTTCGAGTTGTGGTCTCCTCATCCGGATACCGGCGCGCCGACCCAGACGCACCTGCCTGGTCCCTGGCATCCAAGGAGTTCCATGATAGATGCCATCGAGGGCGTCTGCCGTTCGATAGAAATGGGAATCGAGACAACCTGCCCCGGCGAATTCGGCCGCGAAGCGCTTGAAATCGCCATCGCGATGAGAGAATCGCATCGCCGCGGCAATGTCCGCGTTGACCTGCCGCTTGAAGATCGCAGTTTGAGGATGGGGTAGTCTGGAAGTGGTGGCGCGATGCGGGTATTCGGCGATTTCCCGAATCGCCGTCACTTGACCCTCACCAAACCAGCAGTCCCGATTGAGTTCTGCGAACTATTGACTTCGCACATTGGTAGATCCTGCGCCGAGCAAAAAGACGTTTAATTGACAACATTATTTACGTGTAACTTCACAACATCATTGACTTGTGATTCAACATCATTATATACTTGTGCATCCACTACCTGTCAAACCTGTAAGCGTTCGCAGAAGTCCAGCATGGCTAAACCCAACGAAAAACTCGCCGCGTCGATGGAAAAACTCAAAAACCTCCAGAAAGGAGGAAGACGTGTTTTCCGCTCCATCGAATTTACGCGCATCCACCGCGAACGCCTCCTTAGAAACGGCTTCCTTCAGGAGGTCATGAAGGGCTGGTTGATCTCGTCCATCCCCGATGCAAATCCCGGTGACACGACTTCGTGGTCCGCCTCATTCTGGGAATTCTGCGTTTCCTATTGCACGGCGCGGTTCGGTGAAGCCTGGCATCTTTCCCCCGAGCAGTCATTGTTGCTTCATGCTGAAAGCACCGTCATCCCTCGGCAGATCATCATCTATACGCCCAAAGGCGCCAACAACACGGTCGAGTTGCTATTCGGTACGTCGCTCCACGATCTCAAACAAAAAGATATGCCGGCCGACGAGGACTTAACGACGCGGGACGGGCTCAAGCTCTTTGTACCCGAAGCCGCGCTTATCAAGGTCCCCGAAGCGTTCTTTACCCGCAACCCGGTTGAAGCTCGAGTTGTACTTTCCGGGGTCCGCGATGCGGCCGACGTGCTGGGCCGGCTTCTCGACGGCGGACATTCAGCCTATGCCGGTCGGCTTGCCGGCGCCTTCCGCCGGATCGGCCGGGCAGCCATGGCCGACGAGATTCTCAAAGTTATGAAAAGTGCCGGTTACGACGTGCGCGAGTCCGACCCATTTGAGCCAGCGCAGGCATTTGATACGTTGATCCGGACGCAAGAGCCGATTGTCAGACGCCTGCAATCCCTGTGGGAGACTTTTCGGGAGCCAGTGATTGCGACGTTCCCGAAGTCTCCGGGTCTACCCCGAGCCCCGAAAGCTTATCTATCTTTTGTCGATGGCATCTACCATGACGACGCTTACCACTCGCTGTCGATTGAGGGCTACCGCGTGACGCCGGGACTGATAGAAAAGGTGCGCACGGGCGACTGGGAACCGGACTACAATGAAACTGACCGGCAAAGCCGCGATGCGCTTGCGGCGCGCGGTTACTGGCAGGCCTTTCAGCTGGTCCGTGAGACGGTCGGCGAAGTGATCGGCGATGCCAATCCAGGCGTCCTGGCCCGCAACACCCACCGGGACTGGTATCGTGAGTTGTTCCAGCCTTGTGTTGCTGCTGGACTGATCTCAGCTTCGGTTCTTGCCGGCTATCGCAATGAAGCCGTGTTTCTGCGTGGATCACGCCATGTACCGCCACGTTGCGAGGCGGTCCGCGACGCCATGCCGACCTTGTTTGACTTGCTCGAAATAGAATCTGTGCCGTCAGTGCGCGCCGTGCTGGGACACTGGCTGTTCGGTTACATCCATCCCTATCCTGACGGCAACGGGCGTATGGCACGTTTTGTCATGAATGTCATGCTGGCTTCGGGCGGCTACCCGTGGACGGTCATTCGCGTCCAGGATCGCGACGCCTACCTTGCCGCGCTCGAAAGCGCAAGTATTGATCAGGACATCGAGACATTTGCGCGGTTTGTGGCGGAGCGGGTGGTGTGGTCACTGGAGCAGATGGTGAAAAATGGCAGATGACTGGCTCGGAAAACTCAAAACCTGGTTCAATAGAAGCTGCTTGTTGTCTTTCAATTTGGCGGCTGGGACTGGTCTTCGAGTTGAGCTTAATCGGAATCTGTTCTCAGCCGTTGGTGTCCGTTCTTCCTACTTATAATAGGCAAATTTTTGCTCGACATTGCGGATTCGCGGCCTGTAGCGCACTGGCGGTGATGGATTCGAAAACTTCCTTGACCGTATTCGATGCAATCAACAAAGTAGCAGATTTGTAGCCTGAATTGGTTTATATGTTCTAGCATAGAGCAGAAATAAAACGCAGTGAAATCTCATTCGCCTAACTGTTTCTGATGTAATTGGGATGTACTTCAGCAGTCGAATGAAAGTCCATCTAACTGGACTACGTGCTTGCAGGTGAGATACACAACTCCTCGATTTCATCTGGTTCCGGCATTTCCACAAAACGTACCGCTTTGACCGTCTTCCGCCCTTCGAACAGTGCCCGCGCAAGGCGGTGACCTCCGTCCATCAGCCGACCATTGTCGTTGATTATCACCGGAATGCGGGGATCGGCCTCGTTGATCCGCCGGCAGTGTTCGGCCACCGCACGAATCGATGGCGCGCTACCCTCGCCGAACCAGCAGTCCCGGTCCAACTCCACGAACCGCTCCACGTCGACATCGTGTTCTGGAAGATCCTGCGCCAGTTTCCATAGACGTTCCGTGTACCAGATGTAACGCTTGCCATCGCGTTCCGTCGAATGGGTATGGGTGGGTCTCTTCATTGGCTGGAGTCCTTTAGCAATTTATGTATTTTATCGGGCTCGCTTCACCCCTCTTGTACAGGTGCGAAATCGATTGATATATCAGTTTGTTTCGTATTTCATCATTTGCTACAGTTCCAATAAACGCCCATCGAGTTTTGCCTTTGAATTCTACCGGTTTCCATTCTTCGATCGCGTATACTTCTCTAGTTAATCCTCGGTAGGTAGCAATCGCATATTTGACGCCATATCTCCTTGGCCCAAGTACCCATGATTTCCTCGTAGCCTCATAAAGCTCATCTTCTGTCATATCCCTTCGGTAAAGCCGATTGAGATTGAGCAGAAGAACAGGTTCCGATGTGAACAGTTCATCAGATTCGTACATCGCCGATATGTCTATTACTGTTTTAAGGCCATAATCCGTCGAATAATGTCCACCTTGTAGATTCGATAGGTTTTCAGTTCCCAAATAGTCAATAAGCGATGCCTCAATTTCGAAGGCTGTTTCCTCCGTAAGGCCGTGTCTTAGTATGAAGTGCTGAACCACATGACCGGAGCTTGAAATTTCGCGGATCGTTTCGAGTTTCTCATCTATGTTCTTCCTAGGAACATCATCTGGATCTAATGCACACTCAAGGTGATTGAAAATCCTATTTCCTTTCCCCTTCCCCACATAAAAAACCTGGTTGTTTCTCGGATCCTTGAGGAAGTAAACATAGAATCCGAGTTCTTCAATAACCGCCTGACTGAACATGTTGCTTTCCTCTCAAAAAGACTGAAAAGGCATTATCATACTCACCCCACCTCACCCCGTCTTCATCGCCGCGAACCTCAACCGGATATAGTCCGCCGTCCAATCTCCATTCTCATCACATAGGCTTGGCTTCATGACTTCGCGGACTTCGTCGAGGAATCCCGGCCGATTCGCAACCGGTACCCGGGACGTGAAACTTTCCGCAAAAGTTTCCAGCCAACCGCCAATTTCGCCAGGCAACTGGGTAGGTCTAGGGATGAGGGCGATGTAGTTCACTTCGAATCCCCGCTTCTCCAGCCGTTCTCGGTACTCGTCATCGGTTGGAAAATACCATGGATTGACACTGTCTTCCCACAGGTCGCGCCGTTTCAGACTCTCGGTCAGGGCCCTTACGATGGTGTCCACGCAACCATGACCGCCGCATTCGGCCACGAATCGGCCGCCGGGGTGCAACGCGCGCCGTACGCCGGCGATCACTTCGTCCGGATGTCCCATCCAGTGGAGTGCGGCATTGCTGAACACGGCATCGAATTCGTTTTCGAAGGTCAACCCGTGCCCGTCCATGACGTGGGCGTCGAGACCAAGCTCGCTGGCCGCTTCAATCTGTTTCGCACTGCTATCGACCGCCACCACGCTGCACCCCATTTCCACGAGTTTCGCGGTCAGCGCCCCATCGCCGCATCCCAGGTCGAGGATACGTTCCCCCGGTTGCGGTTCCAGCAGTTCGACCACGGGCATGCCCAGGTCCGCCACGAAGCGGGCGTTCCGTGCGTAGCGTTCCGGATTCCATGATTGCGATGAACTCATTTACCTCTCCAATGCTCACTCACTGCGCAGCACCTCCGCGGGATTGGCGAACGCGGCTCTGATCACGTGATATCCGATAGTCATCACCGTGATCAACAGGGCGATGCCACCCGAAGCAAAAAAGATACCCCATCCGATCTCAATCCGATAGGCGAAGTTTTCGAGCCAACGGCCCATGATCAGCCACGCGGCCGGCCAGGCAAAGATATTGGCGACGAGCACGAGTCCGACAAGTTCGCTCGAGAGCGTGGCAAGCATACTCCGCACGGAAGCACCCAGCGCCTTGCGTATGCCGATCTCCCGTAAGCGCCGCTCCACCGTGAATGAAATCAGCGCGAAGAGACCCAGGCAGGTAAGGAAAATCGCGACCAGGGCAAACACGCCGAAGAAGTAGCCGATGCGCGTTTCATTTCGGTACAGACGGTCGATGTCTGCGTCGAGAAAAGTGTAGGCGAAGGGGTAATCTGGGAAGTACTCCGACCATGACCCTTCGATGAATTCCAGCGTGCGCCGGGTGTCATCTGGCCGGATCCGGACCACAAGGTGCAGACCGGTTCCCTGAAAGAGCACAAGCGGTTGGATTTCCAGGTGCAAAGTCCGAAAGTGATAGTCCCGGACTACGCCGATCACCGTTTGCGTCATGCCGTTGGCGAACCGGACCTGCCGGCCGATAGCCGCATCCGGAGTGTCCCAACCCAGGGCGCGCTGCGCCGCTTCGTTGATCACTATGTTTTCCCATTCCGCGTCGCTTCTGAACGGCCCGCGGTGCGAACGGCCCGCGAGCAGCGCCATGCCCATCGTCTCCACGAAACCATCGGCGGCACGGAATCCCTGGACGCTATGCATGACGTCGTCCGAAGCCTCGACGCGCTGCATCGTACCGGTTGATGACCGGCCGATCGTCCCGAACAGGCCGGGCAGGGTCACGGCCTGGCTCACGCCCTCCACACCAGTGTATTGCATCAGGGCATCCTTCCACGGCACGTAGTTGACCGCCACCTCTTCCACCGTGGGAATCACGATCACCTGATCCTTCTCGAATCCCAGTTTCTTGTTCTGTATGTAATCCAACTGGCTGAACAGGGTGCCCGTTCCGATGATCAAGGCGATTGAAATGATGAATTGAAGGACGACCAGGATTTTCCTGAACCAGGCACCACCCGGTTGGAACGGCCGTCCCTCCTTGAGTCCCGGAATGGCCCGCACGGAGGAGAACACGAGGGCCGGGTATCCACCGAACAGCAGCCCTATGAGGATCGCGAGGGCCGGCAGTCCAAGCCACAACAGGGGATGCAGCGCATGTACCGCGGTTACAGGCAAACCCAGCAAAGCGTCGAAATAAGGAGAGATAAAGTAGACTGCCAACAGGGCGATGAGCAGGGCCACGAAGGCCATCAGGATCGATTCGCCCAGGTACTGCCGAACCAGTTGACCCCGGGACGCGCCCAGGACCTTGCGCATACCGATCTCCCGTGCCCGGTGTGCGAATTGCGCGGTGGACAGGTTTACATAATTGACGGAGGCGATGATCAGTATGAACAGGCCAATGGCGGCCAGGATGTATACATAGGCAATATCGGTATTGGCGCCCGGCTCGTTTTCGAGATGGGAATACAGGTGGATATCGGTGACGGGTTGCAGCTTCAGATCGTAACGGCCAACGTCTTCCAGGTGACTCTCGTCGACATGTTTCTTCACAAAACTGGCCAGTTTTTCTTCTGTCTGAGCGGGCGAATGGCCTTCCTGCAACACGATGTAGGTGTAAAAAAGGGTGGTGTACCAGATTCCCGCGGACCGGTTCCATTCGAATTTCTCGTAACCGGATGCCAGAGAAATCACGAAATCGGCATGGAAATGGGCGTTTTCCGGGATGTTCGTCATCACGCCGGTGACGGTCAGCAGGAGGTAGCCGTTGTCAGCGACAATAGTCTTCCCCATCGGATCTTCCTCACCGAAGTATTTTCGGGCCGTATCTTCACTGATCACCAACGTGTAAGGTGCTTCGAGGGCGTGTTCGGGATCGCCCCTGACCAGGGGAAAGGAAAAGACGTCGAAGAGGGTACTGTTGGACCAGTACACGTTCTTTTCGTAGAAAACCCGGTCATCGTATTTCATGATCCAGGTGCCGATCGTGGGAAGCATCCGTGCGTAGTGCTGGATTTCGGGGAAGTCGGCCAGTAGCATCGGACCCAGTTCGCGGGGCGACCGGGCGCTGTCGTTGAGCGTCACCCGGTAGATGCGGTCGGCCTTTTCGTGGTAGCGGTCGTAGCTCAGTTCATAGCGCACGTACAGGAAGATCAGGATGGCACAGACCATGCCGACGGCCAGACCGAGGACGTTGATGGCGGTATATCCCCTGTGCCGGTTCATGTGCCGAAGGGCTATGGTGATCTGGTTCCTGAACATCATTTTGCCTTCGTCTTGCCGAATCGCCACTCGCGCTCGACGATCAGCCGGGCGCCGCGCCGGAACGTAACGTATGACCAGGCCCAGTGCAGCACGACGAGCAGCCGGTTCCTGAAGCCGACGAGAAAATAAATGTGTACCACCAGCCAGGTGATCCACGCAAACCAGCCGGAGAATCGAAATTTGCCGATTTCCGCAATCGCGCGGCTGCGGCCGATGGTCGCCATCTGGCCCCTGTCGATATATCGAAAGGCCCCGCGCGGTTTACCCTCGAGATCGCTTCGAATCGTCCTCGCCACGAACTGACCCTGTTGCATCGCTACGGGTGCAATCCCCGGAAGCGGTCTGCCGGTCTGATGCAAAAAGCTGGCCTGGTCGCCGGCGACAAACACGTTCGGGTGTCCGCCGATAGAAAGGTCTTCATTGACGATTACGCGGCCCTGACGGTCTATCTCCAGGTCGTCCTGCCGGTCGATTTCAGCGCCACGAACTCCAGCAGCCCAGAACACCGTCGAGGCCTGAATGCGCTCCGGATCCGCTTGCACACCCTGTTCGTCTATTACGGTCGCAAGGGTATTCGGCCGGATCTGAACACCGAGTTTTTCCAGGTCCCGAGTCGCCCGGCTCGCCAGTTGCTCGGAAAACATGGAGAGGATTCGTGACCCGGACTCTATCAGAATGACCCGGGTAAGTTTGGTGTCGATGTTGCGGAAGTCCCTGGCGAGCGTGTATCGGCTCATTTCCCCGATGGCGCCCGCCAGTTCGACGCCGGTGGGTCCGCCGCCGATGACGACAAACGTCAACAGTTGTCGGCGCTTTTCGGGTTCACCGGTCCGTTCCGCTTCCTCGAAAGCGCTCAGCAGACGGCGACGTATCTCGGTCGCCTGCGGAATCGTTTTCAGGCTCGGGGCATGCTCCTCCCAGTCCGCGTGACCAAAATAACTCGGAATCGATCCACAGCAGAGCAGCAGGTAATCAAATTCGAGTTGGCCAAAATCCGCCGAGACCGTCCGTGCCTCCAAATCGAAACGATGTACCGCTCCCTGCAGCACCGAGATATTCCTGTAGCGGGCAAGCAGGCTTCGGATGGGCGTGGCGATATCGGCGGGCGACAATCCCGCCATGGCTACCTGGTAGAGCAGTGGTTGGAAGAGGTGATAGTTCTGCCTGTCGACCAGCGTAACGCGGACATCCTTCATTCCGCCGAGTTTCTTGGCCGCGTTCAGACCCGCAAAACCACCTCCAACAATGACGACGTGTTTCATAGGGCCTCCAGGTGTTGCCCCCGATCCCCTTAGTGCAGAATCAGAACCGTGCCAGCGGGGGTTATTTCATTCGTTCCGCAGCACGTCCGCCGGATTGGTGCGTGCGGTCCGGACCACGTGGTAGCCAATGGTGATCAGCGTTATCAGCAGGGCGCAGACCATGCCCACGGCCAGGCCGGCGACGTTGATCGTCGTATAGCCTTTCTGCCTTGTCAAATGGCGAATCGCTATGGTAACGTAGCTCTTGAGCATACCAGGATCCCGTAGATCACGACTTCTGGATTGAGAAGCACTTTAAGATATGGTGCGCGTACAATACGAGTGTAGTGCGAGCAATCAGTACTTTACAAAGCAGCCGGGGCGATACACTGTTGAATTAAGTTCGAGTCGGCAATGATACCAGCTTCGAGATGCATAATGTATATTTCATTTCATCGTTAAGTTATCTGAAAAGACCCGCGACCGGGACGCACCTGCAGCGGGTCCTTACTTGTCCAGGGAGTCCATGAAATGGCAGAACCCGCGATAAAGACCACCGTGGTCGGCAGTTACCCCATACCCGACTGGCTGGCCGCCTATCCATCCACGCCCAACCTGATCGACGCGGCCAAGGTGATCCTGAAGACCCAGGAACTAGCCGGAATCGACGTCCTGACCGACGGTGAATTGACCCGCTTCGACGTCAGCCACCCGGAAACCAACGGGATGATCGAGTACTTCATCCGGCCGATGTCCGGTATTACGAGCGGGGTTTCCAGGCAGGTGCTGGCCGAATTCAGGGCGCGTCCCGGGATGGCCTTCCGAAGCGCCCCCGGCGGCATTGTAAAGGACTGGATCGAAGAAGGCACGCTCAACCTTCCTGCCGCCTGGCAGATGGTTAGACCCTTGACGGACCGCGCGCTCAAGTTCACCGTCACCTCGCCCTACATGCTGGCCAAGACGCTCCTGAACCAACACTACGACGATCTTCAGGCCATGACGATGGACATCGCCGAGGTGCTGCGCAGACAGATCGCCGAAATCGACGCGCCGGTCGTGCAGGTGGATGAGGCGAACCTGACCGGCCATCCTGAAGACGCGGGCTGGGCCCACGAGCCCGTCAATCACGTCCTGGGCGCCGCGAAGGGTGAGAAGGGATTGCACCTCTGCTTCGGAAATTACGGGGGGCAAAGCATTCAGTCCGGCCTGTGGAACGACCTGATGGGATTCCTGAATAACCTCGACGTCAACCATCTGGTCCTCGAATTCGCGCGTCGAGGGTACGACGAGCTACCGCTGTTCAGGGATCTACGGGACGACATCGCCCTGGGGGTGGGTGTGATCGACATCAAGGACAACGGCGTGGAAACTCCCGAAGAGGTCGCCCGGCGCATCGAACACGCCATCGACGTACTGGGACCGGAACGCGTACGCTGGGTGCACCCGGATTGCGGATTCTGGATGCTTCCCCGCAGCGTCGCGGACCGCAAGATGGCCAGCCTGGTGGCAGGCAGGGACCTGGTCCTGGGACGCGGTAGCGAGTAGCGCGTTTCCCTATCGGACAACAGGCGTAACGATCCACGCTCAGGTAGCACGGGGTGCTCGGTTCACGCAGGCAACATGCCCTACCTGTCCCTCATCACACCCCCAGTATCCACATAATCATCGTGTACGCCAGTACGGTAATCAGGACGACGCCGATCAGGTTCAGCCAGAGTCCGGCCCGGATCATCTGGTGGATAGTGACGTGTCCCGAGCCGAATACGATGGCGTTGGGCGGCGTGGCGACCGGCAGCATGAAGGCGCAGCTCGCCGCGATGGCGGCTGGGACGATCAGCATGAAGGGGTGAAGGTCAAATACCGGCGCCAGTGCGGCCAGGATGGGGATGAAGGTGGCCGTGGTGGCGGTGTTGCTGGTCAGTTCCGTGAGGAAGATCACCAGCGCGATGACGGCCATGACGAGCAGCAACGTGGGTATGCCGGACAGGATCCCAAGATGGTGCCCGATGTATTCCCCGACGTGGTTGACCCGGATGGCCGCCGCCAGGCTGAGTCCGCCTCCAAAAAGCAGCAGTATGCCCCAGGGTATCTTCACGGCCGTTTCCCAGTTCATCACGAACACCCGCCGCTTCACGTCTACCGGCACGACGAAGAGCATCAGCGCCGCGATCATGGCGATGACCGGATCGGACAGGCCCGCCAGGGGTTGAAAGTCCCCGAACTGGATTTGGACCAGTACCGGCCGGGTGATCCAGGTCACGGCCGCGAACAGAAACACCACGAGCACGAGCTTTTCTCCGCGTGACATGGAGCCCAATTCCCGGTATGCGGCTTCCGTGACCTCTCCGCTACCTTCGATGCGCGTCGTCCGAACGGGATACAGGACTCGGGTCAGCATCAGCCACGTTAGTGGCAGGAAAATCGCCACCAGGGGCAGTCCCACGCCCATCCAGCGCACGAAGCTGATCTCCTGGCCCAGGTTGGACTGGATGTAGGACGCGAGAAAAACGTTGGGCGGGGTGCCGATGATCGTGCCGATGCCTCCAATGGACGCCGCGTAGGCGATACCAAGGAGCAGGCACAGGGCGAAATTGGAAGTCGCCTTTGAGCCGGACGTTCCGGTTCCTTCGGCGTCGCTCGCGCTGCCGGGTTCATCCCGGTCCACCAGGTTGATGATGCTGAGGGCGATGGGCAGCATCATGACCGCCGTGGCCGTGTTGGACACCCACATGCTGAGGAATGCGGTCACACCCATGAAGCAGGCTACGATGCCCGCCGGATGGTCGCCTGCCGCCCGCAATGCCTTGAGTGCGAGGCGCCGATGGAGACCCCACCGCTGCATGGCCAGGGCGATCAGGAATCCGCCCATGAAGAGGAAGATCAATTCGTGGGCGTAAGGCGCGGCCGCCTCGCGCACCGGCGCCGCACCGGTTATCGGTAACGCGACCAGCGGGAGGAGCGCCGTGGCGTACAACTCAACGGCCTCCGTCATCCACCAGATCGCCATCCAGACCGCCAGGGCCGTCGTCGCCCTGCCCGCGTTCGAAAACGCTACAACCTCGCCCGCGCTGTTCGGATACGCGTGAGGCAACTGGCTGTAGAGCAGGATCGACAGGAGGGGACCTGCAATCAGGCCGATCCACTGGACGGTGGTTTTGAGATTCAGGGATTTCGTCGGGATGTCAGACCGCCTTTGACAAAAGGTTTTACCTCGGGAGATCTACCGCAACCCCGGACATGACCGGGGCTAGTCTGCGGTTGCTGAAGTTGCTTCGTCATGCTAACGGTCAGCCCTTCGCTTCTTCGTCCCTTCGGTCCATCCTCCTGAACAGTGCCTTGATGTCTCCGATGGCACCCACGCCGACATATACAGCCACGGCCGCGAAGAGCAGGAGACAGAGGACGAACACCACGGTCCAGAACGTACTCCAGAATACCACTACGCTTCCCCCTTCCGGTCCGGAAACACCAGCGACCCGGCGAACATGAGGACCAGGGCCAGCGCGGTCATGGCCAGTCCGATCTCGTCGCTTCGATACATACCCAGTCCAAGCGCCTTATTCACCGGTCCCAGGCCTGCCGCGGCGCCGATGCCGGCGATGAGCGCCAGATAGGCGCCCACGGTGCTCGCGCGCTTCCAGTATAGCCCCGCCAATAGCAGCGTGAAAGCGCCGATGAAATAGATGGCGCCGCTCACGGCCATGTAATCCCACAGGTCCTGGCCCAGGTCGTACCAGAGTCCCCAGACGAGCAGAAACAGGCCGATCACCAGGATGAACACGCGCGACAACGTCAGCCGCCACCGGGTGGTCAGCCGCTGATTCATGGCCGGCGCCACGACGTCGTGGGTCAGCACCGACGACCAGCAGAGCAGGTAGCTGTCGTGGGTCGACATGAACGCGGCGAGCAGTCCGGCGCCCACGAGTCCGATGATGCCGGTGGGCAGAACCTGGGACAGGAAGAGCGGCATGGCCTGCAACGTTCGCGTTGGATCGGCGATGGGCATCCCGGCATTATCGAAGAAAAACCCGCGGACCTCGGGCGCGTTGTAGAAATACGTGAGCGCGCAGATGCCGAGGAACTGGGGCACCATGAACCGAACGAGGAAACCGATGGAGGACCACATGTACATCCTGCGGACCACAGCCACGCTTTCGGCGGCGCAGGCGCGCATGACCGAGGTCTGCCACACGGCGCAGGAGACGAGGCCGGCCGTGAAGATCATCCACATGATGTACGAGGGGCCGAAACCGCTGCCTTCCAGCAGGGGATTGAAGCCGGATTCGCCGTGGACAGCCGCCACCGTCTCGACGATGGTCGGCCAGCCGAGGACGAAGATGGCCATGCCGCAGGTGAGGATCAATCCGAAGGAGAGGATGACGAACTGGATGTAATCGGTGATCACCACCGAAACCATTCCTCCCATGATCGTGTAGGCGATCACCAGCGCCAGCATGACGGTCATGACGACGGCGACGGAGTCGGGATCGGTTAGGCCCGTCAGACCCGTCACGAACAGGGCGCCCGCCTTCAGGAACAGGCCCATGTTCAGGATGCCGGCCAGGGCGAGCAGCAGGCCGCCGAAAATGCGCACGCCGCGGCTGAACCGCTGTTCGTAGAACTCGGGGATCGTCATCACGCCCAGCCGGCGCAGGGGCACGACGATGAAACCGGTCATGCCAACGATGAGGGTGACCACCCCGGCGATGACCGCGATGTGGAAGGCGGCGAAACCGCCCGTGAACCCTTTTTGAGCCGAATACATGACCGTCACCAGCCCCAGTTCGCTCCCGATCATCGTCGCCACCGCCAAGCGGGACTTAAGCGCACGGCCCGCCAGGATGTAGTCCCCCATGTCCCGGATATACCGATTCATGTACAGGCCCACGCCCACCGTGGCCGCCATGTAAACGGCGACGATCAGCCAGTCCAGCATACCGAAATTGGAGGAAAGAGACGGCATCTATCGGTCGAGGTGTCTGACCAGCTTGGATGCGAGGCCGACGTAGTCCGAGGGGGTCAGGGAAAGCAGGCGCAGCCTGTCGTCGTCCGGTAGGTCCAGGTTGCGGATCAGGTCTTCCATGATCTCCCGCGTGATGGCCTGCCCGCGGGTCAAAGCCTTGATCTGGTCGTAGGGGTTCTCGAGACCGGCCTTGCGCATGACCATCTGCACCGCCTCCGCCAGCACCTCCCAGGCGCCGTCGAGATCGGCACGAACCGCTTCCCGGTCCACTTCCACGCGGCCCAGGCCCTGGATGGCCGATTGGATCGCCAGCAGCGAATGGCCGACGGCCACGCCGACGTTGCGGAGGGCGGAGGAGTCGCTCAGGTCGCGTTGCTGCCGCGACACCTGCAGTTTTCCAGCCAGGTGGTCCAGCAGCGCGTTGCTGATGCCCACGTTGGCCTCGGAGTTCTCGAAATCGATGGGGTTCACCTTGTGGGGCATGACGGACGACCCCACCTCACCGCCGATGACCTTCTGGCGGAAATAGCCGAGGGAAATGTACGTCCACATGTCCCGGTCGAAATCGAGCAGAACCGAATTGAATCGCATCAGCCGGTGGAAGAGTTCCGCCATGTAATCGTGGGGTTCGATCTGTATGGTGAGCGGATTGAAGGTGAGCCCGAGACGGTCTTCGACGAATTGTTGCGCGAGGGCCTCCCAGGGCAGATTGGGATAGACGACGAGGTGCGCGTTGTAGTTGCCCACTGCTCCGTTGAATTTGCCGAGGTATTCGCTGCCGGAAACCTGGTCGAGCTGCCGTTGCCAGCGGGCGACGAATACAGCCAGTTCCTTTCCGATGGTGGTAGGCGTGGCGGATTGCCCGTGAGTGCGGCTCAGCATCGGGATTGACGCCGTTTCGACCGCAAGAGCGGCCGCGGCCGCGATCATCTCCTGCCCTTTGGGCAACCATTCCTCTTGCATCCCGTCCTTGAGCATGAGGGCGTAGGCGAGATTATTGATGTCTTCGGAGGTACAACAGAAATGGACCGACTCGGTGACGACTTCCAGGGAGGTTCCGGCGATGGATTCCCGTAGATAAAACTCAACCGCCTTTACATCGTGCCGTGTTCCTTTCTCGATATCCTTGATACGCTGAGCCTGCGCGTCGCCGAAATCGAGGACCAGCGACCGCAGGAAACCGGTCTCTTCCTTCGAAAACGGACGCACATGCTCGATCTCGGGCCGCTCCGACATGGTGATCAACCATTCGATCTCCACGTGCAACCGGTACTTGATCAGCGCCCATTCGGAGAAGTAGGAGGAAAGGCCCTTCATCCTGTCGCTGTACCGCCCGTCCAGGGGGGATAGCGTACGCAGAGACATGAGTCGCCCCGAATCTTTTGTTAAACCTGGATCCCGCGCCTACACGGACTGGAGGGTCCTTTCGAAGCGAGATCGGCCATTCCGTGTTATCGCGGTTTCAGTATACCCTTCGACCACGGGAATCGGCAAGGTTCTTTCGTCCAGGAGGCGGTGAATCGGCCTTCGTCTGGAATATGATCTGCTTGATTCGGCTCGTTCTGCAATCTATATTCAGCCTACCTTTTCCGACTCCGCGCACACGCTCTTCACTCACCCGCTCGCGTTCGTACGAAGGGGTTAACCTTTAAAACGAACACACCTTTCAAGTACCCTGGAGCGACTGATACGTGAACCGGCCATCCTCTTCTTACGACGTCATCGTGATCGGTGTGGGCGGCATGGGCAGCGCCACGGCCTGGCAACTGGCCCGGCGCGGGTGCCGCGTTCTGGGGCTGGAGCAGTTCAACATCCCCCATGAACTGGGATCGTCCCACGGTCAGACGCGCATCATCCGCCTCGCCTATTCGGAACATCCTTCCTACGTGCCCCTGCTTCGGCGCGCTTACGCGTTGTGGCGTGAGATCCAGGAACAGGCGGGCGAGCGGCTGCTGCATATCACGGGGGCGCTGGACGCCGGACCCGCGGACGACTGGGTCTACCAGGGTTCGAAGACGTCCTGCGAAGAACACGGTCTTCCCCACGAGATCCTCACGGGCACGGAGGTGAACCGGCGTTTTCCCGGTTACCGGCTTCCGGAGGACATCATGGCGGTCTTTCAAACGGACGGCGGCTATCTTCCGCCGGAGCGCTGCATCGTTGCCTACGTCGAGGCGGCGCATGCAGCGGGCGCCGAGATCCGCGGGTGCGAACCGGTGCTGGACTGGACGTCCAACGGCCGCGGTGTTTCGGTCAGGACTGCGAAAACGACCTATACGGCGGACCGGCTGGTCATCACCGCGGGCGCCTGGATCGGCAAGGTGGTGAGCGTGCTGGAACGGGCCGTTCAACCGGAACGCCAGGTCCTGGCCTGGCTGCAGCCCCGGCAGCTCGATCTCTTCCTGCCGGACCGGTTCCCTGTTTTCAACATCCAGGTTCCCGAAGGCCGGTTTTACGGGCTTCCGGTCCACGGCGTACCCGGATTCAAGATCGGCCGTTACCATCACCTGGAAGAAAGCGTGGACATGGACCGGATCGACCGGTCCACGCATCCCCGTGACGAGGCCGTGCTGCGCGAATTCGCCGAACGCTACTTCCCCGATGGCGCGGGTCCCACCTTGAGCCTGCAGGTCTGCGCCTTTACCAACACCCCCGACGGACACTTCATCCTGGACACGCACCCCGAATATCCGAATGTCTTCGTCGCTTCTCCCTGCTCCGGCCACGGGTTCAAGTTCTGCAGCGTCATCGGAGAGATCATGGCCGACTTGGCCACCACCGGGGAAACCACGCACGACATCGCCCTGCACGGACTGGCGAGACTCGCGTAAGAATCAGACTGTGGAATGGGTCGCGTGCGACGGTGCGCAGGCTGGATTACTTCTTTAGTTCGTAGTCCACCCTGAAATAGGTTACCGTGGCATGGGCGATCAGCTTCCCGGCGTCGTTGGTGATCAATACTTCACCGTAGATCATCTTCCTGCCGTTCTTGATGACGCGGGCCTCGGCATTCAGGGCTTCCTCGCTCGCAGCGTGGAGATAGGTGACCGACAGGTTGGTGGTTACCGTGTCCGTTGTGATGCCGTTGAGGCTCGCGTGGGCCATGTACAGCATCGTATCGGCCAGGGACGCGGTCACCCCACCGTGGACCAGGTTGTAGTACTGGGCGAATCGGGGCTGATAGGGAAGACGCGCACGGCAGACGCCTTCTTCCACGTCCACGATCCGCAGTCCGAGGTCATGGACGTACGGGACGCGGTCAACGAAATCCTGCAACGCTTCGACGGTTACCTGGGGCATGGGAAAGGGATGGCCTGTTCAGCTTCCTGCGGGATCGGGGCGGGGCTTTTAACGCACACCGGATGATAACCAGAACCCGGTCGCCTGTCCATCACAAATTGGCCTGATCGTCTACCCTGTTGAATCCTTCCTTGCTGTACGCTACGCGCCCGGCGCCCAGGGAAACCTTCAGTGCATCCACCAGTTTCTGATGAGCATCGAGTCTGTACCATTCCCCGTAACCGAACCGACGGTACATCTCCCGCACCTGGAGTCGCTCGGTCCGCCTGCCACCCGATCCGTCCCCGTCGAAATATGTATCCACGACCACGCGGTGGCAGCGGTCCCGGATCGTTTCTACGAAGGTGTCCGGGTCGTTGGGCAGCATGGGACTGATCGTGACCCGGACCGGGAGTCCGGCTTCCATGGCGGCGTCCAGGGTCTTGAGCCGGGCGGCCACGGACGGGGCGTGGGGCGTGAGGTTGCGGCGAACGGTTTCGTCGTGGGTTTCAAGCGTCAAGTTCAGCTCGACTCCGTCGATACGCTTCAGCACGTCGAAATCCCGGCTTACCATGGGGCTGCGGGTCTGCAGGACGAGGCGGTCCGGTGGCATGGCCGAGAACACCTCCAGGCATCGCCGCGTGATCCGGTACTTCGACTCGGCGCCCTGGTAGGGGTCGGTTGCGGAACTCAGGAACACCCGCACCGCCCTGTCCCTTTTCTTCAACCTGCCCATCTCGACCTCCAGCCGTTCGGGCGCGTTGATCTTGACATCGACGTAGTCCCCCCACGCCCCGCCGTGGTAGAGATGGACGGGCAGGGCCTGCACGTAGCAGTAGGGACACCGGTAGACACAGCCGACGTAGGGCTGCAGGGTGTGGGTAAATCCTTCCAGGAATCCACCCGTGCGCGTCAGGATCGATTTGCAGGTCACTTCACGTACGCTGGTTGCCATGGCCTCTTCCGGTCTCCGGCGTTCAGGTTATCCTGGTTGTATCATCCCGGTCACATCATCCCCACCGGATCCACGTCGATTTTCACGTGAATACGCCGGTTATCAACGGCGCGCTCCCAGTGCAGGCGGACCTGCCGCACGGTTTCACGCAGGCGCGCGGAATGGCTGCTCCTCGCGATGATCTGCCAGCGGAACTGGTTGCGTACGCGGGCAATCACCGGAGGCGCGGGACCGAGTATGTTCAGTTCTCCATGGCGCTTCCGCATGAGCTCGGCGAAACGGCGCGCTTCCCGCATCACGTATTCGTCCTGCTCTCCCTGGAACAGGATGCCGACCATGCGTCCAAAGGGAGGATAGCTTAACGCCTCCCTATCGGTGATTTCACGGGCGTAAAAAGTGTCGTAGTCGTGCGCCTGCGCGCTGGTGACGCTGTGATGACCCCGGGAATAGGTCTGGACGATCACCTCGCCGCCCAGTTTTCCCCGACCGGTTCTCCCGGCAACCTGCGTCAACAGCTGAAACGTCCGCTCGCTGGCCCTGAAGTCGGGGAGGTTGAGAGAAGTGTCGGCCGAGATGACGCCCACGAGCGTCACGTTCGGAAAATCAAACCCCTTGGCCACCATCTGCGTACCGAGCAGGATATCCGCTTCGTGATTGAGCACGCGGTGAAAGATGTCCTGGTGGGAACCTTTCCGCGTCGTGGTATCCATGTCCATGCGGACGATCCGGGCATCGGGAAACCGGTCCTTCAGTTCCTCCTCGACACGCTGGGTACCTACGCCCCGGTATCCGATCGAATCGGAACGGCACTTCGGGCAGGCCTCCGGCGCCCCTTCCCGGTGGTCGCAGTAATGACAGCGCATGAACAGGCTGTCGGCGTGGTACGTCATCGTCACGCTGCAATTCGGACAGGCCACGGAGAGCCCACAGTCATAGCACTGGACGAAGGGGGAGAACCCGCGCCGGTTCAGAAAAAGGATGATCTGTTCCCGCCGTTTGAGGCGATCCTTGATCAAGTCGGCCAGGGGGGTGGAAAAAATCGACAGTCGGCCCAGCCTGCGCTCTTCCCGCATGTCGACGATCCGCACGCCCGGCAGAGGCCGCTGGTCCACCCGTTCGGTCAGCCGGCAGCAGACGAACTTGCCGTTCCGCGTATTCGAGTAGGTCTCCAGGGAAGGGGTCGCGCTGCCCATGAGCGTCACGGCGTTCACCATCCGGGCCCGGACGACCGCCACGTCCCGCGCGTGATAGAGCGGGGGGTCGTCGAACTGCTTGTAGGACGGTTCATGTTCTTCGTCGATCACGATCAGGCCGAGGTTGGACAGCGGGGCGAACACGGCGGACCGGGCGCCCACCACGATGCGGTAGTCCCCGGCGCGGGTTCTCCGCCAGGAGTCGTATCGCTCTCCCGGGGACAGGCCACTGTGCAAAACGGTCACGAGATCGCCGAAGTGCGCGCGGAACTGCCGCACGGCCTGCGGGGTCAGAGCTAGTTCCGGAACGAGCACAATGGCCGATCTTCCCGATTCCAGGGTCTTTTCAATGGATTTGACATACACGTGCGTCTTCCCGCTGCCGGTGACGCCGTAGAGCAGCAGGGACTTGAACGCGCCATCGCCGATGGCGCCGTGGATCGTGCGTATCGCCGCGGCCTGCTCACTCGTGGGATCGACCGCAATGGGAACGGGCAGTTCGGCATCCCGGTAGGGGTCGCGTATCGTCTCGACCTCGCTGAGCGACACCAGTCCTTTATTCTCCAGTCTCCTCACCACGGCCCGTTCGATCTGTCCCAGGTGACGGAGCTGTTCCGTGGTCAGCTTTCCATCGTGCCGCACGAGGAGATTGATACAACTGGCCTGCCGGGGAGAACGGGGGATCAGCCTGGATATGATCTTCTCCGCTTCTTCCTTCGACGGGATCAGTTCGACCCAGGTCTCGTACCGGATACTCGGGCCGCCGCCGGAATCTCCGACTGTGATCGATACCAGTCCCTTCGCTTCGAGACTTCTCAACGCCGCGAAAGGCTGGCGGATGCGGGTTTGGCGCCGGAGGCTGGAAAGGGTTTTGGCGCCCTGCTCGGGAACCTGGGCGAGTAATTCGGCCTGCCGGGGCGCGGTGCGGCGGAGCCGGTCCATGCACTCGGGGGGACACGGATCGTCACGGCTTACCGTCTGTTCACTTTCCGACAGCATTCCCGCCGGAAGGACCGCTTTGATCGCTTCGCCCCAGGGGCAAAGATAGTACTGCCCGATCCATTGGGTGAGTTCAAGCAGCGAGGCGTCCAGGACCGGATCGTGATCAAGCACGTCCAGCAGCGGTTTATACCGGTCCACCGGACAGGAATCGGAGAGCCCCGTGATGACGCCGGTCATCCTGCGGTTCGTAAAGGCGACACTCACCCTGTGACCGGGCAGTGCCGAGTCGAGAAGATTATCCGGTATACTGTAGGAGAAAACCTGATCGACCGGGAGGGGCAGGGCGATTTCGGCAAACCGGACGGAAGCCGTCATAGGCTGTAACCGCCGTTTCAATAAACGCGATAGAGCTGATATCTACCGTAACCGTCGAAGTCGACAAACACGAAACTGCGACTGATGCTGTGGTAATGCCACACCTGTTTGGGGTAGGGTTCGTACCGGTTCCATGTGTATCTCTCTACCTCGTCCGGGGGTCCGTATACGATATAGATCCGGCCCTGGTCGCTGCGCCAGCCCTTCCTCAGTCCATCGTCGAAATTCGCGTTCGCGTATTCTATCCGCCGGTAGTACATGATCATATTTTCGTTCCGGTCCGTACCCGGCGTAGGATCCCGCCGTTTCCAGAACGTTTCCAGCGCGTCTTTCTGTTCGCCGGACGGTGCGTCCCTGAACTGCTTCAGTACGTCCAGCTCATCGTTCTTGGCGATGTATCTTAACTGCTCGGTGATCTCCCTGAAGTTCTTGGCCGCCGTCAGGGGCAGGAGAAACTGCCAGGTGATATGGAATTCCGACTTGGACTTGGCCCGATTCCGCACGGCCTGGTCGTCGACTTCTATTTCGAGGGTATACACCCCCTGGGAGAATTCACTGGTGTCGAATCGACCGCTGTACGCACCGATATTGCCCTGCCGTTCCAGAGACTCCTCCCTGTCCAGCACTACGCGACCCTTCGGAGACTTGATTTTGTACGCCACCGTCAGCGGCTGTTGCGCCTCCTGGGCCGCATCGGTATACACCTCGTAGTACACGTACATGTCGGTATGTTCCTCGCCAAAGGCACGGGCCAGGTTGGGAACGATCCAGATGCCCCTGCGTTCCAGGCCGATATTGGCGGATCCCTCCAGGACAAGTCCGGCGAACTGAATGTCGCTCACGCTGAGCCGGTCCTTGTAGTAATCCGGTACCTCGAAGGACCGGGCCATATCACGCTGATTGCCCGTATCCTGGTCGTAGAGCTTGATTTCCAGGTCGTACTTGCCCGGCGGCAGGTAGGTCGTATACAGTTTCGCCCTGGAATGGTCCATCACGCGCGTTTCGGTATCCGTCGCAACCACCACCGAATCCTGTATGGTCTCGGCGGATACCTGGAATTCGTCATCGTCGATCACCAGCAGCGAAAGTTCGAAACGGGCGGCGAAACCGTCACCGGACTTGACGAAATTGTAGAGTTCGTTCGACAGGCGGTAGTAGCAGTCGACACGCGTGCTATCGACCGTATCGCCGCGTGAAGTGACGATATCCACCACGGCGAGACTCGGGTTGATGTCTCCATGCTGATCTGGCCCGGGACCAGGTGCCGCTCCCGCCGAGACGGCCGGAACCGCCAGCAACAGCGAAATGCCGACACACCCCCACAGCCAGTTGCCGGTTTCATACATGCGGATCATCAGAACCCCACTGTAAATCGATGAAAGACCGAATCCCGCGGACCCGATCCGCGATCGCCAGCGTCCGGTCCACGATCGCCTGGCCCGCCTGGACCCGCCAATGCGCGCTGATACGGTTGTCACGGGATACTACTTCCAATATATTTGCATATCGCAGACCTACAAAAGTTTTATTTGTGCCCGGGCAGCGGGCCGGTTTCCTGCCGAACCGATCAGACATTGCGCTTTGCACTTGGAATCCGTTCTCATTATATAGAATCCACAAACCGTGGAATCGGTTCCATTTTTGAAGTGCGTGGAGTCGGCATACAGTGGTCCGGAAGCACCTTCCGGCAGGGTCGTGATCGGTACGATACACTTACAGGATGGCTGAAGAAAGGATGGGAGCGTGAGTCGAACGAAAGTGGGTTTCATCGGAGGAGGCGGGATCGCCCGCGAACATATGCAACACCTGTCGGAGATGGAGGACGTGGAGATGGTGGCCGTTGCCGACATCAGTCCCGCGGCGATGGATCTCTGCCGCGAGACGTACGGCATTCCCCACTGTTTCACCGACTACAGGGAACTGCTGGAGATGGATGATATCGACGCGGTCACAGTCGGTACGCCCAACAGCCTTCACCACGGACCCACGATCGACGCGCTGCGGACCGGCAAGGACGTGCTGGTCGAAAAACCCATGGCCATCACGGCCGAAGAGGCTGCCGAGATGGTGAAGACGAGCAGGGAGACCGAAAGGATCCTGGTGATCGGATTTCAGCACCGCTTCGCGCCCGAGGCCCAGATGCTGAAGAGGTTCATCGACCGGGGGGAGTTCGGCAAGATCCTGTACGGCAGGTGTCTCGCGCTGCGCAGGCGCGGCATACCGAACTGGGGGGTCTTTGGCCGCAAGGACCTCCAGGGCGGAGGTGCATTAATCGATATCGGTGTGCACATGATCGAGGCGGCCCACTACCTGATGGGCTCGCCGCAACCCGTCAGCGCCTTCGGAAGCGCATACACTTACCTCGGCGACCGGCCCAGCGACACGGTTTCCATGTGGCCCGACTGGGATCACGAGACGTACTCGGTGGAGGACCTGGCGGTGGGGATGATCCGGTTCGACAACGGCGCCACGCTCTCGGTGGAGGCCTCCTTCGCCGCCCATATCGGCAAGGGGGAATGGACCTTTTCCCTCATGGGCGAAAAGGCGGGCGGCCAGTTCAGTCCGCCCATGGTCTTCAAGGACCAGTCCGGCACCATGGTCAACATGACACCGGACTACGTGCCGAACACGGACGGCTTCAAGTACAAGCTGCGCCACTTCGTGGACTGCGTCCGGACCCGTAAACCGTCCGAGGCGCCGGGTGAACACGGTCTCCTCGTGCAGCAGATCCTGAACGGCATTTACCGTTCCGCCGAAACGGGGCGCGAGGTGCCCATCGAACCCCTTGTTTGACGTGCTGGTTATCACCGCAAATTCAGTAGAAGCCAGCCAGGACTGCTCGTGGGTACCGATCGATTGGTAGTGCCCACCGATCCGGGGGAGGTTTGAATTGCTGACCGGTGACCAATGGGATTGCTGGGAGGAGAACGGCTACGTCATTATTCCACGGGCCGTTCCCGATGCTCACCTGGAATCCACCATAGGGGCCATTGCCGGTTTCCTCGAAATCGACCCGGACGATCCTGCTACCTGGTACGCCGATCCGCCCCGCCGTCTGGGCTTCGTCGAAATGTACCACCATCAGGCCATGTGGGACAACCGCCAGTATCCCCGGGTTTACGAGGCCTTCAAGAACCTGTGGAAGGATGAGAAGCTTTGGGTCAGTATCGACCGCGCCAACATGACACCGCCGGAACGGGCAAACCAGACCCACGGTTTCAACGAGTCGCTGATACACTGGGACATCGACACCTCTGCCCATCCCGAACGGCTCGCGGTGCAGGGCGTCCTGTACCTTGCGGATACGGCTGAGAACCAGGGCGGATTCCAATGTGTGCCGGGATTCCACCGTGCGTTCTTTGACTGGGTGAAGACGCAGCCTGTCGACCGAGACCCCATGCTGCCGGATCTCGCGGACCTGGAACCGGTTACGATCCCGGGCAAGGCAGGCGACCTGCTCATCTGGCATAGCCTGCTTCCCCATGGAAACAGCCACAACAACGCTGACAGACCCCGTTGGAGCCAGTACATTTACGCAACACCAAGCCGTGAAGAAGACGAGTCGTTACGGCAACACCGTATATCGCTCTGGAGGGACCGCGCGCATCCACCCCAGTTTCCAGGAGATCCGCGCGACGTGGAACGCTTGCGCGGCCCTGCCCGACTGACTCCCCTGGGGAGAAAACTACTGGGGCTGGATCGTTGGGAATGAATTACCTGAAGTGTTGGTACGGAGTATGGCGGGCACGACGAAAGGGATGCGTCGTATTGGCGCGGGTTCAAGGCCGGCTCGCCCCACAGGATTCCCGAATGACAAGCCGGGACCGCAGGGTGGTCTGTTCCACACCGGTCTCGCCGTCAAGTTGACACTGCATCAAGGCCAATGCCGTTTGGGCGATTTCCTCGCATGGGGGAGCCATCGTAGTCAGCGCGGGTGTCAGGTAGGCCGATACGTCAATATCGCCATGTCCCACTAAGGCCACGTCATCCGGGATTCGGAGTCCCGACTCCTGCAGGCTGCGGCACATTCCTATAGCCGTGTAGTCATCACGGCATAGGATGGCGGTGAACCGGTCTTTGAGATTCCGGCCCTGGATGTACCCACCCTCGGCGTGTATACCCAGGCCTGGTATCACTTCGGACGGTAAATCGTGTTCTTGCATTGCTCGAAGATATCCCTTCGATTTGTAGGTGACAGGTTTCTTCTCCTCCGGTTCCATTCCGATAAAGCCGATTCGTCGGTGACCCAGTCCGATCAGATGCGCCGTGGCTTCGTAGTAGTCCGAGACCAGGTCCAGGACTACCCCGTTGGTGTTTTCAATGGGGTAGTGATATGTCACAACAGGAACCCGTTCCCGGACCATGTCGTGGATCTGTTTTGACTCGCCGAGGTCTCCCCTTGTGTTTATCAGGAGTCCGTCCACGCCCCGGGAAATCAACTGTTTGATATGCATGCCCTGGTCGTCCATCGTATTCCTGCCGACCCGGAACAACGCCATGGCCATCAGCATCTGATATTGGAGATCTCCAGCCTTCCTTAATAACAGTTCTGTCTGTTTTCCGAATGTTTCAATACTAATCTGGTAAGTCAGCAGGCCCAGCGTACCGGTCTTTCCCGTCACAAACCCCTGCGCCATGAGATTGGGTGTGTATTCCATTTCTTCGGCGGTCTGTTTGACCAGTCTGCGGGTATTGTCATTGACGAGGTAGGAAGCGGTGTTCGACAAGGCGCGGGAGACGGTGGAATGGGAGATCCCCAGGCGACTTGCGATGTCCTTGATGGTGATTTGTTTGACTCTCATGGACCCGACTCCGCTTCAGATGGATACTTGCGCTGCTTCCTGGTGGCCGGCATACCCGCCATCCCTGGTCTCTGAGGCATCTGCCGGACCGGAACCCGGAAAAACAGGACGCTGTGCTGAATATGAGGTGAATATTGCAACACTTTTCGGTCCGCACGATATTCCGATGCATACATACTTTAAGATAGATCAGGTTGGGCATCTGTCAAGAAGGATGGCACTTGGAAATCGGAGAAGATGCACTGGGGAACTTGATATTGGGACAGTTTTCTATGCACACGTTTGGCTTCGCGTGGCGTTCCTGCATCTGCGTAGCCAGCATCGCATCATGGGGGAGAGCTTCCAACACCGCAGGATTCTCTCAGGACAAGGGTGGAAGTAAGAACGATCTGCCAGACCATGTTTTGACTTTCGAATTGCCGTAACATCAGATCCATCGCAGCAAGGGCGATCTCCCTGGTGGGTTTCGACTGCGTGGTCAGCGGAGGCGTAACATAGGCGGAAACGTCTATGTTGCCGTTACCCACCACGGCCACGTCTTCGGGTACGCGGATTCCCAATTCCCGAAAGCCGCGGCAGATGCCGATCGCCATGTAGTCGCTGCAACATACTAGCGCCGTAAACCGATCTTTGATTTCCCTGGACAGGCGATAGCCTGATTCGGCATGCTGCAGGCCGACAGCCAGACTACTGGGCGTAAGCCCGTGCTCGATCATGGCCTGATGGTAACCCCTGCCCCGGGAGGAATCCTCGCCGGACTCATCCCGGTTGTCACCCAGGAATCCGATCCTTTCATGGCCCATTTCGATTAAGTGAGTTGTTGCCCGGTAAAATCCCGCCACATGGTCAAGCACTACACCGCAGTAGTCCAGGGCAGGATTGGGAAAGGTCACGACGGGCACCCGACCGTCAACCGCACGCCTGATGCGATCAGACTCGTCCGCATCACCGATGGTCTGTACCAGGAGTCCGTCAATGCCCCTCGATATGAACTGCCCGATCTGCGATACCTGGTCGACCGCGGGTAATCTGGAATTCAGTTCTGTGGACATTCCCACCAGGAGTCGGTAATTGTGCTCGTCCGCGGCCTTGATAAAACAGTCCATCTGTGTCCCGAACGGTTCCTGGTAAGATTCGAAGGCCAGCAGCCCCAGCGTACCGGTTTTGCCCGTGGCAAATCCCTTGGCCAACAGATTGGGCCTGTAGTTCATCTCCTCGGCGGTTTGCTTGACTATTCTGCGGGTCTCCTCGCTCACCATGTACGACTTGTCCCGTGACAGCGCCCGGGAAATCGTTGAGTGGGAAACCCCCAGTTTCTTGCCTATGTCCTTGATCGTAACCTGCTTCTTTCTCATCGACCCATTCAGTCCTTGCTGGCAGGAAGCCGCCCGGGGAGATAGACGACCGCTGACCGCGAGGCGTTTCCGTTTTATTCAGAATTGATAGTATAGAATTACACACGTTTGCAGTTCCAAATATGTAAGTTGTCCGGTTCGATGTCAATTCTTTTCTGAGTTGTTGGATGGATTACTGCTTTGTATGACTACCTTGCGCCACAGGATTCCCGGACAACCAGGCGAGGTTTCAGGGTATGTTGACCGGGTTGTGCGTGGTCGTCAAGTTGTTGCAGGAGATCCTGTATTGCGGCTTGCGCGATTTCCTCATAGGGTATGTTCAGCGTAGTCAGCGCCGGGTATACGTAGGCCGATACGTCCATATCTCCGAAACCGGTGACCGCCACGTCTCCGGGTACGCTTATCCCCGAGTCTGCCAGGCCCTTGCAAACGCCGAGGGCCGTATAGTCGCAGCAGCACACCAGCGCCGTGAACCGATTGCGCAGTTCCTTCCCCAAGCGGTATCCCGATGCTGTGCGCGGGGCATCGACGGCAGAACGCCGAGGCGTCAGGCCGTGCTTTCGCATCGCCGCGTAGTACCCCTTTCCCAGGGTCGATGGACCACTGGTTCGTATCCAGTCTTCCCCGAGGAAACATATCCTCTCGTGGCCCAGCCCGATCAGATGTTCCGTCATTTCAAAGAACCCTGATGCGTGATCCAGTATCACGGCGTTCAAACCGTCAACAGGATAGCAGTAGGTCTCCACAGGAATCTTATCCTTTACGGTGGTGGAGATCCTTGCGGATTCCGACTCATCGCCCCGGGTGGTGACCAGGAGTCCGTCCACGCCGCGGGATTCCAGTTGTCTGATCTGTTTGACCTGGTCGTCTCCCGGCGCCTGGCTGATCTGGTCCGAATCTGCCGTAATCAGAATCTGGTAACCATGTTCGCCGGCCGTTCGCAGGAAGTGGTGTATCTGTCGGCCGAAGGGTTCGAGCCTTACCTGGCAGGCCAGCAGTCCGAGTACTCCCCCGCTGCCTTTCAGGAAAGTCCGTGCCATGAGATTCGGCGAGTAATCCATGTCTTTCGCGGTCTGTTGCACCATTCCGCGCGTCTCTTCATTCACGAGATGGGACGCGTGCGGAGACAATGCCCGGGAAACCGTGGAAAATGAAATGCCCAGGCGTTTCGCGATATCCTTGATGGTGATCGGTCTCTTTTTCATAAAACGATCTCCAGGGCAACCTGATAGTCATAGGCACGAATGATTTCATTCGAATGCGCACACGTGTGTATGTAGCGTTGCAACGTTCGATCGGGTATGTAGTAAAGTTGGTACATGTCGAGGGAGCAGGGCCTGCGGATCGTATAGCTTGCGAGGAGTGAAAACCCGATATGGACGGTCGGTCAATAAGTTCGACTACGTATATACAATGTAGACACAAATCGAGATGTTTGTCAAGCGACCGGGTGGCGGCCTTGAACGTTAATCGCTAAAGCATTGCCGAACAGGGCCTGCGAAGGTCCGTGGCGAGAAATCGGTGGCGCGACATCGCCGGCGGACGGTATTATATCCATTCGCCATGAAACGTAGCGGAAGAGACTTATCCTGCTGTTCGCCCGGGTCTGCGGGTGGCCTGTGACCAGCCGTATTCGCCAGGAGCGACGCCCATGTCCACAAAACCCTCCGGCAGCCCCTTCGAGCTCGAGACCGAGCTGAGACGCGATCTTGGCGTCGTATCGGCTACGAGCATCATCGTCGGGGGTATCATTGGCTCCGGCATCTTCGGCGCACCGGCCGGTATCGCACAGCAACTCGGCAATCCGGGCCTGTTCCTCCTGGTATGGATCGTCGGTGGCGCCCTGTGTTTCGCCGGCGCCCTGTGCTTCGCCGAACTCGGCACCATGATGCCCCGGAGCGGTGGACAGTTTGTTTACCTCAAGGAAGCCTTCCCTCCCATCGTGGCGTTTCTATACGGTTGGGTGGAAGTCGTCCTTCTCCAGAGTGCCGGCCTGGCGGCCATCGGTGCAATCTGCACCAGTTACATGGGGTATTTCCTGCCGGTCATCTCGTCCCATGTGACCGTGTTCGCGATCGGACCCCTCGCCATCTCGTCCCAGCAGATCGCCATCTGGGTCCTGTTGATCTTCCTCTGCTTCGTCAACTACGTCGGGGTGCGGTTCGGCGGGCTGGTGATGAACCTGACCACCTTCGCCAAGGTAACGGCCCTGGCCGGCCTCGCGCTGCTGGCGATCGCAATAGGGGGAGAGGCGCGCCACTTCGAACCCCTGGTGCCGCCGGACATCGACGCGGGCATTCTGACCGTGCTGGGACCGGCGATGATCGGCGCGCTTTTCGCGTACCAGGGATGGGTCAACACCAGCATGGTCATGGGGGAAGTGCGGGAGCCGCAGCGCATACTGCCCCGGGTCATCCTGCTCGGCCTGGGTCTGTGCACGCTGGTATACATGGCCGTGAACTGGTCCTACCTGTACATCCTGGGCATCGAAGGAATCGCGGGCTCGGACCGGGTGGCGGCCGACGTCGCGACGCGGTTGATCGGTCCCGTCGGCGGATCGCTGATCTCCGCGGCGGTCATGATTTCAACCTTCGGGACGATGAATGGCACCCTGATCATCACCCCCAGGATACCCTACGCCATGGCCCGGGCGGGCATGTTCTTCAAGTCGTTTACCCATGTACATCCGAGGTTCAAGACGCCTTCCCGCGCCATCGTGGCTACGACGATCTGGGCCATCCTGTGGACCTTCCTGGGCAACTTCCAGGCCATCATCAATGCCTTCGTCTATATCGTCTATCTGTACTACGGGCTGAACGTCCTCGCCCTCATCATTTTGAGGCGCAAGCACCCGGACGCGAAGCGGCCCTTCAGGATACCGGGTTATCCCTACGTGCCTGTTTTCTTCCTGGTCGTGGTGGCATGGGTCGTGGTGACGGTCGTCGCCCAGAACTTCATGCAGGCGCTGCCCGGACTGGGCGTCCTGGGGCTCGGCGCGATCGTATACCTGGTCTGGTTCCGGAAGGCTTGAATAGATCCGTTTCGCCTATCCCGCCGGACTTTCCTTCTCTTTGAAACCCGCGGCGAACAGGAAAAGGACGAGCGCGACCAGGACGGCGGGCAGGATCCAGAAGACCTGCCAGTCTGATAGGCTCAGGGTCCCCGTCGAGCCGAGAAAGCTATTGTAGACCCGCCCGGCGATCTGAGCGCCGATCAGCATCCCCAATCCACTGGAAACGAGCACGAACAGTCCCTGCGCCTGTCCCCGGTTGGCGGGCGTGGCCTGCTGGTCCATGTAGACATGGGCGGTCACGAAAAAGAAATCGTAGCAGATGCCGTGGAGGATGATGCCCGTGACGACCAGCGTCCACAGGGCGTCCGGCGCGCCCAGGGAGAAGAGGCCGTACCGGATCACCCAGGCGCCCATCGCAATCAACATCATACGCTTGACGCCGAGCCGCCGGAAGAAGAAGGGCATGCACAGCATCAGGAATACCTCGGACATCTGGCCCAGTGTCTGCGTGCCGGCGATGTTTGTAAATCCGGTGGCGCCAAGGTATATCTGGGTGAAGTTGTAATAGAACGCCAGGGGGATGCAGAGAAGCAGCGCACTGATGAGGAACAGGTAGAATGACCGGCTCCCCATTTCCCGAAGCGCGTCGAGTCCGATCACCGAACGCAGCGAAACGCTCGTACCCGCCGCAGCAGGAGGCGTTCGGCCGAGGGTGAAACTGTACAGCCCCATGACCAGACCCGCGGCGCCCGTCGTGTATAGAGGCCAGGCGGTTTCTTCGGGAATGACGCCTCCGGTGAACATGCCCAGGACAAAACTGATGAAGAGGCCCGCGGCGATCCAGCCGACCGTGCCGAAAACCCGGATGAGGGGATACTGCTCTTCCCGGTTTTCGACGCGGTGAAAGGTGATGGTGTTCACCAGGCCCAGGGTGGGCATGTAGAAGATGTTGTAGACCAGCAGAAGTAATATGAATAGAACCGGGTTATCCACGGCCAGGGGTACGATCAGCATGACGCAGCCGGCAAGGATGTGCAGCCAGGCGAGGATCCGCTCCGGCGCGAAATACCGGTCCGCGACCAGGCCCAGGAAGAAGGGGGAGAGTATCGCGGCCACCGGATTGGTCGTGTATGGCCAGTGGGTAAGGTCGGCCATTCCGTGCGCGCTCATGAAGACGGCGATCGTCGTGAACCAGGCTCCCCAGATGAAGAACTGGAGGAACATCATGAGGCTGAGGGATGGGGACATGGAATCCTGGTCCGCCTGGTCCGCCTGGTCCGCCCGGTCCGCGCGGTCCGCATGCCATCGGGGGCGAGCCTATCTGCCTACCTTGTAGCCGTAGCCCACGGCGATCCACGCCTTGACCGGACGTTGTTGCAGGGTGGCGGGGTGGTACTGTGAGGCGTAGATTTTATCGAGCAGGAGTTGATCGATTTCCGCGTATCCGGTAGACTCGATCATGGTAGCGTCAATGACCCTGCCCAGTTCATTGATCAGCAACTGAAACCGGACGATACTGTCCTTCACGTGCCGCAGCTTCCGGGGTATTTCCTTCCGGGAGATGCTCATGTTGATCCGCCGTGGTATGGGCGGCGTGTCGTAACGCCAGGTTCCATCTCCTCCGTCACCCATGCCGCCTCCGGCACCGCCGATTCCGCTTCCCGCCTCGGCGTCTCCGTCTGCGCCGGCGCCTCCCATGCCAACCTCGTCGCTCGATTCATCCTCGGTTTCCATGGCGACGGCTACGGCCGTTTTCATTTCTTCCTGGGACGCGATCTCGTGTTCCTCGGCGATCAGGCTGTCGTCAATCGGCTCCGGTATGCCTACGACCACGGGAACCGGTACGCCCTTGCTCATGATATCGTCTCCGGGATCTTCCGGCGGTTCGAGCCTGCCGGGACGACCGCCGCCCCGCTCGGACGTGACCAGCCTGCTCGGATCGATGATGTCGATCAAGTGGTCCGGATAGGGCATGATCTCGAGTTCCACCATGGGTTCGAAATCGATCTGGTTGTACAGGTAAACCCCGCTTACAGTGAAGAAATGCAGGAAGGCGGCACACCAGACCCCGGCGCCGAGAAACCGGCGCGAGAATCGTTTGAGCGGGTGGGGGACCGGTTCATCGGCTTCGCTATGGTCCAGGAAGCGTCCAACCCGGTGTACGATTTGTCCAAATTCACCGTTCATGGCAGGTCATCACGGGTCCGGGCACAGGGGTCTGCCCGGCAGGAAATTCAAGGCCGGGCCAATGCTCATAAGTTCCACCGCACCACCGGCCCTGTCAAGGTTTTTGGCCACATCGTCAAGGTCCCGCGACCCCGCTCGACACAGCCATAAAACGCTTGACAGGGACCCACCCCGGTTTCATCATGCCTTACGCTTTGAGGTTCGTCCCGCCTGCCGGTCGAACCGGGTTTCCGCCAATATTCTAAAACACATACAACTGGGTTCGTCCCGCGGTCATACATCGGGATTCGTCCCACGGTCATCGCCCGGGCCGGCACCTACGGCCACCACGGCGCTTACCGAACGGGGAGTAGGCACATGAGGAATCCGGGAACGAGACTGCATCGCATCATGGCCGGCCTGCTGCTCTGGGGTATATTCAGCGTGCCGGGCGGCCCGGCCCATGCCCAGAATAGCGAAATCACCTTGGTGATGACCACGGAAACGGGTGTCATCGAAATCGTTCTCGACCCGGTCCGCGCACCGGTTACCGTGGCAAATTTCTTGCGGTACATGGAAACGGGGCAATACGACGGCGGGGTGTTCCATCGGACGGTGACCATGGAAAACCAGCCGAATAACGACGTGAAGATCGAAGTGATTCAGGGCGCGGTCAATCCCGACTACCGGGACGACAGTTATCCTCCCAACAGCGGATTCGATCCGATTCCCCTCGAACGGACCTCCGCGACCGGGCTCAAGCATGTCGACGGGGCCATCTCCATGGCGCGCATGGGACCGGACACGGCGACATCGGGTTTCTTTTTCTGCATCGGCGACCAGCCCGAACTCGACTTCGGCGGTAAACGCAACCCGGACGGGCAGGGATTCGCCGCGTTCGGCCGCGTGACCCGGGGCATGGACGTGATCCGGAAGATCCAGATGTCCCCCCGCGAAAACCAGCGTCTCACGCCGCCGGTCGTGATTACCAGGGTAGAGAGAACCTCCAGGTAGGCATATCCACGCAGGGCAACCACGGACAGGAGCGTTTCATGGCCGACCGCGTTGAGCGTCCGGAATCCTTCTTCGGCTTTCGTCTCGGCGACGACTACAAGATGGCAAGGTGGGACCGCATCGCGGAGTATTTCTACCTGCTGAACCAGCAGAGTGAGAACATCCGCGTGGTCAACCTGGGTCCCACGACGGGAAACAATCCCTTTCTGCTGGCCATCATCACTTCCGCGGACAACCTGGACAACCTGGACGTACTGCGCGAGGTCAACCGGAAGATTTCCGATCCGCGGGGTCTTTCGGATGCCGCGATCGACAGCCTGGTGCAGAAGGGCAAGGTCATAGTCTGCCAGTCCATGAGCCTCCACGCCAATGAAATCGCCGCGACGCAGATGGCGCCCCAGCTCGCCTACGACCTCGTTACGGGCGAAGACGACGCCACGAAAAACATCCTGGAAAACGTCATCTTCCTGATGGTTCCGTGCTTCAATCCCGACGGCCAGATCATGGTGACCGACTGGTACAACGAGCACCTGGGCACGGACTACGAGGGATGCGATCTACCGTCGCTGTATCACAAGTACTGCGGTCACGACAACAACCGGGACGCCTTCATGCTGAACCTGGTGGAGTCCAGGTACATGGCCCGGATCATGTTCCAGGACTGGCATCCCCACGTCTTCCAGGATCACCACGAAATGGGCGGTTACGCACCCCGCCTGTTCGTCTGTCCCTATTGCGAACCCATCCATCCCCACGCCGATCCGCTGATCTGGCGCGAAATCAACTGGTACGGCGCCCACATGGTTTACAGGCTGGAGGAAGCGGGCAAGCAGGGCGTCATCAGCGGCGCCATGTTCCCGGCGTGGTACCACATGGGTTTTCACTGGCTCGGCAACTATCACAATATCGCCTCCCTGTTGACCGAAACGGCCCAGGCGAAGCTGGCCAGCCCCCTCTACGTTCATCCTCACCAGCTCAAAGGCGAGAACGGAGACACGCTACACACGCTGCCCCACTATAAGCCGCAGACCAATTTCCCCAATCCGTGGCCGGGGGGATGGTGGCGGCTGAGCGACATGGTGGAACAGCAACTGGTCGCCGCTACGGGGCTCATGGACATCGCGGCGCGGTGCCGGGAAATGGTGCTGCGAAATGCCGTGCAGAAAGCCCTGCACCAGACCCACAGGGGCCAGGAGGAAGAATCGGCGGGTTTCTTCATCCGTCCGGACCAGCATGATCCCCTCGTCGTGACCAACCTGGTGAACACCCTGCTCCGCCAGGGTATCGACGTACAGCGCACCCGGACCCGTTCGACCGTGGGGAGCAGGGCCTATCCCGCAAGCACCTATTTCATTTCCAACGCCCAGCCCAAGCGGGGCGTGGTCAAGACGCTGCTGGAGCGGACTTTCTGGCCGGACGACGCCTGGGCACGGCGCGCCGACGGTTCGCCCACGCGGATCTTCGACTCGGTGACGGACACGCTCGCGGAGATGATGGGCGTCAGGGTGGAGCCGGCGGAAGCGCCGCACGCCGGCCTGGACGAAGGATCATTGAACCTGGATCCGGTGGCCGAATCGGTGCCTGTGAACGGAGCGGTCACCGGCGACGGAGAGCATGGCATGGCCGTCGATCCCCGATACAACGCCGCATTCGGAGCGGTCAACGCACTGCTGGAAAAAGGCGCGCAAATCAGCCGGACCACCTGTCCCATTTCGGTGGGCGGCCGCGGCCTGCCGGCCGGCACCTTTGTCGTCAGCGAGGTCGACCAGGTACCGTCGGAGGACATCGTACGGGTTACCGGCGCGGCCGGCTACCGTCTCGAAGAGCGGGTGGAAGGCGAATCCTTAAGACCGTCGCGCATCGCCATGTACCAGCGGTTCTGGGGCGGCAACATGCCCGAAGGATGGACCCGCATGACGCTGGAGCAGTCCGGCTTTTCCTATCGTTCCGTGCGGGACGCCGATATTCGGGGCGATCTCCACGACCTTTGCGATGTGTTCATCCTGCCCGACGACACGATGGACATGATGGCCGGCACGGAAGAGGAGATCGAAAACCGTCTGCGGACCATGCCTCAGCCCGAAGAATACCGCAGCGGCCTGGGGGAACCGGAGATCAGGGCCATCGGCGCATTCGTGGAAAAGGGTGGCACGCTCGTGGCGGTCAGTCGTGCGGGACAGCTTCCCATCGAGAAGTTCGGCCTGCAGATCACGGATGTATCCGCCGGACTGCCGACCAGCACCTTCTACTGCCCCGGTTCCATGCTGCGAATTCGGGTCGACAACGCCCACCGCCTCGGTTACGGCATGCCGGACCAAGCCCTGGCCATGCACCGCTACTGTCCCGTGTATTCGATCAATCCCTCATACTACAACGACCTGTACGAGGTGATCGCCGCCTATCCCGGTAAAGACGTGCTGGAAAGCGGCTGGCTGATCGGCGAGGAACACATAGCCGGCAAGCCCGCCATGATCAGCGTGCGTCATGGCGAGGGACGGATCGTACTCTACGGGTTCCAGATCAATTTCCGCAACCAGACCCAGGGCACCTTCAAACTGCTCTTCAACGCACTGTACGGAAACTGACTCCAATAGAAAGTATCTAAGAGGATCACTCCATGCCCATCGTCGATTTTCACAACCACGTCTATCCCCCTCAATACGTCGACGAGGTCCGGAAAGGCCCGAGCGCGTACACGGTGACCGATGACGAGGCCGGCAATCCGGTCCTTCATTCCCCCGGCGACTACAACATCCTGGTGCCCGGCCACCGGCTCATGGATGTGCGCCTTCAGGTGATGGAGGAAGCGGGGGTCGACACGCATATCATCTCCTTTACCGCGCCGGGCACCCTGATCGAGACCCCGGACCGGTCCGCGGAACTGAGCAGCAAGGTCAACGATCATTTTGCCGAAATACAGCGTGAACATCCGGATCGTCTTCCCGCCCTGGCCACCCTGCCGCTGAACAAACCGGAGGCCTGTGCAGCCGAACTGGAACGGGCCGTCGGTTCGCTGGGCCTGAAAGGGGCCTGCGTGTACAGCAACGCCAATGGCGTGGCCCTGAGTGATCAGAGGTTCTGGCCCATGTACGAGGTGGCGGACGAAAGAAACATGGTTGTTTTCATCCATCCCACTTTCCCCATGGGTGTGGAGGCCATGGAGGATTACATGCTCATGCCGGCGGTCGGGTTTCTCTTGGACACGACACTGGCCACGGCCAGCCTCCTGTTCAGCGGCGTAGTGGAGCGGTTTCCGAACATACGCTGGGTGCTGGGTCACCTGGGCGGCGCCGTGCCGTACCTGGCCGAGCGCTTCGACCGGTGCTACGAGGCTTTTCCGCAATGCCGCGCCAACCTGGAAAACCACCCCACTTATTACCTGAAAAACCAGTTCTACTACGACACGGTCAACTTCGACGTGGACGCGCTGAACTTTGCCGCGCGCTTCGCCGGCGCCGAGCGCATCGTGGCCGGCAGCGACTATCCCCACCAGATCGGCAGTATTCCGAAGATGATCGAAAGCATCAACGCGGTGGACCTGTCAGAGGACGACCGCGCCGCCATACTCGGGGGAAACGCCGTCCGGCTGCTCGGCCTGGGACATTGAAATCATGGACTTGAATCTCCGCGGAAAAAGGGTGATCGTTACCGGAGGCAGCCGGGGCATCGGACGTTGCTGTGCGCTGGCACTGGCCCGGGAGGGTGCCCGTGTATGCGTCACGGCCCGAAACCGCGACCTGCTGGACGAGGTAGTACGCGAGATGAATGCGGCGGGAGGCGAAGGCCACGCGGTCGCGGCCGACCTGGTCTCGCTGGAAGACTGCCGCAGGGTGGTTCGTGAAACCGCGGACGCTTTTGGCGGCATCGATATTCTGGTCAACTGCGCCGGTGCGGCCCGGGGAGGCGACATCCTTGGACTGTCCGTGGAACAAATAGACGAAGGGCTGGCGCTGAAGGCGCACGGTTATCTTCGGATGTCGCAGCTGGTGATCCCGTACATGAAGGAGAACCAGTGGGGGCGTATTGTCCATATCGCCGGAAGCGCGGGGACGAGCCCCGAACGCGACAACATCCCCCTCAGCCTGGCAAATATCGCTGTCCTGAACTGCACGCGGGCCCTTTCGGACGCCGTTTCCGGCGACGGCATCCTGGTCAACGCCATCTGTCCCGGACTGACGAACACCCGGAGAGCCCGCGACGTACAGCAGGCGGAGGCCGACAGGCAGGGCCGCGATGTCGAGGCATTGCTTCGCGAAGCCGGCGAAAGACTTCCCGCCGGACGGATCGCGGAACCGGAGGAGATCGCCGCCGTCACTACTTTCCTCGTCTCGGAATCCTGCTCTTACGTTTTTGGTAACGCCGTCTACATGGATGGCGGCGGGAGGCGGGGCACACCCTGAAAACACCCGGACGAAATCCGTCTGATCTGCAGTCCCCAATCGAAAGGAGAAGCACCATGTCTGAAAATACAGCCAAATCCTTCGCCGCCCGGGCGGGTGGCGCGGAATGGGTCAAAGGATTGCGGCCCTATTTCGTGTATCGCGACCTGGGCATGAAGTCCGCCACGGAAGGCCGGGTGATGGCCCACGTCATCCGCGCCGACCAGGCTTGCGACGGCCCCATGGGCTATCATTCCCACGAACTCGAGTTCCAGATGAACTACCTGCTAAAGGGCTGGGCGCGCATCGATCTGGAGGATGTGGGCGAGATCCGGGTTACCGCGGGCGACGCGTGGTACCAGGCGCCCGGCGTCAAGCACGAGTTGATGGAATTCTCCGACGACTTCGAAGTCATCGAGATCACCATACCGGGTGACTTCCCGACCATCGACGAAACTCGTTAGGACCGGTCATGAACGTAGGATTCATCGGACTGGGCAACATGGGCAATCCCATGGCCGCCAGCCTGCTGCGGGCCGGACACGACCTGCGCGTCCATGACCTGTGCGAAGATAGAGCCTCGAATCTGCTGGACGCCGGGGCTTCCTGGTCTTCTTCCCCCCGCGAGATTGCCGTTGATTCCAACGCAGTCATCACATCGCTTCCAGGCCCTGCCGCGGTGGAGGAGGTCGTCTTCGGCGGCGATGGCGTATTCGAAGGGCTCTCGCGCGGAGCCGTTTACATCGACACCAGCACCGGCGAACCGGGGCTCATCCAACGGATCGCAAGGGCTGGCGCCGAGCGGGGAATCGATGTACTCGACGCCCCGGTGAGCGGCGGCGTCTTCGGCGCGCGGGACGCCACGTTGACCGTGTTCGTCGGCGGTGAGGAGGCGGTATTCAACAAGTACGAACCTCTGTTGCGCGGCGTGGGCAAGACGGTCGTCCGTATGGGGGACACCGGCAGCGGCATCGTGACCAAACTGGTGAACAACCTCATGATGTTCATCAATTTCATCGGCGCCTGTGAAGGAATGGCCATAGGCGCGCGGGCCGGCATCGATCCGCGGTTGCTGATCGAAGCCATCCAACCGAGCATGGGCCAGAGCCGAATGATGGAACGGAGCCTGTCGCGTTTCCTGGACGGCAAGCCATTGTATTCCGCCACCGACCTGGGCGTGAAGGACATGCACCTGGGCGTCGAACTCGGCAGGACGCTCGATATCCCGCTGGAAATCGGCCCGATGGTCGAGGATATCCTCAGGCGGTTCCAGGACCAGGGAAACGCCCAGGCGGACCTCCTCGAGTACATCGGGGACTACTTTGAACGGTCGGGCATCGACCCGGCCGGAAGATCGTGAGGACATCCATGCGCTGGAAAATAACTGTCATCCTGGCCGTGTTCCTGTTTTCGGGCAGTTTTGCGGCCTTGATTTCACAGGCCTCGGCCGAATCACCCGACATCACGGGCTCCTGGAAACCGGAAACATACCGGCTCAAATCCGGGCCGGTCCACGCGGTAACCGGACTGATCACCTTTACAGAGAAGGACTGGTCGGTCCTGTTCTTCATCGTCACCGACGAGGGTCCCCGGCGGGGATCCGGTGAAGGCGGCACCTATTCACTGGACGGGGATAAACTGACCTTCCGGCACCTGTACAACCTTTCCGGCGGCCACGCGGTGGAGGGTTTTGAAGCCAGCGACCTGTCGATGAAGGTGAGGACGCCGGACGCCGACGACGCGCCTTCCGAACCCTGTACCATCAGTATAGCGGAAGATCTCCTGACGATCTTCTTTCCCAGCGGAAACCAGATGACCTTCCGCCGCAGTTCCGATTGAGGAACGTGCGGTCCCATGGGCGGAATCAGTTGACTTTGCAGGGTGATCCGGCTTATCTTGAGAAGCTGTCATTTGGTACGGATTAGACCGGGAAAACAGGCCATGCCATCCGAAGCACTGACACGCGAGATGAAGAAAACCGTTGGCGTGGAAGCCGCCCGGAAGGTCGGCCAGGGCAACGTGGTCGGACTGGGAACGGGATCGACGGCGGTGTTCATGATCGAGGAACTGGGCCGCCGGGTTCGGGAGGAAGGGCTGGACATCGTCGGCATACCCACCTCCTTCGACGCGGCGGTACTGGCCCGCAGCAATGGTTTACCGGTTGGAACGCTGGACGACGTGGACCGGATCGATATCGCCGTGGACGGCGCGGACGAGGTCGATCCCCGGATGAACCTGATCAAGGGCCGGGGCGCCGCCCACCTTCGCGAGAAGATCGTGGACGGCATGGCCGAACGGTTCATCGTCATCGTGGATGAATCGAAACTGGTCGAGCGGCTGGGATCAATGTGTCCCGTGCCGCTGGAAGTCCTTCCCATGGCGGTTCAACCCGTCATGCGGACCGTCGAAGCGCTGGGCGGGGAACCCGTGCTGCGCATGGCGGTCCACAAGGACGGACCGGTCATCACGGACCAGGGGAACATGGTGGTGGACGCCCGTTTCGACGGGATCGACGACCCTGGCAAAATGGAAAGCATACTCAATAACATACCCGGCATCCTGGAAAACGGCCTCTTCGTCGGACTGGCGACCGAGATTCTGATCGGGAGGATTTCCGGCCAGGGACGGATCGAAGTGGAAAGAAGAACCTAAACCTGCAAGGCTGTTCGCCGCGGTACTTAAAGCTAGACTGCGTAAATAAATGAATGAAATAGGATACTTCAGCCTGCTGCTGGCGCTCTTGACGGCGACCTACGGTGGTGTGACCAGCGTGGTCGGCGCGCGGGCGCGTAACCCTCAGATGATTTCCAGCGGCGCCCACGGCGTCATCGCCACTTTCGGCATGCTGACGCTGGCTTCCATCGTACTGGTGTACCATTTGTACACCGGTAACTTCCAGGTGGAATACGTCGCCTCCTACACCAGCAGCACCCTGCCCGATTTCTACCGCGTCACCGCGCTATGGGCCGGCCAGAAGGGGTCCCTGCTCCTGTGGGTCTGGACCCTGTCCCTGTTCGCGCTGGTGGTGCACCTGACGAACAGAAACCGCAACCAGACGCTGATTCCGTACGTACACGCGGTAATGATGTCGGTAACGCTGTTCTTTATCGCCCTGCTTGTTTTCGTGGCCGATCCCTTCGAACTGCTGCCCTTCGTGCCCAGCGAAGGCCGCGGTCTGAACCCCGTGCTGCAGATGCCCCTGATGATCATACACCCGCCCATTCTCTACCAGGGCTTCGTAGGGACGGTGGTCCCCTTCGCCTTTGCCATGGCCGCATTGATTACCGGAGATCTGAGCGACACCTGGATCCGGACCATCCGGAGGTGGACCCTTTACGCCTGGTTCTTCCTCGGGTTCGGCCTGATGCTGGGCGGCCGGTGGGCCTACGTAGAACTGGGATGGGGCGGCTACTGGGCCTGGGACCCCGTGGAGAACGCGGCGCTCATGCCCTGGCTGACCATCACCGCCTTTCTCCATTCCGTGATGATACAGGAGAAGAAGGGCATGCTGAAGATCTGGAACTTCACCCTGATCATCCTGACCTTCGGCCTGGTCTACTTCGGGACCTTTCTCACGAGAAGCGGCGTCGTCTCATCGGTGCATTCTTTCACCACCTCGGGCATCGGGCCCATGTTCCTGGGATTCGTCATCGTCTCGATGGTGTTATCCTTCGGCCTGCTGATCAGCCGCCGCCACACCCTGAAGGCCCGCAACGAACTCGACTCCTTCGTCTCGAGGGAAAGCGGCTTCTTGTTAAACAACCTGGCGCTCGTCGGCGTGTGTTTCGCCATCCTGTGGGGAACGATCTTCCCCGTGCTTTCCGAGGCGGTCAGCGGCGAGAAGATCACGGTGAGCGCGCCGTACTTCAACCAGATCAACGTACCGCTGGGCATCTTCCTGCTCTTTTTGACGGGAGCGGGTCCCCTGTTTGCCTGGCGCAAGACGTCCGTGCAGAGCCTGAAGCGGCACTTCAAGGTGCCGGTTGCCTTTTTCCTCACCGCGGCCCTCATCCTGTTCGCCGTCGGCGTCCGGCACGTTTACGCGCTGCTCTCCCTGAGCATGTGCGCCTTCGTGGTCGGAGCCATCGGACTCGAGTTCTACCGCGGCGTGCGCGCCCGTCATTCCACGAACGGCGAATCCTATCCCTCGGCTTTCTACCGGCTGATCATGAGTTACAAGCGCCGGTACGGCGGTTACATCGTGCATATCGCCATCGTGCTCCTTTTCGTGGGATTTACCGGGGCCGCCTTTAACCGGGAAGAAAACTTCGCGGTCAGGGAGGGTGAATCATTCAATATCAAAAACTACACGCTGGACTTCGAATCCCTCACCGAAACCAACACGGGCGAATACATTTCTTACGCCGGACTGCTGCGCCTTTCCGTGGACGGTGAACCCGTCATCATGATGGCTCCGGAGAAACGCCTCTACCCCATCCAGGACCAGGTAACATCGGAAGTGTCCATCTGGTCGTCGGTTAATGAAGATCTTTACGTGGTCCTGGCCGAACTGAACGAAACGCTTGACGTTGCAACGTTTAAGATCTACATTAATCCTTTAGTTAACTGGGTTTGGATCGGTACGGCACTACTCATGCTGGGGACGATCATCCTCTTCCTCCCAGATCGATTCGGAAGAAAATCCACCGTACGTGAACGGCGCGAAGAGCGCGACGAACCTCGCACGTCGGTGCCCGATACCCAGGATACTATCGCCTGAATAACCGCAGGTAGTTCACGGACGCGGTGTGCATGTCTTTTGTATATCTTTTGTATATCTTTTGTATATAAGAGCTGCCGCGTCGGCACGATTGCATAACTACAACCCGGCTCATGCACCGGTTGATTTAAGCACTGTATGACCTGATCGAGACACTCGATAAGCAGAGCGGGGGCGCCTGGAGGAAAGTAGAGGTGCCCAGGAAAGTGAAAACCGTAATCCGGACAAATGGCTGATACTGTTCGTGGCCGGCACGTGGTCGCAGAATCTTTTAAACTACTGTTTCTGACGTTACGAATGTGCTGAAATCCTTATCTCGACGAGGAAAGGTGAGATCCCCTTTCAAGCGTACAACACTGGAACCGATTGACGGCGAGTCGTCGAGAAAACGCACATGTACGCCATAACGGCCGAATAGTTCAAGAAACACGGGCGCCATCCCATCTTAGCCTGCAAGAAATACGTCCCCCCCGCCGGCGTAGGCCGACCGGCCGATCAGCGCACGCTCCGGATCGGCAGCGACGGCCAGCTTATCGACACCAAAACCATGTTCGACGCGAGAAAGCTGTTTTACCGCGGGGGTATAGTATGGATTTCCTACTGGAAAACCTGAATGGGTTAATGCTGCCCCTGGCCGTCCTGGCCGTGGTCTCCGGACTCGCAGGACTGGTCATTGGCACGATCTGGCGGCGCAGCAAAGCCGGCGAAATCGAAGAGAATGCGCAGAAACGCGCGCAGCGCCTGATCAAGGAGATTGAGGTGCAGCGACGGGCCGAGTCGCTCGAAGAAAAGAGAAAATGGCACGATGCGCGTGAGACGCAGGAGGAGGAAATCAACAGCAGGCAGCATGCCGTGGAAAGCCAGGAACAGGACCTGATGGACCGGGAGAAGGAGTATGAGCAGCGTCAAGACAACCTGAAGGAGCGGGAAGAACAGACCTCCCTGAAAGAGGACGAACTGGAAAAACTGGACGACAGGTTGAAATCGCAGGATGTCCGGTTGAGGGAATCGGCTTCCGAATACCGGCAGAGGCTCGAAACCCTGGCCCGGTTGACCGCCGAGGAAGCCAAGCAGCAACTTCACGACGAGCTCATTCGCGACGTAAAGCAGGAAGCGGAACACAGGGTGCGGGATATCCTGAAAACCGCCCAGACCAACGCCACACGGGAAGCGCGAGAAGTCGTCACGCTGGCGATCAGCCGGTGCGCGGTGGACCAGTCGACCCAGACGAGTGTCGCGGTCGTTCCCCTGCCCAACGACCAGATCAAGGCTCGCATTATCGGAAAGGACGGCCGGAACATCCGGGCGTTCGAGGCGACAAGCGAAGTGAAGGTCATGGTGGATGATACGCCCGAAGCCGTGGTCATCTCCTGCTTCGACCCCATCCGCAGGGAAATCGCCCGCAGCGCCATGGCGGACCTCGTGTCCAACGGCAAGATCACCCAGAACCGGATAGAAGAGGTGATCGCACGGGCAAAGGAACAGATCGACAGTCGCCTGCTCTCGGAAGGGCAGCAGGCCGTGAACCAGCTCAAGTTGAAATCCATGCATCCCGAAATGATGAAACTGGTCGGGCGGCTGCGGTTCCGCTCCAGTTACGGACAGAACGCGTTGGAACATTCCAAGGAAGTGGCGTTCCTGACCGGCATGATGGCCGTGGAGATCGGATTGAACGAGATGCTCGCCCGGCGTTGCGGACTCCTGCACGACGTCGGCAAGGCCCTGGACCACGAGATGGAGGGGTCCCACCCGGAGATCGGCCTGGCCTTTGCCGAAAAGTATGGCGAACCCGAGGAAGTCAAGAACGCGATCATCGCCCATCACAACGACGAGAACGAGGAAATCACCTCGCCGATCACGTTTCTGGTTGCCGCGGCGGACGCCATTTCCGGCGCCCGGCCCGGTGCCCGCCGAAATAACCCCGAGGACTATATCCGACGGGTGGTGGAACTGGAGGAACTCGCCCGGTCCTTCGACGGAGTGGCCGATGCCTACGCCATCAATGCAGGACGCGAGATCCGGGTCATGGTCCGGCCGGACCAGGTGGACGACGACCAGACGCACATGTTGGCCTGCGAGATATCCCAGAAGATCCGCAACGACCTGACCTATCCCGGGCATATCAAGGTGACCGTCATACGGGAGAAAATCGCCCACAGGATGACGAACAAGCGGGACGAACAGCAGCAACAGGGCGGACGTCGAAGGTCATACGGCCGGAACGGACGAAACAGGAACCGGCGTCATTCACCGACGCCCAGCGGACAGGCGGCTGGATAACCTCCCCGCGTCGCGGATTCCCGTGTCTCTTACCGAAGAAATAAAGGCGCATGCCGTACACCTCGGCTTTGACCTGGCCGGCGTAACCTCGGCCGAACCACCCCGGCACGGGAGATACTACGCGGAGTGGGTCAAGCAGGGCATGGCCGGCGAGATGGCCTACCTTGGCCGCCAGGTCGAGAAGCGGCAGGATCCGGGACGTATACTGCCGAACGCCCGGTCCCTCGTCGTCGTCGCAATGAACTACCGGAGTCCGGACTCGGAACCCCTCCCGGACGGCACGCACCGCGGCAAGATCGCCCAGTATGCCCGTGGTGACGATTACCATGACGTGATGAAAGAGAAGCTGCTGGCGCTGCTTCGATACGTCCAGGACAGGGCCGGCCGCGCCGTAGAGGGCAAGGTATACGTGGACACGGGTCCCGTGCTGGAACGCGAATTCGCGGTGCGCGCCGGCCTGGGATGGTTCGGGAAGCACACCAATCTCATCCACAAGCGAATCGGTTCGTGGCTTCTGATCGGGGAAATTCTGCTGGACCTGGAACTGGATGAAGACCGGCCCGCTTCCGACCACTGCGGGACGTGCACACGGTGCATCGAAGCCTGTCCCACGGATGCCATCGTCGAGCCCTACGTGGTGGATTCACGCCGCTGCATATCCTACCATACCATAGAACTGAAAGGCGCCATTCCCCTGGAGTACCGCGCGGCGATGGGAGACCGCGTATTCGGATGCGATGACTGCCAGGACGTCTGTCCCTGGAACCGCCGGGCGCCCATCACCCGCCACCCGTCGTTCTATCCCCGGGCGTGGAACGATATGCCGGGACTGATGGAAATGCTGGGATGGTCGCCGGAGGAGTTCCGGACGCGTTTCCGCGGCAGTCCCATAAAACGCACCAAGCGCAGGGGCCTGCTGCGCAACGCGGCCGTTGCCCTGGGGAACACGAAGGATCCGCAGGCGGTTCCCGCACTCATCCCGTCGCTTGGCGACGAAGAACCGCTGGTAAGGGGCCATGCGGCCTGGGCGCTCGGAAACATCGGCGGCAAACAGGCCCTTTCGGCCCTGGAAGAAGCGAGAACCACCGAACAGGACCCGGCCGTGATCGAGGAAATCGATCGGGCGCTTGTCGAGGGTTCTGTTTCTTAATTCTGAAAGACCTTGCCTGCTCGACGGTCTGACTTATATTTTTAGCGGCTCAGGTACAGGTTCCGAGCGATGAATCGACTTCTGACAACCCTGTCGATTTTTGAATTGCTAAACGTACACATGATCAGATACCTCTCCCTCATAGGCCTGGTGTTTCTCGCCGGATGCGCCGGCTCCCGAACCCTTGAACCGGCAGTGCGCGCCGTTCCCGAACCCGTGGCGACGGATACCACCGAACAGTTCGTCGCGGTGGAAGACTTGCCGGTCCCGGATCTCTCCCTCGATCATATCGCCCTCGCCGATTCACTGGTGACACAGGACCCGAATCGCCTTCTCGCCGATGCCCGGCTGCGGTACGACGCGGCCCTCGCGGCGCTGGAGCAAGCCGATACCACGGCCGCGCGCGCAGCGATCGACGAAGTGCTTGGTCTGCTCATCCTGCTGAGTGACGACCATAAGCATGCGGCCATGGGCGCGCAATCCGACCTGCTGAAGCAACTAAGCCTGTTGGTGGACCGCATCCAGGACAGACGGCAAGGAACCGCCGAAGTCAGGGGTTCGATTCCCAGGGTACTCAACCGCGGCGTCAGGCAACGGGTCAATTTGTATCTCAAGGGAAAGAGCCTGGACATACTCAAAACCGCGTACCAGCGATCCGGTCGATACACACCCATGATCCGCGAGGAACTGGCCGCCCGTGGACTGCCCATCGAGCTTCAATGGCTTCCGGTCATCGAGAGCGGTTTCAAACCCAGGGCGTATTCGTGGGCGGCCGCCGCGGGCATGTGGCAGTTCGTCTACGATACCGGCAGGCGGTACGGACTCAGCCGGTCCGGTTGGGTAGACGACCGCATGGATCCCTACAAGGCCACACCGGCCGCGCTCGCCTACCTTGGGGAACTGTACGGCATGTTCGACGACTGGTTCCTCGCCCTTGCGGCATATAACTGTGGCGAGTTTCGCGTGCTCCGCGAGATCAACCGGACGGGGAAACGGGATTTCTGGACAATGCGGCTGCCCAGGGAAACCCGGAACTACGTGCCCAAATTCCTCGCGGTGCTGCATATTCTCGATAATCCGGAAGAATACGGCGTGGAATTGCCGGAAACCTACCATCCATACCTCTTTGAAGAGGTGCGTATCGACAAGTCGGTCACACTGCAGCACGTCGCCGATTTTCTGAATATGACCCAGGACGATCTCAAGGCCTTGAATTCCGACATACGTTACGGGGTGACTCCGCCCTCCGGGTATATGATGCGCGTACCGCTCGGCGCCGGATCGACCCTTCTCGGCAGTCTCGACGAGATTCCCGAATCAAACTTCAAGCCCCCTCCCGAGGTACGCAGGTATCGCGTGCGACGGGGCGATACCCTGGGTCATATCGCCCGTAGATTCCGAACATCGGTCAGCAGAATCCGCCGAATGAACCGGATTCGGGGCAGCCTGATCCGTATCGGCCAGGTGCTCAGCGTCCCCGGTAGGAACAACAACAGTTTATGGGTGGGCCGGGCTGACCGGACAGCCCAGGCACTTTCGTATGATACCCCGAAGGACGCCCCGTCCCACACCGTGCGGCGCGGTGACACGCTGATCCGTATCGCCCGGTATTACGCAACGTCCGTTTCGGTGCTGAAGCAGAACAATGGACTGCGGGGAAACATCATTTACCCGGGACAGGTGCTTCGTCTGGCCGGTGTCGGAATGACGGCGCCAGGGAATCGATCGTGGTGCGGTGACCTACAACATTCGCTCGGGGGATACGCTGGCACGGATTGCCCGGGTCTACAACGTGTCACTGTCGGCCCTCATGCGGGCCAATCCAAACCTGCAGGTCAGGCGGCTGCAAATCGGTCAACGAATTGTAATTCCCGGTTGACCGGCGCGTCGTGAATGCGAAGGCCTAAAACGCAGCACCCGAAAGGAGAGCCCGTACATGGGATACGTGAAAGCGGCGGAACTGGATGAGTTGCAACCGGGACAGTTGAAAATGGTCTCGATAGAAGGAAAGGAAATCGTCCTCTGCAACGTGGACGGAAAGTACTACGCCGCCGACAACTTCTGCCCACACATGGGCGCCCCTTTGAGCGAAGGGGAACTGGACGGGACCGATCTCTGGTGTCCCTTTCACGGCGCGTCTTTCGATATAACCACGGGAGATGTGCTCTCTCCGCCGGCCTACGAGAATCTTACGTGCTTTCCGGTCCGGGTGACCGGCGAAGCGGTAGAAATCGAGGTTTAGCCACCCTGGCCAGGGTGGCCGGGCTGTCTAGGCTGGCCGCCAGCTGCTGAAGTGCTCGTACCCTTCGGGACGCAAGGGATGGGTCCCGGCGTGGTCGGAGCAGGTGTATCCACGGTCCGCGGGTACGATTTCCCCTATGGGCGTCAGGTCGGTACCGGCACATTCCGCCAGTTCGGCCGCCAGGCGCTCTACCCTTTCCGGATCGACGGCGCACAGCAGTTCGAACTCCTCCCCGCTATCCAATGCCGTCCGGACCGGGGCGAGCCGCAGTTCATCCATGGCTCGCCTGGTCTCGTCCGCGATGGGCAGGGTGGTCCCATCCACGTTCAATCCTACCCCGCTGTTTCGACAAAGGTGCAGTGCGTCCGAACTGATTCCGTCGCTCACATCGATCATGGCGTGGACCCATCCGCTGCGGGCCATAACGCCACCCTCCAGGACACGCGGTACAGGCGTCCGGTGACGGGACAGCGTGTCTTCGAATCGGTCCAGAAGTTTCCCCGCGGCCGGACGTTCCTTTGCCGCCTGAAGCAAACGCAGTCCGGTCTCGCTCGCGCCCACGTGGCCGGTCACGCACAGGGTGTCTCCCACCCGGGCGCCGCCGCGCTCCGTTATGGTTTTCCCCTCCGCTTCTCCCGTCAGCGTGATGGAGATGACGGTCGGTCCGTCCGTCGAACTCAGGTCGCCCCCGACGATGGATACGGAGTGGCCGGTATGTCCAACCAGGCCGCGAACACCTTCGTACAGCGCCTCCACGTCTTCCGCGGTGCGATGAGCCGGAAGACAGAGGGTCGTCAATGCGTACCTGGGCGCGCCGCCCATGGCCGCGATATCACTGAAATTCGCCGCCATGCTCTTCCAGCCGATCTGCCGCCAGGATGAAAATGCGACGTCGAAATCCACGCCCTCCACGAAGGTATCGGTAGTCAGCAGGGTCGCCATGCCCGCGCCGGGCGCTACGGCCGCCGCGTCATCGCCGACCCCTATAAGGACACCCGGGTCCGGTTCGGGCAGCGTAGCCATGATCCGCCGTATCAGTTCGAACTCGCTGGGCAGGCCTGCGCTCTCCTTATGATTCTTCACGGTTCATCGATCCCTTTTCGTGCGACCCGGACATGCGAAATCCAGTGTCATACTCTTATCCATCCTTCCCGAACCGGCCCTCGACCTGTTCACTCGATCGCGTGAAGGTCTCAATCCCGGCCATCACGCCTCCCCCGAAGAGGAGTCCTTCCAGGGCGCCCAGGGCAACCCGGGTAGTCCGGCCAAAGTCCACCTCCCCGAAGACGGTCGCGATCGTTTCGAGTCGGATCTGGGACGCTCCGAAGGACTGGCGCATGATTTCCAGGCTGCCGCTGAACATGTTTCCGCCCCACAGGGTCAGGACTATGCTGGCACACATGCCTCCCAGCGCACCGAAGACAATGTAGAGAAAACCCCGCCATTGTCCGGGCCGACCGAACAGGTAGTAGGTGATGACAGGGCCAAGTGCCACGCCCGCGCCGATGAGGGCGCCCTCGGGACCGCCGGTCAGACCCGCCGGGTGTTGGCCGAACAAGGTATCCAGGGTATCGGAACTGAACAGATTGAAACCGGCGCCGACGATGCCGCCGCCCAGGATGCCGCCCAGGACGCCCAGCCACCGGCAGTACTTCCTCGTAATACGCCGAAGGGCGACCATGCCAAAGGACACGCCCGCTCCGCCGAAGGCGCCGACGAACAGGCCAAGGCCCGCCAGGACAATGATGGACGACAACACCGCCGAAGTAATCCCTGCGCTGGTCACGGCAAGGGCCGTTCCGAGGAGAAGCCCGCCGAGCAAGCCGGCCATGGCGCCACCGAAAGTACCGCCGATGCCCTGCTGCATGATGTCGATACCGCCCTGCTGGAGGCGCATCAAAACGAAACCGGCCATTACCATCACCCTGTACAGGCGGGAAAGTTTGACAGACTGGTTCTGTTCCCTGAGAAAGGCCAGGCTGACCGCGCGCTGCAGTCGGCTGACAGACTCGTTACCGGTGGGACGGGTCAGGATCGATTCCACGGCCGAGCCGAACCAGTCCGCCAGTTCTATGCTGGCCGCCCGGCGAACTTTCAACGCAGGATCCCGCAGGGCAAGGTGCCTGAGGCGGTTGTTCAGGGCCGCGCAACGTACGGGACGGGACGATTCAACGGCCCTCTGGCGGACTTCCCGGCGTTCGTTGTAGCTGGCTTCCAGTATCACGTTCAAGGCATCCGGCACCCTGTCGACCAACCAGGCCGGCACGGGCCGGTCCCGGCTGAGAAGACTGATACACAGCAGGTACGCCTCCTGGCCGGAGACCCCGATTTCCTGCAGGTAGGGAGAGAGCAGGTCCAGGCTTTCCCGGTCCATGATGAGCTGGTAGGTCCGGTAGTTTTCAACCGACCTTTCGAGCAGGCTGCGGGCCTGCTTGGCCTCGTAAACGCTGTTGGTCAGCCAGCGGGACACCTCGGGGATCAGGCATTCGTGGGCGAGTTCCAGCCACCCTTCCCCTTCCTGGTTCCGCCTCCTGACGATACGAGCGTCCACCAGTTCATCGAGCAGCGTTCCAAGGGCGTCGTCGTAACGGTCGCCGACCTGGATTCGCGAAGCCAGTTCGGCCTCTCGCACGACGACGAGCCGCTCGTCGGCGGAGATGAGCGCGAGGAGCACCTGCTGCACCGCAGCCAGGTCGGCCGCCGAAAACCGCCGGAGCACCCTTACGAGGTAGTCCGCGAGGATCTGCGAAGCGCCGCCCAACTGGACATAGGCCGATTCCTTGATCAGGTTTTTCGTGTTTCGCTGATCATAGAGCGTATCACAAACGATCTGCAAATGAGGCGGGTCGACGAATTCCTGGTCGGAGAGGTCCTCCAGCAGACGTTCCACGAGCCCGTCTTCGAATCTGCAGCCTACCCGCCAGGCAGGACCCGTAATGGCCTGGGCGGCCTGATCGGCGTCAGGCGGCCGAGGCCGATACTCGTGGTGGAATATCTCGGGGACCACCGGTTTGAGCTGACTCATCTCCGCGAGTATGTCCTCCCGCATGACGAAAACGAACTGCAGCGGGAGGGAATCGTCATCCATCAGTCCGCCCAGTCCGCCCAGTCCGCCCAGTTCGTTGATGAACGCCTCCGGCTCTTCTCGTCCAGCAGGAGGAAGAACTCCTCGAACTGGTCCAGCATGACGACGAGGCGGGACGCCGGATCGGACCGGAGCCGTCGGAGCAGTTCCCGAAGGGACTGTCCGGCCAGGTCGACGCCTTCATCTTCATCTCTGTCTTCCCCGACGAGTCGCCGGACCACATTAGTCAGGTGCTGCAGCGGTTCGGTAA
>CBDEKM010000018.1:0-145783 GCA_965240335.1 bacterium
ATTGAATGTCTGATCCCGTTGACTTCGTAAACACCGTACCCGTTCGGCGTACCGTCCCAGCAGATCGGCCCGCTCCACCAGGCGCCGCAGACCGTGCCCTGGACGATTTCGTGCAGTCCGCCTTCGAAAATGTGTTCGTGTTCGTGCACGTGGCCGGAAAACACGTGGGTCCGGTAGGGTTCCAGGAGCCGGTACATGCGCTCGCGGTTCACGGTCGTACTCGATATGGACGGACTGTCGCTTCCTGTCCGTATGTGCCGCGTGGTATAGTTGGGTATGTGGTTGAAAACGACCACGGTCCTGCCGGGTTCGATGAGGGCCAAGTCCTGGGCGATCCAGTTGAGTTGATCGTCGGGCACATAGCCGATGTACCCCTGTCCGTGCCAGAATACGTTATCCAGCACGATGTAGTGGACTTCCCCGCGGTCGAACGAATAGTAGGCCGGCCCGAAATGGCGGCAGAACGTGCGGACGGATCCATCGTCGGACGTGCCGAAGTCCAGGTCGTGGTTGCCGACGACCTGGAAGAAGGGCATACCCATGCTCTGTACACCCCGTTCGTACTCGGGATAAAGTGACAGGTCGTCGAACATGATGTCCCCACAGCCCACGCCGAAAAGCCGCCGGTCCGTGATCGCTGCGGCCGTCTTCTTTACGTCCGGTACGGTTTCGGCATGGAAGAGTCCCATTTCGTAGGCATCCTGGGTCTGCGGATCGGCGAGCACCAGGAATCCGTGGCGTTCATCCGATCCGTCCAGCGCCGCGAGATCGAAGCTTGCGGTCATCCCTCCCGACCGGTCCGGCGTGATCGGTTGGTAGCAGGCGGCCGTGCCGCTTGGGTTGAGGGGGAATGGCGTATCCGTCGGGCGTGGAGACAGATACAAAAGAATTGAAGTGTGTTGGAGACTAACTCGTAACGTCCATCAGCGTCCGTGGCGGTAACGGTCAAACCGTCCGTAACCGCAATACCGCCAAGACCCGATTTCCCCGCCGAGACGCGGCCGGATACCCTTACCGGGCGAACGCCGGCCGGCGTAGTGGCCAACGTCTGCGGGCGCGTAGGGATCCGCCAGTACGGGGAAAGGGGCGGCCATCGCCGCAGCCGCGAAGGCAGCTTGCTTGAGAAAGGCCCTCCGGGTCAGGGTCTCCCGGTCTTTTGACCCAGGCAACGACACGTCCGCGAGATTCGGAATGTCATTACGATCGGTGTCCATCGTATGGCTTCCTTTCAACAGCCGGATTCGGATCCGGATACGTGCAAATGGTCGGTGGGATTCTCCGCACAGACACTCGAGGAGAGTATGGGTTGATTATACAATGTGCAGGCCTGTTGAAAACAGGGTTTTATGGACCGAAATCCGTATGTCGCGCAGGCCGCGTGTTAAACATACTATTAGTTTTAGCGCTTGATATGACGACTTCGTGATCTTATCATTTCATTTCCATGAACGAACCGACCAAACCTTCTGAATCCTCCGAAACGATTTCTGTCCCCGAACCCGCTGGCGTGTTTGCGGAACCGTGGTCCTTGAAGAAGTTCAAGCGGATGCTCGGTTTCTTCGGGCCCGCCGCACTGGTGGCGTCCATGGCCGTTGGCGCAGGAGAAACTATCCTGGTCACGGGTGTCGGTGCCTGGGCGGAATACGGTCTGCTCTGGCTAATATTGGTGAGCGTGCTGGTCAAGGGTATAGCGGTTACTTACCTGCTGGGACGCTTCACGGCGGTGAGCGGCCAGCCCTTCGGCCGCATGCTGGCCAAGCTGCCGGGCCCCAGGGGCTGGTTCATCCTGACGCTGCTGACCATAGAACTGTTCGCCCTCAGCCTGGCCTTGACGGCGGTGGCCAAGCCTTGCGGTAACCTCGTCGTCCATATCTTCTCGGAATCGCTGCCCGTCGGTTCGACGGATACTTATTGGGAAAACCTGGTCACCACGGTATTCCTGGGACTGGCTATCGGGTTGAGCCTGTTGACGTCCTACAGTTTCCTGGAGAAGCAGCAGATCATCATCTGCGGCATCCTCGTCTCCGGCACCGTACTGGCCACGGTGATCGTCTGGCCGAGTCTGAGCGGTGTCCTGTTCGGTACGCTTTCCGTGGGAAACCTGCCCGCCGCGCCTGATTGGGCGCCGTCCGCGGCAAGGAACGATTACTTCCTTAACCTGGTCACTGTTTTCGGCTACGTCGGAGGCACGTTGAGCACCTACCTGGCCTACTCGGGTTGGGTGGCGCTCCGGGGATGGGGAATGACGAAGAACCCCGACATGGAGCGGCTTGGCGGCCGGATCGACGGCACAATGAAGATAAATTATCTCAGGGAAGATCCGTCGGAAGTAAAGCGCATGCGCAAACTGATATCGCCCCTCAAGTGGGACGTCTCGATGGGAGCGCTCGTGCTCTTCATCGTTACCGCCGCCTTCATGATCGCAGGGGCGGTCGTACTCTATCCGCGGCAAACGATCCTTCCCGGCAACGCGTGGGACCTCTTGACGAGGCAGTCATCCATATGGGCACAGATTCATGCCGCCCTCATCCCCGTGTATTACATGGCCATACTCGCGGCCCTCTGGGGCACGCTGGCGACCATACCGGAGGCCTTGACCCGGTTCACCCACGAGTTTCTGACGGCCGTATGGCCGCGATTCGCGTCCTATTCCTACCGCAGGCTGCAGACCTACATCGTGATCTGGTTCTTCGTTACTTCCTCCGTGGCTATTTGGAGCGACATCACCTTCGACCTGATTACGCAGATCGTGGCGCTCCTGGCCACCAACATGGGTGTCGGCCTGGTCTGCTTTGCGGCCGTCTACCTGAATTTCAAACTGCCTCCCGCGTACCGTACCCGTCCCGCCATGCTCGTTCTGGGCGTGTTCTCCACGGTGGTACTACTCTCCGCCTTCGTCATCAGCGCCGCGGGCATGCTGCAGAAATGACGCATCGATGCGCAGAACAAGGTACTTGAGGTGGAGATCAGGTGCATCAGGGCTTGAGATAGTTGAGTAGGTTGATTGACAGTCCGGTGAGAACGACTATGGTTGTCAGTCCTGTACCAACAACCCACATCTTCGTTGCGGCGTGTTTCTGGGCATTTTCGAGGGAAGAGAGGCGGTTATCGACTTGGTTCAGGCGGTTATCGACTTGGTTCAGGCGGTTATCGACTTGGTCCAGGCGGTTATCGATTTTGTCCAGGCGGTTATCGATTTTGTTCAGGCGGTTATCGATTTTGTTCAGGCGTTCGACGAGGAAGTCCCACCGGGATTCTGGTACCTCAAATTGATCCTGTCCTGACATTTCGAATCCTTTGCGGCGGTTTGATGATACTAACTTGATACGAAGAGTGTAGATGCTCGTCAGCCGATCAGCGCTGATCGGCTTCCGTCACAGATTGCGTTTCGTGATCTCAGACGGGCTCGCTGACGGACATGCTGTGTGTATTATAGTACAAACCCACCGCAAATATCTCGAATGGTATTGTAGAGATATGATCCTCTTTTGCTTGCAAATCCCTTCCGATTTTCGTACTATTAACCCGTAAGTCTTGGGGTTTTTGTAGGGCTGTGGGACGTTGGTGAAACACGCCTCGGGTCGTACGGAAAAAGATCCAGGACAGTCATTGATCGGCTGCGTCGATCGCCGCCAGTTCACGCATTCGCAGGGCATGGAGTCGACTATGCAGGACTTTTTCGCCGTACGGCAACGGGACGAAGCATTGTACGACCTGCTGGTCGCGGAACGGGAACGACAGCGGGACGGGATCGAGCTCATCCCATCAGAAAACTACGTCTCGCCGGCCATCCTGGAAGCCATGGGTTCCGTACTGACCAACAAGTACTCGGAAGGATACCCCGGCAAGCGTTACTACGGCGGACAACAGTACATAGACAAGATCGAAAACCTGGCCCGGAGGCGGGCGAAGGTTCTTTTCGGCGCCGAGCACGTCAACGTCCAGTGCTATTCCGGAAGCCCGGCCAATACCGCGGTCATGTTCGGCCTGCTGGAATACGGCGACACGATCATGGGCATGAAGCTCGACCAGGGCGGTCACCTGACCCACGGATTGCACGTCAATTACTCCGGCAAGTCCTACAACGTGGTCTCCTACGGCGTTCGCAGGGATACGGGCCGCATCGATATGGACGAGGTCCGGGCCCTGGCGCTCGAACACCGGCCCAAGCTCATCATCTCCGGAGCCACGGCCTATCCGCGGCAATTCGACTTCGAGGCGTTCAAATCCATTGCCGACGAGGTCGGGGCCGTCCCCATGGCCGACATCTCCCACATTTCGGGCCTCATTGTCGGCGAAGTCCACCCCAGTCCGCTACCATTCACCGACGTGGTGACGACAACCACCCACAAGACGCTTCGTGGTCCGCGCAGCGCGATCATCATGTGTCACAAGAAGTACGCCAAGGATATCGACCGGGCCGTATTTCCCGGTCTCCAGGGCGGGCCACATGACCACATCACCGCCGCCAAGGCCCTTACCTTCAAGGAAGCCATGCGTCCGGAGTTCAAAGAATACGCACGCCAGATCGTAGCCAACGCGAAGACCCTGGCCGAGTCGCTGACCGAGCACGGTTTTGATCTCGTTTCCGGCGGGACCGACAACCATCTCGTGCTCATCGACCTGACCAACAAAGGCATCATCGGAAAAGACGCCGAGACCGCGCTCGACAAGGCCGGGCTGACCGCGAACAAGAACTCCGTGCCCTACGACACGAGATCCCCTTTCAGCCCAAGCGGGATCCGAATCGGCACGCCCGCGGCCACGACACGGGGCATGAAGGAATCTGAAATGAGGAGGATCGCCGACTGGATCAACGCGGCGATTGAAAACCACGAAAACGACGAGAAGCTGTCGTCGATTCATGAAGAGGTCAAGGAACTCTGCGCCGGTTTTCCCGTTCCTGGGATATCCACGACCGAGGCGGCGCTCATGCAGGAGATGAGCACCGGCTAGCTGCAGCACAATCGTTGATCGGGAGGCTATGTCATGTACAGACTGTTCGCAACAATTGCCGCATTTTCCTTAGTGGTTGCATGTAATTCGGGTATGGCGCAGCAGGACGAGGCCATGGCGCAGGACAAATCCGGAGAGACCGAAAAAGTGACCATCGTCGAGGTCGATTCCGACGGTACGAAGAAAGGAGCCGTAACGGTGGATAAAGTGGTCAAATCGAAAGAGGAATGGAAAGAGCAGCTCGACGACGAGCAGTACTATGTCACCCGAGAAAAGGGCACGGAACGCGCCTATACAGGCAAGTACAACAAACACTACAAAGAAGGTCTGTACAAGTGCATCGGATGCGGCACACCGCTGTTCTCGTCCAAGACCAAGTATGAATCCGGGACGGGGTGGCCGAGTTTCTACGAGCCGGTGGCCGAAGAGAACGTCGCAGAAGAAAGTGATCGCAGCTTCGGCATGATTCGTACCGAGGTGTTGTGCACGCGTTGCGACGCCCACCTGGGCCACGTGTTCACCGACGGTCCGAAGCCCACGGGTCTTCGTTACTGCCTCAATTCGGCTTCTCTGGATTTCGAGCCCGAGAAATAGATCTCCGGTAAAGAACGGAAGGCAGGCTCCTGGCAAGGAGGGAGTAGCAGGTATCCGGCAAAAAACAGTTACCTGCCATATCCATGCGCATTTCCGACATCAAAGTCTTTCCGGTCTGGGGCGGCAACCGAAACTACCTCGTCGTCAAGGTGGAGACGGACGAAGGCATCTACGGGATAGGCGAAAGCGGCCTGACATGGTGCGAGTTGGCCGTTAAGGAGATCGTCCTTTCCCTCCGCGAAAGGCTTATCGGCCAGGACCCGACGCGCAGGGAACACCTATGGCAGGTGATGTTCCGCGGTAATTTCTTTCCCGGCGCCCACGCCCTTTCCGCCGCGATCAGCGCCATCGACATCGCGCTCTGGGATATTCACGGCAAAGCGCTTGGCGTACCCGTCTACGAACTGCTCGGCGGCCTGTGCCGGGACAAAGTGGTCTGCTACACACATTGCGGCGGCGACGGTCCATCCGAAGAACTGGTCAACCAGGCGCATGCCAGGGTGGAAGACGGTTGGAAGTTCATCCGCTGGGGACTGCCCCACGAGGGTGAAGTGCTGGAGCCCACGCGGGCGGTGCGTAAGTGTATCGAGCAGTTCAGTGCGCTCCGGGAAGCGCTTGGGGACGACATCGAGCTGCTGTGTGACGTACACACCCGTCTCGATCCGCCCGATGCGATCGCCCTGTGCCGCGCCGTGGAGTCCTTTCGACCCTTCTTCATTGAAGATCCCCTGCGTTCCGAAAACCAGGCGTCCTACCGGATGCTACGGCAGCACGTCGCCGTGCCCCTCGGCGTGGGCGAGCACTATACGAGCAAATGGGAATTCCGGGAGCTGATCGAAGAAGACCTGATCAACTACGCCCGCATCGACGTATGTCTCGTCGGCGGCCTGACCGAGGCACGGAAAGTCGCCGGATGGTGCGAGACCCACTATATCGACATCGCGCCGCACAATCCGCTCGGACCCGTTTCCACGGCGGCCTGTCTGCACTTGAGCCTGGCGTCGCCGAATTTCGGCGTGCAGGAACTGCCCCATCTCCCGGGCCTGCTGCCCGATGTATTCCCCGTCCAGGTCGAATGGAAAGAAGGTTACCTGCTTCCCCCGCAACGTCCGGGCCTGGGGGTGGAATTCGACGAAGAGGCTGCGAAACGATCTCCGTATCGACCGGCCCAGGGTCCCATGCTGCAGCGAGAAGACGGATCCTTCACGAACTGGTAGTGGGGGTTGCCTCGTGGCTAGGCCTCGTGGCTAGCTGGTAGTGGGTTGCCCTCGCGGGAAGCTTGAACGCGCGTGGTCCGCGGTCCGACTGCAAATTGTTCAGCAACTGTAGCATGCAGATTTAGAAAAAGCAGTACTCCACATCACGTACTTTCGTTAACATGCCTACACGATGGCCCTGATCTCAAAAAAGTATAAATCCCTCGCGTTCATCCATTTGCCGGTCTGGTGCTTCTGCCTGACCCTGCTTTGGCCCGTTTCCCTTGAACCGGTAGTCCTCCAGGCTGCGCCCAGAATCGTCGATTACCAGAAGCAGCTGCCCCGCTCCTTCAGGAAGCGAAGCCGCAAATCCACCCGTTTTGTCGTTATCCACAGCACGGAATCCGGGTTGAGAAGCGCACTGAGAACGGTTTCCCGCAGGGGACACACCAACTACCTCGTAGCCCGGAACGGGACCATTTACCGGATCCTGGACAAGCGGTACCGGTCGAATCACGCGGGCCTGAGCATGTGGAATGGCCTTAGGGATATCAGCAGTCACTCCATCGGCATCGAACTCGTGGGATACCACAACGACCCCTTCACTTCGGCGCAGTACACTTCCCTCAAGTGGTTGGTCGAAGTAATGCAACGGGTGTACAAAATACCCGACCGGAACGTGCTGGAACATTATCGGGTCGCCTACGGCCGCCCGAACCGGTGGGTAAAGAGACCCCACCGCGGGCGCAAGAAGGACCCCGGCGTGTTCAATTTCAGCAGGGCGATGGCCGGCCTGGATTCGAAGGACTCTCGCAACAGTATTCTCTACGACCCGGATGTGAGGGCAGGCAGGCTTATCCCGGACCCGGATACCGATGTAGCCAGGGTCCGGCTCGTTGACCGGAGCAAGTACGACGAAGCCGTCGCCCAGTTCTCCGATAACGTCATCACGAAAAGCAATTCGGCCTGGCGCATCGCCCGGGGCGAGTACAACGACGCCACGACGGTGTATCGCTTCCCAAAAGGAACGGTCCTGCGCGGGAACGAAATCAGGAACTGGGACCGAATCCCGGTTGGCACGAAGGTGTTTCTCAACCGTGAGCGCACGGAAGACGTACAGGCAGTCACGGCCAGGGTACCCGTTATTGAACAGGGAACGACGGCCTTCGATATCGCCGGTACCGCCTACAAGCGGTCCGATACCTACTACATCTTTCCCCGGGGTACGATAAAGCACGGCAGGCAGGTCCGCCGCTGGTCCCGCATTCCGCCAGGGACGCGCGTGCTCGTTCGTTACAACGCGCCGGTCGCGTTGATCAGTGCCGGCCGCCAGGCCGTTCGGCGGGATGATACCGTTTTCCTTGTTCCCCAGAGCCAGGTCCTGGTTGCCGCCAACGTGCCGGATGTTTCCCGGCTTAAAAGAGGCACCCTGGTTTTCACCAAGAAATAGCCGCGTCTCCGCGGAGGAGTCGAATCATGGATTTAGTGGAACAGGGTATCGTCTTCTTCGCGGATATCGCCTGGTCGTACCTGCTGTACCTGCTCATCGGCGGTGGATTGTTCCTCCTCCTGTACTCCCGCTTCATCCCGTTCAGGTTTTTCAAACACTCGATCGAAATCATCCGCGGTAAATACGACGATCCGGACGAACCAGGCGATATCACCCATTTTCAAGCCCTGGTGAGCGCGCTTGCGGCCACCATCGGCATGGGCAACATATCGGGGGTGGCCGTCGCCATTGTGGTCGGCGGACCGGGCGCCATGTTCTGGATGTGGGTCAGCGCCCTGGTCGGCATCGCGACCAAGTTCTACACCTGTTCCCTGGCCATCATGTTCCGCGGGCAGGACAGCGCCGGGAAGACACAGGGCGGACCCATGTACGTCACCCTGCATGGACTGGGCAGAAAGTGGAAACCCCTGGCTGCCTTCTTCTGCATAGCCGGTGTGATCGGATGTCTGCCGCTGTTCCAGGTCAATCAGCTGGTGCAGATCATGCGCGACGTGGTGTTCGAGCCGATAGGCGTGGTCGGCGAAGATCCTTTCTGGTTTAATCTCATGGCCGGGATTACGCTCGTGATCCTCGTCGGCATCGTCATATTTGGAGGTATTTCCAGAATCGCCGACGTTGCGTCGCGCGTAGTACCCGCCATGGTGGTCCTTTACATGATCTGCGCACTCTGGATTATCGGGATACACATCGAGGAAGTCCCGCGGTATCTGATGCTGATCATTACCGACGCCTTCACGGGAGAAGCGGTGGCCGGCGGAGCCGTGGGCGCGGTCATCATGACCGGGATACGCCGCGCCGCGTTTTCAAACGAGGCGGGCATTGGCACCGAATCCATGGCGCACGGAGCGGCAAAGACCCGGGAACCGTCGCGTGAGGGCCTGGTGGCCATGATGGAACCCGTCATCGATACGATGATCGTCTGTACCTGCACCGCGCTCGTGATCCTGATGACGGGAGTCTGGCAGACGACCTCCGACAACGGAGTGACGCTTACGGCCAACGCCTTCGAATCGGCCATGCCAGGCTTTGGATCTTACGTTCTGATCATTTGCGTGTTCTTCTTCAGCACCAGCACGATATTCACCTACTCCTACTACGGCACCAAGTGTCTCGGCTTCCTGATCGGAGCTGAAAGGCAGTATTTGTATAACTACTTCTACGTAGGATGCATAGTCATTGCCGCGGTTGCTTCGCTGGATGCGGCCATCAGCCTGATTGACGGTATGTTTGCCATGATGGCCATCCCGACTATGGTCTCGACCCTGATCCTTGCGCCCAGGGTGATGTCGGCGCTCCAGGACTACCGCCGACGCCATTAGTTCGTGCCGGGCAAATGACCGGATAAACGTTGGCGAGATGGACAAAAAACCAGACAATGTGACCGGCGAGTCCGGCAGTCAGACTAGTTAGGAAGGGACGTATATCCATGACGTGGCCCGTTCTGCATCATTACGACCAGGATCATCTCGCGAGAATCGCCCTGCCCCTGGGCGGCATTGGAACGGGTACGGTCTCCCTGGGCGGCAGAGGCGATCTTCGGGACTGGGAACTGATGAACCGGCCGGCCAAGGGGTTCATACCCGGCAGGGACACTCGATGTCCTCCGTCGTTTACCCTGTACGCCCGGCCCGAGGGCGGTGAATCCGTAACCCGCTTGCTCGAAGGTCCCCTGGAGTACTTCGAATACGAAGGCGCAAGCGGGAGTCCCTCCGCCAACCACGGCTTGCCACGGTTTGCCCGGTGCGCCTTCGACGCGGCATATCCCTTCGGCCAGGTCATGTTGTCCGACAATGACGTGCCGGTCGAGGTACGGCTCGAAGCTTACAATCCCCTCGTACCCTGCGACGCCGAACGCAGCGGATTGCCCGTGGCGGTTCTTCGGTACGTGCTGACCAACCGGGCCGGCGTTCCTGCTTCGGCCGCGGTATGCGGCTCGATTCCAAATTTCATCGGCATGGATGGGACAGATGGGGCATGCAGTGAAAACCGAAACCGATACCGTGCAGGTGAAGGGTATCACGGGCTTTTCATGACGTCGAATGGCGGCGACAGGTTGGCCTCGCAGTGGGGCAGCATGGCGCTGGCAACGACGGCGGAGTCAGTCAGCTACCGAACCGCCTGGCGGGACGCTGGTTGGGGCACTTCGCTGCTCGATTTCTGGGATGAATTCAGTGCGGATGGCACGCTATCGGACCGGGAGGTCGGAAACAGCGACCGCCCCATGGCCTCGCTATCGGTCCGGGTCGACCTGGCACCCGGGGAAACGTCCAGCGTGACCTTCGTGCTCGCGTGGCATTTCCCCAACCGCTACACATGGACGCCCGCGCCGAAGGAAGCAGAGGCGGATGGTGGTGGCGCTGAGTCCGGTGTGGAGGAAGTCTGTTGCGACGGCAGTGAGGATTGCTGCGATGACGGCAACGACTGTTGCGACAAGGGCGGCGACTGTTGCGATACTGGAGACCGTATCGGTAACTACTACACGACCCGCTTTGAAGATGCCTGGGACGTAGTGGAGCGTGTCGCACCCAACCTGGAAAACCTGGAAGCGGATACGCTCCGGTTTGTCGAGACGTTTTGCGGTTCGGATCTGCCGGAAATGGTCAAGGAGGCGGCGCTGTTCAACCTGAGCACCCTGCGCAGCCAGACCTGCTTTCGCACGCCCGACGGCCGGTTCTATGGCTGGGAGGGATGTCATGACTACGCGGGATGCTGCCTGGGATCCTGCACCCATGTCTGGAACTACGAGCAATCCACCGCCTTCCTCTTCGGCGACCTGGCACAGACCATGCGCGAGGTGGAATTCGCCCATGCCACCGACGAAAACGGCCTGATGAGCTTCCGCGTCGGGCTGCCGCTGGCACGGGCACGCAATTTCAATCGCGCGGCAGCGGATGGGCAGATGGGTTGCATCATGAAGATGTATCGCGACTGGCACCTTTCTGGCGACGATGACAGGCTGAAGGAACTCTGGCCCGGGGTAAAAAAGGCGCTGGCATTCTGCTGGATTCCGGGTGGCTGGGACGCCGATCGCGACGGGGTCATGGAAGGCTGCCAGCACAATACCATGGACGTCGAGTACTTCGGTCCCAATCCCCAGATGGAGATCTGGTACCTGGGCGCGTTACGAGCGACGGAGGAGATGGCCCGTTACCTGGGGGACGACGACTTTGCCAAGGACTGCAATGGCCTGTACGAGCGCGGCCGAGCCTGGATCGACGCGAACCTGTTTAACGGGGAATACTACGAGCACGAAATCAGGCCGCCGGAGAAGCTGGAAGATGTCGCCGATGGACTGACGGTGGGCATGGGGCCAAAGGACCTGTCGAATCCGGATTACCAGCTTGGTCCTGGATGCCTGGTGGATCAACTCGTCGGCCAGTACATGGCCCATGTCTGCGGCCTGGGGTACCTGACGGACTCGGCCAACGTCCGTACCACGCTACAGAGCATCATGGAGTACAATCGACTGGAAGACTTCCAAGGCCACGCCAACGTCATGCGGTCCTACGTCCTCGGAGACGAGTCGGCGCTGCTTATGGCCGCCTATCCGAACGATCGCCCGGACAATCCCTTCCCCTATTTCACCGAAGTCATGACCGGTTTCGAATACACCGCGGCCATCGCCATGATCTACGAAGGCATGGTCGAAGAGGGCATTTCGTGTATTCAGGACATACGGAACAGATATGATGGGCGCAGACGAAATCCCTTTGATGAGGCCGAGTGCGGCCATCACTACGCCAGGGCCATGGCGGCCTGGGCCGCGCACCTCGCCCTGACCGACTTCCACTACTCGGCCGTCACGAAGACCATGGCCTTGACCGACCGACCGGGTCGGTACTTCTGGTCGACCGGATATGCGTGGGGGGTATGTACGGTCTCGCGAACCGGTGACGGGCTGCAGGCCGAGTTGAGCGTGCTTCACGGCGTGCTTCAGTTGTCACGGCTACGGTTGGGAGATTCGGGCGAGGTCGGATTTGATTCGATACTTGAATTGTCCTCGAGTGAAAGCAGGACGATCCAAATCGCTGAACAGGCCTGACCGGTTCTTCGATTCCAATCCGGTCTGTTAATTTCGAGTCCGGCCTACGGCTCCACCACCATGAAGTTGACCAACTTGGAGACAGAGCTGTTCGTATGGCGGTCGGTCAGCATCACGGTCAGCACGTACTCCCCTTCTGAAAGATCCGTGGTGTCCAGGGCGGTGTATTCCGCTTCCTCCGCTGAACTCCCCTCACCTTCGAAGAACGACATAACCGTTTGCATGTCGCCGGGTCGCCTGGCGGACCGGTTGCGCAGTGCGGGCATGCCCATGGGCGTGATCTCGTAGAGCGTCTCATACGACGTACGTCCAGCATCGCCCATGTCTAGGTTGTACACCTCGTAGTACACGTAAACCAATTGCCCCCTAATGTACAAACGTCCGGGATTGGGAACGACGTTCAATCCATTGCGCACGAAGGGTCCGGGAGAGGATGCTGGCGTAACTCCTGTGGACAGCTTGAGATCGCTGATGAGCAGGTCGCTGCCACTGTAATCGGAGAAGGATGCCGGTTTCCTGTAAACTCCGATCCGCTTTGTGGCTTCATCTCGCATTTCCACCGCTACCGTGAAGGCCCCGGCTGGTGCTGTCACGTTGGCAGCGAGTGTGAAGGCAGCCCCCTGGAATTCCTGGTTGGCCAGTTGCCGTTCAGGACGGGCGATCGGACCGAACCGGATTTTGCGTGATAAAGCGGCGTTGAAGACCGAATCCCTGAGGGTAACCTGGTGGTTCAGCCAGGTCCGATCGCCCATCTCGTCGGTGATGTCTCCGAACTGCCAGGCCGGAATGCTGTAGGAGAGTTCCACTTCCGTAGTTCCGCCTTCTCCACGGAAGGAAACCGCGTCGAAGGCAAACTCGAGGAGCTCCCCACCGAAGTCATGCCGGTAGTCCTCGGGACTGTGCGCGATCAGTTCGGCAGCAAGGTGACGAGGACTGTACCGTTCCTGCCTGACCATATCAGCTGCGAAGTTTTTTGTTGTTTGGAGCGGATAGTCAAATTTGCCATCTTTCAACGTGTCCACAAAGAAAAGTTCTAATTCCTGGGGTACGTATACCCAGCTCTCCACGATGTATCCGGGTTGGGTCTCCATCCCCTGCCGCGCATTTATCCAGATTCCTTCCGACTCGGTAACCCCAGGCCAATCTTCAAATAAGGGAAATGGTGCCTCACCACCGTGTAACTCCAACCTGTAGCCCGATAAAAGGTTACGTTCTCGAATCGCGTCGACGGCGGGATTCCCGGTCAGCATATGGGGGATATCAGGATTTTCAAAATGCCGAAACACGAAACGGCGACGGTCGTCAGGCTCTCCGTAGCGGATGTATATCTCACCACGCCGGTCATAGGGTTGCTGTCCACCTGAAAAGTGGACCCTGGCGTACATTACTCGCCTGTAATGTTCCACCAGGCGTTCGTTCTCAACCGTGGCCGGATTGGAGTCCCGTTCGTTCCAGAAGGCGCGCCATAAGGATTCGTGGTCGGATCCTGACGCCGCCTCCCAGGCCTGCAGTTCCCCCTGTGGAGCGACGTGGCGAAGATCCCGGTATACCGCCCGTTCATCTTCGTCCAACTGGGAGACATAGTTCTCAAGCGCTTCATGCAGTTGGCCGTACTGCTGCTCTGATCCAAGGGCAAGTACTTCAAACTGGGCCAGCATGACGCGGATCCTGTCAGGCGTAAGCTCACCAAATACCTGAATGACACTCCTGAGTTCCTCTGCTCCAAATTCGTAAAGTTCGGAACGATGACTGACGTTTGCGAAGCGCAGAAGCGACTCGCTGTGCTCAGGATTGACCCGGTACTGCTTGATATAGGATGAGATCGCTTTTTCGTGTTCCGGCTCGGGTGGACTGTCATAGCATCGGCCGAGTTGAAAGTACGCGTCAGGATGTGCGGGATTCAGTTCCACGGTACTAAGGAAGTACTTTCTGCCGTCCCTGTCGCTGCCGATCAAACGGCTCGTACGTACCTGGTCCATGTAGGTCATGCCCAATAAGTACTGTATATCCGCATTTTCAGGTTCTGCCTCGCCAGCCCTTCGAAAGGCCTTTCGGGCATCGAGTCGTCTGTTAGGTAAACGACTATAAACCATACCCATGCCGACGTGACCGGGTGCCCATTTCTTATCCAGCTGTACCACCCGCCTGAACGCTTTCAATGCTTCATCATTGTCTCCCAGGGCGTACCAGTTCATGCCCAGCCAGTAGTGGGCAGGGGCTGATTTCTTCTCCTCGCGCACTGCTTGTTGGAGAAGTACCAGGGCCTCATCGTATTGTCCCTGTAGATAGAGGGTCTTTCCGTTTTCGAGGGACGACAGATTGTTCGAAGGGTCTTTCGGTACCGATTGCACGGTCTGCGTTTGGGAATGGCTATGAAGGGTCAACGCGAAAGCGGTGATTGCCAGAAGCAGACGGACGTGCACGCAGTACCTCCTTGAACGATTCAAGGTGCGAAATGACCTATCTCGTTTCTGGTCGAAGGTGGATTACTCTAAAGGTAACTACGCATCTAGATTTCATCAAACTTCAATTCGTTTAAATTCAGCAAGGAAGCCCGGCACCCCGAAGAACAATAGGCTCAGGTAGGTCGGACTCATGTTGATGGATCCCCGCTTCCGAGAATCCTCTCTCCAGTCCTGTGCGTCGATGAGCTGCTTCAGGATCTTCATTCCGGTTTCCAGGTAGCGGTTGTCACCGGTCATGCGGTGTGCGTAGCCCAGATGTCGGCAAAGAATGCCGCCGTAGTGCTCCTTCAACGGACGATCAGTCGAGAAGGTATCAGGATAGCCACAGAACCAGTCCACCCCCCGCCTGTAGGTCTCGGCGACGTCCCCCCTTCCGGTCATCCGGTGCATCAACTCCAGCCCGATCATGAGATAGTGGGTCTGGTAGCCCTTTTGTTCCTCGAAAGGCAGGTCGCGTACTAACCGGGAGAAGGGACCGCCCAGCGTCTTGAATTCGTCATCGGTAAACGGCGCGGCAGTCCCCATTTCAACGGCCAGCGTGGTGCCTTCCGTCGCCATCCCGTAGGGTAGTTGTTTCGGTAGCTTGTCCGGGGTCGCGATATGAAAACGCTTGTACCAGCTCCCATCTTCGTTCTGGCCCCGGGCGACGACGGTATATACTTCTTCCGCGCGACGCAGGAAGCGCTCCTCGCCGGTGGCTTCATAGGCGTAGAGCAATCCGCGCAGTGTGTTGGCAATGGACCTGAGGCTGAAGCTGATCGAAGAATCCTCGGTCCACCGATAACGCAGGAAGAACGCGCCTGTTTCGCGTATGGCTTCCAGGGTCCTGTCATCACCGGTCAGATAATAATAGTCCATCCAGTTGTCGATGAAGGTATGCGAAGCACAGGGTTCGTCGCTGAAATGATCGACCCCGTGACGGTAGCATCCACCTACCATGTAGGGCCGAAAGGGATGCCAGTGGCAGGTATCCACGTCCATCGAGTGGCGGGTCATGGCTTCACCGAGTTCGAAGTAACGCGAATCGCCGGTGCACAGGTACTGTATCCAGATCGCATGGCGCGGATCCCACTCGCTGTTACACCAGCCCCACCGCCCACGATGTTTCCAATCGTCCGCGAGGTCGTCCCAGTCTGCGAGTACATCACCGAAATCCAGAAAACCGTACCAGCGGCCGAGTTGGATGTTTCGCGCAAGCCAGTCCGTGAATCCCGTCAGCATACGCTCCGCGGCCTGGATCACTTCCTGGTGATTTGCATCCTGGCGGGTAGCCACTGTCCGACATACGCGCAGTCGATCACCCGATTCATCTGAGAGCGGCTGATTACTTGATTCTTCCTCGCCATCCGAGTCCTCGGATACGCGAGTCATGAAGCCTCCGGCGACCTCACAGTGCGCCATCCACTCCGGTGCAACCGATACGTGGGGCTGGGACAGAGCGCATCGCAAGGTTTCTACCGCTATGTCTCGCTGATCTTCATCGAAGTAGAGTATGAAGAACTCGGTGGTCTTCGCTATGCCCGTTCCGTCCGCGTACATCCCCTCTCCCTGGTGCCAAGCGACTTCTTCGGAGTATCGCGACAGAGAAAGGCGGCTGCCGTCCGGGTCGTGTCTGGCGTACACGGTTAACCGGCCTTCGCCTGTGATTTCGATGGCCCGCGGATATTCCTCGGCCATGTTTCGGCAGGCGACACCTACCCCGGACTTACCATCACCGAGTGTTGCCCAGCCCTCACAGGATTCGCCTTCAGAAACGACAGATTCAGAGAGGACGGATTCATCCCCGGGACGCCCACGAAATACCTGCACATGGTTGTCCTGACTCTGGGCGATTTTCAGGATCTCATCCTGCTCGAGTGTCCCTGTTTCGAGTGTTCCGGTCTCGATCCCGTTCATTCCAAAGGCGTAGTTTGGGCAGGATCCTGTGACAGCCGTGGGGATGTCCTGGGCCAGATCTTCGATTTCCACTTCCCGTGCGTTGCAGGTGAAGATGTGGGTTTGCAGGACCCGGACAAACGCGTGGCCGGCATATGCATGAATGCGGGTAATGCAACGTACCGGCCTGTACCCGCCGTAATGGTGCATGGGGATGTCGGCTTCGAGTGCGCTTTCCAGCCGGATGACGGTGCGCATCGGTCCCTGTTCTTCGACGGTCGCAGTATAGGAATCACTCGCCAGCGATGCCCGGCAAACGCCTCCTGGACCGTACAACCGACGTTTCAATCCCCCGTCGGAGGACCCTTCGCTGATTCGTGCCCAGGCTTCGCCGCCCGTGGCGCGATCGGAATCCGCCTGGGAAGGTTCTCCACTTTGGGCCTGCGCGTGAACAGGTACCGTCCGGGTAGGTTCTCCACTCTGGGCCTGTGCGAGGGATACAGAATGAAAGAGTCCGTATTTTCGTCGGTCGATCTTGAACCTAAGCATGCCCGTATCTACGTGGAGGTGGTGTTCTGATTCTTCGATCCTGAAAGTCGTGGAGGGCATCGACTCTGACTGCGTCAGTACCATGCGCTTCCCATCGGCCGTTTCGTCCGTCAGGGTATAGACCGCTCTGCCTGATGCAGCGGGATCCGCCTGGAAATCTACGAGCACCCACTTCACCGATCCGTCCGGCCACCGACCGAGAATCCGGAACTGGGCAGGGACGCCGGCACCATCGGGATCCAGGACACCCAGTCCTTCTGTCCCGCGGATGTTGCCTGCGGGCAAGGGGACACCCCGGGTAACGGGCCAGCATTTCGGCATCCGCGAGGGGTCATGGATATACACGATGGGGATCGAGATCATGACTCTTTCCGTTTGTTTTGACCGAGTTGCATCGCTTGATTCACACCAGCCGCCTCCGTATATTCTTAGCCATCTCCCGCGGTCGAATTTCCGCGGGCGAAATTCTGCGGTCGAATCTCCGAGGTTGTGACTCCAACGGACGCAAATGGCTTCCGGTGCCGTCTTACATCGGTCTCGATATAGACCCCTTGGTTCACTACTTTGGACAAATCATCCGGTATTTCAGGAATATAAATCAAGGAGTACACCATGTCAGGCCCCGTCAAGTTGAAGTCCATTGCAATATCCGGGAAGTCGCCTGGTCCGAATCTACTCATACTCGGCGGCATACACGGCGACGAATTCGAATCCATGTGGGCCATTCGTCGCTTGAAAGAAGCGCTGGAGCCCAATGTTCTGCACGGCACGGTAACCCTGGTTCCTGTCGTCAACGAAGCGGCTTACTGGCGCGGCCAGCGTACCGCGGAGGACGGACTGGACCTGGCGCGAACGTGTCCGGGGAAGGAGGACGGCACCATCACCGAGCGGGTGGCACACGCGGTGAGTGCACTGATCCGCGAGGCGGACTACCTGATCGATCTGCACAGTGGCGGTCTGGTTTCCAGGTTCTACCCGACGGTGGGGTACATGCTGCATCCCAATGCCGCGGTCCTGGAGACTCAGCGGGAGATGGCACGGGCTTTTAACATGCCGATCGTATGGGGTACGTATGCGCATCACGAGGGTCGCACACTTTCGATAGCCCGCGATGCCCGCATACCCGCGATATACTCGGAATGGATGGGAGCCGGGGACTGCGATCCCGAGGGCGTCGAAGAGTACTACGAAGGCTGCCTGAACGTCATGAGTGTGCTTGGCATGATCGAGCGGACACTGCCGCCTTCCAGAATCCAGCACACGGTAGAGGATGACCGTGAAGGGTCGGGCCACATCCAGCTGAACTACCCGTCACCGTTTTCAGGTTTCTTCGAGCCCTGGGTCGATCTGATGGAGCGAGTGGAGCCAGGCGTAGTATTTGGCGTGGTCACCGATCTGCTGGGTGACCGGAGGGAGGAGATCGTGTCTACGCAGTCTGGTCACGTACTGGTCCTGCGGACCTTCAACCGCGTGCACGAAAGGGAGACGCTGGCGGCCGTTCTTGAGGTTTGAGGCGAGGATAGGATAGGAGCCTTTCCGCGATCCCTCCAGTGTTCTCCGGATGAGGAAGGCTACCTCTTCAAATCACCGGGAGGCGTATCTTCGTTTGGCGCGGTGAGATTGAACTTGAGATATCCCCGAACTTCGTCAATCTTGGTTTCCACCCTGTCAATCTTGGTTTCCACCCTGTCAATCCTGGTTTCCACCCTGTCGATCCTGCTTCCCAGGTCGACCCGTACGGTCCTTATTTCAGTCTTCAAGTCCAGGTAGATCAGGACGGCGGCACCAATCATTGCTGCCCTAATCGTCACGTCCATCCACGGTTTTCGAGTCACCATGTTGCTCCTGACAAAGTCCGTCTGATTCATTGTCACGGTAGATGAAACGTCCAACGAATTCTTTGATACAAGTATAAGTCAGACACTCATCAACAGCTCGGTGAGGTTCCGGCCAATTGTAGGGGGTGGCAGTGCCTTGTTTTCTTCCTGTGCTATTTCCAGCCATTCATCGACGATCTGACACAGTTCCCGGTAAACTTCGATTTCATCATCGCCGTGGCAGCACGGACCTATGATACCCGGACAGTAGCCAACGAAACATTCGTCTTCATCCGACCATTCTACGATCTTGATGTACTGTGCGCTTCGAGTCATTTCAGCGACTCCTGGGTCATGTCAACTTCAATCCATTCGACCCGAATGTAGGTCTCGTTTTCACCGGAACGAAGGGTGTCTTGGACGACGGCAGTTGGTAGGTTCAGGAGATGTCGGCTGCTTTCCTCGAGGATTGAGGCGAATCCTACCGGGGCCGAAAACGTTCGACATTGATTTCGTCTTCGTTTTTACGCGCCTGTGCAAGATTGAAGTTTGCCTGGCGTCGTAGCCAGAATTCGGCGTTGGACCAACCCGCCTTTTCCAGTCGGATTGCCATCTCGGCCGAGACTGCTGAATGACCATTCAGCAGACGCGAAAGCGTGTGACGTGAGACATCAAGAATCCTCGCTGCTTCTGTAACTTTCAAGTCAAAAGGGTCCAGGCAATTCTGTCGTATGCTAAGTCCGGGATGCAGCGGGTTGTTCATTGCCATGATACCTGCGCCTTTTTAGTGATAATCGACCATATCGACATCATGTACGTTGTCCTTTTCCATGCGAAAGATGATCCGCCAGTTCGCAGATGAAAGACGGGATAAGGTGTGATATGTCAATACGGTTCCGTCCTGTGAGGAAATGGACCATACGCTGTATGTGTTCCTTGACGCAAGGACCATGGCCGTCATATCCTTATTCAGTCGGCGATCGTGCAAAAATCTCGCAGATGTTCTGTTTGATTCCACAATACTGTTACATGCGATCCATGAGACATCTAAGATTCGGACAAACATCCCCATGATCCGAGATTCCTACTGGCTGGACATGCCCTACACGCCCACGGATCCCCTGTCCGGGGACCTGGACTTAGACGTCGTCGTGATCGGCGGCGGTGTGACGGGGGTGACCGGCGCGCTATTTCTGGCCGAAGGTGGCGCTAGCGTGGCGGTGCTTGAGCGCCGCGAGGTCGCCTCGGGAGCGACCGGCCGCAACGGGGGCTTCATGCTGGCCGGGACCCACGAGTATTATGTCGAGGCCGTGGAGGAACTGACGGATCTGTACGGTGCGGACGGCCGAAAGATGGCGCGAGAGGCGTGGATGATCGCCCTTGAGAACCATGATTTGATGGCATCGCTCATGAAGAAATACGACATCCAGTGCGACTATAACCGGCACGGCAGCTACGTGCTGGCCATGAAACAACCGGATCGCGGGTCCGATACTGATCCCCTGGAGCGGATCGTCCAGTCCTTCCACCTGCTCCAGGAGGATGGATTCGACGTGGAATACCTGGACGAGGACCAACTCTATGCGATCAAGCGCAGCCCTCTACTTTCCGGCGCACTTTGGAATCGGTTCGACGGTGAACTCCACCCGGTCAAGTACGTGCGCGGTCTCGCGGCCGCCGCGAGCAGCCTAGGCGTTCAGTTTTTTGAAAACACAACCGTCACCGGCGTCGAACGATGCGGGTCTGGTACGGATGGACGCTCGGGTAAACGAAAAAACGGCGGGTTGGTGGTCCAAACAGCCGGCGGACGGATCAGGGCGCAGCAGGTGCTGCTGGGCATGAACGCCTACACGCCTCAGCTAGATGCCGGTTACGAACGGCGCATCATCCCCCACAGGGGACAGGTCTTTACGACCGAACCTGTCTCCGAGAGACTGTTCAACGGCGTCTTCTACGCCAACGATGGATGGGATTTCTGGCGGCAGTTGCACGACGGATCGGGTGAAGGCGGCCGGCTACTATATGGTGGCGGCAGAAACCACCACATCCGCGCCGAGCGGGGTTTTCACTTTCTGCGGCGCAGGGGCCGGTCGATCAGGACGTACAGGGGATACAAGGAACGGCCCACCCGGGCGGTCCAGAAATCCAATGACCGGTCGTTCAACAGCACTTTCCCCCATCTTGCCACGCTCGGTCGCTCCCACCGATGGGGCGGTGTCATGGGTTTCTCTTACGACAGCAGTCCCTTCGTCGGTGAGACGAAAACGCCAGGGGTACATATCGTCGCTGGTTTCACGGGCCGGGGCAACGCCTACGCCACGGTGGCGGCGCGTATGCTCAGCGACCGATTGTTGGGCAGGCCCTCCGACGTGGAACACCAGTTCGAGATGGTAAAGAAGGTCTTCGATCCGATGCGGGGCGGAATCGACGCCGAGAACCGCCGCCGATAGATCGACACGCCCTCGTCACGCCCATTCGCACTTTCGCCGACTCGTTCGTACTCCTCCCGCAATACATTGGCCCTTCACCCTAGGCGAACTGGTGAAAATGCCGGGTCACGCGTAGTTCCATCTGCCTCAACAGGATGGATAGCGATAGGCAGAGCAGGAAGTACACGAAAGCCACCAGCAGCCAGACCTCGAAGAGCAGCCCGCTCGAATTGGCGATTTCCGATCCGACGAAGGTGAGTTCCTGGATGGAGATCAGGGAAACGATGGACGAATCCTTCACCAGGGAGATGTACTGGCCCGTAAGCGGCGGCGCGATACGCGCAAGCGCCTGGGGGAAGATGACGAACCGGTAGCGGTCCAGCAACGGTATGCCCAGGCTTTCCCCGGCTTCCGACTGCCCGCGCGGAATGGCGGCCAGGCCGGCGCGGACGACTTCGGCGATGTACGCGGCGCTGATGAAGGAGATGCACAGCACGCCGGAGATCAGGTTCTCCCAGAGAGCCGGTGGTCCGAAGAGTAATCGTTGCCATCCCGACGCTTCCCCGGTGGGCCGGTTGAACAGGGCGTCCAGGCCCAGCAGCGGCATCAGCTGGCTGCTTATGAAGAAGTAGAATATGAAGATGAACACCAGGGGCGGGATGTTGCGGAGTATCTGGATGTAGGTCCCGCAGAACATGCGCAGGGCGCGTACACCCGAGTATCTTCCCACGCCAATCAACACACCTAGAATGGTGGCCAGCACCGCACCCCCAAGGCTGAGCCGCAGGGTCGCGTAGATCCCCGTCAGAAAGAAGGGCGTGTCACCGGCGTCGTTGGTGGCGAAGACGGTCGAGAGCGCCTGGGCCCAGTCCCAGTGGTACGCCACGCCGATGGCCGAACGGTACCACACCCAGCCGGCCGCCACGATCAACCCGGTCAGCAGGATCCCATCCAGCCGGGTGAGTCGGAATCTTCTCTTTCTTTGATCGGGTGTTGACATTACACGCCAGCCTTATGTCTTTCGGCCATCGCAGCCGCGGTCGAAAGGGCCAGGGTCACGACCAGGTAAATCGCGGCGACGGTTAGCCAGATCTCGAAAGTCAGAAAGGTGTCCGCGATGAGGTTCCGTCCCTGCGTGGTCAGATCGAAGATGGCAATTACGCTGACGATCGAGGAGTTCTTCACGAGGGAAACCGCCTCGTTGGTGAGCGGCGGCAGCATGTGGCGGAGCACCTGCGGCAGGATGACATACAGGTAGTTGTCGACGCGAGACAACCCCAGGCTCTCTCCCGCTTCGACCTGCCCCCTGGGGATCGCGCGCAGGCCGGCCCTGAAGATCTCCGACGTGTAGGCGCCCTGGAACCCGGCGAGGCACGCGATCGCAGTCGTGGTCTGTCCCCAGCCGAGAATGGGTCCAAGGACGAAGTACATCACGTAGAGCTGGATCAACAGGGGGGTGTTGCGGATCAGTTCCAGGTAACCGCGGGCGAGTCCGCGCCCAACCACCGAAGACGACAGGCGTAGGAGCGCGGTCGCGAGACCGAGGAAGAGGGTCAGGAAGAGGCTCAGGACGGATATTTCGAGCGTGACGAAGAGGCCCTGGACCAGGGGCCCCGCGGACCAGGCGCCGTTTTCAGAGGTGACCAGGAAATCGCCCACCCGGTACCATTGCCACCGGTAGTTGATGTTCTCGGCGCCGCGCATGACCGTGAAGACGAGGATACCGGCAATGGCCACCGGTTGTATCCAGTTCGACAGGACACTTCTAACCCATGGCCTGCTTAATGGGCTGATCACGCCGAAGCCTCGTAATGGAGGATCTGGTTGAGGAAGGCCCTGGTTCTTTCTTCCCTGGGCGCGCCGAAGAACTCGTCAGGCGTGGCACTCTCGACGATCTCGCCGTGATCCATGAAGATGATCCGGTCGGATACCTTGCGGGCGAATCCCATTTCGTGGGTGACGCAGACCATGGTGATGCCGTCGTCCGTGAGTTCGTAGATCACGTCGAGAACCTCACGGATCATCTCCGGGTCGAGCGCCGATGTCGGTTCGTCGAAGAGCAGGATATCGGGCTGCATGCACAGCGCCCGGGCGATCGCCACGCGCTGCTGCTGCCCGCCGGAGAGCTGGTCGGGGTACTTTTCGGCCTGGTCCCCGATATGCACGCGCTCCAGGTAGGAGCGGGCCGTCTCTTCCGCTTTCCCTTTGTCCATCTTGAGATTGCGCATGGGGGCGAGCGCGAGATTCTGCAGGACCGTCATGTGGGGGAACAGGTTGAAACTCTGGAACAACATGCCGATCTTTCCGCGCAGTTCGCGGGGGAGCCGCGCACCGGGTTCCAGCGTAACACCGTGAACCCGGACCAGGCCCTGATCGTGCGTTTCAAGTCGGTTTATGCACCGTATCAGCGTGGATTTGCCCGATCCGGACGGCCCGCAGATTACGATGCACTCGCCTTCCCGGATGCTCAGGTCTACGTCTCTGAGCACCTGGAACGTACCGAACCATTTGCTTACGTTCTCAAACGCGATGATGGGTTGGGTATCGCTGGACACGGATCAGGCGCTCTCGATCATCGCCTTCATCCTGGCCGCGACCCAGTCAACCGCCACGTCGATCATGCCCTGTCCCTTCACGGCGTCGGCGAGCTGTGCTTCGTGGTGAAATTCCCGGTCCTGGGCGGCACGGTCGGACTGGGAAATGGTCAACTCGGCCGAATCGTAGTCGACGCCTTCCCAGTGTACGTGCCTTGGAAAAGCCGCGTAGGCGAAGGACGTCTCGAATTCGCTGGCGTGGCCGGGGCAGTTGTTCGAATCCATGTACTTCTGAACGATTTCCGGTGTATAGGCTTCCCAGTAGCTGCAGAATGTGAAATCGACGCCGAGGCGGGACTGGATATCCTCCAGCACGCCCAGGACAGGACCGGCGTTCCCGGCATGGCCGTTGACGGCCAGGATATGGTTGATCCCACCCCTTTTCATGCTGTCGGCCACGTCGTAGAGCAGCTCCGTGAAGATCTCGGGCCGAGTCGTCAGCGTACCCTTGTGGTCCATCCAGTGCTCCGACACGCCGATGGCCAGTGGCGTGGTAACCACGACCTCCGGATAGAGGTTCTGTGCGGCGCGTTCGGAAACGTGCACGGCGCTGACTGTATCGTGGGACATCTCCAGGTGTTCGTTGTGCTGTTCCGTGCTGCCCGTGGGGATAATCGCTCCCTTGAGGTCGCCACCGTTGATTCCCTCTCGGAATTGCCTGCGGGTCATTTTCCAAAGTTGTACCGGACGATCATGGGGTAGGGCATCGGACATGGAAGACTCCTGACTGTTTGGCGCGAAAGCTGTTGTTGCCGTTTAAGCGTAATCCTCGCGGGGCGGACTGAATATGTCCAGGGCGACGGATTCGACCATTACCTCGGTCACACCATGTTGAACCCCGCCGGGGATCACGTACTTGTCGCCCGTTTTAATGATCCTGCTTTCTTCACCGATAACCATGACGAATTCACCTTCCAGCACGACGCCCATCTGTTCGTGGGGATGATCGTGTATCGGCACCTGCGACCCCGGCGAGAGTGACACGAAAGACATCTGGGCCCGGTCGCCCCCCGCCACCGCGATGCTTACACCCGGGGCGATCGATTTTTTCGACATGTGCTCTTCTTCGATGAAATACATATGCTCCTCCAGCAATACGGCAGGATAATCGGTGATGATGAAAGGGTGCTAAACGGTCAACTTATTCCAACCCGGCGTAAACAGCGCCTGCCGCAGCCACGCCGCTGCCCGTGATTTCGTGACCCTCCGCCTGCAGAGTCTGTTCGAGGGCGCCCAGGCACAGCATGACGTGATCCCGTTGGGAGGACTGTCCCATGAGCCCCACGCGCCAGGCCTTTCCCTTCAACGCGCCGAGGCCGCCACCGAGTTCGAGTCCGTATCCCTCGAGGAGGCGGCGCCGTACGCTCGCTTCGTCGATCCCCTCCGGGGCCAGGACGGGGTTGATGGTCGGGGCGCGGTAAGGTGTGTCTACGTAGAATTCCAGGCCCATGGCGTCTATTCCGGCCTTGAACGCCTCGTAATTGAGTGTGTGCCGTGCATGCCCGTTCTCCAGTCCCTCCTCGTGAATGAGGACGAGTGCTTCCCTCAGTGCGTAGAACAGACTCACGGGCGCGGTATGGTGATATACCCGGTCGCCGTCCCAGTAAGCGTTGATGAGGGAAAGGTCCATGTACCAGCTGTCAACCGGCGTCTTACGTGCGGCGATTACCTCTAGCGCGCGGTCACCGAGCGTGACAGGCGACAGACCAGGCGGAGCACTCAGACATTTCTGGCTGCCGGTGTAGCAGACGTCGATACCCCATTCGTCGACCTTGACCGGCGTCCCGCCCAGGGAGGCCACCGTGTCGACGAGGACGAGGGCCTCGTGTTGATGGATGATCCGGATGATCTCTTCGAGGGGTTGTAGCACGCCCGTAGATGTTTCCGCGTGTACCAGGCCCACGAGCTTCGGCCGGCAACCATTCAGCGCCTGCTGTACCTGCTCCGGTGTAAAAGGGCGGCCCGGTTCACTTTCGAGGCGAACCAGCCTGCCGCCGTGGCGTTCGACCATCTGGGCCATGCGGTCACCGAAGACGCCGCCTACGCAGATGAGCACTTCGTCTCCAGGTTCGACGAGATTGCAGATGCAGGTCTCCATTCCGGCGGAACCGGTAGCGGAGATCGCCAGCGTCATATCGTTCCGGGTCTGGAACACGTAACGCAACAGCGCTTTGGTATCATCCATGACCCCGATGAAATAAGGGTCCAGGTGCCCTGTCAGCGGAGCGCCCATGGCCTGGTAGACCCTGGGATGCATATCGCTCGGACCGGGTCCCATCAGGACGCGCCTGCCGGGATCGAGGGGAGTGAATGAACCGTGGTTTGTTGACATGTCTCGGGAGTCTTTCGGTTAGGATTGGTCGCCAGGATATCAGGGATTTTATGCTGTCAGGGGACTTCGCCGCGGGTGGTGGTGGTCCAGGCATCAGGATAGCCTTCCCGTCTCAGCCTGTCGCGCAGGAGATCTGCATCGGCCTTGTCTGCGAAGTCACCCACGCGGATCTTGAAATCTCCGCCTTCCTCATCCAGGTATACGCCATGCAACCAGTCCGCCAGGTACCGCTTCACCCGCATCATTGCAGTTTCGGCCGCGTCCCGGTCGGAGAACGAATAGATCTGCACCCGGTAGTTGGTAATTCCCCCACCTGAAAGCGGGGTGGTTGGAACGGAGGTGGACGTGCGGGTGTCAGCATCCGGCGCGGTGGAACCAGATGGAGGCCTGGCTGACGCGGAAACCGGTTCGTTCATGTCACCGGCCGGTCCGCGATCGGAAAGTGGGACGCCGTCATCTGTTTCTGTAGCATCCGGGGATGATTGCGGCGTCTCGCCTGTCGCGCCTCTTCCCATGTTTATCGAGCCGCATCCCGCGGCGTACAGACCGAGCCCGAAAGAAAGGACCAGCGTCATGCCCCGAATCTGTTTAAGTAACATGGAAAACCCCCGTAACCGGCGGTGTTCGCTAGATTTAAGGTATGGCGACCCAACCACGGCCGCCGTACCGGGCACGGTACCAGGCACGCGGTACCAGGGTGTGTCAAAGGCAACGGTAGTATAGGAGGTCGCCACAGGGGTGTCAATCAAATTGGACCAAACAAAAGAGGATCCCAGGGCACCCCGGAATCCTCTTAAAACCATGTGTTCTACCTGTTTTTGGCCACCAGGACCAACCCCGGAATCTACATTCCTTCACCCGAAGTGATCAGTTTCAGTTTCGTTTTCTGGTGTGCTGATCCCTTGGTGGACAACTCCTCTTTTTTTGCCTCGTCCGTTTCGACGCTGACCAGTCCGAAATAGGCGTCACTGAGTATATCGTGGCCATCAATACTTTTCGGCTCCAGTGCCAGTAATTTTTTCATGCTGTCCACGGCGCCTTGAAATGCCATCGAGGCAGCTTCAACATCCCCGGCTTCCCGTACGGACAAGCCTTTATTGTAATACGAGGTTCCCAGATACCTCAGCAGTTGAATATCATCAGGAAGGGCGGAGTGTCCCTTTTCGAGTACCTCGATCGCCTTATCATAGGCTTTCTTCGAGCCGTGTATGGAGCTGACGTCCCGGTACAGCGTCTTTTCTTCCGGAAAGGCCTCCATCGCTCTTTCGTACGTGTTGATTGCGCTGGCCGTGTCGGCCACTTCGAAATAGGCGTTGCGCAGAATGAGGTAGGTGTTGAGATCGATCGCTTCCGATAACTCGATAACCTTGTTGCAGGCCATGATCAGCTTGTCCCAGTCTTCGCTGGTATAGTACACGTTGACCAGGCCGTCCCAGGCTTCAAACTTGTTCGGATCGACTTCAAGGAGTTTCTCCAGGGCCGACCTGGCGTTGTCGTCATCTCCGGCGCCCAGGGCGGCGTAACCCCAGTACAGGTAACCCTGTTGCTTGGCCGGTTCCAGTTCGTCGGCGGTCTTGGTGTCGTTTTTGTTGCCGGTTGACTTCAGGGCGTTCTGCAGCATGGTGGTTGCCATTACCGAGCGGCTGTAGGAATCGGCGGCATCCGTGAATTCACCCTGCTCGTAGCTTTGCTTGCCTACCTGGTAGTTCATGCGGATCATGGTGTTCAGGGTATCTTTGTACTTTTCTTTGTCTTTCCTGTCCAGATTGTCGAAGGTCGCCGCTTCCCAGTTCATGAACATCTGGTCGAAGTTACCCTTGTAGTAATGAATGAGCCCCAGGAGATAGTGGGCTTCGTCGTTGCCGGGATTTTTTTCAAGCGCGGTCTCGAGCAGGGCCATGGCCCTGTCCCATTGCGGCGGTGTTTCGCGAATATAAATCTTCGCCGATCGAAGCTCAATTTTCTGAGCTTCGGCCGCGACGGGTATCAGCATAGCGAAGCCAATGGCGAATAACACGCAGATGGAAACCTTTTTTAATAACATCACAGACTCCTTTCGACAGATACGCTGACGGTCATCTCCCAGACCTGTCATGGGTAATCATTCTAAAGATTATGTCCGAAAATTCCAGTATTGACAATCTTCTGAAGATACATGATTTGTTACATTTGGTCAAGATGATTCGGGGTCACCACACCGGTAACTTACCCGTCCGCCGACGAGGGTCATGGTCACGCTTCCTTTTAACACGCGGCCCGCGAAAGGCGTGTTGGCGGATCTTGACTTAAAGGACGCGGGTTCCACTGTCCAGGTTCCATCCGGATCGAACAGGATGAGGTCGGCGGGACCACCTGCCGCCAGGATGCCGCCTTCAACCCCCAGGATCCCTGCAGGGGTGGTCGACATGGTCTTCACCGCATCGCTCAGGGTCAGATGGCCCGATGCAACCAGCTCGGTAAACACCACTGCCAGCATGGTCTCGAGACCCGTGACACCGGGTAGCGCTTCCTGGAACTCCGTGTTCTTCTCGTCCACGGACCGCGGGGTGTGATCCGAGGCGACAACGTCGATGGTTCCGTCCGCAAGGCCCTCACGCAGCCCCTCGACATCCGCTTTGCTTCTCAGGGGCGGGTTGGTTTTCAAGTGGGTATCGTACGCGGACAGCGCTTCATCGGTCAGCACCAGGTGGTGGGGGTTGACATCCGCGGTTACCCGGACGTCTCTCTTCTTTGCCGCCCGAATGAGTTCCACGGTCACGGCCGTGCTCACGTGGGTGATATGCAGCCGGCCACCCGTCCATTCCGCCAGCATGATATCCCGTGCGACGATGGTTTCTTCCGCGATGGAGGGTATGCCTTTGAGGCCCAGCCGGGTCGCGTGGCTTCCCTCGTGCATGAGACCACCGGCGGAGAGCGACTGGTCCTCGCAGTGTACGATGATCGGCAGGTCGAACATCCGGCTGTATTCGAGGGCCCGCCGCAGGATCGCAGGATTACGAATGGATCGGTCGGCATCGGAGAGTGCGACGGCGCCGGCCTCGGCCAGGTCACCCGTTTCCGTCAGGTGCTTGCCTTCTCGCCCGGCCGTGACTGCCGCAATGGGATAGATCCGTGCCGCGGCGCCCGCTGCCCGCGCGCGAACGAAGCGCACGGCGGGCGCGTCGTCGATGACCGGGTCGGTATCCGGCATGCACGCCACACCGGTAACACCGCCCGCGGCGGCGGCAAGCGCGCCGCTCTCCAGGGTCTCCCTGTATTCGTAGCCTGGTTCGCAGAGGTGGGTATGCATATCTACCAGGCCCGGCAGCACGAGAAGACCGGTCGCATCGATGACGGTGGCGCGCTTCGCCTCGTCGTCCGCGGGACGATCTACAATCACGCCGTCGCGGAACCAGAGATCGCTCTTCTCGTCACGGCCGGAAGCGGGGTCGATGATGCGTCCGTTACGGACTATCGAAAGTTCTGCGCCGCCGGATTTGCTCAGCCCGTCAGGCCGCATCGCGCTCACCTCCGCCATTGAGGAGATAGAGGACCGCCATGCGAACGGCGATCCCGTTGGTCACCTGGTCCAGGATGACCGATCTGTCGCTGTCCGCCACCCGGCTGTCGAGTTCCACACCGCGATTGATGGGGCCGGGATGCATGACGATGGCACCGGGCCTGGCGAGGTCCAGCCGTTCCTGATCGATACCGAACAGCCGCGTGTATTCACGAAGGGAAGGGAAGAAGGCTTCCTGTTGTCTTTCAAGCTGAATCCTCAGGACGTAGACTACGTCGGCGTCGCGGAGCGCGTCCTCGACCCTGTAGCAAACCTCGACGTCCATCTCTTCCATGTCGACGGGAATCAGTGTGGGCGGTCCGCAGACGACTACGCGAGCGCCCATTTTTTGAAGTCCCCATATGTTCGAACGCGCCACCCGGCTGTGGGTAATGTCACCTATGAGCGCGACCTTCAGGCCTTCCAGGTCGCCCAGCGCGTCCCGCATGGTCAACAGGTCCAGCAGGCCCTGCGTCGGATGTTCGTGGGCGCCGTCGCCCGCGTTGATGACGACCGCGTTCGACAGGCTCTGCGAGAGGAAAAGGGGTACGCCCGCCGCGGAATGACGCACCACCACGCAGTCCACCTGCATGGCTTCGATGTTCCGGGCCGTGTCGCTCAGGGACTCTCCCTTGGACACGCTGCTGCCGGTGGAGGCGAAATTCAGGGTATCCGCGGAGAGTTGCTTCTCCGCCAGTTCAAAGGAAAGCCGCGTACGGGTGCTCGATTCAAAGAAGAGGTTGACGACGTTCTTCCCACGTAAGGCGGGGACCTTGCGGATCGGCCGCCGTATCACTTCCTTGAAGGAATCCGCCGTGTCCAGGATAAGGCGGATCTCCTGGCGTGAGTAGTCCTCGAGGCCGATCAGGTGCCGGTGGCGCAGCGCATAGAGGTGATCTTCAGCCATCAAACCATCTCCTCTACCGCGACATTGTCGTCCCGGTCCAGTTCATGGACGTGTACGACCACGGTTCTACCCGGGCCGGCTTCGACGTTCTCCCCGACATAATCCGCCTGGATAGGCAGTTCCCGTCCGTCCCTGTTGATCAGGACGGCGAGTTCGATCCGCCGCGCCCTTCCGAAATCTTTAAGTTCGTCCAGCGCCGCCCGTATGGTGCGACCCGTGTACAGGACATCGTCGACCAGGATGACGGTGCGCCCCTCGATATCGAAGGGTATGTCGGTGGTTCGGACGACGGGGTAGTCCGCACGGACCTGGAGGTCGTCCCGGTACAGGTTGATGTCCAGCACGCCGACAGGGATGGCCGTGTCTTCCGCCTCTCGTATTGCGTCTGCCAGCCGCCGCGCCAGCCAGTCGCCCCGCCGCTGAATACCGACGATGGCAATGCCGGACGCGCCCTTGTTGCGTTCCAGGATCTGGTGGGCGATGCGGGATATCGCCCTGGCGATGCCTTCCCTATCGAGGACCTGTTTTTTCACCTGGTTACCCTCTCTTCTGGCGCGCGCGTCGCTGCCCAGGCCCCCCGTAGCGTTTCCAGGCTCTTTCTGGCTATGTTCTCCGCACCGTAAGCATAGTCGAATACCTCCACCGAACCGTATCCCTCGTAGCCCGAGTCCCGGAGCGCTTGCAGTATGGGCGCGAAATCGGTGTCGCCGTAACCCGGCCCATCGCCATCGGCATTGTTGAAATGGATGTAGGCCATTTCGACCCTGTGCTCGTGAATGGACGCCGAAACGTCCAGCCCCTGGCAGAGGGTCGCCCGCACGTCGATGATCATGCGAAAGTTCGGGTGATCGATCTCCCGGACCATCCGTGCGGCTTCTTCGGGTGTGTTGATGAAATTAGTCTGGGCGCGGTCCAGGGGCTCCAGGCAGATGGTCACCCCGTGTTCTTCCGCCGCGGGCAGGCATTCCTCGAAGACCGTCCGGGTCCGGTCCCACGTGGCTTCGCAGGTCTGGTCCGGCAACACGTCGCGCTGCTTCGGCGATCCGACCACCATCACACGGCCGCCGATATCTCCGCAGAATTGGATCAGGTCGCAGAGATACAGCCTGGTGCAGTACCGGATGCCGTCGTCGGGATGGTTCAGGTAAAGGCCTTCCGGGCTGATTAATAGCCAGTGCAGCCCCGTGATCTCCAGTCCGAATTCACCGGCGTCGTCACGAATGGCCTTCCTGGTGTCCGGTCCGACCCGGTTAACCGACGGCGCCACCGTGAACGGGGCGATCTCCACGCCGTCGTATCCGATATCCGCAGCGGTACGAAAGACCTGCCGGAGGGGCAGGTCCCTGAACATTTCATTGCAGAAGGCGAACTTCATACGGGTTGTCCCGCCTCTTGCGTCCTTTCTGTCGTTTCCCGGCCGGTCACGGCGTATTCGTTCTTGAGATCCTGTGGCAGGGTGCGCCAGACCAGGAAGCGTTTCCGCAGCACGCTCAGGAAGCGCCGGTTGATGCGCTGCCAGGACGCGACGTCGCCGCTCTCGCGGTGGATGTCCACCCAGACGGCGTAAAGATCTCTTTCATTTTCCGCCGGTGCCGCGCTGAGGGAGACCCGTTGGCTGATGCCCAGGTCATACGGCGCGAGCCAGGTCATCATCGAGATGTGGTACATGGGATGGCCCGATTCGGTTTTCTGGGCGGTCAGCTTGACGTTCTCGGTGACAAAGGCGCCCAGGGACCCTTCCTCGTAGGATTCAAAGACCCGCGTGAGATAGGCGTACATGCCCAGCGCCTCGACGCTGCCGATGGTGAATGGGAAATCGAAACTCCAGTCGTCCCCGTCGGGTTCGGGAAACTTCCACTCGCGTCCCACGTCCGGCACGGCCATGTCCGCCGCCTTCTTGGCCGGATAGGCCGTCGACAGGAAGACCGTGGCCATGACCACGACGACCGACCAGACGGCGGAAAGGGACGAATAGTTCAGCGACAGGCCGGCAAGGATGTCGTAATTCGACAGCACGAGGGTGATGGTCTGTCCCCCAAGATAGCCCAACACGGCGCCGACCGTGGCGAAGACGGAAGACTCCGCAAGGAACAGGGCCGCGATGTGGCTCGGCGCCAGACCGACCGAGCTGTAGACGCCGATCTCCCGGAAGCGCTCATGCACCGCGCCCATCATGGTGTTCAGCACGATCATGGCGGCGACGAGAATGGGAATGAGGAAGTTGCCTATACCCCCGATGGAGGTGGAACCGATGGAACTGTAGACGTGGACGACGCCTTCCTTGCCGACGAACATGGTCATGGCGACCCGAGACAGGAAGTCCTCGATATCCCGGTCGAAATCGGGATTCGGCTGTCCATTCTCGTCCCGAAAGTCCGTAATCGCGACGGAATAGGTTTTTCCCTCGAGGTCCATGACCGTTTCATACGGCAAGATCATGACGTTGTTCGATTCGAGGTGAATGAAGGCTTCCGGCGGCGACTCGGCCTGTAGGCGCGGGTCTTCGCCGATACGCTGCGCTATTTTCCCTTTTTCCTGTACCAGGTCGACGGGCGTGAGTTTCTCGTCGTCCAGGTCCTTGAGCTGATTGAACCTTCGGGAATCGATTACTCCGACGACCTGCAGTTTCAAGCCGAACATGTCGACGTAGGCGGATCCGGCGTCTTCCGGCTTGATGCCCACCACCGCGGCCACGTCGTCTGGCAGTATGGCGGCGTTCCGTTCGCCGGGCAGGAACCATCTTCCACCGAGCAGGTATTCATCGAGGCGGGTCGCTTTGGGTTCGTCCGCGGTCAGGCCCAGGATGCTATTGACGTAGCTTTCGCGGGACGCGCTGGGAGATGAGAAGGAAAAGAACCCCTTTTCGCCTTTTACCTGGGACATGTACCAGGCTCGCGGGATCAGCGTGGCCTTATCCTGGAAGGTGCTCTTGAGATAATCGTAGACGGAAGGCTGCAGCCCTTTCCAGTTTCTGTCCCGGACCAGTGTCCCTTCATAAACCGGTTCGTTGTACCGCTCCAGCTTGAAGTACCGGAGCGACGTCGTTATGGACGTGAAGGAAAGCACGGTGAAGGTCAGCAGCGTGATGGTCACAGCGGTGAGGGCCGTTCTCACTTTTCGTTTGCGCAGGTTGGAAACGCCCAGGGAAAGGGCAACGGCCGTGGCGCTCAACCGGCCGATGTCGGCCTCGTGCATGCCGGTCTCCGCGCGCTTGATCTTCTGCACTTCCTGGTTGAACTTGGACAGGACGATGATCAGCACGGTCGTCCCCAGTGCGAAGATGACGAAGGCCAGGAAGATAACGTAGGGCGAGGTACTGAGCTTGAAGGCGGGATGTACCATCTGCAGTATGAGGAAGACCGCGACGAAGAAGACGGAGAATCCGAAGATCCGCTTGTTGATCGTCGGAAACCCGAAGATCAGGCGTTCCATGAAGAACGAGAAAGGCAGGAGCAGGATGAAGTAGAAGATCACGCCCTTGACCGTATCGTCCGCCGTGGACTTGACTTCCGGGTAGCCTCGCGCTTCGAGCCCCCAGGCCTCCCGCGATTTGGAGATAAAGGCGTCGTATTCCTTATTCTTAAGATGTTCCTCCGCCTCGAGGAGGGCGACGCGCGCCTGCTCGTGCAACTGCTCGATACGCTGGTTCTCTACGCCGAAACGGGAAAGTTGCTTCAGCCGCACGTCATCCACGACCCACATGTCGCGCGTGCCCTGGTAGGAAGGATTGACGATGAGTCCCTGGTCGACCAGGTAGCCCTGGCCCTGGGCTTCTTCAAGGAGATCCAGGGTCACCTCGCCTGGCTCGACGGGATCCCTTAAAAAGGAATCCGGTGCGTTGGTCAGCAGGTACTTGACCCCGAAGAGACTGGTGCTCATGAGCAGCTTGAGGCGTTGCCCCGGTTTGGCGAAGACGACCGCCGCGGGCACGGTACGGCCCTCCGCGCCGCTTTGCCCTGCAATGTAACTGTGGCCGTACCACTGGGGTTCGGCGTCATTCTGTGCCAGGATGGTCAGATTGTCCAGCGCGGTCAGGTAGCGGGAGTCGATGATCTCGTACACGTCGAGGGCCCGGGCGCGGAACACGATCTGCAGGGTGGTGTTCTCCGAAGCCCCGCTCGCGGCGTCCAGGGGGAAGGTCTTGTCGCCCTCCTGCCCCCGGTCCGGTGCGTAGATGATATCGCCGTCTTCGTCCAGGGCGTAGGATCGGAGCCTAATAGGGCCTTTTTGTTGTTTCAGCGGACGGAAGTTGAAACGCCCCAGGGAATCGGCCTTGTTGATCAGGATACCGCGCACGCCGGTGTTGGTCAGGCTTTTGAAGTAGGTGACCAGCGCACCGGGGATGGGCTTCTTGGGCACGAAGAAATTGACGTCCCGGTCGAATTCGTAGACCGTTCCCGCCATGTCGTGGGCCGTGTCCTGGATCTTGAGCTTGGTCTCTTCGAAGAGTTCGCCGTCCGTGGTGGCCCGGGCGAGCATGACCGCGAGCGATCGCGTCTGTTCGAATATATTGTCGATGTTGACCGATTCGAAACGGTCATGGGGCGTGTCCACCAGTCCCCGCGTCCCGTTCGGCGTTACGAAGGACATGCCCTTCTTGCCGAAGTAGGTGACGGCTTCGCTGTCCAGGCCCAGCTTGACGGGCATGAAATCTTTCCAGGTCCTCTGCGGCGGCACGATGGCGTTGACATACCGGGCCGAATCGGCGCCGGCACCGAAGGCTTCCTGGATGTAGCCCGCGAATTTTCTCGAATAGGGCGCGAAGATATTCTTGATGTAGTGGTTGGTCGCCCAGGCGCCATTGTCGAAGGTGCCGAAGGCGAAACTGCCGATGCGGGATTCGTGGCTGGAGAGGTCGAGACCGAAGAACATATCGAAATCGATCTTGTCCTCTTCGGGGATCTTCGACATGAAGTAACCGCTCGCCCTGCCGTGCCGGTACAGCCAGTTGTGCGCGCCTTCCAGTCCCATGAAATGGGCGGAAGTGGCCAGGATGACCACGGAATACTTGGGGCTATAGCGCTTGACCGCCCTGGCGACCTCTAGCAGCGCGGCGACACCCGTGGCGCTTTCCGCGCCGGGCGCCAGTCCTGGGACCACCGACATCGCGTCGTAGAACGACTCGATGACGATCGTGTAGTCTTTCCATTTCGTACGGATTTCGTCCCTGGCGTTCGGCATGTCTTCGTCGAGGCCGGGTATCCATCCGAAGATGTTCTTCGCTTCCGCGACCTCCCATTCCATCCGGGCCTGTACGTTCACCTGGTTCGTCCCGGGTTCGGCCAGGGCCAGCAGCGCGGGTACGTGGTCCTTTTCAACCCAGTAACGGGGCACGTTCAACGGAAGGCCCAGGAACTTCCGTTCCGCCTCGCTCCGGGTCACCCGGCCGTTGTCGAAAAAGATGATCGCGCTGGCGCCGAGCATCCGGGCGTTGATGAATCGGTCTTGCGAATCGAAATCCATGAGTACGATGCTTCCGTGCATTTCGTACCCGTTGAAGTCGCCGAATTCCCCTTTTCCGCCATAGATGATTGGACCGGAAAGCCCTTCACGGGGCGTGGTGGACGTCCGCACGAGATTGGGCCAGAGGGCGTGCAGTGGAAACTCCTCGCCCGTTTCCTGCACCGTTATCCTGGAACCCTTGTCGATGGGTACCGTGACGGGAAAGACCTCGGTGCGGATGTCCTGCAGGCCAATGTCCTCGAACTGCTGCCTGATATACTCATAGGCAGAATCGGCGCCGGCGTAACCCACTACCCGGGACGGATAGGAGGAGAGCGTCCGCACCGTGTTCTCGATCGACTCCGCGCTGACCGCATTCAGGGCCTCCTCCAAAGGCCGGTCATGCCCCAGGAACTGCTGCACCTCCGGGGGTTCGGGCAGGGAAATCAGCTTCATCAGGATATTTTCGGTAATATCCTTGGGATGGAAGATGGTGACCGAGGACAACATCAGTAACGCGATGGTGATTCCGATCCCCGTTTTTATCTTAGACCACATGCCTCGTGACCCCTGTCTTTATCCAGATTGTTCTTCAAAGCGTCAAACCCCTTGCCTGAAATCGTCCCACACCATATTCCCCGATTCGGAGCGAGGGTGTTCCCCGGGTTTCGTTACCCGTGCGTATTTTAGCATCCGACTACCGGTATGTATCCGGCAACCGGTGGTATCCACATCCTGAAAGCCGCGGAAAACTGCCGCTTCCGCGTCTCGTATCGCTGGGGAACATTGGAGTGCCCGGAACTGCCGCGAGGTCCATACTATCGCATTCGTCCGGAGCTTAGTGAACCATTGCATTCTTGAACAAAGCAATATAAAAGGGTTGAAACGCCGGTTCAAGCAAAAACCATGGCCCTGTCAACCACCACAAAACTAGGGTTGTGCCCTGTGAGGGGGACCGGATATATTGAAAGCGGTCGGCCCCTGACCCTATACCTCTACCCAAAGCCCGTTGTCCTCACGATCTCGTGCAACGATCATGGCACACATTCCGCCCAAAGAAATCCCTCGAAAATACGGCTTGACGGGCCGTGCAATCGTCCTGGGCCTGTTCCTTGCCATCGTGATCAACATCTGGGTCCCCTACGGCTCCTTCCTCGTGCAGTCCTCCCGGATGACGATGGGCCATCTGCCCATCGCGGTTATGATTCCCTTCTTCATCCTTTTGCTCATCGTCAACCCGCTGCTGAGATACTGGCGGCCGTCATGGCGTCTGAGCAGCGGCGAACTGGTCCTGGTCTTCGTGATGATGTTCATCGCCTCCCTCGTGCCAGGCAAGGTCATGGTCGCGTATCTGATAGGCGTTATTGCCACGCCTTATTATTTCGCGCGGCCTGAAAACCAGTGGGCGATGACGTTCCACGAGTATCTGCCCGACTGGCTGCTGGTAAGTGGACAGGGAACAACGCTGGTCTGGTTCTATGAAGGGATGCCCGACGGAACGAAAGACATCATCTGGGGGCCCTGGCTGCCGCCGTTGTTCTGGTGGCTGACCCTGTTCGTGGTGCTGTTCTTCAATGGGCGCGTGCATGAGCACCATCATGCGGCGGACCTGGGTGTCACACGAGCGACTCGCCTTTCCGCTGGTTCGAATGGCCATCGATCTGATCCGACAGGATGAGCAGACCCGCAGAACCTTTCCCGCCTTCGTATATGACCGCATGTTTCAGGTCGGTTTCGGCGTCACGCTGGCACTCATGCTATGGAATATCTCCGCCTTCTGGGGCAGTATTCCGCCCATACCGATCGGGTCGCTCTATCACACCATGCTGACGGTCATGCAGGGTGTTCAGGTCAAGATCAGCATTAATATCTATGCGCTTTGCTTCGCCTTTCTGGCGCCCCTGGAGATTACGTTCAGCCTGTGGTTCTTCGCCCTGTTCGGCCTGTTGGAAGGAGGCGTCCTCGACCGCGTCGGCCTGCAGTATTCCGCAAGCTCCGTGGGTTCCAACGCCCTGGTGAAGGCCCAGTTCTTCGGCGGGTTCATCGTATTCGTGTTCTGGCACCTGTGGACCTCCCGCGGCCAGCTTGCGGACGTCGTTCGCCAGGGCTGGCGTGACGGGTCTGCGCATCCGACCGAGTTGCTGTCCTATCGAACGGCCTTGCTCGGGCTGGGAGGCAGCGTCCTGTACCTGATCGTCTGGCTGGCTGGTTCGGGGATGTCATGGTTGGTGATTCCGGTGTTTCTGTTCTTTGGTTTCGTACTGTATTTTGGCACGGCCAGGATAATCGCACAGACGGGCATGGCCTTTTTTGATCTGCCGGTGAACGCCAATCATTTCACCGTTCAGATCCTGGGATCGAGCAATATCGATCCCCGGAGTCTGACAACGCTCGGCCTGGCTTCCGCTTACGCCCGGAACTGGCGCGGCATGGGTCTCGGAACCATTGCGCAATCGGACAAGGTGCTGTCGGACCTGAAGCAGAACAAGCGGGGTATCCTGGGCATCATGACCATCACTTTCGTGATCAGCATGCTCACGTCCATACTGTTTACCATCTACATCGGCAATACGACGATCGGAGCATACAATTTCGGCACCCGGGACGCCTTTGGCGGCATCAACGAAACGTATTACGACGACATCGTCCGGTGGATACGGAACCCCGAACAGCTTCAACCGCTCGAGTATCTGTTCATGGCCCTCGGCGGGGTCGTAATGCTGGTTATGACGGGTTTGATCCATCGCTTTCCGGGTTGGCCCCTGGCGCCGGTCGGATTTACGGCCGCCTTTGCGGACGTGTCCAGACTGCTGATTTTCACGCTGTTCACGGCCTGGCTGATCAAGATGCTGCTGCTCCGTATCGGCGGGGTTACGGCATTCAGGCGGGCGCAACCCTTTGCCTGGGGTGTGCTCGTGGGCTACTGTGCCGGCGTATTTCTGGGCTTCATCGTAGACAGCATCTGGTTTCCCGGCCAGGGACATTCGTTGCATGAATGGGCGTAGCGGGAGCCCAGCCGGCGCGGGCCTTGCGCGGGCCTTGCGCGGGCATGGCACGGGTAGTTGCCCTTACCGGGAATCGTACTATCGTATAAACAGTTCTTCCACGTCCCGTATGAGCCGGTCGATCTCCCGGAGGTCGTGACGGTCCAGCGAACCGGGCGCCCGTGTGTACGTAGACGCGATCAGGCCGCGACGTTTCAGGATCTCCTTGCAGAATACCACGCCGTGCAGACTTGCGATGTTGATGAGCGGCAGCAGCCTGTTGTGGATCTCCCGGGCGCCTTCCACGTCGCCCGACCGGAAGCGTTCGTAGAGTCGGACCAGCACGTCGGTGAACTCGCAGGCCGGCATGGTGCCGCTCACGCCGCGGTTCAGTTCATCGATGAACCAGCGTCCCCCGAAGCCGGTGAAAACACCGTGCAGTTCATCCCCGCAGGTCTCCAGCAGCGCCGTCACGGAATGACCGCAGGGCATCATCTCCTCCTTGATGTACTTGACGTGCGGTATGTCCAGCAACAACTGCCGGATGAATCCCGGTGAAAGGCTGGATCCCAGGGGTGGATCGAAGTTCTGGATGAACACGGGGCTTCCCATGGCCTCCGCGACCTGCCGGTAGTAGTCGACCAGGCCGTCCAGACCGGGTTTAAGCACGTAGGGCGGCAGGGCGATCGCGCCATCGGCACCGGCTTCGTGCGCGTGCCGGCTGAACATCACCGCGACTTCGGTGCTTACTCCCGCCACGCCGGCGATCATCGGGATGCGCCCGTCCACCTGTTTCACGACCACGTCCACGACCCGTTTCCGTTCGTCGTCCGAGAGCAGCCAGAATTCGCTCACCATGACGGGATAGACGATGCCGTGGGCGCCCACGTCCACGCAGAAATCGATCTGCCTGCGCAGCCCCTCCTCGTCAATCAGTCCCTCGTCGGTAAAGGGGGTCTGCGGTATGGTAAATATGCCATGCCATCCGTTGGGTTTCATGCCGTCCTCCCGTGCTCTTAGTGGTTCTTTTATGATTACTGGCGCGCTCTTTCAGGGGTATCCCGAGCGCGTATACATAGGAATATAATGATTGACAGAAAGGGTGCCACACACGTATTTTGAGGCGATGTTTTCGAACAGGAAAAGACCTGTGCGCGACGCGCAATGTACCCAGGGGTAGCTTGATGGCAACGGATCTTGAAACCGATGTAGAATCGCTGGAACTCCATGAATGGCTCGAATCGATCGAGTACGTAATTTCGCAGGGCGACCCTGAAAGAACCCGCCGTATTCTCGCCGCGCTGGAGTCCCGCGCCGCCGAGTCCGGCGTGCGCCTCCCCTTCTCCGCAAACACGCCTTACGTCAACACGATACCCGTCGAACTGCAGGGTCCCTATCCGGGTGACCGGGACCTGGAACGGCGCATCAAGAATATCGTGCGCTGGAATGCGCTGGCCATGGTGGTCCGGGCCAACCGGGCCGACGGCTCCATAGGCGGCCACATCTCCACCTACGCGTCGTCCGCGACGCTCTACGAAGTCGGATTCAACCACTTCTTCCGCAACCGAAACGGGAACCACGAGGGCGACCTGCTATTCGTCCAGGGGCACGCCGCGCCCGGCATATACGCGCGGGCCTACCTGGAAGGCCGCGTCACCGAGGACCAGTTGAAGAATTTCCGGCACGAGGTGAATCCGCCCGGATTGTCGTCCTATCCCCATCCCTGGCTGATGCCGGACTTCTGGGAATTTCCCACGGTATCCATGGGCCTCGGCGCCATCACCGGCATTTACCAGGCGCGATTTATGAAGTATCTCGAAAACAGAGGGATCAAGAAACCCAGCAAGTCCAAGGTATGGGTCATGATGGGAGACGGCGAGATGGACGAACCCGAATCCCTCGGCTCCATCACCGTGCCGGTACTGGAACAGCTCGACAACCTGATCTTCGTGATCAACTGCAACCTCCAGCGTCTCGATGGCCCGGTCCGAGGCAACCACAAGATCATCCAGGAACTGGAAGCTATTTTCCGGGGCGCGGGATGGAACGTCATCAAGTGCCTCTGGGGCAGCGACTGGGATCCCCTGCTGGAAAAGGACGACGACGGGCTGCTCGTGAACCGCATGCACGAAACGGTGGATGGGCAGTACCAGAAGTACAGCGTCGAGTCCGGCGAATACATTCGGAACAAGTTTTTCGGGGTCCATCCGGATCTCAAGAAAATGGTGGAGCATCTCTCCGATTCCCAGCTGCAGCACCTGCGGAGGGGAGGTCACGATCCGCTGAAGGTGTACCATGCGTACCAGGCCGCCATTGAGAACGTAGGGACGCCGACCGTCATCCTGATGAAGACGATAAAGGGGTACGGACTGGGCGACAGCGGACAGGCGGCCAACAGCGCGCACCAGATAAAGAAGATGGAAGACAGTGATCTGCTGGCCTTCCGTGACCGTTTCAGGATCCCGATTTCCGATGAAGAAGTGGCGGGCGTACCCTTCTACAAGCCGCCCGAGGACAGCGAGGAAATGGTCTATCTCCACGAGCAGCGGAAAGCCCTTGGAGGTTACGTGCCCTCCAGGCGGACGACTTTTACCCCGCTGCAGGCTCCGAAGCAGGACAGGTACAGCAAGTACTACGAGGGTACGGACCGCCAGGTATCGACGACCATGGCCTTCGTCAACATCCTCTCGGACCTCATGCGGGACAAGGAGATCGGAAACCTCATCGTGCCCATCGTGCCCGACGAGGCGCGAACCTTCGGCATGGAAGCCCTGTTCCGCCAGTCCGGCATCTACTCCCCCGTGGGGCAGCTTTACGACCCGGTGGACAGCGAGACCCTGTTGTACTACCGCGAGTCGAAAGACGGCCAGTTGCTGGAGGAGGGTATTTCCGAGGCGGGCGCCATGTCGTCCTTCATCGCCGCGGGTACGGCCTATTCGACCTACGACATCAACACCATCCCCTTCTTCATCTACTATTCCATGTTCGGACTACAGCGCGTCGGCGACCTGGTATGGTCCGCGGGTGATATGCGCTGCAAGGGATTCCTGGTCGGCGCCACGTCGGGACGTACCACGCTCGCGGGCGAAGGGCTGCAGCACCAGGATGGCAACAGCCACCTGCTGGCCTACCCGGTGCCGAACCTGCTGGCCTATGATCCCGCCTACGGTTACGAACTGGCGGTGATCATCGAAGAGGGCATCCGGCGCATGTACGAAGAACAGGATGACGTGTTTTACTACCTGACCGTGCACAACGAGAACTACGCCATGCCGCCAATGCCCGGCGACCCCGAGGCTACCCGGGAGGGCATCCTCAAGGGGATGTACCTGTTCCGCGAATCGGAACAACAGGACGGCGACCTGCGCGTCCAGTTGTTCGGAAGCGGCGCCATCCTGAACGAGGTGCTCAAGGCGGGCAGGATCCTGGAAGAACAGTACGGCGTTGCCGCGGACGTCTGGAGCATCACCAGTTACAAGGCGCTGCACAACGAGGCGGTGGACGTGGAACGATGGAACATCATGCATCCCGAGGAAACGCCGCGCGTACCGTACGTGACCTCCTGCGTGACCGACATTCCAGGCCCCTACGTGGCGGCCTGCGATTACGTGAAGGCGCTGCCGGATACCGTATCCGCCTGGTTCCCTGGCCATTTGATCACCCTGGGAGCCGACGGTTTCGGACGCAGTGACAGCCGGGTCGCGCTACGGGATTTCTTCGAGGTGGACGCCCGTTACATCACGCTTTCCGCGCTATACGGGCTGATGCGCGACGGCAAGTTGCCTGCGTCAACTTTGAAACAGGCGATGAACGACCTGGAAATCGACGCCGACAAACCGAATCCGCTCATGCTTTGACAGGGGAGACGCAAGACCTATGGCGACGCCATTTAATCTTCCAGCGCTGGGTGAGAACGTAGACGCAGGTACCGTGGTGGGTATCCTGGTCGCGGTGGGAGATACAGTCGAGGTCGACCAGCCCGTCCTGGAAATCGAGACCGACAAGGCCAACCTTGAGGTGCCGTCGGGATTCAGCGGCGTGGTAACGGAGATCCTCGTGGAGAACGGCGCGACGGCCGATGTGGGCGCCCCGATGCTCATGTATGACGTAGCGGCCGGCGCGCCGGCCGCCGCAGATGAGGATGGACAGGCCGCGGGGGACGAGCAAGCCGCCGAAGACCCGGAAACGACATCCCCGTCACCTGCTGCCCAGTCAACCACCACCGCGGACACGGTGACAAGGGATGACGCGACGCCGGATACCAGTCCGCCGCCCGCAGCCGAAATGGCCGCTCCCGTGAAGGAAAGTGGTCCGCCACCGCCGCCGGCCGTTCCAGCTGATACCTCGGGCGCACCGGTTCCCGCCGCGCCATCCGTTCGTCGTTTCGCCCGGGAGATCGGACTCGACATCGGCCAGGTGCCCGGCTCGGGTCCCGCCGGCCGAATCTCCGTCGAAGACGTGAAGTCCCAGTCAAGGCAGCTGAGCGCCGGCCGGGGCGCGGCTTCCGGTCCCGCCACCGCGGCTCCGCTTCCGGATTTCACGAAATGGGGTCCGGTGGAAACCGAGCAGATGAGCAACCTTCGCCGGGCCGCGGCGGATCACCTGGGCGCCGCCTGGACGAATATCCCTCATGTCACCTACGGCGACAAGGCCGACGTCACCGACATGGAAGCCCTGCGCAAGCAGTTCGGTCCCGCTGCCGAAACCGCGGGCGGCAAATTGACCATGACGGCAATCGCCCTGAAGATCGTGGCCGCGGCGCTCAAACGGTTTCCCCGCTTCAACGCCAGTGTCGACATGGCCAGGCACGAAATCATTTACAAGAAGTACTATCACGTGGGTGTGGCGGTCGATACGGACCGCGGCCTCGTCGTTCCGGTCATACGGGACGTCGACCGGAAGAACATGATCGAGCTTTCCGTTGAATTGTCCGAGATCGCCGCCAAGGCGCGGGACAGGAAACTGTCCCCGGACGATATGCAGGGGAATACCTTCACGATCTCGAACCTGGGCGGGTTCGGTGGGACCTTCTTCGCGCCGATCGTCAATGCCCCGGACGTGGCCATCCTGGCCCTGGCGCGCAGCCGCATGGAGCAGGTCTACGTGGATGGAGCGTTTCAGCCACGCCTGATGCTTCCGCTGATGATCTCCTACGATCACCGGCTCATAGACGGCGCCGACGGCGCCCGTTTCATGCAGTGGCTGGTCCAGGCTTTCGAGGAACCTTTCCTGCTCAGCCTGGAAGGATAGGAATCAGTCCCCGGTTCCTACCGTCGATTCCACAGAATTCTTGAGACGTTCTCTTAGATCCCACACCGTGGTGCCGGTGTCGATTAACCTCGAAGGCGCGTCCGTCCACTCGGAATCCGCACCGTAGAGGAAATAGGCGTCCCAGACAAGCGGATCCTTGTGCTCCAGGTCGCCGGCCCTTTTGAACCAGAAACCCAGCGCATGGGCGGGATCCCACATCTGACTGACCCGTCCGTCATTGAACATCTTGCTCGCCGCATCCTGTGCCGTGTAAACCGTGTCTTTTTCCAGAATGCGCTGCCAGACCACGTAAACTCGGAGATTATCGGAAGGGAACTGCTGTAGTATGTTTTGCTGCACCGCCCCGGCGCCGCCTATGCAAACGCCTCATGTAGGGGAGAACAACAATACGAGACGAACCTTGCCCGTATCACCGTTGAATGCCGTCTTGAAGTCGGTGAGGCTGAGCGGTTCGGGGTTGAAGTCGGCAGTGTTGACGCGGAGTTGAGCGCCCGCCGGCGAAGACCAGAGCAAGGCTCCCGCCAGGATCAACGCGGCCATGAAGCGGTAACGGTTTATCATGGTCATCTGTCCATTTCGCTGGGTGGTGGATTGGGCCCAGCTCATATGGGCTGAACCATTAAAATGCAATCAGTGCAAGATATCGGTTTTAGGCGAACATTGAGGATCCAACTATACTTCTTACACACTGCGATAGCAAACCGAATGTAACGCCAGTTATAATAACCCAATTAGCATCGATTATCAAAATGTAATTCCCGTTTTTCCCTATTTACGTATAAAACCAATTGGTCCGCATAGGGTTTGAAGATATGTTTGTGGGTTGTCCGTCCTGACTCCGGGAGTGCGAGTTCGACGAGTAGATTGGTTGGGGTGATGCCCTACGCCGAGAAGACTGTTTGTAGAAGGCGTGGTCCACGGTGTGATGTCACGAGCAGTGGACGAGTTTTGGTTTCTAAGAGCGATTGAAGTCCATTTTTTCTTAAAGGGCGAGGGCATGATCTGCGAACGAGGCGGTTGAGGGTCAAGATTGGTCGGTGTAGAGTAAAGTTAATTTCGAGAACAACTAGTAAATGATTGTGGTAAATGGTCGTTCAGTGTTAATCCGAATGAGACGAGGTAGGAGGTCTATTGTGAAACAACAGCAACTCTTGTTCTATACTCATCGGATCACCCTCGATGGACTCGGGCATGCTAATGTTAAAGAATTGTTTTCGACCATGCTAATTGACTTGAATACGAGCTAGTTAGTTAAGGTGGGTGGAGCGCAGACCGTCGTAAATTGATGATGACTGCGCTGTAGCACAGGCTCAAAGTGGAACCTTGAAACAATGGTGGTAACTGCTTGTATCAGACGTACTACGGATGGTATTCAACATGTTTGATGGGATGGTTTCAAGGTGCTGTTTATGCGAGATAGTGTTAATAATGCCACGTGAGGATGAGCCCGCTTGCCATTTGAGGTTTGAATCATGAACAACAAGAAAGAAACGCAATGTTAAAACGTATAATCTCGATCAAGAATGTGGGTCGTTTCAGGAACTGCGTCACTAGTGGCGACGTTTCGTTTAGTCCCTACACATTGATGTTCGGAGAGAACGCGCGGGGAAAGACAACGCTCTGTGCTATCCTTCGGTCACTTATCACTAATGAACCTACTCTCGTCAAAGGCCGGGCAACTCTTGGGAGCGAAGCTGCACCTGAGGTTCAACTGTTGACCTCCATCGGAAATGTAATATTCAAGAACGGAACCTGGAGTGCTACCTATCCGGATATCGTGGTGTTCGATGCAACCTACATTAGTGAGAACGTGTACGCCGGCGATGCCGTGGACACGGAACAACGTCGAAGTCTATATCGCGTGATTATAGGAGCGCAAGGTGTGGCCTTAGCCTCACGATTGGATGAGCTCGAGAAGCAGATCCGGGATCAAAACAGAGCTATCAGGGAAAACCGGATCCGGATTGAACCTTACGTGGTACAAGGGACGAGCGTAGAATCGTTTATCGCCTTGCAGGAAGACGTAGACATCGACACGAAAATCGCAGCGAAGAAACAAGATCTGCAAACAGCCCGTCAGGCTGTACAGCTCCAGCAGAAGGCGGCTCTGACGGTGTTGACTGTGCCGCTGTTTCCTGGTGACTTTGAAGAGTTGTTGGGTAAGACTTTTGAGGATGTCGAGAAGAACGCCGAGCGCCGAGTTGGCGAGCATGTTGCACGGCACCACATGGAAGGAAGTGGCGAATCCTGGATCAGTGAAGGCTTGGGGTTCGTAGTTGACGACAAATGTCCGTTCTGTGACCAGGACATTACCAACATTTCGCTCGTCCAAAGCTATAGCTCTTTTTTTAATCGTGAGTATCGTGCACTGCGCAACGAGGTGAACCAGTTCAAAACTCAGGTCGATACGGCTGTTGGCGAGCGGATGGCCGCTGATCTAAAGCAGACATTGATGCAAAACGCAGTAAGTGCCGAGTCTTGGCAACAATACTGTGAGATGAATGTACCGGCTCTGCCCGAGTCAGAACTCATAGGCGATATCATTGGCGCGTTGCGAGCAGCAGCTAATTCCTTGCTTGCTATTAAGGCTGGTATTCCGCTCGAACCTGTAGCACCTGATGAAGTCTTTACACGGTCGTTAGAAGCATTCGAGGCCTTGCGTACTTCGTTAGGGGTTTACAACGAAATGATCGTCACGGCTAACACGACTATTGCTCAGCGGAAAGGTCAGGCTCGGATTGCCAACGAGCGCGAATTAGAAACCGCTCTAGCAAGTCTTAAGGCGCAGAAGGACCGGCACACGGTTGAAGTGCGCGAGATTTGTACAACTGCTAAGCGGCTCCAGAACGAGAAGGCGACCTTGGAAAGCGACAAGGCAACTGTCCGCGAGCAACTCGATGCGCACACGCAACAAGTGATCAATAAATACGGACAGCAGATTAAACGGTACCTGGAACGGATCAACGCGAGCTTCACGATTACGACGCCCACTTACAACTATCGCGGAGGATCACCCAGCACGAGTTACCAGATTGTAATTAATGGAACTACAGTGGAAATTGGTGATTCACGAACCTCGACTGATAAGCCAAGCTTCAAGAACACCCTCAGCAGCGGAGACAGAACCACGCTGGCGCTCGCGTTTTTCTTCGCACAATTGGAACAGGATTCGAATCGATCCGGAAAGGTAGTGGTATTTGACGATCCATTCGGAAGCATGGACAGCTTTAGGCGAAATCACACAGTTCATCAGATTTACAGGTGCGGCGAGTCGTGTGCCCAGGTTTTCGTGCTTTCCCACGATCCTAACTTTCTACACCTGCTCTGGGGTCGGATTGCGCCGGGTGAACGAAAATCGCTCTGTATGGCACGTATAGGCGTGGAAAACACGACGATCGCCGAATGGGATATCGAGCAAGCAGTTCTAGCTCGATACCATGCAGATTTAGATACGTTGCAGAAATTCATGTTGTTGAACGAAGGCGACCATCGAAGCGTGGTACAGAAAATCAGACCGATTCTAGAGTCGTACTGTCGTAATCTGTATCCCTTGCAATTCGGCGAGCAAGAGAAGCTTGGTAGCATGGTTGGAAGTATTAGAGATGCCGGTGTGTCACATCCTCTGGCGGAGATCTTTGAGGATTTGGATGAACTCAACACCTATAGTCGTCGGTATCACCACGGAGACAATCCGAACGCAGCGAATGAGATCGTGGATGGCGCGGAATTGCAGGGATACGTTAAAAGAACTCTCAAAGTAGTCGGGTGTCTTCTTTAGGCGGTTGAAATTCGAGCATAGGAGCAAAAATTCTTTTCTGTCTGTGTGATCATATCAAAAATCTTGCGGTGAAGGAAAGTCCTCGTACCCGACGTACATAACATAGCTGGCATATCGGGCGTATTGCGCATAGCTACCTCCCTGAACAGGTCCGAATCCGGATTTGGTCCAACTTTTCTTGCTCATGCGTGTTATAAGCCGGTTACCGTTTCTAATTTCGCCGAGGTAGCGGCCGTCCGAACCGTAGATCTCGTCGCCGTGTCAAACGTTGAATCGCACGTTGATCACATCACCGTCCATGACGACGTACTGCTTGCCTTCGACGCGCAACACGCCTTGCTCTTTCGCCGCCTGCCATCCTCCGAGATCGAGCAGCGTTTGCCATTCCAGCGTTTCAGCCCGAATGAATCCCCGCTCCAGGTCGGAGTGAATCGCCCCGGCCGCTACCGGCGCCGTGACGCCCCGCGTGACGGTCCAGGCCTTAACCTCATCTTCCCCCACGGTGAAGAAGGAAATCAGGTTCAGCAGCCGGTACGAGGCGATGATCATACGATTAAGGGCGGATTCCTTGATGCCCAGGTCCTCCAGGAAAGCACCGGCGTCATCCTCGTCGAGCTGGGCGATTTCCATTTCGACCTTCGCACAGAGCGCGAGGGTGTCCAACTGGTCGGGGTAGTCCCCCAGTGCCGCAAGTCTTTGCGCTTCCCGGCTTAAGTCTTCCTCGGGGATATTCAGCACCAGGAGCACCGGTTTCTGCGACAGAAACCGGTAGCCTCTCAGTCTTTTTTCGTCTTCCGGAACGAATTCGAGGTTCCGAATAACCCCGCCCCCTTCGATTTCCTCCTTGCACTGTTCAAGCAATTCCCATTCGCGCACCAGGTCCGGCCGCTTCGTGGACCGGGCCTCCCTGGAAAGACGAGCCAACCGGCGTTCGATGATCTCGAGATCGGCGATGGCGAGTTCAAGTACCACCGACTCGTAATCCTCTCCAGGGGTAACGGGCGCGCCGGCCAGGTCCTGAAAACCGCGCAGCACGTGCACCAGCACGTCCATGTTACGCAAATCGTTCAGTCCCCCGGAGTCTTGTTGATCCTCCTGCTTTCCGGTCCCCGACGTTATGCCGCCAATGTCGAGGTATTCCACGGTGGCGAAGGTGGTCTTTTGGGGATCGAACAGACCGGACAGGCGGTTCACCCTTTGATCCGGAACCTTGATCGTCCCCCGGTTGGCCTTGTTTATCCCCGAGAATCCTCCGGTTTCCGCGTTGGCTTTTACCAGTGCGTTGAACAACGTGGTCTTCCCGGAACCGGGCAGGCCGACGAGACCGATCTGCAAATCCGTATCCTCCTTGTACCGTTCTGTTCAGGCCGCCATGCGGACCAGGCCGACCAAGCGGACCAAGCTGGCCATCCGGTCCAAGCTGGCTTTCACACGCAGAACGCGCGGATCATGGCCCTGTACGAGTCTATGGCCAGGCCGAACTGGTCGAGATCCATCCATTCGTCCACCGTGTGGGCCTGGCGTATATCCCCCGGGCCCAGCAGGATGAGCTCCATCTTTCTGCCGAAGATCAGGCCGTCGGTGCCGTAGGGTACCGTGTGGGCCTTCTCCGTACCGGTGATGCGAAGCGCCCGGTGGACCAGCTCAGAGTCCGCGGACGTACTGAAGGGATCGCCGATCTTCTGGATCGTCAGTTCCACGCCGCACCGGTCGGCCGCGTCCCGGGTACGGTCCAGGATGGCCTCCTGATTCTGGCCTGGCATCGGCCGGTAGTAGACCGTGCACACGCTCTGTGGCGCCGTCATATTCAAGGCGATTCCACCGTCGTTGATGCCGATGTTCCAATCGGAAAAGGGCGGGTCGAATTCGTCGTTCAGGTGGACGGGATCCGATCGCAGTTCGTCGTGGATGGCCTTCATTTCCGAGAGAAAGGGAATCATGGCGAGATGGGCGTTCACGCCTCTTCCGGTACTGCTGTGGGCCGCCCGCCCCGTCGTCTCCGCCCGGAGGAAGATCGCGCCCTTGTGCGCCCGCACGACCTGCATGAGCGTCGGTTCGCAGATGATCCCGTAGCGCAGGTCGTTGTCCGCCAGGAGTTTTGACCGGCCGCTGACTTCGGCCGCGCCCCAGCAGCCGACTTCCTCGTCGGCCGTGAATACGAGGTAGATCGGCGCGGAAAGATCCGACGCCTCAAAGTCCGCCCCCGCCGCCATCATACAGGCCAGCGCACCCTTCATGTCGCAGCTCCCCCTGCCGTAAATCCGGTTGTCCCGGATCTCCGCGGAGAAAGGGTCTTCTTCCCAGCCGTCCACCGGGACGGTGTCGGAATGGCCCAGCAGCGCCAACCCACCCTTCCCCTCTCCCTTGCGTGCGACGAGATTGACCTTTTCAATGCCTTTTTGGTCCTGGTAGGTAATGCGTTCGACCCTAAAACCCAACCGGTCGAGTTGCTCCTGCAGGTAATCCGATACGGAGGCGTTGCTGTTGGCGCTGATCGAATTGTAGGAGATCAGTTCTCTGGTGACCTGGACGGGATCGAACATCGCTTCATCCTGCTTTCTTTATGAGGAGGGTGGCTTGCGTCGAAGAAGTTGTATTTCCAGGGATGCCGGAGGTCGGAATAGATGGCGCCTGTAACTGATTTTCGCCCTTGAGGTTAGAGGCACGGTATCACTGTGTTATAACTTTCGTTGGTCCTTCGAATCGGCGCGGCACTGTTTAGGCGAATGTAACCAGTCGGACGGCGCGAGGCAAGGCTGCCCTGCCGATCGAAAAAAGGCATTGACTTCACTTTGATGTAAGGTTAATTTGGAAATATCCAAGATTCATGAATTCATTTCGGAGGATAGAGACATGAGCCCGATTGTTGAAGGTATAGAGCCACGATGCCTCGCCCGGCTTCTGAATTTGAGCGACGAACGAGTGCGACAAGTTCTAAATGAGACCGATGAAGACAATCAATTTAAGGTTGCTCCGCAGTTTGATATTTACATCGGTGCTCGCCCAATTCGGTTGGTGGCGTTGGAATCGGCCCTCAATCACTGGTTCGGCAAGCAGAGGCCACTGGATCCGTTTCAGATCCAATACCTCAACCAGTTGCGAGCTCTTACAATCGTCACGGCCATCACGTACCAAGTCGGATCCGAGAACCCAAAGGAATCCGATAAATTCGTAGTTAACGTACTAGGTTCCGCGTTATTCCCGGCCCGGCGTACTTCAGGCGCTGAATAGTAGGAGGGCGAGATGACTGTGCTATTAACGAGGGGAGAGGTCCAGGAGCGCCTTTCGATTTCGAGGACCTCGATATATAGGTTGCTGGAATCCGACGCCAGTTTTCCGAAACCGATTCGAATAGCCGGTCGGACCCTCCGCTGGCGCGAGTCCGCGATAGCGGCTTGGATTGACAGCCGAGAGGTGTCAGACGATAAAAAATGAAACCCCGGCAGGTGGCAGCAACCACCTGAGCGCCGGGGCTCCATGTCTCCCATCCGGTAGGAAGGAAGGACAATGACAAATATAACACCCTCCGCAGGTCCCCGCAAGGCGCACGACCTGCAATCCCTTTTCGACAGCTCGATCCCATACCAACGTGCCCCTTGTCCGATATGCCGTGCGGCTGGTGGCGACTCGACCGGCGACCACCTGGCCATCGGCGACCAACACGTGGTGTGCCATCGTGATCCGGAACACGGCCGTGAGCTGTGGCGCGAGCTGCGGAACGGCGCGACCGACCTGCCACCGAAGACGACCAAGCCCAACAAGAGGCAAGGGACGGGCCGCCAGGACCTGGCCGTGAAGTTCTGGGAGTCGCCCGCGAGTTCGGGGCCGATCTCCTACATGAAAAAAAAGCGGATCGGTCCATCCTTCGCCGGATCCCGCCTGGTCATTCGAGGCCAGAGGGCGGTCTTGGTTTTTCCTCTCCGGAGTGCCGACGAATGGGAGTCGAAAGCTCCGGTCCAGTGCGTGGTGGCCATCGAGCAAAACGGCGACCGGAGGACGTATGGGCGAATGACGGATGTGAACGACGAGCCGAGGTATGGATTCCAAGGCGCGGCCGAGGACGCGAGCGGATCCGTATCGGACCAGCTGGTCGTCGCCGAAGGATTTTCGACCGCGGCGACGGTCCACAGACTGACCGGCCAGGCGGTGGTCATCACGGCCGGGGCCTCCCGGATCCCGGCGGTGGCGAAAAGGACGGGTGCCACGGCGGTTTATGCCGACCACGACGAAGCCGGAGCGCGGGCAGCCGTGGCCACCGGATTGCCGGTATTCATGCCGAGCAAGTTCGGTCACGACTGGAACGACAGTGAGGCCAAGGACGAATCCCAGGCGGCCGAGGAAATCCTGCGCCCGGCGTCAATCGACATGCTCCACGAGATCGCCGAGGGCGACGTGCCGAAGATCATCCAGGCCGCCCAGGCGATGACGACCGACTACGAGGACAAGGTTGCACCCGACGACCTGCTTGACCGGATCGAGGCCGACGCCTGGGGCCTGTGGCGGGCCGGAAGCCGGCAAATCCTGATCGCCACCTACGCGATGGGCCTGGTGTACCGAAAACACCAGGCAAACCTCCGGGCAGTAAACAGCGGTCGAAAAGGGAAGTGGGAGAGCTGGCTGGAAGGTAGGGGCGACGACAAGCACCGGGTGACCAAGGCGATGCAATTGGCCAGGCACCCGTGGGCCGAGGTGGCGCAGTTTCAGTCGGTGAGTGCCGCGCTCGATCATTATCGAGTGCCACGTACACCCAAAGAAGGGACGCCGCCGGCCGTCCTTAATGAGACTGAGGGTGACCGCAAGGAGCTGCAGGAATTAAAGGCCCAGCTTCTGAAGGCCCAGGCGAGGATCAAGAGACTGGAGAACGAGAAGTCGGATCCCGATCAGGCCAAGGAAGTCGTCTTGCTCCGGGAGTCGAACGAGAGGCTGCGCGAGGAAAACGCATTTGCCCGGCAGGAGATATCGGACCTTTCCAAGTTAATCAAGACCGGGAAGTGTGCCAGCTGCCAGACGCCTTGGGATAGGGTATTCCCGCCGAAAAAACCGTCTATACATAATACCAGCAGTAAGGCAATAGGCGCTTTTTCCTCTGATGAGCAAAAAGTGGATCCTACTTTTTCCTCCGAGGATCTCAACGAGTTCAACGCCGGCAGCATGTACCCGGACGATTAAAAGACCGTGCCACGGCGTCTGAACGGGCGACGCCTGCAGTCCGCGAGGTGGCGATGTGCCGTGGCAAGGCTTTCGCGTCGTCATCATGCAGGGAAACCCGGAGGCGAGGGAGTAGGAGGCTGCGGCCGACCGAAAGCTCGCCTCTATTCTATGTATCATAGTGTAACATGTTGTAACAAATAGACTTACGACTTGACAAAACCGTCGAATGACCTGTAACGTCATGGATACCATGGGACCCGCGAATCAAAACGTTTTGGGGTGAATAAGCGAATGGGGTATGGGCTTTGACTAATCCGATTGCGACCGAGCTGCAAGAGTGGATTGAGGGCAACCTGGTGGTGCCGTCCGGACAGGACCGAGGCGACCGGATCCGGCTGATGGACTGGCAACGGTCTTTCATCGCCGGAGCTTTTGCCGAGGACGTTTCTGTGGCGGCCATTGGAATTTCCAGGGGTAACGGGAAGTCCAGCACGGCAGCCATGATCGCGGCGGCGGCGTTTTACCCTGGTGGTCCGTTGTTCGAGGAAGGGCAGGAGATTATCGCACTGGCCGCGAGCCTGACCCAGGGGCGGACGATCTTGAGAATGGCGACCGGCATGCTTGGATTGCGGACGGGCCGGAAGGGCACGGAATGGTCGATCATGGACTCCGTGCACACCTGCCGGATCAAGCACAATCCCTCCGGAACGGAGCTGCGGGTCCACGGGTCGAAAAGCGCGACCATGCACGGCTACAATCCCAGACTGATTATATGTGACGAAATGGCGAGGTGGGAACCGGCCCAGGTCGAGGACCTGTGGGCGGCGTGCCGCACGTCCCTGGGCAAGGTCCCAGGATCCAAGCTGCTGGCAATCGGCACCCGCCCGGGCGATGACGGCCACAGGTTTTCCAAGCTGCTTGACGGCGAGGCTGGATACAGCCAGCGGCACGAGTACCGAGGCGCCGCGTGGTTGACGCCGAGGGCCGCCAAGCGTGCTAATCCCTCCTGGGATCGGTTCCCGTTCCTGTGGTGGGAGATTGAAAAGGAACGCAAGGCCCTCCGGAAACGTCCGGACCCAGCTGGTGAGGATTCCTACAGGGAGTTCCGGCTGAACGCTGGTACCCAGGGCGGCGTCCGGCGGGTTCTGACTGCGGCGCAGCTGCGGAGCGTCGAGGGCGACGCCCTGATGATTGACGCTCCGTATGTGCTCGCGATCGACCTTTCGAGCGGTGTGGATCTTGCGGGGGCGGCCGCGTGCACGCTTGGGTCTCCACACCACGCGGTTGGCCTGGCTTTCTGGCCCGAGCTGCCGGCGATTGCCGAGCGTGACAAACAGGACGCGGCTGGCGGGAAATACGTGGCGGCAGTGGAGTCCGGCGACCTTATCCTGACGCCCGGCCGTGTAACGTCCGTCCGGGACGTGTTTGCCCTGTGCCTGGAACGTTTTAAGGCCTGGCCGGAGGCGGTGGTGATTGATCGCTGGCGGCAGGTAGAAGTCGAGGCCCACCTGGCCGACATTGGATACAGCGAGGAACAGGGCAACCTGGTGGTCCGGGGCATGGGTTTTCAGTCTGCCGGGCAGGATATACGGGCGTTTCAACAGACGGCGGTTTCCGGCAACGTCCGGATCCGTAAATCGACCTTAACCCGTTTGTCTTTCAGCCAGGCCGAGGTCGTGGGTGATCCGGCGGGGAACCTCAAATTTTCCAAGAGTTCCAGCACGCCCGCCCGTCGCCGGCGGGACGATATAGCGGTGGCCGTTGTGTTGGCTACGGCCGAGGCGGTCCGACAATCCCAGGAAACACCCGAACAGGTGACGTATATATATGGCAACTAACTGGCCTTATTCGACGCGCGCATGGAAACGATACCGGAGGGCGAAACTGGCCCTTGCGGGATGGAAGTGCGAGCGGTGCGGATTGGGCGAAGATGACCGGGAGAAAAGAGGGCGGTTGCACGTCCACCATAAAACACCGCTGACCGAGGACCAGCGGCGAACGCAGGACGAATCAGCTGGATTTCCAGACTTGGAAAACGTTGAGGCCCTGTGCCTGAATTGCCACAGTAAAGAGCACGGCCTACGTATCCGGTGCAACGATGACGAGGAATTAACAGACGAGGCCAGGGCCGAGGAAAAGGACTGGCAGGATTTCATAGACGAGGGGGTTGATGATGCGGTTGTCCGATAAGGTGAAATTGCAGATGAGTAAGTCGCGGCAAAAACTGGCCGAGTTGGCGGCGATTGACGAACCGAACGACGAACAGCGGGCCGAGCGTGACAAGCTGACCGAGGAATACCCGGACCTGGAGAAACGATACCAGGCCGCGGTCGTATCCGAGGACGCCGAGGAAGTAGAGGAACCGGGGGCCGTCCGTGTGGACGCCGAGGAACGCGAAGCCGGGCGGATCATGTTGCGGTCCAGTTTTGGCCGGTACGTGGACGCGGTGGTACGCGAGCGCAGCCTGGACGGTGCCGAATCCGAGTTAAACGCCGCCCTGGAGGTTGAAACCGGGCGCGTGCCGCTCGCCATGCTGCTGGACGGGTGGACGGATGACAGGATCGAAGACCGGGCGGACTCGGCTACGGCGCTTTCCGTGGACACGATCAAGCGGCCGTCCATGTGGTTGTCCAGGGTGTTCGCGCAGACGGGATCGGCCCACCTGGGCGTCCGGCGCCGGATGGTTCCGAGCGGTGTTGCAGCTTACCCGGTAATCACGAGCGGGGCTTCGGCTTTGACGGTCGCGAAGGCGGCGGCCAAAAACGCGGAGGTGTTTGCCCTGACGGTAAACGAGGCCAAGCCCAAACGGATTTCGGCCCGTTACCAGATCAGCCACGAGGACCTGCACCGCCTGGGGCCGGGCGAGTACGAAAACGCCCTACGGGCCGACCTCCGGGCCACGATGGCCGAGTCGATGGACAAGGAAATTATCGCCGGCGGAACGGGTATCTCCGGCCTGAACGCCGACCTGACCCGGACCAAGCTTGACGGGACGACCGATGCTGCGATATCGAACGCATCGACCGCCGCGGCCGTGCAGGGGGCCCTCCTGGGCGTCATTGATGGCCGGTACGCGACGAAACCAGGCGATATCAAAGTGCTGACCCACGCGAAGGCCGTTGTGTGGAGCATGAGTGCCGCGCTGACAATCGGCACCACGGACTCCATTTTCCTGTCCGAATACCTGTCCGGCGTGGGTATCCAGTGCCTGGGCAGCCCGCACGTGAAGTCGCCGGCCACGAACGAGTATAGCCTGTTCGTGTCCATGGCGATGGGATTGAGCGGGGCAGCGGTTCATTCCGTTTGGGATTCCGTCAGACTAATCCGTGACGAAGTGACGGGAGCTGGAACGGGCCATATCGCAATCACCGCCATCGGTGAGCACGATTTCGAGGTTATGCGCACCGCCAATTTCAAGCACTTCCGAATCGCGACCGCATGATTGAGCAACGATTCATAACTGGCCTTGAGGTCCGCCGGGACGACGCCGGGGCGATGATCTCCGGCGTTGCCCTCCGGTATGGTTCCCTTGCCGACCTGGGCGGCTTCCACGAGCGGTTCAGGCCGGGGGCCTTGCGATGGGATCCGGACGGCGTGCTGGCAAACATCCAGCACGATCGCAAGCGGCTAATCGGGCGGTCCGGCAGTAACCTGATCTTGACCCATACGGACCGCGAGCTCCGGGCCGAGCTCAAACCCCTGGACACCCAAGACGGACGCGACGCCCTGGCAATGGCCGAGGCACGGTTGCTCCGTGGGTGGTCCATCGAGTTCGAGGCCGTCAAGGAACACCTGGACGACCACGCCCGGATCCGGACCATATCGGAGGCCCGGCTGCGTGGCCTGGGCCTGGTGGACCGCCCAGCGTTCAAGGACAGCCTGGCGTCCGTTCAAAAGCGCTTCGACACCCTGGGGGCCGGGATTGAGAATCGGGCGTCCCTGGGGCGTCTGTCGGGATTCGTGCCTACGGGCATACGCCTGGGGTGCGAGTGCTCCGGAGACGAAAAATGCCATTACGCCGAATTTGACAGGGCGGCCTTTACATCGCTTGCGCCGGTCTTGGACAAGTCGCCGAGCGCGACCGCCAATATGGTGCAGTCCGGGCAGGTCCGGGATGTGCTGGCCGTCATAGGGACCACGGAAAGGCCGGTGGCAGCCATGTCAGCGGGAACCCTTACTTTCCGAACCAGGCCGGACGGGGGTCTAGCCTGGCAGGTCTCTTTACCCGATTCGGACGCGGCCGCGGGGCTGGTCGACGCCATGAAGGGCGCGCCCGTCTACGGGCGGCCGTATCTGTCTCAAAGCGAGTCTCAGGGCGTCCAGGACGGAGACCTGTTCAAGTGGAACAAGGCCACGGTCCGTTTGCTTATCCTCGGGGCCACAGACCGCTCCGAGGCGTGGACACCTGCAGCACTGCGAGGGAGGGAACGATGGGACGTATACGTGCCGCATATGACGCCTTGATGGGCGAGGACCGGGCCAGCGTGCCGGGCAACCTGTACATCGAACAAGAGTTATTGAATCGGCGCGGCGACCTGCTGGTGGCCGCACACGCGGCGCACGCGGCGGCGTCCTACGTGGGACGTGTCCTTTCGGTCGCGTCCTGGAACCTGGGCGGCACCCTGGCCGAGCACTGGCAGGGATCCTTGAGCAAGGCGTGGACCGCCCAAATGGTCCCGGGTCCTGCTGCTGACCGGTAACAGTGTGTGGAGATTGACGCCGACCGAGGCGCCATACCTCCGTCACGTGGAAGCCTGGGACGTGTACGGCAAGAAACCGGACCCTGCCAAGTGGCGTTACCAGGTGGACGAACCGACGCCGGACGGTGGGACCACGGCCCGGAAGGTGACGGCCGAGGACGTCCTGCACCTGCGCCTTACTCCGGATCCTGGGACGCCGTGGCTGGGCGTGTCGGTATTCGACGGCCTGGGCCTTGCCCCGCTTATCGAGCGCAACCTGGTGGGCTTTGCCCGAATGAAGGCCCTCCGGATCATTCCGGGCGATACGTCTCTGACCGACATGGGGACGCCACAGTCCCACTACATGGACCCGGCCGTACCTGATGGACGCACAAACGCATTGAAGGGTCTCCAGGAAGAGGATTACGCCCCAGGGAGGCCTGTCTGTGGAGCGGCGGTTGTCGAAACGAGGCACCCAGCAGGTGAACCACACGGACGTTGATTTCGACCCGTCGCCGTCTGCCGTGGCGCTGCGCGCTGACCTGGTTGCCCAGGCGTGGGAGGCGTGCGGGATAACGGCCGCCATGCGGTCCGGATCGAGCGGCCAGGGTAGGAGGGCGGCGTTTTCCGAGTGGACGGATTCGTGGTTACGGCCTTTTGCCGCAGTCGTGTCCGAGCAGATGGCCCACGCCCTGGAGGTGAACGTGGACCTGGACGTGACGACCAGCAAGGTGCCGGCCGTCGAGGACCAGGCCCGTATTGTGGCAATGCTGGCGAAGGCCGGCGTGCCGGTCGAGGAAGCGAAGGGTATTGCGGGTTTGTCGTGATGGTGAAGTTACGGGGGGTTACTGCTGGTGCTTGTCCAAGTATTCAATGAGGGCAGCATTAAGCACCTCATCTATTGTCATCCCGCTACTTTCAAGATACCGCTTCAGCCTTTTATCGTCAGTATCCCTTACTATCACGTGCGGCACTGTTATCTTCTTCACCTTGTTCATGGTTTCCCTCCTTGGTGGTGGTGATTTTATGATGAAAGCAAATTTCACAAATTACACAACACGGGCCAATTCCAACAGGGTTTTCTGATTTCAAGCATTCCCCAGGTAATCCGACCACAGCTGCATGAGCTGTTTCCTCTTTTGCAACAAATCCGACCGCTGGTAAGCCTGTTCGACCGCGTCACCCACTTGGTGCGATAAGGACATTTCAATCACTTCGCGGGGTACATCCGTGCATTCGGACGCCCAAGATTTGAAACTCGCCCGGAAACCGTGAAGTACAGTGCGTCCTGAAAGCCCTATCTTCCTAAAGTGCTTCTGCCAAAACTCGCTGCTAAGCGGGTTTCCTGGATTCTGTGGAGAGGGAAAGAGCAGGCCGCTATCGTCACGAAGTGACTTCGCCTGTTCAAGTATGGCCAGGGCCGACCCAGACAGCGGCACGCGGTGGTCTCGCGTGGACTTCATTCTCTCTTTCGGTATGATCCAGGTTGCCGTCTCGAAATCTATCTCCGACCAGGTGGCCTTCATTGCCTCACCGGGTCTTACGGCGGTGTAGATGAGAAACAGGATGCACAGGCGGGCGGGCAAAGTAGAAACACCCGTTTCGATGCGCTTGATGGCGTCCGGCATTTCCCTGTAATCGAGAGCCTTGTAGTTTTCCATCTGCTTCGGCATGGGCGGCAGGTTGGTTTTGAATCGATTGTCAGCGACGTTCTGCTGGATGTAACCGCGTTCCTTGCACCAGTCCAGTACCGCACGGATTCTCCGTTTGACACGGCGGGCCGCTTCCGGCTTGGAGGTCCAGATAGGTGTCAGAATTTCGATCACGTCATTTTCGGTTATCCGGTCGACTGTAGTACCGCCTATTTTCGGCATGGCGTGTAATTGAAGGGACCTTAACCATGACGCCTCGGTCTGGTGGCTTTTCCACGTGGGTTTCAGTGCATTGTAGGTCTTGTCGGCCGCCTCTTCGAAGGTGGGTATTTGTGCCCGCCGTTTCTCCACCAGGGGGTTGGTCTTGTCCTCTACCTTCTGCTGGTTATCAAACGCCCGTTTCCTGGCCTTGGCCAATGAGACGACGGGATACGGCCCCAGGCCCAGGTTTCGCCGCGTGCCGTCAATGGTTATCCTTTGCACCCAGCTCTTCCTGCCGGACGGTTTCACGTACAGGTAAAGCGTGTCAGCGCATCGGTAGAACCCTGGCTTGGTTACTGAATTGCATTGGGTGGCGTTCAGTTTTCTCATGGTGTACAAATCCCACTATTGTACAAACTGAAATCGGGCGGACTCGAACCCATGTTGAAACGTCTGTTATAACTATATTACGGAATATACCGGAACACGCTGAAACACGCAAGGTCAATATGAAACGCACAAAACGCCCGTGGTGCGGGGGATTTGCGGTGCATTGTGGTATTTTGTGGGATGTTATGAAACAGGAGGTTGGAATGCCGGAGGTCGGACTCGAACCGACACGACCTTGCGGTCAAGGGATTTTGAGTCCCTCGCGTCTACCAATTCCACCACTCCGGCATAATCAAGATAGCCCGCCGGAGCCATGCTCGTTCGACGGGCTATCGATTCAATAAAACGGGGACGACGGGACTCGAACCCGCAACTTCTGCCGTGACAGGGCAGTGCTCTAACCAGATTGAACTACGCCCCCGATTTTTTACATGGGCGATACTGGATTCGAACCAGTGACTTCATGCTTGTAAGGCATGCGCTCTGAACCAACTGAGCTAATCGCCCGTACGTGTACGCACACTACGGTTGACGCGATTCCCGGTCGGTAGCCGAACCCGTCTTTGCAGCCTTTCCTCTCCAGATCAAAACCACGGGAATGCCCAGGCAGTAACCGGAAACCATCAACAACGGCGCCAGTGTGATCGATTCGTACGCCAGCGCGATGAAACCCAGAAGGATAGCGCCGAGTACCACACCGAGAAGACGGTAGTGGGAACCCCGAAACGGAGGAACGTATGTCTGGGAACCCATGGCGCGCCGCCGTCCTGGCGACCGGACTGAACCGGTTTCTGACCGCGGTTTTCTCGCCATTCCTCCTCCACCTCCACGAGCGACCAATATAAGAATTTCGGTGCTTCGCGTCAATACTAATTCCAGGTGCGATCCGTCCCTATTCCTTGACCACCCAGAGTTTCACGTTGGCCTCGACCCGGGCATGCAGGGCGATGGGAATTGTGTATATGCCGAGCGCCTTGATGGGCTCGTCCATATGGATCTTGCGCCGGTCGATATCGTAGCCTTTTTCCTTCATCAGGTCGGCGATATGCTGCTGGGTTACGGAACCGAACATGCGGTCGTCTTCCCCGACCTGAACGACGGCGGTAAGGGAGACTTCTTCGAGGATCCGGGCGAGGTCCGAAGCCTGATCCTGCGTCTTGGCTTCCTGGGCCAGTTGACGCTTCAATTTGCCCTGAAGCATTTTCAGGTTCGCTGGCGTCGCCGGAACGGCCTTCTTCGACAGCATCAGGTAGTTTCTGCCATAACCGTTCGAAACGTCGACGACTTCACCGATGTTTCCCAGGTCTTTCACAGATTCGGTCAATATGAGCTTCACGTCCGACTCCTCGGCTACTTGTAGGTTTCTTCGATGAAGGGCAGCAGGCCGATATGCCGCGCCCGCTTGACGGCCTTTGCCAGGCGCCGCTGGCACAGTGCACTTGCGCCCGAGATGCGGCTGGGTACGATCTTTCCCCGTTCGGTGACGAAACGCCGGAGTTGCTTCGGGTCCTTGTAATCGATGTTCTTGATTCGGCCCGGAATGCGTTTCTGCTTTCTCGTCCTGGTCATCTTGTTTTGGTTCATGCTTCCGCTCCTGTTTCTTTATCGGATTGTTCTGCCTTTTCGTATACATGGGCCGGATGCTTCTTGACCCGTTTCGTCATGTGGCGCAGAACGCGATCGTTCAACTTGAAAGACCGGTCCAGCACGTCCACCAGGTCCGGTTCGCCATCGAAACGGATCAGGGTAAAATTCCCCTGGTGGGACTCGTTGATCTCGTAGCTGAGTTTCCGGCTTCCCCAGCGTTCCGTGTTGACTACCTCACCCTGGTTCGATGCAATGAGCCCTTCAATGGAGGAGATTTCCTTCTCGAGGGGTTCTTCTTCCATCTTTGAATCGATAATCACTACAGTTTCATAGGACCGCACGTGCATTCTCCTTGGTTGTATGCGGATTGTCCACCCGAATTGCCTTTACTCCGTGATTGACGGACCGTTGTACCTGCTCGCAGCCTCGTCGCAACCGTCGCTTACGAACGATTCCAACTGGTTGCAGGCCCGGTCAAGGACGAAGGGCAAATCTGATGCTTCTTCTTTGTCGAATTCCTCCAGCACGTAATCGATCAGCGTATCGACGTCCCGGGGAACGTCCACCCCGATGCGCTGGCGGGCGAATTCGATCGTCCCCAGCGCGTCTATAACGGATTCCAGCCCCCGGTGGCCGCCATGACTGCCTTTCGCCCGCAGACGCAGTGTACCGAAGGGCAGGTTGACGTCATCGCAAACAATCACGATGCGATCCACGTCGAGTTCGTAATGTCCGATTGCTTCCCTGACCGCGTAACCGCTGCGGTTCATAAAGGTCACCGGTTTTACCAGCGCCACGGGCAGTCCGGCGATCGTTGCGACTACGCCGTGAAACCGTTCATTTACCGGGGCAAGCTTGAGGTCGAGACGCCGCAGCCAGGTGTCGATCACGTCGAAACCGGCGTTATGGCGTGTGCCCACGTACCGAACGCCCGGATTGCCGAGACCGATGAAGGCGTGCATGGACGGATCTTCAGGCTGCATGGGATCGGAATCGGCATGCTGACACATACCCGGGCCGCCCTAGTCCTCTTCCTGGTCTTCGCCGTCTTCTTCGCCGTCTTCCTGGCTCCGGCCGATGATTTCCGGTTCTTCCTGATCCAGGTCGACTTCTTCTTCCTCCGGTTCCTCGGCCATCGGCATCAGTACAGACACCACGGCAACCTCTCCATCGGTCACGATTTCGACGTTTTCGAAGGAAAGATCGCTGACATGGATCGTTTCACCCAGGTCCAAATTGCTGATGTCCACTTCCAGGTGTTCGGGAATCTCGGAAGCGACGCACTGGATTTCTATCACCCGCAGGGACTGATCCTGCACTCCCCCGTCTCTTGTCACGCCGATGGGTTCGCCCATCAATACGAGCGAAACCTCGGTGGTGATCCGGTCGGTCATCCTGATCTGTTGGAAATCGGCATGCAGCAGCAGGTTTCTCAGGTAATCCTTCTGTATATCCCGCAACAGGGTCTTCTTGGCCTCCATGCCCTCGATTTCCAGGTTGATGACGACGCTTTCACCCCTGGTATTCCTCAGGAGTCCCTCAAATTCGCGGTAGTCGAGGGTCAATGGTGTCGTGGATTCCCCGCTGCCGTAGACCACGGCGGGCAGACCGCCGTCCCGCCGGAGCGCCTTGGCGACCTGCTTTCCGGTGTCCGTCCGTTGACGGGCTTTTAACGATACCTGGTTCATTTCCTTCTCCTGTACGATTCCTGATGTTCAGCTACGATCCGGCGCTGGTCGTTTCCTTTTCCATGCGGCACCGGATTGATGATCTGCCTCAGGTCTGATCCGACGATTCAAAGAGCGAACTGACGGATTTTTCTTCGTGAATGCGCTTGATCGCTTCGCCGAACAGGGACGCCACGGACAGCTGTTCCAGCTTGTCGCTCCGCTTGTCCTGGCTCAGGCGAATCGTGTCCGACACGATCAGGCAGTCCAGTACGGAATCCTCCACCTTCTGTACGGCGTTCCCGGAAAGCAACGCATGGGTACACGCCGCGTAAATCGTTTCGGCGCCGTTCTTTTTCAAAGCCGCGGCCGCTCCGGCCAGGCTTCCCCCGGTGTCTATCATGTCGTCGCGGATGATCACGTTCTTTCCTTCCACTTCGCCGATCACGTTGACGACCTCGGAGACGTTAGGTCTCGGCCGTCGCTTGTCCACGAGGGCCAGGGGGCAGTCCAACCGCCTGCCATAGGACCGGGCCATGGCCATGCCACCCGCGTCCGGAGAAGCGATCACGAGATTTTCCGCCGTCCCCAGTTCCCTGAGCCGGCGCGTAAAAACGGGCGCGGAGTACAGGTGGTCCAGGGGGATATCGAAGAATCCCTGGATCTGTGGCGCGTGCAGGTCCATCGTCAGTACCCGGTCCGCTCCGGCCGCGGCGATCAGATTCGCGACGACCTTCGCCGAAATGGGGACCCGGGGTCCTGCCTTGCGGTCCTGCCGGGCATAGCCGTAATAGGGGATCACCGCGGTGGCCCTGCGTGCCGAAGCCCGTTTTGCCGCGTCCAGCAGCAACAGCAACTCGAGGAGGTTCTCCGCCGGAGGATTGGTCGACTGGACCACGAACACGTCGGTACCGCGGATATCCTCGTTGATGTGTATCCGGATCTCTTTGTCGCTGAATCGCGACACGGCGGCCTTGCCCAGGGAGATGCCGAGATATTCGCAGATGTCTTGCGCAAGCGGTGCGTTTGAATTTCCACTCAGAATCTTCAAACCGACCGCCATACGCCGTCCTCCCTCCTGCAACTCGTTTAAATCACAGCGTCCCGTCGTGATACCGAGGTGACCGCGAAGACCCGCCAGGACGGATCCACCCGTCCCCGCAGTTCGTGTACTATCCGATCTGCCGCTGCCCGGTCGGTCGCCAGTCCGAAGACCGCGGGACCACTCCCGGACATCAGTATGCCTTCCAGGCCGGTATCCGCAAGCAACCCCCGTGACGTGCTGATTTCGGGGAAGGCAGCACGGACTGCCGGTTCCAGGTCGTTATGCAGGCAGGATGCCAGTTTGTCGACATCCCCAGCTTGCATGACAGAAGAAACTAAGTTAATACAGGACCTGTCTTTTGTCAATTCCAATTTCGATCGGCTGTAGGCCCATCCGCTGGCAACCTCGAGGGGTGGACAGACCAGCACGTAGTGGCGCGTTCCGGCCGCATCCAGCCACGCGACCTTCTCCCCTCGCCCGGATGCCACCGCCACGCCGCCGTAGAGGCAAAAGGGTACATCGGATCCCAGCTCTGCGGCGAGGTCCATCAGTTCCTCCTGGCGCAATCCCAGCGACCAGAGCGCGTTGAGTCCGTGCAGCGTCATGGCCGCGTTGCCGCTCCCGCCGGCGAGTCCCGCCGCCACCGGGATGCGCTTCTCGATATGGATACGCACGCCCCGGCCGCCGAGTCCGTACCGGTCGCGCACGAGATCGGCCGCCCTGCTCACCAGGTTACTCCCGTCCGTTGGCACGGAGGGGTCGGAGCAGGTGACGGTCGTTCCCTTTTCCTGCGCGGTTACCTCCACCTCATCGGCCAGGTCCACGGTCTCCATGAGCGTGACGATCTCGTGGTAGCCATCGGGCCGCTTCCCGAGCAGGTGGATGCTGAGATTGATCTTGGCAAAGGAACGAAGGATCATTCGCCGATCGCTACGCGCGCCGTGGTCTGGGTGATGATAATGTGGACGATGATCATGTGCATGTTTTCCGCCATGCCGTAGTCGTCCACCGGGACGTGGATCGAATGATCGGCCATGTCCTTCAACTTTCCGCCGGAGAATCCCGTCATCGCGGCGGTAACCATCCCGGCCGAACGGGCATATTCCATGGCGCGAACCACGTTGGGGCTGTTCCCCGACGCGCTGATGCCGATTACCACGTCACCGGCCGCGCCGAGATTGCGCAACTGCTGCTCGAATACCTGGTCGTAGTCGAAATCGTTGGCCCAGGCCGTGACATAGGGCAGGTTGTCCGTCAGGCTGTTGACACGGAAACGGAGTTGGTCTTCCGTATCGCGCAGCGTGCCCTTGCCCAGGTCTACGCTAAAATGCGAAGCCGTAGCCGCGCTTCCGCCGTTTCCGATGATGAAGAATCCCTTCCCCGTCTTCCGCGCGTCCATCAAGAGGTCGATCAGGTCCTGCACTTCGCGGGGGTCGATCCGATCGCAGGCCTCCCGCGTCCAGTCGAGGTATTCTCGGATCATTTGGTTGCCTACCTCCGCATGTTGAAGATCACCTTGGAGCCGTCCCGTTCCAGGTTGAATGGCAGTTCCCGGTAGTCGGATAACGCCTCGCGTATCCGTGATTGGGACGTACGGGGACAAAACAGCAGCAGGAAGCCGCCGCCGCCCGCGCCGCATACCTTGCCGCCCGTGGCACCCGCGTCCCTCGCCCGCTGGTACATGGAGTCGATTTCGGTGTTGCTGACCAGTCCGGACATCCTGTACTTCAACGTCCAACCCCGGTTCAGCAGTTCGCCCATCCCATCGATTTGCCCGTCGGTCAGGGCTTCCCGCGTGTCGCGCGCCACGGACTTGATCTCCTTGAGCAGTTCGAACTTGGTGGTCATCTGCGCTTTCTGCTCGCGGAGGACGGTTTCCGCCTTGCGCGTTTTGTTGGTGTAGAACAGCATCAGGCTGTCACTCAACCTCCGTGAATGGCCGTTTGACACGGCGAGGCGCTCCACCTCCACGCCTTCGGTTCGGAACGTAATGCCACGGAGACCGCCGTAGGCCGCGATGTACTGGTCCTGTTTCCCGATGGGCTTTCCGCAGCGGTTGATTTCGATCTCGCAGGCGTCCCTCGCCAGCTTCTCCGTGGGCTGCGGATCTCCGCAATAGGTGTACAGGGCGTTCAACAGACCCACGGTGATGCTGCTCGAGGACCCCAGGCCCGATCCTTCCGTCGGGATGTCCGTGAGCGTCGTGATTTCCACGCCCCTGGTCACCCCGGTCAGCCGCAGCGCCTCCCGAATGAGATCGTGCTCGATCTCGTCGGTATGATCGACGGCCTCTCTTTTCGAGTAATTGATGTAAATCCTGTCGTCGAATCGCTCGTTGATGATGACGAAAATATACTTGTCGATGGCCGAACTAACGACCAGGCCGTCTTCCCGTTCGTAGAAATCGGCGAAATCCGTAAGGCCGCCGGCGAAACTGATTCGGAGGGGAGTCTGGGTGATGATCATGGTTCGGTGCCGTTCGTTCCGTCGCCGCGAGGCCGCTGTGCCAGGTAGCCGTCCAGGGCGTCCTCCCACGACGGCATCTCAGCGATGCCCAGGGACCGGATCCGGGCGTTGTCCAAAACGGTGTAAAGCGGCCGGGCGGCCGGAGCGCCGTAGGCTTCGGTGGTCGTCGGTTTCACCACCGCATCTATCCCCGTTTTACGGTAGATGGTCCGGGTAAAATCGAAGTAGGAACACGCGCCGCCGCTGGTGATATGATACGTGCCATACGCATCGGTTGTTACGAGTTCCGCGAGCGCTCGGGCCAGATCCGCCGTGGCCGTGGGTGACATCACCTGGTCGCTTACCACGATCACCTCCCGTTTTTCCTTGCCGACCCGAATCATGGTCTCGACGAAATTGTAGCCCTTTCCACCCCCACCTGAACGACCGAACAGTCCGGTGGTCCGGACGATAAAATGACGATCCCAGGTCGATCGCACCAGGTGTTCGCCGGACAGCTTGGCCGTACCGTATACATTAAGAGGCCGGGGCAGGTCATCCTCCCGGTATGGACGGTCAGCCGTGCCGTCGAAGACGAAATTCGTACTGATATGCACCAGTTTCACGTCGTGCATGCGGCAGGCCAGGGCCAGGTGCCACGGACCGATGGCATTCACGGCGAAGGTTATATCGGGATGGGATTCGCATTCGTCGACCTTATGGTAGGCGGCGGTATTGATCACCGCGTCGGGGCGGTGATCCTTTAACAGGCCGTATACGTTGTGTTTTTCGGTGACGTCGAGTTCGTCGCGGGTACAGGGAATCAATTCATGTTCAGGAAGGGATCGCTGCAGGTCCGTACCCAGTTGCCCACGAGCTCCCGTGATGAGAATGCGCATAGATTCATGCCAATTATTGCGAGGCGTCCCGCAGGTGTTTTTCCACGACTCCGGGCGTCTGTTCCACGGCTTCATCGATCCGGGACGCGTCCTTTCCCCCGGCCTGCGCCATGTGGGCCTTTCCACCCCCGCCGCCGCCGATAAAGGCGGCCACGTCCCGCGCCAGTTTTCCCGCGTGGAGACCGTGCCCGGAGATCGCGCCGTCGGTGACCAGGACGATGCAGACGGGCCGTTCGTCGAAGCTTGCGAACAATACGCCCACCGCGGCCCCGGTAAGGCGCTCGCGCACCGTGTCTCCCATCGCGCGCAGGGTGTCGATGTCCGGACATTCCACGCGCCCCGCGGCCACGGAGACGCCGTCGACGTCCACGGCCCCGTTGACCAGGTCATCGATCCAGTTTCGCGCCGAGGCCCGGCCCAGTTCCCGGACGTGACGTTCCAGTTCGCGGACCCGCGCGTTCAGATCGCCGGCCTTTCTGGCCAGGCCGTCCGGCTCGCACTTGAGGGCCTCCGCGGCCTCCGCGATTAGCCCTTCGTCTTGCTTGACGGCCTCGTAGGCGCAGGCACCGGTCAAGGCCTCGATACGCCGCTCACCGGCGGCGATGCCCGATTCGCGGGCCAGTCGGAACAATCCGATTTCACCCGTGGCGTCGAGGTGCGTACCGCCGCACAGCTCCAGGCTCTCGTCGCCTATGCGCACCACGCGCACCCGGTCGTCGTACTTTTCCGTAAAAAGCGCCATGGCACCCTGGTTCCTGGCGTCTTCCAGGTCGGTTTCGAACCATTCGACTCCGATATTCCGCCAGACGAGCTCGTTGACCTTGCGTTCGATGGCGTTCAGTTCCTCGGGATCGACCGGTTTGAAGTGGGCGAAGTCGAAACGAAGGCGGTCGGGCGCGACCTCGGAACCCCGCTGTTCCACGTGGACGCCCAGGGTCTCCCGCAGCACGGCGTGCAGGAGGTGGGTCGCCGTATGGTTCCGCATGATGGACTGCCTGCGCGCTTCGTCGACGTGTGCGGCGACGGTCATGGAAGGTGCCAGGCTGGAAGCGCCGTCTGGATCGCAGTGGTGTATGATGGTAGCGCCGTCCCGCGTGGTGTCCAGCACGGCGATCCGGTCGCCCGACTCCGTTTCCAGCCAGCCGGTGTCGCCCACCTGTCCACCCGCTTCGCCGTAGAAGGGCGTTTCGGCGAGGACGACGGATCCGTTTTCGCTTTTTAAAACCCTGGCCTGATCGATTGTAAGTTTCTCATATCCGATAAATTCGGTAGGGTTGCTAACCTCAAGATTGGCCTTTATAGCTGGTATTCCACTGGTGATCTTTGCAGCTAGTTTCACCGTCTTCCCGCCGACCCTGGACCGCGACCGCTGCTGCTCCATCTCGGCTTCGAATCCCGCCAGGTCCACGGTGAGGTCTCTTTCCCCGGCCATCAGTTGCGTCAGGTCCAGGGGGAACCCGAAGGTGTCGTACAGTTTGAAAGCCTCTTCGCCCCGGATCTCGTTTCTTCCATCGGCACCCGCCCGGTCCACCATGCCTTCAAAGAGTTCCAGCCCATGGTCGAGCGTACGGCCGAAGGATTCTTCCTCGGATTGGACTACGGTCTGCACTTTTTCCAGCGCTGGCTGGAGTTCAGGGTAGGCCGGGCCCATCTGCGCCGTCAATGTCGGCACGAGTTGGTAGAGAAAGGGGTCGGCCAGTCCGAGCGTGCGGCCATACCGCGCGGCGCGGCGCAGGATGCGGCGCAGGACGTAGCCTCTGCCTTCGTTGGAGGGCAGGGCACCGTCGGTAATGGCGAAGGTAAGCGCGCGAACGTGATCGGCGACGACTCGGAAGGCCACGGCCGTATCTCCTTCCGCGTAAGGCTGATCCGACAATGCTCCGATGTGGTCCATCAGCGGCCGAAACGAGTCGGTCTCGTAGTTCGAACCCACGTCCTGCAGGATGCTGAGCACACGTTCGAATCCCATCCCGGTGTCCACGTGACGGGACGGCAGGGGCGTCAGATCACCGCCGGCTATCCGATCGTACTGGATGAAGACCAGGTTCCAGATTTCCATGAACCGTGCGCAATCCCCGTTGACTTCGCAGACATGGCCCGGTTCGTCTTTGCGATCGCATCTTTCCGGTCCCAGGTCGTAGTAGATTTCCGAGTTTGGACCACAGGGCCCGGTCTCGCCCATCTCCCAGAAGTTGTCCTTTTCGTCGAATCTTAGTACGCGGCCGGCCGCGATGTCCGTGTGCCGTTTCCAAAGCAATTCCGCTTCGTCGTCCTCCCTGAATACGGTCGCCCAGAGCCGGTCGGCGGGCAGTCCCCACTCGTCGGTCAGCAGTTCCCAGGCCCAGACGATGGCTTCTTTTTTGTAATAGTCGCCGAAGGACCAGTTGCCCAGCATTTCGAAAAAGGTCTGGTGAATGGGCGATCTGCCCACGTCCTCCAGGTCGTTGTGCTTTCCCCCTGCCCGGATACACTTCTGAAAATCCACCGCGCGCACGTAGTCCCGGGTGCTCCGTCCGAGAAAAAACATCCTTGAACTGGTTCATCCCCGCGTTGGCGAACAGCAGCGTGGGATCGTCCCAGGGCACCACGCTGGCGCTTGGCACGACGGTATGGTCACGGTCTGCGAAAAAGCCGGTGAATGATCTGCGCAGTTCGGCTCCGGTCAATTTTCGGACTCCTTAATCTCATCCAGCATGCGATGGACTACATTGTAGATGACAGACTGTCCAAACCCCCGCCGTCCCAGGAAGCCAACCATGCGGCGTTGGGCCACCTCGCGGTCGAGCCGGGCATATCGATGGGACTGTCGGCGCAGCGCCTCGTAGGCCCTTTCGGATTCCCCTTCGCCGTCTTCCCGTTCCTCGAGGGCGGTATCGATGGTCTCGGCGTCGATCCCCTTCTGCCTCAATTCGCGCCGCAGCAGGGCCAGGCCGACCGGCCGGGTTCGCAGGCGTTCGTCTATCCACAGTCGGGCGAAACGCCCGTCGTCTATCAGTCCCGACTTTTCGAGCCGGCCAATCACTTCCTCGATTACATCTTCAGACCGGTCCCGGGACTTAAGCTTCACCACCAGTTCGCGCCGGGTCCGCATACGATGATCGATGAGCCGGTGGGCTTCCACCATGGCCCGGACGACGCCGTCGGCGACTTCCATTTCCCGCAGCCTTTCCGGGTCCACGGTCTGGCCGTCAAAAAGATTGAAGCAGAGGAAAGTTTCTTCCGTGATCGTCAAGGTGCGGCCTCCGTCGATCGTGACCTTCCGTTCCCTGCGCCGGCCGCTCCCCAGCGTGCTGATGTCCGTAATGGTCGGCATCTTCAATCCAGTTCGACGTGATCGATGATCGTGTAGACCGGTCCATCCGGTTTCAGGTCGCTCTTCACCACCGCTACGCGTGTCACCGGAAACGATTCGGTTTCGAATGCCGAGCTCCGGACCATTTCCGTAAGCTTTCCCATGCCCCGCGGCGACCTTACCCTGCCAATGGTCAGGTGCGGCGAAAAGGGCCTTTCCTCGCGAACAAAGCCGCGGGCGTGCAATTCTGTTTCGATGTGCTGCTGCATGGCAATGAGTTCGTCCTTGCCCTCTTCGACGGAAACCCAGAAAACGCGGGGCCGGTTCAGGTCCGGGAAAGCACCCACGCGACCCAGATTCAGGGCAAAGGGGCTTATGGCATCCAGCGCTTCGCGCAACCCCTTCTGGATCACCGCGGTCTGGTCCGCATCGATGTCGCCCAGGAATTTCAAAGTGATATGGATGTTCCCCGGTTCGACCCACTTGATATCGGTCCCTGTCCCCTTTAGTCGATTTTCCAGTTCCGCAATCCGGTTTTTTGCGTCAACCGGTACTTCCACGGCGATGAACGTGCGCATCGATAGCCTTTCAAAGGTGCCAGCGGGTTTCTAGTTCCCCCAGGGCCTTCAGCGCTTCCCGGCGACGCGGGTGAGCGCCAGCCGCAGCAGGTTCAGGGCAGCCAGGGCCGCCCGCATCTTGTTGGTATGCCGGTCAGGACCCAGCATGAGTTTCCTTGTTTCCACGCCTTCCGGGGTAGCCAGTCCCAGGTAGACCAGGCCTACCGGTTTCTCAGGGGTCCCGCCGCCAGGTCCCGCGATGCCGGTCGTGGACAGGCCGTAGGTGGCGCCGCTGGTCTGCCGTACGCCCTGTGCCATGGCGGCCGCCGTTTCCACGCTGACCGCGCCATGACGGTCGATCGTCCCGACCGGCACCTCCAGGCGCGCCATTTTCGCGGCATTGCTATAGGATACGATCCCTTCCATCATATAGTCGGAACTGCCCGGCACGTCGGTCATTCGTGAAGCCACGAGTCCGCCGGTGCAGGATTCGGCGATCGCCACCGTCGCACCAGCTTCCCGGAGCATTCGTCCCACCACTGCTTCCAGGGTATCGTCATCCATGCCGTAGATATGTTCGCCGGCCCGGGCGGCCATCCTGGTTTCGACGACCTCGATGCGCGCTTCTGGCTTCCTCCTCGTTACGGCCCTGGGCCGTGAGACGCAGGTTGACGCCGGTTTCCTGCGGCAGGGAAGCTATTTTGACGTCTTCCGCCTCCTCGATGACATCGCCGATGATCTGGGAGAGGCTCGATTCGCCGATCCCTGTTGTCCGGATCCACCGGTGAAGGATGACCCCGCCTTCGCCGTGCTCCTTCAGCCGGGGCAGGACCTGTTCGTTCAACATCTTCTTCATCTCGCGGGGTACCCCCGGCATGACGAAAACAGCCGCACCATGGTGTTGCACCAGAAAGCCGGGCGCCGTGCCTACGGGATTGTCGAGCACCTCGGCGTTCCTGGGCATATAGGCCTGGATGCGGTTCGATTCCGGCATGGCCATGCCCCTTTGGGTGAACATGGCTTCCACCGTGTCCAGAATGTCGGGATGGAAGACCAGGTCCTGTCCGATCGCCTCGGCGATGACGTTCTTGGTCACGTCGTCGTGGGTTGGCCCGAGTCCGCCCGTGACGAGTACAACGTCCGCCTGCCGGCACACGATGTCGAGGGCCCGGCCGATACGTGAACCCTCGTCGCCCACGGTCATGGAACAGACCGGTTCGATGCCGGTTTCCGTCAGTCGCTGCCCGATATATGCGGCGTTGGTGTCTACCACGGAACCGTAGAGCAGTTCGTCGCCGATCGTGACGATCGCGGCGGATTTCATTGTAGGAGCCATCCAATCAATACTAACAGGAGATAGGCATAGACCGCGGCAACGCCGTCGTCCATCATGACCCCCAGGCCACCGGGGAGACGCTGCATCCGGTCGCAGGGGAAGGGTTTCCATATGTCGAGCGCGCGAAAAATGACGAACCCGGCAACTGCCGTGAATAGATCGAGCGGTATGCCGGCGAATACGATCAGGATTCCAACGATCTCGTCGATCACGATCTCGGGTCCGTCGTGTCCAAACTGGGGTTCCGCCAGGCCCGATACCCAGACACCCATGACGAAAAGGGCCGCGGTTACCAGCAGATAAAGCGGAAGGGACAGGCCGAGCGGACCAGACAACGCCCAAACCAGTCCGAGTCCCAGCACGCTGCCGGCCGTGCCGGGCGCGCGGGGTGTGTAGCCGGCGTAACATCCGGTCGACAGCAGGGTGATCAGGGCGCGCATACCTACCTCAGCAGACTGATAATAATCGACCGGTTCTTGACGACATAGTCTAGGCCGGAACTGACCGTGAGTGTCATGGAGACGAAGACCATGCCATTGAGCACCCACCAGGCGATGTCGTCGAACTCCCCGGTCCACTGGCCGTATGCGAGCATCGTCGTCTGGATGTTGATGTAGAGCAGGATGATCACGATGACCACCATCTGCGAAGCCGTCTTCCACTTGGCCACCTGGGTCGGCAGGATGAGGAGGCCGCGGTACGCCGCGATGCAGCGGAGGCCGGTCACGATGAAGTCTCTTCCGATGATGACCAGTACCATCCAGGTGTAGATGTAGCCGAGGGACGCGAAACAGATCAGGGCGGTGGACGTGAGAATCTTGTCCGCCAGGGGGTCCATGAACTTGCCGAAACTGGTGATCACACCGGTCTTGCGGGCCAGGTAGCCGTCGTACAGATCGGTCAGCGAGGCGATTATGAAGATCACCAGGGCGATATATCGTGTATACAATGTATCTACCAAGAAGAAGACCATGAATATGGGACTCAGGATAATGCGGAAAATGGTCAGTTTGTTTGGTAGATTCATGGCGGTATATGGATAAGGAAGTTGTGTCTGCGATCGTCTTGACGTTCCGTGCTACAACTCCGTGCGGCCCTCGAGGGCGCGTGCCAGCGTGACTTCGTCGGCGTATTCCAGGTCGCCGCCCATGGGAAGTCCCCGGGCAAGACGAGTAACCCGGACGCCCAGCGGTTTGATCAACCTGCTCAGGTAGAGTGCGGTGGCTTCTCCCTCGATATTGGGATTGGTCGCGATGATGACCTCTTCCACCGAATCGTTCATCCGCAGCATGAGTTCCCGGGCGCGGATGTCATCCGGAGTGATGTTGTCGAGCGGAGAAAGCGCACCGTGGAGCACGTGATACATGCCCCGGTACTCTCCAGTGCTTTCGAGTGTGATCACGTCCCTGGGTTCTTCTACGACGCAGATCGTTTCAGGTTTACGTCGGGTGTCATGGCAGATTTCGCAGGTTTCGGACTCGGTGATGTTCCAGCACACGTCGCAGTACCGGACCTTCTCCTTGACCGCCCGAATGGCGTCAGACAGCGAAAAGGCGCGTTCGGCCGGTCCCTTCAAGATATGAAAAGCCAGTCGCTGCGCCGTCACCCTGCCGATGTTGGGCAGGCGGCTCAATTCATCCACCAGGATGGCCAGGGCCTCGGAACTGTACTTGCGCACCATGAAAAAGGATTCCTTAGTTGAATTGGGATCAGGATCAGCGAAACGCCTTGTAACACGGCGACTACAGGCCGGGAATCTGAAGTCCGCCGGTGAGCTGCCCCATCTCCTGGTCCATCATTTCCTGTGCCTTCTGCTGTCCCTGGCTGATGGCGGCCAGCACGAGATCTTCGAGCATCTCCACGTCTTCGGAGTCCACCACGGCTGGATTGATCCTGATCTCCACGACGTTCAGCTTGCCGTCTACCACCGCGGTGACCATACCGCCACCGGCGGTACCTTCCACCCGCCGCTGCGCGATTTCTTCCTGAAGCTGCATCATCTGCTTCTGCATCTTCTGTACCTTCTTCATCATGCCTGACATGCCCTTGGCCATAGCTCAATCCTTTCCTGTTTTACCCCCGGCCGCCGTGACCATGTCTCAGTCCGACACGATCTGGCCGTCGAAAGCCTCCACGATCTTCCGGACGGCCGGATCTTTCGCGGCATCGGAACGAGCACCGGTCTCCTGGCTGGCTGTTTTGCCGGCCGCAGGGGGTTCCTGTCCTTCCTTGACTGTGCTTTCTGCAATGCCCGGATACTCGTCTGCCCCGACACCTGCATCATCTACGCTGGCATTTTCGTGGTCCGCCCCGGATCTGTCGTCGTCCGTTCCGGCGTTATCATCCCTAGTCCCGGACCTGTCGTCGGCAACGGCGTTATCTTCGATCTCGCACTTGATCCGAACCGGGCTTCCCAGCGCGTTGGAACATACCGCCTGTATCAGCAAAGCGGTCTCCCGCTTCTCGGCCTGCTCTTTGTGAAAGACTCGGTTGGTTCCGAACCTGAGGGTAATCATTGCGGACCGCTCCGCCCTGGACTCTTCGTCCCTGGAGCAGCCGGAAACCTCCGCTTCTGCCAATAGCCTGCCCAGGCCACTACGCTGCTTCGTGATTTCTTCCACGATGGCGGGCCACCGGTTGCGGACGTCCCGGAGATCGAGTTCCGGGGTGGCCGCCGTAGTCGCTGCGGTCTCCGTAGTCGCTGCGGTCTCCGGACGGTCCCCGGGCTCAGAAACGGGCGGCGGATTCGATACCGCGCCTGTCGGTGAATCTGGCGCCTCGCCAGTCGCCGCATCCTGGTTCGTAGGGGTCGTCGCATCCTGGTTCGTGCTGACCGTCGCAGACGTTGGATCTACCGACGGCAACTCAGGAGCCTCACCGGTCGAGGATCCCGATACGGACGGGCCCAGCGCTTCCGGCCGCTCTACGGTACCGGATGTATCCTGTCCCTTGCCAGAAAGGTTCGCGTCCCCGTCGAGGTTCGGATCCGGTTTGGCCTCGTGACCGGGAGAATGAGAGTCCGAAGCATCGTCGTCCCCCTCTCCCGAACCCACGCGACGGGCCATTTCGGATAACCGGTTCATGACCTCTGTCAGTTGCACCGAGCTGGCCATGCGTATCATGCGGACGACGCCGGTCTCGAGTTGCACCCGGGGAAGAGCGCTTTGCTTGACGGACTGTTCCATCTGCGTGGCCAACTGGGAAAGCCTGAGCAGGTCTTCCGTTTCAAATCGACCGACCTGTTCCCGGTAGTGGTCGAGTTCCAGGGCGGCGGCGCCGAGCAGCGCTTCCGCTTCGGGCGTCGCCTTGACGACGAGCAGGTTGCGGAGGTGTTCCAGGATGCCCAGGATGATCTCTTCGAAATCGTGACCCTGTCGGAAGATCCGGTCGACCAGGTCCAGTCCCCGTGGGACGTCCTGGTCCGCCACGATTTCCATCAGCTCGAAATAGACGTCCTGGTCCACGATGCCCAGGACCTCCGCCGCTTCACCGGCGGTCAACCCGGTGCCGCCGAAAGCGACGACCTGGTCCAGCAGACTTTCGGCATCCCGCATGCTGCCATCCACCCGCCGCGCGATGAGGGCGAGGGCCTCGCGCTGGACGTCGTAGCCGCTCTTTTCACTGATCATGGCCAGGTGATCTACGATGGTCGGCCCCGATATGCGCCGGAAGTCGAATCGCTGACACCGGGAAAGCACGGTGGGAATCACCTTCCGAGGGTCCGTCGTCGCGAAGATGAAGTACACGTGGGGAGGCGGCTCTTCAAGCGTTTTAAGCAACGCGTTGAAGGCCTCCTTGGTCAGCATGTGCACTTCGTCGATGATGTAGATCTTGTGCTTGCCCTGGCTGGGCGTGTACTTGACGCTCTCGAGCAGATGGGTCCGGACCTGCTCGACGCGGTTGTTGGAAGCGCCGTCGATTTCCAGCACGTCGACGCTGCGTCCTTCCGAGATTTCCTGGCAGATAGTGCAGGCGTTGCAAGGCGTTACGGTGGGGCCGTCGACGCAGTTCAGGGCCTTGGCCAGGATGCGGGCCGTTGTCGTTTTACCCACGCCCCGGGGACCGGCAAACAGGTAGGCATGGGCGATCTGGCCGGCCTGTATGGCATTTTTCAGCGTAGTGGTGACGTGTTCCTGGCCGATTACGCCGTCGAATTCCTGCGGACGCCATTTTCGGGCCGTGACTTCGTAGGCCAATGCCCAAACCTCCAAGCCTGGGTTACTCGGGACGAGAGGCATGCGGAACGGGGCGAAAATAGTAAAGCGGTCGTGCACCCACCCTCGAATCTACTCGTATCGGGGCATCCGTACCGCCGGCTCCGGCCAGGCGCTCCTGCGGCACACGATTATGGCGCTTACCGCTGCTACCTTCCGGTCCTGACGGGGTTGGGCGTTTTCACGTTGCGCAGGACCTGACTTTCAATACCGGATGTAACACATACCGGCGACGCAAGTGCGATCCTTGGGATGGGAATTCGACCCCGCTGTAGCGGGTTGCGGGTTACAGGGCACCGCTAACTCCCCATCTAGCACGACCGTAATCGTTCCAAGCCTGTAATACGGGATGCAGGGAACGCTCGCTTCGTCGTTACCGGCATCCCGAGTGGAGCAGAGCGGAATCGAACCGCCGACCTCCAGATTGCGATTCTGGCGCTCTCCCAACTGAGCTACTGCCCCAAAGTTTCCGTGGAACGAGGCGGGTTAACCGTCCTCTTCGTTCCGGGTCCGGGTTCCCCCGGTATTCAACGGAGAGGGTGGGATTCGAACCCACGGTCCACATGGTGAACACACGCTCTCCAGGCGTGCCGATTCGACCGCTCTCGCACCTCTCCCAGGTCCGTATCTGTGGTCAATGCCCGCGTCCGATATCCTTCCCTCTGCATTCCGATCGACAGGCTGAAAAACGGAGAGGGTGGGATTCGAACCCACGGTGCCCGAAGGCACAACGGTTTTCGAGACCGTCCGATTCAACCACTCTCGCACCTCTCCGGTAACCTCGGTTCGATATCCGTACCGCCTGCCGCCCGTTTCGCCTTGAAGAAGTCCTTGAGCAGGTCGGAGCAGTTGTCCGCCAGGATCCCTCCTGTTACTTCCACCTGGTGATTCAACCGGGTGTCCCCCACGATATCACGCAAGGAACCACAGGCTCCGGTCTTGGGATCCACCGCCCCGTAAATCAGGCTCCGCATCCGGGCCAGCACGATCGCTCCGGCGCACATCGCGCAGGGTTCCAGCGTAACGTAGAGCGCGGCTCCCGTCAGTCGTTCATATCCCAGGGTTGTGCACGCCTCGCGGATCGCCAGCATTTCGGCGTGTGCGGTGGGGTCGCGCAACCGCTCAACACGATTCTGGCCCCGGCCAATGACCATCCCTTCGTGAACGATCACGGCCCCGACGGGCACGTCACCTTCGGCCGCCGCCGACCTGGCTTCTTCGAGTGCCAGACGCAGCCATTTTTCTTGTTCGCCGTCGTTACTCGTCATGGCATTACGTCTCACGAAATATACGCCCGGAGGGAGTCGAACCCACAACCTCCTGATCCGTAGTCAGGTGCTCTATCCAATTGAGCTACAGGCGCTCAGAACCAGCATACCAGAGCACCGCAAACTACCGGTCAGGCACGTGAAAGTCAAGCGAATTTTGACTCCGTTCAGGGTGTCCGGAACGTCGAAAATTTGGAGGTCAATCGGTACTGCGGTCGTGTCGTTCGAGATAGACTCTTCTCCGTTCAACGTACCCTTCCGCGGTTCGGTGAATTCGTTCGATCTGCTCGTCCGTGACGTGACGGATTACGCGACCGGGAACACCCAGGACAAGGGAACCGGGTGGCACGTCCATGTGCTCGAGCACCAGCGCGCCGGCGCCGATGATACTATGCTCGCCGATGCGCGCACCGCTGAGGATCACGGCGCCCATAGAGATCAGCGCGTGGTCTTCCACTACCGCACCGTGGACGATGGCGCGGTGCCCCACGGTCACGCCCTTCCCCAGCACGGCGGGCATGCCGGCGTCGATGTGGATGACGCTGCCGTCCTGCACGTTGGTCCCCTCGCCGATGGTAACCGGTTCGTCGTCCGCCCGGATCACCACCTGATACCAGACGCTTGCATTCATCCCGATGTCAACCGCCCCGATCAGATCGGCGCTCTCCGCCACGAAGGCGGAAGGATGAATAAGGGGAGACTGGTGTACATACTGGTTGGAGGTCATGTGGGGATTCCTACCCGGCGGCGTCCTGGGCGCACTGCACCCGGGGGATGACGTAGGGCCCTTTCGGAACGACGGCGATGGTGGCGTCACTGCCATGGCGCTCAAGGGCTCGCGCTATGCCGGCCTCGACGGATGGGACCGGTTCGACGAGGCAATCCCGCACATCGTCGTCATTCAGGCCGTCCGTATAGAGGTATATCTGTCCCTTCTTCAACGCTTTTACCAGTTCTTCGATTTCCCACTGGTCGATGGTGAATACGCCCGGTTGCTGGATCGATTCGAGAAAGGCGTCGATATCCGTTGTCATCCGCAGCAGTCCCTCGAATTCCGCGCTTCCGATCCCATCGGCGCATCCGGCCGCGATGACGATGGATCCGCCCTCCCTGAGAATGTCCAGCACCCCGACCATACCCTTCACTGCCTGGTAGAACGTAGTATCCAGGGGATAGCCGGCTGAAGAGGTCACGACGATGTCCACCGGTTCCTCGACACTGGCAACCACCATGCTGTCCACATGGCTGACCCCGTGCAGGTGGGCCTGCTCGAGCTCGCCGGCGAACACCCCGGTAATACGTCGGTCCTCGTCCAGGGACACGTTGAGGATGAAATCGACACCGGCACGCCGGGCGATTTCCAGGGATGCCTCGTGGAGTGGGTTGCCGTCGAGCACACCCGTCGTGGCGCGGGGATGTTCCAGGATCTTCGGTCCGTGAAGGTATTCGATCGTCTCCACGCCCACCAGTCCGGGCGCGACCAGCTTGCGCCCACCCGAATAGCCGGCCATGAAGTGGGGTTCGATCAACCCGGTCAGCACCTTGAGATCGCTTTCGACGTAACGGCGGTCCACGTGGATCGGGATCCCGGTACTCGTGGTCCCGAGATGGGCCTGCTGCGCTCCGATTCGCGCCCGGTGGTTTACAACGGGATAGCGGTCGACCACGGCGCCGGTCAGCGTCTCGCGAAGCTGGGCTTCGTCCATGGGGGCGTGCAGTCCTGTGGCAACCAGGAGGGTGATATCCTTCGGCGCCAGCCCGCTTCGTTCCAGGCTTTCCAGCAGGGGCGGCAGAATGATGTCGTGGGGCACGGGCCGCGTGATGTCGGAAACGACCACGCAGGCATTCCGGCGTCCAGTGGCTAGTACTTCGAGCGGCGGCCCCGCTACGGGCTGACGAATCGCATCCCGGGTCGCTGCCACGGGATCATCCAGCGGCGGCGTTTCCCGCATGTTAAGGACTGCTACGAGGTTTTCGTCCGGAACGCGTACGTTGACCCCGGATTTGTGATAATCGAGTTTGATGTTCATGGCGATCCCCTACGATGCTTCCTGTTCGACTTCGAGCCCGGGTCCCGGTGATGGTACTAGTATGCCTGCGGCACCGAATTTCATCATGGTGCGGGCCAGTTCGCTGGGGGACTCGTGAAGCGCCACGATGGCGCCGCTGCTGCCCGCGAGCTTTGCGCCGAATGCGCCCGCCCGTCGGGCAAATTCGATGAACCGGTCGTCCTCGGGATTGGATCCGCCGAGCGCCTGCGTCAGCGCCTGGTTCTCGTTCATCAGGTCTCCCAGCGTGTCGAGCCTGTTCTCGAGGATCGCTTTCTTCCCGTGCCGGGCCAGGCCGGCGATGGTCCGGTATGTTTCGACTATTTCAGGTTCCCCGGCGAGCCAACGTTCCCTGAGCGGGGTATGCACGCCGCCGGAGACGCGCTGGCCGCCCGTGATGACCACGACGACCGGCAGGGCCGAGGCGGGTACCATCGGTTCCATGGTGGCAAAGGGATCGGTCCCGAACTCCAGGTGGAATTCTTTTCCCCTGAAATCCATGTAATGCATCCCGCCGAAGGTGCACATGTAGGCGTCCTGGTACCCGCAGAAGCACAGGTTTCGGTATTCGATCATGCGGACGAGTTCCGCCATGTGGTAAGATCCGTGACGTAAGCCGCGGAACGCAAGCAGGCCGGCAACCATGGACACGAGCAGCGCGGTCGACCCCGAAAGACCGGCCCGGAATGGGATGTCGGTAGACCAGGAGATTCGGACGCGCAGGTCAGCGGATTCCGTACCCGCAAGCGCGACGCGCGCGATATCGAATATGTCTTCCCGCTGGGCCAGGTCGTCCGGCGAAGCGATGACCTTCTGTTCGGTGCCGGCGTCCAGGACCAGGCGGTCCGCCGGTTGGACCTTGACCCTTGCCCTTTCCACCGTCGAACACGAAATCACGCTACCGCCGTACATGTCGGTCGGATTGCCCACGATGCCGACGCGGCCGGGTGCAGATGCGGTTACGGTCCCGCTCAATTGGACTCCGCTGCGTGTGTGCTGTTCATGTGTTGTTCAACCGTCCCTGCAGAAAACCGCGAAAGGCCGTTCCGTCGGTCTCATCCTGCAGTGCATAGTCGGCAAAGGCTTCCCAGTAGGTCAGGGGCGTGCCGATATCGTAGCGGCTGCTGCCGGTTCCCAGGGGTACACACCATACCGCACCACCCTCCCGGATCAGGTCTCGGATGGCGTCGCCGAGCCACAGTTCACCGTTTTTCCCCCGAGGTGTCGTCTCCAGCGCCGGGAAGATGCCGGGGCCGCATATGTAGCGGGCCGATACGGCGTAGCGGCTGGGCGCGGTTTCCGTGGACGGCTTCTCCACGATGTCATCGATGGGGAACGCCGTGTCGGATTCATATACAGGCCGTACGATTCCATATCGCGAAACCTTCTCTTCGGGAACGTACTCCACCGCGATCGTACACGCTGCGTCTTCCTTTGCGTGGGTTTCCATCATGCGCCGCACGACGCTGCCTTCCTTCTGCGACCGGATGACGGCGTCGCCCCAGGCCACGACGAAGGCGTCCGAACCCGCGAAGGATTCACCCAGCCGAACGGCGTCTCCGTTGCCGGCCGGGATCTCCTGCCGCACGAACGCGTAGTCCAGCGCGGGTGGTTCGGTCCGGTGCGAACGGTCCTGGTCTCGCTGTCCCCGGAGTAGCCCGTCTGTTTGCATATCCTGTTCGTCTGGTTGCTCGCCGCGCTGGCCGATCTCGAAGTATTCCTCGATCGCTGTTTTGTGGCTTGCCGTAACGAAGAGAATTTGATCGATGCCCGTGGCTGCCAGTTCATCCACCACGCGGTGTATCACCGGTTTGCGGCCGAGGGGCAGCATTTCTTTTGGAATAGACCGCGTGAGCGGCCGCATCCGCGTGCCCAGACCCGCTACGGGAACCACGGCCTTCCGGATCATCCCCCACCGTCCTGCCGCGCGGCCCGAACCACCTCGACGTATTTCCGGGCTGTATCGGTAAGGACCTGCCAGTCGCCCGCGGCCACGGCAGCCTTGTCCACCAGGTTCCCGCCCACGGCGATGGCGCAGGCGCCCGCTCGTATGAAGTCGCCCGCGTTGTCCAGGTCCACCCCGCCGGTAGGCATGAGGTCGATCTGGGGGAGCGGCCCCTTGACGTCCTTGAAATAACTGGGTCCCACCGCGGTCGCAGGAAACACCTTCACGATGTCCGCGCCGCATTCCCAGGCCGTCAGAATCTCCGTCGGCGTCAACGCACCCGGGATGATGACCTTGTCGTACCGCCGGCAGAGGGTGATGACGTCCGGATTCAGCGTCGGGGTTACGATGTATTCGGCACCGGCCAGGATCGCGGCGCGGGCCGTCTCGGGATCCAGCACGGTACCCGCGCCGAGCAGGAACTCGCCCCCGAGCCGGTTCGCGCATTCGCCGATGACGTCCAGGGCGCCGGGTGTCGTCATGGTGATTTCGATGGCCCCGACGCCACCCTTGCCGATGGCCTGGGCGACCTGAACCAGCGCGTCGGGACTTTCCGCCCTGAGCACCGCGACCACCCCGCCTGCCTTTATGGATGCGAGGTTTTCAGCTCTCATTGACATGGTTTCACTCCAGCGTGACCTTCACCTTGCGTTCCGGCCTCTCATGCAGGTGCCCGTGTCCCGGCAGGGCGACGCCGAGGCGAATCGACGGCTTGCCGCCGACAGGGAATATATGATGGAAAGTCATGGCCGGCACATAGATGAAATCACCCGCCTTTGCGTGGACCGTCTCGTCCCGACCCTCGATCACCCAGTCGATTTCACCTTCGAGCACGAGCCACCATTCGTCGTAGTCATGGCAGTGGTTGTCGTTCACCGTGCCCGACTCCTGCCAGATGAATGCGGCGGTCACGTGTTCCGCGGCCATGACCGCACAGGAGGCTGGCGGCGGACCGATTCGTTCCTTGATCTCTTCGATATTGATCTGATTGAGCGCGGCATGCATGACTGGTTTCGGTGGGGCCATCGTGGTACTCCTTTAAGAGGTAATCTTGTTGTACGGACCGGGGTTGCCGCGGGACCATGACTCAAAGCAGTTGCGCCGCGGGACTCGGACCGTCTCGGACGAATACAGGTGGTTGCTACGCGATTCGGTATTTCGCTATGGTTTCTTCGTTAACCGTGACCCCCAGTCCGGGTCCGTCGGGGACCGCCACGAAACCGTGGTCATCGATGATAAACCGTTCATGGGTCATTTCGTGCCGCAGCGGTGAATCGGACATGCAGAATTCGAAGACGGACGCGTTGGGCAGGGCGGCCAGCGCGTGAAGCGCCGCCGCCATGGTGATACCGCTCTTGTAACTGTGATTGGCGACCTGACGGCCATGGCTGTGGGCGATACGGCCGGCCGCGGTCATGGTCGATATGCCGCAGCGGCCCGGATCCGGTTGAATCCAGTCGAGTCCGCCCCTGGTGACCAGTCGCTCGAAGTCCTCGAGCCGGGATTCGGCTTCCCCGGTGGCGATGGGCACCGGACTTTCCGTAGTCAGTGAAGCGTATCCCTCGATGTCGTCCGGGTGTAGCGGTTCTTCGATCCAGTAGGGCCGGCATTCCGCGAATTGCCTGGCACGCTTCAGCGCGGTTTCCCAGTCCCAGACCTGTCCGGCGTCAATGAGCACGTCGACCTCGTCACCGGTTCCCCGCCGTGCCTCCCGTACCAGCGCGACATCCTGCGCTTCGTCCTTGCCCATGGGACCCCAGCCGAACTTGACCGCCGTGAATCCCTGGTCGGCGAATTTCCTGCCGATCGCCCGGGTCGCCGAGGGCGTGTCACCGAAAAGGACGGAAGCATAGGCCCGAAACTTAATCCTGTGTGCACCGCCCAGGAGCTGGTAGACGGGCTGTCCGCTGGCCTTTCCCGCGATGTCCCAGAGTGCCAGGTTGACCCCGGCCATGGCGTGCTGTCCCACGCCAACCCGGCCGTAGTAATTGGCCGCGTCCATCATCCGGTCTGTACACGCGTCAATGTCCAGGGGATCGGCGCCGGCCAGCGCGTTGGCCAGGCCGTTGCAGATCTGGTGTGACAGGGGCGCGTCGATTACGGCCTTTACCACGGTGGGACACGAATCGACTTCGCCCCAGCCTGTAATACCTGCGTCCGTTTCGATTTTAATCAGGCAGGTGTCCTGCGTTCCGTCACAGGCCTCCGTCACATCCGGAAGCCTGAGAACCAGTGCTGAAACCTCGACGATCCGCACGCTTGCTTCCTCCTTGTCCTCCAAACCGGCATGGTGGAATCACGTAGGTTAATGTGTGAAACGACATGGGGGGTGTCAAGTGGAGATGCCCCCGCACCAAGGGCGAATCACGACCTGAAATCCATCCAACCCGGTCTCAAATTTTACTGTGGTTGAAAACGCATTTGAGCACGGTCCGAGCCAGGAAATAAACCTTGACACCCCGGCGCGTCGCCCTGCACTATGGAGGCTAGATCGCCGGTACTCCCACTCGTTTCACGAGCCGGCGGATACGCCCCGTTTACACCACAGCGCCACATAAGAAAACCTGACCCTATGCTCCGATATATCATATACCGCATCGTGGGCTTGATCGGCGTTTTGTTCCTGGTAACGATCATCACCTTCAGCCTGATGCATGCGGTTCCGGGCGGCCCGTTCGACGAAGAGAAGATGCCCCTCTCGGCCGAGGCCAAGGCGAATATCCTACGCAAGTACGGCCTGGACAAGCCCCTGTACGAGCAGTACGGACGGTACATGTGGAACGCGCTGCAGTTTGATTTCGGCATTCCCTTTCAGAGTCCGGGCGAGACGGTAACGGACCTGATTTCGCGTACCTGGCCCATCAGCATGCAGCTGGGTGGTATGGGCCTCGCCCTGGCGTTCGCCTTCGGCATCCTCCTGGGTATATTGTCCGCGATCCGCCAGAATACATGGCTGGATTACGGGACAACGATCATCGCTACCCTTGGGATCACTGTGCCCAGTTTCGCCATTTCCATTTTGTTCATCGTCGTTTTCGCGACCATTTGGAGGATTCTGCCCACGGGTGGATGGGGCGGACCCGAAACCTGGATAATGCCGGTGATCGTATATGCACTGGGTCCCATGGCAATCATCGCCCGATATACCCGTTCGAGCGTACTCGAGAACCTGCGCATGGACTACGTGCGGACCGCACGGGCCAAGGGACTCAAGGAGCGGAGCGTCCTTTTCGTCCACGTACTTAAGAACTCCATGATCCCGCTGCTGACCATCATGGGCCCGATGCTTCCCGGCGTGATGACCGGTTCGCTGTTCGTCGAAGGCATATTTCGCATTCCCGGACTGGGACAATTCTTCGTCACCAGTATATTCGAACGGGATTACCCCATGATCATGGCGCTGACGCTGCTCGTCGCGGTACTGATCGGGATCGTATACCTGATTACCGATATACTGTACGCGCTCGTCGATCCCAGGGTTCGGTTCGTACGCGGGAGCAAGTAATGTCCAACGGGAATTCACGGTCGGGGCGAACGTTCCTGGATTACCTCGGTATTTCCGCCCGTGGGTTCTGCATGGGTGTCGCCGATGTCGTTCCCGGCGTGTCCGGGGGAACGATGGCCTTTATCCTCGGTGTGTACGAAGAATTGCTGGACGCCGTTCATTCGGTAAACGGCAGGTTCCTGCGACTGCTGTTGACGTTTCGATTAAAGGCGGCCTTTGACGGATTTCCTTACGGGTTCGTGATCGCCCTCGTTACCGGTATCATGGTGGCGATATTCAGTCTGGCCGGTTTTTTCACCTGGGCACTTGCGAATCATCCCGTTCTGGTGTGGGCGTTTTTCTTCGGATTGGTGCTCGCGTCGATCATCACCGTTCGGGTAAAGGTGTCCGCCTGGAGCGAGACCGAAGTGCTCGCGTTACTGCTGGCGGCTGCGGCTGCCTTCGTCCTTGTGGGCGCCGTCCCGGTCGAAACGACCTCTGCCGTCTGGTTCGTGTTCCTGAGCGGAGCCATAGCGATCTGCGCCATGATCCTGCCCGGCATCTCGGGCTCGTTCATCCTGGTCATACTGGGGAAGTATCAGTACATGCTCAATGCCGTGGTGCAGCGCGATTTCCTGCCCATACTGATCTTTGGATGCGGCGGTATCCTGGGATTGGTCTTTTTCGCGCGAGTGCTTCGATGGCTTTTCCGGCGCTATCATGACCTGACCGTGGCTGCCCTTATCGGCCTCATGGCGGGTTCATTGCGAAAGATCTGGCCGTGGAAGGAAACCGTTGAATCGTTCACGGACCGGCATGGTGTGGTGAAACCCTTGATACAGCAAAACGTCCTGCCCGCGTCGTTGTCCAACGAAGCCCTGCTGGCTATTGCCATGGGCATCACGGGCTGCGCTATCGTACTGGCCATCGAGCGTTTCGCGATAAAGCGCTCTTCAGAAAAAACGGAAAACTAGCACCATGATGGAAGTCATCCCATCCACCGGCGGCCTGTGGCGTGACGCCCTGCGCCGATACACTAAGAACAAGCTGTCCGTCGCGGCGGGGATCATCATCATCGTCATCACGTTCATGGCCCTCTTCGCGCCATTGGTCTCGCCGTCCCATTATTCCGAGGCCAATTTCGACGAAGCGTGGCAGTTCCCGTCCTACTCCCATCCCATGGGTACGGACAGCATCGGCCGGGATTATTTCAGCCGGATCGTGTACGGCGCGCGTATCTCGCTCATCGTGGGATTCGTCGCGCAGATGATCTCCCTGCTGATCGGGGTGCCGCTCGGGGCCATCGCCGGATTCAAAGGCGGCAAGGCCGATTACATCGTCATGCGCCTGGTGGACGTGATGTCGGTTTTTCCCAGCCTGCTTTTTGCCATACTCATCATGGCGTGGCTGGGAAGCGGATTGAGCAACGTGTTATTCGCCATCGGCGTGACCGGCTGGGTGGGGGTTTGCCGCCTGGTCCGTGCCCAGTTTCTTTCGCTGAGGACGTCCGATTTCGTCCGGGCGGCGCGGTCCATGGGCGCGTCCAACGTACACACCATAGTCCGCCACATGCTGCCAAACGCCCTGAGCCCAATCATCGTCGGTCTGGCCATGGGCATACCGCAGGCCATCTTCGCCGAGGCGGGCCTGAGCTTCCTCGGCCTGGGTATCAATCCGCCCACACCGAGCTGGGGACAGATGGTCAGCAGTCACCTGCCCAACGTCATCTACTACTGGCATCTCGCCCTCTTTCCGGTTTTCATGATCGCCCTGGTCATGCTCGGATTTTCGCTCATCGGCGACGGCCTCCGCGACGCCCTCGACCCGAGGATGAACGAGTAGGGCGTTACGTTGCATGCCAGGTCTATTATGCGAATAATGACCGGAACATCGTTTCTTCGGCGGTCAAGCTGCCTCTTCCTCATCGCGGGGATTACCTGGTCGGCCCACGGACTGATCGATACGCTATTCCCTGCCAACGGACCGCGTCACGTTAATTCCATCGGGGTTCCACTGCCCGAAGACGCCCTGCCTCCCGAGCAACAGGTTCTTTACAAGTTTTCGGAATCCCGGCCCTATAACGAGTGGTTTCGCACGGTTTACAAGGGCGCCGAAGGCAAATACATCATCGCCGAACCGTTGACGCGCACCAACCGTGATTTCGTGCTGAGGGGGGGAGCTGCGGAACGGTGGGAGATGTCCGATGACGACCTGGAATGGACCTTCCATCTGCGTCCGGGACTGCAGTGGAGTGACGGCCGTCCGTTGACCGCCCACGATTATGTCTTTTCCCTCCGCCGGGGCGCCGATCCGGAAAACGCCTATGATTTCGGATGGTATTACCAGCCGATCCGGAACTGGCAGGCCGTCGTCGCCCGGAAGGTACCTGTGGACTCTCTGGGCGTATGGGCGTCCGACGATCTCACGTTGCACGTTGCTACAGAAGAACCCACGCCCCACCTCCCCCTGCTGCTGACCTATTCCTGGGTTTCACCCGAGCACGCGGTTCGCAAGTACGGCGACACCTGGTCTACCCGGCCGGAAACCAGCATTTCATCCGGTCCCTTCGTGATGGTCGAATGGACCAAGGGTGAGCAGATGATTTACGAGGCCAACCCGATGTACCGCGGGGTCGACAAACCGTACCTGGAACGCGTGGTTTACAGGATGTTCAACCTGACCACGCCGCCCCAGCGGCTTTCCGCGTACGAGGCCGGCGAAGTCGATTTGTCCGAGGTGGAGAACCAGGCGGAACTGGCGCGGCTGCTCTCTGACGACAACCTGACCAGCCAGGTTCACACGTGGCCCAATTTCTTTACCCACTACCTGTTTTTTGACGTGCGGCAACCACCTTTCAACGACCGGAGAGTCCGCCTCGCCATGAGCCTGGCGATCGACCGGGAAGCGCTGTGCCGTTCCGCGCTCAAAGGCTTCGCCATACCCGCCTATGCCATGCTGCCACCGGGGTTTCCGGCCTATTCAGACAATGTTTACGAGGAAAGTCTTGGATACGACCCGGAGCGTGCCAGGCAGCTTCTCGCGGAGGCGGGCTATCCGGATGGACGAGGATTACCCGAACTGGACATGTGGCTGCGCAACGAGATCGTCATGCACCGCGACGCGGCCGAGGGACTGCAGGCCATGCTGCAGCGCAACCTCAACATGAAGGTCGAAGTGCGCAACGTGGAGAACAAGGTCTTCATGGACGGACTGAACAACCACACTTTAGCCTTCGGGATGGTACCCTACGAATTCGATTTCGTGGATCCGAGCAATCTACTCGGACTCTGGCGGTCCAACGGTCGTCACAACTGGAACAATTCAGCCTTCGACGCCCTGATGAACGCGGCAGGCGCGGAAGTCAGGGACCAGGAACGGCGTATCGACCTGTACAGGGAAGCGGAACGGTTGCTGGTGGAGGACGTGGCCGGTGTTTTTCTGTGGTACAGGCAGCGGGCGCAGATCTGGAAGCCCTATCTGAAAGGGTCGGCGTTGGAACCGAACGCATCGGGGTTCCGGTCGTGGCGGGGGGACCAGGTGATGAGCTCTTCGATTTCCCTGTACATCGGGGAAAACTGAACGGGTGGCAATCAGAAGGAGCCGATCATGATACTCAATCAATATTACCTGGGATGCCTGGCCCACGCGTCCTATTTCCTCGGGGACGAGGCATCGGGAACCGCGGCCGTCGTGGATCCGCAGCGCGACATCGACCAGTATATCGAAGAGGCCGTAGCCCGAAACATGACGATCGGCCATGTATTCCTGACGCACTTCCACGCGGATTTCGCCGCGGGCCACCTGGAGTTGAGGGATCGCACCGGCGCCGTGATACACCTGGGTGCGCGGGCCGAAGCGGGTTATGCCTTCGAGCCCATGCGGGACGGCGGGTGCATGAACCTGGGCGGCATCCAGCTCAAGTTCCTGGAGACCCCTGGCCACTCTCCCGAATCCGTTTGCATCCTGGTGTTCGACCCTGAAAAAGAGGTCGCGCCCTACGCGGCGCTGACCGGGGACACGCTGTTTATCGGCGACGTGGGCCGGCCCGACCTGAGAGCCTCGGTCGGCTGGAAGGCCGCGGACCTGGCCGCCTTGCTGTACGGCTCGCTGCACGATAAACTGCTGCCGGGCACGAGCGACGATACGCTGGTCTATCCCGCCCACGGCGCCGGCTCGTTATGCGGTAAGAACCTCAGCACGGACACGGTGTCCACCATGGGCGCTCAAAAGCTGTACAACTATGCCCTTCAGCCGATGGACCGGGAGACCTTCGTTCGATTGATCACGACGGACCAGCCGGAAGCGCCGTCGTACTTCAGTTACGACGCCGCGTTCAACGCGAGAGAGCACGACACGCTGGAACACCTGCTGTCCCGTAATCTGAAACCGCTGAAACTGGAAGAGGTCATGGATCGGGCGAAGGATGGCGCCCAGGTCCTGGACACACGGGACGCCGCGGATTTCGAGGGTGCGCACCTCGTGGGCAGTTACAACATCGGTCTCGGGGGACAGTACGCCAGTTGGGCGGGTACCCTGCTTAATCGCGAAAGTCCGATCATCCTGGTCACGGAGACGGGCGCGGAGGAGGAATCGGCCCTGCGGCTCGGCCGCATCGGTTTCGACCACATTGCCGGATATCTCGAGGGTGGTATGCACGCGTTGGCGGACCGGCCGGACCTGGTGGGGCGGACCGACCGCATCACCGCGGCCGCGGTGAAGGACCGGATGGACCGTGGCGGTTCGCCCGTGATCCTCGACATCCGGTCAGAAACAGAACGTGCTGAGAAACACATCCCGGCCAGTTTCCACGTGCCCTTAAATCACCTGGAGGAGCGCCTGGAGGAAATCCCCGCCAACGAGACGGTGATCGTCCAGTGCGCCGGTGGCTATCGTTCCGCCATGGCGGCCAGCATCCTGAAGCGGCACGGCATCACGGACGTAATGGACCTGGTCGGGGGATTGGCGGCCTGGGAAGCCGTTCAGCGGGAAGCCGCGAACTGACTCACTTGTACATGGGCACGTTGATTTCCATGAGGTCCCGTGCGACCCGCGAAGCAGGGAAGATCTTGCGCGCCTCGGCGGCCAGCGGTCCGTCCTGCATGTAACGGGAGCTGATGTGGGTCAGCACGAGGCTGCCGACCTTCGCGCGCCGGGCGATGCGGGCGGCCTGCACGACCGTCGAATGATGTTTCTGCCGGGCCTGCACCCGCAGGTCGTCGCTGAACATCCCGTCATGGATCAGCACATCCGCCTCGAGCGCCAGTGACGCCACCTGGTCGCACGGCCGGGTATCCGTCGCGTACACGATCCTGCGTCCCCGACGGGTGGGACCCAGTACCTGCCCGGACTCGATCACTTTTCCATCCTGCAGCTTGACGGATTCACCCGCCTGTAGCCGGCCGTAAAGCGGCCCGGGGGGTATGCCCAATCGCCTCGCTTCCTCGACGCGAAAAAGGCCGGGCCGTTCCCTTTCCTGGAAGGCGAAGGCCAGGGTAAAACAACTGTGGTCCACGGGGACGGCCTCGATTGAGACCTTGTCGTCCTCCGAAACCAGTCCGCCCTTGTTCTCCGCGATGACCACGGGGAAGGGGCACTGGTGGCCCAGAAAGCGCCGGTTGCCTTCCACGAAATCGGAGATGCCCGGCGGTCCGTAGATGTGCAGGGCCCGTTCGCGCGGAATCTGGCCCATGGTCATCAACAGACCGGGCAATCCCATGACGTGATCGCCGTGCAGATGGGAAATGTAGATCCCGTCGATCTTGCTCATGGCCAGATTCGCCCGTACCATCTGGGTCTGTGTGCCCTCTCCGCAGTCGAAGAGGAACACGCGGCCGTCGCACTGAACGGCTACGGACGGTAGATTGCGCGTCAGGGTCGGGATGGCGCCTCCGGAACCCAGGATAACGATGTTTATGATCATGATAGGTAGATAGCGTGCCCGTTTTCGATGGGCGTCCTGTTCCTGCCGGGTGCTATTCCTGCCAGGTACTATTCCTGCCGCGCCCTGCAGATTGCGTCAGTCATTTGGACCACGCGTCCCATTTGCCTCACGTCGTGCACCCGAACGATGCTGGCGCCGTTCGCGACACTCAGCGCAACCGCCGCCGCCGTACCTTCCAGCCGGTCGTTTTTCTCCACGTCGAGCACGCGGCCGATGAACGACTTCCTCGATGGACCGATCAGAATGGGACGATTCAGTTTGCGAAAGGACGCCAGGGACTGGATCAGGAGCAGATTGTCGCTCAACCGCTTGCCGAAACCAATGCCCGGATCGATAATGATCCTTGATCTGCGGATACCGTGCGCTACGGCAAATTCGATGCGGGCCCCCAGCCAGTCGACGATCTCGCCCACGGTATCTTCGTACCCGGGATTCCGTTGCATGTCCTCCGGGGATCCCGCCGTATGCATGATCACCACGGGTATTCCGGCGGCTGAAACCGCCTCGACCATTTCAGGATCGGCGGTCATGCCGCTGACGTCGTTTACCATTCTCGCCCCGGCGCGAATCGCCTTGCGGGCGACTTCGGCCCTCCGTGTATCGATGGATACCGGTTGTTCGATCCGATCCTTCAGCTTTTCTATAACGGGGATGACCCGCCGAAGTTCCTCTTTCAGCTCGACCGGTTCCGCGCCCGGCCGGGTGGATTCACCACCAACATCGATGATGTCCGCGCCTTCGTCGGCCAATCGCTCGCCATGTCGAACCGCGGTATTCGGATCCAGGTGCCGGCCGCCGTCGTAGAAAGAATCCGGCGTAACATTCAGGACCGCCATTATCCGCGTGCGTTTCGAGCAATCCCACTGGAACCCATCGCCCTGGATGACCAGTTCATCACGCACGATCAGACTCCAGGGGCGGCCAGCGGTGGCTCAGTGAGCGGTGGGGTGACGGGTGCCGGCGCTTCGTCCTGCGCCGGTGGGTCCAGCGGTCTCCCCTCTAGGACCCGTTCTATCTGGTTCCTGTCCAGCGTTTCCTTCTTGAGGAGGGCCTCTGCCATCCGGTGCAGCGCGTCTTCCCGTTCCGTAAGGATGGTTTCCGCCCGCTGCCTGCAGGAATCTATGATCTTTCGCATGTCTTCGTCGACTTTAACGGCCGTCATGTTGCTGTAATCCCGCTTACGGGTGAGTTCGCGGCCGAGGAACACTTCCCCGTCCTGGTTGCCCAGGGCCAGGGGCCCCAGTTCGCCCATCCCCCATTCGCAGACCATGTGACGCGCCAGTTCCGTGGCACGCTTGATGTCATCGCCGGCTCCGTTGTACGTGTCGCCTACGCCGATACGTTCCGCGACCTGCCCGGCAAGCAGACAGGCGATCTGTCCCCGGCACCAGGCTTCCGAAAACAGGTACTGGTCTTCCTCGGGAATGGAGTAAGTGATCCCCAGCGCCTGTCCACGCGGAATGATGGTGACGCTGTGCGGTGAGTCGATCTCCGGGATCAGGGCGCCGGTCATGGCGTGGCCGCTTTCGTGGTACGCGACGGTCCTGCGCTCTTCTTCCGACATGATCAGATGGTGTTCCGAGCCCATGACGATACGGTCCCTGGCGCTTTCAAGATCCTCCATGGCGATGCTCGTATGGTTCTCCCGGGCGGCGATCAGGGCCGCCTCGTTCACGATATTTTCCAGGTCCGCGCCCGACATGCCCGGTGTAAGCCTGGCCAACGTCTTCAGGTTGACGGAATCCGCCATGGGTTTGTCGTTCGCCTTGATCTTCAGGATCTGCTCGCGTCCATTGACGTCCGGACGGTCCACGGTGATATGCCGGTCGAACCGTCCCGGACGGAGCAGCGCAGGGTCGAGTACGTCGGGCCGGTTCGTTGCGGCGATCAGAACGACACCGCTGTTGGGTTCGAAACCGTCCATTTCCACGAGCAGCTGGTTCAGCGTCTGCTCCCGTTCGTCGTGACCGCCGCCCAGTCCCGCGCCGCGGTGACGGCCCACGGCGTCCAGTTCGTCAATGAAGATAATGCATGGGGCGTTTTCCTTGCTCTGGCGGAACAGGTCACGAACCCTGGATGCGCCGACGCCCACGAACATCTCCATGAAGTCGGCACCGCTCATGGTGAAAAACGGTACGCTCGCTTCACCGGCGACCGCGCGGGCCAGGAGCGTCTTTCCCGTGCCCGGTGGACCCAGCAGCAGGACGCCCTTGGGCAGGCGCGCCCCGAATCGCCGGAACTTGTCCGGATTCCTGAGGAATTCCACGACTTCCTGCAGGTCGCGTTTCGCCTCTTCGACCCCGGCTACCTCGCTGAACTTTGCACCGTCGCGTTCGCCGGTCTGCTTTGCCTGACTTTTGCCCATGGAAAAGAGCCCCTTCTGGCCGCCCTGCATCCGGCGAAAGATGTATATCCACAGGCCGATGATCAGGAACAGCGGCAACCAGGTCATCAGGTGGGTGATCCACGGGGTGGAACCCGGTCGAGCGGTAATCACTACGTTGCGCTGAACCAGTTCATCAATCAGTTCCGGGTCTTCGAAGGGGATCTCGACCATGAATCTCGTCTCCAGGGATTCCTGCCCGCTGGCGGTTCCCGTACTGATCCCGCTGTTGAATTCGCCGACGATGGTCTTACCCAGAATCGTCACGTTCCGCACGTTGCCGCTGGCCAGGTGGTCCCTGAAAACAGAGTAGCCTATTTCCATCTCGTCGGTACGATTCCGGCTGAAAAACTGCACCAGCACTACCGATAACAGGGCCAGAAGCGCCCACATTACGATGGTCCGGGTCCGCCGTGGCGCCTGTTGCCGGTCACCACTACCCTGTCGGGGTGCATCCTGTCTTCGGCCTCGCGGCGCCTCTTTCTTTTGTCTGCTTGCCGTCATTTGTATTTTACCGCCAGATACAGCCCGGCCGGACTTGATGGATGTAACCTGTTCGTACCTGCCAAGAAATAAGCGTGGGAATATGCAAGGCCGTTTCGCGCCCACATCCTCCCACGCTCAGGAATCCTGTTCATCGACCACGGCGACATACGGCAAGTCCCGATACCGTTCGTCCCAGTCGAGGCCATACCCTACGACGAAATCGCCCGGTATGTCGAATCCTTTGTAATCGATCGTCACGGGAGCCTGGTATGCTCCCGGTTTGACCAGCAGGGCGCATACCTTCAAGGACAACGGCTCCTGCTTCGCCAACGCTTCCGTAAGATAGCCCAGCGTCAACCCCGTGTCAACGATGTCCTCCACGATCACGACGTGGCGTCCGCGGACGTTCACGTCGAATAGATCGGCCCGGACAGCTCCCGAAGAAACCTGCTTCTTGCCATAGGACGAAGTGCGTACGAAGTCGATGGCGTGCGGTACTGTAATTTCTCTCATCAGGTCTGCCAGGAAGACCACGCATCCCTTGAGACATCCAATGAGCAGCGGGTTTTTGTCCCTGTAGTCTCCGGACAACCACGCCCCGAGGTGCCGTACCTTCTCCGCGATCTGTGCTTCGGTGAGGAGGATCTTCATCAGTAGTCTCAACCTTGTCGGAAAACCGGCGCGACGCGGCGCGGATCGACCGCTGTCCGTACGGATCGGCCGCTATCAGTTTGTATCTCTCGCCTTCCGTTCGAGCCAGTCACCGTCAGCACGTGTCGTTCGCCAACAGCTCGGCGACCATCACGCGCCGGGTCTTACCGGTAACCAGACCCTCGTTGCTTTGCCGGTGACCGGCCACCCACAGCACGCGGTTTCCGTCGGTCACGACCGGCACGCGGTTGCGCAACATCCTGGGCACGTCCCATTCGTTGAACAGCTTCTTCAGCGACTTGTGTCCGTCCAGCCCGTAGGGCGACATGCGGTCGCCCGGTTCGCGGGAACGCACGGTCCACCGCCGCGGCACGGTATCCGCGTCGAAAACGGCCCGATGCGGGGTCGCGGCCGGTGCCTCCCCTGCCGGACCTTCCTCGATGCGGATAGACAGGTTTGAATTCGGAACCTCCACCTGGCCGGGGACTTTGAATTCTAGCCGGTAAGGTTTAAACGTACCTCGGCAGGCCACCAGTTCCGCACTCCGGCATTCCATGCGAATCCCATCGGGCAGTTCCTGGAGCCGGCCGGTCCCGCCCTCGGCGATCCACGCACGGGTTTCTTCCACCTGATCGTAAGTCAGGCGCGCCTCGCTGCCGCCCACCGCACGGACGAGGTGACGAACCAGCACCCGCTGAACCGCGGGCGCCGCATCCGGCCAGGCATCCAGATTCATGTGGAGCGTCTTCCCGTGGGCGATTCGCGAATGTTCGGCGAGGAAAGTCCGCGCCTGTTCGTCGAGATATTCCGCCTCTCCCCGGCTGACGGCGGCGAGCCTTCCGAGGCCCTGCACGATGTGGGGATTGTATTCCCTTCGCAGCAACGGTACCAGGTGGTGTCGGACCCTGTTGCGGAGAACGTCCTGGTCCAGGTTGGTGCTATCGACACGAAATGACAGCCCAAGCGTTCGCGCATAGACAGAGATTTCTTCGGAGGTGACGTCCAGCATCGGCCGGATGATCCATCCATCCCGGATCGGCCGGATAGCCGAAAGACCCGAACTGCCGCTGCCGCGGATCAGGCGCATCAACACCGTCTCGGCCTGATCGTCCGCCGTGTGGCCGGTCGCCACCTTATTCGCATGGTGGTCCATTTGCACCCGCCGCAGGAAGTCGTACCTCACCTCGCGGGCACCTTGCTCTGTGGAGCAGCCATTTTGCCGGCAATAGGCGGCGACGTCCGCCCGTTCCACTACGCAGGGCAGGTCCAGGGACGCCGCGTAGTCCTCGACGAAGGTGGCGTCTTCCCGCCCTTCCTGGCGGCGAAGACCATGATCGAGATGGGCCACTGTCAGCGTCAAGCGCCACTCGGCGCTCAGGCCTTGCAGGACATGGAGGAGAACTACCGAGTCCGCGCCGCCCGAGACTGCGGCGACCACTTGATCGCCCGCCTCGATCATACGATGGCGATGGATCGCCGCCTCGACTTTATGTGTAACCGTATCTGGCATGGGAAATCAGCAAGGGAGTCCATAATGAAAATGGCCTTCCGGATGCGGAAAGGCCATGGGAAATAGCGGCGCAGGGATTCGAACCCCGGACACTCGGATTATGATTCCGATGCTCTGACCAACTGAGCTACGCCGCCCCTGAATCGAACCAGCAATATAGAGCCGAGAGGGTATAATGTCAAGGCATTAACCGGCTTCAAATGTGATTGTCATTGACCTGTGGGAACGGTTATATTACACATGTTTGAGCTTGAATACACAGGCATTTCCGCCGAGGTGAGACTTGGTTGAGAAGGAAGTAAATCCCACCGCAGCTTCGAAGGACGAAAGCGAAGACGAAGGACTGGTAAGGGGGCTGGGCCCGCTTGAAGCCACCACCATCATCGTGGGCGGGGTGATTGGCTCCGGCATCTTCCAGGCGCCAAGCGCCATTGCCTCCAACGTGGGTTCGCCAGGCATGAGTCTCCTCGTCTGGCTGGTGTGCGGCATCCTCGCACTGTGCGGCGGACTCTGTATCGCGGAACTGGGCGCCATGCTGCCCCGGACAGGTGGGCAGTACGTTTACATCCGCGAAGCCTACAAAAGGCGATGGATTACATTCATTTACGGCTGGTCCTCTTTCTGGCTCGTATGGCCGGTGTCCATCGCCGCCGTCGCGAGCGTATTTTCCGCCTATCTGGCCAGCGTGGTGAACGTGATCACCGCGGACGCGAGCGGGACGGGGATCGTCCTGAGCCCCGGTGCCCGCGCTTTGATCGCCTCGGCATGCGTGCTGGTGCTGATGACGATAAACGTGATCGGGGTCCGGTGGAGCGGCAGGGTAACCAACCTGTTTACCTTCATCAAGATCGCCGCACTTGGCGGCCTGATCCTCCTGGGGCTGGCCATGGCCGAAAGTGGGTCCATGTCCCACTTCACGCCGTTGTTCGGCGGCGGTGGCGCAGCCGTGGGCGGATTCGCGCTGGGCGCCTTCGGCGCGGCCATGGTCACCGGGCTGTTCTCCTACGAGGGATGGACTTTTTCCAGTTACGTCGCGGGTGAAATGCGAAACCCCCGCAGGAATCTTCCGCTGTCGATCATCGTCGGCATCCTGATCGTGATCGGGATCTACTTGGCGGCGAATTTCGTGTACATACTGGTCCTGCCCTTCGAGCAGGTACAGACTTCACCGTGGATCGCGGCCGACGTGATGAGGGTGCTGCTGGGTGACTGGGGGGCCCTCTTTATCTCGGTAGGCGTTATGTGTTCTACCTTCGGGGGATTAAACGTGCATATGCTTGTAGCTCCCCGCCTCTTCTTCGCCCTTAGCAGGGACGGCCTGTTCTTCGAGGGGTTGAGCAGGATTCATCCGAGATTCCGGACACCGGCCGTATCCATTCTTGCCCAGGGCATTCTGGCCGCCCTGATCGCACTGACGCCCAGTTACGAAGAAATCATCTCCTACGGCTCATTCACGTCGTATGCTTTTTCCATTCTTGCAATCGGTTCGGTCATCGTGCTGCGCTATACCCGTCCTGACGCGAAAAGGCCCTACAGGGCATGGGGCTATCCGGTGACGCCCCTGCTCTTTCTGGCCGTTATCACCGCTTACCTGGTGTCGCTGCTTACCAACGCAGAGTTCATTTATAATTCGCTTATAGGCCTCGGCATAGTCGCCGTTGGCATTCCGTTTTACTTCTACTGGGAAAAACAGCATAAAGGACATTGAGGTCATCCATGAGGGACTTGTTAATCGTAGAACAGAACAACGTCGTCCGGTACGACGACGTTTCTCTTTCCCATCTCCAGGAGACCCTGGAAACATCCAAGGGCCTGTTCTGGCTGGACCTGGAGCAGATCACGGACGAAGACGCGGCGTTCCTGAGTGATTACAAGGAGTTCGGCGCCCATCCCCTGTCGGTGAAGGCCTGCCGGGAAGTTTCGGCGCGTCCCTACTCCGCGGTGTTTCCAAAACACCTATTCATGGTCGTACACGTGCAGGAAAGCCTGGACGCGCCACCGGTCAAGCTGGGGTTCTTCCTGGCGCCCGACTACCTGATTACCATTCATTCCACCCCGCTGGCCGTGTTGCAGGACGTCAAGGACCGGATTCAGCAGGATGCCCGGTTGATGCGGTCCACGGACCTGGCCGTCGCCCTGATCATGCAGACGATCGCCGATCGCCAGGATCCTCTGGTTGCCGAACTCACCGCGGAAACGATCGCGCCGGACAAGGACTTGGAAGCCCGGTGGATATACGACACGCAACGCCGCCTCATCGACACGATCCATCTCGTCAAACCGCAGTGCGAGATAGTACATTCGCTTTACAGCGGCGAGAAACTGTCTCTGCAAAAGGATACGGTCGTCCAGCTCCAGGACGTGTATTATCGGTTCAGGAACATGGCCGAGATACTCACGCGTCACTGGGAAATGCTGAACGACGCAGGTACGGCCGTCCAGACGAAAGCCCTGAAAAGAATCGACGCTTCCACGCGGCGGCTGACCTTCCTGGTCGCCTTTCTGCTTCCCGTCCTCGTACTGTCCGTCCTGCTCGGTCTCGACGATCCTCTCCTGGAGAACCTGAATAAACCGGCCACGGTGGGTATCGGACTGGCGGTTTCGCTGCTTGTCGCCATCATATTGATCCTGTCGGGAAGAAAGCGGTAAAGGATATCAACTCCCCGGAGGTATCGTTGAATCGTCGGCCAGGTATCGGTTCCGTCATACGATTCTTCCTCTTCGCGAGCGCCTTCCTCCATACCAGCGTTCCGGCCTCCGTTTCGGCCCAGGACCGGCTGGTCATTGTTTCCCCCCACTGGGAAGGCATCCGCTACGAATTCACCCGTGGATTCGACTCCTTTTACCGGGCGGAGACCGGCCGCGCGGCCGAGATCGAGTGGATGGACGTGGGCGGTACTTCCGAGATCATCCGTTTCATCAAGTCCGAATATTCCGGCAAGCCGGAAAGCATCGGCATCGACATGATGTTCGGCGGGGGCAGCGACCCGTTCATGGAACTGGCGCGCCTGGACCTGCTGGCGCCGTACAGGCTCCCCGAAGACTTGCTTTCCAGGCTCCCCGCCGAGGTGGGCGGCTACCCGATCTACGACGCGGAATACCAGTGGTACGGCGCGACGATGGCGGGGTTCGGCATCGTGTACAACAAGCGGGTGGCACAACTCGTGGAACTGCCCGTACCGGAGACCTGGGAAGACCTGACCGATCCGCAGATCTATTCGTGGGTCGGCGCGGCCGATCCCAGGAAGAGCGGCAGCGCGCACGTACCCTTCGAGATCATCCTGCAGGTCTATGGCTGGGAAAGAGGCTGGCAGATCATTACCGCCCTCGGCGCCAACGCCAGGGGATTCGCCAATACGGGCAGCCAGGTGCCCAAGGACGTGACGTCCGGCGAAGTGGCCTACGGGATGGCCATCGATTTTTACGCCTGGGCCCAGATCAACGCCGTGGGAGCCGACATGATCGGTTACACCATGCCGGACAACCTCACGATCCTGAATCCAGACGGCGTATCCATTTTGAAAGGCGCACCCAACATGGCCGTGGCGCAGTCGTTTCTGCGCTACATCCTGTCCGAGTCCGGACAGCGCCTGTGGATGCAGAAACCCGGCACGCCGGGTGGACCGGAGAAGTTCCAGTTGAACAGGTTCACCGTCCTGCCCCACCTGTACCAGCGTATTGATCCGGCCCATACCTCGGTCACTTTCAATCCCTTTACCTGGAAATCGTCCTTCGTGTACGATGCTGAGAAAGGCGCGGCGAGGCGCCATATCGTTGATGACATGATCGGCGTATTCGTAATCGATGCCCACGCCGCGCTCCAGCAAAGGTGGCGGCACGCCATGGAAGAGGGAGACGTAGCGAGCGTCCTGCCTGAGCTGGGAGCCATGCCCATCACGGAGGAAGAATCCCTCGCGCTGGGTGACCGGTGGCGGGACCAGGCTTTCAGGAACCGTACCCTGCTTTCATGGAGCAGACTGGCGGCGGAGAAGTACGGTCTGGGTGCATCGGAATGGGCTGGTGGCAGGTTCATGCTCTTCTCCACCAGTGGACTGGTGTTGGCGGGAATGGTGCTGTATCTCTGGCGGATGAAGCGGAGAAGCGGATGAGTATGGGCGTGTGATCCGCGCGTGTTTTTTCATACCCTGAATGTAATTTCATATCCTGGGATACCGATTATGGTCAGTCTGACACTCCGAGGGATCACCCGAAAATTCGGTGAAGTGACGGCCGTTGACGACGTATCGCTCGAGATCGGAAGGGGTGAACTGTTCTTTCTTCTTGGTCCTTCCGGCTGCGGCAAGACCACCCTGCTGCGTCTGATCGCAGGGTTCTACGCGCCAAACGCGGGAAGTGTCCATTTCGACGATCAGGACGTGACCCGTACGCCTCCCCACCGGCGGAACACGGGAATGGTTTTCCAGAACTACGCCCTCTGGCCGCATATGTCCGTCTGGGAGAACGTGGCCTATGGACTCGTCCTGCGCAAGGTGTCGTCCTCAGAACAGAATGATCGCGTGTCGGAGGCCCTGAGGATGGTGCGGATGGACGCCTACAAAGAGCGGTCGCCGAACCAGTTGTCCGGCGGTCAGCAGCAGCGCGTGGCCCTTGCCCGGGCCCTCGTGATCCAACCCGACGTGGTGCTGCTCGACGAGCCCCTGTCCAACCTGGACGCCAGGCTTCGCCTCGAGATGCGCGACGAGATCCGGCGCATTCATGACGAGACCGGTACGACGATGATCTATGTGACCCATGACCAGAAGGAAGCGCTCTCCATGGCGGACCGCGTTGCCGTCATGGACCTGGGGTCCGTTGCCCAGACCGGGCCCCCGCGTTCGATCTACACCCGGCCCGCGAGTGCTTTCGTCGCAGACTTCATCGGAGAGACCAATTTCGTGGCTGGCAGCCTGACGTGCGCGGAATTGCCCCTGGCCGTAGAGACGGCGGAGGGGGTAATTCATTCGAAGATCGCGCCTGCCGAAGACCTGTCGCCGGGCGACGAAGTGGTCTGCTCCATACGGCCGGAGGTCATTCGGATCTCGGATACGGACAGCACGGCCGGCGAAGATGAAAACGTGATGGATGGAGTGATCCAGCACTCCGTGTACCTGGGCGACCACGAGCAGTATTCGGTCCGGCTGCATGACGGCACAATGATCAAGCTGGTGGACCATCTACCCGGCCAGCGCCGTGCAGGCCCCGGTGCGCCCATCCGGTTGAAATTCGACGCCTCGCAGGTCGTCGTGCTCGGGAAACCGGGATAGCAATACGCGGAGCGTACCCCCATGCCCAGTACCCGATTCGATCTCTCGGACCTGACCCCCGGTGTCGTCGTCATCCTGGGCGTTCTCGTCCTGTTCTTCGGCCTCTTCCTGTTCTATCCGCTCCTGCACGTCCTGTTGAACGCCTTCTACCTGGACGAACAGTTTTCCATGGAGTTCTTCGGGCTGATGCTGCAGAGCCCGGTTCAGCAGCGCGCCCTGATGAACAGTTTCGAACTTGGCATCGTCACGACCGCCCTGACGACGATCATCAGTCTGCCCATGGCGGTCGCCCTCGTGCGGTACGATTTCATCGGGAAGGGCCTGCTGGGGGGACTCGCGCTGGTACCGATGATCATGCCCCCCTTCGTCGGCGCCATCGGGATGAAGCAGATGTTCGCCCGGTTCGGTTCGATCAACCTTTTCCTGCTCGAATCCGGCGTCATCGACGCGCCCATCGACTGGTTCGGCGGCGGCGGATTCTGGGGCGTGGTGATCCTCGAGGCCCTTCACCTGTACCCCATCATGTACCTGAACATCGCCGCGGGGCTGGCCAACGTGGACCCGAGCCTGGAGGAGTCGGCCCGAAATGTGGGCGCCGGGGGTTTCCGCCTTTTTCGCACGATCACGTTCCCGCTGATGCTGCCCGGATACTTCGCAGGTGCTATCATCGTGTTCATCTGGGCGTTCACGGACCTGGGCACGCCCCTGATCTTCGAGTTCCGCGAGGTCGTGGCGGTCCAGATCTTCAACATGTCCACGGACGTCCACGCGAATCCTATGGGTTACGCCCTGGTCGTCTTCGTGGTCCTGGTCACCCTGGCCCTGTTTTACCTCTCCAAGAAGTTCTTCGGCGGCCGCCACTACGAGATGGTTGCCCGCGGCCACGTGATGTCCGCCTCCAGACCTGCGACCTCTCTCGAGACCGTCCTGATCTGGGGCATGCTTCTGTCCATCACCGGCATCGCGCTGATCCCTCACCTCAGCGTGGTCCTTACCTCCATCACCGAACGCTGGTTCATGACCGTGCTGCCCTCCGACTATACCACGGCCTATTACGGGCAGATCTTCGAACACGACCTGACCCTGCTTTCCATCAAGAACAGCCTGTGGTTGAGCGTGATGAGCACCATGATCGATATCGTCATCGGCATCACCATCGCCTACCTGCTGACCAGGCGGCGCTTTCCGTTTCGGGACGCGCTCGACGCCGTGGCCATGCTTCCCCTGGCACTCCCGGGTCTGGTACTCGCCTTCGGTTACATCTCCGGATTCTCGGGTACCGTCCTGGACGTCCGTATTTCCCCCGTGCCCCTGCTGATCATCGCCTACGCCGTGCGCCGGCCTGCCTTACATGGTTCGCGCGGCCTACGCCGGTTTCCAGCAGATGAGCGTCACACTGGAAGAAGCATCCATGAACATGGGCGCCGGTCCCCTCCGGACGCTCTGGAAAATCACCATGCCGCTCATCATCGCCAACGTGGCCGCGGGCGCCATTCTCTGCTTCTCTTTTGCCATGCTCGAAGTGAGCGACAGCCTCATCCTGGCCATCAAGGAACAGTACTATCCCATTACCAAGGCCATTTACAGCCTGATGGGCCGTATAACCGACGGACCCTACATGGCGAGCGCCATGGGCATGCTGGGCATGATCCTGTTGGCATGCAGTTTGCTCTTTACAGGTAAAGTACTGGGTAAGAGAATGGGCCAACTGTTCAAGGTGTAGAACCAACCAAACATGAAAAGCGTATAATAAGGCAGGAACGAGAGCGGCCGGATCCTCATCACGTGCCGGATGGGTTGCCACGCAGCCCGTGATGAATGTGGTTTCTCAGAATTAACCTGATTCGAGTGGCGGCATGCCGTATGTCCACCTTCAGTCTGGATAACAATCCAAAGCGTCAGTCCGCGTTTTCCCGCATACGTCAGATCCTAAAACGAACGATGGTGTCCGGTCTGATTGCACTCATTCCGCTCACTATAACGGTCGCCGTTCTGAGCTGGTTGCTGGCCTGGCTGGATTCCTTCGCCGAACCGGTCATACGCGGACTGCTGGGGCTGGATACCCGCATACCCGGACTCGGGATCCTGCTTATGCTGGCCGTGATTTTCCTGGCCGGTTTCGTGGCCTCAAACGTGCTGGGCAGGAGGCTGATCACCTGGTTCGAAGACCTCATGATGCGGCTGCCCGTCGCGCGAAGGGTGTACCATCCGGTAAAAAAACTGTTAGACACTTTCACCATGGCGGGGGAGACTCGGATCTGGAAAACGGTCCTGGTAGAATATCCCCGGCGCGGGGCCTGGATGATCGCATTCATAGCCGGTGACATGCCGAGTGAAGACACGCGTGAAGATATGGTGAGTGTCTTCGTCCCCAATACGCCCAATCCCGCGGCGGGCCGCGTGGTGATCGTGCCTCGGCGGGAGGTGATACCCGTGGATCTGTCCGTCGAAGAAGCCCTGGAATTCGTCGTGTCCGGAGGCACGGCCTTCAGCAACGAGCTGACCCTGCCTTCGCTGCGGGCAGGCGAACCAACGGCATCCCGAAGTGTCCATCCTGTTTCTGTATCTCGGACTGACCGTCCGGTACCCTCATCCCGGGCTGATCATCCAGCACCCACATCCCGGAGCGATCGGAGCGTACCGGTCTCCCAGACGGACGATCCGGTGTAATTGCGGCTGCAACCGGTGTCATGGCCCACCGGATTCGTGTATCGAAGAAATTGGCAAAAGTCTTGTGTTTTCTTATCTTTAGGTGAATATTAATCATCAACATTTGTATAACATAACCTCCCCCCAAGGGATCCTGTTCGATGTTCGATCTGGTCAACCTGATCAACCTGCTTGATATATTCATCATAGCGGCCCTGATCTACAGCCTCTACATGTGGCTGAAGGGTACCCGGGCGTATCATATCCTGATCGGCCTGGGCATCCTGGGCATCCTGTACAGCATTGCAAGCTGGAGCGGGCTGCTACTGACCAGCCAGATCCTGCAGTACCTCCTCGGTGTAACCCTCCTGCTGATCATCGTGGTCTTCCAGCCCGAAATACGACAACTGCTGGAAAAAGTCAGTCCCCTGGTCATATTCAGGATGCAAGGCAGCCCCATCTCCCGGCGCATACTGAAGGAGATTACCGAGGCCTGCTTCGAACTGTCGGAAAAACGCATCGGCGGCCTGCTGGTCTTCCCCCGGGCGGCCGGGGTCACGGGGGCCGTTCAGCATGGTGTCAAACTCGACAGTCTCGTGAGCCAGGAACTGATCGTCAGTATCTTCCATCCCTCGTCTCCGATACACGACGGCGCCATTATCGTGGAGAAGGACCGCGTGGTCGAAGCCGCCACGTATCTTCCGCTTTCGACCCGCGAGCATCTGCCGCCCCGGTACGGCACGCGGCACCGGGCGGCGCTCGGCGTGTCGGAACTCGGCGATACGTTCTGCGTCGTGGTTTCCGAGGAAAGCGGCGAAGTTTCCATAGCGTCATACGGGGACATCTCGGCCATGGCAGACCGGGAGAAACTGTGGCAGGCGTTAGAGAAATCCCTGGTGCCTATCGAGATCCCCCGAAGCAGGCTGTCGCTCCGGGAAGCAATGGGCAAGATCGCCGCACTCTGGCCGGGATACCGGTTCAACCGGAGTAACCTGACCCCCAAACTGGCATCCATCGCGGTATCCTGTCTGCTCTGGTTCACGCTGATCGGACAGCAACGGTCCGAAATCGCCGTTACCGCCGCTTTGGAGTTCCAGAACATCCCGACTAATATCGAGTTGATCAGCAATTCGACCAGCGAGGTGATCGTCCGGGTGCGGGGACCCCAGGGGAGTATTTCGACGCTGACCGCGGACCAGGTGCGCGTTATGGTAGACCTGGACGATATCGAGCCAGGAACCCATACCATGCCGCTCACGGAGGCGAACGTGGAGTTGCCATTCGGCGTGGAAGCCACCTCGATCGATCCCAGAAGTCTGACCATAAAGTCTGACCGTATCGTAAACAGGCGGATAATGATCGATTACGATCTGACCGGGCAACTTCCCGATGGACTGGAACTCGCACGGGATGTCATGGTAGAGCCGCCCTCGGTGCCGATCACGGGCCGGGAAATGGAATTGGACCAGATCGTGCGGATCGTGACGTCGCCTTCGATCGACCTTTCCGAGATTACGGCCAGCCAGATCTTCGACTGCCGGTTGACAATCTTACCGCAAAACCTGACGTATTCCTCTTTCACCATCGAGGACCGCGAGGTCAGGGTCCATATCGATCTGCAGCCAGTCGGCGATGGTCAATCGGTTTCGGGAGAAACCGGTGGGCTGACCGAGGTAGTGTCTTCCCTGCAGGCCAGCCTGGACAACCGGCTGAATTCACCTTGACTTAGCGTTAGATCCCGCCCTATTTTCACATCCTATGAGCATCCCTTCGTCAATCTGGTCAAAGGCGGCGTGGGTGTCTTGCGCCCTGTTGCTTTCGACCGCTTATGTATCCGCGGACACGGGACCGTCCGGTAGACTTACCCCGGTGGATAGCCCTGTCAATGCTCCTGCCCCTGCGGTGGACGGGGATATCCCTGATCCGGTTTCCGGGAAAGCTCCGTCCGATAAGGTGGACGGGTCGCCGGCAAAGGCGGACGCAACATCCGCCAGGTCGAGCTGGCACAGCGCCGGTATCCGCGTACGCGCCCGTGCCGCCCTTGTGCTCGACATGCAGAAGGGCGAGGTCATCTACCAGAAGAATGCCACGTCGCTGTTCCCTGTCGCGAGCATCACGAAACTGATGACGGCCGTGACCTACATGGGGATGAATCCGGACCTGGATAAGCCCATGAGCATCACGCGGAAGGACGTCTACCGGGCGAACTGGACAAAACTGAGATTCAGGGAGCGGGTCTCGGCCCGGGATCTGCTCTACGCTACGCTTGTCGCTTCGGACAACGCCGCAGCGCGCGCGCTGGTCCGGGCGTCGGGTCTGACGATAGAAGCGTTCGTGGATCGCATGAATGAAACGGCGGCTTCGCTCGGCCTGGCGAACTCGCGATTTACCGAACCCACCGGACTGGATTCAGGCAACATATCCACGGCGGTGGACTGTATAGCCCTTCTGTGGACCGCGCTCCAGGACGAATTGCTATCGGAAATCCTGCTGGCGAAGGAGTACAAGTTCGGAACGAACCGCCGCGTGCATACCATCAGGACTACCAACCGGCTGGTACGCGATACGACGACTCAAAGCCAGTGGGAGTCCGTTGGCAGCAAGACCGGATACATCCGAAGGGCCGGATACTGTCTCGTCCTGCGTGCCCTCGGCAATGATGGCGACGATATCTACGCAGTCATACTCGGAGGTCCGACGAGTAGAACCAGGTTCACGGACATGCGCCGCTTGCTGGACTGGAGCGTAAATACCGGCCGGAACGTCGGACAGCCGGCCGGAGTTGACGGCTGACGGGAAAATCGAGGTATTAACAAACGAAGCGCGTCCCGAGGGGCGTATCTTCGGCTACCTGGTAAGGAGCAAGTATGTTGGCGACGATTGGTTTCAGCGTGATCGGCACGATAATCCTGGGTCTTGTTGCGATCGGCCTGGTCTATCTCATGGCCCTCACAGGGGGCGGCCAGCGCGTACGTTCCCCGGGGCGACGCTCAACAGGCAGACCGCGGCCCGCAGGGGCCGGTGGTCGCAGGTAATACGGAGCTTCCCGCAATGACCTCGTTAAGCCGGTACGTGGCCGCCCTCGTGCTATGCGGTCTCGCTTCCGGGTGGGCGCCCCACGCAGGGCGCGCAGACTATAGCGAAAACGGCAGGTTGACCATTGCGCGGATGAAGTATGACGGCGGGGGCGACTGGTACAATGACCCCGAAGCGATTCCCAACCTCGCACGGGAACTGCAACTGCGTGCGGGCATCGAGACAAATCTGGATCAGCGTGTCGTTACCCTGACAGATGACCTGCTGTTTTCTTCACCGGTCCTTTTCATGACCGGTCACGGCGAGGTGAGGTGGACCGAATCGGAAGTCAGGAACCTGCGTACCTACCTGATGCGCGGCGGTTTCCTTTATGCCGATGACGATTATGGCATGGACAAGGCCTTTCGCAGGGAAATGAAACGGGTCTTTCCGGACAAGGATTTTGTCGAACTACCGTTCACCCACCCGATCTACCACATCATCTACGATTTACCGGCTGGCCCACCCAAACATCATGAGCACGACGGCAAGCCGCCCCAGGGATTCGGACTCTTCCACGATGGGCGACTGGTGGTGTATTATACTTACGAAAGCAATGTCAGCGATGGCTGGGCCGACGAGAAGACCCATAACGATCCACCGGCGAAACGAGACACCGCCTTTAGAATGGGAATCAACATCATCGCTTACGCGCTCTACCGTTGACGCTGGAACACAGGGACGGTATACTGAAACCTGAAAGGCGAAGTGAACGTCTAACTCTGTAGAAGACTTTTCGACCGGCGAAACGAAGCTCGAAAACCCACGAAGCAACCAGGGAAAAGGAGTGCCAACATGAACCTCTGGCAAACCATTAAATCGGAACTGGACGGTCCATTCGAATCCGTGCGCAAAAGCCTGTCGGGCGCGTTGGACATGGCGGAAGACCTCACGCGCAGGGGACGGACCAAACTGGAGATCCAGTCGGCCCGCAGCGATATCCGCAGCCAGTTGACCGAACTGGGCGGCCGCGTACACCAGATGGTGGTCGTGGACGGTATCACCGATGTGTCGGGCGATACAGAGGTGAACGGCATCCTCGACTGCATCAAGGAATTGCAGGGTAGTATAGAAGACCGGGAAGAAGAACTGCGCCGCGAAGATGCGGAACGCACGGAGAAGAAGGCCTCCTGACGTAGATTCACCGCGTGCAGGTTTACCGGTTCCTACTGACCCCGGCATGTCGCAGACGCATGCCGGGGTTCTTCTTTGGTATCGGTACAATTGAATGCTCGGGTGCCTCCCCGCATGCATTTCATGACGTATACGGCCATACCCGCAGTAGTCACGTTTCCCTTGATTTAATCCTCCTCCGCCTTACTATTCCAGGACGTCCAGTCCACCACCTAGAACCAGGCGAACGCCTGGAACACTGACCCTGTCCATGCTCCGTATCCTGCTCGGCTCCCAGCAAACGGGCTTGATCCTTGTCATCCTGCTGCTCGGCGTGGTACTCTCAATTTTCGCGGGGTATCACGTGGACCGCACGACGGGCGAACTCGTCAATAACTTCCTCAATTCCCGTACCCTGATGCAAACTGCCACCGACGCCAGTTTCTTCGTGATCATGGCGGTCGGGGCGACCATGGTGATCATATCCGGCGGGATCGACCTTTCGGTCGGTTCGATCTATGCCCTGTCCGGGGTAATGACCACCATGGTCTTGCGGTCCTTGGCGCCGGACAGTCCCTTCGCGGTGGTCGCGCTGGCCGTCGTGCTGTGCGTCAGCCTGGGCGTTTTGTGCGGCCTGCTGAACGGTGTCATGGTAGTCGGACTCCGCGTGCATCCCTTTATCGTCACGCTTGGCACGATGTGGATATTCAGAGGCATTGCCTTTGTGGCCAGCGAGGCGGAGAGCATACTCGTGCCGCAGTCCCTTACCGATGCGATCAAGCTGTCCTTCGGTTCCGAAGCCCTCTATCCCATGCCCATGATCATCATGTTTCTCATCACGGTGGCCGGCGCCGTATACCTGTCGCGGACGGTCATGGGCCGCCATATTTTCGCAGTGGGCGGCAACGTGGAGGCGGGCCGCTATGCCGGGCTTCGGATCAACCGGATCCTGGTTGGCGTATACGTGGTTTCGGGGCTTACCGCGGGCGTAGCCGCGCTGGTGGGCAGCAGTTACTACGGTTCGGCCTCCTGCGCCGACGCCACGGGATACGAACTTTACGTGATCGCTTCCGCGGTCGTCGGTGGCGCGAGCCTGCGCGGCGGCAGGGGAAGCGCGGTCAACGCCATGCTCGGCGCCATGTTGATCGTCCTGATCCGCCAGTCCATTCGTACCCTGCATCTGGACCAGAACTACGAATGGGTCGTGATCGGTTGCGCGATCATCATCGCGGTGGTCCTCGACCAGGTGAACCGGCGGCTCACGGCGCGCAGGCTGGCGGCGTCGAGTTAGACCCGGTAGGAGATAGATCCAGGACCCTCTGAACCCGTTCAGAAAGGAATGAGACCGATGATTCACTTCATGAGGCGTATGCAGACGCTGTTTCCGCTGACCCTGGGCCTGTTTATTATAGGAATGGGTTGCGGGGGGACAGCGCCTCCCGACGACAACCGGCTCGTGATCTCCATGATCGCCAAGAGCACGACCAATCCCGTGTTCCTTTCTTCCCGTACCGGCGCGGAGGCCGCCGCTCGAGCGCTTTCGGATGAGCACGGCATCGACATCGTGATCGACTGGCGCACGCCGCCGACGGAGGACGGCCAGGTCCAGGCCCAGCGCATCGCGCAGGCGGTGAACGAAGGCGCCGACGTGGTCCTGATCTCCTGTTCGGATGCCGCCAAGGTTACAGGCGCCATCAATGACGCGGTAGACCGGGGTGTGCCGGTCATGACCTTCGACAGCGATGCGCCCGATTCCCGGCGGTTCGCCTTCTTCGGCGTGGACGACATCAAGACCGGCGGACTGATCATGGAAGAACTGGCCGTGGCGATGAACGGCAAGGGCCGCGTGGCCATCCTCGCGGGCAACCAGAACGCCCCGAATCTGCGCAGACGCGTAGAAGGGGTCCTGCAGAAGGCCGCGGAGTACCCGGACATCTCGATCGTCGGGACCTTCTTCCACATCGAAACCCCCCAGGACGCCGCCGCCGAAGTGGTGCGGGTCAACAATGCCTACCCGGACATCGAAGGATGGGCCATGGTCGGTGGATGGGCGCTGTTCACCCAGACCCTGCTGACCGACCTGGACCCCGAACGAATGAAGATCATCTCCGTCGACGCGCTGCCGCCCCAGCTGACTTACATCGAACAGGGCATCGTGCCTGTGCTCTGGGGACAGCCCACCTACCTGTGGGGATACGAATCCGTCCGCCTGATCGTCGAGAAGATCCACCTGAAGCAGGACGTGGCCGTCATCAATCCGCTCGAGCTGGTCCACGTGTCGCAGAAGAACCTCGGAGAATGGGCGAAGATGCTCCAGGGATGGGGATTCACGGATGTACCCGAACGGTACCTGCAGATGGAGGAACCGGCGGCTTCGGGCGACTGACCAAACCGCCGCCCCGAACGCTCGACTCAGGCGACTTATTTCCCGGTGACACCATGGACCATGACCCTCCGCACCCCTACATCGAATTCGAACGGATCTCCAAGCGCTTTCCCAGCGTGACCGCACTCGACGAGGTATCCTTCGGTATAGAAGCGGGTACCTGTCACGCCGTGGTCGGTGAAAACGGCGCGGGGAAAAGCACGCTGGGCCGGATCCTGACCGGAATCTACGATCTCGACAGTGGACAGATTCGCATAGATGGGCGACCCGCGCAGTTGAATGAACCACGGGACGCCCTGGACATGGGCATCGGCATGGTCCACCAGGAACTCGTATTCTGCGAGAACCTGTCCGTGGCCGAGAACCTCTGCCTGGGCGCCCTGCCCGGCAAAGCCGGATTCGTATCCGATCGGAAGATGGAAGACCGGGCCAGGAACATGCTTGCGGCGGTCGACGTGGACATGGACGTGGGAACGCCCATCGGTGAACTGCCGGTCGCCCAGCAGCAACTCGTCCAGGTCGCGGCGGCCCTTGGCAGCGGCGCCCGCGTGATCGTCTTTGACGAACCGACCAGCAGCCTGTCTCACGTGGAAGCCGAACGGCTGCGGGAGAACATCCGGCATCTCAAGGCGAAGGGCGTGACGTCGATCTACATATCCCACGACCTGGACGAGATCTTCCGCCTGTGCGATTTCGTGACGGTACTTCGCGACGGCCGGCACGTGGCTACCCGGCCGGTCTTCGAACTCGACCGGTCCACGCTGATCAACCTGATGATCGGGCGCACTTTCGAGGCCTACTTCCCTTCCCACGTGGAAACAGAACCCGGCGATGAGATGCTGGACGTGGACGGACTTTCCAGTTCGGGCAAGTTCGAGAACGTGTCCTTCTCGGTACGGTCCGGGGAGGTACTCGCCCTGGCCGGCCTGGTAGGCGCCGGCCGGACCGAAGTGCTGCAGGCCGTATTCGGGTTGGATCCCTTGGCCACGGGGCGGATCCGCGTAGCCGGCCGGCCTGTAAACATCAGGCATCCTATCGACGCGATGCGGACAGGCATCGGGCTCGTGCCCGAAGAACGGAAGCGATACGGTCTCGTCCTGTCCCTCAAAGTAGAGCAAAACATCGGCCTTCCCACCCTGACCCGCCGGTCCGAATTCGGGTGGATCCGCGGCAAACGGGAAGGAGACCTGGCGCGGGAATACGTTAAGCGGCTATCGGTGCGTCCGGACGATGTCCGGTATGAAACGGCGGGGTTGTCTGGAGGCAATCAGCAGAAGGTGGTCCTGGCCAAGTGGCTGGCCGCTCGGTGCCCGGTCCTGCTGATCGACGAACCCACCCGGGGCGTGGACGTGGGCGCCAAATCGGAAATGCATGCCCTGATCGACGAATTGGCCCACGAAGGCACGGCCATTGTGCTCGTGTCGAGCGAGTTACCGGAGGTGCTCAACCTTTCGACGCGGATCATGGTGCTCCGTGCGGGATGTATTGCGGGCGAACTGTCCCGCGAAGAAGCGGACCAGGGCACGGTGATGCGGATGATGGCGGGGATGTAACGGGAGGTGGGGTTACAACACTGATCCTTTTATCAGATCGGATTTTCTATCAACCTATATATCCGTAGAATGCAAAAGCCTTTCCCAAATCCCTGTATTGTAATTGTTAACGATTTTTTGATCGCTGAAATGACTAATCAGAAAGTAACTGGTGAATACAGAACTAATCTGAAACTTAACTGAGTCAGAAGAACACCTGGTTGATTGATTCAATGGAAACCTTGTAAACGAAGCTAAGGAATGACTTGAAGTGAATCTTACTTCCAACGAGATCATATCAATTATTCTGTTTCTACTGCCTGGATTTGTAACAGCGGCGATTTTCTTCAGTTACACCTCACATCTCAAACCCAGCCCGTTTGAACGAGTAATCCAGGCATTGGTTTTCACGATTGTGAACCACGCAACGGTAGAGGTCATACGATTGTGTGGAAAGGTTATTCAATGGTTTTCTGTGCAGATGGATGTCGTTTGGATTCGTGTGACTGTAACACAAGTGGCGGTGGTATTGGATTTGATCCCAGACACATTGCTATATGTTACATTTGCAGTTTTGCTTGGTCTTACTGCTGTTTATATTGCTAACAATGACACATTCCACCGAATACTTCGCAGATACAGGCTCACTGTGGAGGATTCCTACCCGTCGGAATGGTATTCTGCTTTCGCGCAAAATAGATCTTATGTCGTTCTACATCTTATTGGCCAGAGACGACTATATGGTTGGCCAAAAGAATGGTCCGGCAACCCAGACAGTGGCCATTTGTTGATTGCAGAATGTGAATGGCTAGACGGAGATCAGCAAATTCCAGTAAATGGAGTTGATACTATGCTGATACCGGTATCCGATGTGGAAATGGTAGAATTTGTAGAGTTAAATCAAGAAGATCAGGAGTAGACCATGGCTAAGGAACCAGTTTTTCCTTTGAGAAAACCTATCAGTACAAGAGGGACAACACCAAAACCACCAAATGTAGTCAAACCACCGCCGCCACCACCACCACCGCCTAAAAAGTAATGGTTAAACAAGGTGTGATGATTATTACATATCCCGCTTCGGCGGCGCGGCCGCGACCCCTTCCATGCCGCCGCTCACCCGAAGGACTACTCCGGTAATCCAGCCCGCCGCGGGACTGCAGAGGAACGCCACGCCGTTGGCGATGTCCTCCGGATCGCCCCACCTGCCCAGGGGAATGGCGCCGCGGATGCGTTCGATCATCTGGTCTTCGGTCAACCCCAGTGTTTTGCTGCGCTGGGCCATGTTCGACCGGTTGAATTCGGTGTAGACCGGACCCGGGCAGACGGCGTTCACCCGGACTCCATACGCCGCCAGTTCAAGCGCCAGCGTTCGTGTGAGACTGATTACCCCCTCCTTGGCCACGTTGTACGCCGCGACCAGGGCCGCAGGATTCTGTCCGTTGATGGAAGAGATGTTCACGATACAACCTGATTCCTGCCGTTCCATGATCCCGCCCGCGGCCCGGCAGCAGTAAAACGTCCCGGTCAGCGTAACCCGCATGACCCGTTCCCACTCCGCATCGTCCAGTTCGACGACGGGCGTTACCTTCTGGCCAACCCCGGCGTTGTTTACCAGTATGTCCAGCCGGCCATGGTCGTCGTTGATCGCACTGAAAAACGCATTAACCGAAACGCTGTCCGCCACGTTCAGGTACCCGGGAACCACCTCCAACCCCTTCTCTTGAAGCTTCCTGGCTTCTTCTCCCACCTTCTCGCGCTGCAAGTCCGCCATCAGCACGGTCGCGCCATTCCGCGCCAGCCGTTCAGAAATGCCCAGTCCAAGCCCCTGCGCCGCGCCGGTCACGACGGCTATGGTTCCGTCTATACGAAGTGGGTCGTCCATGACGAAGGTCCTTTCATCCGTCCAATCTCTCCTTGCCGATGTACATCTCGGAGTACACGGTATTGTTTTCCCAGAAGGGATAGAACCCCGCGCGATCACGCTTCAGCCCCTTGAGCCACGGCTTGCGGAGTTGGAACCTGTGATCGTGCCATAGAAAGGCCCCGCCCACCTCGGAGGTCAGTATCCATTCCGCCTCTTCGTAAAGTTGCATCCGTATCTCGCGATCGATCTCCCCGCGGGCCCGGTCGATCAGATCATTGAATCGCGCATTGTCCCAGTCGTGCCGGGTGAATCCCCGGGGCTGGGAGCGCCAGGGTACGCCGAGCAGGCTCTGCGGGTCGGAGAAGTCGGCCCCGTATCCGACCATGCCGATCGGGATTTCCCACTCGTACATCAAGCGGTTGTACGCGTTCGCCTGCATGTTGCGGATTTCGAGCTGGATTCCGAGGATATCGAGCAACTGCTCCTGGATCATCTGTACGGCCTGACCGCTTTGCGACGATGGCGGGGCGTCGCGAAGCCAGATTTCAAGGGCAGGGAACCCCTTGCCGCCGGGATATCCGGCTTCGGCCATCAGGCGCTTCGCAGTTTCCGGATCGAACTGCTGCAGATGTCTCAGACGATCACCGGCGTATCCCGGGAAATTGGGCGGACGCATGGTATAGGCGGGGCGTACCGCACCCTTGAACAATGCGTCGGCGATGGTCTGCTTGTCGATGGCCCAGGCAATGGCCCGCCGGACGCGGACATCGTTCAGGGGCGGTTCCCGGGTCCTGAAAAACAGGTATACCGTGGACACGCCGTTGAACTTCCAAAGCTGGTTATTCAGTTCAGGGTCATTTCTGATACGTTCGAGATCGGCCGGACTGCCCACGCCAACCAGGTCCACCTCGTCGTTCTCGTACGGCAACAGTCCCATGCCGCCGGACGCGCTGCCGGTCCCCGCCATTCCCGAGAAGAGGCGTACGATCTTCCTGAAGTGAGCGGGATTGTTGCCTTCGTAGTAAGGATTGAGCCGGAAGGTCATGTATTTCCCCTGGACCCATTCGTCCAGCCGGAAGGCGGAATTGCTCACGCACCGTCCGGCTTCTGTCCAGCGGTTTCCGTATTTCTCCACCTGCCAGCGCGGTACCGGCGAGGAAGCCGTGTACGACGTAACGTAGGGAAAGTAGGCGCAGGGTTCTTCGGTCTCGATTTCAAATGTCAGGTCGTCGATCGCCCGTACACCGAGCATATCCGGGTCGTCGGTCTTTCGCTGGTTGTACGCCCTGGCGCCCTTGATGTCATAGTAGAAGAAGGCGTACACGTTGCCGCTGTCCGGGTGGAGCAGGCGTTTGTACGTGTATTCGAAGTCGTGGGCGGTGACCGGCGTGCCGTCGCTCCAGCGCGTGCCCGGATGGAGGTGAAAAGTCCAGGTTTTGCCATCGGACGAACGCTCCCAACGGTCCGCAGCGCCTGGGACGAGTTCTTCGTTCTCGTCGATCATGCAGAGCCGTTCGAAGAGGAACGCGCTGCCCAGGGATTCGTATAGGGCGACGCTGACGTCCAGGCTGGAGGGTTCGTTGGAGAAGTAACGGTACACCTGGCGTTCGGGGGGCGCCGCATCGGCTGGAAGCGGCTCGGCCGCTGCTTCTTCCCCGGAGATCGTCTCTACAAATGGATGACCCGGAAGATGGGACTGTCCGTCATCGCAGGACGCATTCAACAGCAGGGCGACGAGACCATTCAAGCAGAACGGAAGGAATGATCTCCTGTGTGCGAGCATATATCCTCGTCTCATTTCTGTATATTCAACAGGGCTTACATTCCAAGCATATTCTTGGCGACTTCGCGCGCCTCATCCAGCGTTTCCACGATGTGTGCAGCAGGTACGCGCTGGATGATGCCAAGGGCGGACAGGGTCTCCTCGACCGATCCCGAAAGCGACATGACGATGTACCTGGTGTCCTCGCTCGCAGCGACATCCATGAGCTGTTCGACGACCATGGCCGCGCTGTCGTCGATGTACGTGGCGTCGGTGAAATCGAAGATGACTACGTCATGCTCCTTGATGTCCGCACTGATCACCCCCACCAGCTTCTTGGAGGAAGCGACGGTGAAACTCCCCCTGAGCGCCACCAGACCGACCCGGGCGGAGAACTGATCCTTGCTATCGGTGTCCGCTTCCCGGGTGAAGAACTGCTGGTCGAGGATCGGTACGGACACCACGCTGTCCAGTTCCAGGTTTTCCAGCTTCCTGGCGTGGGCCATGCCCGCCACGATCAGTCCTATCGCCACCGCGGTGACCAGGTCGACGAAAACAGTCAGTCCCAGGGTGAGTAACAGGATAAAAAGATGTTCCCTGCGCAGTCGGTGGATCCGCGCCAGGGTCCGCCAGTCGACGATGTCCCATCCGACCTTCATCAGTATACCGGCCAGCACGGCATGCGGAATCGGTTCGACGATCCAGCCGAGGCCCATCAGGAGTAACAGCAGTAAGATAGAACGAATAGCGCCGGACAATCGGGTGGTACCGCCGGCCCTGATGTTGGTCACCGTACCCATGGTAGCGCCAGCGCCAGGGAGTCCGCCGATCAATCCGGCTACCATGTTGCCTATGCCCTGACCCACCAGTTCCTGGTCCGCCCTGTGGCGCGTACCCGTCAGGGAGTCGGCGACCAGCGAGGTGAGCAGGCTGTCTACGGAACCAAGCAGAGCGAGGATGAGCGCGGGCTCGATGGCACGCAGCAGGAAGTCGGCCGTGGGTGGTACCAGGACGATCTCCGGTAATCCAGATGGTATGAGTCCTATGACAGGCACGTCGCTCAACCAGAGCACACTGAGCGTCGTACCGGCGACGAGGGCTACCAGGGTTCCTGGCAGTTGTCTTGAAAGCCGCCTGGGCCAGAGCACGCCAACGGCCAGGGTGATGAGGGCGATCGCGAAGGCGCTGTAGTTGATGTCCCCGATCACTTCCGACAGCGCTTGAATGGTTACGACGGCTCCACCCGGCGCGGCAGGTGCGCCAATGAATGGCAAAGCCTGGATCAGCATGACGATGAGACCGATGCCGGACATGAATCCGGAGATCACCACGTGGGGGGTATAGGCGACGAAACGGCCGATCCTCAACGCGCCAAGCAGGACCTGCAGCAGGCCGCCCAGCATGACCACGATCAGCGCTTCTCCGATCGAACCCGCGTGTTCCGCGATGATGACCGCCATGGCCACGGCCATGGGCGCCGTCGGGCCGGATATCTGGGATCGAGTTCCCCCGAATACGGCGGCGAAGAAGCCGACGCCGATCGCACCGTACAGACCGGCCGCCGCGCCCATACCCGATGCAATACCAAAGGCGAGCGCAACCGGCAAACTTACTACCGCGGAAGTAATCCCACCAAACAGGTCACCACGTAAAGTGTCCAGGCTGTAGTTCAAGCGAGATCCTCCCTGAATCTCACGTGATTGGACTTGCTTCTCGTGCAAAACGCCCTATCTTCGCCTTGATACGCAAACCCGGCCGTTCGCCCATGACCCATGCGGCTGACTTTGCCCGCCATATCATGGGAAGTGGCACTACGTTTCGGGCTACGACTGCAAGATGCGCTTTCTCAGGATACCACATGGTATTGCGTGGGATATTCCAACAAAAGGAAATTATGAAGCGTGTTATGGTCAAGCGTTCCATTTGTAATTCCCAACGCTCCGCTCCTGCCTGGACCAAACAGCAATAAACTGGTAGAATAAGTCATGTGTGGCCGCCTTTCGCAAAACCTGACCTGGCAACAGATCTACACGTTGTATACCCTGCCTGTTTCATCACCGCGGATTGATCCGCAACCCAGGTACAACGGCGCTCCGACCCAGGAATTCGTCCTTTGCCGCCTGAATGAAAGCGGAACGAGATCCATGTCCGCGCTCCGATGGGGATTGGTTCCGTTCTGGGCAAAGGACGCCAAAATCGGCGCTCGGCTCATTAATGCAAGAGCGGAGACGGTAAAGGACAAACCCGCCTTCCGTTCAGCGTTCCGGGCGCGCCGGTGCCTCATCCCGACGAATGGATGGTTCGAATGGAGGCGGACCGGGCGGTCCGGGCGGTCCGGGCGGTCCGGGGGCAGCAAGCAACCCTATTTCCTGGCACTCGAAAGCGGTTTCCCCGTTTCCTTCGCCGCACTGTGGGAGCAGTGGGCCCGGGACAGTCAACATCTCGAAACATTTACCATCATCACGACCGATGCCTCGCCCTCTCTTTCAGATATACACGATCGCCAGCCCGCAGTGGTAGATTCCGACGATTTCACCGATTGGCTCGACCCCCAGACGCCGGTTGAAACGCTTCAGGAAATCATTCGGACGCCCCACGAAGGACCGTACGAAATCCGCCCTGTCAGCGACTTGGTAAACCGGGTAGCCAACGACACACCGGACATCCTCACACCGCAGGTGAGAAATACGCTGTTCTAGTGTTTCAACGCACGCGAGGCGCATACCATGGTTCAACAGTCCCAGGGGATTCCGCGAGACGATGCCGTAACGCTGCGACGTCTCGTCCTGGTCGTTCTTACGATAGGCATTGTGGGCGTTGGCTTAGAACTCATACTTCTGGAACACATGGAGGACAACTGGCAGTGGGTTCCTATTGTGCTCCTGGCGGCCGCTCTTCCGGTTTCGATCTGGCTCATACTCTCGCCCGGCTTTGCGAACGTACGAGCGTACCAGGTCCTGATGGGGCTGTTCGTCCTGTCGGGGTTCACGGGGCAGTGGCTGCACTACCAGGGTAACGTGGAATTCGAACTGGAAATGTATCCATCGCGTGAAGGGCTGGAATTGATCTGGGAGGCGCTGGGAGGCGCTTACCCGTCTCTCGCGCCAGGCACCATGACGCTCATCGGTCTGCTAGGAATGGTCGCCTGTCTTCGTCACCCGGCCTTGAAATCAAGCTGTAAATCAACCAAAACCATGGAGAAATCATGAACACATACATGAAGTTCAGGTCTATCCTGCTAACCACATTTTTTTCCTGCTTCTTCGTGATTGGAGGTTGCGGCGGATCCGAAACGGCCGAGCAGGCCGCTCCTGCCGTGAACGAAACTCCGGTCGAAACAGCGTCGCCGGTAAACAATCCCAATCTCGCCGGAAGCGACGACCTTGGCGTGCTGCCGGGAATGACCGCCGAGCTTGCGGACATGGTGTTGGAAGCACGCCCTTTCCCGGGCATGATCGAACTGGATGCGCTTATTTCGGATCACATGAGCCGGGAGGATACGGCCGCGCTCTACGCCGGTATGTTCATTCCCCTGAACCTGAATACAGCCACGGACGAGGAGATACTCCTGGTGCCCGGTGTGGGTGATCGGATGCTGCACGAATTCAAGAAATACCGTCCCTATCTTGGCATCGCCCAGTGGCGGCGGGAAATGGGCAAGTACGTGGACGATGCCGAGGTCGCCAGGATGGAGCAGTACGTGTATGTTCCCATCGATCTCAATACGGCCACGGACGAGGAAATACTCGCGATACCCGGTGTGGGTGACCGGATGCTTCACGAGTTCAAGGAGTATCGTCCGTATTCCGAGATGGAGCAGTTCTGTCGTGAAATCGGTAAGTACGTGGACGACGGCGAGGTCGCGCGACTGGCACGATACGTGGAAATCCGCAGCCAGGATCCGTAGTACGGAAGCGCGCTTCGTACTGGGGAAAAGTTAATCGGGGTGGGGGGATTTGAACCCCCGACCCCCTGCTCCCAAAGCAGGTGCGCTGACCGGACTGCGCTACACCCCGTAAACCTCTGGTAATTATACGGTTCACCGGTAGTTATGTCAAGGTAAACCCCGGAGCCAAATGTCCCTGGGAACGCGCGAAATTCACTAGTCTGGAGCACCAGCCATGAAGCTGGCGGTTAACGGCAGTATGGATGCCGAACACCAAATGAAAGCGCTCCTGGATAACGTAAATCGTATCGGAAACGGAAAAGCTCATACATGAAACCCCCTTCGCTACTTTCCTTCGAATCCGTCGTTGGCCATTCCGATCCGGGTATTTTCGACATCCAATCCAGCGCACCGGGCCCTGAAGGCAGCCTGCCGTTGACAGGCGACATGCTGCGGGAAAGCCCCAGCGGGGATCTTTTCGCCCTGTCCCAGAACGTGGGCATGGGATGGAGCCCTTCCAAGCTGAATCGCCGGCAGTACCTGATCCTCAGTACCCAGGGAGGTATTCGCGCATCCGACGGAACGCCGGTGGCCCTGGGGTACCATACCGGGCACTGGGAGGTCGGCTTGCTCATGCAGGCGGCCGCCGAGGAGTTGACGTCCCTGGGTGGCATACCCTTCGGCGGTTATTGTACCGATCCCTGCGATGGTCGCACGCAGGGCACGCCGGGCATGATGGACAGTCTCCCTTACCGAAACGACGCAGCCATAATCTTTCGCCGGTTGATCCGGTCGTTGCCGACGCGCCGAGGCGTGATCGGGGTGGCGACGTGCGACAAGGGGCTGCCCGCCATGATGATCGCGCTGGCGGCGACCCATGACCTGCCGTGCGTGCTGGTGCCTGGCGGCGTCACACTACCGGCGGAAGAAGGCGAAGACGCAGGCAAGATCCAATCCATCGGCGCCAGATACGCCCATGGCGAAATCTCGCTGGAATACGCGGCGGACATGGGCTGCCGCACCTGCGCATCACCGGGAGGCGGTTGCCAGTTCCTGGGCACCGCGGCGACCTCGCAGGTCGTCGGGGAAGCCTTCGGCCTTTCGCTGCCCCACAGCGCGCTGGCGCCATCTGGTCAGCCCATCTGGACCGACATGGCCAGGCGATCGGCCCGGGCGCTGATGCGGCTTGAAGCCGAGGGGCTGACCGTCCAGAAGATCCTGACCGAAAAGGCGCTCGAGAACGCCATGACGGTCCATGCCGCCTTTGGGGGTTCGACCAACCTGCTGCTGCACATCCCCGCGGTCGCCCATGCCGCCGGCTTGCGCCGTCCGACGATAGAAGACTGGGTAAGCATAAACCGGCGGACCCCAAGGCTGGTGGACGCATTGCCGAATGGTCCGACGGGTTATCCCACGGTCATCGCCTTCCTGGCCGGCGGTGTGCCGGAGGTGATGCTGCACCTGCGCGAAGCGGGCCTGCTGAACGAATCGGTGCTCACCGCGGCGGGGTGTACGCTGGGCGAGGTCCTGGACTGGTGGCGGACATCCGACCGGCGGAAACTGGTTCGCGAACGATTGAAGAAAGTGGACGGGATCGACCCGGATGACGTGATCATGTCTCCCGACCGGGCGCGTAACCGGGGACTGACCAGCACGGTGACCTTTCCAAAGGGCAATCTCGCGCCAGAGGGATCGGTGATCAAGAGCACGGCGATCGATCCAAGCGTAGTCGATCAGGACGGCGTATACAGGAAAACGGGGCCCGCGCGGGTGTTCATCCGGGAACGGGATGCCATCGCCGCCATCAAGAGCCGGAACGAGGACGGAATAAAGCCCGGTGACGTGCTGATTCTCATCTGCCGCGGACCCATGGGCGCCGGGATGGAGGAAACCTACCAGATCACAGCCGCCCTGAGGCATCTCTCCTTCGGAAAGCATGTGGCCGTGGTGACCGACGCCCGTTTTTCCGGTATTTCAACGGGAGCCTGCGTAGGCCACGTAGGCCCCGAAGCCCTGGCTGGTGGACCCATCGGCAAGGTAGTCGATGGCGATCTTGTCGAAATCGTCATCGACCGGAACGCCCTGACGGGTTCTATTAACCTGGTCGGCAGCGAGGACCGCACTTTCGGCGTCGAAAAGGGCACCCGGCTGCTCGCCGAACGCCCGGCGCGGCCCGACCTGGCCGTAGATCCGAATCTTCCTGACGACACCCGTCTCTGGGCCGCCCTTCAACAGGCCGGTGGCGGCGCATGGGGCGGATGTGTCTACGACGTGGATGAAATCGTCAACCGAATGCGAAATGGTGAGCAGACGGGGGCTCAACAACCGTCACCTGAGGCGGTGGAGACCCATGGACCGTCACAGGCAAAGGCGAAAGCAGGCAAAAATGGGAAATAGCCCAGCAGTACTGGACCTTAAGGTGAGATACTTCCAGGACAGCACGCCCGCAGATGTGCCATGCAGGGAAGAAAACTTCATCCGAAGGGAATTCCGGATGAAACTGCCCATTGAACAGACGGCGCTTGTACTGGTAGACCTGTGGAACGTTCATTTCATCGACAGTTGGATCGAACGGGCCGCGCGGGTCACCCGGGAGGCGATCGTACCGGCCATCGAGATGGCCCGGTCGGCCGGACTGACCGTTATACATGCCCCTTCGCCCGAGGTAGCGCGGCAGTATCCCCAGGCTTCACGGAATCCGTCGGCACCTGTCCCGCTGCGTGGTGGCGCGGACTGGCCACCCCTTGAATTCCGGCACCGGGAAGGCGAGTACCAGGATTACAGGGGACCCAGGAATCAGCCGCCGGGCATCGGGCTTCACTGGAATGCAATCAGCGGGGATCTATCCATCTCGCCGGCCGTGGACGTCCGCGACGAAGATGTGGTGATCGCCAGCGGCGCCGAACTGCACGAGGTACTGGCGGAACGGAACGTGCTCCACCTGGTCTACGCCGGTTTCGCCACCAACTGGTGCGTCCTGGGCAGGGACTACGGCATCCGGTCCATGGCGCGGTACGGATACAACATCGTTTTCCTGCGCGACTGTACGGCTGGTGTCGAGTTTCCCGACACGCAGGACGAGCTCTTCGTCACGGAAATAGCGACCCGTGAAATCGAGCAGCAGTTCGGTTTCTCGGCATCGAACGAAGATTACTTCGAAAGCTGCAGGAAAGTCTCAGAGAGGAATGGGACATGATTGTCGATACGCACACCCACTTTTACGATCCCTCCCGGCCGCAGGGCGTGCCATGGCCCGGTCCCGACGACGAGTTTCTGTACCGGCGCATCCTGCCGGAGGATTTCAAGGCCGAAGCGTTGTCCGAGGGCGTCACGGGCACGGTCGTAGTGGAAGCCAGCGTCTGGGTGGAGGACAACACGTGGATCCTGGACCTGGCCAAGGACGATCCGTTTCTGCTGGGCCTGGTCGGACACCTGGAGCCTCCGGATTCGCGTTTCGAATCCGACCTGGACCGATTCGCGGAACATGATCTTTTCTATGGCATCCGGCTGGGCAAGGTGCCGACCGACGATCCGGTATATCTCAAGGCAATCGAGCAACTCTTGGCGCACGACCTGTCACTGGACCTGCTCGTGGGCAAGGAGTGGCTGGCTGAAGTAGACCACTGCGCCGCCCGTTTTCCCGATCTGAGGATCGTGTTGAATCACCTGGCCCACGTACCGGTAACAGGAGGACAGCCGGACCAGGAATGGGTATCCGGTATCAAGCGCGCCGCGGCCCATCCACAGCTGTTCTGCAAGATATCGGGTATGGTTGAACTGGCGCAGATTTCCCCGTCACCCGAGGATCCGGCCTATTACAAACCGGTGCAGGACGTGCTCTGGAACGCATTCGGCGAGAACAGGCTGCTGTATGCCAGCAACTGGCCGGTTTCCTGGAGATATGCTTCTTACCTCCAGGTTCAGCGACTGGCCATGGCGTGTATTGAACCCAGGGGATCGGAAGCCCGGGAAAAGATCATGTGGAAGAACAGCAGGGATGCTTACAGGTGGGAGCCGCGAAACTGACGTAATAGCGACGGTTTTCGTACTGCTGAATTACTACCGGTCCTCTATCGGTACGTACTTGCAGACGTCGTCGCCGGTATAGATCTGGCGGGGTCGCGCGATTTTCTGCTCCGGATCGTCCAGCATTTCCGCCCACTGCGCCAGCCAGCCCACGGTACGGGGAATCGCGAACAGCACAGGGAACATTTCAAGCGGAAATCCCATGGCCTGGTAGATGAGGCCAGAATAGAAATCGACATTCGGGTAGAGTTGTCGATTGACGAAGTAATCGTCTTCGAGCGCGATACGCTCCAGTTCCACGGCTACGTCGAGCAGCGTGTTGCTTTCGGTCACGCCCAGTACCCGGTGGGTCATCTCCTTGAGAATCTTGGCCCTGGGATCGTAGTTCTTGTACACCCTGTGGCCGAACCCCATGAGCCGGATATCGCCCTGCTTGACCTTCTTGATGTAAGCGGGTACACGGCTGATGTGGCCGATTTCCTGCAGCATGTGCAGGACTTGCTCGTTGGCGCCACCGTGAAGGGGACCGTACAGACCGGCCGCGGCGGCGGCAACGGACACGTAGGGATCGGGAAGGGAACTGCCGACGCTCCGCATCGCGTTGGCGCTGCAGTTCTGTTCGTGGTCCACGTGCAGGATGAACACCACGTCCAGGGCCTTTTCCAGCACGGGATCGGGGGTGTACTTTTCCGTCATCTTGTACATCATGGACAGGAAGTTGCCGCAGTAACCCAGGCCATTGTCCGGATAGGTGTAGGGATGGCCCTGGCTGTGCCTGAACGCGAAGGCGGCGATGGTCGGTATCTTGGCGATGAGACGGTGGATCTGTTCGTTCCGTATGGCAGCGTCGCGTATCTGTTTGGCTTCCGGATAGAAGGTGGACAACGCGGCAACCGTACTGATCAGGATGCCCATGGGATGGGCGTCGTACCGGAATCCGTCCATGAACTTCTTGATGTTCTCATGGACGATCGCGTGATGGGTGATATCGTATGACCACTCATCGAGTTCGGCCCTGGTCGGCAGCATGCCATGAACGATCAGGAAGGCGACTTCGAGAAAGGAACTATTGACTGCCAGGTCCTCTATGGGATAGCCCCGGTAGCGCAGGATGCCCTTCTCACCGTCGATGTGGGTAATGCTGCTCCGGCAGGAGGCGGTATTGTTGAACGCAGGATCGTATCCCAGTAACCCGAAATCGTCCTCGGACACCTTGATCTGTCTAAAATCCGTGGTGGGAATCGCGGCGCCGTACTTGTCATAGGTCCCGTAAATGATTGGGATCTCGTATTCCTTGCCGGTCCGGTTGTCAATGACGGTCAACGTGTCAGGCATTAAGTACAGCCTCCTGAGAACTCGCTATTACTCGCTTGGATGGGGATCGACACCGGAACTGGCGCGCCGTGAAACCAACAAGTTAATTCGCCGCGGCAAATTGGTCAACCCAATAATCAATCCTGAGCAGTCCTCGTTTCAGTGCCGAACGCTCATTGCTCCGGGATGGAAACGGCCAGGGAACTCGCGCTCTGGCGGGTCGCCCTGGCCTCCGGTTTCGTTTACGAATTGGATGATATCACGGGGTTGTTGAACCCCGGCAAACCAACGGCTACGGATCAACCCAGCGACCGTCCGACCTGATCAGGTCGACCAGCTCCTCGACGCCGCGTTCCTGGGGTACGCTCATCTTTACGCATTCACGTCCCCGGTAGAGGGAAATGATCCCGTTGGCGCGTCCGACATACCCGTAATCGGCATCGGCCATTTCTCCCGGGCCGTTGACGATGCAACCCATGACGGCAATGTCCAGCCCCGCGAGATGGTCGGTGGCCGACTTTACCTCCGCCAGCACATGCTCCAGGTTGAACTTGGTACGCCCACAGGATGGGCAGGCGATAAATTCCACCTTGGTTCGGCGCAGCCCCAGTGCCTGGAGGATGTCGTAACACACGGGAATCTCGTGGGCAGGGTCCTCGGTAAGGGACACCCGTATGGTGTCGCCGAGCCCCTCGGCCAGCAGCGTACCGATGCCCGAAGTGGATTTAACCCGGGCGTATTCTCCGTCACCGGCCTCGGTGACACCCAGGTGAAGTGGGTAATCCATGTCTTCTTCGTCCATGCGGCTGGCCATGAGCCGGTTGGCCTGCAACATGACAGGAACGCGGGACGCCTTGAGCGAAACGACCAGATTCCGGTAGTCGTGCGCCTCGCAAATCCGAATGAACTCCTGCGCGGATTCCACCATGCCCAGCGGCGTGTCGCCATATGTCACGGTCATCCGGTCCGACAGGGAACCGTGATTCACACCTATACGCATGGCGATGTCCCGTTCCCTGCAAACCTTGATAACGGGAGCGAGGTCTTCCTCCACCTTGTTTTTAGCAGCTTCAAACTCTTCCGGCGTGTATTCAATGGAATCAGACAAGCGCTGGAACACGAACAACCCCGGATTTATACGGACCTTGTCGACCGATCTGGCAACTTCTTCGGCTATCCTGGTGCCTTGATGATGAACGTCCGCTACCAGGGGCACGTCGATCCCGCGGCGTACCAGGATTTGCTTGATCTCCCGAAGACAGTGGGCGTCAGCCAACGTGGGCGTGGTCACGCGCACGATTTCACAACCCAGTTCGTGCAGTCGAATGATCGCGTCCACGCAGGCTGCCACGTCCCGGGTGTTCTCCGTAATCATCGATTGTACGACGACAGGATGCAGGCCGCCGATCGTGACGTTGCCGACGCGGACCTCACGGGTCTTTCGCCGTGGATAGATCATCTCCATGCTGTCAAATCCTTCATGCGGGCCACGATGGCCAGGATCATCCCGGTGTACGATCCCGAAATACTAAGGTTTCCTGATACCGGGTATGCACGAGTCTTTCTTTGTACCTCCGAAACGCACTAAGTAACGTACCTGGAACAGCCCGTTTGTCAATACCTTAATGCCCGGAGAATCGACCTTTCGGGCCGGTCTATCGTCATGGGATGCCGCTGATTTCGCTTAGCGCAACGGGATCAATCCCAGTTCGACCCGGTCCAGGTCACCGGGTGTGACGCGGGGGGGATGAGCGATATGAAACTTCGGTCCCGAGATGGTCCTGGTACTACTCACCAGCACACGCCGGTCAAACGTGAACGCCCGAATGTACAGGGCATGCCACTGAAACGGCCGGGGTAGCCGGATCATTCTGAAGTATATCCTGTGGCGCCGGTCCAGCCGGATTTCTCCAAGCAGCGCACCATCTCCGCTGACGATATACGGCGCTTGAGGCCCCTTTGCCGCGCCAGCAGGAGATAGACCCGGGTGAAGGGCAGGGGATGGGCTCGAGGCGGATAGGTCTGACCCCCCGACAGGAGAGGCATGCCTGGCAACCGGCATACGGGTTGAATGGCGAACGCAGAGCACATACCAGATCACATGGTTGAAAGGCACGGGATAGGAAGTCGCGCCCGATTCATTCAACCATCCCAGTTTATCCCGGCAGTCGAGACATATGCCCAGGTGACTGTTCACGGTCTCGCTCTCGGCCGAGGAAAGTTGCTCCCTATCTTCATGGTACGCTACCAGGGTTCCCGATGAAGGACATGACGACAACAGCGGTTCGCTGAATTTGCGCAGGAGGTCAGCGATCTGCGTTCGATCTGGCAACCTGCCGATGTTGCCGTGCCTCCCGACTCGCTGATGCATGACTGACTACTCCTTATTTTCAGGCCTGGAATGCCGTATACCTTCACTAACGCAGTTGGTAAAATGTTCGTAGTCTCGGAATCTACTCTGCATTTTGCGTCTGAGCCGATACATGCAGTCGTAAATCATCTGCCCCATGCGTTGTACCGGTACCCCGAGCACTTCCGCGATGTCCTCCCTGCTCAGTTCACCTTTCAGTTCTCTGACGTACATTTTAAGGACGTCTCGACACCTCGGCCCGGTGTAATACTTCAGGGCCGTATGCAACAGAAAAACCTGTTCCTCTTCCTCCATAGTCCGGAAAAACCGGTCCGGCCGGTTGTTCGGATCGGTATCTTCGATCTGCAATCCGGACTCGCTGCTCGATGCAAACCAGTCGATATCGACGAATTTAATCCCTCTACCCCGGGCGACACCAAGTCGCGAAGGCATGGCGTCCAGACACTTGATCTTGGCTATGCGGGAAATGTAGGTGCTCAGCGCGCTCCGAAATTCGAATTGTGGAAGACTCTGAATGACCGCGATGTAAATATCGTTGAGGATGTCTTCCTTTTCACCTGCCGGGATCCAGTATGCTTTCTGGAATACCCAGAAATGGACGGGCTTGTCCGGTGTAAAGTATAAATCATAGAGTTTACTCTTCGCATCCGATCTACCTGCCAGGCAGGCGTGTATCAGGTGCGCGTCCTTGGGCCTTTTCGATTGCATGTTCATGGCTCCAAAGTATTTACGTTACCATTGAAAGCGCCTTGTCGAAAACGGCTAAACCGGCGCAGTGGATTCAATCGACTCTTCATCGTTTTGGTACACTGAAACCGAACGCTGCTCATGCCCCGGTGGACCCGGTATTACAGCGTTCAATCTGTGCTAATTCAAAGGCGGTAGATGGTACACGCCTGTATGCACCGAAGTGGAGACCGGGGGAACCCGATCAAGCCAATGAATCTTAGTGCAGACCGGTGACAGCCTCGTGGCGCCTCATCGTGGCGGACCGGTTAAGAAAATCCAGTACGGTGTTTGTCGGTTGGGTGGATTCCGAATATGTTACCGTACCAGCCGCTCTTTGCTGCCAACTGCCCGGCTTAAATAAGCTCGGTAACAAATTGGCCAGTCAACGAATAATGTACACGTGTGCATTACAAGTTAAAAAAGAGTTTCAGAACGACTTATCTGGATTAGTCGGAAAAACGCTTAGAAACTCGTACATATAAACAAATATCGGCATTACACAGCGGTTATGATGGGTGTCGATCACTCGTTTTTCCTTGTGGGATTCGTACGCCGACCTTACACTCTTCGCCGAATGGGAACGCGACGGGAGAGGCCGTCGCGCGACAGAAGTCTGTGAAAACCACCGTATATACGACAGTTTTAAAATAACCCCAATTCCATTACAAACCCCATGTCCAAACTGGTCCACGGCATTTGGCCGGCACTCTGCACACCTTTCGATGACCGGCTTGCTTTGTCGCCCGATCGCGTGGCGCCCCTGGTACGGCACCTGGTGGAAGCCGGCAGCAACGGTTTCTTCATCACCGGCGGAACGGGCGAGGGCGGACAGATGTCGGTCGTGGAACGCCGGTGCATGTGCGAGACCGTAACCCGCGACGTCGCGGGCCAGGTTCCGGTGATCTTTCACGTGGGTGGGACGACCACGGAGGACGCCGTCGTCCTGGCGTCAGAAGCAGGTTCGCTGGGTGCGGACGCGGTGGCATCCATTGCCCCCGTGGATCAACCCAACGACCTGGCGGCGGCCGTTCGGCACTACGCTGCCATTGGAAAGGCGTCCGAGGTTCCCTTCTATGTCTACTGGCTTGCGCGCAACGTCGACGGGCAGGTCACGCCCGAGCAATTCCTGGAAGCCATGGACACGGTGCCCAACTTTGCGGGTATAAAGTTCACAGACCCGAACTTCTTTGTCTTTCAGCAGCTTGTCGACCTGTCGAAGGGAAAACTGAATGCCATCACAGGACCGGACGAGATGTGCGTGGCGGGATTCGTGATGGGCAGCGACGGGGCCATCGGATCGATGTACAACATCATGCCCCGGATGTTCCTGTGCATGTACGACGCCTTTCGAAGCGGCCGCGTACGGGAAGCCATGGAACTGCAGGTACAGGCCAACCGGGTCATCGCGCTGCTGATTTCCGTCGGTGTCCTGGCGGGGATCAAGGCGATGCTCGGGTGGCGCGGCGTGCCAGTGGGACCGCCGCGTCCGCCACTCGCCCGGCTGACGGCAGAAGGAGAAGACCGGCTGCGAGCCGGCCTGGAGGCACTGGATTTCGACGTAGTTTGAACGACGATACGTTGGGGCACTCGATGTTGTTACCAGGGAACCCCCTTCAGGAGAATCACATCCCATGTCCATGTCCGACAAAATGAAACACCTGGACGCGCTGCGAAAAAAGGCGGGCGAAGGCGGCGGAAAGAACCGCATCACCCGGCAGCATGAGGCGGGGAAATGGACCGCCAGGGAACGGGTAGCCTTTCTTCTGGACGAAGGCAGTTTCCAGGAGATCGGCGCGTTCGTGACCCACGATTGCCGTGACTTCGGCATGGAGGGAAAGGAAATACTCGGCGACGGCGTGATCACGGGCTACGGTACGATCGACGGCCGAAGCGTCTACGTGGTCTCCGAAGACTTCACCGTATTCGGCGGATCGCTGGGCCAGGCATACGGAGAGAAGATCTGCAAGGTCATGGACCTGGCGATGAAGAATGGCGCGCCGATCATCAGTTTCAAGGATTCCGGAGGCGCGCGCATACAGGAAGGGGTGGTCAGTCTCGCGGGCTATGCCGACATCTTCCTGCGCAACGTGCTCGCGTCCGGAGTGATTCCGCAGATTTCGGTGATCATGGGACCCTGCGCGGGTGGCGCGGTCTATTCACCGGCGATGACCGATTTCGTATTCATGGTAGAGGATACCAGTTACATGTTCATCACCGGTCCGGACGTCATCCGCGCGGTCACCCACGAAGAGGTGACCTTCGACGAACTGGGCGGCGCGCACGTCCACAATTCCGTAACGGGCGTGGCTCATTTTTCGGCGCCTGACGAACCCGCGTGCCTGTCCATGGTGAAAGAACTCCTGGCGTACCTGCCCGCTAACAACATGGAGGATCCACTCCGGGTGGCTCCCACGGACGACCCCGACCGGATGGACGAGGAACTCGCCGGTATCGTGCCGGATGACGCCAACAAACCCTACGACATAAAGGATGTGATCCACCGGGTGGTGGACCTTGACAGCTTCTTCGAAGTGCATGCCGAATTCGCCGCCAACATCGTCGTGGGATTCGCCCGGTTCAACGGCCGGACCGCCGGAATTGTCGCCAATCAACCCGCTTCGCTTGCCGGCGTGCTGGACATCGACGCGTCCGTGAAAGGCGCGCGGTTCGTACGATTCTGCGATGCCTTTAATATCCCCCTGGTCGTTTTCGAGGACGTACCCGGGTTTCTGCCCGGCGTCAGCCAGGAGCATGGCGGCATCATCAAGGAAGGTGCAAAGCTGCTATACGCGTTTTGTGAAAGTACGGTGCCGCGACTGACCGTGGTCACGCGCAAGGCATACGGCGGGGCATACTGCGTGATGAACAGCAAGCATATACGCGCCGACATCAACTACGCCTGGCCGTCAGGACAGTTCGCGGTCATGGGTCCGGAAGCCTCGGTGAACGTGCTTTACCGCCGGGAACTGGCCGACGCGGATGATCCCGATGCCCGAAGGAAAGAGCTGACTGCCGAATTCCGGGAGAAGTTCGACAATCCCTATGTCGCGGCGAAAATTGGGTATATCGACGAAGTGATCCAGCCCCAGGAAACCCGTCCCCGAATCATATCCGCGTTGGAGATGCTGAAGAACAAGAGAGATACGAATCCACCCAAGAAGCACGGGAATATCCCGCTTTAAGAGGGTACATGATCCGGAAAATACTGATCGCCAACCGGGGTGAGATCGCCGTCCGGGTGATCCGCACTTGCCGGGAGATGGGCATCGAGACGACGGCCGTTTTCTCTGAAGCGGACCGAACCGCGCTTCATGTCCAATTTGCCGACGAGGCGTATTGCATTGGTGACGCGCCGTCTTCGGAAAGTTACCTCCGCATGGAGCGAATCATCGACACTGCTCGAGAGGCCGGGGCAGACGCGATCCACCCGGGATATGGATTTCTCTCCGAGAACGGGGATTTCGCCGATCGCTGCACCGAGGAGGGGATTACGTTCATAGGCCCCTCTGGCGATGCCATGCGGACCATGGGAAGCAAGACTTCGGCGCGTAAGATCATGGGTCGGGCCGGGGTGCCGGTCGTACCGGGAACCGAAGAAGGAATCGAAAGCGACGAAGATGCGCTCGGCGTGGCGGAATCCATCGGGTACCCGGTCCTCGTCAAAGCGGCCATGGGCGGCGGTGGCAAAGGCATGCGCGTCGTGGAATCCCCGGCCGATCTTGCCGGTGCCCTCCGTGCAGCGCGGTCCGAGGCACAGTCCGCCTTCGGCGATGACACGGTCTACCTGGAAAAGTACCTGGAAGAACCCCGTCACGTGGAATTCCAGGTTCTCGCCGACCACCACGGGCGCGTGGTTCATCTCGGCGAGCGGGAATGTTCGATTCAGCGCCGCCATCAGAAACTCATAGAAGAATCACCCTCATGCATACTCGACGATACATTGAGAAGCGCCATGGGCGAAGCAGCCGTCAAGGCAGCCGAGGCTGCAGGGTACACCAATGCCGGTACCGTGGAATTCATCGTGGACCGAAACCGCCAGTTCTATTTTCTCGAGATGAACACCCGCCTGCAGGTCGAGCACCCGGTCACGGAGTTGAGAACGGGACAGGACCTGGTCAGGAGGCAGATCGAGATCGCCGCCGGCATGCCCCTGCCCTACAAGCAGGAGGACGTACGGTTGCTCGGCGCGGCCCTGGAATGCCGCATATCCGCCGAAGACCCCGAAGCGCAATTCATGCCATCGGTGGGCGTGGTTACGCGCCTGGGCGAGCCAGGAGGACCCGGTGTCCGTCTGGACAGTGGTTTCTGCGCGGGCTACGAGGTACCTATCTACTATGATCCCATGATCGCCAAGCTGATCGTATGGGCCGAGAAACGGGAAGAGGCCATCGCCCGCATGAAAAGGGCCTTAAGCGAATACGATATCGGCGGTATCAAGACCACCATTCCATTTCACATTCGTGCCCTGTCGGATCCCCGCTTCACCTCCGGCGATTATTCAACGTCCTTCGTCGAAACCATGGGTCCTGACAAGGATGCCGGGGTCGATGAGCGACATATCGCCGCCGCCTTTGCGGCGATCGTAAAACACCGGGAAGCGAAAAGGGCGATACCGGCCGGGATCGCCGGGGATGGTTCAGACGGGTCCAGGGAAAGTCCGTGGAAGCTGACCGGCCGGCGTGACGCCATGAGAAGAGAACGATGAAACCCCTCCTGCCGCCTGCTGTCCGATGCAAGAGACATCGAAAGGGTTAAAATTGGGATATCTCGTCACGATACAGGGTACGACGTACACGGTCAGCCTGGATGAACGGGAAGGCCAGGTCGCGCTGAGTGTCGATGGCAGGTCGTTTGAGATCGACATGGTCTCTCTTCACGGAGATCATTCGTACTCCCTGCTCATAAATGGAAGGTCCTATACGGCGGTTGCGGCCACCCAGGGCGAACATCGGGAGGTCACTGTCAATGGCGTATCCTCCGACGTTGCCGTGGAAGACGAGGAACTGGCCCGGTTGCGCGGTCAGGTCAAATCTAAGCGACGCGCCGGCGGCGAACAGATCAAGGCGCCCATGCCCGGCCGCATCGTGTCGGTATCCGCTGCCGTGGGCGACACGGTGGAGACCGGCCAGGGCGTGGTCGTCATCGAAGCCATGAAGATGGAAAACGAACTCCGTGCCCACGCGGGCGGAACGGTTAAGGAAATCTTGGCCCGCGAAGGAGATACGGTAGACAAGAATACCGTACTTGTGGTCATCGGGGACTGATCGGTCTTAGCCAGGTACAGAAAGGACAATTTCATGCGTCTGGGTGTGGTGGGATACGCGCCGGGAGATCCCCGGGCCGTCAAGGTATCGGACTTGCAAAAGGCCTTGGATCTGGGCGTTACGTCCGTCTGTTATCACGGTCCCGGCGAGATCCTGGACGAGCTGACGCCGGCGGACTGCGACCGAGTCAATGATTTATACGATAACATGGGCCTGGAACTGGCCCAATTGGGCATAGGGTACAGCGAATGCCTGTTCGACCCGGACGGGGCGGTACGTGACCGGGTGGTACGGACCATTCACCGCGGCCTGGAAGTGGGAAGTTCGCTCCGGGCACACAATGTATTAATTCGGACTGGCAGCCTGAATCCGTCGGGATCCTACGACCCCGCACCCGAGAATCACGAACCCGGGCGTCTCGAGGTGCTCATCGACACCCTGTCGCGTGTTGCGAAGAAGGCCGAGGAGGAAGGGATGACCATCGTGGTCGAGACCCATGCGCTCACGATCATGGGGTCGCCCGAAATCAACAGGCAGGTAGTCGACGCCGTCGGTTCGGATCGTCTGCGCGTGGTCATGGACTTCGTGAACCACTTCCAGTCCCTGGCGCAGGTGTACGACAGTACGGAACGAATAAACCGCATCTTCGATTACATGGGGCCGATCTCGCCGATCGCCCATGTGAAAGACATCAGCCTGGGATCCGGACTGGTACTCCACATAAACGAAGAAGTGCCCGGCGCCGGCGAGCTGGACCTGGCCACGGCCGTGCAGCGCTGGGAAGCGCTATATCCGGACGGCTACATGCTGGTGGAACACCTGCCCGAAGAAAAGATCCCGATGGCGGTTGAGGGTGTCCGGCGCATCGCGGCAGAGGCCGGGGTGGCTATAGTTGACCGGGAGCGGGTTAACCTGAATAACCCAATCACTCACGAGAAATCATCATGAGGCACACCACAATTGTTCTTTTCCTGTTTATTATGGCAGGATGCGGCGGCAACGATAAACCCACCGCACCTGAAACGCCCGACCCACCCGACCCACCCGAACAACCACCGGTCGTTATGCCTGATTCGCCTTTCGCGGATATAGAGCGGGAAATCCTGGCGGGCATCAACGTATACCGGGGACAGGGTGGCACGTGCGGCGATGAATCCTTTGATCCATCTTCTCCGCTTTCCTGGGACGGCGACCTGGCCGAAGCCGCGAGGGGCCACATGGAGGACCACCTGGCAAACGATCTTACTTCCGAACCGCATACCGGATCGGATGGATCAAGCTTAGGTGATAGAGTGACGGCTGCAAGCACACGGACGGCCTGGCTCGCCCTCGGTGAGAATGTAGCCTACAGCCAGGGAACACCACGCAACCAACTGAAAGAAGCCTGGCTGACCGCATGGCATGAATCGCCGGTCCACTGTAGAAACCAGCTCCACCTTGTTTTCAACCGGGCCGGTGTGAGCATTGGGACAAGGGCCGGGCGACATGTAGGCGTCGTCGTATTCGGCCAGAAAGCCGGGGCATGATCGTCTACAGATCCAGCGTTGTCTTTACTTCTTCCGCCAGCCCGCTTCCCAGCGGTACATCCTTCATCAGCCCCGTTCGCCGTACCTTCAGTTCCACAACGCCCTTCGCGACTCCTCGCGCACCTACGGTCAGCCTGATCGGAATCCCCATCAAATCCGCGTCGTTGAATTTAACGCCCGCCCGGTCGTCCCGGTCGTCGTAGAGCACTTCCAGTCCCGCCGAGGACAGGGTGTCATAGACCGATTCCGCAACTTCCGTCACATGCGGATCGACGCCGGACAGGTCGATCAGGACCACCTGGAAGGGTGCGATGTTCACGGGCCAGCAGATTCCGTTGTCATCATGGTGGCGCTCCACGATGGACGCCATGAGGCGGTCTACGCCTATGCCGTAACATCCCATGACCATCGGGCGAGAAACATTCTGCCGGTCCAGGTACCTCGCGTTCATGGCCGTACTGTACTTGTCCCCCAGCTTGAAGATGTTGCCGACTTCGATGCCCTGGTCAGCCTGGAGGATACCGCCACAGGACGGGCAAGCGCTGCCATCGCCGGCCGCGGCGATGGCAGCGACGAGATCGGCTTTGTAGTCCCGGCCGTAATTCACATTGGCGAAATGATAGTCTATCCGGTTGGCTCCGGCGACCAGGTTGAAACTGGAAGGTATCAGATCGTCGACGACGAGAAGCACCCCGGACCGATCGATGCCGAGCGGCGAGCCGAAGCCCGGTTCGGCTCCCACGTCCCGGATCTCTGCCGGCAGGGCCGGCCGGAGTTGAAGCGCTCCGACGGCGTTGGCCAGCTTGTTTTCGCCGAGTTCCATATCACCCCTCAGCACCGCGAAAACGAACCGGTCCTCCGGCACGCCCTGCTCGTCCGCGATGGTGGCGACCATGAACAACGCCTTGGCGGTCTTCGACGCTGGAATATCCAGAAAACGGGCGAGATCGTCGATCGTGGCGGTGTCCGGGGTGTGGATCTCTTCGATCGGCAACGGTTTTTCCGGGGCCGGAATTTCTTTACCAAAACGGGCGACCTGCCTGTTGGCCCGGTAACCGCATGCTCCGCAGGACAGGATCGTGTCTTCTCCGGACGGCGTGAGTTCGATGAATTCATGGGCGTCCGAACCGCCCATCATCCCCGGGTCGCTGCTCACCGCGACCGCTTCGAGTCCGCAACGGCGGAATATGTTGCAGTAGGCCTGATAGACCTTCTCGTACCAGACGTCCAGGTCCTCGGTATCCACATGAAAAGAGTAACCGTCCTTCATCGTAAACTCGCGTACACGGATCAGACCGCCCCGGGGGCGCGGCTCGTCCCTGAACTTCGTCTGAATCTGGTAAAGCAGGCACGGTAACTGCCGATAGCTTCTGACCACGTCGCGAATCAGCGATGTCACCACTTCCTCGTGCGTCATGGCCAGGCAGAGATCCCGGTCGTTTCGGTCCTTCAGCCGGGCCATGTCGCTGCCAATCTGTTGCCAGCGGCCGCTTTCCCGCCATAGGTCCGCGGGTTGGACCACGGGCATGGACACCTCCTGCCCTCCGATGGCGTCCATCTCTTCGCGGACGATCCCCTCGATGCTACTTTTGACCCGCTGGCCAAGGGGCAGGTATGCGAATATGCCGGAAGCCACCTGCCGGACGAGGCCCGCCCGCAGGAGGAGGTGATGGCTGATCAGTTCCGCTTCGCCCTGCGATTCGCGGTGCGTTTGGAAAAAGAACGCTGAAAGGCGCATGGAAAAACCCGTTACCAGGTAGTTGAATGGCCGCGTTGCCATGGTTCAAACCGGACGGTATGACGGCGCATAAACGGTTGCTTTCGAGCCGCTCGCCGGTATATTCAAGAAAGGATTTGAACACGATAATGACAAGCGGTAAACACGGTAAATACCCGTCATGTACAACCCGTCGAAACCCGGTAAGGATATGAATCGCATACCCGTCGCGTACGGTTACTGGAAGAGCGCCATCACTGCGAAGACCATGGGCGCCCGAACACCGCTCTACGATGTGCAGTGGAACGGCGACGGCACCTGCCTGGTCTGGCTGGAACAGCGTTCGGATACCGGGGTGCTCGTATGCCGCAGGGACGGAAATGCGCCCTACGACCTGACGGACGGACATCCGGTCCGGGGCGGCGTCGGATACGGCGGCGGCGATTTCACCGTGGCGAATGACTTCGTTGTATTCGCCGAAAAGGACGGCAGGCTGTACCGTCAGTCTTTGTCTCCTGGACCGGCCAGTTCGATTTCGCCCGCCTTTGGCGCGGCCGCTTCTCCGGTAGTGTCGCGGGATGGAAAGTGGGTCCTGTACGTCCATACCTGTGAATCCATCGACGTCATCGCCCTGGTCGACACCGAGGGCAGCGGCTGGCCGGTCAACCTGGTCCGTGGTGCCGATTTCTACATGCAGCCGGCCTGGCACCCGGACGGCGAACGGATCGCGTGGATCGAATGGGACCAGCCGCAGATGCCCTGGGACGGTACAAGACTGAGAACCGCCCGAATCGGTCCGGATCGCCGCTCCCTGGCCGAGGAGCAGTTGATCGCGGGAGACACGGACACGCCGGTATTTCAACCCGCCTTCTCCCCGGATGGCAGATGGCTGTCCTATATCATAACGGAAGGAGAGTGGGAGAGCCTGGTCGTGGTGGACCTGGATACAGAAGAACATCGCGTCCTGGTCGAGGGTACGTCCTTGGCCGATCCCGCTTGGGTGCAGGGCGTACGAGTTTACGGTTGGGGACCGGATAGCGATATCCTGTACTACCGCAGGCATGACCGGGGATTCGCATCGTTGTGGACCGTTTCCGTGGCGACCGGCCGGACCGGCCGGAACACGAAACTGGAAACACCAGAATATACCTGGCTACTGCAACCCGCTGTCTCACCGGCGAGAAAGACTGTGGCGTGTATCGCCTCGTCGTCTACCGTCCCCGAACGCGTGGTCACCCTGGATGGCGACACGCATACCATCCACCGCCGCAGCCAGTCGGAGATGATCCCCGAAGCGGACCTGTCCATCCCCGTATCGATCTCATGGCCGACCACGGGTGGCGGAGAAGTTCACGGACTCTACTATCCGCCGGCCAGCGGCCGGTTCTCCGGTTCGGGCAAACCTCCGGCTATCGTCAGCATCCACGGTGGACCGACCGGCCAGCATAACGCGGATTATTCCGCCGAGATCCCCTTCTTCACCAACCGGGGCTATGCCTGCCTTTACGTAAATTACCGTGGAAGCACGGGTTATGGCCGCTCTTACATGACCGCCCTGCGTGAACACTGGGGCGAGTTTGACACGGAGGATGCCGTCAGTGGCGCGCATGCCCTGGCCGAACGGGAACTCGCCGATCCGGACCGGATCGTCATAAAAGGCGGCAGCGCGGGAGGATTTACCGTACTCAACGCGCTTATCCATCATCCCGGAGTTTTCCGTGCCGGCCTGTGCCTATACGGTGTGACCAATCTCTTTGGCCTGGCTTCGGACACCCACAAGTTCGAGGCGAAGTACTTGGACCTCATGGTCGGGACACTGCCCGAGCACAGTGCCCGGTACCAGGCCTGGTCGCCGATTTTCCATGCGGACAGGATACGGGACCCGGTCGCCGTATTCCAGGGCAGCGATGACAAGGTGGTTCCGCAGGACCAGGCCGAGTCCATCGTCGAAATCCTCAAGCAGAACAATGTCCCCCATATCTACCGGCTGTACGAAGGGGAAGGTCACGGCTGGCGCAAGGTGGAAACGATCGTCTCCTTCTACGACGACGTGGAGCGTTTCCTGAGGCGGTACGTACTTTGATGCAGTGGATTCAGAAACAGATCACCCTTGCACCCAAACCCCGGGGCTTCCACCTGGTAACGGCGGAAATCGCGGACCAGGTTCCCGAACTGGCCGGCCTGGAAGTCGGCATCGCCCATGTCTTCATCTGCCATACCTCCGCTTCCCTCACCATCAATGAGAACGCGGCGCCGGAAGTCAGGGGCGACTTCGAGCGCCACATGAACGTACTCGTTCCCGAGAACCAGCCATATTTCCGGCATGACGAGGAGGGACCGGACGACATGCCGGCGCACATCAAGGCCTCGATGATGGGCAGCAGCGTGTCCATACCCATCACCGAAGGCCGTCTCAACCTGGGGACCTGGCAGGGCATCTACCTCTGCGAACACCGGGACCGCGGCGGTGCACGGCGGCTGGTGGTCACCATCTACGGCAATCCATCCTGAAGGGAAATTCGTGGGAACCCTGGCGAAAAAGCTCACGATCGTGTTTGCGGATGCCTTTGAATCGGCCGGCTATGACCGAAGCTATGGCGAAGTTCGGGTATCCGATCGGCCGGATCTGTGCCAGTTCCAGTGCAACGGGGCGCTTGCGGCGGCCAAACAGTACCGGACCAATCCGAGGCAAATCGCGCAAAGCGTCGTTGAATCCATCTCTGCGCCTGAAGTGTTCGATGACCTGTCCCTCGCCGGACCGGGATTCATCAATATCCTGTTGAAGGACGAATACATCGCCACCCATGTCCAGGAAATATACGAGGACGACAGGCTGGGTTGTGAAACCATTAAGGCGCCCGGTAGGATTCTCGTCGATTACGGGGGACCCAATGTGGCCAAACCGCTCCACGTCGGACATCTTCGGGCCGCCATAATCGGCGAAAGTATCGTGCGGATCTGCCGCTTCGTGGGCCATGAAGTGATCGGCGACGTGCACCTGGGCGACTGGGGTCTGCAGATGGGACTCATCATCGAGGGACTTCGAGCCCGCCAGCCGGATCTGCCCTATTTCGATGCCGGTTATTCCGGGCCCTGGCCAGAGACCCCTCCCGTGAACATTGCAGACCTGGAGGAGTTGTACCCGCAAGCCAGCGAAAGAGAGAAAAACGATCCGGAGTTCGCCGAGGCCGCGCGTCAGGCTACCGTGGAACTTCAGTCCGGCCGGCCGGGTTACCTCGCACTGTGGCGGCATTTCCGCGATGTGTCCGTCGATGACCTCCGGCAAAGCTACGAGATGTTGAATATCCGGTTCGACCTGTGGCTCGGCGAAAGCGACACGCAGGACCGCGTGCACGGACTGATTGAGCGCTTGAAAGCGGAAGGTTTCGCCCGGGAAAGCCGGGGCGCCCTGGTCGTGGAAGTCGACGACCCCGGCGACAGAGAAACGATCCCGCCGCTGATGCTGGAAAAAACCGATGGCGCGGTGCTGTACGGCACGACCGATTTGGCGACTATCGATCAGCGGGTGGAGCAATTCCAGCCGGATCACATCCTCTACGTGGTTGACAACCGGCAGCAGCAGCATTTCAAGCAGGTTTTCAAGGCTTCCTACAAGACAGGCGTGGTGCCGCAGTCGATGCGGCTGGAGCACGACGGATTCGGGACCATGAACGGAAAGGACGGAAAGCCCTTCAAGACCCGTGAGGGCGGGGTCATGAAGCTGAAGGACCTGATCGAGTTGGTGACCGATCACGCCATGGCGCGAATCGAAACCATTGAATCGGTCCGGGATTACGACGAGGACGAGAAGGAGAACATTGCCCGTATCGTGGGCGTGGCCGCCCTGAAATATGCCGATCTGATGAACCACCGTACCAAGGATTACGTTTTCGACCTGGATCGCTTTTCGTCATTCGAGGGTCGAACGGGTCCCTACATTCTTTATGCCGCCGTGCGTATCAAGTCGGTGTTGCGGCGAGCTGACGAACGTGGCCTTCAGCCGGGCAGGATCATGGTACCCCGGGGTGAATCGGAACGAAACCTGGATCTCAAGTTGTCCGAGTTGCCAGCAGTGATCGATCTGGCCTTCGAAACCCGCGCGCCGAACCACCTTTGCGAGTACGCTTTTCAACTGGCCACGGCCTACAACAGGTTCTACCACACCCATCATATCCTGAACGAGGAAGACGGCGAGCGCCGGGCCTCGTGGCTTGCCGTTTCCGGGGTCACGCTTCGGGTGCTCGTTAAAGTTCTGGACCTGCTCGGCATCGAGGTGCCCAGACGCATGTAGTACGGCGGTCATCCCACGCCTCTATATCCAAAATGAATATCGTATACATCCATTCCCACGATACCGGCCGGTATATACAACCCTACGGTCATGCCATACCGACGCCCGCCTTGCAGACTCTGGCAGAAGAGGGGGTCCTGTTCAAGTCGGCCTGCTGCGCGAATCCGACCTGCTCACCCAGCCGGGCGGCCCTGCTTACCGGACAGTGGGCCCACAGCTGCGGCATGTTCGGCCTGGTCAACCGGGGATGGTCGATCCATCATCCCGATCGGCTCATCATGCACACGCTGCGAAGGGCGGGTTACGATACGGTGATGGCCGGATTCCAGCACGTGGTACGTGATGTGGAGGACGCCGGCTGGTCCCGCGTCATGCCGAGGGAGAACGGGGACGAAAAAGCGCCCGCCGAGGAACTCGCGGTCTCCTTCTTGTCTGAAAAACATGACCGGCCCTTCTTCCTGGATGTCGGCTTCGGTGAAACCCACCGCAGGGGCGCGGGTTTCGCGCCGCAGCCCGATGGGGAAACGCCGACCGATCCCCGTTACTTACGTCCGCCTGCACCCTTCCCGGACACCCCCGATCTACGGCGGGACATGGGTCTCTTTGTCGATGCCGCCCGGACGCTCGATCGTAAGATTGGGCGCGTGCTGGAGGCCATAGACCGGTACGGATGGCGGAACAACACCCTGGTGATCTGCACCACCGACCATGGCATCGCCTTTCCCATGATGAAGTGCCATCTCACCGACCACGGCATGGGCGTCATGCTCATTCTGCGCGGTCCCGCCGGATACAGCGGCGGCAAGGTGGTCGATGGCATGGTGAGCCAGATCGACGTTTTCCCAACTCTATGCGATCTGGCCGGGATTGAACGGCCGGACTGGCTGCAGGGTGTTTCACTTGATCCCCTGGTGCGAGGCGAAGCCATGGAGATTCGGGATGAGGTCTTCGCCGAGGTAAATTACCACGCGGCCTACGAACCGCAACGGGCCGTTCGGACCCGCCGTTGGAAGTACATTCGCCGTTTCGGTGACCGCGATCTGCCGGTCATGACCAACTGCGATGCATCGATCACGAAATGGGACCTGATCGATCAGGGCTGGCGTGACAGAACGGTTCCCCGCGAGCGGCTTTATGACACCCTGTTTGATCCGTCGGAGACCAACAACCTTGCCGCCCGGCCCGAAACGGCTGCCACGCTGTGTGACATGCGCGCCCGGCTGGACCGCTGGATGGTCTCCACGGGTGATCCCTTGGTCGACCACGAGGTCGTTCCCCCGGATGCCGGGGGCATGCTGAACAGCCCCGCCGACCTATCGGCAGGCGAAGATCCCCAGTTTCCGGTCTGAGCCATGCAACCTGTCTATCTGAATCATTTACTCGTCTTTCTCGATACCGACACCTACCGGTCCATGAGAGCGTCCGGGTTTCTTAACGAACACTTCGCCTGTTCCGAAGAGCGAACGACCCACGACCAGGCCACGGGCATGTCCTGGACGGGCCGCTACTACTACGGCCGTCATACCTATTTCGAGTTCATGAATCCGGACAGGACCTCCTGGGCGCCTCGCGATGCCCTGGCTTTCGGCATTGAAAAGGAGGGTGGATCGGAGGAACTCGCCGGTAACCTGGAACGGGAACTGAAACGTGAAATCACGCTATTCAAGCGTAAGAGACGGTACCGGGAACTGGACATCCCCTGGTTCTGGACGATTGAAATCCCGCGCAAGGAAGACGCCCGGCTGATTTCCTGGGTGATGGAATACGATCCCGGGTTCCTGGACGACTGGGCGCCGGACCTTCCCCCTGTAACAGCTGGCGCTGGGACTGCCGGCATCGACCGCAGCGAATTCCTGACGCGCTACCGTTCCGCCATTGGCGACGACTTTCCTGACAGGTTTATTCCGGGATATCACGTCGGTGACCGTGACCCTGCCGCCCGATGAGGCCGACTTGCTTGAAGCCGAACTCAGGATATATGGATACATTGCGACGAAGATGGACGACCCTGCGGCTGTGGACTCGGAAGCGGGTGATTCTTTGGTAATTGAAGGGGGAATGTCGGCAAATCAATCCGGGTCTAAGACTGGAGGGATCGAAAAGCGGGTAAAATACCGGGGACCGGACTTCGATATTGTGGTGGAACGGATATCCCCGGGTGACGTCCGTACCAGGTCCGGAATCACCCAATCCATCGGCGGAGACTACGGCATCAGCGCCTTTACCATGGAAACGCAACCGGTTTCCGTGACCACGACCCACACCTTCGGCCCCGCCTGCCGTCTTACCATCCATAAGACGGGTACAGCCACGTGGAACTTTCGGCCGTAGGACCTCTCACTGAAAGCACCTCAGAAGCGAAATTCATCCCTTAATCCGGTGTTCCTGGGCTGCCAGCTCGTTCGTGACAGACTCCAGGGATACATCTGTAAGTCTTCGTGCAAGGAACGCATCCTTCCACACGCGCGCTCCCACGTCATCCTCGATGGTTGCGCCTCCCCACAGTGTCCGAACCCTCTTTCCCCTTGGACCCCATACTGCCGGGTCGGTCGGTCCAAACAGGGCGACTACCGGCACGCCCAGGGCCGCGGGCCAGATGGGTGATCCCGAATCATTTCCAACCATGCCCTTGCAGCGGGACAGCAACGCGCCCAGTTCCACCAGGGGAAGGTCATCTGAGATTCGAACCCCGCGATCCCTGATCCGCGATACGATATGGTTTCGCACCTCGAAGTCCGCGGGTCCGAAAGTAACGACCGGTTCGTAGTCGCGGTCGACCAGCGCGTCAATCAGCGCCACGTACCGTTCAGCAGGCCAGCATTTCATCGGTCCGCCGCTGCCGGGATGTACGGCGATCAGTGCCTGCCAGGAACTGGTGGGTGTGCGGTTTCCGACCCTGCGCAACCAGGAATCGTCAACTTTGGTACCCGCAACGTCGGCGCATCAGCCGCGGAGTCAATTCCCAGGGGCGCAAGCGCCTTTAACAGCACATGGGTCATGTGGATCCGTCTAGACGCAGGGTCCGCGTCCGGGTGTGCTTGACCCGTAAGTACAGGACCCGCCGCGAGCCGGCGAAGGTTTTTTCCGAACACCCCGGTGGAATCCGGAAGGAAGGAGATGATGGCGTCGTACGATTGGAGGTTTCGCAGTGCGGGACCGGCAAGGGGAGCGTCTGCTGCGAACAGCGGGTGAAGTCCCGGCCGTCGATCGGCAACACGTTCTCCACACACCCACATTGCTTCAACAGCGAAAGGCGGGCCGGGTCGCCCATCATGTCGATGGAAAGGCCGTCGTAGTGTTTCTTCAGCGCGGAGAGCACAGGAAGGGTAAGGATCAGATCGCCGATCGCGCCCGATCGGATGACGAGTACGTGTTTCATGCTTCCATGTCGAAGACGGTGCCTGTCCCGGTAGCCATCGCCTGTTCATAGGCCAGCCTGGCAGTGACCGCGTCTTCCATCGCGAAACCCACGGATTTAAACACCGTGATTTCCTCTACTAAGGATCGTCCGGGCTTCCTGCCGGTGACCAGCTCTGCCATTTCTGCAAAGACGTGATCCCTCACGATGTCGCCGGCGCGGAGGGGGATGAGGATGTCGCCCGCCTCCTCGAAGGCCCCTGCGTACGTATCCACGTAAACACAGGCTCGCTTGATCAACGCGGTGTCCAACTCCCGCATATCGGCGGTGAAAGCGCCTACTGCGTTGACATGCGTACCGGGACGAACCAGGCCGCCGTCGAACAGGGGCGTCGGACTCGATGTGCAGACCGCCAGTACATCCGCTTCGGCCGCGCATTCGGGAGGCGGTATCCACCAACCGGCAGGACAACCCCGAGGATTCCAGATCATCCACGAATGCGCTGCCGCGCTCAGATGTCGGTTGTATACGACAATCCGTTCAATC
>CBDEKM010000019.1:0-214877 GCA_965240335.1 bacterium
CCCCCAATTTACCGATATCGGTAGGGATCTCCCCGGATAACTGGTTGCTACCTAGATTCAAGCCCCTAAGCGCCTTTAGATTACCGATTTCAGGTGGTATTTCGCCGGACAACTGGTTGAAAGAGAGACTCAGGTTTTCGAGCGCATTCAGATTTCCGATATTCGGAGGAATCTCTCCGGACAACTGGTTGTCAGAAAAAACCAGATCTCTAAGCACTTTCAGAGTACCTATATCGGGAGGAATCTCCCCAGATAACTGGTTTCTACCAAGATTCAGGTTCCTAAGCGTATTTAGATTACCAATTTCGGATGGAATTTCACCCGATAGCTGGTTGAAAGAGAGACTCAGGGCTGAGAGCGCATTTAGGTTACCGATATCGGTAGGGATCTCCCCAGACAACAGGTTGTTAGAGAGACGCAGGGTACTAAGCGCCTTTAGATTACCGATATCGGTAGGGATCTCCCCGGATAACAGGTTGTTAGTTAGCCTTAGTATTCTAAGCGCATTTAGATTGCCAATTTCGGATGGAATTTCACCCGATAGCTGGTTGCTAGAGAGAATCAGTTCTTCAAGCGCACTCAGATTACCGATTTCCCGCGGAATGATACCAGTCAGGTTGTTACCTGCCAGGTTCAGTTCGTTCACCCGTTCATGTATGTTTTCCGTGTTCACTCCGTACCATACCTCAGGAGGCGAGATATTGAGCCAGTTGGTACTGTTCGACCAGTTCGGGCCATCTGTCGCGTTGTAGAGTGCGATCAACGCCTCCCTGTCGATCATTCGATTCCCTTCCAAAATCCTGACCGATATGGCTGCACTGTCCGACAAGGTATCTGCCGCCGCAGTGATTTGAGTGTTGCCCCTGTCAATGGCTGTCACGAGTCCGACTGTATCCACTGTCGCCACGGACGGGTCGCTGCTCGTCCAGGTGGCTGCCGCGCCAACTATTACTTCGTCGTGTGTGTCGTAGACCGCGGCAACGAGTTGTATGGTCTCTCCCACCTGCATCAGGGTCGCCCATGAAGGCGTGATTTGAATCCTCCCCGCCTCTTGTTCCACAGTGACCGTAGCGCTTGCCGTGGCGTAGCCGGATGTAACAGTGACCAGCGTGGTACCGCTTGACACCGCTGTCACCGCGCCATTCTTGTTTACCGTGGCGATACTCTCGTCAGCGCTTCGCCAGGTGATCGTCGCGTCCGATATCACCTTGCTGTCCTGGTCCAGCACCGTGGCGTTGATCAGGATCCGCTGCCCAATGACCGTGAGCACGATCCTGTTCGACGACAGGGTGATCGTCGTCGGTTCCTGAGCCGGCGGCGCAGAAGGGCTTTTGATGCAGGTTGCCGCCATCGCCAGGAACAGTGCAAGGTAGCAGGGTAGAAAATGAAACTGGGGGGATGTCATGATCAGAATAAAGTCCACTGGAGTTCATCGCACAGGGATGCGCGAAGCCGGTGATCAGGAATCGAGCGACTTATGAGATAGGCAAAGGTACACGTTGGCCAGCGAAATGGGTAGGGTGCTGGTAAAATCAATTGATATTGTAACAGTAGATCCGCAGGTATTTTCCTATTTAACCAATGAAAAACGATTGTGTGTATCATTGCACTCGTTGACGATATTGATCATTTTAAGATGGTGAGCTTCGATTGGATAAGGGATTGTTGATCATTCAAATCGATGCGATGATCAAGGTGCAAAGGGTAGTACCAGGGAGAGTAAAAACCATGAAATGGACATCCGCCAGGGCCATCGTCCTCCTTCCGGCGGCGGCTACGGTCTACGTCCCGGTCGCGATGTTGTGGTTATTGGCTGACGTGCCGGGAGCACTATCGCCGGCAGAACCCGGGCAATTCCGGTTCTGGATCGCGATGGCAATGGCGGTGGACGGCCTGGTGTTTGCGGCCTGGACCATGAAGCTTTTTGACAGGGATGGCAGGGGCACGCCCGCGCCATGGGCTCCACCTGAGCAACTGGTCGTCACCGGACCCTATCGTCATGTCCGAAATCCCATGAATGCCGGAATGATCCTCATAATCGCCGCCGAAGCGCTGTTCTTCGGCTCGTGGCACCTGGCGGGTTGGATGGGCGTGTTTTTCATGGTGTGTGCGATTTACTTTCCGCTTCACGAGGAGCCTGGACTCGAGCGCCGGTTCGGCGAGGCCTATCTGCTGTACAAGGCAAACGTACCGCGCTGGATACCGCGGCTGCGGCCGTGGGAAGGACCATGATCATGCTACCCCATAGGATTCGCTTTTTGCGGTTATTCTTTATGCTGGCGCTGGCTATTCAGGCGGGCTGTGGTAAAAGTCCATCGGGGCCGTCCGCACAGAGACCTTCTTCCATTACCCTGTCGACGTACGAGGTCGTGCTCACGAAAGTCGGCCAAAGGGTACTTATAAACGCCACGGTGCTGGACCAGGACAGCAAGGTGATCACGAACGAAACGGTGAACTGGAGAAGTGCTGACGGGAGCATCGCCACGGTCAGCAATCGCGGCGTGGTGTCGGCGGTATCGATGGGAACGACGCAGCTGACGGCCACGTCGGGCGATGCCACGGCAAGGGCAACGGTTTCCGTAGAGTTGGAAGTGGGATTCATAGAGATTACACCGTCATCTGCTACACTGGAGACTGTCGGCGCGACCGTTCAGATGAAGGCGGTGGTCTACGACAGGGGTAACACGCCCATTCCGGGCGCAGCGGTAGTGTGGTCGAGCAGCCATCCTGAAGTCGCCACGGTAGACGCCAACGGCCTGGTGACGGCGGTGGCGAGGGGATTCACGGCGATCACGGCCGCGTCGGGCGGCCTCGGGACGTCCCGTCCTGTATTCGTTGAGATCCCGCGAGTCGCGGAGCGTATCGAACTGAATTTAGAGTCCGCGTGGCTGACGGCCGTCGGAGAGAGCTTGCAGCTGCAAGCCGTGGTGTATGACGTCGATGGCGCGGTTATACCCGGTGCGCCTGTGGAATGGTCGAGCAGTGATTCGAAAATTGCCACGGTGGACGCTGATGGTCTTGTGAAGGCGGTATCGAACGGAATCGCGCAGATCACCGCCATCTCAGGTGATGCGTCAGCAAATGCGGAGATCACGGTGACGCTGGCCGCGGCGAGCATCACCAGCACCTCCTTTTAACTGGCTCGGCACGTTCCTTGTCGATGAATTGGTTTTACCGGCTGGAGACATGGTTTTTATCGGGCCGGAAAACAGGTTCGGGTTTTTAGTGATTTCCGGGCTACTGATTTCGGCCGGCCTGGCAATAGAGTTGGCGACGCTGTTCTGGATCGATCCGGTCTCGCTCACCCTGTTTCTGATACCGGCGTTATCGCTGGGTCCTTGCGGGGATGGCGCTTTTTCTCTGGTCTGTTGTGACCTCGAGAAAACAGTGAATACAATGGGTGGATTTTGTCCGGCAATCGACTTGCGTCTTATTCCTCGGCGTCCCCGAGGGGATGAAGATCGATCGGCGTGAGCACTCCGTGGAAGCCGTACTTGGTGCCCGACCGGTCACTTTTCCCAGGCGGGAAGTACTCTTCTATGAGTGCCAGTAACCGTCGGTTGAATTCGGCGGCCTGCGCTTCGGACAGTCTTGCGCGGTTGTGATTGACGGAAAGTTGGAAGGCAGAACCGTACAGGCCTTCGGCGGCTTCGCGGAACGCCTGGTTGAATTGGCTGGCCACATCCGATGGCATAGCTTCCCCTGTTTGGTCGCTCGCGGATCGGTTTTTCTCCATAGGGTTCTCCCTAACGCGGATCTTGCGGGAGGTTGGCAAACACCGCCGTTCCCGCGAGTCTGCCCGGTTTCCTTCAATTGTACGACACCCGTCTCGGCCAGTCGTTGCAGGTGATACAGCACCCGGGCGTCGGTAACATCCAGGGCCTCCGAAATCTCTGCGACCGTCTTCCCTTCGCCCAGGATCTCAAGGATACGCCACCGAAGGGATCGGTGATGACCCTGGCGCGGTCGTCTTCGATGAAGAGCGTCTCGTTTCCTGATGAACCGGCAGCGAAGGTCAATTCAAGCCAGGGAATCATTCGGTCCTCCGGGGAACAATACAGAGTTTGCGGCCGCAGTGATAGGGGTTGCTGGAGGGTTATCTCGCGTTTCGCCCGGCCTCATCTCCCATACACCCATTACAGCATTTTTTCAGGGTTTCAACCGCTTCGTCAAGATACTCATCCTGCGTCAGATCTCCTTCTATCAGGTCCGGCCTGTGTCCGCCCCACTGCGTCGCCAGCACCAGTGTTTCGCCGATATCCCATAGCGTCCACGCATTTGAAAATACCGGCAAACAGTCCAGTTCCAGCCGGGTCAGTGGACGTACCTGGTTGTATCCCGCCAGGAAACAGCGCCATATGTCATCCGTCAAGTGAGCAGGTACCGTCTCGATGATGTTGTACTTGTAGGTCGCCACGTCGTATGCCCGCCAGCCATACGCACACTGATCGAAATCCAGTATACAGAATCCCGCTTCGGGATGGTACAGGATGTTCCCGACGTGTAGATCGGCGTGAATGAGTCCGTAGACTTCTTTGCCCTTGCCGATCGCGGTTATCTGTTGACGCATGAAATCGGCGTAATCATTAAAGAATGCCAGGACTTCGCCGCGTCGCTTCTTGAGTATGGCTTCCAGCGTCTGAAGCGGACCATCCAGGAGATACTGCAAATCAAAATGGTGACGGCAGAAGGGTTTTTGGAATCGGTCCGTCTGCTGGTGAATTTCGGCAACGGAAGCGCCGAACGAAACCACCGCCTGTTCATTCACTTCGGGATGCCAGGCAATATGCTCCTCACCCTCGAAGAAGTGGAACAAGGCGCCGTATCGAGGCCCTGTCGGTGTATTCATCACACTCAACAACTGACCATCCAGGCGGCTGACAGCCCGGGGAACGGGAAGGCGAGCATCGCTGAGATAAACCAGCAGTTCGAGCTCGTATTGAAATGTCCGCGGATTTCGGGGATAGAATGCATGCTCGATGTAGATACGGTAGACATACCTGCGTCCATGAGACGCTACGAGGAAGTTCTCATTGGCCCCGCTTTCCAGACAGCGCACTTCGAACGGTTCTGCAAGGCCGTAGTCGTGCTTCAGGAAGGAAAATATGTTAGAAGTGTCCATGGCTGCAACTCGTGGAATCCACCGGCGTAGCGCCAACCCATTTCAATATTGTGTCTTCAGATCGATCTGTCTGGTTAGAAAGGTTCACATTGACAAAGAATCGTTGTCAGCTTCCCTGCTCGAATCCGGGATTGAATTATCTGTCTGGTTGATTACAGCTTCAGCATGCAGCAATCGATCCATGACCCATCCGAAATTCGGGACGTCACCCAGAATCATGCCTTGCATGGCTTCATAGTCCCGTTCAATCTCCTTACGAAGTTCCAACTGGGGGACCAGTTTTACCAAGCCAGGTACCGCTTCTTCGAACCGCTTCCAAGCCTGTCGAAATGCAATAAGGTTGTGGGTTCGGACCGAGTCCAGCAGGTCAACGCGAGACAATGCGGACCTTCCGGGCTCGGTCTCCGTCATCATGGCGATATCGTAGTAGTGGCGCGATATCCTATCCTTGTCGGCTGGGAGACGCCTTGCGTCCCGGTATCCACAGTGCAACCCGTGCAGGATCAACACTTTCTCCCAAAATGTACGTTCCGGCGCGATCACCCGGATGCCGTCCACCTCGAACGACCAGTCAGTCAGTTCGTCTGCGATAAAGGGTGTGATGGAGCAGATCAAGTTGGGATCGACTGCCGATCTCGCTCCTGCTTCTATCTTTACCCGTGGCGCCACGTAGGCGATACTTCCACTGGGGAAAAGTGTGGGGTACTCGACGAAGAGCGTCTGCTCATCGATATCACTCTCGTCCAGACCAACAAGAACCCCGTCGACGATCTCGTCGATCCTTCTCGACAGGGCAGTTTGCAGGTCGTTGCGTATGAAGCTGCTGCAGGCTAATCTCAATTTATCGAACAGAGCCGCTCTTTTTCTGTTCGTCAGGTTTCTTGCTATGATCGGATCGCGTTCGCCTTCGAAACCGAGACCATCGCGAAATACGACCAGGTCGATGTCCTCGGAGAATCGTCTGATGAGTCCGAAGGCCTTTGACAGGGAGGTTCCGCCCTTGAAGAGCAGTTTCGGATGCCCTGCGGGAAGCCGGTTGTAGAGTGCATCGAGAACGAGACAGACCCAGAAATCCTTCTCAACATAACCAGGCAGCGTGTCGAGCCGGCTTGCCGCGGCCTCGAAGACATCCCGCCTGTCCTGCACAGGAAGGGAGAGGAAGGTTTCGAAATCTCTATTCATATGGTGTCGTCATGACCCGCCGTGATGCTACGCACCAGCGGTAACGCCCATCCGGGTAGATCGCGGCTGTTCTGCATTAGATCGAGCTTCACATTATTCGGGAGGGTGCGGCTCAACGTCGACACGACTTGTGCGTCCGCAGCCGCGGCGCGGCCAAACCACCGCAACGCCTGTACCACAGGAGCCGACGGTCTCCCGGCCCACTGCATAACGCTTGGACTCGCATGTCGGAATCGGATCGTCCGTCCATCAATCTTAAGTGTCCTGGAGTAGCCGTCTGTTACGAAGCTGACCTTCGCAGGCACCGCGTTCGTGAGACCTAACTGATTCGCAGACACCAGACCGTCCGGCATGATCCGAACGCCATCCCGCCTTGCCAGTGCTGAAACGGCTGCATCCAGATCAACCGGTGCAGGCCGCTTCAGCACGTTGCTGTATCTGGGCCTTTCATATAGCCCGTGGCCGATGCGCCGCAGCCGATCGGTTTTAACCAGCCGCGACAGAGCTTGGTCGATAGCCTCCCGACTCCCGAGGTCCAGGAAGTCCTTCGGCGTACATACCCACCTTCCGCTGGGGTACGCGGACATCCTTTGCATAATTTTGTTGGCTATACTTTTCATTTGGAATACACCTTATAGTATGTACCTATCTCATACTTACTGTCAGAAAATTAATAAAAATATCTGACTTGTCAATCACTTCTACAACCTGGGTGTTGGTCCAGGCAGCATGTTTAACAAGAAATCGGAGGCAACATGAACAAGCAACATGCGTACGAGGTCAGTGTAGCGTGGACGGGCAATCTGGGCAATGGTACGAGCACTTACAGGGGCTATGCGCGAGACTACGATATCGCATGCGCGAGCAAGCCGGTGATCAAGGGATCCGCGGATCCCGGCTACCTGGGTGATGCCGCGCGCCATAATCCGGAGGACATGCTGATAGCTTCTCTTTCGGCCTGCCACATGCTCTGGTACTTGCATCTTTGCACGGTGAGCAAAGTCGTGGTGACCGCCTACGAAGACCATGCGGAAGGCGTGATGGATGTGAATCCGGACGGATCGGGCCAGTTCGCGCGCGTGATCCTCAGACCGCGCGTTACGATAACGGCGGAGAGTGACGTGGCTGCCGCGGAGCGCCTGCACGAGAGGGCCAGTGCCATGTGTTTCATCGCCAGGTCCGTGAATTTCCCAGTCGACCACGAGCCGGAAACGTCCGTTGCAGACCGGACTGTTGCTTCAGATATCTGATTCCTTTATTATAGGACTACCGTGCAATGGATTAGGGGCCATCAGGAGTTCGCCTGCTACGTATTTTGCCTTTATCCAACATTAATGTCGATTTTTTCAATTTCACTCCGATCAATACCTGTTTCCGAATACAAGTTCACTGTCCTATAGAGGAATAAACATGGAATACACGGCAGTAGTGAAACACAGCGGCGAATGGTGGATTGGCTGGATTGAGGAAGTGTCCGGTGTTAATTGTCAGGAACGTACCCATCAGGCATTACGGCAAAGCCTCGTCGAATCGCTTTCAGAGGCATTGGAATTCAATAGGCGTGAGGTAGAGCCGATCAAGTAACTGCTCTTTCAGAAATAAAACCGAGATAGTTTTCAGGATGAACAACCTGGAACGAACTGGCGGAATAGGCTTTTCGCCAGGCAATCGGCGCCTGGAATGACCTGGCGGACCATTTCATTTCTGTGGCATGTAGTTGACCCCCCACTCCTCGACCAGGTCGATTTCCTGGCGATCGTAGGTACGCCAGAAATAGCTTTCTGCCAGGTGTCCGTTGTAAAGGTTGCGCTTCAGACGTTCCACCAGGATGTAGTTTTCCCACAATTCCCCCGCATCATCCCTCATTGCCATTGGGTTGAAGTTGTTGATCAACCCATTCCTGATGCCGTTGTCGTAGAAGTAATACCGGCGGCTCTTGGTTATTTCCTTACGCAGATTTCGGCTGAAACCACGTCGACTGTAAAGGATATAGGATTTCTCAAGCAGGTCGAGATAGCGATCCACGGTGTTCTTGCTCATGCCAAGCTGCGTGCCCAGTTCGGAAGTCGAAGTTTCGTGTCCGATTTGGAAGGCGACCAGTTGCAGCAGTCTGAGCAGCTTGTCCGTATGGCGTATGCCCTCCAATTGGAGTATGTCCCTGAAAAGATAGGAAGCGATCAATTCCTTTATATAGAGTTGCCGGTCTTCGGTCGAGTCCATGAGGACGACTTCTGGATACGATCCGTAGATCAATCGAAGTTCGAGATGGGCTCGTGTCTGGTGCGCGGATTCGGTTTCCTGGAGTTCCAGCTGGGCCAGTGGCAGAAGCAGCAGCGTATACTTGCGGCCGGTCAAGGGCTCGCCGGTTTGACTGGCCAGGTCGAAGGAGGACGAGCCCGTGGCGATGATCCGGAGCCCTTCGACGTGATCGGCGAGCAGCTTGAGATTCAGCCCGATCTGCCGGATATGCTGCGCTCCGTCGATAATCAGCGTACGCCGCCGGCCGACGAAGGACGTCAGTTTAGCCAGGGACTGACTCTCGAGGTACTCCCGGACCACAATATCCTCCCCCGTCACGAGCAGGGCGTCGGGGTCGTGTTCCCGGATGTAACGCTTGATCATTGTGGTCTTGCCCACTCTTCTGGGACCGTAAACCACAACGACTTTACCCGGTGTGACCAGGTGGGCGAGCCTGGTGAGTTGCGCTTGAGGAATATAAATACCAGCCATCATAATGATATAATTAATGTAAATTCAGTCAGTAAACAAGGCTAATTTTTTAAAATAACAGCTTGGTCTGCAACCTCTTCCACCTACTTTATCACAATCTCCAGTCTCACCACAGTCTATACCTCCGATCCCGTCTCCTCGTTCCTTCCAGACGTATTCTATTTTTTAAAACGCTTGACATAACAGACAATTGTCTGTTTTTTGGATTTCAGACGCTCGTTTTGTTGGCGTGCTGGATCGTTTTGACGCGCTGGATCAGTTGTGGCGCATCTGCCCGTTTTGGTACGCCACCGCGTTCTGGTGCGTCGGACCGTTTTGGCGCCCTGGCTCGTTTCGCCGTCCCCGGACCTGAGGAGAAAAATCGGAGAAAATTCATGGCCTACACATCGCCTGGAGAGACCCGGAAGAAGATCTACGGTTTCGTGCGGGAGCGGATCCTGAACGGAACCCCGCCCACCACCCGGGATGTGCAGCGCGCATTCGGGTTCCGTGCGGTTCAGTCGGCCCGCCAGCACCTGGAGAAACTGGTGATAGAGGGGAAACTCGCCAAGGTGGACGGCAGGTCCCGGGGCTATCGGCTGCCGGAGTTCGGCAAGGCTATTCCACCCCAGCTGATCGCCATGCTGGGGCGCGTACAGGCGGGTGCGTTGACTGAGGCCATGGAGGATCCGCCGGAATACATCATGGTGCAGACGCGCTTCGAGGATAGCGAACTCTTCGCGCTGACCGTGGAGGGGGAGAGCATGCTCGACGCCGGTATCCTGCCGGGAGACGTGGTGATCGTGCGTCGACAGCCGATCGCTATTCCGGGGGACATCGTGGTGGCCCTGGTGGGCGAGGAGACGACGGTCAAGCGGTACCGGGAACGGGACGGGCGCGTCGAGCTGCATCCGGAGAACGACGCCTTCAGCCCGATCATTCCCCGGAAGGACGGGGAGCCTTTTTCGCTCCTGGGCAAGGTCATCGAGGTACGGCGGAGTGTGGAATAAGACGGCCAGACCGGCGCGTCGAATAAGGCGCGTCTTGCAAGATCCACTCTGGTCGGCGCGTCGAGTAGACCCATCGAACAACCGAAGGACCAATCATGTCGGTACTGGAGGATCGGGATCTCCAGGATCTCGAACCATATTTCACGCGGATGCCCGCCGGAAAGCGGAAGGAGAAGCCGCGCTGGTCTCGGGCGGAACTGGCTGGGCGTCTCTGCGAACTCTCTTCCATCCCCGGGACCGCCTTGCTGACCGCCTCCTTCCGGCTGGTGCTGGATGCGCAGCTCGAGGGGGAGCCGGTGGCCTGGATCACGGCGACGCCGGATACTTTTTATGCGCCGGACGCGGCGGAGAGCGGCGTGGACCTGGACGCCCTGGTGGTCATCCGGGCCCCTGACGCCCGGGCCGCGGCGCGCGCGGCGGACCGGGTCCTGCGATCGGGCGGCTTCGGCCTGGTCGTGATGGACCTGAACGGCGATTCCAGGATCCCCGTTCCGCTGCAGGTGCGTCTGGCCCGGCAGGCGAGGGACCACCATGCCGCCCTGCTTTGCCTGACCGCCAAATCCCGGGAGGCGTCTTCGCTGGGGCCGATGGTTTCCCTGAGGGGACAGACATCCTGCCGCCGCCTGGCGGTGGACCGTTTTCAATACGAAATCGAAATCCTGAAGGACAGACGTCATGGACCGGGCTGGCGCCACACCGAAATCTGCCGCGGACCGGACGGCCTGCATTAACATCCGGGCACTGCCGCTGCAACTCCTGTTGAGGAGCCATCCGGAGTGGCGGGGAAGGCCGGTGGCGGTGGTGGAAGAGGAAAAGCCTCTGAGCCCCATCCTGTGGCTCAACGCCGCGGCCGTCCGGGAAGGCATCCGTCCGGGAATGCGGTACGCCTCGGCCCTTTCGCTGGATCGCGACCTGTGCGCCGGGACGGTCTCGGAGGAGAAAACCCGGGCCGCGGTCAGGCAGGTCCACGGGGCGCTGGACCGTTTCAGTCCCCGGGTGGAACCGAGCGGGGACGAACCGGGGATCTTCTGGGTGGACGCGGGCGGACTGGGCTGGATCTACGACTCTCTCGAAGACTGGGCCGGGCAGATGCACGCTACCCTCTCCGGGCTGGTATTATCGGCGAGCATCGTGGTCGGCTTCGGCCGTTTCGGCACCTATGCCATCGCCAGATCGAGGAACGCGGTGACCGTACTTCCCACCGTAGAAGCCGAGGAGGCCGAGAGCCGCAAGGTGGGATTGCTGCGCCTTCAGCTCGAGCCGAAGCTGCGGGAACGGCTGGACAAGCTGGCCGTGCATACCGTGGGAGACTTCCTGGCGCTTCCCGCCGAGCGCATCGCCCGGCATCTCGGCGAACAGGCCCGGGCCCTCTACCGTTTTGCGGTGGGTGAACGGCCCCTGCCTCTCCAGCCCCGGGCACTTCCCGAACCGCTGCAGGCCCGGCTGGAACTGGACGCAAACGAATCCGACGCCCGGGGCCTTCAGTTCCGGGTGTCTCAGCTCCTGGCGCCCCTGCTGAAGGCCGCCTCCGGGAGATACCAGGCCGCCGCCGCCCTCCGGCTGGAGTTCCGCCAGGAGGACGGGACGCGGCATCGCTTTCGCATCCAGGCGGCCGAGCCGACGCTGGATGCCAGGATCCTGCTGGAGTTGGTCGGCCTGCGCCTGGAAACGGTCTCCTTCCCCTTTCCCCCGGTGGAGCTGTCCCTCGAGGTGGAAGGCGTGGGCGTCACCGCCGAGAAGCTGAACCTCTTGCATGAGAACCCGAACCGAGATACCGGGTCGGCCATGCGCGCCCTGGCGCGGGTCCGCGCCGAGTTCGGCCCCGATTCGGTGCTCACGGCCCAGCTGGAATCGGGGCATCTCCCGGAAGCCCGTTTCGCGTGGCAGCCCTTCGGCAAGCTCGCCGCGGCCAGCCCCCGGCCGGTCGCCGTGCGCTCCCTGGTGCGGCGCGCCCATGCCAGCCCCCGGACCCTGGAAGGCCTGCCCGTGAACTGGCCGTCGCCGCCGGGCCCCGGGCCGCCCCCGGAACACCTGATCAGCGGCGGATGGTGGGTCCGGGAAGTCCGGAGGGACTACCGCTTCGTCGACACCGGCCGGGGCGAAACCCTCTGGGTCTATTACGACCACCGAAGAAACCGCTGGTACGTCCAGGGCCGGGTCGAATGATGCCCATCCCTCCGGTCCTGTGCGGTCGCTGATATCATTATGAATCCTGAGAAAACAGAAAACGGGCCGTTTCCGGCGGCCTCGACCGGATCGATGCCCCCGGACCCCTCCTACGCGCCCCTCTGGTGCAAGAGCAACTACTCTTTCCTGGAAGGGGCCAGCCATCCCGAAGAAATGGTGGAAGCCTGCCGGCACCTGGGCATCTCGTCCCTGGCCCTCACCGACCGCAACGGGGTGTACGGCATCGTGCGGGCCCACGCCCACGCCCGCGCCCGGGAACTGGACGTCCACCTCATCGTGGGATCGCAGGTCAGCCTGCAGGACGGCTCGGAGATCCTGCTGCTGGTGCAGGACCGGGGAGGCTACGCCCAGCTCTGCCGGCTGCTGACCGCCGGGCACCTGCGCGGTACCAAGGGGAACTGCAGGGTGAGCTGGGAGGAGGTGTGCCGCCACAGTCCGGGATTGATCGCCCTGTGGATCGGGAGGGCTGGGCCGGCCGGCTCCGGGGCGGGCGGCTCCGGCGCGGCTTCTGGATCGGCGGGATCGACGGGCTCGAGCCTTTCGGAAGCGCCTACGCCCGTCCTCGACCAACTCCGCGCGGCTTTCAAAGACCGTCTGTACGTGCTCCTGGCCCGGCACCGGCGGGCGGAGGAGACCCTGCGGGAGATCCGTCTCCGGGAACTGGCGGACCGGTTCGGTCTGCCCACCGCGGCCGCCGTGGAGGTCCTCTACCATACCCCCGAACGGCGTCCCCTGCAGGACGTGCTGACCTGCATCCGGGAGGGGGTGACGCTGCCCGCGGCCGGGCGTCTCATCCGGCCGAACGACCAGCACGCCCTGAAGAGCCCGGACGACATGGCGCGGCTCTTCGGCGATGACCCGGCGTCGCTCGAACGGACCCGCGAGGTGGCCGGCCGCTGTACCTTCTCGCTCGGGGAACTGCGTTACCGCTATCCGCTGGAGCGCCTCCCGAAGGGCAAGACGTCCATCCAGTACCTGGAGGAGCGCACCTTCGAGGGCGCGGCCCGCCGCCTGGGCGACAAGTTCGAAACGCAGGTCCCCCAGTTGAAGAAGGAACTCGCGCTGATCCGGGAATTGGAGTACGAGGGGTATTTCCTGACCATGCACGAGATCGTGGAGTACTGCCGCCGCCAGCGCATCCTCTGCCAGGGCCGCGGGTCGGCGGCCAACTCCGCCGTCTGTTTTTCCCTGGGCATCACCGGCGTGGACCCCACCCAGGTGAACCTCCTCTTCGAGCGTTTTATTTCCAGGGAACGGGCCGAGCCGCCGGACATCGACCTGGACATCGAGCACAACCGCCGGGAAGAGGTGATCCGGCACGTGTACCAGAAATACGGGCGCACCCACGCCGCCATGGTGGCCAACGTGGTCCGCTACCGTTACCGGTCCGCCATCCGGGAGGTGGGCAAGGTGCTCGAGATCCCCGCTACCGGCCTGGACCGCCTGGCCCGGCAGGTGTCCCACGAGCAATGGGACGAGGCCTTCATCCGGCAGGCCGGCCTCGACCCGGAAAACCCGGCCCTGTGCCATCTCTGCGGCCTGGTGCGGGAGATCCAGGATTTTCCCCGCCATCTCTCCATCCATCCCGGGGGCTTCCTGCTGGGCCACCACCCCGTCCACGACCTGGTGCCGATCGAGAACGCCACCATGGAGGGCCGGACGGTGATCCAGTGGGACAAGGAGGACGTGGAGGAGGCGGGGCTGTTCAAGGTGGATCTCCTGGGCCTGGGCGCCCTCAACCTCCTGCACCTCGGTTTCGACCTCCTGCGGCGGCACCGCGGGCTGGAACTCTCCCTGGCCACGCTCCCCCGGGAGGACGCCGCCACCTTCGATCTGATCTGCCGCAGCGACACGGTGGGGGTGTTCCAGGTCGAAAGCCGCGCCCAGATGGCCATGCTGGGCCGCCTGAAGCCGCGCAGCTACTACGACCTGGTGATCGAGATCAGCATCGTCCGGCCCGGACCCATCACGGGCGGGATGGTCCATCCCTACCTGCGGCGGCGCAACGGGGAGGAGGAGGTCGCCTATCCCCACGAATGCCTCGTGCCCGTCCTGAAGAAGACCCTGGGCGTGCCCCTCTTCCAGGAACAGGTGATGCAGCTGGCCATGGTGGCGGCGGACTACACCCCCGGCGAGGCCGACCAGCTCCGGCGGGACATGGCCGCCTGGCGACGGTCGGGACGGATCGAACGGCACCGGGCACGGCTGGTCTCGCGCATGATCAAGAAGGGCATCCGGCAGGAATTCGCCGAGCACGTCTTCATGCAGATCCGAGGGTTCGGCGAGTACGGCTTCCCGGAGAGCCACGCCGCCAGCTTCGCCCACATTGCCTACGCCACCGCCTACCTGAGGTGCCACTATCTGGCGGAATTCACCTGCGCCCTGTTGAACGCCCAGCCGCTGGGGTTCTACTCGCCCTCCACCATCGTCAACGACGCCCGGATCCACGGGGTGGAGATGCGGCCGGTGAGCATGCGCCGCAGCCGCTGGGACTGCACGCTGGAAGAGGTTGGGGGCGAGGAACACCTCTCGTTCGCGGTCCGCATGGGCCTGCGCTACGTCCGGGGCCTGGGGGGAGGAGACGGGGAGCGACTGGAAGCGGCTATGGAACAGGCTCCCTTCCAGGATGTTGCGGATGTCGCCCGGCGGAGCGGACTCCACGAGGACAAGCTGGAATCCCTGGCCGAGGCGGGCGCCTTCGCGTGCTTCGGCCTGGACCGCCGCCGCGCCCTGTGGCAGGTCCTGGGGACCGAATCTCGGCGGCAACCTCCGCTGCCGCTGAAGAGCCGCGGCTCCCTGCCCCGCTTTCAGCCTCTGGACGGTCTGGAAACCATCCTCTGGGATCACCAGGCCGCCGGTCACAGCGTCCAGGGCCATCTCCTCAAACCGCGGCGTTCCGAACTCGCCGCCCGGGGACTGCCCACGGCACAGGAACTCAACGGGATGCCGGACGGCCGCGCGGTACGCTACGTGGGCCTGGTCATCTGCCGGCAGCGACCGGGTACCGCCCAGGGCGTCACCTTCATGACGCTGGAGGACGAGACCGGTTTCGTGAACCTGGTGATCTGGGAGAAGGTGTTCGAGCGCAACGCCCTGCTGGCGAGGACGCTGCACTGCATGGGCGTGACCGGCGACCTGCAGGTGGGCGAGGGGGTGGTACACCTGGTGGTGGATGGGATCTGGGATCCGAAGCTGGAGGACAACTCGTTACGACTCCGGAGCCGGGATTTTCGTTAGACTTGCAATTGGACGATGGGTGGAATTTCAATTGGACGGCATAACAACTTGCAATTAGACGATCATATAACTTGCAATCAGACGCAACATGATTTAGTTTCTATTTAAGGTGTCATGCTTTGTTGTTATTGTACGTACCCATCAATACATATGTGAAAAGAAACTAAATTTACACAGAAACTCACTATGCCGATGGCATCCAAGACCAAACTCTATCCGCGTTTTGCCGAATTCCCCCTGAAAGAAGCGCTCGCCGATTCTCCGGCCGTTCTGATTCATGGTCCTAGACAGTGCGGTAAGACCACCCTGGCGAGAATGGCCTATCCGCCAGATTACATGCAATGGGACGACGGGTCGGTAATGCAGTGGGACGATGGAGCGCCCATGGAATGGGACAGTTCCAACTACATCACCTTCGATGACGACGTGGCATGCAACGCAGCAGAAAGCGATCCAGTTGGTTTTGTAAACGATTTGCCTGGCAGGGTTATCCTGGATGAGGTTCAGCGGGCGCCTTCCATTTTCACCGCCCTGAAGATGGCGATTGATCGTGAACGGATTCCGGGTCGTTTTCTACTGACTGGATCATCTCAGGTATTGCTGGTGCCGAAAGTGTCGGATTCTCTTGCGGGACGGGTGGAGATTATCAGACTGCATCCTCTTGCACAGTGCGAACTCTCTGGCCGGCTACCAGATTTCCTTGACCGCTTGTTCTCCTGCAAATTCAAGGCGTCTCAGCTGCCCCGATCGCCGGACCGCCTGGTCGATCGTATCGTGGCCGGGGGGTTTCCGGCAGCATTGGCTCGTTCAACAGAGAGGAGAAGACGCAACTGGTACCTGAACTACGTGGAAACCCAACTTCAAAGAGATGTGCGTGACATCGCCCATATCAGCAACAATGAGGCCATGTCCCGTTTACTTGGTATCGCGGCGACTCAAACGGCACGATTGTACAATCTTCTGGACATGTCCGCGACCTTTAGCCTCAGCCGTCCGACTATTGGTAATTATGTGGAGATTTTGGAAAGGATTTTTCTGCTGGAACGAATTCCAGCATGGCAGAACAACCGTTTAAAAAGATCGGTCAAGGCACCGAAACTGCATGTAGGTGATACAGGAATTGGATGCGCTTTGATCGGCGCGAACAGCGAGGCTCTCAAGAAAGACCGAGATCTACTGGGACAGTATATGGAATCGTTTGTTCTTCAAGAGCTGAAACGACAATCCAGTTGGTATAGTGAGCCGTTGGCCTTTTACCACTATCGGGACAAGGACAAAGTTGAGGTTGATCTTGTTATCGAAAAAGGGTCTATAGCCGTGGCCGGTGTCGAAGTAAAAGCATCCAGTACCGTACGAGAGTCTGATTTTCGGGGATTGCGCAAGCTCAAGAAAGCAGCTGGTGATCGGTTCGCAGGCGGGGTTGTGCTATATGATGGTGAACGGTGTTGGAATTTCGGCGATGGACTGACAGCTGTACCTGTCAGAATGTTATGGGAAACATCCGAAGAAGCAGGATGAAACGATAGTTCGCATGAATCACATCAATTTTGTCTTTGTGTATAACCCCCAAACACTTATTGAACTGCGATCCCACCGGCGATCCCAAACTTTCAATCAACACTCTGTAGATTTGCAATTGGACGGTACCTAAACTTGCAATCAGACGGTACCAGGGCTTTCACTTGGACGGCAGGGAAGCGGCGTATGCCGAGGCCCGGTCCACCCAGTCCTTGAGATCATGATCGGATGCGATACCCGGCGGCTCCACCACCGCCCATCCCGTCATGGTACGGCCGGTGATGTTGGCGGGCTTAGTGTGGAGTTCCGCCAGCGTCTCGTCATGCTTCTCCCGCTCGAGCCGTACGATGAGTGAATCCTTCCAGGTTCCCACGCACATGTTTCCGTTGATCAGGAAGCAGACACCCCCGAACATGTTTTTCTCGGAGTACCCCTTACGCCGCGATAGAATGAACCGTATCCGGTCGGCCAGATCGTCAATGCTCACCATACCCTCCCTGTTTAAGTCTTCCCTGTCGTTACGCTATACTATATCGCTATGCTATGTCGCTACGCTATACTATGATGTATATATGGTTTCTACGAGAAAGTGCCTGAACCGAGTAGCAACGACTGCAATTCAATGGAGATTCATCTTTAATGTTGACTATGATAAAAAACATACTCACATTTGCGAATCTACGTAGTTAAAACCATCCAGGAAACTCAAAAATGTCCAACTTCCATCGTGGTTAAATGGCAGTGCTTTCAACCCTGGCCATACTCACATTTACCGCCTGTGGCAAAGACGGTCCCACGGAACCGACAACGCAGGTGCCTTCTGTTATCAACCTGTCGTCGTATGACTTTGCGCTCACAGCCATAGGTCAGTCGGTACAAATCAGCGCAACGGTGCTGGACCAGGACGGCAGGGTGATTACGGGCGCGGCGGTTACCTGGACAAGCAGCAATACGAGAGTTGCCACGGTCAACCCGGGCGGAACGGTGACCGCGGTGGCGAACGGCAATGCGCAGATTACCGCCTCGTTTAGCTCCGCCAGGGCAAGCGCGTCCGTTGCGGTCGTGCAGGAGGCGGGAAGCATCAACATCACCCCGGGATCCGCGACGCTGACGACTGTCGGTGAGACCGTTCAGATGGTGGCGGTGGTATCCCACCGCGGTGACTCGGTCATCCCCGGTGCGCTGGTGGTCTGGTCCAGCAGTCGACCCGCCGTCGCTACGGTTGATGCCAACGGTCTCGTGACCGCGATGTCGAGCGGTACCACGCAGATCACCGCCACCTCGGGCAACGCAAAGATGTTGGCGCCTGTCTCGGTTATCTTCCCTCCGGAGGCGTTCAGTATAACTTTCAATATATCTTCCGCATCGATGACGAGAGTGGGAGAGACCCTCCAGCTGGTAGCCTTAGTGTACGATATCGAAGGTATGGCCATCCCCGAAGCCCCGGTGATGTGGTCCAGCAGTAACCCAGCGGTTGCCACGGTTGATGACAGTGGGCTTGTGACCGCGGTTTTTAACGGTACCACGCAGATCACCGCGACCTCGAGTAGCGTCAGGCAATCCGCGAGGATTTCCGTCGATATCAGCGGTACGGGACCACAGCCTTCAATTGACAGAGAAGCGCTGATTTCATTTTACAATGCGACGGGGGGGCCGGACTGGACGAACCGTTCCAATTGGGTGAGTAACACGCCCATTGGGACCTGGTATGGGGTCACCGCGGACGCGGATGGGCGGGTGAACGACCTGCGCCTGAGAGGAAACAACCTGGCAGGTACGATTCCATCGGAACTGAGGCACCTGAGTAATATGAAAACGATGGACCTGGGTTCTAACCAGTTGATGGGCGGGCTTCCTCCCGAACTGGGACAGTTGCAGAAACTGACCATGTTGTCGCTCGACGGGAATCAACTGTCAGGCAGCATCCCGGCAGAACTGGCCAATATGATCAACCTGGAATCATTGATTCTCGGTGCCAACCAGGTGTCGGGCAGTATGCCTTCCGAACTGGGTCAGCTGGGTAACCTGGAAGTCATGGATGTCCGGGACAACGATTTATCGGGCAGTATTCCGCCTGAACTGGGCCAATTGACTCGTCTCGAAAGCATCATACTCGACAACAACCGGTTGACGGGCACCATACCTCCTGAATTCGGGCAGTGGACCAGGCTCGAATATCTCATATTGCACAACAATCAACTGACGGGCACCATACCTCCAGAACTCGGACAACTGGAAAGCCTGGTCGGGTTCGAACTGCACGACAATCAAATCACGGGAGGGGTGCCTTCCGAGCTTGGCAATCTCACCACCATGAGAACACTACACCTTCGCAACAACCGTGGTATGTCCGGTCCGTTACCCCTTTCACTGACCAACGTGGACCTGACAAGCCTGACATTGGATTCCACGCAGTTGTGCGTGCCTTCGGATTCCGCGTTCCAGACTTGGCTGGCGAGGATTCCAAATGTAACGGGTGTGGCGGAGTGTACGCCTTAGCTATCGACTGGGTCTCATCCTGCCCACCTGTACAGACGTTTCGCGCAACCCCGCACGTTAGACCATCCTTCGGGAAATTGACTTGATCACGCTATCCCCCTGGTTACGCTTTCTTCCCTGTATCCTTCTGCTGATCCTGGCAACGTCGGCGACCTGCATCAAGAGCCCTCGGCGCCGAAGGTGCAGGAGCCTGCGACGATCAACCTGTCCTCGTACAAGTTGGTGCTTACCTCGTCCGGTCAAAGTGTACGGATCATCGCGACGGTGCTGGACCAGGACAGCAAGGTGATCACAGACGCGACGATTACCTGGCGCAGCGCGAATAACGGAATCGCACGGGTGAGCAAGATCGGTCTGGTGACCGCGGTGGCGAACGGCACCACGCAGGTGACCGTAACCTCGGGTTACGCCACGGCCAGCGCGACCGTTTCCGTGGAGCAGGAGGTGGGCAGCATAACGATCAAGCCGACATCGGTCACGCTTACGGCTGTCGGCTCGACCATTCAGCTAACAGCCGAGGTGAAGGACACCGGTCACACGGTCATTCATGGCGCGGCGGTGGTGTGGTCGAGCAGCGACCCGTCAGTAGCCACGGTCGACGCCAACGGTCGGGTTACCGCGGTGTCGAATGGTGGGACGCAGATCACGGCCACCTCGGGAGGCGTAACAGCGGTCCGTTCCGTATTTGTTGAGATCGCGCAGGTGGCGGCAAGCATAACGCTCAACGTTTCAGAAGCAACGCCGAAGGCAGTGGGCCAGAGCGTTCCGCTGACTGCCAAGGTGTACGACCGTGAAGGCGCGGTCATCCCCGGCGCGCCGGTGTCCTGGTCGAGCAGTGTTCCGGAAGTAGCCACGGTCAGTGTCGATGGTCTGGTGATCGCGGTATCGCGCGGCACCACGCGGGTCACGGCCACCTCGGGCGGCATCTCGGACTACGCTACGATACATGTGGTCATCGAGGGCACGGTGCCTCCGCCACCTCCTCCACCAGTGGTAGACCGCATCGAGATCGCACCACCATCGTCGACCCTGACGGAGGCCGGCGAGACCGTGCAGCTGGTTGCCACGGTCTATGATACCAATGACGAAAATCATAGCGGGTGCCGTGATAAGCTGGATGAGCGGCGACGCGGAAGTGGCGACGGTGGACACCGAAGGTCTGGTCACGGCCGTGGCGAACGGTACCACGCAGATCACGGCCACCTCGGGCGATGTTACAGCTTCCGCGACGATATCCGTGGTCATCGAGGAGCCAGAGCCGCCCCCGCCCCCACCGGAACCTTCGCCCGACCGTGACGTGCTGATCGCTTTTTACAACGCTACGGATGGGCCGAACTGGACGGACAACACCAACTGGCTGACTGACGAACCTATTGGGGAGTGGCACGGGGTGACCGCAGATGCCGATGGGCGAGTGACAGAACTGTTGTTGGGCGAAAACGGGTTGACCGGCGTTCTGCCAACTGAACTGGGCAAACTTCAGAACCTCACCGTACTAGTGGTCCGAAACAACCAACTCACCAGTTCCATTCCACAGGAAATCGGGCAGCTTCGCGGCCTGACTACCCTTAGTCTTGACGATAATCAACTATGGGAACCATACCCTCAGAAATTGGACAACTACGTAATCTGGAACGTGTTGAGTTGCTAAATAACATGTTTACCGGTCCCATACCTGTAGAGATTGGGATGCTTGTAAAGCTCAAGTACCTGAATCTTCGTAACAACAAGCTGACCGGTAACATTCCACAGGAAATCGGGCAATTGAGCAATCTCGACTGGTTCGAGTTAGACGAGAACCAGTTGACTGGTCCCATACCGGTAGAGATTGGAATGCTTGAGAAGCTCAAGTACCTGAATCTTCGTAACAACAAGCTGACCGATAACATTCCACATGAAATCGGGCAATTGAACAATCTCGTCAGGCTGGATTTAGGACAAAACCAGTTGACAGGAACCATACCTCCCAGAGATTGGAATGCTTGAGAAGCTCACGTTCCTTTTCCTTGAATACAACCAGATCACAGGTACCATCCCTGTGGAAATCGGACAACTGGACAACCTGGAATGGCTTGTGTTGCGGTCCAACGAATTGATTGGGACTATACCGATAGAAATCCTCGTGCTCCAGAAACTCAGGACCTTATGGCTCAACAACAACGATTTGACCGGTCCCATACCTCCAGAAAATCGGACAGTTGTCCAATTTGGAACAACTAGACCTTTACAATAACAGACTGACTGGGAACATCCCCAAGGAGATCGGGCAACTGTCCAACCTGCGAGGGCTTGATATCTATAGTAACGATTTGACCGGACACATCCCTTCAGAAATCGGACAACTAACGAGACTGACCAACATCGAGTTGTTTGACAACCGGTTATCGGGTCCCATTCCCCCGGAGATAGGACAACTGACCGAGCTGTCGTGGCTGTTTTTCTCGAATAACGACTTTTCTGGTCCCATCCCTCCGGAATTCGGGCGACTCACGAAGCTGGGGCAGCTGCACCTGAGCAGAAATCCAAACATGTTCGGTCCGCTCCCTCTTGAACTCATCAACGTCCCGCTTAGAAGCCTGCGGTTGGTAGATACGCAATTGTGCGCACCTGAGGACGCCGAGTTCCAGGCCTGGTTAAGTGGGATCGAAGAAACATCCGATATCCCGTCCTGCGAGGATGAACCGGTGATGGGGGATCGAGGTGTACTGATCCGGTTTTATAATGCGACTGGTGGTCCGAACTGGACGAACGATGGCAACTGGCTGAGTGATGAGCCGCTTGAAGATTGGCACGGGGTAGACACCGATGCCGATGGCCGGGTTACGGGGTTGAATTTAACTGAAAACAGCCTTGTGGGATATCTTCCATCTTCACTGGGCGCGCTGTCGAACCTGACGTCTCTATCTCTAATACAAAACGATCTGACAGGATCCATTCCTACTTCACTGAGCGCACTGTCGAACCTGACGTCTCTGGGCCTTGCATATAACGAACTGACGGGTCCAATACCAACGGAGATAGGCGCATTGTCAAAACTGACGTGGCTGGACCTTAGACAAAACGATTTGTCGGGATCGATACCCCCGTCGCTTGGCGATCTATCGAACCTGACATTTCTGAACCTTAACTACAACGATTTGAAAGGATCCATACCTTTCACACTGGGCAATCTGTCAGAATTGTCATACTTCAGCCTTGAGGGTAACGGATTAACGGGTCCAATCCCACCGTGGTTGGAAGATCTGTCGAACCTGCGAATTCTAGCCCTTGGAAAAAACAACTTAACGGGTTCAATCCATCGTGGCTGGTCGATCTGTCGAACTTGATTCAACTGAGCGTTGAAGGTAACGGCTTGACGGGATCAATACCGTCCGAATTGGGCAATCTGTCGAACCTTATGACGCTGAATCTTGGTCGTAATGACTTGACGGGTTCAATCCCATCGTCACTGGGCGATTTGTTGAAGCTGGAATCATTGTACCTTGAAAGCAACGACTTGACGGGTTCAATCCCATTGTCATTGACTAGTCTTACGAAACTGCGTCATCCTACGACTCGGGGGCAACGAACTGACAGGTTGCATTCCACCCTCGCTTCGCGAAGTGCAAGTTAATGACATGGATTCGATCGATCTGCCGGATTGTGAATAATGGATTTGTGGAATCGGTTCGTTGTAGATTTGCGCACGGTGGAAATAGCAATTCCATTAGCTAGATCCGCGGAGGAAACAGACGCCAAGGCGGTGCTGTTCTTCAACCGCCCTGCCATCCCCGTCAGCCCTCCTCCACCATTCCCCTCAGCCGGACCCATTCCTGGACGTAGGCGGCCAGGTGCTCGTTCTCCGGTAATTCCGCCTTCTCTTCGAGCATGGATCGCACCAGGTCCTGCTCGTCCCGGTATTGATCGTCGTTAAAGAACCCGGCGAAGTGGGCGATGCGCAGCCAGACGAGATAGGTCGTCACGGCGTCGTGCTGGTTGTATTGCGCGATCCGGCGTATATCGCCGTCGAGCCAGGCTTCGGCGACGCTGTCCCCGTCGAAGCCTTCCATCTTGCCGGGAATGCCCGAGAGCACCGACATCTCTTTCAATGACGGACGCGCCTTGCCCCAATCCCCGATGGCCGTCATCAGGTCCACGTTCCATTCGCTCGCCCGCGAGAAGTAATCGTATCCCTCCCAGGGCTTGTCCGGCCGCTTGCAGAACCCGGCCGCGGTAATGCCCTTGATGATGCCCCGCTGAATCATGATCGGCAGGTCCGAGCCCGTGGAATTGAACCCGACGAGTTGGGGCAGACGCTGGCCCACACTCTCCAGGAACCGCGAAAGGATCACCGATTCTCTGCAATCCTCTGAATTTTCGGGGTCCCGGTGCTGTACGCGCAGATCGACCGAGACCTTCCCCTGGGGGTTCTGGCTTCTGGTCACCATGGCGATGGAGACCAGGCGGGACATGGCAAACTTTAGAAAGGGTCTGGGCTTTTCTTCGGTGGCGCCGTTCACGCGCCACATCTCGTGGACGACTTCACGGTCCGGCATGTCGTTTGGCAGGTCGTAGAGCAAGCGCCCCGCGTCGGGGTCAGGGACCCATTCCGCGTCGAAGGCCCATACATTCTGCATTACGCTTTTGAACATAGTTTGGTCTCTTTTTACGATGAAGTTCTATTACGTGTTGTTGCGGTTAGAGTCTGGGTGACTGTGTCGAAGTGGTTTGCGTCAGATCTGTGGGTATCGAGTAAGGCGATGGTTAGTCCTGGAGCAACATCACGCTCCTCTTGTCTTGGCTGCTTTCTGATCGAAAGTGTACAGGGGAAAGGGCCTCTGACCGTTCGGCGGCGGCAAGGATCATGAGATCGGAAAACCCAGCGCCTCCGGGCCTGTACCTGTATGCCGCCTGTGCGACATCGCCGGCTGTTTCCATCACCAGAACTTCCGTTGAGACCAGATGTTCCAGTACGTCGGAGATCTGGTCACGGGGAAAGCCGTACGCGCGTTCCAGGACCCAGACGAGTTCGACGACGACTTCCCGGCAGATAAACCCCGGTTCTTCAACGGTAAGCGACGAAAGCAACGTATTAGCCGCCGAGGCTTGTTTTTCATCATCGCGGACGAGAAACCGGACAAGGACATTGGTATCCAGTGCGATCATTCCTCACAGGCTCCATCCGCAACAGCCTGCTCCATCTCCTCAGCGGTTACAGCAGGTCCCGTCATGTTTAAGTACGCCAAACAGCCGTCCGATAGGGCGCACGGGAAGAATCCGGACCTCATCTTCGAAGATTACGTACCGTACCCTGTCACCGGCCCCTATGCCGAGCGTCTCCCGTACTACTTTGGGCAGTGTAGTCTGGCCTTTACTGGTGATGCTGGATTCGATCATGGTAATCCTTCCTGGATAAATACATTACTAGATACTATTTACATTACTTAGTGTGCAATGTAAAGATTTTATTGAATATCCTTACTTTCGTCATATCGCTCATCCGTGGACAGGAACAACGCGTCCCGCTCATCCTGCGACACGTAGGTTCCCGTGCGGCCATCGGTGCGCATGGCCGCACGCAGGGGAGCGAGATCCCGTTCGTGGAATTGCGCCAGCGTCCTGATGTTCCGCTGGACCTCCGAAGCGTCCGTGGCGTGCGACGGGTTTCTCCAGCAGCCTGTGCGTCAGGGGTACGAGCGCATCGGAACCCGCGCCGGACAGGAAGCGGTCGAGCGAAGTAACGTCTTCTGATAACAACTGGCGAAATCCGATAAGGCGGGATCCGCGAATCCGTTCGTGAGGAAGGAAGATGCCTTACCGGTTCGATATGCCCGATCAACCCCAGGAGGTAGACCAGCGCGTCGAAGCCGGCCAGCGCCCGCATCCGTGACTTGAAGACGCCGTACCAGCGAAGGTCCAGGTTCTCCCACGCGTCCACGTGCGTGGTAAAGCAGAGCAGCACCTGCTTCTCCGTTCCGCCCAGGCCGATTGCCGGATACAGGAAGTCGTAGGTGCCGTCCTCGTTGTAGCGGAGGCCGCCAGCTTGCGAATCAACTCGTTCTCGAGCAGCAGGGCGTCGCGTTCCGTGAATCCCGCGAGAATGACCTCGAGGGTGCTCGCCTCCCGGACCAGCGTCCGCATCTTGCGGTGCACCTTGCGCCGCGTAGGCGTTGCGATACTGCTGGAGGCGCCGCCGGATGTTTCCCGCTTTGCCCTCGTACAGGACCGATCCCTGCCCGTCCTTGAACAGGTAGACCGCCGGCGTAACGGGCGATTCTTCAATGAGGCGCTCACCAAATTTCCGGTCGAACTGGCGCATGGTGGAGGCACACCTTGGGACCGTACGAGTTAATCGGGGATTGGGGTAGGATCCAGGCGCCGCAGGGTTCGTAAGTCCGCGCTTCCTATCTTCCCCCAATATCTACATTATAACAACATATATACTACATGGGTAGTCCACGCACCTGCACGGACGCCAGGATTTACGGACCGCTTGCCGGCCCGCCGGTTCGGATTTATACTATAACTTCAGCCAATCCATGGACCCTATAGTGATTTACCAGCCAATCGCACTTTCATTCCGTATCCCAACTGGAGATGTATGCCCATGAGTTCGGAAAAACTGATCGTCGATTTCGTCAACAGCCAGGACGGGCGGCTGTCATACGGTCGCCAAGGAGTATCTGGGACCATCCTCAGATCGCCCTGCAGGAGACCTACGCGTCGGAACTGCTGGCCAGGGAGTTGGAGGCGGATGGATTTTCGGTGGAGTGGGGCGCCGGTGGAATGCCCACGGCCTTCGTCGCCACGTGGGGTTCGGGAGGCCCGATCATCGGCTTCCTGGGCGAATACGACGCATTGCCGGGCCTTTCGCAGACGGTGTCCGCGGAGCTGAAAGAGGCCATCGAGACCGGGCGGACCCGGCCACGGTTGCGGACACAACCTTTACGGCACGGCGTGCCTGGGATCGGTCATGGCCCTCAAGCGGGCAATGGAACGGGACGGTGTCGGCGGCACGATTACGGTATTACGGCTGTCCCGCGGAAGAGCAGGTGGTGGGCAAGGTCCTGATGGCCCGAGCCGGCGTGTTCGACGATTTGGACGCCGCCATCACCTGGCATCCAGGCAGCACGAACCTGGTATGGAGCGGCTCGTCGCTTGCGCTGAATTCCTTCAAGGTTAATTTCCACGGCGTGGCCTCCCCACGCAGCCGCGGCGCCGCACCTGGGGCGCAGCGCTCTGGACGGCGTCATGCTGATGGACGTGGGCATGAATTACCTGCGGGAACACGTAATCTCCGAGGCGCGGATCCACAGCGTCGTGACCAGCGGAGGCGGAGGCGCCGAACGTGGTACCGGCATTCGCCCAGGTATGGTACTACATCCGGTCGCCGAAGCGTTCCGAGGTGGAAGAGATGTACGAACGCGTGCTCGACATCGCCCGGGGGGCCGCGCTGATGAGCGGCACTAACGCACGACATCGAGTTCATCGTGGGCTGTTACGACGTCCTGCCGAACGATACGCTCTCCGACCTTATGCTGGCAGAAGATGCAGGTCGTAAACGATCTCGCCTTCACCGCGGAGGAACGGCGTTTCGCGCGGCAGCTCCAGGCCACGTTCCCGGAGAACGCCGTCCCAGATGGCCTACGACAGGATGGAAAAATCGGCGGTGAAGGATTCCGTTGCCGAGAGTATCGAAAATCCCCTCTGGACCCAGGTGCTGCCACATTCCGAAGCTGCGCCGGGCGTGGAAGGGTTCAACCGACGTAGGCGACGTGAGCTGGATCACGCCCACGGGACAGATCACGACCTGCTGCTGGCCCCCTGGGAACGCCGGCCCACAGCTGGCAGATGGTGGCCTCCTCCGGATCGAGTATCGGAAGCCGGGGCATGCTTTTCGCCGCGAAGACTATGGCGCTGACGGGCCTGGATCTTCTGAGAGACCCGGACCTGCTCGCCCGGGCCGGGGAGGTATTCGACGAGGCGAGAGACGGCGCGACCTACAAGAGCGCGCTGCCGGAGGACGAGTAACTGATCTGGCAGACTTGATACGAAATTGTTGTTATAGATGATGTCATTAACGAAGTTGTAGTGGGAGAAGGCCAGGGCATGTCCACGACCATACCCCGCGATGCCTGGGAGCGATACCAGCGCGATGGCTTTTACTTTTCGCCGCCCATCATTCCTTCCGACCTGATTGAACGGGTAACGGTCAGCATGGACAGGGTCATGAACGGCGAATATCAGACGGGCGTGTCGCCTAAACGGGCGTGGAATCCTGGCGACGACCCCAGGTGCATCCGCAAGATCGACCAGGCACACCTGTCGGACCGAACCATCTACGAATTGGCCACCCACCCTGAGATAGGACGGTGGGCGTCGGCCCTGCTGGGCGCGAAGCGGGTTCAGCTCTGGGCTTCCCAGATGCTGTACAAGCCGCCAGGCGGCGAGCTGACGGGCAATGTCGGGTGGCACCAGGACAAGCAATACTGGGGTTACCTGGACGGCGAACTGTTCACGGCCTGGGTCGCCGTCAGCGACGTGACGAAGGATTCCGGCCCCATGCGGTTCGTGCGGGGCTCGAACCGGTGGGGCCTGTTGGGCAGCGGCGATTTCTTCGGCCAAGACCACGAGATGCAGCAGGCAAAAGTCCCCGTGCCCGAGGGCGAAACATGGGAGGAAGTCGAAGCCATCCTGCCCCCCGGCGCCGTGAGTTTCCACGACCGCCATACCTATCACGCAAGCGGACCCAATGTATCCGGCGGACCGCGTCGGAGCTTCGCCTTCCATCTGCGGACCGAAAACGCCCGTCCGGCGGAAGGCCGTAACGACTACTACGTGCAGCATCTCGACGATCCCAGTTATTGTCCGGTGCTGTACGAGGGGTAGTTCAGTTTTAATGAATAAAAAGAACAGTATGAATGCGGCTCAGGGCGTTTATCTACTGCGGAGGTATCCGATATGAGCGTTATATTGGTATTTGTAGGGACTTTCATCTTCGTATTGGGATCCGTGGTATTCTCAGGCAGCAGAAAGATCGTACGCTTCGGGCTGACAACACGCAGGCGCGGTCTGATAGCGTTAGTCATCGGACTCGCTATCCTCACAGTCGGTATTTCCATGCAGTCGTGATGTCCCATATGGGCGAATTTCTGGAGAATCGAGTAGCGGCATGAGCGCGCTGATGATCGCCGCCGGGATATACCTGTTTGTCTCGGGGGTGCTCGTATGGGCCGGCGGTAGAACGATGGAGCGGATCGGACTCACCACGCGGAATCGGGGACTGATTGCGCTTATCGTCGGAACCGTTATGCTGGTGTACGGGATATCGATCTAGCCTGATCACCTGTCCCGGAAGCCTTTCCCTTCCAAGATCTATCCAACACACTTCTCAACTTGAGCCGCTCGGGTACTGGCCTGCTTTGCGCCTGAGCAGTAAAGGTTGTATTCCCGCTGGCGACCCGGGGTGAGCGTCTCGAACGCGGTCTTCAACGTCGGTTCCTGGTCCAGGCGATGCTGGAGTTCAGCGACCAGGACAAGCTCAAGCGCCGGAGCCACTTTCAAGCCCGCCTCCTCCACATAGATGGCCTCGTGGATGTATGTCTGTACGGTGTCGCAAAGCCGGACCACGTCTCCAACCGAAGTGAACCGGATGCGACGGGCCGACCGTGAGTACGGTCCCTGATCCTCGAGAACGCCTTCCGCATCTTTCAACAGGACGCCTTTGAAGAACATGAGGGCAAGGAACTCCTTCATTTCCTGGAGGATGGCGATATTCCTGCCTTCATGGCTATAGTAGTGCTTGTCCCACTTGATTTCCTCGGTCAACCCGCAGTCGAGCAGGATTGGCCGCAGGCCGGACATCTCTTCCTGCCACTGCCTGGACTGCCTTATGTAGGCATCGACTTTGGGGTTCATTCCAACTCCGATCAGGGAACGCATAGTTCGGTCAAGTCCTACTGGTTAATCTGTGGACGTTCAAGTCGTATAGCTATCCGAAAGACGTAGCACACGTAAGTCATTCTATGCCGACTAAACGAGAGCCGTCGTACGGGACTTTGTACGATCAGAAAAGACACATCTTAGCAAGATTCGGTCGGTCGTGTGGCGAAGGTTAACTCAAGGCCATACTTCTCGCGTGGAAATACGACGGCACTCTATGGCAGAGGCTGAGGGCTCCACGGTAGTGCGTATGAAATCGAGTTAGCTCGGGTGAATTAGCAGGGCAACTTCTTCTGTACACGGGTAATGTGTCGGTCTGACTGAGATTAAACACGATGCTCATCCTACAGCAACTTCCTACCGACACAGAATGCGGCATACACGTTTGAGCCAGAAGCGCCATGACAGACGACTCTGATTAGAAGCAATCAGCCGCGTCCGTTCGACTTGGGCATACTCGGAATGACGGTTTGGATCAATTCTACCAGCCCACACGACTTTATTGTTTTCTATGTAGTAATGACTACCGCAACCGGAATTAGCCCACACGGATCCTCCTGTTGGACCGTGCAAGGATACCGATTTTCCATCGAAAAGCACGTGCCACCGGCTAGGGTGAAGAGACAGTATCGTCAGTTCGCCACAACCACATGGACAACGTAGGTTAATAGTACGATGCTTGTGGCTGATCCAGAGTTCGCCAGTTTTGATTGTACCAAAGTCGTCAGGCATCAATTCAACGAATATGGGCCGTAGTTTCATAAGCGTCTCACATGGAGGTCAGTTCGCTCTGATTATGTGCGGCTTCTCTAGTCGGAATTTGTGTAGGAACGAAGCAGATTCTGAAACGTACTGCTCTGTACGGCGCCGCCATTCCATCACTGCAAGCGACGCTGCCAATGCGTTCACTTCCGGCAGTTGAACGTTTCGATAGCCGGGCACATTACCCTCGACCCTAGCATTTGGTATGGCTTCTTTCCATGCCAAACTACCCGCGGTATAGGCGCTTGTCGTTACGACCCCTCTAATAGCTCGATCCTCGATCGTAATGCTCACACCCGAATCAATGAACGGAACTCTTGCATCCGAGAGTGCGGAGTACACGATGTCTTGACGTGGTGTATCGCAGTCTTTCCGTTGGTCGATACATACGAAAGCATAGTCGACAGGATGTTTAGAAAGAAACTCTTCAAACATGATTGAGCTGTCCACGCAGACAGGGTGTATGTGGATGCCGTCCCGGAGTGAAGCGTACTTGGAGTAGTAGTAGTCCACCTTTAGCGGAGAAGCCTTGCGTTGTGATTCAATTTCATCACAAGTAGGTGCTCCTGGTGCGCGCATAAAATTGTGCCAGTCAATGTGATCGGAGTCCAGAAGATGAATCTTGCTCACTGGTGTCTTAGCAATAAGATCCAATATGTACGAGCCTGTTCCACCTAGGCCTATGATCACGATACGCTGCTCACGTATTTGATCCTGCACCGGACCTATCGCCGCTCTAGCCTCGAAAGTATTTGGAATATCAAAAGGATCCTGCACTGTGAGAGATGCAGGTTCGTGGTATCCAGCGGATGAGACCGCCCCAACGATCTGCTTTGCATAGCGGTGGATAACCTCGCTCGGTGATGCATCGTCCTTAGGACTGTTTTGACTACCTATTCTTATTGAAATGTTAGACCATGTTTTGCCATCACCGGCTAGGTAGTTCCCTATTGGAGACCGATCAGCGTTATATACGAGGCCGTCGTGCGTTGGATCCGTGGTAATACGGACGGCATGGACCGCACCACCTATATGTTCATTCGGTTTACCGTTCGCTGGATCAAAAGATTTTTCGATTTTGCAGAAGCCCACGATCCCGTCCTTTAGCAGACAAGGAACCCTTTCAGCTGCTATCACATCGGAACCCATCGCCACCTCGAACCCTATTTGCTCCGCGAACATGGTGAGACGTTCCTTACGAGACATGTTCTGGGTCTACCGAGAAGCTCGTACCGTCCTTCACTTCAACGTCCTTTCCCGGCAGGAGTACACCGTCCTCACCTTTCAAGTCGTTTTCGTAATCGATACCAGGGGTGCCAATGATGTGCTTGTTCTCAGGCTTGTGGAGCTCGTTCCAGATTTCAACGACCTGCTCATAACGTACGAGATGGCCTGGAACCTTGTATTCTCGACCACTCACATAAATTTGCGTGTCACCATTCATAGGTTGTTTCTCCAATACTGGAATGAAAGCAAAAAAGTAACCTTTCTGACTTCACTAAACTCTCTCTCCGAGATAGGTAAAACGATAGGGTCGAAAAGTTCCTGAGGATCGTTGAAGAGGCTTTCTACAGCGTTAGCTAAACTGCTTAGTTTCGGTACCAATCTGGATCGATTCAACAGAAGCCCCAGAGTATAATCGGAGAATATCCAAGGTGTATGCAACTCTTTTCTAAAAGAGGTAACTACAAACCCATATAACGCCGCTAGAATACACGCCCTGTCTTTAAATCTTGGTGAATGGAACTATAACGCACCGTCCGCACTTATCCTCTTCGGTGGTGCTTATACATTGAGCGGCATTCGCTATTTTTGATCTTCATTCTTGCCTTCTCCATTTCGTCTAACTTCGTTACGACTTTTTTTTGTTATGCCAGAAACAGTCATGTCTTTCGACCATTCTCCAAGGTTAATACCTGTTAGCGTGGATTTATCCATACCACGCCCTACAACCACATCACTGCTAAGCATTTCAACCACATTAAGTGTGTCTGTATTCTTGTTCGGATCAGTGGGACTGAATGGAAGTGTCACGTACCGACCCATGCAATGTTCAACTACTATCCATTCCCAATCTCCATTACCGGTGGAAACGAGGCCGGTTGTTCCTACAAGTGTTCCATCCTCTATACCAGATTCCTGGCTTACTGAACCTATAATCCTGGATGATTCATTGAATCGGCACATAATCCAGCCAGTCAATTGATGGTTTTCTATCTTCATTTCATCTTCAGAAGCTACGAGTTCATCTATTGGCTCTGGACCTCCACAGGGAAGCAATACTGCTTTACCGTCCCACATAGGGATTATCCAAAGTGGTGGACGCGCTGCGTAGCACAGAAACACTACCGCTTTCTCTAAATCTGAAGCATCTGGCATGGTCCAATGTCCAACGAAGCCCCCTTTTAGTATTTGTTTTCTAGGATTCATTATCTGTTCTCTGACGGGACTTAATGCGTTGCTTTCTGCGAATGTGTACCCGCCTTCGCCCATCAATGAGAACACCATCAAATAAGCAGACTTAATCATACTGACTGATTCAAAATGAAGAGAACTGGGAATTCTGAAACGTATTCCTTTGCTCACCTCCAAGTTTTCAGGTGCTGGCAAAGCTCCTAGTACCTACTTGACAAATAAAGGGTAATATATTATATTGGTGCTCATCGGATCCCATCCTTACTCATCCCAGGCCAAGGAGACTCCCATGAGCCGCATGGCGCCCCCTGGTCGAGTTGAGCGACGAAGATTACCAGACGCTGCTTGGCTGGACCCGTTCCGGCACGACGGAACACCGCATGGCGTTCCGCGCCCGTATCATATTGGCCGCCTGGCGCGGGCAGGTCAGCCGGGACATCGCCCGCACGCTGAACACCCGCGAAGCCACGGTGAGCAAATGGCGCCGGCGCTTTCACCAGGCGGGTCTTTCCGGTCTTGCGGACCGGCCCCGTTCCGGCAAGCCGGCCCGCTACAGCGGGGCGACCGTTCGAGGCATACTCTCCTGCCTCGACGAAGCCCCTCCCGCGGGCTATGCGACCTGGTCCGGCCCGCTTATCGCGCAGAAGCTGAACATCGGCGTCGACTACGTCTGGCAGGTTCTGCGCAAGCAGGGCATCAGCCTGAGCAGACGTCACAGCTGGTGCGTGAGCACGGACCCGGCCTTTGCCGTCAAAGCCGCCGACATCGTGGGCTTGTATCTGGAGCCTCCCAGAAACGCCCTGGTGCTGTGCGTGGACGAGAAGCCCGCGATACAGGCCCTGGAAAGGGCCCAGGGCTGGATCAAGCTGCCCAACGGCAAGGCGCTTACCGGCTTCAACCATGAATACAAGCGCAACGGAACCACCACGTTGTTCGCCGCGCTGGACGTCGCCACGGGCCTGGTCAGGACCGGACACTACAAACGACGCAGGAGACGGCAATTCCTGAACTTCATGAACGGGCTCATAGCAGAGTATCCCGATCAGGAGATACACGTCATCCTGGACAACCTCAACACCCACAAGCCCAAGGTCGACCGATGGCTGCCTCGACACCCCAACGTCCATTTGCATTATACCCCTACGCACGCCTCCTGGATGAACCAGATCGAAATCTGGTTCAGCATCCTTTGGAAAGGGGCCCTGAGAGGCGGGACCTTCAAATCGGTACGGGCCTTGAGAGACGCTATGGACCGCTTCATAGAAACCTACAACGAGAATGCGCATCCCTTCCAATGGCAAGCGACCCGAATCAGGCAGAGAACACTTGAAGATAAATACTCTAACTTAATCAAGTAGGTACTAGTTTCATAGACCCTTTTCGTAGGTGGCTAACTCGAGTTGGGAGGGGGTGAGTTTGGATCGTTCGGAATGTAGCGAAGCATTTTTTTGCAACCTAGGAAATCAATCTCAACACGAGCACCTCGACCTGACGCCCACTCATCGACCGCCCGTTTAGCCATTTGTGCATGTTGGTCTATGCGACTCGCCTTGTTATTGCATTTCCTGCATGTCAAGCAGATAGCTGAACCATTTAACGACTCCGGTGGTGCATGCTCCAGGGTCGCCTTACCTGTCGCAACGTCCGATCTACTGAATGTGCAGAGACAAATTGGGCACTTAGTATTCCCGGCTTCATAAAATTTCTGGCGTAACCGGCTTTTTTTCCGGTGGGGTAGTGTTTTTTGGCCATTTCTAAGACTCTGAATCCGAATACAGGTTTTTCGTGATCGCCGATATTGGTAGAAAGCTGATCGAAACCGAAATTGACTTTCGAGCCTAGGTGATAAGGTCAAGATGGCTCATATATATATTGGTAGTTTAAAATTGCCGATTTCCCACCCGATATCACTTGCAACCCAATCTGAAAACAACGGTAAGATACGGTATTTTTGAATGAACGGTCAATGCCTCAGCGGACTGGTGATGATCAAAGGTAAATTAGGGACTATTTCCACGTTTATCGACAAGGTTTGGAGAAAAGTTCGCATCGGACCGGAAAACACCCAGACAACTCATCAGCTTGACGAGAACCACCCACGAACCACTGAACCCTTGACCGGGATGGGAAGTTAGGCTTCCTTCATAGTCTATTTGGCTTCCGATTCAACCAAGCAACGTAGTGTTTGTTTCGCCAGTGCGTTCGCTCCTATCGTGATTATCGGCCGGGAACGCGGGCCGTTCACACTGAAAAGCATATGATCAACGACCTCTTCCATCCCGCGGTAGCCGCCTGGTTCGAGGACCGGTTCGACGAGCCGTCCGACATCCAGAAGCGAGCCTGGCCGGTCATCAAGCAGCGAAAGAACACGCTGATCGCCGCGCCCACGGGATCGGGCAAAACGCTGGCGGCCTTCCTGTCGTCCATCGACGACCTGGTCCGGCAAGGGCAGTACGGATCGCTGCCCGAAGGCACCCAGATCGTCTACGTGTCACCCCTGAAGGCCCTTAGCAACGACATCCACGCCAACCTGCAGGTTCCTCTGAAGGGCATCAAGGCGATCCTCAAGGAACGCGGCAGGCCCGACGTCCCCATCCGCGTGGCGGTTCGCACCGGCGACACGCCCGTCAGCGAGCGCGCCGCCATGACGAAGCATCCGCCCCACATCCTGGTCACGACGCCGGAGAGCCTCTACCTGCTGCTCACGAGCGCGGGCGGCCGCCGCATCCTGAAGGACGCGCATACCCTCCTCATCGACGAGATCCACGCGCTGGTGGGCAACAAGCGAGGATCGCACCTGGCGCTCTCGGCGGAACGCCTTGAGCGGCTGACCGCCGGTCCGCTCACGCGCATCGGCATCTCGGCCACGCAGAAACCCATCGACCGGATCGCCCATTTCCTCACCGGTGCCGCCTACGCAAAGGGAAAGGGGTGTACGATCCTCGACACGGGACACCGCCGAAAACTCGAACTGAAGATCGAAGTCCCCCGCTCTCCGCTCACCGCCGTCATGTCGAACGAGGTGTGGGAGGAGGTCTACGAGCGCATCGAGGAACTCATTCTCCGGCACCGGACCACGCTGGTCTTCGTCACGACGCGAAGCATGTCTGAACGGCTGGCGCGCCATCTCAGCGAACGACTCGGCACCGAGAACGTCACCTCTCATCACGGCAGCATGTCGAAGGAGCACCGGCACGACGCCGAGCAGCGGCTGAAGGCCGGTACGCTGAAGGCCCTCGTGGCCACGGCTTCCCTGGAACTGGGCATCGATATCGGTTCCGTCGACCTCGTGTGCCAGATCGGTTCCCCCAAGGCGATCGCGACGCTGATCCAGCGGGTGGGCCGCTCCGGACACACGATCACGGGTACGCCGCGCGGCCGCCTCTTCCCCCTGACGCGGGACGAACTCGTGGAGGCGGCGGCGATCCTGGACTCCGTGCGGCGGGGCGAACTCGACCGGATCATCATTCCGGAACAGCCCCTCGACGTGCTGGCCCAGCAGATCATCGCGGAGGTGGCCAACTGCGATTTCACCGAGGACGAACTGTATCACCTGGTGCGGCGCGCCTTTCCGTACCGCGATCTGTCCAGGGAGGAATTCGACGGCGTCGTGACCATGCTGGCAGAGGGCTACACCCCGCGCCGGGGACGCAAGCACGCCTACATTCAGCGGGACCTGATGAACGGATTGGTCAAGGGCCGGAAAGGGGCGCGGATCAATGCTTTGATGTCTGGCGGAACGATCCCCGACCAGTTCGATTACGACGTGATCATGGAACCCACCGAGACCTTCATCGGCACACTGAACGAGGATTTCGCCATAGAAAGCACGGCCGGAGACATCGTCCAGCTGGGCAACAATTCCTGGCGCATCCTGCGGGTGGAGAGGGGAAAGATCCGTGTCGAGGACGCCCAGGGGATGCCGCCCACGATGCCTTTCTGGTTCGGCGAAGCGCCGGGGCGTACGGCCGAACTGTCATCCTCGCTCTCGCGGCTGAGGGGTGAGGTAGCGAAGCGGATAGACATGGGTACCGAAGTACAGGACGACGGACTTGCCGCGGACTGGAAACGGGAGGCGGAGAACTGGTTGATGGAGCAGACCGGGGTGTCGCACGTGGCGGCCGCCCAGATCGCGGAATACCTCGGCTCGACCAAGGCGGCTCTCGGCGTGATCCCCTCGCAGAAGGACCTGGTGGCCGAGCGTTTCTTCGACGAGGCCGGCGACATGCACCTGGTGCTCCACAGCCCCTTCGGCAGCCGGGTGAACCGGGCCTGGGGCCTGGCCCTGCGCAAGCGCTTCTGCCGCACGTTCAACTTCGAGCTGCAGGCCGCGGCGAACGAGGATTCCATCATCCTGTCCCTGGGCGCCACACACAGCTTTCCGTTGGACGACGTGTTCCGCTACCTCAATGCGGCGTCGGTCAGGGAGGTCCTGGTCCAGGCACTGCTCGACGCCCCCATGTTCGAGGTGCGCTGGCGCTGGAACGCGTCGGTCGCCCTGGCCGTGCTTCGCCGGCGCGGGGGTGACCGCGTACCGCCACAGATACAAAGATCCATTTCCGAGGACCTGATCGCCCAGATCTTCCCGGACCAGATCGCCTGCCTGGAGAACATCGCCGGCGACCGGGAGGTACCGGACCACCCCCTGGTCAGCCAGACCATCCTCGACTGCCTGCACGAAGCCATGGACATCGAATCGCTGGAGACGATTCTGAAATCGCTGAAGAAAGGGGATATCGCCGTCCACGCCCTGGATCTCCGCGAACCTTCGCCCATGGCGGAAGAGATCCTGAACGCCCGCCCCTACGCCTTTCTCGACGACGCGCCCCTCGAAGAGCGCCGGACCAACGCGGTTCGGAACCGCAGGTGGCTCGATCCGTCCATTGCGGGTGAACTGGGCAGACTCGACCCGGAGGCTATCCGCACCGTCCAGAGCGACGCCTGGCCCGAGGTCAAAAGTCCCGATGAACTGCACGACGCCCTGGTGCTTACCGGATTCGTAACCGAAGCAGAGGGGACCCGGGGTGATCAATACGGCAGTTGGACGCCTTACTACGCGGTGCTGGAATCCGACCAGCGCGCCGCCACGCTCGTTACCACCGGAGGCCTGCGATTGTGGGTGGCGCTGGAGCGACGCGTTTACTTCGAGAAGGTACATTCCACGGGGCGGTTCGAACCAGAGTCGGAAATACCGGACGATGTGCGCCGGAACCTGGAGAAGAGCTTTCAGACCGTGGGCGAAGAATCCGTAACCGAAGAGGCTGCCCTGGTGGAACTGGTGCGCGGAAGACTGGAGACGCTCGGTCCGGTCACGGCGTCAAGCCTGGCCGAATCCATCGACCTGCCGTTGGTTAAAATCGAACAGGCGTTGACTGCCCTGGAGAACGAAGGGTTCGTTTTCAGGGGGCAGTTCACGCCGGACGCGGCAGCGCTGGAATGGTGCGAACGCCGGCTCCTTGCCCGGATCCATCGCTTCACGATCACCAAATTGCGCCGGGAAATCCAGCCCGTATCGCCTGCCGACTTCATGCAGTTTCTCTTTACCTGGCATCACCTGGCGCCCGACACCCGGTTGAAGGGCGCCGACGCCGTGACCGCCGTGCTGCGCATGCTGGAGGGCGTGGAAGCGCCGGCCGCGGCCTGGGAGAGCGAGATCCTGCCGTCGCGCGTCGCGGACTACGACTTCGCCTGGCTCGATTACCTGTGCCTGTCCGGGAAGTACGCGTGGGGCCGGCTCCGCCCGCATCGGACGAACGGCGACCAGGCGAAAACGGCCGGGCCGATCCGGACGACGCCGATCGCCATCGTGGACCGCATGAACCGGTCGCTTTGGATGGCGTTGAGCGGTGTTTCCGAATCCGATGACATTCCCCTGTCCACCTACGCGAAGACCGTACTGGAACTAATGGCCCGGCAGGGCGCGGTGTTTTTCGATGACATCGCCGCGCAGTCCGGTCTCCTGCGGACACACGCGGAGGAGGCCGTGGCGGAACTGGTCTCGGCGGGGAAGGTGACCTCGGACAGTTTTGCGGGTCTAAGGGCCCTGCTGGTGCCTACGCGCCACAAGGAATCCCGTCGTGGCCGCAGCAATCCCTTCGACCTTGCGACAGCGGGCCGGTGGGGATTGACCGCCAGGGCTCCGGAAGAAGGCAACCCGGAGGAGGATCTCGAAGCTTACGCCCGCGTTGCCCTGGCCCGGTACGGCGTCGTGTTCCGTCGGCTCACCGAGCGGGAGAACACCTCGCCGCCGTGGCGTGATCTGGTACGGGTACTGCGGCGCATGGAAGCAAGGGGAGAAATCCGCGGAGGCCGGTTCGTGAACGGCGTCTGGGGCGAGCAGTACGCCCTGGGGGAAGCCGTCACCCTGTTGCGAAGCATCCGGCGGAAGGAGAAGCAAGATACGCTCGTCGCCATCAGCGCGGCCGACCCGCTCAATCTCATCGGCATCATCACGCCCGGGCGGCGCATTCCCGGCATCACGAACAACCGGATACTCTACCGCGACGGCGAACCGATCATGATCATGGAGGGGGGCGAAATCAGGGAAGCGTCCCCGGTGGCGGCCGAAGACCAGTGGGCGCTGCGCCAGGAACTGGTGAAACGGGAATTCCCGCCGAAGCTGAGGGCGTATTTGAGCGGACGGCAAACAAGTCAAAGGAACAGTGTGTCGAAGTCATGAGATTCCAGTCATGAATTCCTACTGCAGCGCACCCGGTAGTTGTGCGTCCTGCAAGGGGCGGTAAAGTGAAGACGATCACCGTAACCTTGTTAGCCGTAGTGTTATTGTTATCGGCAGCCGTCGACGGCCACGCTCAAATCCAGGAACGGCGTCTGGCTATCAGGCTGGGTGGAGGGATCAGTATCCCTACAGGTGGCTATGCTAGCGGAACGTCGAGGGGATCTGCGTTCCTTTCAGGTGTTTCCGTACGTATCTTTAAATCCATTCATCTTGCAGCGGATTTCTACGACAACCTCCTGCCCGTACCTCCTGGGCAACACGACAGGAACCTTCTGGACGACGAAATCCTGCGGATTCTCGGACCGCACGTGAAGGCCAATGTAAGTCTGGAAGGCGCCAACTTTGGACTGATGCTGCGCACCTCTACTTACCCGGTAAGTGTCTATGGACTGAGCAGCATCGGTTTTACCAGGGTGATCGATCGGTTCTTCAGCACCGTTTACAGTAAGACGTTAACCGCATTCGAAGAAGAGTCCGCGTTCAGTGTTCTTCTTGGCGTTGGAGTTCATGTACCCATAACGCCCACGGTGGGCATAGCTTTGGATGTTCGATATATACGCGCCTTCACCGACCAGAAGGTTCAATGGATGCCGGTTGCGGTGTCTGTCGTTTTCAACCTTTGGAAACTAGAACCCGGTTAGTTGATTCTCTCCCGTACCGGATTGTCTGCTGATGAAGTAGCACCTTCAACTCAGCGCTGTTAGCCCTTCCAACACCTGACCGGGAGAGGCCGTTCCCGTAACGCCCAGTTGACGTACGGTGATCGATGCCGCGAGGTTTCCCACCATGCCGGCCTCCGCAAGGGTAGCGCCGGCGCAGAGCGAGGATACGATCCCGGCCGTTACGCTGTCCCCGGCCCCGACCGTGTCCACGGGACCGGGTACGTGAATGCCTGGCACGTGGAGGCAGTCAGTCTCGTCGATCAGAGACAGGCCATCCGCGCCTAGTGTAATGAAAACAGGTCTTGCCGCTTCTTCTCCCGAGAGCCCACCGCTCTCATAAAGCATCCGGCCCCACCGTTCGGCCGACTCCTGGTCCATGGCTGCTTCGCGAACGGATCGGCTAAACTCCTTCTTCTCCCCTTGCCCCGATCTTTCTGCTGGATCCCCTGGTCCAGCCCCGTCCTTTTCCCCGATTCCCAAGGACTGTACGGCCCGAAAGGCCTCGTTCCGGTTCGCCTTGCGTATGATGTGGCGGAACTCTCCGATACGCTCCCGCGAATCCGCCAGGAGGACCTTCTCCGGATAGGCTTTGCCCAATTCGCCGATCGCTTCCCTGACCCGGTCCGTGACGACCCCGGTGTTGCGCGGTCCCACTTGGTCCATGACGACCAGGCCGTCCATTCCTGGTATCATATCCCACAGGCATTCGATGATACGGTCTTCCAGATGCCGGGGGGTAGACGACCGGTTCTGAATATCGATGCGGTTCGACTCCCTTTCTCCCTCCTGTCCGCCGACCATGGGCTTGATGTAGGTTGGCGTGCACCGGTCCGCGGATTCGAACAGGCCATCCAGGCACACGTTCATGGCCGACAATCCCTGCCTGAGTTCGTATCCTTCCCCGTCGTCGCCGGTGAAACCGAGGGCATGCAGGCTTCCCACGCCCAGGGCGTGCAGGTTGGCCATGACCGTACCGGCGGCACCGGGCATACACCGCCTGGCTATGACCTGGTGGGCGTCCAGTCCGGTCTCGAGGGACGGTTCGGCGAGCGCAGGATCGAGGACCAGGTACTTGTCCAGGAAGAAGTCACCCACGACCATGATGGACAGGTCGTTAAAACGGGACAGCAGACGCTCGAGGCGATGCTGGGTCATCATGCTTGGGGGTCTTCCCGTTCTGGTTCATCTAGGCCAGTATAAAGATGTGGTTGGCTGCCGACAAACCGGGGCGGATTTCCAATGGTTTGATTGGTTCACGCAATGTAAACACCGTTACCGGGACATCAATGAATATACAATGAATATATTGGGAATTATATATTAAGGTAAACATCCCTTGACCGATAGCGATATAAGATCCTGTTTTGGGGGTTAGTATGAATGAAGAATTTAAAAAAATCTGAAGTGAAATTACTCAGACAGTTTCTTCTTCAGATTACTTATGTAGTTGGGTATTCTGTCGGCGCGTCCAGAATCAATATCGAATGTCTTGAAAATGATATCAAGTTGGCTTTCGAGCGAGGAGATTATGGACTTACTTCGCTTGACGTTCCGAAAAAGGATAAATGTAAAAATAATCTCTAGTACGATTAATTTCTCTTCGAGTTCATCAATCTTATTCTTTAGTTTATTGATCTCTTTATTGTTGTTCGACATAACAATCTCCCATGAATTGAGGTGATTAAAATGACACTTATGGAACTGCTCGATAGATTCTCAAACGATAAGTCTGCCGAGCAGTGGTTCGTAAAGATGCGATGGCCTAATGGTATTCACTGTTCACACTGTGATAGTCCTCGAATAACCGATCAGACAAAGCATCCGAAGATGCCATATCATTGTAAAGACTGTCGTCGATTCTTCTCCGTTAAGACTGGAACCGTCATGCAATCATCGAAAATCGGATATAGAACATGGTTGTTAGCGATGTATCTGATGATGACCAATTCTAAAGGTGCTTCCAGTATGAAATTGCATCGCGATCTGGGAGTAACGCAAAAGACCGCGTGGCATTTAGGTCATCGTATCAGAGAGACCTGGACTGATAAGAATGATCCGTTTATCGGACCTGTGGAAGTCGATGAATCGTTCTTCGGTGGGAAAGAACGGAATAAACATCTCGATAAGAAATTACATCAAGGCGGTGGAAGTAAAGGTAAGATATCGGTTGTAGGTATGAGAGATCGAGCTTCTGGAATGATTGTAGCAGAGGTAGTTCCTACCGTTAAACGTGCTGTTCTATATGAGTTTATCTGTAATAATGTCGAATACAATACAAAGCTCTATACGGATGATTATCTCGGTTATCGTAATATGTATGGGTTAGATCATTCATATGTAAATCACAAGAGAGGACAGTACGTAAAGGGGGATGTACATACGAACGGTATTGTACTGCACCCTTGACCGGGACACAGAGTTAAGCTTCCTTCTGATCGAGGAGGCACCCCATGACTCTGAAACGTCGTCAATTCACCCGCGAGTTCAAACTGCAGGTCCTTCAGGAAGCCGATTCGGGCAAATCCATTGGTCAGTTGGCCCGGGAACACCAAGTCCATCCCACGTTGATCCACCGCTGGCGCCAACAGCTTCGCCGTCAGGGTGATCGCGCCTTTCCCGGCAACGGCAAGGCGGTCAGCGATGAAGCCCGGATCGCGGCTCTGGAGCGTAAAGTCGGTCAGTTGACCATGGAGAACGACCTGTTAAAAAAAGTGTTGAGTCGGCTCGAGGAGATCCCTCGCTCAGCCCGAAGCAATGGAGGCGGCTCATGATCTGCCTGGTCGCTCAGACAAAGACAGCCAAAGGCCGCACCGTGGTCAAAAAGTGCTGCAATGCGCTCTCCATCGGTCGCTCCAGCTACTACCGCGGTCGTCGTGGCCGTACGGATCCGGACCTTGAACTGCGGGACAGGATCCATAAGCTCTCCCTTTCCTGGCCCTCCTACGGTTACCGTCCCATGACCTGTGCGCTTCAGCGTCTGGGATACCGGGTGAACCATAAACGGGTCCTGCGCCTCATGCGCGAGGACAACCTGCTTGCCCTGCGGCGCAAAGCCTTTGTATCGACTACCGACTCGAACCACGACCGTGCCGTCTACGCCAACCTGGTCCCGGAACTGAACGTGACCGGCGTCAACCAGCTGTGGGTATCCGACATCACCTACATCCGATTGGTCCGCGAATGGGTCTATCTGGCTGTGATACTTGACGCGTGGAGCAGACGGTGCATCGGCTGGGCTTTGGATCGAACCCTCGAGGCCAGCCTGACCCTCAATGCCCTGGACAGCGCCCTTGCCGCCAGACCGGCGCCTAAGGGTCTGGTGCATCACTCGGACCGGGGCGTGCAGTATGCTTCGAAAGCCTATGTCGATACCCTCAAGAAGGCCGGCATAGAAATCAGCATGAGCCGGCGAGGCAACCCTTACGACAACGCCAAAGCAGAACGCTTCATCAGGACGCTCAAATACGAGGAGGTCTACCTCTACGAGTACGAATCCCTTGAAGAAGCACGATCCCGTATCGGTTACTTCATCGACAAGATCTACAATCGTAAGCGCTTGCACTCGGCTCTGGACTACAAACCACCGGCCGAGTTCGAGCAGATGATGACACGTGTTAAAACTGTAGCTTAACTGGTTGTCCCATTTTGGGGTGCACTACAGTATAGAATCGTTTTGGGCAATACTTAAACGTGGATATTACGGAACATACCACCATATGAGTCCGAAACATATCGGTCGTTATGTATGTGAGTTTACCGGTCGTCATAATATACGTCCGTTAGAAGCAGATGATCAGATGACCGACATGGGATTCGGTATGGTGGGAAAACTTCTACGATATAAGGATCTAATCCATTGAATGAATTGAAAGTATCCGATCTAACCGATAGTGCTCGATTGATAATCTCCCATCTGAATCGTCCATATAATTTCAGTACAAAAGAGATGGTTATAATCGTTGCCGGTAAGGTGTTCGGATCTCGTGATAAAGAGGATTTGAAAAAGGGTATAGAACAACTGGTCGAGTGTGGACTAATCGAGAAAGTATCGAGTTCCGGTTCGATGAAGAGTTATGTCGTTCCGAAGCATATGTATCTGATATTAATGTCGTTGAAGTCTCAGATCGATAGAAAGCCCGCCTGAAATAGACGGGCTGGAGGAAGATAGATAATGTCAAAGTCAACTATTATCGTTAACGATGGGCTTTCCAGTAAGCCCACGAGAGAAGTTCTCCACCGTCTCTTCGAGGCCGTCTTTGAAATCCTTAAAAATAGGAAGATTTCGTGTGCTGGGATCGATAGTGAGGTTCAGAGACGCCATGATTAAATCGTAATACTGTTTCATGAACTCTTTCTTTTTCATTTCGTCGTTTTTACAGATTTCTTCGACGATGCAAATGCACATAGTCATGATGGCGTACTCCTTGCCAGCATCCTTCGACAATAGACTGAATTGAAAATGAGACATGACCTCTCCTTAAGGTGTGACTATGGAATTGGCAGGCCCTGGGTTTATGGAAAATGAAAACCAAAAATACATTCTTATTTGACAAATCGCAAGCAATATGCTAACAATAGAATCGTCAATACTCATGCAGCCCTTCTTGTCGGGTTGCCTGCTGAATACAATAGCCTTTAAAGGAAACGATTGGCCGTCGTTTCTGGTAAATAGGCAGGAACTTCCCGCAGTATCCTGCGTGGGTGTTGACACGACCCGGCATCAATGATCGGGGTGAAATGTCAACATAAATGCAGGAGGTCATCGTGAAGAAAGTACTGTTGGGTTTAGGTATTGTTGCTACGGTTTTTGTGGTATGCGTAGCACTTATATCTGGTTCGGGGGATAATGACGAAGGTAAGACCGTGGAGGAGATTAGTACTCAAATCACTCTGGCAAAGTATAACCAGATAAAAACCGGTATGTCTTATGAGCAGGTTGTAGAGATTATCGGATTCGATGGAGTGGAACAAAGTCGTAATCAGATCATGGATATTACAACTGTCATGTACGATTGGCGCAACGATAACAGGATTTCTGGAATGAATGCCATCTTCCAGAATAAGAAACTCACCCAAAAGTCGCAGTTCGCATTGAAGTAGCATGAAGAATAGACCAATTTCGTAAGAGTCAACGGGTGAACATGTTCCGAACGGGCACTTACGAATGTAAATTCCCTTAGAGGACGATTATGAGTAAGAAGAGACGAAAAGACGAGAAGATTGGAAAGGTTTCTGATCGGCCACTTGGTCGTCCGAGAGAGAAGCCTTATCCCGAACCGATACCCGATACACTTGAGAATATCGCTCGTTCGTTGTTAACATCACGACCTAAAAAGAAGGATAAATGGCGATATATGAAGGATGAATAACCTCGGAGTAGTTGGATTCTTACGTTGCTATATGTCAGTACATTGGCAGAGGAGTAGTGGGATGTTAATCTTCACCCATCCGTCGAGATTAGTAACTAAAATTGACGAGAATTTCGCAATAGATCACAAGTTTACCATTCCAATCTGTCATCTCGGAAACATACCGGTCTACGGACCGTTCAGAAAATGGGATGGTAGCCAGTACTGTACATTCTGGAATGCTCCTGATGAGGGGGGGGCTTCAAGTCCCCTTACTAAAAGGAAATAATCTTGAAAAATTCAGACGAGAAAACGGATTGCAACCATAGTAAAATGCACCGGCGCATTGTGTGGGTGCTGTTAGAATTACTGAATTGAATCCATTCAAAATAGGGGTGTTGCGCTGTCAAGAACATTAATGACGAAAGGATCTCTATTTGGAGTATATCCGAAAAAGACAGGTTACTTTTTTCGTCCATCTTTGTTGGATTATTCATTACTACGCATGGTGTTCTGTTCTTTTGTGGATACTACGATTACACGTTGCTCACCACACTCGATTTGGTTTTCAAGGCGGGTAGTGTATCGGTAATAATACCTTTTATCGCGTTAGAAGGGCGGGATGCTATGTCTATTGCCTATGAAATCTTCAAAAAGTATCGATATAAAAAGGGATTGGAGAAAGGCTTTGAAGTCAGTCGGAGGGAATTCATAGCATGGTACAAAAAAGCCAAACGAGAGGGGAAGATTCCAGAAGATGTTTCAATTACTCAGTTATTGAGAAATCACGATGAATTTCGTCAGAAAATGATCGATGAAGTAGATAGGGGAGAGTATCCAGATGAGTAATAACGAAATTTACTCCATAACTTTATTAGATGGTGAAGTGATAAACTTGTTCGACAGGTATACTTATAGGAAAGAATTTTCCGATATTACTACGGAAGTGTATTCTATTGAACTTGATTATAAGGATGGGATATGCGCGGTGAATGATCGAGATAAAAAGCCATTAATGCTAATACCTATGCGCAGAATAGAAAAGATACATACTGTACAAAACTTGAAACGTAAGTAAGTATCCGTTGTACTGTTAGTGAATCTGTCCAGTGATTGATCGCCCCGCTCGTCGGGGCGTTTTCATTTTGGATTGCTTCGAAAAAAAGTTAAGAAATGTTTACCTTTATATATAAGTCCCAATATATAGGTTCACACCCAAGCTTTTGCTTGACTTACGAGCGTAAAAGTGTAACTTCGCGGACTGGAGCGGGCCGGAATATACCTCCATCGGATCGGCGTTTTTTTGCGCAGTGCATCCGCGGAATGGATAAGTGACCGGTACCGTTTGCTCCACCAGACGGCGTTCCCCGCAGTAGTCCCAAAGGAAACCTCATGCCGTTGTCCGTTGCCCTGCCGGATTCGATACAAAGAAAACTCGACCCCGTACTTCATCCCAACGAAGAAATCCGCATCGCGCTGGAATCCGACATGGACGCGGACGGCCGGTTTATCCCTTCCTGGCTCATCGTAACCGACCGGCGCGTCATGTCCCTCGGCCTCAACGGCAGCGGCAAAGACATCGCCGTGCCGCTCGACGAACTGACTAAGGTCGCCGTGGAACCCCTGGTCGGCGGTTCCTGCCTGGAAGTCTCAACGGCCGAGGACACCATACCGCTGATCCGGTACTCCCAGAGCCGAATGGACCGGTTCAACGAAGCCCACCGCGGTATCGAGCAGCAGATCGAGAACAAACCGTTCCAGGTCAAGACTGATTTCCCACGCGTGGTCTGCGAGGCCTGCGGCCGGCGCTTGCCCGTCAAGGACGGTTTGTGTCCGGCTTGCGTCAGCAAATGGGATATGTTCAAACGGATATGTTCCTACCTGGGGAAACACAGAGGCAAGACGATCACGCTGATGGCGCTGTTCTCGGTGCTCAGCGTGGCGGAACTGCTTCCCCCTAAGATCACGCAACTGATTATCGACGACGCCTTCGCTGGCAAGGACTTGAACCTGCTGTTCTGGTACGTCGCGATCATGGCCGGCCTGCTGGTCGTGCGATGGCTCGGCGAAATGGCGAATGGCTGGCTGACGGCCTGGCTGGGCGCTCGCGTGGTGGCGGACATAAGGGGACAGGTATACCGGCATATCGAGTACCTGTCCCTCGGATTTCACGACAAGCAGAAGACCGGTGGATTGCTTTCGCGAGTGACTCGCGACACGCGGAACGTGCGCAGCTTCCTGGTGGACGGCCTGCCTTTTCTCGTGCTCAGGTGGTTTACGACCGTCGGGATCATCGCCATGCTTGCGTACACGAACTGGGTCCTGACGCTGTACATCCTCATCCCCGTACCGCTGATCGTCATCTGGGGCAGGGTCCTTTACCGGCGTCTGCGGGTTTATTACACGAGGCTGTGGCGGCGCTGGGAAGGTTTCTTCACCCACATCCAGGAATCGCTCTCCGGAATACGCATCGTCAAGGCGTTCGCCCAGGAAACGAGAGAGGTCGACCGGTTCAAACACAACGCCCGGGCCATGTTCGAACTCGAATACTGGACCGAGAAGCAGTGGATAACCTACTTCTCCACCATGGGCCTGTTCAACTTCCTGGGATTTATCGTCGTCTGGCTCATCGGAGGTCAGCAGGTTCTCGGAGAGCAGCTTACGCTGGGCGAATTGATGCTGTTCTACTTCTACCTCCACATGTTTTACGGTCCGTTGCGCTGGCTGGGCCGCGTCAACAGCTGGATGACCCGGGCCATGAGCGCCGCAGAGCGCATATTCGAGATCATCGATACCGAGCCGGAGTCCTACGACGACCAGGACGCCATGCCGATGCCCAGCACACGGGGCGAGATCGTCTTTGAAAACGTGACGTTCGGCTACGACTCCGCGCTGCCGGTGCTCCGGGACATCGACGTGCACATCAAATCCGGCGAGATGATCGGCCTGGTCGGCAAGTCCGGTGCCGGCAAGAGCACGACGGTCAACCTGATCTGCCGATTCTATGACGTGGACTACGGCGCGATCCGGCTGGACGGCATCGACCTTCGCGATATCCGGCTCGAAGACTTGCGGGGGCACATCGGCGTGGTGATGCAGGAACCGATCCTATTCAACGGGACGATCCGGGACAACATCGCCTACGGCAAGCCGGAAGCGAGCTTCAAGGAAATCATGGAAGCGGCCCGGGCGGCCAACGCCCACAACTTCATCCTCGCCAAGCCGGACGGATATGACACGATTCTCGGCGAGAAGGGCACCGGCCTGTCCGGAGGCGAGAAGCAGCGGGTCTCCATCGCGCGGGCAATTCTACACGATCCCCGGATCCTGATCCTGGACGAGGCGACGTCCTCGGTGGACGCGCAGACGGAGAAACAGCTCCAGGAGGCCATTGGCCGGCTGATCAAGGGGCGCACGACGATCGCCATCGCCCACCGGCTGTCGACCCTCCGGGACGCAGACCGGCTGGTAGTGCTGGACCAGGGCCGCGTCGTCGAGGTGGGTACGCATGAAGAGCTGATCGGGAAGCGCGGCCACTTTTACCAGTTGGTGCACCTGCAGAAAGCCACCGCCGAAATCATGGAGGTGGCCTAGTCAGCGGCCGGCTGGACAAGATCCGGCCCTGCCCGCGAAAGCGGAACGGACCCTGATTTTATGACGGATACCACGATCTACGAAGAAAAGATGCCCGCTGCGCTGGCGGAGAGATGCCAGTATGCGCTGCGAGACGGCGAAAGCATCGTCGTCACGGCCGCGACCGACCTGTCGGAGGACTTGCGGTTCGAAGAGCGCTGGCTGGTGGTGACCGACCAGCGCATGATGCGTTTCGATCCGGCTAGCGGGAACGGCGCCGAATCGATCGAACTGGCGAATGCCCGCGGCGTCGCCGTGGAAGAACTCGTTGGCGCCGGCCGGCTGAACGTGGAGATCGGGACCGACCAGGTTGAATTCCTGCGCTATACCCTCACGCAGCGTGCCAAATTCGCCCGGATCGCCCGGGGCATCGACCAGCTCATCAAGGACAAGCCGATCGTGATGGACGGCGAGGTCGAACGAACGCGCTGCGAAAAGTGCGAGCGTCTCCTGCCCGAACCGAACGGTATCTGCTCCGCGTGTACAAACCGCCTGGAAATGTTTCGGCGCATCTTGGACTACATGCTTCCCTTCAAGGCCAAGGTAGCGCTGATGGTCCTGCTGTCGCTGCTCTTCACGCTGGCCGAACTCGGTCCGCCCTACATCATGAAGCTTATCATCGACGGTGTGCTCATCAATACGGGCCAGACCGCCGCCGAAGACGTATTTACGTTGCTTTACCTGCTTGTCGGCGCCTACGCGGTCATCCGGCTGGTCTCCTACGTCCTGGACATCTTCAAGAACCGCCTGGCCGTCTGGCTCGGTGGCCGCGTGACGGTGGCCGTTCGGGAGCAATTGTACGAGAACCTGTCACGCCTCAATATGAAATTCTATAACAAGCGACAGGTAGGTTCCCTTATCTCACGGGTGTCCAACGATACGGAAAGCATGATGTGGTTCCTGGTCGATGGCGTGCCCTACCTCCTGACCAACTTCCTGCTGCTGATCGGCATCCTGATCCTGCTATTCGTGACCAACTGGCAACTGACGTTGCTGGTGCTCATTCCCATACCCCTGCTGGTTACCGGCGGATGGTTCTTCTGGATCCGGCTGATACGGGCCTACCGGACCAAGTACTATCGTTGGGGCAAGCTGGTCGGGCTGGCCAGCGAGATGCTGTCTTCGGTGCGGGTAGTGAAGACCTTCGTACAGGAGAAGCGGGAGATGCGCAGGTTCACGGGCAATAACGAGGGTGTCTTCCGGGGGGACTTCGTGAGCGAGAAGGAGGCAGCCCTGTTCTTCGGAACGGTCAGCATGCTCACCTCGTCCGGACTGATCCTGGTATGGTACTACGGGGGCTCCGCGATCATCGACGAAACCTTCACCCTGGGCTCGCTCATGATGTTCATCAGCTACCTCTGGATGATGTACGAACCGTTGCAGTGGTTCGGCGAACTCAATACCTGGTCGAGCCGGGCACTCAGCGGCGCCGAGAAGGTATTCGAGATCATCGACACTCCGTCGGAAACCGAAGACAGGGAAGATCCGGTCGAGATGCCGGACATGCAAGGCGAGGTTGAATTCAAGGATGCTTTCTTTGCCTATGAAGCGGGCAAGCCGGTACTGCACGAGATCAAGCTGCACGTGGAACCTGGGGAAATGATCGGCCTGGTCGGCAAATCCGGTTCGGGCAAGACGACCTTGACCAATCTACTGTGCCGATTCTACGACATCGATGAAGGGTCCCTGGCCATCGATGGCGTGCCGATCCGCGACATCCTGCTAGACGACCTCAGGCGGCAGATCGGGGTGGTGCTGCAGGACTCTTTCTTCTTCAGCGGCTCTGTCGCGGAGAACATACGGTACAGCAGTCCGGGTGCGGACATCGAACAGGTCATGTCGGCGGCCCGCACGGCAAACGCCCACGACTTCATCTGTGCGAAACCGGACGGCTACGACACGCAGATCGGAGAGAACGGGAAGGAACTGTCCGGCGGTGAAAGACAGCGCCTCGCCATCGCGCGGGCGATTCTGCACGATCCTCGCATCCTGATCCTGGACGAGGCGACTTCTTCTGTCGATACCCACACGGAGAAGCTCATCCAGGAAGCCATCGCAAACCTGGTCAAGGGCCGCACGACCATCGCCATCGCCCACAGGCTGTCGACCCTGCGCCGCGCCGACCGCCTGGTGGTACTGGACGACGGCCGGATCGTGGAGACTGGCACGCACGAGGAACTGATGGAGATGAAAGGCCATTTCTACCGCATGGTGGAAACGCAGCGGGAGAGCACGGCCATCATGGCTGTTGGCGGGGGCAAGGACGACCCGAACGTCAGTTCCAACGGTCACAAAACGTGAGCGGAGCGCTAGATTTCTCGGAAGGACCGAAAGTGGAAAAATTGGACACGTCCGAATTCGAACCCGGAATCGAGAACGCCCCGGTGGAACCATACCTGGCCCACGAAATCCGCGTATACCGGGCACCAAAAAGCACGGTGCGCATGACCGTACGGGACGAGCGGTCCTACATCCGTGTCCGGCCGGTCCACGCCTCGCCCATGGGCCACCCGGACCAGTACGTTTCGCTACTGGATATCAAGAACGAGGAAGTGGCGTTCATAGGAGACCTGAACGACCTGGACGAAGTCTCGCGCCGGGTCATCCAGGAGGAACTGACCCACCGGTACCTCAAGGCGAAGATCGAGCGCGTCCACTCCATCCAGATGGAGTTCGGCGTCACCTACTGGGACGTGGTGACGGACCGCGGCAAACGGGAGTTCGTCATCCGCGGTCACGAGAACACCCACTGGGCCTCGGATACGCGGCTGCTACTCACCGACGTGGACGGCAATCGGTTCGAAATCCTGGACTATACCCGACTGGATCCCCACAGCGTGCGGTTGATCGAGACCAACGTTTGACGGGTTGGGAGTACAATGGCCGACAGGACGTCGCAGGACAAGTACGACCAGCTGCTGCGAGACGGATTCTGCGTGTTCGAGCAGGTGCTCCAACCCGATATGCTGGCACGTGTGCGATCCGTCTCCGACCGGCTGCTCGACGCCCAGCCCCCGTCCCATTTTGAACTTCAGAAATCCACCGGAAGCATGATCAGCGTCTTCGACGACGTGTTTTTCGCCGATCTGGTGTCCTATCCTCCCGCGCTGTCTGCGCTGGCAAATCTTGGTTTCGACCACCCCACCTGGTCCTCAGGATTCGTCATCAGCAAACCGCCCCGGAGTCCGGCGCTGTTCTGGCACCAGGACTGGTGGGGATGGGACGATCCCTGTAGTTACGAACCGCCGCAGCAGCAGGTTTTCCTGATGTACTACCTGGTAGACACCGATCGTCATAACGGGTGCCTACGCGCGATTGCCGGGTCGCACCTGAACCGTCATCCCCTCCATCAACACGTCGACGAGGCCCACACGGACGAATTGCGGTCCATGGCCGATTCCGATCATCCTGCGTACCGGCCAGCGAAGGACGAGATGGACGTGCCAGTCCGGGCCGGAGACGTGGTCGTCGGGGATTCCCGGCTGCTGCATGCGGCGCATGGGAACAAGAGCGATCAGCGGCGCACGGTAATCACCCTGTGGTACATCCCCCTGTATCACCAGATGCCTGCCCAGATCCAGGCCTACCTGGCGCGGCATCCCCGGCCGGATACGTGGTCGGAGGCGACCCGGGGTGAGTTGAAGCCGCTGACCGCCGTATACGAGGGCGAGGCGGAACCCATCGCCTGGAACCGCTCCCCCGGTCTTGCGCTGAAGTAGAAAACCGCCGCAGACCATACCCGGTCGATCATCGAAACCAGGAAATACAGCGATGGCCAACGACACCCTCTACCGGGAAACCCTCCGCCCCCAGTTTCACTTCACGGCGAAGAAGCACTGGATCAACGATCCCAACGGGCTGGTCTATTTCGACGGCGAGTACCACCTCTACTTCCAGCATACACCGGGCAGTATGGTTCATGGGCGAACCACCTGGGGACACGCGGTCAGCACGGACCTGGTGCACTGGAAACAACTCCACACCGCGGCGCTGGACGTAGACGAGACGGGTTGGATGTGGTCGGGTTCCGCGGCGGTGGATCATGAGAATACCGGCAGGTTCCAGGACGGGGACGCGCCGCCGCTGATCGCGTTCTATACGGCGGGCGGTGAAAGGGTCTTCCCCGGTAGACGATGCATTCAGTGCATCGCCTTCAGCAACGACCGCGGCCGTTCCTGGACGAAATACGCGGGCAATCCGGTCATAGGGCATATCCGGGCGGAAAACCGGGATCCGAAGGTGGTCTGGCACGGACCGACCGGGCGGTGGATCATGACCCTGTTCCTCGATGGCAACGACTATGCTCTTTTCTCGTCCCCGGACCTCAGGAGGTGGACGCACCTGCAGGACCTGACCCTGCCCGGCGTGTCCGAGTGCCCCGATTTCTTCGAACTGCCGGTGGACGAAGTTCCCTGGAATACGAGGTGGGTATTCTGGGGGGCGAGCGGCGGGTACCTGCTCGGACGCTTCGACGGTCGGACTTTCACAACGGAATCGGACGTCCTCCAGGCGGAGCAGGGCGCCAACGGATACGCCGCTCAAACGTGGAGCGACGTCCCCGCGGAGGATGGCAGGCGGATCCAGATCTCCTGGATGCGGGACGGCCGGTATCCGGCCATGCCCTTCAACCAGCAGATGTCCTTCCCGGTGAAACTGACGCTTCGGACCTTGCCGGAAGGTATCCGGATGTGCAGGGAACCCGTCCGTGAGATCGAACTGCTCCACGCCGGAACGCGTACCTGGCCCGCCGGCGACTTGGCGGAAATGGCGGCCGAACAGTTCCGGCAACGGTGCAGGTCTGGCGAGATCAGCAGTTACACGGTAACGAACCTGCACGAGGCGGAAAGCCGGCTGATACTGGCGGACTCGGGCGATCTGTTTGACGTCCGCATGGAAATCGAAGTGGACGTGGGGAAGGGATTCGCCATCGAAGTGCGGGGCCACCGCGTGGAATACGACGCGGCCGCGCAGACCCTGTCGTGTTTTGAAAGAAGCGCGGACCTGCGTACCATCAATGACCGCGTGAGGCTACAGCTCCTGGTCGACCGCACCTCCCTGGAGATCTTCGGCAACCAGGGCGAGGTGTCCATGTCCTTCTGCTTCCTCCCTGCCGCGGCCAACCAATCGATGGCACTGCGAGCGGATGAACGCGGCGCGCGCATCGTCTCGCTGGCTGTCCACGAACTTAGGTCCGCGTGGGAAACAGGTTAATCCCAAAATAAAGAAGAGTGTTTTTCGCGAGGAAGTCGAGCCTCCGCCGCGACGATGTCCAGCAATCACCGCGAGAAAGTCTATTCATCTAAAGTCTAGCAATCTATATCATGCCCATCCCGCTATCCGCAGCCATTGAAAAGTTCCCGCGCGTCCGGCTCGGCCACGCGCCGACGCCGCTCGACGCCGCCCCGCGCCTCGGCGCGGCCCTCGGCATCGAATTGTGGATCAAGCGGGACGACTGCACGGGGCTCGCGATGGGCGGCAACAAGGTCCGCCAGATCGAGTTCCCCCTTGGCGAGGCGCAATCCCTCGGCGCCGACACCCTGCTGATCACCAGCGCGGTGCAGTCGAACTACGTCCGCGTCGCCGCCGCCGCCGGACGCCAGCTTGGCATGGACGTACACATCCAACTGGAAGAACGCGTGCCCGACGTGGACGCGCTCTACCGCTCTTCCGGCAACCTGCTGCTCGATCGCATGTTCGGCGCGAAGCTGCATTCGTTCCCAGTCGGCGAGGACGAGGCTGCGGCCGACGCGTCATTGGATCGCCTCGCCCGGTCGCTCGCGGAAGAAGGCCGTAAGCCGTACGTGATCCATCTCGCTCCCGACCATCCGCCGCTCGGCGCGCTCGGCTACGTGATCGCCGTCGAGGAGATCCTTGCGCAGGCCCGGGAATTCGGCATCGAATTAGACGCCGTGGTCTGCCCCACGGGCAGCGCACTCACCCACGCGGGTACCCTGGTCGGACTACGGGCCTGCGGAGAGACCATACCGGTATACGGCATCTGCGTGCGTCGCGATGCGCGCAGCCAGGTTGCACGGGTAACGAAGGTGGCAAAGCGACTGGCAGCGATGATCGAACGGCCGGAGGTGTTCGACGCTGGCGGATCGGGCGGATCGGATGGATCGAGCGGCACGGGCAGACTGGGCGCTCCTGGCAATACGGGCGATGTCCAGGCGTTCGACGGGGTGCTCGCATCGGGTTATGGAAGGCTAAACGACGCAGTGCGCGAGGCAATCGCCATGGCGGCGCGCCAGGAAGCGCTGCTCCTGGACCCTGTATACACGGGCAAGACGATGGCGGGCTTGATCGACCATGTGCGAACGGGAGTTATCTCACCGGGAAGCCGCGTGCTATTCATGCATACCGGAGGGTTGCCGGCTATCTTCGCCTACGGGGATCGGCTGGGTTCGTGGTTGTCGAGGGTGCCGTGGGTGGAGGAAGACTGACTAATCTAGATTGGCTGTAGGATATACCGCAGTCACTGTTTGGGCAATCATATCCCCAATTAACTCGGCTTCGGGAGTTTCACCCAACGGCAAACCAATTACCTCACTATGAGAAGGGTCGTCGTCAAATGGTTGGTGTTTGAAACTTATGCTCTCCAGTTCACCAACTAGTTTCTTCTTGGTTGTCCCAACATTCAATTCCGCAAGCCGACCGTTTTTATTCAATTTAATCTGTGATGATTCTCTTACTTTGTCGAGTTGCTGTTCTTTATTACAGTTCTCAAAAAAATTTAACCAATTAATAGATAGTCCATTGTCTACCGATCGAAGCAAGAAAACAGCACCATTGACTCGGTCATCGTTAATGAGACTAGGTTTCGCATATCTAACAACAAAGGTGTCGTCAGGTAATTCACTACCGGTCATACTTGTTCTAATAACCCTTCCAAGCCAAAAGTCCTGATCTGTTTTCTAATACCTGCAAAACTATCACGTCCAGCAACCCGAGAAATCATCTGGCTATACGGTCGTTGTTTAAAGATAACGTATTGGACCGTATCGTTTCCCAGAAATTGTAGACCCAAATGTGATTCTTTGTCCTCTCCAGCCCATACGACGCGCAAATTACCGTTGTCTAATAGAACCAAGTCACCGGCAAAAAACGACGGGACAGAATAGACAAATGCCCAGAAGCCTATTTCTGATTCTTCGTTAACAGCTAACCCATCTTGAGCGGCATAATGATGTAGTAAGTTTAGACGTTCACTATATGCACGTAGTGAATTAATCAAGTTGTTCCTGTCTGAAGTAACAGGATCTGACCGCTCATTTTCCCAATAACTGTCGATAGCATCAAATCGCTTAAACAGGATACTTTGGTTACTCAAGGCTTGGACTACACTGACCAAGTGAGTCATACTTTCACTGGATTTTTGCACGACCCCTTCTTTCCAACTAGCCTGTGTAGACCGAGGCATATAGAAATACACTTCAGGATCCGTACTAGGGACGGAGAAAGACGGTTCTTCCACTTCCTCGAGATCAAAAACAGTTCCAGTGGATTGAGTTGTCCAATTGTCTAGGACCTGATCGTCTTCAGGTTTCTGTTGAATAGCTAGTAGATAAGGGGTAAGCGTAGTGGCTAAGCTTGTCATTTTGAGCCCTTAATTGGTTTCCAGTATTTTTGTTGTATTTCCGGTGCAGTCATATTGAGAAAACACTGTTCGATACTATCATGTGCGCGCTCAAACCACTCATCTGTGGTTGATTTGGCAACTCTCGAGAAATTGCCTTGAGCGCGAATTTCAAACATCAACATGTTCTTGGAAGGTTGATCGGTGTTAACCCTTGTACTTACTCCAATGTTGAGTTTCAAATCTGATTCGATATCAAAAAGGAAATTACAATTGAATCCTTGGGAGCCTTCCCTGACAATCCCTGGATTGAAATTGTTGAAAGGTGGTATGACTCTTGGGGTATGGTCAGGATTACTCCAATACTCACAGGATTCAATAGAATTGATATAGGACAATTCACATAAGTCAACCGTTGGTTCGGTGGCGATTTCCTTTTCATCGAGAAACTTAGTAAACAGTCCATAGTATTTATCGAAGTTTACCTTTATATCGTTGTGATACCGGGGATAATCTTCGTCCCTCCGACGCCAGTTGAAAATAAACGCATTTCTTTGAATTTGGATCAGATTGATCTCATTATTAGCAATAAACCAATATCGTGGCATCGGAAATGTCTCGTTTGCAACAATACTCTGCCTGCCTGGTAAAGGTGGTTGTTGCTTTACCTGAGTAAACTCGTCTCGTATCTCCGCCCAAAATAACCCTATATGTTCGCTAAGCAACTCTGTTAGTGGAGGGTCGAAATAGGTAGAGACTATAACTTCGTTTACAGGCGGGTTCTCGAAAACAATGGATTGCACACTCATAGAATAACGTACCTGTGATTGAAACCTTCTATAGTTACTTGTTACTTTCTCTCACGTAAATCGATCAAATTTTAGACTACAGCGGCTGGTGTATAGTGCGAATCGTACAATCAATTCAGTCGTGCTTAAAGGCACACATCTCGCGTACGCATATGCTTTATACTAAAACGATTACCGCTCAAATTCGGTTGCAACTGAAATGAATATGGAGAGAAAATCCTGCGCTGCACAACTTACGAAGGGAAACGAGATAGTCACCCGTCCTGAAGGTGCGATCAACCCAGTTCGGGGACAACATTTTGGGGGCTCCTTGGGGTATGATTAAGAGGAGCACTACATTTCTGCTACATTAAATGTAATGACGGCATTTCGTTTGTGTCAACCCAATGTTAGTGTGACAAGAGTACTAAATGATACGGCTTCAAGTGTCTTTACAATCTGCTTCCATTAAACATCTACACAGAGAGACCGTCAACCGAAAGCCTCGGCGAATTTCTGCGACCGGGTGTTCAGCAGGCTGTAGAAGCCCCGTACTTCCGGGTCCGGGTGATCGCGCCACAGGCTGGTGGGGATGGTGGTGAACTGGCTGAGGACGGGACCGTCGCGGTGGCCGTAGTAGACCTGGACGGACTTGCGCTCGTGGGGCGTGGTCCGCACGGTGGCGGCGTGGACGACGGACAGGTTGAATAGAATGACGGTACCGGCCGGTCCGTGGAGGTGGACGCCGCCGCGCTGTTCCACCTGTTCTTCGGTATCCAAAACAGGTCCGTCGAAGGGTTCAGGTGAAATGGAAAAACAGTGGGTATCCTCGCTTACGTCCGAGAGGTAGAGCATCATGTGAAGGTATCCGCACCGGTAGGGCCAGTCGGTCATGTGCCGCCTGTCCCGGTGCCAGACCTCCACCGGGTCGCCGTCGTGGGGCGCCATGTGCCGCAGGCAAGCCTCCGCGAGACAGCCGGGTCCCTCGAAGATGGTTTCAATGGCGCCGATGAGCGAGGGATGGCGGATCAGTCCTTCGAATTCCGGCGAGGAGATCAGCGGTTCGCAGTTCACGCTCTGGTGGCCGTTGAAGGCGATGGGCCGCCAGAAATAACCCGTTTCCGACCGGTCGCGGTCATAAAGTTCGATGAAACGTGCCAACTCTTCGTCGGAAAAGACCCCTTCCAGCTGGACGTAACCGTTTCGCTTGAAAAACTCGAGATCTACCATGATTGGTCAGTCCCTCTGACCGATTGAATCGCCGGAAACCCTGCGAGGGGTTGGTTACCTCTGCTAAATCGTACTGCCCGACGGTACCGCTGACTGCCCTTCCCTACATCTTCTTCATGATGTCCCGGAACAGTTCCGAGAAAACCGCACGGTCTTCGGGTGTGCCCACCGTGACCCGAACCAGGCGGTCCAGGCCAGGCGCGGCGGGTTTTCTCAAGAATACGCCCCGCTCGATGAGGGTGTTCATCACGGCGCCGGCCCGTTCGCCCGTTCCGAAATCAAAGGCTACGAAGTTGGTCTGGGAAGGCAGGGATGATATCCCGGCATTCGCGGCCAGTTCCTGGTAATCCCGCCGTCCAGCCTCTACGGCCTGAACCACGCTTGCGACGAAGTCCATATCGCGAAGAGAGGCCAGCGCGCCGACCTGGGCCACCAGGCTTACGCCGAAATGCAGCCGGACCTTGTCGAAGACCCGGATGATATTCCTGTGTGCAAGAGCGTATCCGACCCGCGCGCCGGCCATCCCGTGGGCCTTGGAGAAGGTGCGCACGCGGATCAGCCGTGGATCGTCCACATCGATCGGGAGGATGGTGTCGGGCGGCACGAAGTCCAGGTAGGCCTCGTCGAGTATGAATAGACAGTCCGGCGGCACCCGGTCCAGAAGATCGCTTATGGCGTTGCTGCCATAGTAGGAGCCCGTGGGGTTGTCCGGGTTGGCCAGGTAGAGGATGCAGGCCTTATGCTTCGCGGCCAGGTCCGTGAGCGCCACCAGGTCGTTGCGGTCGTTGCGGTAGGGAACCGTTTCCAGCCTGCCGCCGAAACCGTCGACGTGGTAAGCGAAGGTCGGGTAGGAGCCGAGGGACGCGGCGACCGGGTCGCCAGGGTTCATGTACATGCGGACGATCAGCCCCAGCAGGTCGTCTATCCCCGCGCCGAGCGTCACGTTTTCGATGTCCACGCCGTGCATCGCGGCCAGTTCGGCACGAAGTTCGTAGCCTTCCGGGTCGCAGTACCAGGAGACGCCCCGCGCGGCTTCGCTCATGGCCTCCGCGGCCCTGGGCGACACGCCGAAGGCGCTTTCGTTCGCGCCGATGCGCACCTGGAATGTCTTCCCCTGCTGTCGTTCAATGGTTTCGGGACCCACGAAGGGAGTCACGGAAGGCAGGCCTGCTACGATTTCGGAATTAGGTGGTCTGGACATTATGTACCGCAAAGGTTCGCGGTGGATGGCGGTAACGGGTAACGGGTAACGGGAAACGAGCGTGTCAGCGCGCGCCTGCACAGGGATGTGGCCCCGCACAGGGATGTGAACCCGTACCGCTAATCTAAGCCGCGGCCTCCATATCGGCGCTGTACCGGCCGGTCCGGGCAGCGCTGTTGCACAGGGCGCGGTGATAAAAAGCCTTCTGCCCGGCCTCGAAATTGGCCGGAACCCCGCCCCATGCCCGCAGCGGAGCGGCCTGGAGGGCACGGCCGTAAGAAAAGCTGAGTTCCCAAGGCAGCTCACCGAACAGCGCGTTCATGGCGTTCAGATGCGCCGTTGCGGCCTCCGAGGACTGTCCGCCCGAGAGAAAGGCGATGCCGGGCACTTCGTGAGGCACGTTTCGAAGGAAATTGTTCACCGTACGGCGTGCGACTTCATCGATGGAGGCCTGTTCCGGACATTCCGAGCCCGAGACGATCATGTTGGGCTTCAGAACGGTCCCTTCCAGCACAACGTTGTGTTCGCTGAGCGCTTCGTAAACGCGCCTTAGGGCGACGCCCGTTATCTCATCGCACCGGTAGATGGAGTGGTCGCCATCCATCAGCACCTCCGGTTCCACGATCGGCACGATGCCGGCTTCCTGGCAAAGGGCGGCGTACCTGGCGAGTGCGTGGGCGTTGGCGTCGATGCAGACGTCCGTGGGAATACCCTTACCTACGGTGATCACCGCCCTCCACTTGGCGAAGGCGGCGCCCAGGTCGCGGTATTCCTTCAGCCTGTCGCGCAGGCCGTCCAGCCCCTCGGTGATTTTCTCCCCCGGAAAACCCGCCATGTCACTAATGCCGGCATCCACCTTGATGCCCGGCAGGATTCCCCGGCTGGAAAGCAGTTCGGGGAACGGCGTCCCGGCCTCGTCGAGTGCCGTCTGTCGCAAGGTTTCGTCATAGAGGATGATGCCGCTGATGAACTGCTCCATGCCCTCGGTGGTGAACAGCATGTGCCGATAGGCGCGGCGGTTCTCCTTCGTCGACGGCAGTCCGATGCCGTCGAATCGGCTCTTAATCGTACCGCTGCTTTCATCCGCGGCCAGGATCCCCTTGTCGGGGGCGACCATGGCCCGGGCGATTTCTTTCAGGTTGGAAGACATCTTTTTAAGCTACTCCTCGCAAACGTTCTGGTGTTAGAGATGACACAAAGACCGCTTGTAAAAAATGCGCCCGAAGCCCGCCTGTCAATCCTTTCTTGGGCCGTTGCTTTTGGCTTGAAACACGCACCGTCCTTCGATATAATACCGCCTGCAGCCGTTTTCCAGTTCCACTGTTCCTCGTGCCTGTATCATGCTTGCCACCCGACTGTCAGGCATCGCCCATGCCCCTCAACACGATTCAGCCCTCCTGCGTTCTGGCCATCGACATCGGCACGTCGTCCGTCCGGGCGATCCTGTTTGACCGGATGGGCAGAACCGCGTCATCCTCTTTTCAAAACACCTACGACATGGAAACGACACCCGACGGCGGTGTCTACATCGACGCGGACCGCCTGGCGGCGGAGGTGGGTTCGGTCCTCGACGGTTTCTGCGCGGCGGGCGGACATCCTCCAATAGACGGCGTGGCCATGACGACGTTCTGGCACAACGTGGTAGGCGTGGAGGGGGACCGTGCCGTGACACCGCTGATCAGCTGGGCCGATACACGGCCGGGGACCGTCATCTCCGAACTAGGAGGGCGTCTCGACGCCGCCGAGACGCACAAACGCACCGGGTGCGTGCTCCACGCGTCCTATCTGCCCGCCAAGATAACCTGGTTCGCCCGGAACGATCCCGATCGGTTCGCCCGAGTGGAACGCTGGATGTCCATCGGTGAATACCTCTTCCTACAATGGTTCGGAGCGCCGGCCTGCAGCATTTCCATGGCTTCCGGCACCGGACTGTTCAACGCGCACCGGTGCGATTGGGACGACGAGACGCTGGCGTCCCTGCCGGTGGAACGATCGCAACTGACCCCCTTGAGCGATGTGGACGAACCGGTCCAGGGCATGAAGGACGAATACGCGGCGCGCTGGCCGGCCCTGGCATGCGCGTCCTGGTATCCCGCGATAGGCGACGGCGCCTGCAACAACATCGGCAGCGGGTGTGTAGACGAGGACCGAATCGCACTGATGGTGGGCACTTCCGGCGCCATGCGGGTCATGAAGCGCGCCGCGGAGTTTACGGTCCCCGACGGACTGTGGTGTTACCGGTCGGACCACCGGAGGATCCTGATGGGCGGTGCCCTGAGCAACGGCGGGAACGTATACGGCTGGATGCGCGATACGCTGCACATCGGCAACGAACAACGCGTCGAGCAGGACCTATCCGAGATGGCGCCGGACAGCCACGGCCTCACGGTGCTGCCCTTCTGGGCCGGCGAGCGCAGTCCGGGCTGGCATGATTCCGCCAGGGCGACCATTTCGGGCATGACGCTGCATACCACGCCCCTGGACGTCATGCGGGCCAGCCTGGAGGCCACGGCCTACTGTTTCGCGGATATTTACGGCCGGTTGCGGTCGATCAGGGGAGATGCCGGAGAGATTGTCGCGTCGGGCGCAGGTTTGTTGCAGTCGCCCGTCTGGATGCAGATGCTGGCCGACGTACTGGAGCGCCCCATCACCGCCTCGGCCGTGACCGAGGCCTCGAGTCGCGGCGCCGCGCTCCTGGCGTTGGAGGCTTCAGGCGCGCTGGAGGACCTGTCCGCTGCGGCCGCGCCTATGGGGAAGACCTACGAACCGGATTCCGCGAACGGAGTTCGGTATCGTAGCGCCATGAACCGGCAGCAGAACCTGTATGATATGATGATGGACAGTTGAACGGCCGGATTGTATCTTGAGCGGGCGTTTTAACCGACTTACCAAGCCCGGATTCGCAGCCGGATTTGCACGGATTTGACGTAACCTGCTATCGAAATCTCCACATACTAATATCGAACCGAGCGCAACAAACTGAAATAAAGGGGACGCAACCGTGTCAGTGAACGATCTCGAGCAACGATGTATCAACACCATACGCATGCTGGCCGCTGACGCGGTTCAGCAGGCCAATAGCGGACACCCCGGCCTTCCCATGGAAGCGGCGCCCATTGCTTACGTGCTGTGGACGCGCCTCATGCGGTACAACCCGCGGAATCCCGACTGGCCGAACCGGGATCGCTTCGTATTGTCCGGCGGACACGGGTCCATGCTCCTTTACGCCATGCTCCACCTGACTGGCTACGACCTGCCCCTGGAAGAGATCAGGAATTTCCGTCAGTGGGAGAGCCTGACGCCCGGCCATCCCGAATATGGTGATACACCCGGCGTGGAGACCACCACGGGTCCGCTCGGCCAGGGTATTTCGAACGCCGTGGGTATGGCCATGGCCGAGGCCCACCTGGCGGCCCGGTACAACCGCCCAGGCCACGAGATCGTCAACCACCATACCTACGTGATCGCCAGTGACGGGGACATGATGGAGGGCGTCGCCTCCGAAGCCTGCTCCCTCGCGGGGCACCTAGGACTCGGACGGCTGATCGTCATCTACCTGGACAACAGCATCACGATCGACGGCGGGACGGACCTGGCCTTTTCGGAAAACACGGGCCTTCGGTTCGATGCCTATGGATGGCACGTGCAGCGGGTCATGGACGGCAACGACCTCGCACGGGTCGAAGCCGCGGTGGAGTCGGCGCGGCAGGAGACCGACCGGCCCTCGATCATCCTGTGCCGCACGGTCATCGGCTACGGCAGCCCCAACAAGGCGGGCACGTCCAAGGCCCATGGAGAACCCCTTGGCGAGGAGGAGGTGGAACTGACCAAACAGCACCTCGGCTGGCCGCTGGAGCCGAAGTTCTTCGTTCCCGAAGACGTACGCGAGTATTTCAACCAGATGGTCCTGTACGGGAAGGGATGGGAACTGGCCTGGAAACAGTCCTTCGAGTCCTATGCCGCCGTCTTCCCGGAACTGGCGGAGTCGTGGCAGTTGGCCATGGACGGCGAACTACCTTCCGGCTGGGACGAGAACCTGCCGTCCTTCACGCCCGACCAGGGCGCCATGGCCACGCGGCAGGCTTCCGGCGTGACCATCAACGCGTTGTCCCGGCGTATTCCGGGGTTACTGGGCGGTTCGGCGGACTTGGCCGGGTCCAATAACACCATGGTGGAAGCGGAATCGAATTACGCTTCGGGCAACTTCGGCGGGCGCAACCTGCACTTCGGCGTGCGCGAACACGCCATGGCTTCCGCGCTGAACGGGATGGCGCTCCACGGGGGTCTGCGCCCATACGCCGGCACCTTCCTCGTTTTCTCGGATTACATGCGCCCGGCCATCCGCCTCGCGGCGCTGATGGGGATATCTCCGGTCTACGTGTTCACCCACGACAGCGTGGGACTGGGTGAGGACGGTCCGACCCATCAGCCCATCGAACACTACATGGCGCTGCGGGCGATACCCAATCTGACTCTCATCCGCCCCGCGGACGCGGCCGAGGCTTCGGAAGCATGGGTCGCGGCACTACGGCACACGGACGGCCCCGTCGCGATGGCACTGACCCGTCAGAAGCTCCCCGTGCTGGACCGGGCGGGACTGGCACCTGCAGTCGGACTCCACCAGGGCGCCTACGTGCTGGCGTCCACCGAAGGGCAGCCGGACGTGATCCTCATCGCCTCCGGATCAGAGGTATACCTGGCCCTCGAGGCCCGGGAAGCGCTGGCAGGTGAAGGCGTGGCCGCGCACGTGGTCAGCATGCCGAGCTGGGAGTTGTTCGAAGCGCAGCCCGAGGAATACCGGGAATCCGTACTGCCCTCGTCGGTCACGGCACGACTAGCCGTGGAGCCCGGTGTGAAACTGGGCTGGGAACGGTACGTGGGTCCAAAGGGCGACGTCATCGGCCTGGACCGGTTCGGGGCGTCGGCGCCCTACGAGGACGTGTTCGAGAACCTGGGATTCACCGCCGTCAACATCGCCGACAGGGCGAAGGCGCTGGTTGAAGCGGTTGGCTGATCGGAAACACAAGCTGCTCGAGTTCGTGTGATGATCGGAACCGTGATCAGAACCCGACCTCTTTAAATACCTCCAGAGGCATTTCCTTCTCCAGGTCCTTGAAATACTGGTAGTTTGTATCTACTACCCGGTAACCCATATTCGTGTACAACAGAATCGGCCGGGGGCTGCCCGCATTCGCCTGGGTGGTCGCGTGACGGTATCCGAGCTGGTGCATTTCCCGCAGCAGGACCTCCATCATGTACCGTCCGAACCCCTTCCCCTGCTCCCCCTCGCTCACCCGTCCTCCTATCGGACTGCCTTCGATGAAGAACCAGGGGATATAAAAGGTCTCCAGCGCTAGGGACGATCGGCAGAAATCCCCCAGCGACTGGGCGAATCCCTGCCCAATACACTGGTCTTCGCGGAAGAGTTGAAATTCCATGTTGGGCAGTTTACCACGGCCGGGCTTGATTTCCAAACGCGTGGTGACGCCGGCGTCCGGCAATACCGGATCGGGCACGGTGAAATCCGGAAGTTCGAGGAGGATGATCCCGCGCGTTATGCGGTAGTCGTTCATGCTGAGCAGGGCGCCCACGTGGCCCATGCTGTCGGATTGAAAAGCATGGCAGAAGCGGTAGAACCGGTAACCGAAATAACTGAAGGCCCGTATCTGGTCTATACCGAAGCTCCGTAAGTATGCTTCCGCCGCTTCCAGGAGCGCCTGTCCCGCCGGCCTTGCCCCGGCCCGGTAGTGAAAGAACCGGATGAGTCCGATCCGGTCGTTCAACAGTTCCTCGATCGGATGGAGTCCGATCCGGTGGTCCTCCTCGCCATTGCGGCAGATGGCCACGTGGGCGAAACCCGCAACGGCGCCGTCGTCATCTTCCGCCACCAGGAAAGTCTCCTCCGACAGGTCCCCGTAGGGCTCGCCATCCCGTTCTTCGTGCCACCAGACACCGGTTTCGAATTCATCCTCCGTCACCGGATAACAGTACGGCATGCTGGAGAACTGTTCGTTGTAGAAGTCCGTCAGAACGGATACCTTGTCGATTTCGAGGGTTAAGATTTTCATGGTTAATGACGGAGGCTAGCCAGCCCAGAGCCGCCTGTCAGATCCAAACTGACGCCGTATTGGACCTGACCTGAAGGTGAACAGTGAAACAGACGCTGGTGACTTGTAGGAGCGCATTCGAGATGCTATGCATCCAGGATAGCCACGTAACCCCCATAAAGTGGATGCATGTTCAATTCAATGCGGAATCCCAGGTTTCTGAATCGGTCAATCGATACTACGTCTTCCTGATTTACGTGGGAAATCAACCGCGCCAGGCACAGGTCGTTCAAGGCATATTCGAGTAGAGGCTCACATGCTTCAAGGGAATCTGGCTCAGCATTGACCGCGGGGTCGATTGTACAGGCAAAATCCACCTCGAAACGGGCACATTCGCCGTGGGGGTCGTTTTCGGTGACGATCCAGTAGTTCCGTGCAGCCGGTCCAAGATTTATGATACCAACGGGTTTCCTGCTGTGCTTCGCCTCGATGACAAGGATCCAAGCCCCTCATCCCTGCCTGAAAATCCTTCGCGTATCCTTGATCCGGTGGGACAGTCATGAACGAAGAGCAGTTCATCGCACACCATTTCGTATGAATGCATGAGACCAGAAAACCTGACAGCGCCCGGGGTGTTTGCCAAGACACTATCGATCGGTTTGCAATCGTCCAATTCGAGGCCACGGATGAAGTACCCATCGGTCTCAAACGGAGGCCCCGACGTCTTATTGCGCTTCATAGATGACGAAAGCCGACGGTGCTCTGATGGAGCGGATATGTCGGGGTAGGCCGGGTTTTGCAGAACCCCGGCTATGCCCTGATATTCCGAATGTACGTTTCTCTGCATACGAAACCCCAACCGCTTGAGCAGCCTCTGCGATGGCGCATTGTCTGCGTCGGCCGGTGTGACAATCCTGGGGATATGCAGCGTACGGAATGCGTAGTCTATTACCGCCTGCGCGGCTTCTGAAGCATAGCCTCGTCCCCAGTAGGCTTTTCCAATCGCATAGCCAATTTCCGTGTCGAGCGGGACGAACGGACTGCTCCGTTCCTCCTCCAGGACGGTGTAGTAGGCCCGGTCAGGCCTGCCCAGGTTGATGCGGCCAATCAACCTGGTGTCCTCCTTGCGGATAATCGCCCAGGATCCCCATCCCTGATCTCCGCAATGCTGGTTCAACCATGTACTGTTGCAATACGATATCGTGCGTTTCTTCCAGGTTCTGTACTTCGCCGGCATAGAACAGAGCTACGTCTGGATCGGCATATATGATCCGGTGCAATGCGTCGACATGATCCATGTTAATTGGACGCAAGATCAGCCGGTCTGTCTGAATCGAGGTGAGCGATTCCTGGGGTAGGTTTGCACTGGAAACCATAATGTACTGTTGTGTTAAAAACCGGTCAGGTTGATAAGCGTTCCAACTGGGACAGGGCATCTTTGAGAAAGTAAGCAGCATGTACGGTATCCTGTGAATAATTCCCATAAATACGAGATCATTCACATATTTTTGACAATAATAAGTGAATACACTAACTTAACTGCATGACCTCCACACGACCAATGAAAAACCGCATTCATTCGCTGAAACGAGCATACGATACCTTGCGAAAAGGCAAGGATTCGCTCTTGTCCATGATCGACGAGGTGGAGATACCCGAGAGCGTATACAACTCGAACGCCATCGAGAATTCAACGCTGTCGCTCGAGGAAACGGAGCGGATACTGTTGGAACAGATGTTGTCCCGGAATGTATCCATCCGTGAAGTTTACGAGGCGAAGAACCTTGCCCGGGTCATGGAATACAAGCGTATCAGGGCGAAAGACAGCGAGTTGAGCGAAACCCTGATTCTACAGATCCATCAGATGCTGATGGGCGGCATCGATGATTCCATCGCCGGTCGATTCCGTCAGAGGGGCGAATATGTTCGAGTTGGGACGCATATTGCGCCCGCGCCCGAGCATGTAGAACGCATGATGGAAAACATCCTTATCGATTACGTCAGCGATCTGGATGCATACTTTCTGGACAAGATCGCGCTGTTTCATCTGGATTTTGAATTCATACATCCATTCTGCGATGGAAACGGCAGACTGGGACGGGTCATCATGAATTACCAACTGATGCAACTCGGTCTGCCCCGAATCATCATACGAAATTCCGAGAAAGAGAGATATTACCAGGCGTTCAGGGAATATGGGGACAACGCGTCGACCAAGACTATGGGAAATGTTGTATTCCTAGGGGTTGTAGAATCGTTGAACAAACGATTGAGTTACTTGAAAGGCGCAGAAATCATCCGGCTATCGGATTACATCAGGCAGAACGGCCTGTCGGCGCCCGCCGTCACCAACGCCGCCCGCCGGCAATCCATTCCCGCGTTTCGCGAGAAAGGGGTTTGGAAGATCGGGAGGGAATTTGATTACCGGGGATGAGAACGACCGCAAAAAACATCCTTGTACCGAGGGATACGCCTTATATCTCGAAAACCTTCTCCAACCGCGTCAGGTTGACGCATCCATCTTCGGTGACGACGACATTGTCCTCAATCCGCACGCCGCCGCCGAGTTCGGGGTAGTAGAGGCCCGGTTCCACGGTCACGACGTGTCCGGCCTGTAAGATTTGCGACACCTTCGATATGCGGGGCGGTTCGTGGATTTCCAGTCCGAAGCCGTGACCTGTTCCATGAAAGAAACCCTGCATGCGGCCGTTCTTCACGCCCGTCTCGTAACCCCTGCTTTCGAACAGCCGTTCCACTTCTCCATGGATCTCCTGGCCGTCCACACCGGCCCGGACCCGTGAAAGCGCGATTTCCTGTCCTTCCAGCACGGTATCGTAGAGACGCCTGAAAACATCGGAAACCGGGCCTCTGGACACGGTCCGGGTGATGTCGGCGAAGTAGCCGGACTGCGTGGACTTGGGAAAAAGGTCGAAGATTATGGGGTCGCCCGCCCGCAGCGGTCCGGATCCTCCGTTGTGGGGATCGCAGCCCTGGACGCCCCCGGCGATGATCGTGTGTTGGGCGATACAGTCCCGTTCCAGCAGGTAGACGTGGATGTGTTTCCGGATGAATTCGGAGGTGATCGGTCCCTCCTGTCCATGTAGGAACCCATCCTTCACGGTGGCCTCTGCGAGGATGCCGAAGGCCATGCGCAGGGCGTTTTCCGTATGACGGGAAGCCTCCGATATGGCCGCCACCTCGTCGCTGGTCTTCACCGGCCGCTGGTCCCAGAAGGGATCTTCCTTTGATTGGACCGTGAAACCCTGTGCGCGAAGCCGATCGGCGTAGCCCAAAGGAAAGCTGTGCGGCACCCGAACCCCCTGCACTTCCTGATCCTTAAGCAGTTCGACGATGGCGTCCACGAGTCCCGGATCAGCGCTGCCGTTCTTCTTTGCGCGATCCGTATAGTCCGTAAGCGATACCACTTCATCGACCTTCGACTGGGCGCGGGCGCGGTCGATTTCCAGGTCGCTCATCATAATGGTCGTTCGGCCGTCCACCTGTAGAAAGGTGAAGGGGTCCGGTACGAACAGCCCCGTGGCATACCGCATGTCGGCGTCGCTCTCGCTGTCCGCGATGAGCAGGATGGACTCGTTACCGGGGGAATCGCTCACGTTGATGCCTTTCGTGTTTGATATCGCTCAGGGAAGTCTTGCTATCGTACAATTGTACAAATACAATTCCTGTTAAATGCGGTTTTCAGAGGTTCAACCATACTCGTAGAACCCCCGCCCGCTCTTACGTCCGTTCATCCCGGCCGCGACCATCTGGCGCAGCAGGGGCGGGGCGGCGTATCGATCGGTACGGAAGGCGTCGTAGAGCACTTCCGCGATGTACAGCGTGGTGTCCAGGCCGATGAAGTCGAGCAGCTTTAGGGGTCCGAGCGGATGTTCGCATCCCATGACCATCCCCGCGTCGATGTCCTCCTTCGTGGCCACGCCCGATTCGACCAGGCGCACCGCATCCAGCAGGTAAGGAATAAGGAGGTAATTGACGATGAATCCGGGTGTGTCCTTGACACTGATCACCTGCTTGCCCAGCGATTCGCCGAACTCCCGGGCCGTTTCCACGGTCTCCGGGCTGGTCTGCAGTCCGATGACCATCTCGATGAGCCGCATCACGGGAACGGGGTTGAAGAAATGAAGGCCCAGTACCTGCTGCGGCCGGTTCGTCGCCGAGGCCAACTCGGTGATGGAAATGGATGAGGTATTGCTGGCCAGGATGGCCCCGGGCGGCGCGATGCCGTCGAGGGTCCGGAAGACCTCCCGCTTGGTCTCGAGGTGCTCGGTCACCGCCTCGATCACCAGGTCGCAAGCGCCAAGACCGTCGAATTCGGTCGTGCCCGTGATGCGACCGAGCACCGCCGTCTTTTCGTCTTCCGTCATCCTCCCCTTGGACACGTTCCGCGAGAGGATGCCGTCTATGCGTCCGATACCCCCGCTGACGAGGTCGTCGGTCGCCTCGCGGACGATCGTCCGGTAACCGGCCTGGGCGCACACCTGCGTGATGCCCGCTCCCATTAATCCGCAACCGACAACTCCAACGGTTTCAATGGCCATACCTGGTCCTCCGTTCTCCCTCGTTAGAATTTTCTGAAAATTGCGTAGTTCATTCGTCAGGTCTCGTCCGCGTCACTGTCCCGACTCATTTTCAAGTGCCGCCACGGCCGCCTTGAACCGCTGACCGCGTTCTTCAAAATTGGTGAACATGTCGTAACTGGCGCAGCCGGGCGAAAGCACGACCACGTCGCCGGGGCGCGCCAGCCCTGCGCTTTGTCGGACCGCGTCATCGAGCGTGTCGGCGCGTGCGATGACGGGCGTTTCGGTTGTCCCACTACGCCTGAACGCGTCTTCGATTGCGCTGGCGGTCACGCCGATCAGGACGACGGCCCGAGTGCGGCGTAGCGTTTCCTCTGCCATGCCGTCGAACGTCATGCCCTTGTCGTATCCGCCCGCGATCAGGACGACTGGTGAATCGAAGGCCCGGAGCGCCGTAACCGAAGAAGCCGGCGTGGTGCACGCCGAATCATTGTAGTAGCCCACGCCATCGATATTGGCCACCTCTTCCAGGCGATGTTCCACGCCGCGAAACGACTCGACTGTCGCCCGGATGACCGGTACAGGGATCCCGTCCAGGCACGCGACCGTTGCGGCCGCGAGCAGGTTGGCCTGGTTGTGCGGACCCGGCAGCCGCAGGCTGTCCGCGGGACATACGTCTCGCTCACCCGAAGCGTCGCGGAAGACTACCTGGCCGTCCCGCAGGAAACACCCGGTCTCGACAGGGCCATTCATGCTGAACCACGCCACCCGCCCCGGACAGACAGAAGCCCACCCTCGCAGCCGCTCATCGTCGGCATTCAGGATGACACGGTCTTCCGAAGCTTGGTATCGCACGATGTGCTGCTTGGCCTTCTCGTAGGCGTCGAAGGTCCCGTGCCAGTCCAGGTGATTGGGCGAAAGGTTGGTCACCACGGCCGTGCCGGGGCTTCGGCGGATCCAGGCCAGACGGTGCAGTTGGAAGCTGGACAGCTCGAGTACCACGGGGCTGCCGGTAATATCTTCGCCGAGCTCGTTGAGCACGGCCCGGCCGATGTTTCCCCCCACCAACGTCCCCGGGTCGGTCGCCCGGTGCAGCGCGCCGATGAGGCGGGTGGTGGTGGTCTTTCCGTTGCTGCCCGTGATGCCGATGATCGGCCGCCGGCAGCACTCGAAGACCAGGTTCATTTCGGTAGTCAGCGGAACGCCCCGGTCCCGCGCCAGCCGGAGGAATGGGCTGTCGTCCGGAACACCGGGACCGACCACCACCAGTTCCGCCCCGGTGATGTCCTCCTCGCGGTGCTCGCCGAGGACGTAGCGAATCGGCCACGGTGAGAGGGCGTCGATGGACTTTCGAAGCGTTTCCGCCGGTTGCAGGTCCGTGACGGTGACGTCCGCCCCGCGCGCGGCGAAATACCGCGCCGTAGCGACCCCGCCGGAGAGCACGCCGAGGCCCAGCACAGTTACCCTTTTACCGGTTAAATCCCTTGACACCCGAAGCCAGCCCGGTTTAATATACGGCGTTGATTCGCGGGTTCAATCCGCGAAGTCCAGTCGTTCGTCGAGCGCCGTCAGAAAGGCATTGGTCTCCGGCGCTTCCTCGGTTACAGGGCCGCGCATCAACTGCACCAGGTCTTCGATCGTATCGATGTCCAGCAGGCGGTATTCGTCTAACACCTCGTGGGTGATTCGACGCTGCCGAAGCAGGGCGACGGTCTCCTCGAGTTCCGAACCCGAACTCCAGCGTGAAATATCGAATACACGGTGCGGCTTGCGCATGCCGATAAGATTGTACGCGCCGTCCTGGGCCGGGACAAGCACAATATCATGGGATGAGAGGGACGCGCGGACCCGTTCGATGACGGTTTCATCCAGGCGCGGCATGTCGCTGCCCGAGATCAGCACGTAAGGATAATGTACCAGTAGATTCTCGAAGATGCCGTACATCATTTCGCCCATGTTGGCGCCGGATACGACATGGAATGGGACGTCCGGACCGGTGATAGAACGAAAGGCATCCGCATATTCGGGTTGGGACGTGGCCAGCAGGACGTCGTAATCCCGAGCCCGGTGCGCTTCGAAGCGGTCCACCAGGAATGCGCGGTACATCCCTGCCGCCAATCGGAAAGCTTCGTCCTGGCCGAGGGCCTTGCCTGACCGTTCGCGGATATCCTTGAGACCGGCATAGCCGTTTTCAGTTGTACCCTTGACCAGTCGGGTTTTTACGCTTCGTGGTTCGGGGTACTTGGCCAGCAGTACGAGCGCGGTGGGCGGGTACGGAATCATTGGCGGGACGGGCATGGCTTGGCGCGATAGGAATCGCGAATTGATGACGCCACTTTGGTCATGAACATCGATAAAGATAATGTAGCGAAGTACGTTCACACAAGACAACTTTTGGCACCGCCGCCGGAAGGATCCTGCGAAGTGGAAGGATTGGGCGGCGGGTTTCTGAATACCGTGCTGAGGGTCTCCGCCGGTGACCGGTCGGTTGTGGTGAAACAGGCGCTGGATGCGTTGCGGCTCTTCCCGGATCTAAACGTCACCACCGACCGAATCGTCTACGAAACGGAAGCGCTCAGGGTCCTGGACGGGCTGTTCCCCACGGGAACCGTACCGTCTGTCCTGGATTTCGATGAAGAGACCCGCATCCTGGTGATGTCCGACCTGGGCAGCGGGCCGTCCCTGGAGACCGAGCTGGAGCGGGGCCGGGTCGATCTGTCCGTGGCGGGCCGGCTCGGCGTGTTCCTGTCCTCCCTGCATCGGCAGACCTGGGACGACCAGAGCCTGAGGCAGCGCTTCGACAACGAGGCCATGCAGAGCCTAAGGTACAAGTACTGCTTTTTTTTCGTCGAAGATCCGGAATTGAACCGCGTTGCCCGCCAGTTGGCCGAGACCTTTACGGAGACGAAACTGGCGCTGCTGCATGGCGATTTCTGGACGGCCAGCGTGATTGCCGCGGAGGAGCGGGTGCATACCTTCGACCTGGAATTCGTAAACTACGGGCACCCGGCGCAGGACGCGGGCTTCATCATGGCACATTACCTGTTGCATGCATACAACAAGAAGCGGGCCGGTGCCGCGGTCTTCGACGCCGTTGAACGCCTGTGGAGCGAGTACAGGAACGGCATGGACGAACTATTGCCGGAAGGCACGGAGACGACGGCGGTAAGGCAGGCCGGCCTCGAAATGCTGTTCCGCATCGATGGAATCAACCAGGTCAAATACATCACCGACGACGGGGTCAAGGCCCGCATTCGCCGTGCCGCCGGTCGCATGATGCTGGACGAGGGAGCAACGGTAGCGGGACTGAGGCATGTGTAAGACCGAATAAAATTGAGACCGGAATGAAAATCATCAGAAAAACAGGACCATTTCGGGGCGCTGGGTTCTGTGATTTTATTGATCGCCCCCTACACAACGGGCAAGGAGTGATATTTTGGGTAGATACAGATCATTACTTTTCATTGTAACGATAGCTGCGCTGGGCCTGTGGATCCTCAGTGGATTCTGGTCCACCATCTTCGTCGAAGCGCTCTGGTTCGATCAGCTGGGATTCAGCGACGTCTTCTGGACGACGATCGGCGCCAAGTTCTTCACGGGACTGGTCTTCGGTCTGGTCGCGTTGGTCGGTCTCGGAGCGAATGTCTACCTGGCGCGGTTCTTCTCCACGCGCCTGACCGAACTGCATCTGTTCAACGAGGAGATGTCGGAACTCGAACAACTGTTCTCCTCGTCGAAACTGATCGAGGTCGTAACGATCATCGGCGTCCTGGTCATTTCCGCCATCATGGGCCTGATCGGCCTGGCCAACTGGGACGGCATGCTCAGGTACTTCAACCAGGAGACCTTCGGTGCCGCGGACCCCATATTCAATCTCGACATCGGGTTCTACGTCTTCTCGCTGCCGATCCTGCATTTCGTGCGGTTCTGGATTTTGCTGCTGGTCGTGGCCTCGGCGATCGCGGTAACCCTTTTCTATCTCTATCGCGGTGCCGTCACCATCGAGGAACGCGGCATACAGATTCGCTCCTATGCCCGCAATCACATCTGTATCCTGGGCGCCATCGTCTTCCTGCTCATGGCCTGGGGCTACCGGCTCGACATGTACCGCCTGCTGTTCTCCGAATCGGGATTCGCCTTCGGGCCGGGGTATGCTGATCTGCATGCCCGGTTGTACTCCCTGTGGATCCTGATGTTCGTGGCCATCGCCTGTGCCGGCCTGTTCGTGATGACGCTGTACTCCCAGCGCCGCAACCTGCCGTTTATCGCCATCGGTGGCATGATCGTCTCGTCCCTGGTTGTCGGATCGGTTTATCCGGGACTCGTTCAGTACTTCCTGGTCGCGCCCAACGAATACGACCGGGAGGCACCCTATATCCAGCACAGCATCGACTATACCCTGCGGGGCTACGGACTGGACAGTGTCGACGAGGTGCCGTTCCAGATCCAGGAGAATCTCACGGCGAGCGATATTCAGTCCAACATCACGACCATCAATAACCTGAAGATCCAGGACAAGCGTCCCCTGCGACGGACATATCAGCAGCTCCAGGAGATTCGGACCTATTACGATTTCTCCAACGTGGACGAGGACCGTTACCTGATCGACGGACAGTACCGCCAGGTCATGCTGGCCGCCAGGGAACTGTCCTACAACCAGATACCGTCGCCCACGTGGCAGAACCGGCACCTGTTCTACACCCACGGTTACGGTCTGTGCCTGAGCCCGGTGAACACTTCCACACCCGAAGGGCTGCCGGACCTGTTCGTTAAGGACATCCCGCCTGTTTCCATCAGCGACGATCTCGTTGTAACGCGTCCGGAGCTGTATTTCGGAGAGAACATGGACGCCTACGCGGTCGTGAAGACCACGCAGGAGGAATTCGACTACCCGGAAGGCGACCAGAACAAGTTCAGCCGGTACGAGGGCGATGGAGGGGTGGAACTCGGTTCGTATTTCCGCCGCCTGGCCTTTGCGCGCTATTTCAGCGAGGCCAACTTCGTCATCAGTCCGCTGATCGCCGAAGAAAGCCAGGTGATGTTCTACCGCCGCCTGCAGAGCCGGGTGGAGAACATCGCGCCTTTCCTGGACTATGACCACGATCCCTACCTGATCATCGCCGACGGCAGGCTCTACTGGATGATCGACGCCTATACGACGACCGGTTCCTATCCCTACTCGCAGCGTTTCAGCGGTCTGCTGCAGATGCCGGACCAGGGCGACATGGGCACCGGGCCCCAATCGGACATCCCGGGGCTCAACGCCCCGCCGCAACGGCGATTCGTCCAGAACCAGCCCACGCTGCAGAACATCAACTACATCCGCAATTCGGTGAAGGTGGTCATCGACGCCTATTCCGGTGAGACCGATTTCTATCTGGTGGACGAGGAAGATCCCCTGGTGCAGACCTACAAGAAGATCTTCCCGACGCTGTTCAGGCCGTTGAGCGAGATGTCGCAGACGCTTCGCGACCATATCCGGTATCCCCGGGATCTCTTCGCGATCCAGGCCGCCATGTACCGCACCTATCACATGCGCAATCCCCAGGTGTTCTACAACAAGGAGGACATGTGGGCGGTACCTCAGCAGTTCTATGGCGAGCAGGAGCAGCAGGTGTATCCGTATTATGCCGTGATGAAGACGGCCGAGATGGAAAAGGAGGAGTTGCTCCTCCTGCTGCCCTTCACCCCGGCTGGCAAGGAGAACATGATCGGCTGGATGGCAGCCCACTGCGACGCGCCACTTTACGGTCGTATCCAGGTATACAACTTCCCGAAGCAGGAACTGGTCTACGGTCCGATGCAGATCGAGGCGCGGATCACCCAGGACGCCGATATCGCGAAGGAGCTCACGCTCTGGAACCAGGAAGGCTCCCAGGTTATACGCGGGGATATCATCGTCGTACCGATACAGGAGTCGCTGCTCTACATCGAGCCGCTGTACCTCAGGCAGCGTTCCAGCCGCGGCGGCCTGCCCGAACTCAAGCGCGTGATCGTCGCGTACGGGAACCGGATCGCCATGCGGGAGACGCTCGACCAGGCGCTTTCCACCATCTTCTCGTTTGAAAGTTCGCTGGCGCTGCAGATGTCAACCATCGTGGACGGCCAGGAGGTGCTGCAACCGCGGCGGGCCACGCTGAATGAACTGGCGAAACGGGCGGTATCCCATTACGACGAGGCACAGAATTACCTGCAGACCGGTGACTGGAACGGTTACGGCGATTCTCTTCAGCAGTTGGAGAACGTCCTCAGGCGCCTGTCCGACGAAGCGGACCGGCAGGAGTAGGAACGGGTCGACCGAGGACAAGGGGATTCGATGCCCGTTCAAACACTCACCTTTCCCAACGACCACGGCGAACAGCTTGCCGCCCGGCTCAACATGCCGCCGGACGGCAGGCCGCTGGCCTATGCCCTGTTCGCCCACTGCTTCACCTGCAATCGGAACCTGAACGCAGTGCGGCGCATCAGCCAGGAGATGTCCGACCACGGACTGGCCGTGCTTCAGTTCGATTTTACCGGCCTGGGCGAAAGCGAAGGCGACTTCTCCGATACCGGCTTCTCGTCCAACGTGGATGACCTGGTCGCCGCGGCAAGATACCTCGAGACCCACCACGAGGCGCCCCAGGTTCTGATCGGCCACTCTCTAGGCGGAGCAGCCGTGCTCAAGGCCGCCGGAGAGATTCATTCCTGCAACGCGGTGGTGACCATCGGCGCGCCGGCCGATCCGAAGCACGTGACCCACCTCATCGAGGACGCCAGGGAGACCATAGAGGATTCGGGCCAGGCGACCGTCACGCTCGCCGGCCGTTCTTTCCTGATAAAAAAACAGTTCCTTGAAGACCTGGAGCAGACGCGGATGGAGGAGACGATCCGCAACCTGCGCCGCGCACTGCTGGTGTGCCATTCGCCCGTCGACCAGACGGTCGGTATCGAGAACGCGGCACGGATCTTCCAGTCCGCGCTCCATCCCAAAAGCTTTCTCTCCCTCGACAAGGCCGATCATCTTCTGTCGAACGAGGCGGACGCCTTCTATGTCGGCCGCGCCGCCGCGGCGTGGGCGACGAAATACCTGGAAGTGCCAGCCGTGGGGGACGAAGAGGTCGAAGCCGCTGAAGGCCAGGTAGTGGTGCGCACGGGCCGGGAACACTACTATACCGAGGTCGTGGCTTCCGGACACCACATTACCGTGGACGAACCCGAATCGGTCGGGGGCACGGACCGCGGCGCGACGCCCTACGACCTGCTGCTCGGAGCGCTGGGCTCCTGCACGTCCATTACCCTCAGGATGTACGCCGACCGGAAAACCTGGCCGTTGGAAGAGATCGTCGTCCGGCTCACCCACTCGAAGATCCATGCCAGTCATTGCGAGACCTGCGAAACCACCGAGGGAAAGGTGGACCGCATCGAACGAGAGATCGAGTTGATCGGCGACCTCTCAGGGGAACAGCGGGCGCGCCTGCTCGAAATCGCGGACCGCTGTCCCGTGCACCGGACCCTGCATTCGGAGATCCAGGTGGAGACCCGTCTTTCCGAGCCATGAACTACCTGGCCCATCTGTACTTCGCCGAAGATACACCCGAGTCCCGCGTGGGGAACCTGATGGTGGATTTCGTCAGGGGACCCGTGGACCGGCAGCCTTACGGCGGCGCCATCATGCAGGGCATGCGAAGTCACGTGGCCGTGGACCGATTCACCGATGGCCACGACGTGGTGCGCGAGAGCAAGGCACTCATCAGCCGCCGGCGCCGGAGATTCGCCGGGATCATCGTCGATGTCTGCTACGATCATTTTCTTGCGCGGCACTGGGCAAACTTCTCGGACGAGCCGCTGTCCGAGTTCATCGACCGGACCTACGGTTCCTTCAGGGCGTTTCGGGGCGAACTTCCGCCGGTGATGTCGAGGGTGATCAGACACATGGTAGAAAACGACTGGCTGCGGGGCTACCAGGAACTTTCGGGTATCGGCCGGGCGCTGGACGGCCTGTCCATGCGCCTCAGTCGGCCCAACGCGATGACGGGATCGGTGGAGGAACTCAGGGAGAATTACGAGGCAATGGAAGGGCAGTTTCTGCGTTTTTTCCCTGACCTCGTACAGCACATGGAGAAGCGGGGGAATGATGGGTAATCACTACGATGTCATCGTCGTGGGCCTGGGCGCCATGGGTTCGGCTACCTGCTATCACCTGGCCGGCCGGCGGGCCAGGGTCCTCGGTCTGGAACGCTTCGACCTGCCCCACGCCCAGGGCAGTTCCCACGGGTATTCCCGCCATACGAAGACGGCGGTGTACGTGGATACGCCGTATGAACCCTTCATCGGCCGGTCCTTCGAACTATGGCGGCTTCTCGAGGGGGAGTCCGGCCAGCAGATTCTGATCACGACCGGCTATCTACGCATGGCCAACACCGGTACATGGGACCACCTTCAGGGGCGGGTTCAACACGAGATCCTGACCGCCGACGAACTGGCCTACCGGTATCCGCAGTTCACCCTGGCGCCCGACTACCACGGCCTGTACGATCCGAACGGCGGGCTGCTTCGTCCCGAACTGGCCATCGCAACCCATATCATCCAGGCGCTCCGGCGCGGCGCCGAGATACACGGCCGTGAGACCGTGACGGGATGGAAAGAGACTCCCGGCTGCGTGGAGGTCCAGACCGACCGTGGCCATTACAGCGCGGACCAGGTCGTCTTCTGCAGCGGTTCGTGGACCGCCCCGCTGATCGCGGACCTCGGCATATCCCTGACCGTCACCCGACAGCCCCTGGCGTGGGTATGGCCCGCCCGTAACGCGGCGTCCTTCGACGTGGGGTCGCTGCCCATCTGGCAGATTCCAGCACCTGGCAAGAACGGGGAATACTACGGATTTCCCATGATGCCGGACCATCCGGGCTTCAAGCTCGCCCTCCATACTTACGGCGAGCCGTCGGATCCGGACAGACTAGACCGCGACATCCGCCCCGATGACGAAGAGGAGGTCCGCTGGTGTCTCCGCAGGTACATACCCGACGCCGACGGGCCGCTCACGGCCATGCGGATCTGCATGTATACCCGCACGGCGGACGATCTGCCCGTGCTCGACCGGCACCCTGCCTACGATCGGGTAACCGTGGGCTGCGGTTTCAGCGGAACCGGTTTCAAGTTCTCCTGCACCTTCGGCGAGTGGCTGGCCGAAACGGCCCTCGGGCAGCCGGCCACCATTGACAATAAAACGTTCCGTTTTGAACGATTGCTCAGGTCGGCGAGTACATCCTGACTCAGAATACACCGCGATCATATTCCTGACACATTGGAGCGATCATCATGAATCACCAGATCACCGAGACCCAATGGGGGGAGTACGAACGGCAGGGCTACCTGCGTCTCGGCACCGTGATGGAGCCGGGTGAGCTCGAGCGCCTCCAGCGGCGGATCGACGACATCATGCTGGGCAGGGCCGATATCGACTACAGCAGGATCATGATGCAGGTGGACCGGGATCCTGAACGCGGGAGCGACAGGCCCGGACCGCAAAGCAGGGGACACAAGGGCGCCACGCTGCGCTACCGGAAGATCCAGGACCTGGAACTGGATCCCCTGTATCTCTCCTTCATGAGAAAACCGGTTTTCGAGGAGATCTGCGAAAGAGTATACGGTCCGGACGCGCCGATCGCCTGCTTCCGGGCGATGTTCATGAACAAGCCGAAGGGAGAGGGCACGGAACTGGTCTGGCACCAGGACCGGTGGACCGACCTGGACAGGGACCCGCTCGTTACGTTGTGGACGGCGCTGGACCCTGCCGTCGAAGCGAACGGATGCGTGAAGATCATTCCCGGCTCGCACCGGCAGTTGGTCAATCCGAGCCACGGTTCCGGATTCCTGACGGACGAACAGGCAAAGCACGTCGTGACCGAACATGAACCCATCAACATGGAGGTATCGTCCGGCGAAACCGTACTGATGCACAACTGGATGCTGCACAGTTCCGGGACGAACCGAACGGATTCGGCGCGTCGCGCCTTCAGCGTGTGCTTCATGGACGCGTCTACACGCTCTCGCGTCGGCCATTCCTTCCCCGTCATTTTCGGCGAGGGAGCACTGAGTCCCGCACTTTAGCCGATAGCGTAGGATTTAAAACTACGAGCATACACTTCCAGCGCACACTAAAGAGAAAACTCGCTATTTCACCCACGAGCACCAGGGGATCATTCCTAATGATATCCAAGACTATGCGCATCCTGGCCGTCTGCTGCGCGGCCGCATTGATTGTTTCGGGCTGTGGATCCACCTCGGAGACTTCCCGCCCCAGCCTGCTCGACCAGATCAAGCAGCGGGGCACCATACGCGTCGGGCTTTCGACGTTTGTTCCCTGGGCCATGCGCAACAAGCAGGGGGAGCTGGTAGGTTTCGAGATCGACGTGGCCCGGCGCCTGGCGGCCGACTCCGACCTGGAAGTTGAATTCGTTCCCACGGCCTGGGACGGGATCATCCCCGGTCTCTTGGCCGGCAAGTTCGACGTGATCATTGCCAGCATGTCCATTACGCCGCCGCGGAACCTGAGCGTGAACTTTACCCGGCCCTATTCCTACTCGGAACTGCATATGGCGGCCAGCAAGGAACGTGCGGGCCACCTCGTACGCATGGAGGACTTCAACAGCGCCGAGGTGACTATTGCCGTGCGCCGAGGCGCGACCTCGGTCCAGGCCGCGCGGAAAAACTTTCCCCTGGCGACCCTCCAGCAGTTCGATGACGACATCCTCGCCTTCCAGGAGGTGTTGAACGGCAACGCCGAGGCTGTGATCGCGTCCACGCCGAAACCGGAGCACGAGGTCCTGCGGAACAGTGACCGGCTATTCATCCCCTTTGACCAACACCTGGGGCGTTTTTCAGAAGCTATCGTGATCCGGCAGGGCGAACTGGACGCGATGAATTTCTTCGACAACTGGATCATGTTGCGCACGGAGGACGGTTGGCTGAAAGAACGCCGGGATTACTGGTTCCGGACGCTGGAATGGCAGAACGACGTAGACCTGGACCAGTAGGATGTCTTATGGTATTCAGGCTTCGACGCTGAGTCGTCCCGGTCGACCATTGTGGGACTCGCGAATGGTGATTTCTACGTCGCGCCCCAGTACCGTCAGAAGGCGAAGGAGCCGTTCCATTGAATATTCACGGAAGTTCCCTCGCATCAGTCGCGAGTCCCGCACTTTAGACGCTCAAATCAGGTTTACAACTTCGATCATGCACCACGGAAGATAACCGGTAATTCACCACCGAGCACCAGGGGATCCCTCCACATGATAGCCAAGACCATGCGCATTCTGGCCGCCTGCTGCACGGCTGCATTGATCGTTTCCGGCTGCGGACCCGCTTCGGAAACCTCCCGCCCCAGCCTGCTCGACCAGATCAAGCAGCGCGGCACCATTCGCGTAGGTCTGTCGACCTTCGTCCCCTGGGCCATGCGCAACAAGCAGGGGGAACTGGTAGGATTCGAGATCGACGTAGCCCGGCGCCTGGCGGCCGACTCCGGCCTGGAAGTTGAATTCGTTCCCACGGCCTGGGACGGGATCATCCCCGGTCTCCTGGCCGGCAAGTTCGACGTGATCATAGCCGGCATGTCCATTACGCCGCCGCGGAACCAGAGCGTGAACTTTACCCGGCCCTATTCCTACTCGGAACTGCATATGGCGGCCAGCAAGGAACGGGCGGGCCACCTCGTCCGTATGGAGGACTTCAATAGCGCCGAGGTGACTATTGCCGTGCGCCGCGGCGCGACCTCGGTCCAGGCCGCGCGAAAAAACTTTCCCGAGGCGACCCTCCAACAGTTCGATGACGACATCCTCGCCTTCCAGGAGGTGTTGAACGGCAATGCCGAGGCCGTGATCGCATCGTCGCCGAAACCGGAGCACGAGGTCCTGCGGAACAGCGACCGGCTGTTCATCCCTTTTGACCAACACCTGGGGCGTTTTTCTGCAGCTATGGCAATCCGGCAGGGAGAATTGGACGCGCTGAACTTCTTCGCCAACTGGATCATGTTGCGCACGGAGGACAGCTGGCTGAAAGAACGCCGGGATTACTGGTTCCGAACGCTGGAATGGCAGAACGACGTGGACCTGGACCAGTAGGATGTCTTATGGTATTCAGGCCTCGACGCTGAGTCGTCCCGGTCGCCCATCGCGGGACTCGCAAATGATGATATTTACGTCGCGCCCCAGTGTCGTAAGTAGGCGAAGGAGTCGTTCCATTGAATATTCCCGGAAGTTCCCTCGCATCAGTCGCGACACATCGGGTTGAGTCAGCCCGAGCAACTTCGCTGCCTCAACCTGCTTCAGGCCATGTTGGCGAATGATCCTGTCGATCCGCGTCACCAACTCAGCTTTGAGCAGGTGCACTTCGGCATCCAATAGGTCCAGGTCTGCAAATACGTTTCCGCTGCTGCGTTCGATTTTAGCATTTTGGGTCTTCATCGATCTAATTCTCCTGCATAGAATGCTCGGTAATGTTGCTCCGCGTCTCTTAACCTGCTCCTGACCAGGTCGATCTCGGGTTTAGGGGTTGCTCTTCCGCGCTTGGATTTTTTCTGTATGGCATGCAACACGTATATGGTTCCTTTGAATCGGACCGTATAGATCGTCCGAAAAGCTAGGTTTGAGAATCTGATCTGTCATTTTATTATAGTGGTTTCACCATATATGCACAATCTTTTTTGGAGTTGGGAATTTTGAACTGCTTCCTTGCAAAAACTGTCTATACCTTATTGTATACAACCTGTTCAAAAACCACGTACGGCATGTAATTACATGTGATTCGTACGTCACATTGCAAGTAGATGCCGAGCCCTGATTACCGCTTGACATCAACCCGGTCCCCCGCATATCTGGTACATGGCAATATGACAGAGAAAAGGATTGAACGTCGAAACGAGTTTCGGCGGCAATAGAAGATTCGACGGAGCCCAATTGCATGCCCCTCATCCTGTACGACACCTACAAGCGCAGCCTCCGTGAATTCGAACCACTGGTTCCGGGCGAGGTGGGTCTCTACGCCTGCGGCCCCACGGTCTACGACTTTCCCCACATCGGCAACATGCGCACCTACGTGTTCGGCGACCTGTTGCGCCGGGCGCTGGAGTTCAACGGCTATTCCGTCCGTCACGTGATGAACGTTACCGACGTGGGGCACCTGGTCTCCGACGCGGATACCGGCGAGGACAAGATGGAGGCCGGTTCGCGGCGCGCGGGGAAGACTGCGTGGGAGATCGCGGAGTACTATACGGGGGTCTTCAGGGAGGACATGCGGCGACTCAACATCCTGGAGCCGGACACCTGGTGCCGGGCGACCGACCATATCGCCGAACAGGTCCAGGAGATCCAGTGCATCGAGCAGAAGGGGTTTACGTACCGGACTTCCGACGGGATCTACTTCGATACCTCGAAGCAACCCGGTTACGGATACCTCGCGCGGCTGGACGTGGAGGGACTGGAGGCCGGCGCGCGGGTCGACATGGCCGAAAAGCGCAACATTACCGACTTCGCCCTGTGGAAATTCAGCCCGCCGGACGAGCAGCGCCAGATGGAATGGGAAAGTCCCTGGGGCGTGGGTTTCCCGGGATGGCACATCGAGTGCTCGGCCATGTCGGCCAGGTATCTGGGTCCCTATTTCGACATCCATCTGGGCGGCGAGGACCATATTTCGGTACACCACTCCAACGAGATCGCCCAGACCGAGGCCTGTCACGGCACGCGGCTCGCAAACTTCTGGATGCACGGGTATTTCCTGCAACTGGGAGATGCCAGGATGGCGAAATCCGCCGGCGGTTTCCTGCGGGTGCAGACGCTGATCGACAGGGGTTACGATCCCCTCGTCTACCGGCTTTTCTGCCTGAGCGCGAGCTACCGGTCAAAGCTCAATTTCAATTGGGAAAGCATCGAGGGTGCCGCGCGGCAACTGAACCGGCTCCGTCTGGCCGTCCATAGTTGGGGCGAGCCCGCCGGGGAAGCGGACGAGGCGTATCTGAACCGTTTCACCGAGGTGGTGAACTACGACCTGAACATGCCCCGCGCCATGTCAGTTACCTGGGACCTGGTCCGAAGCGATCTTCCGGAAGATCTGAAGAAGGCCACGATCATGCGGTTCGACGAAATGCTTGGGTTGAGCCTGGCCGATTGGGAACCGGAAGAGACGGTCGTGCCCGATCACATCACGGTACTCGCGGAAGCGCGGCGGCAGTCCCGCGCGGAAAAACGGTACGCCGATGCCGACTCGCTGCGCGACCAGATCATCGCCGCCGGTTACGATATCAAGGACACGCCCCTGGGTCCGGAAATCACGCCCAGGCCCGAAGCCGAAGCAACAACCTGAAAGCACTTCCCATGAACCTGCTCCTGGTCGGCGGTTCCGGCCTCGTCGGGACGGCCGTCACGCCCTACCTGCGGCAACACCATCACCTGCGTGTATTGGACCTCGATCCTCCCCAGCACGACGACGTAGAATTCATTAACGGATCCATCACCGATCCCGATGCGGTGCGCAGGGCCCTGGACGGCATGGACGGGTTCATCACCATGGCGATGAAGGGCGGCCAGGGTGGGCACGATCGGCATCACAATATGGAGCAGGTGATCGACAATTACACCGTCAACTGCCTGGGTCACCACGTGCTGCTGCTGACTGCCGCCGAAATGGGCATCATGCGCGGGATCTACACCAGTACCATGAGTTCGCACAACCGGCACCGTACCTGGTATCCCTCCGAGGAGGAGGTGCCCCTGGACGGCCCCAACGTGTACGGGCTGACCAAGGGACTTACGGAACGAATCTGCCAGTACTTCGCCCGCGAGTACGACATGAACCTGCTCGTGTACCGCATCACCGGCCCCTGCAACCGGGCCATGTACATCGATCGGATCCAGCATCCACCCACCGGCATAAAGCTGTACTACACCGACGAGGAAGACCTGGCCAATGCCTACCTGGCCGGCCTCCGGTTCCTCCAGAACGGCCGCGGCCGCTGTGAGGCGTTCTTCATATCCGGCGACGAGGACCGCGAGGAGATGAACATGGCGAAGGCCCGGATGCTACTTGGCTGGGAACCCGTTGCCCGGAAGAAGCTGGGCCTCTGAGGTTACGGGAAATCATCCGTCTAATCGAGAACGACGGTTGGTTTCTCATACGGACGAGAGGTAGTCATCGACAGTACAAGCATCCCTGGAAGGAAGGGCTGGTGACCGTACCAGGAAACCTGAATGATGATTTGGCCAGTGGTACGCAAAACAGTATTCTGAAGCAGTCACAGATAACCTAGGAAGGGAATGATGAGCCGTTTACTGATCTTTGTAGAAAAGACGGGAACCGGATTTTCCGCTTACCTCCCGAGAATAAGTGATTATAAAACTAATCGTGACACAAATAGCGCATTCATAAACGCCCCGAACGAGTTAGCATTCCCCCTCTGGTTATACTTTCAAGCGGCCTTAGCAAAATACAACTTGTAACCACGTTTCATTATAACCATGCGCAATACGATCAACCTGTACCTCCGACTGCTTTCCGTCCTGCAACTTAGAGGATAGGATTGGTTTACGATGCCATTGGCTGCGGACGCAGGCATTGGACGGATCCATTCTTCCAGTGGTTGCTCCCCAATAGTGACGCCTCAAAGGCCCCGTCTTCGTGTGGTGTCAGCAATCCCCACTAGTCATACATTGATATAAATCTACGGAGCTACAGCGCTATAGCTCGGCGAACGGCAGTGCCGTCACGCGAGGGCCGAGGGGGAGGTGTATATCGCCTGGATGTACTACGTATCCGTGCATCGCGTTTATCATGTCCCCCTGGAATGTCCTGATGGTTGCGGCCATGGCAGGCCGCGGTGTTGCGGACAGCTTCACTTCAATGGGGACAAGGCCCTCGGAAGTCTCGACCACGAAGTCCACCTCCGTTCCCGCCATAGTGCGCCAAAAGTAGACCTGCGGGTCTATCCCCCGATGCGTCAACGTCCTTACGATTTCCGATAACACCGCTGTTTCCATGATGGCGCCGCCCATGGGGCCAGAGGCGGCATGGGCGGGGTCCTTGAGACCCACCAGGTAGCACAGGGTTCCGACATCGGTGAAATACACTTTCGGAGTCTTGACGAGCCGTTTCCCCACGTTGGCGAAGTAGGGGCGGAGCACGATCACCTGGAAGGTGGCTTCGAGCACTGAGAGCCAGGCCTTGATGGTGTTGACGGCAACTCCAAGGTCCCTGGCAATATCAGTCAGATTCACGAGCTGCGCGCTTCGTGCAGCCAGCACGCGGAGGAAATTCTGATACTGGGTCAGATCCCCGACCTGCCGGAGTGTGCGTACGTCCCGTTCGAGATAGGTCTGGATGTAGCTGGCGTGCCAAAGGGAGATATCCCGTTCAGGTTGTGTCGCAGGTTCCGGATACCCGCCTTGAAGGAATCTTTTCCACGGATGGTCAAACGTGAACGTCGCCTGAGTCGTCGGCCGTCGCTTGCGCTCCCAGGCCAGGGAAACCCGTGGTTGTCCCTCCGTTTCCCGTTTGGAAAGCGGCAACAGGTGGAGGATAGCCGCTCGGCCCGCTAACGATTCTGTCACCTTTTCAGCAAGCAATAGATTCTGTGAGCCGGTCAACAGATATTGTCCGTTCCTGGCACGGTTCGCGTCGATCCTTTCCTTGATGTAGGGGAGCAGATCAGGGGCGTGCTGCACCTCATCGAAGATCACCGGCGGCGAGTACAACTCCAGGAAACCGCGTGGATCTTCCGCGGCTGACGCACGAACATCCGGCGGCTCCAAAGAGACATAACGGCAACGCCTCCCGAAGAGATGTTTCAGCAGGGTCGTCTTGCCGGACTGTCGGGGACCGGTCAGGACCACTGCGGGAAACTCGGCCGCTGCCTTCCTGAGCACCGGTTCCAGCGAACGTTTGAGATACACCGAAGCCATGACTTTATATTATGCAATTGAAATGCATAATGTCAAGTTCCAAGTGTGACTGGCGTATGTAATTCCCATTCGGTCAATTAAGGTGATTTCCCTTTGTGTTTTGGGCTGATGATTCCACGGACTGTATACAGGAAACAACGAAATAAGAAGTTTCGGGCATCAGACGCCCTAAACGTAGTAAGCGTAATTTTGCCTATCTTGTAACCCCGTAAATCTACAGTAGTCACCTGATGTCCAGGCCGATGGTATATTCGGTACAGGCACCGAGACCGCACTCAAGAAACCCCATGAGAAAACAAGTCTGGTATTAGCAAGTATCACTGGTAGAATCACATACCGAACTCCGGGCCTGATTATTTGAAATGGCGTAGTGGTGAGTCTGTAATCCGGTTTGTGTATCTGGCAATAGCATGCATCTTGCTCAAGGTAAAATCGACCGTCTTCTCGATGTGCCCATGGAAGACAGGGTAGACGCCAGCGGTTGTTTAAGGCCGCTACGGCTTCCGGGCCGACATGCAGGCCATTTTCCCCTCCTGCATTTCGCATCTGAAATCAACGAATCCAATGCCATCCAACAGTTCCTGGTGCGTTTCGATAGGCAACCGCCTCGGACGGTCTGGATCGTCTTTCTCGAAGGGGATCACGAAATCCGCGTTGACCAGAATCCCGCCGGGCACGAGGAGCCCGTGGATCTGCCGGTAGACAGTTTCGAGGGCGTCGATTCCGCCCAGATCGTGGAAGGTCTGGAGGGATATGACCGCGTCGAAGGGGCCGTTCCCGCGGGTCCAACCATCGTTCTTCAGGTCCTCCTGGACCAGGCATGTGTCCGGGTAGCCGGCCGAACCGAGCCGCTCCTTACCGTGCTTAACGAGCGCCGGTTGGATGTCTATTCCGGTGTATTCGGTGGCACAGGGTTGCCCCGCCTCTGGTCCATCTGCTAACGAGTCCAGCACGGCCTGGGCCAGTCCGCCCGCACCGATCCCGAGTTCCAGCAACCGGATTTTCTTGTGATGCTTCTCCTTGAGCAGTCCCGCATCACGCAGTCCCGTCCTGTGCGATGCCACGCCGCGCCATTCGACGAGCGTCCGCACGACGCATTCGGATATCGCCGCCCGCTCGGGCCATCTCTGGTCCAGATCCCGCGTCCACGCGTCGATGAAATCGGGGCCCGTAAAATCCGACAGCGCCATGCCAGTCACTCCTAACCCGTCACGTGCTGCCTAGTCGGTGCGCGTCGGCTTGCGTCCGTGGCTGAAGGAATCCAGCCGGGGCGTATCGGGTGGCCAGTACGGCGCGTCGATGTCTTCCTGCCAGGGATTTCCGCAGAAGCTGGTGAGGACATGCCATTCGGGCGCGCCGATGTCGGGATCGGGATGGAAGAGAAAGCGCTTAAGCCCGGCGTTCTGCGAGGCGGTCAGGATGCCATGGAGATCTCTGGCCGGCATGGCGTCGCCCGCGTGAGGTGCGCGGCCCGTGGAAACCCAGCAGATGACCTTGTCCAGGTCGCCGATGGCCTCCAGGGCGCGGCGGGTCTCCCCGTATACGATGGTCGAGAAGAACTCCTCCGGGAACCCCATTTCCATGTCCATCAGGGTGCGAACCCCCGGCAGGTCGATGCCGAAGAGCAGTTTGACCACGTCGAAGGCGTCTTCCTCGGTCAGCGACGGGTTCCACTTCCGCAATCGCTGCACCCAGCGGGAGACCGTCCCGTACATGCCGTCGAACCCCCGGTGCCAGTAGTAGTGCTTGGGGAAGATGTAGTCGAACCAGGAAGCCATGGCGTGGTAGTCCTGGCAGGTCAGCGAGGAAAAGGCCGCCGTGCGCGGGATCCCGCCGAGTTCCACCTTGCGATTGAGTTTCCGGACCTGTTCGGCCGTGGCGGACATATGCCCAAAGGCCGTTTCGCGGCGCGCGCGGAGCCAGTACAGGGTGTCCTCGTTGATGTCAAACAGCTGCATGCCGGCGAGCATGCCGCCGGGCGCGCGGTATCGGACTTCGGCCGGAGTCAGCCGGTGAAACCGGTCCCGCAGGTGTTCGATCCCCCGTTGCAACCGGTCCATGTCGTACCCCAGCGCGGCAAAGCGCGTGTCTTCGTCGGGGCGTATCTCGAAGAGTTCGCCGCCGTGGTGGAAGGCGAGTTCGTAGTGCTGCTCCCCCGGCCCGTCGATAATCAATCCCTGCACCTGGGGCAGGGCGTTCATGGCGTCCTGGATCGTCGCGGCATGGCCGATCACGCCGTAGGGATCCTCTTCCACGGGAAGGCGTCCCCCGCCTCCGCCCGCGCCGAAGGTCATGATGTGCCAGCCCCGCTCTGCCGCATCGTCGAGCATGGACATGAAAAGTCGTTCCTTGTCGCGGTCGCGGGGCGATTCCTCGGGTGGATCCACGCCGAACGAACGAAATACGGCGGGGTCGCTGCCGAAGACAGGCGTTCTCGTCCCGTCGTCTCGTTCGAGAAAGAGATTGCCCACCACGATGCCGGTGACGCCCCCATCCTGCCACGCATCGAAGATCCGCTTGTAGTCGGACATCCACGTTTCGAGGGGATTATGGACGAATATCCAGGCTTCCATGTCAGGGTCTCCTTAAAGCGACTATAGATACTGTCTGGTCAAATATACCGTTACGAACTCTCCGATTACAACGGCTGCGATAAACAACACGACAGCTCGCGTTCCTTTCATGCTGCATGAGAACGAAAACGCCTTCCACATTAACGCGACCATCCAAATAGTGCAGCCCAACATGACAACGATTGCGATGGCGAAAATGCCCATATCGAAGACGTTAGGCAGTTGACCACTTTGCGCGGCTTCGGCAAAAACACCCAAAGTTCCGCGAACCCCGGGCAGCGAGCAAATCACGGCGGCAGGAAGAAGGGGTGCCCGTGCAAGGGCCTGGACGCCAGCGACATCCACCAACCGAACGGCGCTTTGACTGAACGTACGGTCTATGAGCCACAGTAGCGCAGTAAGTACAGTCCAGTTCACCAGGCCCTCGGCTACCGGGACCCATAGGGGCACATCGCTATAGAAGTGCAGGTCGAGTAACCCATCGAATCGAATGTCGGCCATCCCGGCTATGACACCACTTACAACCAGGGCGCACATCCCGAATAGCAGCGCCTGAAACCCTCTGAACCGAATAAACGGGTTAAACATCCATTCTCGAATGGTCATCTCGTTCTCCATCGACGAATCGTATGTCATCTTATCGGACCAGGCCTGTTTATCTGTCGGTGAGTCGCTGGCAGAGATGGGGTATGAACAGCCGGTTGTCGGCCGCAGTATAGATCAACTCGCCGCCCATGCGGCTGAAGCTCTTGCCCATGCGGTTGAAATAGGCCGGGTTGTCCATGGGCGGTTCGCCGGCATTCCAGTCCCAGTCCTCTTCCGTGAGATCGTTCACCGCGATGAAGGGTTTTACGGGACCGAGGCCGTCCTGCCGGCGGAGGTTGTTGGCCATCGACACGGACTTCTCAAAAACCTGGGGCGCCATGATCGAGGAGCCGACGGACAGGAACACGCCGCCGTCGATGTGCGAAACGCCTTCGGCAAAGACCTGGAAGTCGATCATCCCGCCCCGACCGTATGCCGCTCCGTTGGCAAAGGGATGGGTATAAACGATGTCGTACCCGATGCCGGGATGTACGGAGAGCGGTACGCCCAACCGGCAGGCATTCCCCGTCAGCGAATGTTTCTTGTATGGGTGTTCTACGGTATGCCGTCCCGGTGCGACATCGTGTTGCACGATCGTCTGCAGGAGGTCGGCGCGGGCGGGCATGGTTTCGTCGTCCACGGGATGGTCGGACCATGCCGCGAGCGTTTTCTGGAGTTGCGCCGGGTCTGGTATCCCGTACCCGTCTTCCACGATCATCCTGCCCACCGATTCTCCGTAGCCCATGCCGTCCACCGCGCCGGTGAGCACGGCCAGGGCGGTATGCCGGCCGGTCTCGTCCCAGGTGCCGAAACATCCCCGGGCGACGTGGGTGCGTACATCCTCCTCCGAGCAGCCGTGGAAGGCGTACTCCCAGTCGTGGATCACGCCGGCGCCATTGGTCGCCAGGTGGGTGATCCATCCGGCTTCCATCATGCGTGTGACCACGGGGGCGAGCCCGTTCTTTACAAGATGGGCGCCATAGGCCAGCATGACGGCCGCGCTGTTGGACCGGGCGGTTCGTATTCGGTCCGCCACTGTTTCGATATGTTCGGCCTGGCGGGATGAGGCCGGAAGCAGCCGAGCATCGGGATCGACGAGGATGTCATCGATATGGTGCTTGCTTTCCCGGTCCGCAAGGGGTTCGACCTTCACCCTGCGGCCATCGATGCGAGGGTAGCCCATGGGCGTCCATTCCCGAGGGATGTTACATGCAGGAGGGGATCGATTGTCTGCCTGAGCGTAATATACGGTCGGCGCGGTCGCGCCAACTTTTTTCAGCCGAATCAGGCCTGGCGATCCTCGTCCGATTCCTCTGGTCGAGTGGTTCGCATCCAGATCCAGTAGGCCGGAACGCCCAATCCAGTGATGGTCAGCCCGATCAGGGTATGTCCAGGGTCGCTGACGACGATGGACACGAAAAAGATCACGCCGATGAGCACGAAGATCGCGGGCGTGACAGGATACCCGAAGGTGCGGTAGGGGCGCGGCACATTGGGACGGGTACGCCGGTAGATGAATACGCTGAAGGTGGTCGTTATGTAGAAGAGCCACAAGGACCCGGTCCGCGCCGCGATGATGGCGCCCCAGTCGCCCAGGAAGATGATATTCAGGATGCCCAGAGCGGCCATGAACACGACGGCGTTGGCAGGCGTACGGTAGCGCGGATGGACACGCGCTACCCACGAGAAGAACATCTTTTCCCGCGCCATGGCGAAGAAGACACGCGGTCCGGTCAACATCCCGGCGTTTACGGTGCCGAAGGTGGAGATCATGGCGGTCACGGCGATGAAAGCTGCTCCGACCGGTCCGATGAGCCATTGCATGGTCTCGGAAGCGACGCGTTCACTCTCGGCGACGCCCGTGTTGGAGAGCACCATCAGGTAGGCGCTGTTCACGAGCAGGTAGACGACGGTGGTGATTGCGAGACCCAGGATGATGGACAGGGGAACCCAGCGTCTCGGATTCTTGATTTCCTCGGCCACGTATGTAGAGGCATCCCACCCGTCGTAGGCGCCGAAGGACGCCATCATGCCGAGGCTGATCATGCTGAGGAACCCGATGGTCAGGGTGGAATCGGAAGGCCAGACCGGTTGGAACTGGCTCGTGTCGGGCGTGATCCCGAAGGCCAGGCCGACCATGAGGAGCAACCCGCCCACCTTGAGGAAGGAGGACAGGTTCTGAACGAGTCCCCCGAATCGCACGCCCAGGTAATTGATGAAGGCGAGAATGAGCAGGACGATCACCGCTACGCCCCGCATGGCCCAGTCCGGATAGGGACTGAACTGGGTGATGAAATAACCAAAGTAGGTGGCGAATACGATGGAGATGGCCGCAAGGTCGCAGGGACGTATGACCAGGAGCGAGGTCCAGCCGAAGAGAAAACCCCACAGACGCCCGTAGGCTTCACGCAGAAATACGTACAGCCCGCCCGAACGCGGCATGATGCCGCCCAGTTCGGCGAAAGTCACCGCGCCGCAGAAGGCCATAAAGGCGCAGATGACCCAGACCATGAGATTCCAGCCGGAAGAACCCGTATATCCGGCCACGATGGCGGGACCGGCGAAGATGCCGGAACCGATGATGGAACCGACAATCACGGTGGTCGCCGTGACCGGTCCCAGGTCACGCTTGAGTTCGGTTTCCTCCCCGAAGGAATCGGAACGGGCCTCTTCGCGCACGTCACTCATGGTTGCCTCGATAGGGATCGTTTAGATGGAGTGTTCTTGTATTGATGTATTGTAATGTTGTCTTTCTTTCGGTTCGTGTAAACGGTTAATCGTGCGCACCGGCCCCAGATACTAACTTTGCTCCGGCGCTCAAATCCCTTCCGCGATGCCCAGTCCGATGATCCGGTCGGCGTTTTGCCAGAGGATCTTCTCGCAGACATCGTGGGTGATATGCCCTTCGTCCCGCCGGGCGCGGAGCCATTCGATATGCTGGAAATCCAGTTCGACGTCCGTGTGATCGAGTCCCAGCATCAGGCGATCCTGAAATTCATCCAGGAACTCGTAGGTGAAGGCCGGGTCCCGGGTCAACGCGTTGAAGCCGGAGCCCGCCGACAGGTCACCGCACAGGTTGGGATAGGTCCGAAACATCCGAATCAGCGTTCCTCCGGGCGTGATGGGCGTTTTGGGGTAGCCTTCCTTCTGGTCGGCCGTCAGGTCGCCGCTGATCTCGCTCCAGAACGAGGCGCTGTGGCCGAAGAATCGCAGATCAGTAAACCGCTGCAATGCCTGCTCGAAGCGGGGCAACCCCAGTTCGTCGATCAGTCCGTAGGTGACCGCTTCCGGCGGCGAGGTATGAAAGGTCACGGGCAGTCCCAGTTCCTCGCACGCGGTAAAGAGATTCCGGAGGCGGGGGTCGTCCCAGTACACCCGGCAGGTCAGTTCGCCCACGCCCTTTGCGCCACGGACTATGTACTGTTCAAGCACGTCGCGGTACCGTTCCGCGCTGTTCAGGTCGTAGCGGCGCACGTCGAAATCACAGAAAGGGATGAAGCGTCCCGGGTAGAGCCGGCAGATGTCAAAGACCTCGCCCATGCTCTGCGGTTCTCCGATCACTTCGGCCGACGTAAGCGGCAGGATGACCGTCTTGTCGATCCCCTTTTCGTCCATGCGCCGGACCTGCTCCTCGGCCGACATGAGGGGCAGGCCATTGTTGAATTTCTTCAAAACCGGCCAGCGCAGGACGTGGGCGTGTACGTCGATGACCATCGGAATGTATTCCTTAATATGGGCGTGCGCTGCGAATAAATCTACCTCGCGCTGCGAAGGAGTCTTCGGTTGACGTTCAAGGTTGATCTACCCGAGGTTATTCGTGGACTGCTGGCCAAAGTAATGCTATCCCAGCCCCCACACCTCCACAGCCGTGCCACCAAGCAACCGGTCCTTCTGCGCGGCCGTCAGGAAGTCGTAACCCTCCCGGACCAGTCGCAGTTCGTCGGTAAGAGAGAGCCAGTTGTGTTTCTCCCGGTGATGGCCGGGATACCCGGTGCCCCACATGGACCGTTCGACACCGAAGGCGTCCAGCAGTGCCCGGATGTAGGGATGTACATTGCGGAACGGGAAAGCCTGCTGTGACCGTCCCTTGACGTCTGATATTTTCACGAACATCTGTTGGTGCCGTGCCAGGTCGAAAATGGGTCTGAAGGCGTCCATACCTGTTTCCGGGTCCGGGTATCCCATGTGATCGATGATCAGATTCAATTCGGGGTATCGCCGGGCAATCTCGTCGACCTGGCCGGCGTCCCATGGCTTCATGTGGAACTGGACCACCGCCTCCCGCGAGGCGAGTGCTTCCCACATCGGACGATTGCGTTCGTCCACGAGGATCTGCTCATCCGGATAGTAGAAAGGATGGAAGCGAAAACCCACCAACCCCCGTTCCTCGATCCAGTACCGGACCTGGTCCGCATTACCCGCAAAATCCCGTGGATCAATCAGTCCGTGACCCACGAAACGGTCGGGAAACCGGGCCGTCGAATCGGACATGTAACCGTTGTCCCACGTGGACCACGATGTCTGCACCAGCACGCTCATGTCCACACCGTTGGCGTCCATGTCCTCGATCAGCTCGTCCGCCGTTCCGGGTTCGTCCGGTTCGGCCGTCCAGGTAGGGGCGGTGGGGCCGACTGGATACCTGGGCGGGTCGATCTCCCAGACGTGTACGTGGGCATCGACGATCAAGTCATGGATCCTTTCTGATCCCATGGTTGTCGGGCCGGCATCTTCAAGATGGGAGTAAACTCAGACGTCGCAAGTATCGTAGGCTGCCTGCATCGCCGCCAGCGGGTCGCCCAGGGAAACGAACTCGTGGCCGACGAACCCCGTGTACCCGGTCTCCGCGATGGCGCGCATGACGGGCGGGTAGTAGATCTCCTGCGTTTCGTCCAGGTCGTTGCGGCCAGGATTGCCGGCGGTGTGGAAGTGCCCGATGTGGTCGATGTTGTCCCGGATGGTCCGGATCAGGTCGCCTTCCATGATCTGCATGTGGTAGATATCGTACAGCAATTTGACCCGCGGCGAGTCGACCCCCTTGCAGACGGAAACGCCCCATTCGGTGCGGTCGCACTGGTAGTCCGGGTGGTTCACCTTGCTGTTGAGCAGTTCCATGGACAGCGTGACCCCCTTCTCCTCGGCGGCCTTCGCGACGCGCAGCAATCCCTCGATGCAGTTGTCACGCCCTTCTTCGTCGGATTTGCCCTCCCGGTTGCCCGAAAAGCAGATCAGGCCGGGAATGCCGTTCTCGACGGCCAGGTCCATGTTCGACAGCAGTTCGTCTTCGATGCGGTCGTGGTTCTCGGTCTTGTTCAGGCCATCGGGAAGGGAAGCGTGGCCCACCACGATAGCGATGTCCATGCCCGCGTCCCGAACCTGGTTCCAGTGCTCACGGGGCAGCATCTCCACGGAAGCGTAGCCGAATCGAGCCGCTTCCCGGATCAGCGATTCCGGGGTGACCCCGGCCCGTTTGAAACAGCCGAAACATACGGACTGCCTGATTGCGTTCATGTAGTTCTCCTTGTCCTATCCCGCTTTGTCGTGTCCCGCTTTGTCCTGTCCTGCGCGGGCATGACCCCTCGGAATAACGGAATCACCCGTACGCACCGTGGTCCAGGAACCCGAGCAGGCGTTTCCGGAGCGGGTCTGCGTCCCGGTACACGTGTTCGGGCATGTTGTAGTTGATGAACGGGTAGTACTTGTGGCCGATGATGCGACGGGCGTAAGTGATCTGGGTGATGTACCGCGTCCGGTCGCTCCGGTTCGGTCCGCCGCGGTGCCATACCTGGTTGTTGAACATGGCGACGCTGCCGGCCGGTCCGAGATTGTAGTGGATCCGGTCCTCCCACTCCGTGCCTTCCAGTGAATCGGGACAGGGGTGGCCGAACAGGTGGGATCCCGGAATGACCTCCGTGCCGCCGTGTTCGGGGTCGGTGACGTCGGTCAGGTAGTAATTGCAGGTGAAGAAGAGCACCGGCAGGCGCACGTTCGCCGGCGCTTCGCCGCCGGTTCGTTTCGCTGTATTCGAACATGCGGTGGCACAGCGCCATGTTCTCGCTGACCGAGTTCAGGCCGTTGGGATTCTCGCGCAGCCCGTAATCCAAGTCGTTGCGCAGGGCTTCGCACCAGTCGGCGGGAAGGACGTTCTCCAGGAACAGGAAGCCCTGGCGGTTGAACGTATCGACCCATTCGCGTATCTGCGACTGATCTGCGACCTTGCCACCAAGGCAGACCGTGTCGGTAGTCATGCCGATTCCGGTATTCGGATGGTAAGCGTTAATAAAAACAACGAACACAAGGGTATACTGGAATCCAATTTTAATGCCGCCTGTTCGACGAGGCAAGCAATTAGTCTCCATATTCATCCCATATTCCGTGGCGCGCCGGTCATCCCGTGAGCGGTTACAACAGTCGCTTCGTGGTTTTTTTCAGGCTCTATGCCGATCATTCGGAAGCCTGTTGTCGCAACTGCGTCTCTAAAAACGTTTGCATAAACCAACATACGTGAGTAATAGTCTAATTCATTAGGTACCTCTAATTCAATTGTGCGAAGCAGACGGCGAAGCAGCGTGCGAAAGTCGCGCTGGCTAGGCGTGGTCCTGCACCGCATGTAGGTCGACGGTCTCAAATGCCGCTGGAGCCGGAACTGTGCCGACGCGGCGCACTGGGACCGAAACAAGACAGGGTGAAGCAGTCCGGAAAACCGAAGAGCTTCCGCGCTGGCGGAGGATGGACGGTTAGGGCTGAGAAAGGATACAATAAATGCTGACCCAGGGCTTGCCAATATGGAACCTGAGCAGTGAAGAGCCGAAATCCGAGGCATGGCGCGGGCGTTTCCGTCACCGTCCTCCCCAGGTTCGGGTCTGCGCCGCGGTCGCTGCCGCGGCGTGGCTCCTGCTTGCCGTCCTCCTGGCTGCCGTGCCGATGGAGGCGCAGGCGCAGGAGACCGACATCTGGACCGCCACCCTGACTACGGGGGAGGTCCGTGGTGGTGCTTTAAACACACTACAGGGATACGGTTTCCACGATTCGGCCGGGTCGTTGACCGACGAGGCGTTCACCCACGACGGCGTGGAATACACGATTGAGCGTCTTTGGCACGTCCAAGAAGGCTCCCACCGCCTACTGCGAATCAAGTTCTCCCCGAACGGGCGGCACGTATTCAACAGCGTCCGGTTCAGGCTGTACATCGGGAACAGCAGGTTCTCGTTCGACGCCGCTGAATACTCCCCGTCGGCTAGCGACTTCGTCTGGAGAAACAGCGGCCTGTTCTGGTCGTCGGGCCAGGATATCGCCGTGAGGATCACCGACTACCCGCCCAACGCCATCGGCGTGCCGACGATCTCGGGGACGGTGACGGTCAAGAGGACGCTGACCGCCTCGACGAGCGGCATTTCGGATACCGACGGGCTGACCGGCGCGACCTTCACCTACCAATGGATTCGGGTCGACGCGGACGGCATGTCGAACCCGACGAACCTTCCCGGTGCGACGTCGAACACCTACGTTCCGCGTGCGGCCGACCGCGGCAAGAAGCTCAGGGTCAGGGTGCGCTTCACCGACGACTACGGTGTCGAGGAGGAGTTGACCAGCGCCGCGACCAGGACCGTCTGGGCCGTTCCCGGCGCGCCCGCGAGCCTCGAGGCCACGGTCAGGCCCCAGGGCGTGATCGACCTGTCGTGGGAGGAGCCTTCGGACAATGGCGGGCTGGCGCTCACCGGCTACCGGGTCGAGAGTTCGACTGACGGCGCCCCCTTCACTGTGCTGGCCGAAGACCATGGCGCGACGTCGTATACGCACGACACCGGCCTCGACGCCGGCATCAGGTTGCGCTATCGGGTGAAGGCGAAGAACGCGCGCGGCGCGAGCGCCGCCTCGAACATCGCAAGCGCGACCACCGACTCGGACCCCAGTGTGACGCTGCGCCCCTCGCCAGTGAGGGTGGAGGAAGGCGGCACGGCGACCTATACGGCGGTGCTGACGGGAGTGCCCTCGACCACGGTGACGGTGACGCACGCATCGGACAGTCCCGAGGTGACGGTGTTGCCGGAGTCGCTCACCTTCCGGCCGGACAACTGGAGCGTGCCGCAGACACTGACGGTCACGGCGGCGCAGGACGCCGACCTCGAGGACGACGAGGCGACGGTGACGCACAGCGTGTCGAGTGCGGCCTTCCGGTCGCGCACCGTGCGGGTCGTGGTGAGGGACAACGACCGGCCGTCCTTCGGGACACTCGGGGCCCGGTTCTACTACCTCCGCCGCCTGGGCGCGATTCCGGGGATCCACTTCGGCGCGACGGTCGAAGTCAGGGTGGAGTTCACACAGAACGTGCAGAGTCACAATACCCCAGCGGACATGGTGGGCCCGGACCGCGGGATCCGGGTGACGGGCGGCACGGTGGAGTCGCTGACTTTCGAGAGTCCGACGCTTCTGCGGATGAACGTCCGGCCCTCGGGGTACGACGACGTGACGCTGAGGCTGGTGCCGTTGCCCTGCGATGCGCCGGGGACGGTGTGCGCGAGACGCTACGGTACCGGTCCCCTGAACGGTCTCGCGGATCGAGTGAGCCACACGGTGCGCGGCGTCGGCGACCTGCCGCCGGCACCGACGGACCTGCAAGCGAACACGGTGCACGACGACGGCACTGAGCAGATGCAGGTGTCCTTCGTCGGAACCGACGAGGCCACAAAATCCCGCGTGCAATGGAAGTTGCCCGACCAGGATTGGTCGGAGGCGGAGGAGTGGTGGACCTGGCGGGACAGCGGGCCCTCGGGCCGGCATTCGGCGGTCATCGCACCCGTGACGCCATATACCTACGACGTCCGGGCGCGCTGGGAGAGCCCGATCGGCAACGGGCCGTGGGCGGAAACGACCCGGTCGGGTCGACCGCGGGCGCAGTGGATGGAGACCCTCACATGGCACCAGACTGTCGATTCAAAAGGCAAGGTCAAGGGCGCCGAGGTACAGATCGAGTACGACCGTGAGCTCCAGCACGACACACAGTTCAGCTTGGGGCGCCGGGCGTTCCGGGTGACGTACTCGGAATCGCGTGCACTCGGACACTCCGTCGAGGCCATGAGGATCATCGACACAAGCGATGACGGCACGTACAACCCCCGGACCATAAAACTCAGCCTCTCCCAGGTCGTCAGGGGCCGCGGGGCGACCCGGGACGCGAGTCCGCTCCCCGAAGAGGAGGTGTACGTCACGTACACCGGGCACGACGATTCGCCGGTACGCGTCGCATCCGATCCGCCGGTACGCGACAAGGCGGGAAATCTCGCGTCCTCATTCGAGTCGCTGCGGGCGACGTTCGTCCCGGGGACGATACCCGCAGAGAGCGGGCGGCCGTCGCCAGGCCGGTCTCGGGGGAGCTCCACAGTTCGGGCACCAGGCTCTCTCTGACGTTCGACTGGAAGCTGAGCCCGCGGCGGAAACCCTCGGCGGGGGCGTTCACCGTCAAGGTCGACGGCACCCCCATCAACACGACTCGCTTTGCGTTCGACGAGGACGTGAGAACTATCCGTCTGAACGTCTCCCCGGGCATCAGGCAGGGACAGACCGTGACGGTGACCTACACGAAGCCCGATAACGACTCTATGGCGCTCCGCGACCGGGGAGGGAACCAGGTGGAGTCTTTCGAGGATTTCGAGGTGACCAACAACCCGCCGCTGACGGGCCGGTTGGAGAACGTGCCGGCGAACCACAACAGCCCCTTCACATTCGAGGTGCATTTCAGCGAGGAGCTCGCGAGCACAGTCACCGACGTCGTGATGCGCGACTCCGTGTTCACCGTGACCAACGGGACGGTGAGCGCGGTACGGCGCCTCGACCCGTCGAGCACGCTCGCATGGGAGATCACCGTCGACGCCGACGACGGGGAAGAAGCGACCGTGGTACTGCCCGAGACAACCGATTGCAGCGCAACCGGGGCCATCTGCACGGCCGACGGACGGCCGCTGACCGGGGAGTTGCGGTTCACGGTGCCGCCGTCGGAGGAGGAGACGGGGAACGCCGTGGCGGACGCGCTGACCGGGGAGTTCCTGGAGCTGCCGGAGCGCCACGGCGGCGACGCGTTCACCTTCGAGCTGCGCTTCACCGAGGAGCCGGCAAACGGCTTCAGCTACCGCATCCTGCAAGGATACGGATCGCAGCCGAGCGCCTTCTCGGTGACCAATGGCCGGGTGCACACGGCGCGGCGCCTCGAGCAGGGTAAGAACCGGCGCTGGGAGGTGAGGATCATCCCCGACAGCGGGGCTGGAGACATCTCGGTGACGCTGCCGGCGACCACGGACTGCACGGCAACCGGGGCAATTTGCACCGAGGACGACCGCCCGCTCTCGGCGGACGTGTCGGCGACGGTGCCGCATACGGCGCAGGCGCCGGAGCAGGTGGTCGCGCCGCCGCCGCCGGACTTCCGGGTCCGGTTCGAGAACATCCCCGCCGAGCATGACGGGACGAGCGCGCTCGTCTTCAAGGTGATGTTCAACAAGTTGCCCAAGGCGGTCTACAGCTACACGCACGATGCGCGATAACATTATCATCGTGCGGCAGGGCGGCGAGACCGTCGCAGTCAAGGAGGCCAAACGGCTCAATGCACCGCACAACGACCAGTGGCGAATCACGGTCAACCCAGGGTCGAAGGCGGACATGACGGTCGCGATCCGGCAGACCGCCTCGTGCACCGCGACGGGCGCGGTGTGCTCGGACACCAACGAGCAACTCTCGAACCAGCTTTCGAAAACGATCAAGGGTCCTCCCGGGCTGTCTGTAGCCGACGCGAGTGTGGCGGAGGCTGCGGAGGCGACGGTGGACTTCACGGTGACGTTGAGCCGCGCGGCGTCGGATACGGTGACGGTCCGGTACGCGACCTCGGAGGGCACGGCGACGGCAGGATTGGACTATACGTCAACGTCGGGAACGCTCACCTTCGCGCCGGACGAAACCTCGAAAACGGTGCAGGTACCGGTGCTCGACGATGCCATCGACGATGGCGGAGGGCAGTTCACGCTGACGCTTAGCAATCCCGCTGGCGGCGGCGTGTATCTAGCGGACGCCTCGGCGACGGGCACCATTGAGAACAACGACCCGATGCCGCAGGCGTGGCTGGCGCGTTTCGGCCGAACGATCGCGACTCAAGCGGTGGACGCCATCGGCGGCCGGATGTCAGGCGCTGGCGGCGCGCACGTGACGGTAGGCGGCCAGTCGCTCTCGCTACAGAGCAAATCGGTCGGACCGGATGGCGGCGCGGCTCTTGCAAGCGATCTTGACAGACACCCCCCAACCGACATGCACTCCCGGTCCGAGGAGTCCCGCGGCGCGCCGCGTACGATGAAGGGGCGGGAGGTTCTGCTCGGCAGTTCTTTCCAACTCTCCGCGGGAGGCGAGACCGGCGGCGCCGCCTGGACCGCGTGGGGCCGGTTCGCGACCGACGGGTACGATGCGGCCGAGGACGGCACGCGCATGAACGGGCGGGTCACGACCGGGTTCCTCGGAGCGGACGTGGGCGGCGCGCGCTGGCTGGCTGGAGTAGCGCTGTCCGTGAGCGAAGGCAATGGTGATTACACGCTCATGGAGGGCGACGACAGCGGTGACTTCGAGAACACGCTGATGGCGGTGTATCCCTACGCGCGGCTCGGCGTCAGCGACAAGGTGGACGTGTGGGGTCTCGCGGGCTACGGTGCAGGCGAACTCACGCTCGCGCAGCACCCGGAAACGGATCGCGCGCGGTCCTATGAGACAGACATCGGAATGCGCATGGGCGCGATCGGCGTACGGGGCGAGGTATACTCGCCGAAGGCTCTGGCCGGGCTTTCGGTCGCGGTGAAGTCGGACGCGTTCTGGGTACGGAAGTCGGACGCGGTCTCCGGCCTTGAAGGAAGCGATGCGGACGTGAACCGGGTGCGTCTCCTCGTCGAGGGTTCGCTTGCGTTCGCGGCGGGCGGTGGGACGTTCACGCCCTCTCTCGAGGTCGGCGTACGCCATGACGGTGGTGACGCAGAGACCGGTGCCGGCGTTGAGGCCGGCGCGGGGCTTCGTTATACGGTCGGTGTCGTGACGGTAGCGGTCTCGGGACGCACGCTCATTGCCCACGAAGAGACGGGGTACGAGGAATGGGGCGCGTCGGGCACGGTGCGCATCGACCCGGGGGCTTCGGGTCGGGGTCTCTCGCTTTCGGTATCGCCGACCTGGGGTGCTTCCGCAAGCGGTGTGTACCGTCTCTGGTCGCTGGCGGACACGCGGGGTCTAGCGCGTGATGTCGGGTTCGCAGCCGACCGTCGTCTTGAGGCGGAACTCGGCTACGGCCTGTGCCTAGGGCGCGAGCCCGGTGTGCTGACGCCCTTCGCGGGGTTCTCTCACGGCCACGCGGACACGCGCGCATGGCGCGCCGGCGCCCGGTGGCAGGTTGCGTACGGCGCAGCGCTCTCGCTTGAAGGCCTTCGAGAGGAGGCTGGATACCATGTCAGCGCTACCGGCGCCGCCGTTCACGGCGTGATGCTTCGCGGATCGATCCAGTGGTAGGGCGCGTGATGCGCGCTCATTAGTTCATCCGCCCGAGCCCGTCCCGGCTCGGGCGCGGTATTGTTGCAGGCAGGCCTTGTTGCGATCCAGGGCGAGAGCGCCCTTGGCCAGGACTGCACCTCATTGCCATAGCGACGTGCGCGGTCGTTCCCATTCTGGGCCGCGTTTCGTCGCGTTCCTTCCTTTAGTGTCTGACTGATGCAGGACAGCTCCAAACTGTTCCTGTTGCCAACGAAGTGGGTTCCCTTTACGTTCGTTTCCAAGGCAAACATCGACGAAAGCATCAAATTCCTGGTGCATGCTTATCCGGACACCGACGAGGTTGCCCGACTCGGCATACAAGACGCTCAATCCAATCGAAAAGGGACCTCACCATGTATGATGTCGACGCCATCGCCGCCTTCGACCGGGAGACGGTGGCGGATATCAAGGCCCGGCAGGGCCACATCAACGCGAGCGGCCACGCGGCCGGACTGAAGATCACGGGTGTGCGCACCTACCGGGTGCTGATGCCCTGGCGGGGCACCAAGCGCTGGGACGGGTCCGCGGAGGGCTTCTCCTTCGCCGAGTTCGAGACCGACCAGGGCTTGGTGGGCGTGGCGGAAGGAGTCTCCGACGAGAACCCGATGAACTGCAGGTCGCAGGTCCTGGGCAGGAACCCCTTCGATCCGGATATCCGGGGCCTGCTTGGGTCTCGCCTACTGGGATTTCGCCGGCAAGATCGCCGGCAAGCCCCTCTATCAATACCTGCGTGACGTATTCGCCCTCGATACACCGGTGGTCACGAAGATCCCCATCGCGGCATACACCTGGTACCGCTTTCCGGATGTAAACGGTGAAAACGAGGTGACATTCGACACCTATCCCCGGCACGTGAAGTCCCTGATGGAGGACGAGAGCTTCCGCATCATCAAGCTGTCCATGTGCGATTTCGAACCCGTGCGCTACATCGAACTGATCCACAACATCCGCGACCTGGTCGGCTACGACGTCGATATCCGCGTCGACCCCCACGCGTCGTGGAGCGAGAGCGAGGCGCTAAGGTTCATGCAGGGGGTCGATGACTGCCGGATCGAGTGGATCGAAGAGCCGGTCGGCGGCCGGTTCGAGAACATCTTCCGCGCGGGGCACCGCCTGCGGCTCATGAGCAGCATCCCTATTTCCTCCCATGTATGGCTGCCGCCGCTGAAACGGGACGCGGCGCCCCGTCCCTACGGTGCACCCGTTTCGGGCCGGTATGGCGACGAGACCCTGGACCAGCCGCTGGACCTCGAGGTCATGCGCCGCCACGTGCCCGCCGACGTGTCCGCGCCGGACGCCTACGCGGGGCCGCTGGCCCTCAAGCGGTACTACGACACCGCCCGGTTCATGGGCATGGAACTCGGCATGCACAGCGCCTACGAACTGGGTCCCGGCACCGCCATGCGCCTTCACATCGCCGCCTTCGCCTTTCCCTACAACATCCCGTACCACATCGTCTTCGGCAACGGCACCATGCCCATGTCCCTCCACGGCCTCGACGCCCACTACAACCAGTGGGTCGGCGACGTCATCAAGGGGGGCAAGATGCGCTACGAGGACGGATGCCTTAGGGTACCCGAGGGGCCCGGACTGGGGGTCGAACTGGACGCGGACCTGCTGGAGCAGTACCGGTGGACGGAGGAGAAGCAGGCGTTGCACACCCGGCATATCGAGCGTATTCGGGCGACGCATCTCGACGCGCTGGGGTGGCGCAAGGATCGGATGGGCTGGTTAAGGTAACCGCGGACCGCATGACCCTCTTCATCCTGGACGCACCGCTTCTTCGGTAACCGCGCCTTCAAGATCCCTGGCAATCCTCAGTCCTTTCGCATCCCGCCCAGCCGCCACAGCACGCCAACGACCCCCATGGAGGCCACACCGGCGCACAGAGAAACGGCCAGGGGCGCGCCGGCGACGCCGGCCAGCGATCCGACCAGCAACCGTCCGGGCGGGCCGCCGCCGATGGCGAGTACGAGCAGTCCCATGACCCGGGCGCGCATGGCGTCCATGGACGAACGGAGAATGATCGAGGACTGCATGATGCCGAACCCGGTCTGGCCGATGCCCACCAGGATCAGCATGGCCAGGGAAAGTGGAAAGGACGTCGAGAGGGCGAAGATCAGCGTGGCCACGGCGTTGAGCAGGGAACTGATCGTGAATACCATGCCATCCCTGTAATACCGGCCCAGCCGGTCTATGAGGGCAATGCCCAGAATGGAGCCTATCCCGGTGCCCGCTGCGAGGATACCCAGTTCCAGGGGGCCCAGGAAGAGGACGTCCCGGACAAACACGGGCAGCAGGACCTGGTAGGAGAAGGCGAAGGCGTTCATGAGGAAGGTGATGAGCAGCACGCCCGAGATCCGGGGGTTCCGCCGGGAATACCGGTAGGCGAGCAGCAGGTCCTTCCACGGGGCCAGCCGGCTATTCTTGCGATCCTTGCGGTCCGTTGCGGCGGAAAGCCGTACGATGACGGCGATCTGGGCAATCTGCAGGATGAAAAGCGCCAGGAAACCGCCTTTCGGCCCGGCAAACTCGAGCAGGATACCGCTCATCAGCGGTCCGATCAGGCGGGAGATGTTCTGCGGAACCGTCTCCATGACCATGGCGTCCGTCGTCCGGTCCTTGCCCACCAGGTCGGGGATCAGCGCCCGGCGCGAGGACCAGTCGTAGGCACTGCCCATGCCGATACAGACAGAGCCCAGGACTATGTGCCAGAATTGGAGATCGCCCAGGAAAGCGAGGGTACAGAACAGGCCATTGACGATAAGGTTGATGAATTGCGCGTTGACGATCAGCCAGCGGTAGCTCACGTACCGCACCACGGTGCTGAAGAAGGGGCCGAACAGCATGAACGGCGCCATGCGGGAGAAACTGACCAGCGCCACCATGCTGGCCGAGTCGGTCAGTTCCAGCACGACCCATCCGACGATCAGTTCGTCCATCCAGCGCGTCTGCCACCAGATGCTGCTGGATATCCAGAGGTTACGGAAGTCAGGGACGGAAAGCAGTTCGGCCGCTTTCCAGCGAGAGCGAAGCCGCGTGAGCATGGACGCCTTGCGGGAAAAACATATTGACGGGCAGGTGGGACGCTCTATATTCCGAAATTAAGATCTTTCGACTGCACCGCAACACCGGATCTCCTCTTCGTCTACCGATCATCCGGTCCGTCGGTGACCCAGGACAAGAAAGCCTTTCTTTCGGCCACAGTCAAGCGTTCCGCATACCCGTCCGCACACCTTGATTGCGCCTTCTCGAAACATGGGAGTGTTGTCTTGAGCGATAGGCTTCGCATTCTGTCCATCGGTGCGCATCCTGCCGATATTTTCGACCAGTCCGGCGGCGCCATGGCCCATCATACAGCCCGGGGCGACTGGGTGGGATGCGTGGTATTGACCCACGGGGCCCGCGTGCACGACAAGGTGATCAGCGACGAGATGTTCCACGCGGAAGAAGTGCCGGACGGGGACACCCTGAAACAACTGATGACGGAACGGTCCGACGTGAAGGCGGAAGAGGTGCGCTCGGCATGCCGGGCCCTCGGCGTCGAGGACGTCTACTTCATGGGCGCGGACGATGCCGTGCTGCTTCCGGAACGGCCGATCGTGCGCCAGCTCGCCCGTCTGCTGCGGGAACTGAAGCCGGATGTCATCCTCACCCATTTCCCCGACGAGGGCGGGGGCACCTGGAATCCCCACGCCGTGGCCGGCCGCATCGTGATGCTCGCCATGGGACTGGCCGGTTCCGTCGACCCGGGTGACCGGCGACCGCCCCATCACGTCGCGCAGGTGTTCTACTGGGGCTGCGGCGCTGGCGAGTCTACCCAGGAACGTGTGGGACGCACGCGGCGGGTATTACAACGATGTCTTCATTGATATCACGGACGTGGTCGACAAGAAACTGGCGTCGCTGGACGCCCTGGTAAGCCAGGGCTACGGCGGCGCCTACGCGCGGAAGCGCATCGAGACCTCCGACGGCGCTTTCGGCAGCGCGGGAGGCGTAGCCTACGCCGAGGGATTCATATCGCTCAACGCCGAAACGCATTACTTCTTCCCGGTCTCGTCCTACGCCCTCGAGCGGGCACGCAGGTCGGACCACGAGAACATCGAACTGGTCAGTTACAAGTACGAAGCTTGAAGGAGAACAACATGCAGCGGGTGGGATTCATCCTGAAGGTCAAGGAAGACATGATCGAAGACTACAAGAAGCACCACCGGGAGGTCTGGCCCGAATATGCTGGAAGCCCTGCGCGAAGCGGGGTGGCAGAACTACTCGCTGTTCATGCGCGAGGACGGGCTGCTCTTCGGTTACACCGAAACAGAAGATTTCGAAAAGGCTTTGGCCACGATGGCCGAGAAGGAGGTCAACAAGCGCTGGCAGGAGTTCATGGCGCCGTACTTCGAGAATCTTGGCGGCAAGCACGCCGATGAGAGCATGGTTCCGCTGGAACAGGTTTTCTACCTGGAATAGCGAGCCGGGAACAGCAAAAGCGCACCCCGCGCGCAGGGTAACAATAATACGTTGGACACAACCACCCTCGATACGCCCGTCCTGACCCACGACGAAAAGCGGTTGATCCGGGATATCACCGATTCGCTGAAGGAAAGCAGGAATCCCGACGCCGCGCACCTCGATCAGGCGATCTGCGAATCCATAGCACGGTTGAGTGACCTGGCCAGGGTCATGAATGCCTATCCTTCCCTGCTGGAAAGCCAGTCCCTCGGTCAGCAGCGGCGGGACACCGCTTCTCTCATCGAGGCGCTGTCCAACGCCACGCTGTTCACGGTGGACCTGCTGCTTCCCATGCGGGCCGCGGTCGGACAGGTGTACGTCATGGCCCGGTTGAACCTGTTCCGTCTCCTGCACCAGGTTGCCCAGGAAGCGCTGGGTGGCCGGAAGGACTTCACGGCCGTGGAAGACGCCATCGGCGGCCGGATCAGCCAGAGCATACACAACAAGGTGATCGAATCGCTGCTGATCGCCATCGTCTGCGACGACGTTCTCGGCCGTGCCGTCCGTACGAAGGCGGCCACCGCCCTGACCCACCTCTGGGAAGACCGGTTCTCCCGGCATATCGAAGCCTTCCTGCCCGTCCTGGAGACCACCTGGGAAGCCCGGCGGCAGACTACCGTGCAGCTGGGCACGCTGATGGGGGTGTCCGAGGTTTTCGCCCTGATGCGCGCCGGCGGCGACTTCCGGTTCCTCGATTATTTCTCCAGGAAGACCTGTCCACCGGAGGAACTGCAGGCCTTTCGCGAGTTTCTCTTCAGCGTTTCCACCGAAGAGCTCGAATCAATGAACGACAGGATGCAGGTGGGAGAAAAAACAGGCGCGGACATCCGGGTGGGCACCACCCTCTCGCTTCCGCCCACCTACCTGTACAATCATACGGCGACCGATTTCGTCACCCAGCTCTACCTGTTCTTCGTTAAACGACACCTCGAAGCCCATGCGCGGCGGATCCGAAACCTGCCCGGTCCCAAGCGCACTGCCGAAGAATACGTGATGGTTTATTTCCTTGAACAGTCCTGTGCGATGGACGACAACAAGGCCGGCGGCAACCGTGCAGGCGACGACCAGGCTGACGACAGTCAAGCTGGCGGGAGAGAGGACTCCGCGAAGTGATCAAACTCGGATGCATGTCCCTCAGTTACGGCAAAGCCATTACGGAAGGCCGCATGGACCTGCTCGACTTCATCGATCGCGCCCGTGAATTGCATCTGGACGGCATCGATATCCATACCAGGGCGCTGGCATCGGAAGACGACGCGTACCTGCGTGACGTACGCATGCGGTGTCTGCAGCGGGGGCTGGCCATCTCCTACCTGGGCATAAGCAACAACTTCGGGAAGCCCGCTGGGGAGATCGCCGAGGAAATCGAGATGGTAAAGCACTGGATCGACGTGGCCGCGCGGATGCACGTGCCGATGGTGCGGATTTTCGCCGCGTGGGACCGGGACGATACACCCGCCTACGTAACCTGGTCCCGCATGATCTACGCGATTTCGGAAGTGGTTGCCCATGCGGCCGACAGCGGAGTTACCGTGGGGCTGCACAACCACAATCACGGTTGTGTGACCCGTACGGGCGACGACGTCGTACGGATCCTGAACCAGGTGGATCATCCCGGATTCACCCACATACTGGACACGGGCCAATATGCCGGATCACCCGGCGCTTCGGGCGCGAGAGGAAACCCGGACCCCGCCTACGATTTTTACGGGAGCATCGAAAAAAGCGCACCTTACGCCGCGCATGTCCGGGCGAAATTCTACCGCGTCCAGACCGGCGAGGAGGCGTGGCTGGACTATCCCCGCATACTCGGGATCCTGAAGGATGCCCGGTTCAACGGTTGGATGTCGGTCGTGTACGAAGGCCAGGACGTTGAAGCCGAGGAGACCGCGGTACCCAAAGCCGTCGCCTACCTGCGGCGCTTGCTGGATGAACAGGGTATGTGAGGCGCCGCGAGGAGCGAGACGATGTGGCGGCAGGAGTCGGGGTTCAGTTCCACCGTGATGGACCGGCGTTCCAGCGATCGCGCGGACAGGGCGATGGTGCCCTGCCCGGCGAAGGGATCCAGGACCGTTTCGCCCGCGTATGACCAGAGGCGGATAAGGCGTTTGTAGGGGTGTTCCAGCTTATCGTCGGGCATCCAGACGGCCTGGCGGCCCGCCTGCCATTCTTCCTCCGGTATGCGGCTTTTTTCCATGACATCAAACGCGGGAGTCACGTGTTCGCCGGGTTTTCGGTAGACCAGGATGGTCTCGGCGTGCACTTTGGGCCGGCATCCCAGCGGCACGCGGTCATCCGCCGCTTCCTTCCTTGTATTCTTCCCCGGTTCGAACCAGTACCAGGTCGCTTCGTATTGAAATCCGGCCTCCTTGAGACCGCGGTGCGTGTCTGCCACCAGCGCGACCGGATCTTCCCGCCAAAGCAGATCGGCGATCCAGACGATGATCGCCCTGCCGGGCATCAGGCACCGGAGGCAGTGCGCCCAGACCTCGGCGAGCGATGCCTGGAATGCCCCGTAGCTCTGGCCGAAACCGATCTGGTCCGGGTGATCGTAGTCACCGCTGTCCCACCACGGCGGACAAGTCAGGACCAGTCCGGAGCAACCGTCTGGGATTGGATCCATCTTTCGCGCGTCACCCAGCCAGAGCTGGACTTTGTCGTCATCGTGGTAAAGGCGCATAATCTGGCAGGGTCCGTACGGGAGGGTACCATGTCACAGGTTGGTCAGCGGATGTGTCGCATGCCCGACGGGCGTCATGCCGGCGGACGGGCAGGTTGTTCTAAGCTTCTGGCCAGATTTCGGCCAGGCCGCTCGATATGATCACGGGATTGGGGCCGTCCACTCTGTAGCACTCTTCCGCCGACAGGGCTTCGTTCATGAGCGCGCCCGTCATGGACCGGGGCCAGCCGAACCATCGGTAGATCGCCTTCTCATCGACGGCCCCAGCGGAATCCACGGCGCCCACGAGCAGGCTGCGCATGGCGTGACGGCGGGTCATGGAGACGGCTTCCCGCGCGGTTTCGTCGGGTACCCATCGCTTCGTCAGTTCCCAGACGCGCGAAGCCGCGTTGTGGACGTTTCTTCCGATCCGGCCGGGAACGATCAACCACAGTTTTTCGAGTTCCTGCAATGCCCTGCGGAAGGTCAACCCTTCCATGCGGCCGGATTCGGCAAGTCGATCACGAAGCACCTGGCCCGTGGCGGGACCTTCCCGTTCGATGCAGTCGGCCAGGAGGAATGCCGTCGGAGATATCCGGTTGCGCTCCCGGGCACCCCGATACCCTTCCCCTTCCATGGCCAGCAGCGCCGCCCAGTGCTTCCGCGTGACCAGCGTGGGTTTCCGCTTTACGAATGTACCGAAAAGACAGGGAACGACTTCCGGCAGGTCATTGAGCCAGATGCTGGCGATACCCTGCCCCGTGCTTATTCGGTTTCCGTTATGGAGAAGATCGGGTTTGCCTTCTATCGCTTCCTGGATACTGGGAAGTTCAGTGCCGGAAAAAACCGAGACGAAACTCCGTTCCAGGATGAACTCGCCTGCCTGTTTCCTGTTCATGAGACGACTGGACGGGGTAAGGCGGTGGTGCTCGTTCACGCGCCCGCGAACGTCATCGGGCAGCATGGGAAACAGTTTCGACTTGGTGAGTATCGACATGAACAGCGCTTTCGTCGATCCAGCGGGTCACCCACCGGCCTGCGCGGCAAGGGCCGCCCCGATGATGCCGGCCTGGTTTCTCAGTTGAGCGGGCACGACTTCGGTCTCCACGGTGAAGCACGGGGAGAATTTCTCGTACTTGTTGCTGGCGCCGCCGCCCACGATGATCAAGTCCGGCCGGATCAACTCGTCCAGCTTGCAGAGATACTCGTCCACGCGTCCGCCCCATTCCAACCAGCTCAGTCCCTTCGCCTTCCGTACGCTTTCCGCCGCGTATTTCTCCCCCACGCGACCTTTCATCTCGAGGTGCCCGAATTCCGTACCGGGCACGAGCGCGCCGTCGACGAAAAGGGAGGTGCCGATGCCGGTTCCCAGGGTTGCGATAACCACCACGCCATCCCTGTCCCTGCCTGCCCCGTACCGCATTTCCGCTATTCCGGCGGCATCCGCGTCGTTGACAAAGACGACCGGCCGGCTCGTCGCCTGAGCCATGCGTTCGGCGGCATTCACACCGATCCAGGATGGGTCGATGTTCGCGGCGGTTCGTACCGTACCGTTTTTTATAACGGCAGGAAAACCGAAGCCCACGGATCCCTGCGTGTCGAAGTGCCGGACGATTTCCGCCGCGGCCTCGATGACGTTTTTAGGAGTGGCTGGTTTGGGGGTGGCGATCCGGAACCGTTCCGTCTCGAGTTTTCCGGTTTCAAGGCAGACCGGCGCGCCCTTAATGCCCGACCCGCCGATATCGATACCCAGAAAACTCACGCGGGCTCTCCTTCCATGGGTCCTTCCTCGTCCACATGGACGACATCCAGGTCGCGTGGTGAGGTGATGCGCCAGTAATACCCATCCGGATCGACCATGCGGAAGTCCGTGGCGCCCCATGGTTGTTCTTTCAACGGTTCGTGTATGGCCACGCCGGCCTGTTGCATCCGGGAATGGAACTGATCGATATCCGAGATCTCCAGGACCAGTTCGACGCCCACACCCCGATCGAGCGTATCGACGGGCCGTTCCCCGGGGTCCGGGTACCACAGCAGTTCATCGGTCTTAAGTCCCAGGATCAGGGAACTCCGTTGAAGCAGGATGTAACCGGGAATGTTCGCCAGTTCCTTGAAATCGAATGTCTCCGTGTAAAACACCGCGGAAGCCTGCAGATCCTTCACGGCGAGGTTGACCTGGAGTTTCGTGGTCTGATTCTGCGCATGAACATGGTCGGCCCGGGGACCGCGGGAGGTGAACTGGACGGAATAGGTCACCCGGTCGCCGACCTGCAGCAGGGAAAACTGCCCTTCTTTTATATTGGATCGATGGAAAAAAAGGTCCTCGTTCTCGGGCGTGTTGATAAAACCGTATCCCCTGGTGTGGTTCAGCCTGGTTATCGTGCCTTGAGGCATGGCTATTCCGCCCTGGTTCCATGGAACCGATGAGAAATCGAGCCGGTGTATCGTATTGAGGAGGTGAATTCGGGTGAAACCATTCCACCTGTGGCAGGCATAGCGAAGGAGATGTGCGCTCGCGCTTCGCCAGCCTGTAAGACCGTGCCAGCCAACCCCGAGATCGGAGCCGGTAACCAAGTCCCATGTTAGGTTTATTCGACAGGCCAAGTCAAGGTTTTTCTTCTTTCCCGAACCGGGTACATAGAGGTTGACAACGGACGGGGGTTCGCCTAGACTATCCGGAGTAATCGGACGATGAAAAGCACCGGTAAGAACAGGGCCTTCCCGCGAGTCCGGACCGCTAAAACCATGCGTACATTCCACCTGAAATCGATATTGCTGGGCGTGCTGATCTGGTGCGGATGCGATCAGAATCTGCGACCGTTGCCCGAAGATGGCGGACGGGAGACCGGAAGGACCTTCGTGGAACGGAAACTGCCGGAAGGTGATGGACGGGTGACCGGAAGGACCTTCGAAGAAGACCAACCCGCGACAGTCCCTGGAAGTGGAATGAGCGTATCGGGAACCATCGACATCACACCGGAACTCTTCACGCGCCTCAGGGGCTCCGAGACCCTGTACATCATGGCGAGGCGGGGCGAGAGCGGCCCGCCCATGGCCGTCAGGAGATTTAAAAGCCTGCAATTCCCCATGGCCTACACGCTGACCGGGGCGGACCAGATGGCCCAGGGCCCGTCTTTCGCCGGTGAAGTTACCATCGTCGCGCGCATCGATCTGGATGGAAACGCCGGCGTTCCCCAGGCCGGGGACATGGAAGGGATCATCCCACGGGTAGTCATCGGGCACACCGGGGCGGATGTCGTCATAGACAGACTGTACTAGCCGTACTCCAAAATTCAAATCGTTGCCCACGATCAAAAGAAAACGTGATGAATACCGAACTGCTCACAGCGCCCGAATCGTTGCGGCGTCTCGTCCTCGACCTGCGCCAGATGGAGACCTTCATCGAGGATCCCCTCGTCATTGAGAAATCGGATGGGGTCTGGTACGAAGACGTGAACGGACGCAGGATCCTGGACGGCATATCGGGCATATTCACCGTGAACGCGGGCCACAACAACCGCCGGATCATCGAGGCGATCAAAGCGCAGCTGGACACGATGGCCTTCGCTCCCCCGCTTCACGCGACCAGTCCCCCGGCCATCGAACTGGTCGGGCGGTTGGCGGAAGTGACGCCGGTGGACCTGAACACCGTAAAGTTGCTGTCCGGGGGTTCGGAAGCAACCGAGTCGGCCATGAAACTGGCGCGGCAATACCACCGGCAGACCGGAAATCCCGGTAAGTTCAAAGTCATCTCCCGGTTTCACGGATACCACGGAGCGACCATGGGCGCCCTGTCGGCCACGGGGACGCGGCGCCGGAAGACCATGTTCGAACCCACGCTGCACGGATTCCTGCACGTCCATCCTCCGACCTGTTACCGATGTCCCTATGAAAAGACCTTCCCGAACTGCGACGTCTTCTGTGCGCGTACGGTGGAGGATTTAATCGAACTGGAAGGCGCCGAGACCATTGCCGCCATTATCCTGGAACCCGTGGGCAATACCGGGGGCATCATCATGCCGCCACCGGGGTACCTGTCCGAACTCCGGGCCATCTGCAGCCGGCATGACATCCTGTTGATTTACGACGAAATCATCACCGGATTCGGCCGCACCGGCAGCATGTTCGCGGCCCAGACCTTCGAGGCGACGCCCGATATCCTGTGCATGGGCAAGGGCATGTCGAGCGGATACGTCCCCCTGGCGGGGATCGCCTTCCGTGATTCCATCGCCGCCGCTTTCCTCGGTCGGGAGGAGGACGAGGTCGAGTTTTCCCACGGCCATACTTTCGGCGGGAACCCGCTGGCCGCGGCGGCCGGCCTGGCAAATCTCGCGGAGATCGAGGAACGGGATCTGTGCGCGCGGTCGCGGGAGATGGGCGGCTATATCCGCCAGCGCCTGGAAGATCTACGGGACTACGGGATCGTGGGAGATATACGAGGCTGCGGCCTGCTGGCCGGCGTAGAGTTCGTGGAAGATCCGGAAACCCGCGCTTCCTTCGATCCCGCGCTGAAATTTGGGGTGGAAGTCGGCCGGACCGCGCTGGAGAAGGGGCTGCTGACGCGCTTCGATCCCAACTGGATCGCCCTGGCGCCGCCGCTCGTTATCTCTCGGGAAGAGACGGACCTCATGTTGGATATGCTGACAGACAGCATCCGGGAGACGGTAAAAAAGATCCGTTCATAACGGTTTTCATATACTTCGCGGCACCTTCCTGACCGCGGAAACAGTCGTCGGCCACTTCGACGAACAGGGATTGGAGAAACCATGGACCGGAAATCCAACCTCACACGAAGGGGATTCATCGCGGGGACTTTGCTCGGAGGCCTGGGCGCCCTGTCCGCCGATCCCCTGGTCATGGCGCAGGCGCTGCTGTCGGGCAAGAAACCGGAGGACGTACAGGGTCACGGCATCGCAGCGGGCTTACGTGAACCTGACTTCCAATGAAAATCCCATCGGACCGTCTCCGCGGGCAATCGAGGCGGTCGCCGCGCGCATGTTCGACGTCAATCGCTACCACTGGAGCAAGGTGCCGGACCCTGTGGAAGTACTGATCAACGCCCTCGAACGGAAACACGGCATACCCGTGACCGAGACGACCTGGGATAACTGGGAAGAAGTGTCGAAAAATCGCCGGCTGGTCCTCAGCGCGGGCTCCAGCTTGATTCTCCACGCGGTGGCCGTGGCGACAGTCCGGGACAAGGCAGAAATGGTGCAGGCCCAGCCGGCCTATTTCGACATAGCGGACGTATGGCGCCGCTTCAAGGAAGAAGAAGGGGCTGACGTCACGGTCAACAACGTCCGCCTGACCAGGGATTACCGGCACAATCTGAACGCCATGTACGAGAAGATCAACGACAACACGTCGATCGTGGTGGTCACGAATCCCAACAACCCGACCAGCACCGTGGTCGAACATGACGCGTTGGCGGACTTCGTTCAGTCCGTTCCCAAACGAGTCACCGTGTTCATTGACGAGGCGTACATCGACTACACGGCCGATCCCGGCTACCGCGACGCGGTGCACCTGGCCCTCGAAAACGAAAACGTGATCGTATCCCGGACGTTTTCCAAGATATACGGCCTCGCGGGACTGCGCGTCGGTTACGCCGTGCTATCGCCCGGGATGAAACGGAAACTGTCCCTCTACAACCTGGGCGGTCCCCCGAGCTTGCTGGGCGCCTACGCCGCCGCCGCCGCGCTGGATGACTACGCCCACTATGAGCGCAGCCGCAGGACGGTGGCGGAAGGCAAGGCCTACCTCGGCGAGGCCTTCGACCGGCTGGGCATCGAATATACTCCCAGCGATGCCTGTTTCGTCCTGTTCAATCTCAAGCGCGATACAGAGAACGTATACAATGGACTCATGCAGCGGAATGTCTGGGTCGCCGACGCCAAGTGGTGGGGCCTCAGAGAGCATTTGCGCGTGACCGTCGGCACCCGGGATGAGAACGAGGCTTTTATCAACACGCTTGAAGCGGTGTTGTAGCCATGCGGACCGGGCGGCCGGGGCACCGTGTGAACATCTAATGGTGAATCCGAAGCTCAAATACGCGGACGTCCCGCTCGTGCGGGCCGAGGAACGGCGGAAGGACGCGGACTGGCTAGCGGAACGGCGGCTGAGCGGTTATTCCCGTGTCGTACCTGTCTGGCGCGACCGCAGCCTGGTCGACGACATGGACGCAATCCCCCGGCCGGCCAGGGTGTTGTGCGGTGATGATACCGCGGCACGGTTACTGAATACCGGCGGTGAAATCGTATTCCTGGGCATCCAGGAGGACCGGGCCGTTTTCGCGGTGGATATCTCCAGCTTCGGGGAAGAAGAAGCTGCCGCCATGGTGGGAGGCGGTTCGTTCGTGGACCTCCGGCGCGTCGGACCATCCATCGACGCGGCCGGCGCCGCCCTGATGGCGTATGCGCGGGGCATGCTGTACTGGCATCGTCAGAACGGTTTCTGCGGCAGGTGCGGAAACGCGACCGAGAGCCGGGACGGCGGCCATCGCAGGCAGTGTACTGACGCGGCCTGCGGCCGCATGGCCTTTCCGCGCACCGACCCCGCGGTAATCATGCTGGTGGAGTACCGGCCGGGTAATGGGCGGCCGCCCATGTGCCTGCTCGGGAACCACTACCGGCTTCCGGGTAACGTGTATTCCACCCTGGCCGGCTTCGTGGAACCGGGCGAGAGTCTGGAAGAGACCGTTGCCAGGGAAGTATACGAAGAGGTCGGGGTCCGGATAAGCACGGCGTACTACCAGGCTTCGCAGCCCTGGCCGTTCCCCTCGTCGATCATGCTAGGATATCGAGCGCGGGCGGAAACGACCGAGATCGTGGTGGACCGGGAAGAACTCAAGGAAGCCCGCTGGTTTACCGCCGAGGAAGTCCAGGGTTTCGGCGAATGGGGCGACGAGAAGGCGGTCCACGCCCTGCCGCGCAAGGATTCCATCGCCCGGTTTCTGGTCGATTCATGGGTATCTGAAGAGTCCGCATCTTAAAAGGCAGCATCCGATTCACGATTGGAGCGCACCATGGAAGACTATACCTCCCTCGTTCCCTATTACACCTTCCCCGTGAATTCGCTCGAAGCGCAGGAGGCCGCGCTGGCGACCAATCCGCTCCTGCAGCGTCTTCATGCGTCCCGCAAGGGTTACGAAAGGGATCCCCACCGGCCCGTGTACCACTACGTGAATCCGGAGGCCATGCTCAATGACCCCAACGGGCTGTGTTTCTGGCAGGGTCGCTGGCACCTGTTCTACCAGGCCTACCCGCCCGAGGACACGCGCCAGCACTGGGGACACGCCATTTCGGACGATCTCGTCCACTGGCGCGACCTGCCCTACTGTATCTATCCGAATCCGGAGCGCGCTTGTTTTTCAGGCGCCGCGCTGGTGGAGGAAGACCGCGTGATCGCCATGTACCACGGGACAGTCGTGGGCAACATGGTCGCCGTGTCCAGCGATCCCCTGCTCCTCAACTGGGAGAAGGTCACCGGGGCCCCCGTCATCCCCATGCCCCCGAAGGACGGTCCCCCCGCGCCTTACAACGTGTTCGACCCGTGCATCTGGAAGAAGGACGGCGTCTATTATTCGCTCTCCGCGGGTACCAAACCCGAAGGCCCGGCGGGCAAGCCGGTGCGCGCGAACTACCTGTTCCGCTCCGAAGACCTGGCCCACTGGACTTACCTTCATCCCTTTGTCGAGGACGACGGCTACACCCTGGTGGGAGACGACGGCGCCTGTCCCTATTTCTGGCCCATCGGCGACCGCCACATCCTGCTTTTCTTCAGCCACATGAGCGGTCCCCAGTACCTGATCGGGGACTATGACGGGGAGCGGGACAAGTTCGTCGTGACCTACGGCGCCAAATTCAATTTCGGCGCCTTCGCGCCTTCCGGGCTGCACGCCCCTACGGCCACGCCGGACGGCAAGGGCGGTCTCGTCGCGATCTTCAACATGAACCACGGCAAGCCGACGAAGGGATGGAACCAGATCATGTCTCTGCCGCGGCACTTGACCGTCGATGGCGACGACCTGTACATGGAACCGGTCGAGGGACTGAAATCGTTGCGCGAAGCCCCAACCGGTTTCGGCGCCATGACCCTCCCGGCGAACCAGGAAGTCGTATTGCCGCCGCTCGAGGGCGGAAACACCATGGAATTCGAGGTGGAAATCGACCCGGGCGCATCGCCGATGGTGGAGATGAACGTGCTGCGGTCTCCGGACCGGGAGGAATTCACGCGCATCGCCTTCTACAGGGGCCGCGGATTCCGGGGCAAGAGTCTGATTTCCGTCGATTCCTCCTATGCGTCCACCGCGCCCGACGTGATGTCCCGCGCGCCCGAGACCGCGCCGCTGGCGCTGGGAGAGGACGAAACGCTGAAACTGAGGGTGTTCGTAGACCGAAGCGTCGTGGAAGTGTTCGCCAACGGCCGCCAGTGCGTCTCGCTGCGGGTCTACCCCGACCGGGCGGACAGTACGGGCGTGTCCTTCCGCTCCCAGGGCGTCGAAAGCCGCATCCTTTCGCTCCAGGCGTACCGCATGAAGTCGATCTGGACCTGAAATCCGCGGCCGTTGAACCCGGCCGCGGCACACGAGTCCACGATTGGAGCGCAACATGGTTGATTTTACATCCCTCGTACCCCGCTACACTTTTCCAACAGATTCCCTCGAGGCGCAGGAGGCCGTGCTGACGACCAATCCGCTGATGCAGCGTCTCAATGCCTCCCGCAAGGGGTACGAAGGGGATCCCCACCGCCCCGTGTACCACTACGTGAATCCGGAAGCCATGCTCAACGATCCCAACGGGCTTTGCTTCTGGCAGGGCCGCTGGCACCTGTTCTACCAGGCCTACCCGCCGGAGGACACGCGCCAGCACTGGGGACACGCCGTATCGGACGACCTGGTCCACTGGCGCGACCTGCCCTACTGCATCTATCCGAACCCGGAGCGCTGCTGCTACTCGGGCTCCACGCTGGTGGAGGAAAACCGCGTGATCGCCATGTACCACGGGAAGGTAGCAGGCAACATGGTCGCGGTTTCGAGCGATCCTTTGCTCCTCAACTGGGAAAAGGTCACCGGCGGCTCCGTCATCCCCATGCCGCCCAAGGACGGTCCGCCCGCGCCTTACAACGTATTTGATCCGTGCATCTGGAAGAAGGACGGCGTCTACTATTCGCTCTCCGCCGGCACCAAGCCCGAAGGCCCGGCCGGCAAGCCGGTGCGCGCGAACTACCTGTTCCGCTCCGAGGACCTGGCTCACTGGACCTACCTGCATCCCTTTGTCGAGGACGACGCCTACACCCTGGTGGGAGACGACGGCGCCGTTCCCTATTTCTGGCCCATCGGCGACCAGCACATCCTGCTCTTCTCCAGCCACATGAGCGGTCCCCAGTACCTGCTTGGGGACTATGACAGGGCCCGGGACAAGTTCGTCGTGACCTACGGCGCAAAGTTCAATTTCGGCGCGCACACGCCTTGCGGTGTCCACGCCCCTTCGGCCACGCCGGACGGAAAGGGCGGCCTCGTCGCGATCTTCAACATGAACCACGGCAAGCCGACGAAGGGATGGAACCAGATCATGTCCCTGCCGAGGCACTTGACCGTCGATGGCGACGACCTGCACCAGGAACCGGTCGAGGCCGTAAAATCGCTGCGCGAAGCGCAAACCCAATTCGACGACATGACCCTTCCTGCGAACCAGGAAGTCGTGCTGCCGTCGATGGAGGGCGGCAACACCATGGAATACGAGGTGGAAATCGACGTGGGTTCGTCGCCCATGGTGGAGATGAACGTGCTTCGGTCGCCGGACCGGGAGGAATTGACGCGCATCGCCTTCTACAGGGGCCGCGGGTTCCGGGGCAAGAGTCTGATTTCCATCGATTCTTCCTATGCGTCCACCGCGCCCGACGTGGTATCCCGCGCGCCCGAGACCGCGTCCCTGGCCCTTGGAGAGGACGAAACGCTGAAACTGAGGGTGTTCGTGGACCGAAGCGTCGTGGAGGTGTTCGCCAACGGCCGCCAGTGCGTCGCGCTGCGGGTCTACCCCGACCGGACGGACAGCACGGGCGTGTCCTTCCGCTCTCAGGGCGTAGAAAGCCGGATCATTTCGCTCCAGGCGTACATGATGAAATCGATATGGACCTGAACACCGGCAGCACCGGAGGGTAGCATGGCCATCGTAGATGGTATCGAACTGCTGCAGTTGGTCTGCAACAACGCCTTTGAACCCCGCTGGGAGTCCTATACACTGGGCGAAATTGGACCAGACGAGGTCCGCGTCCGAAGCGAGTTCACCGCGGCGAAACACGGGACGGAAAAAGGAGAACTCACGGGGGAGTCCATTTATTCGAACATGCCCATGGATCCGGACGGCAGGGTCTTCGACCGCTCACGCACCAATCCCTATGATCCGGCGACGTGGAGACCCGTGGGCAATACGACCGTGGGTACGGTCATGGCCGCCGGCGAGGAAGTCGTGGCCCTGAAGGAGGGCGACAGGGTATACGGTTACGGCGGATTCAGGACGGTCCACCAGGGCCGTCATTTCAAGCCGCTGCTTCCCGGATTCTCCGAGGCGGCCGCCTGTTGCATGGATCCCGCCAACTTCGCCCTGGCGGCCGTGCGGGACGGGCAGGTTCGGATCGGAGAGCGCGTCATGGTGTTCGGCATGGGCGCCATCGGGCTCTTCTGTGTCCAACTGGCGCGGTTGTCCGGCGCAGTCGACGTGGTTGCGGTCGACCCGATTGCCCACCGGCGCGAACTGGCCCTGCGGCACGGGGCCACCCTGGCGGTCGATCCGAACGAAGTCGGCGATTTCGGCATGGCGTCCCGCAAGTGGCTCGATCTCGGTGCGGACGTAACCATCGAGGCCAGTGGGAGTTACCACGCGCTAAACCAGGCCATCCGGGCAACCCGGTACGCGGGGAAAGTGGTGCCCCTGGCATTCTACCTGGGGGATGCCAGGGGACTGTACCTGGGCGAGGAATTTCATTTCAACCAGATCGACATCGTCTCCGCCCGGGCCTGCAGTCATCCACAGCGGAGCCTGTTCTGGGAGGAAGACCGGATCTTCGAAACGTTGATCCGGCTGTTCAGAGCGGGAACGCTGCACCCCCACGGGCTGCCCGACCCCGTCGTATCGCCGGAGGAATTGCCCGAGGCCTACGGCAAGATCCGGCACGCGCCTGACGAAGTGATCAAAGTAGCGGTAAGGTATTAAGAGATTTCAGGAGAAGACCCTTGGCCCTGGAAAAACAACTGACGGAAGCAGCGCGGTCCGGCGACCTGAACACGGTAAACGCCATGTTGAAAGAAGATCCGGAGGCCGCCCTGAACTGGCAACCCATCATGACCGCGGCCTTCGAGGGGAACACGGAGGTCGTACGGGTGCTGCTGGAACACGGCGCCGACCCCAATGTCCTGAGCCGCAATAACCACCGCCATCGTCCTCTTCACCGCGTGCTGGAACACAAGAGGACGATCCCGAAGGGTCCACACCACGTCGAGACCGTGCGCGTGCTCCTTGAACACGGCGCGCGTGTCGATCTCCGAGGCGGCCACGGACGCATGACGGCGCCCTGTCTCGCCGCCGTCGGAGGCGAGATCCAGTTCCTGCCGGCTATCAGGGTGCATATCGAGGAATGGGACATCTTCGTCTGCGCGTCGCTGGGCGAGGAAGACTGCGCCAGGGCGCTGCTCGACGAGGACGCGGATCTGGCCAACGCGGTGGACGAGAACCGTTGGCGTCCGTTGAATTACTGTACGGCATCGAAAGTCGGTGGAGACGACAACGTACTGGCGGCGCATCTCGAGGCGATCATCGCCTTGCTGCTCGAACGGGGCGCCGAGGTCAACCGGCCTCCCCCGGCGCTGACCTCCGCCGTTGGGAATCCATCCATGATGCGGGCCTTGCTGGCCGCCGGGGCGAAACCCGATCCCGGTCTGATCTCTGCCCTGTGGAACGTGGACTACGACTCCGTGGAACTGCTGCTGGAAGCGGGGGCGGACATCCGGCACCCCGCGGTGGACGACACCCTCAGCGAACTGGTCCAGTACGGCACGTACAACATGGCCAGGTTCCTGATCGACCAGGGCGCCAACGTGAACGGCACCGATGATCACCGCGGGCGCACCGCGCTCCACTGGGCCGCCGTCCGCGGCGCAAAAAAGGAATTCGTCCAGTATCTGTTCGACCAGGGTGCCGACCCGTCGATCAAGGACCAGGACGGCGCTACGGCGCTGGACATCTCCCGGGAGCGGAAACGGAAGATGATCGAATCCATGCTGTTGGAAAGAGGGGCTGGATGATTCGGATTCGCCCCGCCGCCGAGGATGATTTCGATACCATCTGGCAGATCTTCCACCGGGTCGTGCAGTCGGCCGACACCTATCCCTACCCGCCCGGCACGGACAGGCAGGAAGCGTACAGGTTGTGGATGGCACCGCCGAACCGGCCCTACGTCGCAATGGAAGGCCGTGAGGTGGCGGGTACCTATTACATCCGGCCCAACCAACCGGGCCAGGGCGCCCACGTTGCCAACGCCGGGTTCATGGTCGACACGGACAGGCAGGGCCGCGGCGTGGGACGGGCGATGGGTGAGCACGCCCTCGAAGAAGCGCGCCGCGAGGGATTCCTGGCCATGCAGTTCAACATGGTCGTCAGCACGAACCACCGTGCCGTGGCACTCTGGCGGGACCTGGGGTTTACGGTGGCGGGTACCATACCGGGCGCGTTCAACCATCCGGTCCACGGCCTGGTGGACGCTCACATCATGTATCGAAAGTTATAGGAAGACACGCCATGATCAGGCTTTTCTGCGCGGCCGCCATCTACCTGGCCGGCCTGTTCAGCATAGCAACCTGCTCCGAACCGACGAAATCGGGCCCCGATCCGCCCGTGGCGCCCGTCGGGCCGGACTCCTCGGCCGTCGCGGCGGTTAAGCACTATACCTATACCGTAGACAACACGTTTCCCCACGATACCGGCGCTTTCACGCAGGGTCTGGCTGTCCTGGGCGACACGTTGTACGAAAGCACGGGGAATTACGGTCTATCTTCGGTGCGTAAGGTCGTGCTGCAGACCGGCGAGGTGGAACTAATCCATGGCCTGTCCCCGACCGTGTTCGGCGAAGGGCTCGCGCTTTACGACAACAAGATCATCCAGTTGACCTGGAAATCCGGCATCGGTTTCATCTATGACAGGGAAACGTTCGAAATGCTGAGGAGTGTAGCCTACCCCGGAGAGGGATGGGGGATCGTTTACGACGGTAACCGGTTCGTCATGAGCGACGGCACGTCCACCCTGTACTTTCGCGACAAGATCACCTTCGAAGAGACCGGCCGGGTGACCGTCCGGGATAAGGACGTACAGGTTAGCAATCTGAACGAACTGGAGTATGTCAAAGGCGAGATCTACGCCAACATATGGCAGGAAGACCGCATCGCCCGGATCGATCCCGGCAGCGGCCGGGTAACCGGCTGGATCGACCTGGAAGGTCTGCTCGGACGAGAGGACGGTGATCCTCCGGTCGACGTCCTCAACGGCATAGCCTACGATGCCGATCGGGACCGCCTGTTCGTCACCGGAAAACTGTGGCCCAGGCTGTACGAGATCCGGCTGGTCGAAAAGTAGGAACCCTCACCTTAAAACTTGGCCGAAATGGTGAACTTGGTGATGTCCTGGTGCGTCGAGCTCGTGGTGTAGCTGAAATCGATCCGGTACATCTTCCACTGCAGGCCGCCGCCGAAAGTGGGCGTTTTCACATCGCCCTCGGGGTCATGGACGTAGCCCGTACGCAACGCGATGAAATCCCGGTACCAGAATTCCGCCCCGACGTTCAGGATTTTCCCGCTGTCTTTGAGTAGCGGCCGGTTCAGATCTACGGCCAGCAACAGGCTGCTTGACTCGGTTTCCAATGCCTTCAGCGCGGCGCCTACCTTGAGGTTTCTGAACAGCGGGTCTCCCTGGTCCGGGTTGAGGTAACTGATATCCTTTCCAAGGTTCTGCACAACGCCGGCCACGGAAAATCGAGGCAGGACGTTCGCGGTCACGCCGAAGTCCAGGGCGAAGCTCGTCCCCACCCCCCCGTCGTCGTCCGATAGCGCGCTGCGAATGAGCTTGAGGCTGGAACCGATCCCCACCAATTCGTTGATCTTTCGGCCGTAGGAAATGGAGACGGCCATGTCCGAACTGTTGAACGTACCCTGGCTGTCACCCGTAGCGTTGATCCTTTCCTGCTCTCCCAGCGAAAGATACGGCAGACTGACGCCAAAGGTACCGATGCCTTCCACGGGATGCACATAGGAAAAATGCAGGTAGTAAAGGTCGTCCGCCAGGTAGGGCAGCCATTTGAAATAGGTTCCCGATACGCCGCTGTTTTCAAGAAACCCGAGGCCGCCGGGATTCCACGCCGGCACCAGGGCGCCCTGCGCGTGGGCGACACCCGTCTCGCCCATGGCCGTCGAACGGGCGTCGGGGGCGATCTGGAGGAACAGGCCACCGGCCTGTCCGACACCCGCCGCCGTGCGGTGGACGGGCAGGGTCAGCAGGATTACCATGAGCAGGAAGCATAAGTTTTTCACGATCTAACCCTCCGAAATCGGTAAAGCATTTTATTCTATCTGTTAAAACCAACCCGTACACATCACTCGTAACGAACGTAAAATAACGGTGCCGGATGACAAAACCATGACGACAACATGACAATATGAAAAAAGGGCAAATCAGGCGATTTGGAGTAAAGTAAAGCGCCTGGTCGGCCTGGCTTGCTCAGGCCGGGCTGACCGGGCAGTCCGGGACATCAACCCACCTCCGGGTCGCCGCCGCTTCGAGGATCGCCTCCGCTACGACCTGGGCGCGCATGCCGTCGTGGAAGGATGGCACGCAGTCCCGTCCCTCACGGATGGCGCAAATGAACTCCCAGGCCTGGTCGTAGCGAAAGGACTGGACCGGATCGCCCTCTTTCGGATCGCGGGGGGAACCGGGCAGGGTCAGGAAGCTCTTCGGCACGTTGCGCCTCCGGTATTTTCCCAGGCGCGGACCGGAGAGAATGGAGAAGGGGGTATGGAGCTGGTAGGCCGCGGAACCGCTGGCCCCGTTCAATTCACAGATATCGTGGTCACCACCGGGTCCATGGCCCTTGGTCAGTTTTCCCATTTCGAACACGCCGGTGGTTCCCGATTCAAACTCGGCGATCCACGCGGCCCAGTCTTCCACGTCCTGCGGTTCGCAGGGTTTGCCGTCCTCCGTTCGATCCCGCGGAATTACTTGCTTTAACGACGCGCACACCGACCTGATCGGACCGAGCAGGTTCTCGGCGAAATCGATGCGGTGGATGCCCATGTCCCCGAGTTCTCCGGTGGCCGCCATTCGCCTGTACTGGCGCCATCCCACGGAATGCTCGCCCCAGTCCTGCAGACGCTGGAAGCGCGCGTGGCGTATCTGGCCGAGATGCCCTTCGTCCACCAGGTGCTTCAGGTAGCGCATGCCCGGTACGAACCGGTAGGTAAAGGCCGTCATGTGCCGGACACCGGCGTCTCGGGCAGACTCGTACATGTCGACGGTTTCCGCAACGGTCATGCCGATCGGTTTCTCGCACAGGACGTGACAACCCGCCGCAACGGCTTTCAACACGATACCGTGGTGGTACACATTCGGCACGGCGACGGCCACGGCGTCCGGTTTGACGACGGCCAGGAACCGATCCACGTCCGTGTAGCCCCTTGCGATACCCCACTGCGCCTGCCTGTGGGCCAGCAAGCGCTCGTCCACCTCGCAGAGACCGGCGATATCCACGCCGGGAATGCGGGAAAATCCCGGGTAATGCACCATTTCACAAACAGAACCGAGCCCGATGAGCCCGATGCGGATATTCCCTGCTGACATATTACGGCTCCTGTCTGGTTTATGACTTGTTCCGGGTTCGGCTTCGAACTACAGGTTCCAGGTTTCGACTACTTCAAGTCCCACGACTTCATCTGCCGGGCAATGGCCTCGGTCACTTCTTCCAGGCCGCCAGGCCCGATCACCGCGGCCTGTTCCTGGTAGAGGCCCGTGCCATAGTTGTCCCGGGGCAGCAGGTAGCCTCCCGTACCCCGGTTGCACAGTACGACCACGACGACCGCGGTAACGGGGAAGCGTGCCCTCAGTTCGCACTGAAGCACGTTGTAGGGTTCGCCGCTGACCATCACTAAGATACCTTCGCCGATGCGCCAGAGCGTGACGCCGTAGGCGGCGGCCTTTCTGTCCGTCGGGAGGCCCTCGATGCGCCGCATGGCCCGCCGGACTCGTTCTACCCGGGCCCGGCAGTCGGCTGCTGCCTGGTCAAGCCCTTCCTGCCTGGCGTTTTCTTCGCGAGACGCCCATTCGTCGAGTTGCCGATCCAGTTCCGCCTGCGTAGGAAGGTCCAGCAACGGCAGGTCCAGGGTCATGGCGGTGGCGTCGAAGGTTTCGAGCCGCTGCCGGCGTTCGGCATCCACGGGGCCGTGTTGCCAGATCCCCACGGTAGCGCCGGAAATCACCGGCCCGGCGTAGCGCAACTCCGTCCCGCCGGGTAGCAACCCCTCCAAGGCCGATAGCGCCGCGTACCCCAGTTGTCGGCCGTTCCGGTCCGCCGCCTCCGTTTCGCCCACGAACCCGTATCGGGGACCCAGGTCGGCGCTTGCGCCCAGCAGGAACACGCAGGGCGCGCTCGTTTCCTTCTCCACGACCTCCCGCATGGCACCCGGGTAGTCGGGACTGACCAGCGTATTGTCCCAGGCCAGGGTCGTAGGGTGGCAACTGTAGTTGACGAGGGTGGCGACGAGCCTGCCTTCCCGGTCGGTTGCGCGCGTCACCACGACCGTGTCGTCGCCGGCTCGTTCCGGGTTGGTCCCGCAGGCATACAGTTGGTTCTCATCATCCCAGTAATCGCGGTTGTACGCCAGGTCGCACCGTCCGGTTCCGAAGGCCAGATCGACCTGCTGCACGGCGGTCCGGGCATTTTCCACGAGGCCGATGAGCCTTGTGGCAAGATCGTCCAGGTATCCCGGGATCAGCGAGCCGCCCTCGTTCTGGATGCGATCCGGATCGAAGTTGCCCGCGGCGTGGGTATGGGAAAAAGTGATGACGACCTGCCCGGCAGGCAGACCGGTACCGGACGAGACGGTGCTGGAAAGGCGTTGCAGATCGCCTGCCTGCAGCCAGCCCAGTTCGAGCGCGACGAGGACGTGTTCCGCCTTCGAATCGGAGTTGATGAACACGAGCGCCGATGCGGTCAGTTCCCGGTGCACCCCCGTTGATGCATCATGCTTCGCGGCGCCCCAACTGCGGTGATAGATGCCCGCGGGCGGGGTAATATCGATCCGCGCGAAGCCCAGTTCGCACCGGCCGGCCGGCATCGCGATAACGCGCTGACTCAAACGGTCCTCCTTCGTAATGGCTCATTTGACAATACCGTTATCCAGGGCGTCCCGGTAGACTCAAACGGCCTGGCGCGAATTCTCGTGGCCCATGACGTGGTCAGGAGATGCCCCGCATGTCGAGGATTCGAATGGTCATGCCTGCTTCCAGCACGCCTGGAGACCGGTGCACGGCATTATGACCGAAGGCCGGACTCGCGCCGCCGAGTTTTCGGTAAGTCGCCAGTGTTTTCAACGGTTCCTTGCCCGACGTCCCGTTTTCCTGTTCGACCAGGGTCGTGGCGCACCGGCCGCAGGGTTTCACCAGGTCCAGGTCCAGGTCGCCCGCCCGAACATGCTTCCACGTGTCTTCCGCGTAGGGCGGACAGTCGGCCACGACGACATTGGGTCTGAAGCGGTTCATGCGGATGGGTTCCTCCAGCCGCGCGTTCAAATCCGCCAGTGAGGCTTCGGAGATCATCAGCAGTGGGAAACCATCGGCAAATCCCACCTGGTCGCCGGGACGAGGCGCGTAATCCGGGTCCACCGGCCGCACGAAGTCCGGTTTGAAATACAGCAGGCGACAGGATTTTCCCAGGTACGCGCTGAACCATTCTGCTGCCGCATCGCCCTGGTCGATCCCTTCGCAAGCGTCTCCCCAGACCTCCACTTCCCGTATGGCTCCATCCTCCTTCCGTGCGACCGAAAGGTCTTCCATTTCCGGGGCCGTAAGGGTGAGTCCCGCTTCTACGAGGGCAGGCCGTACGATGGCCAGGGCGGGCGAGTCGCGCTGGGTGAGCATATTGCCCCCGTCGTCGGCGACGATCCACGACCGGTCGTGGCGAATCCCGCGGGCGTCGAGCTCCGCCCGCGTCAGTTCGTGGCCCGCGCAGGACTTGATGGGATATACGTGAAGGGAAGAGATATAGGGCATTGATGTTCCTTTCGTGATAAAATCCAAACGCATACGTCTGGCGACAGTTACGCTCGACCCCGCAGCGCGTTGTCTTGTTCGTTCAATTTAATGCATCGGCCCTTCCGAGGTTATCCATACGGACGATCACGCTTTCTTTTCGTGGCGCGGACCCTTGCGGGCGACCTTCGTCCGTTGAGGTTTGATGACGATCTGTGTGATGACGGTCCCTTCCCGCTGGTCCACGGCCTGGGCGACGGCGTCGGCCACGCATTCCGGCGTGATATGGGCGTCGGACTCCTCGCCGGGTTCGAAGTCCGCGTCGTCGTAAAAGGACGTCCGGGTCATGTCCGGATACAGGGTCACCACCCGGACTCCGCTCTTCCGCACTTCGCTGAAGAGCGCCTGGCCAAACTGGTGGAGCCCGGCCTTCGTCGCACCGTAGGCCGCGCCGAAGGGTCCGGGGTTCAACGCCGAGGTAGAGGCGATGTTGACGATATAGCCCCGCGACTTTTCCAGGTGCTTCAGGGCCGCCCGGGTGAGGATCATGGGCGCGACCAGGTTGGTCCGAACCATGCGTTCAATCCGGTCGGGCGCCATGGTGGCGTGGGGTCCGAAAAACCCGACACCGGCATTGTTGACCAGGATTTTCAGGCCACCGGTCTCCTTGACCAGCGCCTCGGTTCGTTCCAGCAGCACCCGGGTATCGGTGACGTCGCAGTCGACCGGATGGAATCGGTCGTGACGGAACGACGTCTTTTCATGATCCCGGGCATAGCCGTAGACGGTATAACCCAGTTCGACCAGGCGCCTGGCGATGGCCAGACCGATCCCGGTAGATGCGCCGGTGACCAGTGCTACGTCCATATGGCGATCTGCTCCTCGTTGAAATGGACGCCCAGGCGCTGCCGCATGAAGGTGGTTATCTCCCCGCGACGTTCGGCCGGGTAGGTCACGGTCGATCCTTCCTGCGCGTATGTGTCGTACAGTAGTGGCGTATCCTGCCGCTGCCGCCTCATACGCTGGAAATAACCCTTCGTCATGCGGAAGACGCCCACGGTCACGTCCCGCACCGCGGCCGGATCGATTTGCTGAAAAGTCTCTTCGATGAGGTCGCCGTAGATGGACTCCCAGGATGGCACGTTCAGGACCGGGTCGAAACAGAGCCGCACCGGCCATCCGTCGTCCAGGGCCGCCCGGACGGCGTCCAGCCGTTGCCGAAGGGGCGCCGCACCGTGCTCGTAGCGTGTGGCGACCGGTTCCGGTGAGAGCGTCCACGCCAGGATGACGCGGTCTGTAGGCGGCAGATCCCGAATAGCCTTGTACGTGGCGCTCTTGGTCCTGATTTCCACTAACAGGTCCGGTTCTTCGTGGGCGAACTCGATCCAAGCATGGCAGTAAGGCGCGATCGATTCGAACGCGAGCAGGTCGGTATCGTACGAAATGCACAGGTAGAGCGGCTGCGATGGGTTCGACCTGGCTCTTATGCCCCGCCTCGTCGCCGAAAAGTAATCTTCCATGTTTACGAAGGCCACGATATTCGCCGATGAATACATGCCCTGCAGGTAGCAGTATTCGCAGTTGTACACGCAGTTGGACATGAGCGTGTTGTAGTGGAAGTTCTCGAAGCCGAAGTGCTGGATGGGTCCCGTTGCGTCGTACAGGAATCGGTCCTTCTTCACCGCCAGGATCAGTTTCATGCTTTCCTTCTGAGCCTGGAAACGCTGACGAGGCCGGGAGAAGACCGCCTTGTAATCATCGATTTCCACCACCTGGGCCTTCGCAAAGCGATCCCGGATACGCCGTGTTAACGGGTAGTCGAATGCGCCGCGCTCGATATAGAGGTGGGAGAAGTTATTCCACCGAGAGGATGTTGCGGAGTCGTTCAAAGTGCGCGTCGCCTTCCTGTCCGGTCTTCACGGAAACCCGTGTAAACTTCGATAGATCGGGCATTTCCGACCCGGTATGGAGCTTGTAGGCTCGCACCAGGTCGGTCAGTATCCTGTGCCGGCTGGCCGTCAGCCGCAGCCGGCTTCGGATGTGTTCGACGACCTGGGCATCCGTATCGGTCAAAACGTCCGTTCCGCCGTCGGAGATGGTCGTGTACGCCGCGATCGTCTCTTCGAATTCATCCAGGCTCTCCGCGATCAGGGCGCCCACGTGGTTCTTGTCGAATCGCCGCGTTTCCAGGTGATCGGAAACGACCTTGACGCACCCGATTCGGTGGGGGCGGATGAAAAGCTGCCGCCGCCTGGTAGAACCCGGCCGCTTCCATGTCGACCAGCCCCGGTTCCACGCCGCTGGCGTCCGCCCGGTCCAGGGGAGCATCCACGGTAGTGAGCGCGGACTCCGCCAGGGGCGATCTGGCCAGCAGGTCCGGATAGAAGGATCGACCGGTGCCCTGCTCGGTGATCTTGTGTGCGAGGAACCGATCCCCCACCTTGACGGGTCCCTCTCCAGCCTTCTGCGTATGGCCTGCGATGCCGAGATTGAAGATCACCGCATGCTCCCCGTTTTCGACGTGCGCGATCAGGAAAGTCGTCGCTATGGCGGACTTCATGCGTCCCGTGCCCGTTACGGTCAGCCAGACTTCGTTCCGCCGGAAAACGGGCAGGGCGAAGGAAGCGTCCTGCTTCAATCGGTAGCGCTCGATCACCGGACGCGCTTCCGCGTGCAGGGCTATGGCCAGGAGCATGGGCATGAATCGGTATCCATGGTGCGAAGGGCCGGGTCCTACCTGGGCTGGATGACAAGCCGTCCGTCTTCTATCTTCACGGCCTCGACAAGATGGAAAAAGTTTTCCAGGGACGGTTCTTCGTACAGCGCCTCGACCAGGTTGTTTTTTCGGATTTCACTCATGAACTCGTTGGGGAGGTTTCTGCCGCCGACCTCCAGCCGGTCGATGGTGACTCGGAGCCGGTCGTCCTTCATCTCGATGGCGAGTTCGCCCGTGCCGTTCAGATATCTTCCCTCGAAACGATCGTTGAACATGCCGAGGGGTACGCTGATCTCGGCCCGCAACAGGTCTTCCGCGATGGTCACGTGCGCCATCCCGCGCAGCCTGTGAAACCAGTCTTCGTACTGCAGCAGGGCGTTGATATCGTCGGCCGAAAGAGAAAAACTCCCGGTCTCTTCGCCGTTCTCCAGGGCATTGATGAAATCCCTGAACCGTTCCATAACCGATTGTGCTTCTTCCCGGCTCGTCTCCACGCGGGCAAAGTCGAGCGGGGTCGAACTCGTGTAGGATTCGACCAGGTCCTCGCTCGTCTGACGGAGGAAATAGTAGGCCGCGGCGGCGAAGATGGCGAGCAGAATGACCGTGGCAAGACAACCGCCCACCCAGTATCTGGTTTTCATATCGCGTTATTCCCGTGTTTATCCTTCGATTAGCTGCCGTTTAGCGGGTTGGCGTTCAAAAAGGACTGCTCCATTCAGCAGGGTCATGTCGCAGGTAAGACGACGGGACCACGTCCGTCGGTCACCGTGAGAATCGCTGAATTCGAAGGTGCCTTCCTCGAGTTCGAATACCGCCACATCGGCGGCACCGCCTGGACGAAGCGTGCCCAGGTCGGTTCTCCCGATCGCCGCGGCCGGTACAGTGGTCGTGCTGCGCACGATGTCTGCGAGGGGCATGCCCAGGTTCAGCATCTTGGACATCGTGGTCGGCAGGTCGAAAACCGGTCCGTTGACGTTTACGGTGTACAGGTCCGTACTGATGGTATCCGGAAAGAACCCCTGTTCGAATGCCGCTTTGGCCACGTCGAACTTGAAGCTGCCGGCGCCGTGTCCCACGTCCATCAGGATGCCGCGGGACCGCCCCTCGATGACGTCCTCCCATATGGCGCGGTGGTCGTCCAGTATGCCGTGGGGATGGCCATGATAGGCGTGCGTGATGATGTCGCCCGGCCGGAGCAGGTCCATGATGCCGCCCAGCGGACAGGGTGTATTGCCTACGTGGACCATGACGGGGACGCCAAGCTGTTCGGCCGCCTCCACCGCCAGGCGCGTCGGTTCGATGCCGTTGTCGCCCACCAGGTGCTGTCCCTGCCTTACCTTGATGCCGGTCATCAGGTCCCGGTTCCCGGCGACGGAAGCCACGGACCGGTCCACGTCCACGAACCTGAGGCTGGCCAGTTCGGGGGTGCCCGCCGTCGGGATGCCCAGGCTGGAGATATTGGAAAAACCGAATACCCGGGTACGGGACGGAGCAGCCACGTGGCGGCGGAACGCCTCCAGGCTGGGCCAGCTCGAGCTTCCTGCATCCACGATGGCCGTCACCCCGGTGGAGGGACAGACGTCATCCGGAACCAGGCCGATGTCGGTAAATCCCCAGTAGATGTGCGCGTGCAGATCGACCAGGCCGGGGAATACGTACCGTCCGGATACATCGACGACGCGGTGTTCGTTCGCCGGGAGACCGTGGCCGACGGCCGAAACTGCGCCGTCGCGAATGGAGACATCGCATTCCTGGTGCAGATCCTGTGACGGATCCACGACGGTCCCTCCGCGTAGCAACAGGTCATGGCGGGTTTCAGGTCTGGATGGGGGCATGCGCTGATCGGTGTACGCGGCCAGGTTACTTCTCCTTGTTTTTCTCCAGCGGGTTTTCCTTAAGCGGCGGCAGCCGTTTCTTTATCCTGTGAAACCGATCGGAATCCCGGGTCAGTCCTGCTATGACCGGCAGTGCGGCGATTTGCTTCCGGGTATTCTCGATGCGTTCCCTGCTCGGCGGATGGCTCGCAAACAGGGTCGCGAAGGCGCCCGGTTCACGGTCCTTGATTTCCAGGAGTTTCTCAAAAAACGCCGTGACGCCTTCGGGGTCGTAGCCAGCCTCGCGCAGGTTCACTACCGCCAGGGCGTCCGCTTCCCGTTCCGCCTGGCGGGAATAGTGCAACATCCCAAGGATACTGCCGATGCCCGCCAGTTGCGATGCGACACGCTGGACGCCTGTCGGATTTCTCCCCGAAATCATGCCTATCATGACCTCCAGGCCGAGTTGCCGCGTGAGGGCCTTGGCGCCGTGGCGCCCCGCCACGTGTCCGATCTCGTGTCCGATCACGCCCAACAATTCCGATTCGGTGCCGGCTATGGAAATGAGGCCCCGGTTGACATAGAGATAGCCGCCGGGCAGGGCAAAGGCGTTGACTTCATCCGTATCCACGACTTTTATGTAGTATCGTATATTCGATCGCGTGGAATGCCGGACAAGGGCTTGGCCCAGCTCGTCGACGTAGCGGACCACCTCCGGGTCCGTGTATAGTTTGACCTCTTTTTCAATCTCTCTTGAAAACTCGCGTCCGATTGCGATTTCATCCGCGTCGGTGAGGATGTTGATATTCTGAAAGGCGCTTCCACAGCCAAAGGTCGTCAGTACCAAAAAGGAGATCGACGCGGCGGCCGGTTTGAGCGACAGAGACCGGGACAGCCATTTGAATGAAAGCCGTAAACGAGCGTGAAATTTCATCGTGAATCACACCGGGATCCGGGATGTTCCGGGAGCGGGGCGGGGCACTGAAAGACAAGCGTTCCAGGGTTGCGCCGCCTGACGGGTTCTGTGCAATCAAGATATGAATCGACGGGTCAGCGGGCAATCGTAAAAGGCAGGAAGGAATCAGGCGGCTATGTACCTGTCAACATATCGTTCCAAGGTGCTGGATCTGCAGAATGACTGGGGGACGCCACCGCGCCGCGCTGCCGAATCCCCGGACCTGGAGGCCGTGTCGCTTTACCTGTCCCGTCTGGCCGGGGCCGGGCACACATTCGCCGCGGGACGTAACCGTATCCGTCCGTTGGGTGGCGGATTCAACAACAGTATATACGAGGTAGATACCGCCACCGGAATCTACATCATAAAGGTATATCCGGCCGATCGCGCGCAGCGTCTGGAGCGGGAATCCGCCGCGATGGAGCGGCTCTCCTTCCTGGACGCTGTCCCCAGGCCATTATCGGCAGACCCGTGGACCGCGGAGATGAAGGCGCCCGTGCTGATTTACGAAAAGCTCCCGGGGTCGCCGGTGGAATCCGCACGCATGACCCGGGAAGATCTGAATCTGCTCATGGAGACCCTGGTCGAGGTGCATGATCTTAAAGTACCTCCCGATTCGCCCCTGGCCAGGCCGTCGGGTCCGGCTCGTCCTATGGATTGCCTCGGGTACATCGATAAAACCATGCGGGACATGGCCAAATCCGCTGCGCTTAACGATCCGCCGTTCCGCCAGACCCTGGACCGGCTGCACGACCTGAGACGGTGCCTGTCCATGATGGATCTGAAACCCGCGTTATGGGCGGAATCCCATCCATGTCTGTGTCACGGCGACTTCCAGGCCGGCGAACGTGCTCAGGATGGGTCCGGACCGTATCGGCCTGGTCGACTGGGAGCACGCGGGTGTCATGGACCCGCTCTTCGAGATTGCCGGGTTTTTCTGGCATCCGGAGAGCGCAGCAGTGGCGACGGACATCCGCGATGTAGCGCTGACAGGATACTGTGAACGGAGCAACGATCCTCACGCCTTCGAGAAGATGGCCGTATACCAGGTCATCTTTCCGATCCAGTGGTCCGTGCGGATCCTGTCCCCTGATCGAAGGATACGACCGGCAAAAGGTCCAGCCCTGGAATAAACCCTGGCCGCTGGAAGCGCTCTGGGAGGATATGGCACAGTATCTCGGACTGGCCGCAGCCCTGCCAGGCCGTGTGTAACTCCCCGGTCGCGGCCATTCATCTTGTCGTGTAGCCCAACCGCTTCAACTCCTGGTCTTTCTTCCGCCACGACGGCCGGACCTTGACCCGCAGGTCGAGATAGACGGGACGGTCCAGGAAGTCGACGATCGCCTTCCTCGCGTCCGTGCCAATGCGTTTCAGCATGCGCCCGTTCTTGCCGATGATGATGCCCTTCTGTGAATTCCGCTCGATGATAATACTCGCCTGGATGAAGGCCGTGCCATTTGGCCGGTCCGTGAAATCCTCCACGATAGCGGCCGAGGCATACGGCAGCTCCTCGTGCACGGCCAGGAACAGGTGCTCCCGGATGATTTCCCCCACGAAGAACCGCTCTGGCTGATCCGTGAGCATGTCCTCGGGGTAGAGCGCGGGACCGGATGGGAGAACGCGGATAATGGCGGATAGCAACGGTTCGAGTCCGTCTCCCTTGAGGGCGGACACGGGTACGATCTCGGCGAAGGGGAAACGGCTGCTGGCCTGGTCGATCAGCGGCAGCAGGGAGGTTTTGGACGTTCGGTCGATTTTGTTGATCGCCAGGATCACGGGACCGCGGCTTTGCTCGAGGAACCCGACGACCCTATCGTCGAGGTCGCGGGCGAACCGGGTGGCGTCCACGATCGCCACGGCCGCGTCCGAATCGCGCAGCGTATGGATTGCGGATTGAAGCATGTATTCCTGGAGCCGGTAGCTGGGCTCGAGGAGGCCGGGCGTATCCAGGAACAGGACCTGGAAGTCATCCTTCGTCAGAATGCCCAGCACCCGTTGCCGGGTGGTCTGGGGCCTGGGCGTCACGATGGACAGCCGGTGCTGCAGGAGCGCGTTCATCAGGGTGGACTTGCCCACGTTCGGTTTCCCAACCAGGGCCACAAATCCCGCGCGATGCGAACCGGTGCCCTCGGCGCCTTCTGTCTGTCCGCTGGTTTCCATAGGATGCTATCCGATTATGAGTCCCGCTTTTCCACCGACGATTTCAATAGGCAGGTTCCTGGCCTTTGTAAACTCGGAGTAAGCCTGCATGGCACCGTCAAATACCTGGTCCTGCTGGCAGTCGTCGACCAGGATGACACCGCCAGGCACGAGCAGGGGATGGATCGCTTCCAGTGTCCGAAGCGTCGGCAGGTACAGATCGACGTCAAGCAAGACCACGGATAGGGAACCGATACGCAGCCAATCCACCTTCTCGCAGTCGGAAGCAACGACTTCAAAATTGTCATATCCCTGCTTCCGCAGGTTCTTCTCGTAAACCGTGGGCGAGGCGTAACCAAAACGATTAATGTCACTTTTCAGTTTGCCGCGAAATTCCAATTCATGGGCCATCGACTCCGACGTGAATCCCCGAAAGGTATCTACGAACACCACGCGATCCTCATGGCCGGCACTACGTATATGTTCCAGCAGGAATACGGAAGTATGGCCCCAACCGACGCCTATCTCGCACACGGTGCCGCCCTTTCCCCGGTTTGCGTCAATTGCCCGGGTAAGGAAGGTCAGCATGGCGGGGTTTATCGCATAGGGATACGAAGGTAAAATGAAATCCCTGAATGGCCTCGGCGCGTGATAGGCCAGAAACCTGACCAATTTGTCCAGTGAACCGGATAGCTGAGTTATTCTGCTCATCACGCACCCTGCGAGGACACCATGTGATACCTGGATCATATCATACGTGCAACTTAATGGCGATTCCAGCTTCTCGGGCAATAGCCATGAATCACTTTATACGTAATACTTCGTCAGAAAAAGAGAAAGGACTGTTTCACTACTCGTAGGGATCCAAGACAGCACATCCGCGACAATGCCATGCCGCGAAGAAATCCACTTCGTAGAGGCGGGCGACTTTTCCGTGGTAGAGGCGGTCGATTTTGTCGCAGGCACCGGCCAGCGCTTGAACGATTTGTGGCAGGAACGAGGCATTTTGCATTTACTTTCCCGCTTCGCGGCCAAATGGTGTAGATTGTACCGCGATTACGACAGCCGCGCCATGCGCGTGCAAGACCGTCAGTCCGTTTAACCTCAATTCGACGTTTAGCCGCCATGCGCCGGATGCACTGCCTACACCGTTTCGACCACACAGGAGAATAACGCGCTATGAATGAACCGGTCGTCTATCTCAACGATGGATTCGTCCCCGCCTCCCAAGCACATCTCAATATCTTCGATCTGGGGATCATCCTTGGGGCCACCCTTACCGAAATGACCCGCACGTTCAGGCATGAGCCGTTCCGCCTGGAGGAGCACGCACGGAGGCTTTTGAGGTCGTGCAAATACGCCGGTATAGAGCTGGCCCTGGATCACGAGGGGCTGGTCGAATGCACGCGAACCCTGATCGAGACCAATAGCAAGCTGATCGGCCCGGAGCAGGACCTGGGCGTCGTCCACTTTGTCACGCCGGGCGAAAACCAGATCTATGCGGGCAGTGCCGGAAAACCGGCGCGCCTGACGCCAACGTTGTGCATCCACTCCTTTCCGCTGCCCTTTGCCGTGTGGCGGCCCTATTTCGAGCAGGGCGTCCACGTGGTTACACCCTCCATCCGCCACGTTCCGCCCCAGTGCGTCGACCCCAAGACCAAGAACCGCTCGCGTCTGCACTACTGGATGGCGGATAAGCAGACGCAGGCCGTCGATCCCGCCGCCACCTCGCTGCTGCTCGATTTGGACGGCAACCTCACGGAGTGCTCGGGGGCGAACTTCGTCGTGGTGGAAAACGATACGATCTATACGCCCACCAGCCGCAATATCCTGGAAGGGGTCAGCCTGGTGACGCTTCGGGAAATGGCGCCCGAGGTGGGACTGGGCTGGGTGGAGAAAGAACTGCAGCCCTACGACGCGGTCAATGCCGACGAGGCCTGGCTGACCAGCACGCCGTATTGCCTGGCGCCTTGTACGCGCATCAACAGTACACCCATCGGCGACGGCAAGCCTGGCCCGCTGTTCGGACGGGTGATGGAGGCGTGGAGCCGTCGGGTGGAAATGGATATCATGGCACAGCTCAAAAACGCGGACTGAGCAGCCGGCGCGGGCGCGATGGAATCCATGCGTTTAGATCCGATTCAATCGCAAGATCGTCTCATCACGGATGTTTCACGCACCCCTTTGGACTTGATAAATACATGATATGACGGTATCTTACGGTATCTTGTCTGGCTTGATTTATTAACGCAGTTTAACGACCGGGCCGATTCACATGGGTATCTATATTCTGCATGGAATGATCCTGGCGGGTTACGCGGTCGCCACGGTGATCTATTTTCGTCATTTCTGGACGAGACAGCCCAGGTCCGGATTCTACGCCAGCCTGTGCCTGGTACTGGCACTGGCCTGCCACAGCGCCTTTCTGCTCGCCCGCGCCGTCGAATCCAGCCACGCGCCCTTCGTGGGCCTGCACGAGTCGATGAGCTTCTTCGCCTGGCTCATCGCCGTGGTCTACCTGTTCCTGGAGCGTCGTTTCAGCGACCGGTCGCTGGGCGTGTTCGTCCTGCCCCTTGTCCTGGCGGCCCAGGCCGCCTCCACGGCGTTCATGAGCCCGGTCGATCCGCTGCCGCCCCTCCTGCAGAGTCCGTGGTTCAATTTCCATGTAACGGCCAGCTTCCTGGCGTACGCGGCGTTTTCCTTTTCCTTCATCACGGGACTGCTGTACGTCATGCAGATGTACTACATCCACCATCGCCGCGTGGGCCTGGTGTTCTCGCGACTGCCCGCGCTGGGCATGCTGGACGAGATGAACCTCAAGGCGACGCTCATCGGATGGGTGTTTCTGTCCGCGGGTATCGCCACGGGCATCTGGTGGGCGACGGCAGCGTGGGACTCGATCACACCCTGGCTGATGGATCCGAAGGTGCTGTGCGTGATGCTGACCTGGGTCATCTACACTTCCCAGTTGATTACTCGATATACCGCCGGCTGGCAGGGCGAACGGGCGGCGATCATCTCGATGGCCGGGTTCGCGTCCGTGCTGCTGGCCTATCTCGGCGCCGGGCTCTGGACCAATTTGCATATCTTCGACTGATAATGGCGACAGAAGGTAGAGGGTGGAGTCATGCATCTTACACTCGTCGGACTGAGCCACCATACCGCGCCCATCGATGTGCGCGACCAGGCGGTGCTGACGAAGACGCTGCAGGAGAAAGCCCTCTCCTTCGTGAAGTCTTCGAGCGGCATCCTCGAAGCGGTGCTGCTGTCTACGTGCAATCGCAGCGAGATGTACGCGACGACCGACGAGGAACATACCGACCCCAGGCCCATCGAGGCGTGGTTCCATGAGATCCACGGCCTGGATGAAGGCGTACTGTCCCCCTACCTCTATCACCGGAAGGACGAAGAGGCCATCCGGCACCTGTTCCGGGTCGTCTCCAGCCTGGATTCTCTGGTCGTCGGCGAACAGCAGATCCTCGGCCAGGTCAGGGAAGCGTACTTGCAGTCGCTGAACACGAAGACCACGGGCGTGGTCCTCAACCGGCTGTTCGAAAAGGCGCTGGCCGTGGGCAAGCAGGTGCGGGATACGACGGAAATCGGAGTAGGCTCCGTGTCCGTCAGTTCCGTGGCGGTCGAACTCGCGCGGAAGATCTTCAAAGACCTGCGGCAGCATACGGCCATGTTGATCGGCGCGGGAGAGACCGGCGAACGGACCGCGGAGTACCTGGTCGACCAGGGTGTGAAAAGGCTCATCGTCGCCAACAGGACCTACGATCGGGCCGCCGACCTGGCCCACCGTTTCGATGGTATCGCCGTTTCCCTGCATGACGGACTACAGATGATCTCCGACGTCGATATCGTCATCAGTTCCACCGGCGCCACCGAACCGGTACTGGGCAGAGACCAGATGGCGGATATCATGCACGACCGGCGGAACCGGCCGATCTTCCTGATCGATATCGCGGCGCCGAGGGACATCGACCCGCGCGTGCGTGACCTTTACAATGTCATCCTCTACGACATGGACGACCTGCAGTCGGTGGTGGACGACAACGCCGAGTCGCGGAAGGTGGAAGCGCGCAAAGTGGAAGGGATCGTCGAGACCGAAGTGGACCGGTTCCTCGCCTGGTATCAGAATCTCGCCATTACGCCGACCATTACCCAGCTCCGTCATTTCGCGGACGACGTGCGGCACCAGGAAGTCGACCGGGCCCTCTCCCAACTCGGCCATCTTTCCGAGAAGGACAGGGATACGGTGGACAAGATGAGCCGCGCCATCATAAACAAGTTGCTGCATCAACCGACGGTCCAGCTCAGGAAAACTTCCGATCCTGAGCACAAAGACTACCACCTCTACAGCCTGCGTCATCTATTCGGTCTCGACGAACACGGGAACGATAAGAACGGCGCCGGAAACGAATAGCGCGGCGGTCCTGCATACCGGGACGTCCATCCCCCTTCCCATGTCTTCTTCACTCATCATAGGCACCCGCGGCAGCCGGCTGGCCCTTGTCCAGGCCCATTCGGTGGCCAGGGACATAGAGGCAGTCCACGAGGGTCTGGCCGTTGAGGTGCGCATCCTGAAGACAAAGGGCGACACGACCCGGGACGCCGCCCTGGACACTTTCGGCGGCGAGGGCGTCTTCGTCAAGGAACTGGAACGAGCCCTGGTATCGGGGGAGATCGACGCCGCCGTACATAGTCTCAAGGACCTCCCAACGTCGCTTCCCGAAGGCCTTCATATCGCCGCGGTGCCGGAAAGAGTGGATGCGCGCGACGCCCTGATCAGCCGGGACGGGTCTAAACTCGACCGTCTCCAACGCGGTGCCGTCATCGCCACGGGAAGTCCCAGGCGGCGGGCCCAGTTGCAAAACTACAGGCCGGATCTGCGTTTCACGGGCATACGCGGAAACATCGATACGCGTCTGACCAGGCTTGAGGACGAGGACGGCCCGGACGCCATCGTGCTGGCCGTGGCGGGGCTGCAACGGCTGGATTGGTCGGACAGGATCTCCGAGTCTCTGTCCCCGGACATATGTATGCCGGCCGTCGGCCAGGCGGCGCTCGCGATAGAAACACGGAAGGACGACCCTCGCACCCTGGAAACGATGCGGCGTATCGAACATCTTCCATCCAGGCAGGCGGTGATGGCTGAGCGGGCGTTCCTCCACGGCATCGGAGGTGGTTGCCATACCCCGGTCGGCGCGTGGGGAAGAATTCAGGACAACGTACTGGAACTGGCCGCCGCGCTGGCCGCCGATGACGGCAGCTGGATCGTGCGTCATGCCCTTCAGGGCAGCCCGGAAGAAGGACCAGACCTGGGCCGTCAGTTGGCTGAAGCCGTGATGGCACAGGCCGCGGAAACCCGATGAAGGATTTACTTCACTCCTCCGGTTCTCATCATCGTGGGGAGGTGGTCTCGCTGAGGCAACAACCCGACTGGTTTGAATCGAAGCCGCTTTCCGGTACGCGGGTGCTGGTCACGCGCGCCCGGGACCAGGCCGGTGAACTGTCCGAAGCCCTCGTCCGCGCAGGCGCGGAACCGGTCGAAGCGCCGCTGATCCGGATCGAAGCGCCGGATGACTGGTCGGCGGTGGACGCCGCGCTTTCCAACCTTTCCGAATTCGATCACGTGGTCTTTTCGAGCGGAAATGCCGTGGAAGCGTTTTTTGAACGGCTCTACGAAAAAGACCTGGATGCCCGATCGCTGGCCGGTGTTCGTGTCTCCGCTGTGGGCCGGGCCACTGCCGATGCGTTAAAAAGACACGGTGTCGAAACGGACCATCGACCCGATGTGTTCCGGGCCGAAAAACTGGTGGAGACCCTGTCCGCAGCCTGCGATTTGAAAGGCGCTCGTATCCTTTTCCCCGCGGCGGACATCGCGGGTCCCGCCGTAGTCGAAGGACTATCCGCCGCAGGCGCATGCGTGACCGCGGTAACGGCCTACCGAACGGAGCTGGAGGAGGTCCTGCCCGCCGGGATCGTGTCCATGCTGGAAAACCAGAAGATCCACGTGGCCGCATTCGCGAGTTCTTCAGCCGTTGCCGCTTTTGCCGCGGCCGTGGGACCGGAGCGATTAGCGCGGTATACCAGGGACATCCTCATTGCCTGCATTGGCCCCGCCACGGCCCGAATCGCCGCCGATGCGGGTCTATCCGTGGAAATCGTACCTGACCAGGCGTCTATTCCCGCGCTTGTAGATGCGATAGTGCGCCACTGCCTGGACACGGGAGCGCAGCGTACTGAATAACGATTGCCTTGTAAAGACGCCCTTACGTATATTCGTTGGGCTTGTGATCACGCTATAAACAGGAAGTAAGTACCGCTGGAAAACGTTGCGCGGCGGGCGATCTCGCGGTGACCGTCGTGGCAGGAAACCCTCTTATTTTACAGGCTCCCTATGCCTTTTTGTCCAGAGTGCGAATGCGAATACTCCCGGCGCGTACAGAAGTGCCCGATCTGCGCCACTCTCCTGGTAGACCGGCTCAATGAAGAAACGACCTGGGTTTGCGACGAGTGCAAGGAAGAGGTCCCGGGCGACGCGCGTGCCTGCCCGGTGTGCGGCACGGTATTCATAGACGAATTGCGCTGTTTTTCCCATCCGGTCGCCGCGGCGCACGGGTGCTGTGTCGTTTGTGGACAACACGTATGCGAGGACTGCGGGATACGCCGGTTGGGCCGGTTTTACTGCGAAAGTCACGAATTGGACGAAGAGCAGCCGGCCGAGGAGGAAATCCTCTATCGGGCCGAAGACCGGGAAGCGCACGCCTTCCAGCGCCACCTGGCGCAGCAGGGCGTGGAAAGCCGGTTGTTTCTGGCCGACCAGGACGCAGGCATGGTGCTGGGAATAAGTACGATCGAAGCCGCAAAAATCATCGTGCTTTCGAAATACCGGGAGCCGGCGCAACGATGGATGAAGTCCCGCTCTTTAAAGGACGGCCAGGTGTTGTTCCAGTGCGAGCGCTGCAGTGCCCTGAACGGATTCTCCGATAACGGATGCGCCAATTGCGGTCCGCTCTGATGGCCTGAAGTCTGGCATAGATAGCTCGCCGCGGGCAGGAAAGACCCATGGCATTTCCCACACACAGATTGCGTCGGCTGCGACGCAGCGAAAACCTGCGCAGGATGGTCGGCGAGACGCGCCTCTCCGTGGACGACCTGATTTATCCCATGTTCATCTGTCCGGGGGAAGGTGTTCGCTCCCCGGTGGATTCGATGCCCGGCGTGGACCGGTTGTCGGTAGACCAGGGGGTCGAGGTCTGCCGAGAAGTCGCGGACCAGGGCATACCGGCCGTCATGCTCTTCGGTATTCCGGAGACCAAGGACGCTTACGGATCCGGCGCATACGCGGATGACGGCATCGTGCAGCGGGCCATCCGCGCGATCAAGGAATCGACGCCGGACCTGACCGTCATCGGCGACGTGTGCCTGTGCGAGTACACCGATCATGGGCACTGCGGCGTCATCCGTGAAGGCGATGTGGACAACGACGCCACGCTTAGCCTGCTCGCCAGGACGGCGGTCTCGCAGGCCAACGCCGGCGCCGACATGGTCGCGCCATCGGACATGATGGACGGGCGCGTGGGTGCGGTGCGAGACGCCCTGGACAACGTGCACCTCACCCAGATACCGATCATGGCCTATTCCGCCAAGTACGCATCGGCGTATTACGGACCCTTTCGCGACGCCGCGGATTCGGTACCGCAGTTCGGCGACCGCCGATCCTACCAGATGAACCCGGCCAATACCAACGAAGCGCTCCGGGAAGTGGAACTGGACCTCGAAGAAGGGGCCGATATAGTCATGGTCAAACCGGCCCTGGCCTATCTCGACGTGATTCATCGGGTAAAATCGACCTTTGAAGTGCCGGTAGCCGCCTACAACGTGAGCGGGGAATACGCCATGATCAAGGCGGCGGGACTGATGGGCTGGATCGATGAAGAGCGGATCGTACTGGAGTCGCTGACCGCCATGAAGCGGGCCGGCGCGGACATGATCCTCACCTATTTCGCCCGGGAGGCCGCGCGTTGGCTCTGACGGCCGCAGCCTTCGCAAGCGGCACCCGATATCCGTCGCGGAAAATCGCCACAGGAATACACCGCGGAGCAAATCCATGAACCGTTCCCGTTCCAGCACCCTCTTCGACCAGGCCCAACGACTGATGCCCGGCGGCGTGAACAGTCCCGTGCGCAACTTCGGCCGGGTCGGCGGCAACCCCGTCTTCATGGACCGGGGCGCGGGTTCGAAGGTGTATGACGTGGACGGCAACGAATATATCGACTACCTCGGTTCCTGGGGACCGCTGATCCTGGGTCACGGCAATCCGGCCGTAGTAGAAGCCCTGAAAAGGGCCTGCGAGCGGGGTACGAGCTTCGGCACGCCCACGGAAGCCGAGATCCGGCTGGCGGAACTGGTCAAGACCGCCTTTCCGTCCATTGAACTGATCCGCATGGTCAACTCCGGGACGGAAGCGACCATGAGCGCCCTGCGCGTGGCACGGGGATACACCGGACGCGACCTGGCGGTCAAGTTCGAGGCGGGTTACCACGGACACGGCGACAGTTTTCTCATACAGGCCGGTTCCGGCGCGGCGACCTTCGGCATTCCCGACAGCCCCGGCGTGCCCGCGGACCTGGCGAAGATGACGATCAACCTGCCGTACAACGATATCGAGGCCGTCCGCCGCACCCTGTCGGAGCGGGGCGGTGACATCGCCTGCGTGATCGTGGAACCGGTGGCGGGCAACATGGGCATGATCCCACCGGCAGCCGGTTTCCTTGAAACCATCAGGGAAGAGACGGAAAAACAAGGGATTGTCCTGATATTTGACGAGATCATCACCGGGTTCCGGATCGCATTCGGCGGTGCGCAGGAGCGATTCGGCATCACGGCGGACTTGACCTGTCTCGGTAAGATCATCGGGGGCGGCCTCCCCGTCGGCGCTTACGGCGGACGCAGGGAAATCATGGAATCCGTGGCGCCTCTCGGCGCGGTCTACCAGGCCGGAACGCTATCGGGTAACCCGCTCGCCATGACCGCTGGTTACGAAACGGTGCGGCAGCTGCAGGAGCCGGGCGTCTACGATCGGCTCGAGCAACTGGCGTCCCGGCTTGGTAATGGCCTCCGCGCTGCGGCGGACAGGGCCGGCGTCCCCGCGAACCTGACACGTATCGGGTCCATGATGTGCACGTTCTTCACTGATCGCGTCGTCAAGGACTTCGATTCCGCTTCCACCTCCAACGCGGAACGGTACGGTCGGTATTTCTGGAACATGCTGGACCGGGGTGTCTACCTGGCACCGTCGCGCCTTGAAACGGGTTTCGTGTCCCTCGCCCACACCGAAGACGATATCGACCGTACCCTCGAAGCAGCAGCGGAAAGTATGAAAGAATTAAAGACTTAACATTATAAATATCAAATAGTTAAGTTAGGTCGAAACGGATAAACGAACGCTAAATTTCTCTCTATACCGGATAAGGAGAACGAAGTGATTAGAAGATACAGTCGCGTGTTCGCTGTGATCACAACCTGCATGACCTTGACGATACTGACAATGGCAGGCTGCGGTGGTGGTAGCAGTCCTACGAAGCCCACCCCAACGCCGCCCTCGCCACCGACCCCGCCCCCAACTCCCGTGGCGACGAGCATTTCTATCAGTCCGTCGTCGCATACGCTGGCCGCAATTGGCGCGACTGTGCGGCTAACGGCTACGGTGAGGGACCAGAACAACAATCCAATGACTGGTCAGGCCGTAACGTGGACGAGTGCGAATACGGCGGTGGCAACGGTCAGTGCACAGGGTCTGGTAACGGCAGTTGCCAACGGCACCGCGCAGATCACGGCGCGTTCGGGCAACGCATCGGGGAACGCGGCCATTACCGTTGCGGAGCCCGTGCCGACGCGGATCACGATCACGCCTTCGTCCCATACGTTGGAAGCGATTGGGGCGACGATTCAGCTCTCTGCCGCGGTCAGGGACCAGCGCAACAACGTCATGTCCGGTCAGACCGTGACGTGGTCGAGCGGCGACGAAGCCGTGGCGACCGTGAGCGAAGGCGGCCTGGTGACGGCGGTGAGCAACGGTATGGTGGACATAACGGCCCAGTCGGGGAGTCTTTCTGCAAGTGCGACCATAACCGTGTCCGAGCCAGTGCCCACCACCATTGCGATCGATCCTGAGTCGGCGACGCTTGAGGCGATTGGCCAGACCGTGCAGTTAATGGCCGTTGTGCTGGATCAGCGCGAAAACGCGATGCAGGATGAAACCGTGATGTGGTCGAGCGGCGACGAGTTGGTGGCGACCGTGAATGAGGATGGATTGGTGACCGCAGTGGGTAACGGCATGGCTGACATTATGGCGCAAACGGGTGATGTCACGGGAAGCGCAACCATTACCGTATCCCAGGTTCCAGCCAGCATAGGTATCGAGGTTGACCCGGAGTCCACAACACTGACTGAATTTGGTGAGACGTTACAGCTCTTGGCATCGGTAAGCGACGCGAATGAAGAGACCATCGAGGAGCCGGCCATCAACTGGTCGAGCAGCGACGAAACCGTGGTTACCGTGGACGAGACTGGATTGGTGACGGCAGTGGGCAACGGCATGACGGACATCACGGCGCAGGCCGGTGACTTGTCGGATATGGTGAGCATTACGGTGATGGGGCCGAGTCCGGACCGGGAAGCGCTGATCGACATATACAATGCAACGGATGGGATGAGCTGGATGATGCAGGATAACTGGTCAAGTGATGAACACGTAAGTACGTGGTACGGCGTCATGACAGACGTTCAGGGGCGTGTGACCTCGTTGAACCTCGAAGACAACGGCCTGAGTGGCAATATTCCATCTGAATTGGGTCAATTGGGACAACTTGAGATGTTGAATCTTGCCAGCAATAAACTGGAGGGAGAGTTGCCGGAAGAACTGGGTAATTTAACCAACATCAAGGCGATGTACTTACAGAACAACGCTGACCTCACTGGGAAGCTGCCCGATACTTTCCTCGGCTTGTCTCTCATGGCATTGAATCTGGAAGGTACCATAGTCTGCGTGCCGCAAAACCCAGCGTTCCAGATGTGGTTGAGTGGAATCATGGATGCGCAGGGGATAACCCTCTGCGAGATCGAATACGTTCTGTGGCCCGGAGTGAAGGTATACCCCGGTATATTGGAGTTCGAGGTGCCGGGGGCGGGCGCGATTCCCTTGTCGACTTGTTTCCCCGGGTTGGACAACTATGAGGCTTTTGGTGCAGTCATCACGGTCCATTACTCCATATGGCAGGGAAGAGCGGACATGGACAGTCCATGGATGGATATTGCGGGCACGAGAAAGATCTTTGAGGTATGTCCTTACAAAGCCGATGTCCCGGGCGACTACAGGCTGGTAGGCGACGTGACTATAGACGGAGAGAGGAGATTTCGCGCCAGCGAGAATTACTTTACCATACCATAGTCTGCAACCTTCCAGGGGATCTGCAGGTCAAAACCACAGATCCCCTTGTCCATTCCATCGGAACGAAATCCCCGTAGAACGTGAATCCAGCATGCAGTCTTGATCCCCAGGAGTACACGCTCCCATGCTGAAAAACCACCTAGTCATCGCGTTGCGGCACCTGGTCGGAAACAAGGGCTACTTCTTCATCAACACGGTAGGTCTCTCCACCGGAATCGCCTGCAGCCTGCTCGTCTTTCTCTTCGTGCGCCAGGAGTGGACCTTCGATACTTTCCACGAGAAGGCGGATCGGATCTACCGGGTCAATGTCTCCGGGCAGGGGTTCGACGGCACGCCGTTCCGCACTGCGATCACACCGATTCCACTCGCGCCGGCACTGAAACGCCAGTTTCCCGGGGTTGTCGAAACGGTCAGGATTCGGAGGTTCGGAGAATCGGTCGTCCGGGTCGGGGACGATACGTTCAGGGAGGATCGTTTGCTCACCTGCGATCCTTCGTTCTTCCAGGTGTTTTCGTTTCCGCTGCTCACTGGTGATCCCGAGACGGTTTTCGCCGAACCCAACGCGGTTGTGATCAGTCGGTCCGTGGCGGAAAAGTACTTCGGCCGGGAAAGCGCACTGGGCCGGCAGCTCACGATCATGGACGAGCCGTTTACCGTGACCGGCGTGGCAGAGGACAGCCCGGACAACTCCAGCATTAAATTCGATTTCATGCTCCCCTTCGACCGGACGCTGGGCATGTCGGCCTGGCTCGCCAACGCCATTGACAGCTGGAATTACTCCGTCACGTCTACCTACGTGGAATTATTGGACTCTCAACAGGCCGACCCGCTCAGGGAACAGCTCCCCGATTTCTCCGGCGCGCATTTCTCGGGACAGATGTCCAGGGTCCTGAAAATCCAGGCGATCGCGGACTCCCACTTGGATCCGGAGGTAGGGGGCGGCCTGGGTACCGCCAGCGACCCGAACCGGTCTTACATACTGATCAGCACGGCGCTGCTCGTCCTTTTCATAGCGTGCGTCAACTTCATGAACCTGGCGATATGCCGCTCCTCGACCCGGGCGAAGGAGGTCGGCCTCCGGAAGGTATTCGGCGCGCAGCGGTCGCAGATCGCCGGGCAGCACCTGGGCGAATCGCTGATGCTGAGCTGCTTTGCCCTCGTGCTCGGGGTGATCCTGGCCCATCTGTTCCTGCCCGTCTTCAATTCGCTGTCGGGGAAGTCGCTCGTCCTCGACTACCTTTCGAGCGGGTCCACGCTGGCCGCACTCCTGGGGTTCACCTTACTGGTTGCCTTCGTATCCGGCAGTTATCCGTCCCTGGTCCTTTCCCGGTTCAATCCCGTCGCCATCTTCCGGCGGCAGATCCAGGTCGGCGGGCCGAACCTGCTTATACGGGGCCTCATGGTCGTGCAGTTCGGGCTGTCCGCGGCGCTGGTCGTCTCCATTCTCGTTATGACCCGGCAGCTGGATTTCGCACTGACGGGAGACCTTGGATACAACGCCGAGAACGTCGTCGTGATTGAGAAAGAACAGGGTTCCGGCAGCCTGGATGTTTTCAGAAACCGGGTGCTTCCCTACGAGGGCGTGCTCCAGGTGACCGGTGTTTCGAACTCCTTCGGTCCGAATCGGGGCCTGGCCCAGGCTGCGTACACCGACAAGGCCGGAAACCGGTTGGAGGCGTTCATGTATACCGTGGACTACGACTACGTGAAGACCCTCGAACTGAACCTGGTCTCGGGACGGGATTTTTCGAGGGAGTTCGGGGCGGATGAAACGGGGTCGTGTATAATCAACGAGGCCGCGGCCAGGTCGATGGGATGGGACGATCCAATTGGCCGCACGTTACCGCACGGCGTCACGGTCATCGGCGTGGTGGAAGATTACCATTACCGGTCCATGCACCACGAGATCGAACCCGTAATACTCACCCTCAATCCAGTGGTATTTGGGGAAGAACGGGATCAGATCCGTTTTTTCCTGGTGCGCATCAGCGAGCGGGACCTTCCCTCCACGCTGGGTCGGTTGAGAGAGGCCTGGATGGAAGTCGCGCCGGGATCGCTCTTTGAGTATTTTTTCCTGGATGACGACATAGGCCGCTTCTACGTGGAAGAGACCAACCTGGCGCGGATCTTCACCTATTCGGCGGTGTTCGCCCTGTTGATCGCCTGCCTGGGCGTGTACGGTTTGGTATCCCTGGAGGTCGCCCGACGCACGCGGGAGGTAGGTATCCGCAAGGTGATGGGCGCCGCAGTAACCGATATCGTGAGCCTGCTGTCGAAACAGTTCGTCTACCTGGTCCTGATCGCGAACGTGCTGGCCTGGCCGGCGGCCTGGTGGCTCATGAACGAGTGGCTGGCCGACTTTGCCTACCGTGCCGATATCGGCGTCTGGCCCTTCCTCGCATCGGGTCTCGTTGTCCTGGCCACCACCCTGCTCACCGTTGGTCTGCAGACTTCCCGAAGCGCCCTGGTCAATCCGGCGGACACCCTGAGGGGCGAGTAAATGGCTTTTGATTGACGCCTATTTTTGATTGACGCCTACGTGGTCCGTCGGTAGTTTTTGAGTATACTGGTATTGGCACTCCGCTTCTCATCCTTTATATCGCCTCTAGCCCGTCAGGTTGGTTTAGAATCATGATCCGATACCGATTTCCGCTGGTGATGGCCTTGCTAATTTACCTTCTACAGGGCCCGCTTATCGCACAGTCCCCAATAGCATATTCCGCCCCTGAAAACAGCCGTGCGTCTTCACTTGAAGAAGGTAAAGCGCTTTTCGAAAAAGAGCGGTTCCAGGAAGCGCTGGCGCTGTTTCAACAGGCGGTAAAAGTGGATGGTGGATCCGCTCCCGCCCGCTACTGGGTCGGCATGGCGCAATACGAATTGGAGGAATACCGGAAGGCGGTCAGTTCGTTCAAGCGTACGGTCGAACTGGACAGGAAATGGGCGTTCGGCTACATAGGGCTGGGCAAGTCCTACTTGCAGATAAAATACCGAAGACTGGATGCGCGTCACGCCTTGCGCATGGCGGCCAGGCTATCGCCTGACGACCCGGAAATCCAGTACCATCTCGGAATCGCCCATATGAATCCGCGAAAGACCGACCGGATTCTGGGCGGCGACCGGGACGGCCGGAACTTTTTCCTCAAAGCGGCGGTATTGAATCCTGCCCATCCCGATGCATATTTTCAAATCGGCCGCTGTTTCGAACGGCCCGAGTCGCCTGAATTCGAGAAGGCGATGGCGGCTTACATCGCTCAATTCAAGGTTAGTACCGACCATTACGACGCACTCAGTCGTTTCGTCTATCTGGCCCTTCTTGCCGAAAGGTACGGTCTGGCCGTTGAGTTACTCGAACGGACCAGAGATGACCTGGGAGAATCGGGTTCAGCTATAGTCCAGACCCTGCTGACGCAATTCAGCACGCTTTCCGAAGACTCAAAATCACGACCGGATGTGCTGCATGGGGTTTTTGAAACTTACATTTCCCTTCTTGACCCTGAAGAAGAGAAAGTTTACCGGGATCTGGCGCACGTAGCTCCTCCCGACGAACTGACGTCCTGGAAGGAAGCCGGCGGAAACGAACGCGATGCGCGCTGGCATGCATTCTGGAACGCCAGGGATTCGAATCCCGCCACTGTGACGAACGAACGCCTCGTAGAGCATTACCGGCGTGTAATGTATGCCCGGTACCATTTTTCACAGGGACAGCACCCCTATGACCGGCGCGGCGAGATTTACGTCCGTTACGGTGAACCGGAAAACCGCCGCGGCGACGTCTTTATCGCAGATCGGAGTGCCTATCAAAGGCCTACAGTTTTCGACAATGCGGCAGTGGAAGCGGTCCGAGAGCAGAATAACCAGTTCGGTTATCAATTGCGTGTTGACCGAGGCTATTTGACGATCGTCCTGCCCGATGGGGTATCCGAAGAAGAAATAGGCGCCGTGGGCGGAGTGCTGGCCGATGGGGTATCCGAAGAAGATTTGAGCGCCGTGGGCGGAGTGCTGGCCGACGGAATCGTCGCATCATCCGCGGACCTGGCCTTGCAGAGCGAAAGGAAGGTGATGGGTGCGGGATACGCTACCGAAAGCTGGGTATACGCCCGGTATGGCCTGGAACTGTTCTTCGTCGACCAGTTCGGCGGGGGCAGGTTCGAATACCCGTGGGGAACCCTGCTTACCTCCCAGCAGGAGATGGTCCGGCAGGAGCGCTTCAGCCCCCGGCGGCTCGCCGAGGAACTGATCGCCGAAGCCCCCGAGGAATACCTTCACGACCTCGGCGGGGAACCTCTTGAATACGCCATCGACGCGGTGACCTTCCGAGCGGATAACGGAAACACCGAACTGGATATATCGTACAGCATTCCCGTGTGGCAGTTCGGCGATGCAACCGACGGAAGAGGCGAAAGCACCTCGCTGAATCACCTGATTACCCTGCGCGATTCGACCATGAGCCCGGTGTTTACCCACGAATTCAGTTTCGGTCCCTTCGATCGTCCGAAGCGCAAGATGATTGCGTCGCAAATCCAGGTCCCCGTATATACACTTCCTGCCAGCGCCATAGCGCCTACAGGTCAGTTTATGCTGGCGGTTCAGGTGCGCGACGAAATCTCTCGACGGATTGGAGTGTATCGAAAGCCCCTCACCGTGGCTGATTACAGCGGTGAGGAGTTGCTCATCAGCGACCTCAAGTTGTCTAACGGTATCGCGCCTTCAAGTGTGCCCGGACCCTTTGTACGCAAGCGTTTGAACATCACGCCCAACCCGGGCCGTCTCTATGTCCGGGGTCGACCCGTATACGTTTACTATGAGGTGTATAACCTGGGTCTGGATGAGGAAAACAAATCGGCGTACGAGGTCAATTACGAGATCACACCCGCGGAATGGAACGAATCGCGAACCTGGTCGGCCCGTCGGCAGCGTGACATGCAAACGGTGGTGCTTTCATTTACCAGCGAGGGATATGAGGCCGAGACCGGTGAATACATGGCATTGGATTCAGAAGAACTTCCGGCGGGTGAATATGTACTCACCGTCTCGTTAAACGACCAGAATGCCGGACGTACCGTATCCAAAGCGGTCAACTTCCTGGTCGTGGGACGATAAATAACCGGGCTGGAACCGCAGCAGGCCGTGACGTCACTTCAACCGTTCCGGATTCAGATCCTCCAGCTCCGGAACGACGAATCTCCCGTCCTTTCGAACGACTTCCCCATCGAACTCGATGGTCCCACCGCCGTAATCCGGCGTCTGGATCATGACCATGTCCCAGTGGACGGCTGACCGGTTTCCGTTGTCGGCCTCCTCGTAAGCCTGTCCGGGCGTGAAGTGGTAGGAACCGGCGATCTTCTCGTCGAAGAGGATGTCCAGCATGGGCGAGGTGATGTAGGGGTTGAAGCCGATGGCGAATTCGCCGATGTAGCGGGCTCCCTCGTCGGTATCGAAGATCTCGTTCAGTTTGTCCGTCCTGTTGCCCGTCGCCTCGACAATCCTCCCATCTTCAAATCTCAACCGCACGTCCGTGAAAGTCATTCCGTGGTACAACGTCGGCGTGTTGAACTGGATAACGCCGTTGACCGAATCACGCACGGGCGCGGTAAAGCATTCGCCGTCCGGAATGTTGCGGTCGCCCGAGCATCCGACCGCACGGATCTCCCGGATGCTGAAGCTCAGGTCGGTGCCCGGACCGGTAAGCCGGACGCGGTCGGTGCGGTCCATGCGTTCCTTTAATGGTGCGAGTGCTCGTTCCATCTTCCCGTAATCCATGGTACACACGTCGAAATAGAAGTCCTCGAAAGCCTCGGTGCTCATGCCGGCCTGCTGCGCCATGGAAGGCGTCGGCCAGCGCAGCACCACCCAACGGGTTTCAGGCACCCGGATATCGAAATGCACCGGCTTCATCCAGCGCTGTTCGTAGAGCCGCATGGCCTCGCCCGGCACGTCCGACATCTCCATCACGTTCTGGCTTCCGCGCAGCGCCATGTAGGCCTGTGCCTGCTTCATGCGATGGGATTCACATGCTCCGGCAATCTCCATGGCGTCCTTGTCTCCAGCGTGGACCAGTTCACGCATGACGCGCTGATGCTTGATGGAGACCAGCGGCACCCCGCCTGCTTCCCGGATCGTCCGGATCAGCGAGATCACCATAGCGTCGGGCACGTCGAACGCCTCGATGAGCACCCGGTCTCCGGGTTGTATCTTCGTCGAATGTCCGGTGAGCACCTTCGCCAGATCGCCGAATCTTGGATCGTACATATTGACTAGTCTCCGTAGTTAGTTTTCAACGTTTCGGATGTCAGGTCGCCCGCGTTCGGAACCATGTCAGTCATCGACACGCCCCGGTTTCACATCCATTTCGCCCGAGGCGGATATCCTGACCAGCATGGCGTCTTCGGGTTCGAAGTCCAGTCGCACCGCCCGTTCCCGTCCGTTGACGTGGATGGTCACCTCCCGCTCGACCGGACCGGTGGAACGCCAGCCCTCGTAGGCCATGGGGTACCGGATGCGCTTCGTATCGGGATGGGCGAAGAAGACGTGGTAGTCGTCATCGACCTGCCGGCACCAGAATTCGGGCACGTCCCGGCCGCTTACGAGTGGAGGATGCTGCAGCGCCGCGTGAGGATCAGCTGAGACTGTCGGCAGGCCCATCAGTTCCGCCAGACGATCCCCGTAGTCCGCGGGCGGGCGGTGGCCGGGCGCGGCGGGTCGGCGCGGGAGGCAGATGCGCGCGCCTTTCCGGGCCAGCCGAAGCAACGCCGACAGGGCATCGCCGTCCAGCCATTCCACGTCCACGAACAGCAGGGAAAAGTCGGTATCGCCGTATCTCAGGCGTCCGTCCACCACCATTGCTTCCTTCAGAAAAGGCGTCGTAATCCACAGGGGATGATAGCCGAGCAATGCCGCGGGCCGTTCAACGGTCTGCAGTTCCCAGTAGTAGTTTGCGGCCGGTCCGCGCCGGTCCTCGGGCAGCATGTGGCGCATCCAGTGGTCTTCCAGCGGCAGGTACACCGCAACATTCGTGTAAGTCCTGCCCAGTTTGACGAATTCAGCGGCCTCCGTCATGTAGGCGTTGAAGGCCGGAAGCCGGTCGACGAACCCGCTGTCCGGACCGACATGCGTGGTCGCGTAGAAGGTGTTGTTCCCGCCCGGCGCGTTGTAGGGCATGCCGTGCCAGACGATGTGATTGACGCCGTTGGCGAATACCGCGTCCGCCATGAGCTTCATGTCCTCCACCTTCTCCTCGCCGTGATGGGGTGAGGGCGCCGGCCATGGCTCATAGCCATAGATACAGGTGAAGGTCTCGCAGGTCACGACGGGCCGCGAGCCCAGTGCCGCCGCCGAACCGGGTATGGCCGAGTAGAAGGTCTCAAACAGCAGGGCCTCCGATTCAGGTACGTCCACGAGCGCGAAGGCGGCCAGCAGGTCCGTCGTGGCGCCGTGGCACTGCACGCGGCTCACCGCGCCCAGTTCGCGGCAGATCTCAGCGTAGGGTTTGAAGAAACCGTCGATCGCGGCGTCCGACAGGATCCTCCGGTAATCATACCGCACATCGGGATGTTCGTCGATACATGCCTTGAATGGTTCCAGATCGTACCCGAATTGATCCCGGAAGACCCGGTCCAGGTGCGTGCTCCAGAGTCCCTCAGGGAATACTTCCCACGAATCGGAAAACAACCCCGACGTGGTACCCCGCAGCGCCGGTTTCAACGCGCCGCCGACGTGTTCGCCGTAACGGGCCAGCGCGTCCGGGTCCAGGTGGTTCAGGATCCGGCCCTGGCCGAAATAGGACAACTCCCACGATTTCTCCAGCCGCTGGGACGCCGGTCCTTCGAAAACCTGTCCCGCGTCGTCCTCGGAAACGATCGATCCGCCGAAGGGCCAGGAGGTGCTGAAGGTGAAGTCGCACCCGATCCCGAGCCGGTCCGCCTCCTCCTTGGTGCGGGTGACCAGGCTGGACCACGCCTCGCTCAACCAGCGGGGGCCTTCTCCTGCGCCGGGCTGGGGGTACATGAAGGCGATCTCCACACCGCCGAAACCCTGGTCCCGAACCCATTGCAACTGCGTTCGAATGTCCTTCTCTCTGATGTCGTCGTAAAACCACCACCAGCGGGTATAGGGGCGGGAGTCCGTGAAGGGGCGGTAGGTCCTGGTCAGTTCGTTTGACATGATTACTCCTTGAATCGATGCGTTTGTCCTGCATAATCTATACCGGAAGACGACATGAAACACTATATTAAGTCGGAAAAACTGGATGGCATAACAGGACGGCACAACAGTCCGGCGCATGGTTTGTGAAGCATACCGATTCAGCCTCGTTCCCGTGCCGGCGATCAGGTGAAAACGATTGAAACCACAACACGCAGGCGGAACCCGGGCATAGCGTGTTCCGTTTATTAACAGGAGTTCCCATGCAGGCCATCGATTTCGCGCGTTCCACCTTTACTTTTCGCGTGGATTCTGAAAAGAAACCACCGAAGACAGTTACCCAGAAGGTGCCCTATTCCCTCAACAACGCACGCATACCTATAGAAGCCACCCTGATCGTGATGGAGAAAGGCGGCGGTTTCCAGGAAGAATATGTCCTGGGGGTGAGCTGCAAGACCGAACAGGTCGGTGTGGAGAAGGATATCTGGCATATCCCCAGCGCGGACTTCAAGCCGATCTTCTCGTCGGACACCTTCCTGGCCATCAAGACCTATGAAGTGGCGAACCGGGGTGCGACGCTCTATCCGCCTTCCCTGGGCGAGCAGCCTGAACGGCAGGTTATCTCGATCGAGGAGACCTTCGACGATGTCCGGATCGACCTGTCCCGCGGCGACGGCCGGAGATTGGAAACGGCGAAAGCCATTGTCGAGGCCGTCCTCGACAACGTCCCGCTGAACGCACGGACGACCATCGAGAACGACAGGTTCACAGCGGTGCTGGAATACCCGATCAAGACGATCAATGCCAACGAGCGGGACTGGATATACCAGCCGGATACGGGCCCGGTACTGCTGCCGGACCTGTCCCGCGACCCGGAAGACATGATCGAAGGGATCGAACTGGCCTATGCCGCGTTCAATACACCGGACTGGGTGGAGTTCATCGTCCGGGTGCCCACGCCGGTCGCCGACGGCGTCAACGTCTATCATTACTCGAAACCCGTCCGGATGGACAGCGCGAACGAAGTGCTGGTTCCCTTGCACTGAGCGCACAAAGAAAGCGTTAGCCGAATGCGTTTTTACACGGACCCTTTACTCGCGTGGCTGAGTTGTTTCGCCGTCCTGTTTTCGCTCGCCGTGTCCACCCCGGTGCGCGCGCAGGCCACGAGGGGCAATACCCCCGGGGTTGCAGGAAGCCCTGGCACGGAAGCGGCCGTCGAAGAGGATCCCGTCGTGCGCGTTCTAAGAGAGCGCGTCGATGAATACGGCCAGTCGGTGGGCATCGTCGCAGGGATCATCCGGGGCATCAACCGGTACGCCTATGCTTACGGCACGCTCAACCGCGGCACGATACGGCGCGTAAGCGCCATGACGGTCTTCGAGATCGGCCAGTTAAGCAGCCTGTACACGACGGCCATGTTGTCCCTCATGGTCCAGCGGGGCGACTTGAACATGACCGACCGGGTGTCCGCCTACCTCCCGGAAACGGTGATCGTGCCGACCACGCCTGCCGGACGCCCTATCCTTATCGAACACCTCGCCACCCACACCTCGGGCCTGCCCCGCCTGCCGGACAACCTGGTTTCGGCCGATCCGGATAATCCGTTGAAGGGGTATTCAGCACCATTGATGTATGCATTCCTCGCACGGTATGCGAACACACAGCATGACTGGCTCGAGGCCTTCTTCGATTTCGACGACCAGGATGGAGACGATCCCTTTGAAATGGAAGACCGCTATGAGTATTCCGATCTCGGCATGGGACTCCTGGGTCACGTACTGGATCAGGCGGCCGGCGAATCCTATGACGAGCTGATCCGGGAATTGCTCGGCGATCCCATTAAACTGGCCAATACGGCCGGCGTGCCTACGCTGTCCATGCGGACGTACATGGCGACCGGGCACGATGACGCCCGCCGGCCCGTGCCCTCCTGGTCCGATACGACCCTCGTGGGCGGCACCGGGTTACGTTCTAATCTCCTGGACATGATGACCCTGGTATCGGCCAATATGAACATCATCTACGCTCTGCCGGAGGACTTCACCGAAGACGATTCGACCCGCTACCACGCATCCTTCGACGACCTCATCGTGCCCAGGAAACCGGCCGATGAAGACAGCGTCATGACCGCGCTGGGCTGGAAGGTACGCAAGGATGCTCGGGACCGGGACATTCACTGGCTCACCGGCCGCACCAACGGGTTTTACGCCTTTGCCGCCTTCCTCAAGGACTGGCGAAAAGGGGTCGTGGTCCTGTCCAACAGCTCGGTCAGCGTCGAAGATATAGGGTTTCACCTGCTGAGTGCCCAGAACCCCCTCGCACCACCGCCGAAGAAGGTCGTGCGCATGGCCGACTACGACTACGAGGCTTGCGCCGGTATCTACGAGTTTACCCCCGAATACACCGTGGACATCACCTACAGCGAAGGCAAGCTCTACGGCCAGCCGCCCGGCCAGCCGAGGAGCGAACTGGTCCTGGAATCGTCAGGAGATTTCTATCTCGAAGTTGAAGATGCCCGGATCACTTTCGTCCGGGACGAGAGAGGGAACGTAGACTACTTCCTCTTTCTTCAGGATGGAATGACCCACAGGGCTGTGCGGGTGAGGTAGGGGGGTAGGCAAAACTACTTAAAGGCGTTTCACGTCTGCCAGCGTACATAGTTTCTTCACGCAGTACTCGAATTCTACTTCCAGACCCTTGGCGACTAAACGTACGAGCACAGAAGTCTCAACCCCTATGTGACGGATCAGATGGCTGCTCGCGGAATGTATGGATATCAAACGTACCGTGCCCGCGCTGTAGTTTGTCCTTCAAAGTCCCCAGTCGAGAGTGATCAATTCGACTTGGCTTCAGGATGAACCCGTCCTGCCCCTCGATGATTTTGATATGGTCGCCGGGACCCACGCCGAGGGTGTCTAGAACCCGTTTCGGTAAGGTTACCTGTCGATCAGATGTGATTTTTATCATCATCAAGATGCTCCTTACTTTTTAACAAGTATGTAAGGTGGGGTCAGGCTTAACTTTCCCTGGATAAACAAATGATGGCGGGGAATACGGCTAAAGTATCAGTAGGAAAACCTGCCGAAATCTAGAATTCCCACCCTAAATCAGCGGGCACAGGCAAACGCACAGTGCGATCCAGCGCGGAAAGTAGTTCCGGGGGTCCGTCCAGGTCGTCGGTGACGGCCAGTCCGGTGGCGGGGCGGACGCCGAGCCAGAGGCGGGTGAAGGCTCCGACAGAGGCGGCGAGCGTCGGAAGTCCCGTGGCGGTGCCGCTTTCAGCTTTGGACTCCGGGCCCAGCGTGATCACGTAGTCACCACCTACACCATGCCAGGGTGCGTCGTCATCCAGGTACTTCTCGATCGGGTCGTGCAGGGTCAGGTTGAACCGGGCCGTCGGGCCGTCCAGGTGGGTCTTGGCCATGCAGGCTTGCAGGTCGCAGATCCGGGCCTGCCAGTATCCATCACCTCGAATCAGCGTGTTGAAGGGTCCTTTTTCGGATACCATTCTGGCCCGGAAGGGCTGCTTGATCAGGTCCTGCAACTGGATATCCGATGGTTCCTTTATTTGAAACAACCGAATCTGGTCGCCGAGAGACTTGATGAGCGCGAGCAGTTCGAGGAACTGGTCGTGGTTCTGGTAGGCGATCAGGTAGATGTAGCACGGACCTTGTTCTTCACGGTCGCTTCCCCAGAAAAAGTGCGTCAACTCACCGTCAGGCCCGTCGCAGTACCCCAGCGCGAAGGATTTCTCCGCGTGGTTCAGTTCGGTTTGCATCAGGGGAGCGGCATTCAGCCGGCAGTTACCGTGGGTCAACCTGCGGTTCATCATGGCGGCATGGACCATCTCCCAGTCGTCGGCAGAAAGACGCCTGGGGACGCGGAAAGGCCGGTCAATCACCAGGTCCGAGGGATCGAAGCGGACGGCATGTCCGTAGGGGCCCGTGCCGAAACCCATCAGGTCGTAGAAGCCCTGTTCGAACATCGTCAGGACGCAGATCTCCACTCCGTCGGCCGCGTCCTGGGCGATGCGGTGCGCCGTAACCCGCTGGGCAAGACGCTGTTTCCGGGCGACCCGGCTGGTCGTTACGCCGACGATGGCTGACATGGACAGGTCTTCGTCCAGGTAGCGGAAGGTACCGTCGGTCGACGAGGCCTGGCACTCCGCTTCGCCGTTCACCTCGGCTACGTCTGTTCGCGTCTTCTCGAAGAACAGCGGCGCCCACTTGGCCTGCACGTCGCTGGTGATCCAGTGCACTTCGCGCCAGACCCGTATGATCGCGTCGCGGTCGCGTTCGGCGTCATACGCTCTGATGATCGGCATAGTACTCCTAGTTCGTCCTATTCCTCGCCCCGAAGCATCCTGTGGAGGGCCTCGTTGTCCGGCGCGTCCTTGAAGACGTTCCACTCGAGGTAGTACCCTTCCGGATCGTAGGCGACGAAGGCGCGGTACCGGTCGGTTTCCTCGACCTTCTCGGAACGCATTTCAAAGGAGTCGTTGCCGCTGACGTATGCGTACCAGGAGTCAATGTTTTCTGTCCAGAACGACATGGTGACGGCCTTTTTCTCCGTAAAATTATGCATGCCGCGCTGTTCGTCTACGAGGCCCATGTAGCCTGACGGCGAAATGCGGTAGATCTTGGTCCACCCCTGGTCCACGATCAGGTCAAAGCCCATCACGTTCTCGTAGAAGGCCTGTATCGCGGGCATGTCCTTGTAGTAGAACCAGACCACCGTCGCCTTAAAACCCAGCCCCGGAGGTACATCGGACGCCCCTTCGACAGGATATACCGTCTCGGTCTCGTTCAGCACCGGGATCAGCATCTCGTTTTCGGCGTGCTCGTTGAACCGCTCGAACTCCAGGAGGTAGCCCTCGGGGTCGATGGCGACGAAACCGTGATGGGGACGCCCTTCCTGCGGATTGTAGGGGAACCGGGTCTCGATGTCGCGGTCCTTGATGTAATTCCACCACTCGTCCAACTGGTCCGTGAGGAGCGCGATGGCGACCGTCTTGGGATCGCTGGCACTGTGCATACCCATTTCCTCATCGACGAGCGTGATGAAGGAGCTCGGTGCGACTCTCAGTATTTTCGCGAACCCGTAGTCGGCGGCAACGGCCAGGCCCAGGGTCCGGGTGTAGAAATCTGTCGCGGCCTCCACGTCGGTGTAGTACAGGAATACGTTGCTGGCCGTCATGCCGAATTCATTCATCGGATTCACGGGTATGGGCTCCTCTTCGGGTGGTGCCGGCTGTTCTGACTGGTTGCAGGCCGCGGTTGCGAGCGCCACGCAGGCCAGCGCAACGAATATCAGGCGAATCATGGGTCCTCCTTGCCGGGATTACAGGTCGGCCGGAAACTTGCAGTTGTAATGGCACACGCCGCAGGTAATGGTCAGCGCCTGCAGCGCCGAGTCGGCTTCGATTGCGGAACCGGTCTCCGCGGCAGTGATCAGCGTTTCCGCGCGAATCTGGAAGTCAGACGCATAGAATCCGTACCTCGAAGCATCGTACCTCGGCGGCATCGTTGCTACATTCTCCATGATGCCCTTGAGATTTTCCACGTCGGCCTTGACGGTTCCTACGGTCCCTTCCTCGACCGCCATGGCAATACCTTCACAGATCCGTGCGATCTCCTGCATATGTTCCTGCCGTGCCTCGGTATTCAGATCAGGCATTTCGGTTTCGGCCGGTTCCTCGGCGTGTTCCTGCTCTCCGCCACCGCAACCCGCCAGTATCGTTCCGGCGAGAAAAAGGCATGCTATAGCTGTGATCACTATCCGGTAGTAAGGACTCTTCATGGGTGCTCCTCGTATGGATACTGGGGTTTTTCCGCGAAGATGCAGGTAACAGACCGCACACTTACGGTAACCTTGAACCCGTTCAAATCAGTGGTCGTTTTACGATTGTACTTTCGGGTCGATGCGTTCCCGTCATGGTAACCCCGCCCGCTGAATTGTCAACCTGTTTTGCGGGATGGGAGGCGCCTGCCGGCGGCTGTTGTAAGAACACTATACTCGGCAGAAGAAAAACAGAAATCGACAACTCGACACGCGTACTCGGAACCTTTATGCCTGCCATCCTATGCCATATTGACAGATAACCATTTAATTCCATGTCAATATGGCAAAATCCAGGTTGAAAAGCGACGTGGCACGATGTTTGCACACTGTTATTTAAAAGGACGACAGGACTTTTCGGCCAGTTGGAGCCTATAGGCCGGTTGGTGCGTATAATGTAATATGGAGCCGCGGAACAACGTCCGTTCCCCCTTTCGAAGACCGGAACCAGGGTACGGAAAGCGAGGTATATCATGGCCGAAGTCAAGGCACTCCAGGAAGTTCAGATGGACCTGAAGGACAACTCGGTGATCGAGTCCATTGCCGTACTGCCCGTGCGCAACATGGTCGTGTATCCCCACATGGCCGCGGCGCTGGTAGCCGACAGGCCGGGCTCCGTCAAAGCGCTGGACGAAGCGCTTCAGCAGGACAAGATGGTGTTGATCCTGGCACAGCGCGACCCGGAAACTGACCAGCCTTCGCCCGATGATCTCTACACCCACGGTACGCTGGTCCGGATCTTCAAGACGATGAAACTGCCAGAGGACAGTCTCCACGCGGTCGTCCACGGTGTGTCACGCGCCAGGGTGCTGGAGGTGCTGGAGACGGAGCCGGTCATGCGTATCCGGGTGGAACTTCAGGCTGAGCCGCAGGATGAGACCATGGAGGGCAAGGCCCTGGTCCACAACCTGGTGGAGCAGTTCCAGCGATTGATCGAACTGGTCCCGACCATGTCCGAAGAGTTGCGGATACCCTTGCTTAACCTGGAGAACCAGCCCTCCAAGATGGCCGATTTCATTGCCTTCAACCTGAAACTTTCCCTCGAAGACCAGCAGACCCTGCTTGAGCTGAGCGACGTCCAGGAAAGGCTGAAAGCACTGACCTTCCTGATCACCCGGGAGATTGAAGTGGCGGAGACGGGCAGCCGCATCCAGTCCCAGGTCGAAGACAAGATGGGGAAGTCCCAGCGGGAGTATTATCTCCGTGAGCAGATGAAGGCCATTCAGCGGGAACTCGGCGAAGACGGCGACGTACAGGGCGAAGACCTGGCCGACCTGCGCAGTAAGATCGAAGAGGCCGGCATGCCGGCTGAAGCCCGGGTGGAGGCGGAACGGGAACTCAAGCGTTTGGAACGCATTCCGTCCATCTCTCCGGAGTATTCGACGTTGCGGTCCTATCTCGAATGGCTGTCGGAACTACCGTGGTCCGTTTCGTCGGAAGATCAAGTGGATATCGAAAGGGCCCGGCAAATCCTCGACGAGGACCACTATGGCCTGGATAAGATCAAGGACCGCATTCTTGAGCACCTGGCCGTACGCAGCCTGAAGCCGGACATGAAGGGCTCCATCCTGTGCTTCGTGGGTCCACCCGGGGTAGGTAAAACCTCCCTGGGCAAGTCGATCGCCCGCGCCCTCGGCCGCCAATTCGTGCGCATTTCACTGGGCGGCGTCCACGACGAAGCGGAAATCAGGGGACACCGCCGGACTTACATCGGCGCGCTGCCTGGCCGCATCATCCAGAGCATTCGTAAGGCGGGATCCAACAATCCAGTCTTCATGCTGGACGAAATCGACAAGCTCGGACGCGATTTCCGGGGAGATCCTTCCTCGGCGCTGCTGGAGGTGCTGGACCCGGAGCAGAACGATACCTTTACCGATCACTACATTGATCTGCCTTTCGATCTTTCCAACGTCATGTTCGTGACCACGGCCAACATGCTCTCCGGCATACCGGAACCGCTTCGCGACCGAATGGAGGTTATCGAACTGTCGGGATACACGGAAGAGGAGAAGATCGAGATCGCCAGGCGCTACCTCGTACCCCGGGAACTGGAGACGCACGGACTTTCCACCGAAGACGTGATCTTCGATGATCGCGCGATCGGCCGGATCATTTCCGACTATACCCGGGAGGCCGGGCTGCGAAACCTGGAACGCAAAATCCGCACGGTCGCCCGCAAGTCGGCCAGGTCCGTCGCCGAGGGGCAGTCCCCGCCGTTCCATGTCTCTGAAGCGGAACTGCACCCGTACCTCGGGCCGCCGGAATACTTCTCCGAGACCGCGGAACGCACGGGTGAACCCGGTGTGGCGATCGGCCTGGCGTGGACGCCTGCCGGAGGCGAGATTATGTTCGTGGAGGCCAGCAAGATGCCCGGTGGAAAAGGACTGACGCTGACGGGCCAGCTGGGAGACGTGATGAAGGAATCCGCCCGGGCCGCACTGACTTACGTCCGGTCCCACGCCGCTGAATGGCAGATTGATCCAGCCTTCTTCGGCAAGCACGACATCCACATCCATCTGCCCGTGGGCGCTATTCCAAAGGACGGACCCTCTGCCGGCGTGGCGCTCGTGACCGTGCTGACCTCGCTGCTCACGAGGCGCCCGGTCCGCAACGACCTCGCCATGACGGGCGAGGTTACTCTCAGGGGCAAGGTCATGCCGGTCGGCGGTATCAAGGAGAAGGTGCTCGGGGCGATGCGCGCCGGTATCACGACCATCATTCTGCCTCGTCGAAACGAGAAAGACCTGGACGACGTGCCCGCGGCCGTCAAGGAGAAGCTCAGCTTCTGCCTTGTCGACGGTATCGACCAGGTGCTTGAACTGGCGCTCATGGACGAACCCGTCGATGCGCCGGAACCCGATGGGCCGTGGGTAGAAAGCCTCGAAGGCGGCGTGACCGTATCTACCCGGGGCGTGAATCTCAATTGACGCCGGGACACGCGCCCGGTATTATGCATATTCGAATCAGATAGCACTGTGATCGTCTAGAAAGGGAGATCAGGCATGACGGAGAAAAGAAAGTTCGGCGGCCTCACCGGTGCCGCGTTGCTCATCACGGGCATGGTACTCGGCGGTCTTTTCATTTCCAACTGGGACGCGTCCATCGTCGAGCGGGAAGAATTCCGGTCGATCACGCCGGTCGTCGCCGCGGATCAGCGGTCGCCGCAGGAATTCAGTGAATCCTTCGTCGCTATAGCCGAAAGGGTGAAGCCTGCGGTGGTGCTGATTACGAGCAAACGCGCGGCCAGGCAGACGCAGGCGCAGCGACCCTGGAACCCCTTCGAGGATTTTTTCGGCGGCGGGCCTCCTCGCAATAACCAACCCCGGCCATTCAGTGGCCTGGGTTCGGGTGTCATCGTATCGGGAGACGGCTACATCCTGACGAACAACCACGTGGTGGAAAACGCCGACCAGTTGACGGTCCAGTTGTCGGACGAACGCGAGGCGAAGGCCGAGGTCGTTGGATTGGATCCCCGGACAGACCTGGCCGTCATCAAGGTTGATTTCGATGACCTTCCCGTGCTGCCTTTCGGCGATTCGGACAAACTGCGCGTGGGCGAATGGGTCATGGCCGTGGGCAATCCCTTCGGGTTCGAACACACGGTCACGGCGGGCATCGTCAGCGCCAAGGGTCGGAGAAGGGTGCTTGGAGGAAACTCCTACGAGAACTTCATCCAGACGGACGCCGCCATAAATCCCGGCAACAGCGGCGGCGCACTGGTAGACCTGGAAGGGAATCTCATGGGCATCAACACGGCCATCTCTTCCCGGACGGGCGGATACCAGGGCGTCGGGTTCGCCGTGCCGGCCAACATGGCGCGTGACATCATGACCCGGCTGGTCGAGGATGGACGGATAAGCCGTGGGTACCTTGGCGTGCAAATATCAGACCTCGATGAAGTCCTGGCCGAGTCGATGGGCTTGGAAAGCAAGGCGGGAGCGCTGATCAGCAACGTCGAGGATGACGGACCGGCGATCGATTCCGATCTCCAGCGCGAGGACGTGGTCGTCGCCCTTAACGGCAATGACGTAAAAAACACGGATGATTTCCGCAAACGGATCGCGAATATCGCGCCGGGCACGGAAGTGGAACTCGAAGTTGTCCGGGACGGTGTACCCCTGACGATCGCGATCGAACTCGGCGAATTGACCGACGGAGATCCCACCCGTACGGCGTCAAGGGAGGAATCGAGGAAAAGTCCCGCGAGCAACATCGGGATCGACGTAATGGATATTACCCGGGAATGGACCCGTTTTTACGAATCGGGTTCGGGCGTGGTTATCGCGCAGGTGCGATCGGGCAGCGTGGCGGAGGACAAGGAGCTTCGCCGAGGTGACCTGATCCGGGAAGTGAACGGCGACCCGGTGTCCAACGTACAGGAATTTACGACCGTCATCCGGCAGTTCGACGCCGGCCAGGCCATCCGGTTCAGGATTCAGCGCGGTAATCAACAGTTCCTGGTAGGACTGCGGATCCCCGTAGAATGAGCAAGGTGGCAGGGCGCAGATATCGCGCGTCCCGCTTTATTATAACATGACTGGATCAGGAGAAAACGCGGAGCGATATCCGCGTTTTCTTCATTTAGGGGCTTCCACCGAAATGAAATCTCCCACTGCGCTTGTTATTCTGGACGGCTGGGGCATCGGTCCACGAAGCGATGCCAACGCCGTCCTGCTGGCGCAAACTCCCCACTTCGACCGGTTGTGGCGGGCGTATCCCCGCACCATGCTGAGCGCATCGGGTGAAGACGTCGGTTTGCCGCCGGGGATCATGGGGAATTCGGAAGTGGGCCACCTCAACCTGGGCGCCGGGCGGGTGGTGCGGCAGGAAGTAAGCCGGATCAACGAGGCCATCGACAACGGCATGTTCTTCGAGAACGAGGCTTTCAGCGGGATCCTGGCACGGCTTCGTGAAACCGGCGGCAGGTTACACCTGCTGGGGCTCACATCGAACGGACTGGTCCATAGCGCCGAACGGCATTACCTGGCGATACTCGAACTGGCCGCACGCCAGGGGTTTTTAGGGAACCGTGTCCTGGTGCATGCCATCGTGGACGGCCGCGATACGCCGCCCCGGAGCGCGCCAGCTTGTCTCCAGACGCTGCAGGAGACCATTGATCGACTTGGCGTGGGCCGTATCGCGACCGTAACCGGACGATACTACGCCATGGATCGGGACAACCGGTGGGAACGGGTGCGCAGGGCCTTCGAACTCTTCACCGAGGCAAAGGGAAACCGGGCCGGATCCGCGGCGGAAGCCGTCCAGGCGGCTTACGACCGGGGTGAAACAGACGAATTCGTTTCGCCTACCGTCATCACGGAGACGGAAGTCGGTCAGGCGAGCATGATCTCGGACGGCGACGCGGTGATCTTCTTCAATTACCGGGCGGACCGGGGGCGTCAGATCGTTCGGGCCTTTATCGAGGAGGATTTTGAAGGATTCGACCGGGGAACGGCGCCGGATGTGTGCGTCGCCACCATGACGCCCTACGACGAACGGTTCGATGTCCCATGCGCCTTCCGTCCCCCAGAACGTATGAGCCATATCCTGGGAGAGACGATCAGCCTCGCCGGACGGCGGCAACTGCGCGTGGCGGAAACGGAAAAGTATCCCCACGTTACGTATTTCTTCAACGGCGGCGCTGAGCGGCCCTACGAAGGCGAGGACCGCATATTGATTCCCTCGCCGAGGGACGTCGCCACCTACGACGAAAAGCCCGAAATGAGCGCGCCCGAGGTCGCGGCGCGGGTTTCCGACGCACTGCGAAGTGGGGATTACGATTTCGTGCTGGTAAATTTCGCCAACCCGGACATGGTGGGTCATACCGGCTCGCTCCCGGCGGCGATCGCCGCGGTGGAGACCGTAGACCGGTGTCTGGGAGAGGTGATGGACGCGGTCGGTTCGGCAGGTGGTGGAGCCATCGTCACGGCGGACCACGGCAACGCGGAGATGATGGTGGATCCCGTTACCTTCACGCCCCATACCGCCCACACTACGAATCCCGTGCCGCTCATACTCGTGGACGAGCGCCGGAAAAAGGCCGGGTTGCGCGCCGATGGCAGACTGGCGGACGTGGCGCCTACCGTGCTGTCCATGATGGGCATTTCCAGGCCGGAGGCAATGTCGGGCACCGATCTAACTGAGGACCTGAAATAAGAGATGAAGCGAGACCTGGTCATAGGGGTCGACCTGGGGGGGACGAACGTCAACAGCGCCGTCGTAGATGACGGCGGCTGTAAATCCCACCAGGCCTGGCAGACGATAACCGGCAGCCGTACCGCCAGCGAGGTGATCGACCGTCTGGTGGCCTGCGTCGAGATGACGATGGATTCCTGCGGAAGGGACCGCGTGGCCGGCGTGGGCGTGGGTACCCCGGGCTTGATCATCGAGGACACGGGCACGGTGGTCTACGCACCGAACGTGCCGGAATGGGAAAACCTGCCGCTCCGGTCGATGCTCAGGGATCGGATGGGGCTCCCGGTGACGATCGAGAACGACGCAAACGCGGCAGCCATTGGTGAGCACTGGGTCGGAAGCGCCGCAGGATATGCAAATATCGTATGCATCACCCTTGGGACGGGCGTCGGCGGCGCGATCATCATGAACAACGAGGTCTGGCGCGGATCCAATGGCGCGGGGGGCGAGATAGGCCATATGACTGTCGTGGAGAACGGCAGGATATGTGGATGCGGCGCACCGGGCTGCCTGGAAGCCTACGCCTCGGCAACGGCCATCGCCGGACAGGCCCGTGAACTGGTGGTGAGTGGCCGGAAGAGCGTATTGATGGAACTGGCCGGCGGCGACCTGGACCGTATCGACGCCGCGATGATTGCCAAGGCCGCCACCCAAGGCGATGAACTGGCGCACGACGTCATGCACCGGTCCGCCACCCTCCTGGGCACCGCCGTGTCCAGCCTGACCAACCTCCTCAATCCCGAACTGATCGTCATCGGCGGCGGTGTGATCAAGGCGGGGGACATGATCTTCGATCCCGTACGGACCGAGGTAGCCCGTAGGGCTTACAAATGGTCCGCCAGCATCCTCGAGATTGTTCCCGCGAGACTCGGTGACGACGCCGGCATCATCGGCGCCGCCCGGCACTTCATGCTGAACCATCCTTCCTGATGAAGCCCCGGATAGTGTTTCCAGATCAATCTCCGAATCGTGTTCTAGTCCTCAGCCAATCGTAGCGCTCCCGCTGCAGACCGGCGCGGTAAACGCCCTCAAAACACCCTCAAAACACCCCGCAGCGACCACGGGACAGCCCTTAGGATTTTCCAGTGTGACCACAAGAATACCTTTAGCGTCTTCACTGATGACCATAAGAACAGCCATTGGCACACCCCGGTGTGACCATAAGAATACCCTCCGACAGTCCCTGATCCATACCCGAAGTACTGCCTGAGAAACTTCCAGAGTTGCCATGACATGGACATGTCGCGACGAGCGGCGCGTCCTGTGTGCGAACCAGCACACAACCTCGAGAGGCCCATAAATACGGACGAAACGCCTTTTCACTTGACAATTGAATGTACAATTGTACAATAAGAAAAAGGAGGAATCCGTATGAATATGGTCATCGATACATCGGCGATTATGGCTTCTGTCATGCCTGGTCCGGAACGCGATGTCCTCGCCGAAGCCGCGTCGGGACATGTCCTCATCGCGCCGGGTTTCATCCGCTGGGAGATATGCAATGCGTTCTCCGTCATGATACGGCAGAAAGGCATTGATGCCGGTGAAGCGCGGAGAGGGATGGAGATCCTCGAACAGATAGCGTTGCGTTACGTGGACGTGGACATGGTCCAGGTTCTTTCGATAGCGTCCCGATTGAAGGGGGTGGCGGTCGACGCATTCTTCCTGGAGACCGCCCTCAGATATAATGCGTCCCTGCTGACCCTGGACCGGTCACTGGGGCGCGCCGCGGAGTCACTTGGAATCGACGTGGTTCGTTTGGTGGATTAAGGGAGTTTCACAATGGATGTTTATACCTATTCGGAAGCCAGGCAGAATCTGTCGAGCGTGCTAGACGAAGCGGAATCGACGGGAAAGGTTGTCATAACCCGGAAGGATGGTAGGAGATATGCCGTCATCCCCGAACTGTCTCCAGCGTCGCCGTTGGATGTTCCCACGGTCAAGTCGGACCTCTCGGTAAAGGAGGTAGTCAAACTCGTCAGGCGCCAGCGAATCAGGGGTAAACGGTGGGGACCGGATTCGGAAAAGTAAACTGCTCAGGTAGCCCAGCTGGACCCTGACTGGGCCTTGCACTGCGCATTTTCGATTGCGTATCCGACAGGAATGGCGTAGTTTAACCGTGTTAAACGTGTTTGATCCCTCGGAGAATACGTTCATGATCAGGCGATTCACCGTCCTCATCCTCTTCGTCGCGATGTCGTCTCCGCCCATGGCGGTCGCTGCCGTGGATGGCATGTGCATGACAGAAAGTGCTATGCCACCTGGTGGGATGACGGCCAGTGGCGCGCATGCATGCTGTTCGACGGCCGAGACGCCGGAAACATGCACCGTGGGGACACTGGTCATGTCCTGCTGTAGCCTTGAACCGGCTCCGTACCAGGAAACCCGGGCGGGTGCGCTCCCTGCATACGCCCTCGTTCAACCCGATCTGCCGGACTTCACGACACCACTTCGGGGACCTCATGTGGTCGAACCGGTCGTTCATCTCTCAGTGGTTTCCCCCGAGATGGATACCAGCCGGTCAACGCCCCCCTTGCGCGCACTCTTCTGCACCTACCTCATTTAATACCCATCTGATCCTACTGAGCATCACCGGGTCGTGAGCCGTACCTGCGACGCGTAACGGGCATCGTGTATCCGGACAGTCAATTAGTTGCCCCGGCCGCCCGACGTGTCCTGGCAGGATATCCGTGTGGAGCAGTATCCCGCCGGAAGCCGCCGCATCCGTTCACCATCCCGTATTCGTTAATAACAAGCAATTCATATCAAACCAAGGAACAGGCCCATGTCCGTATTTCTACGATACGCGGGCGTTCTGATCGTGTTACTCGCCTTCTCCCAGCCGGCCCGGGCACAGACGACGCGTCTCGAAACGCTGATCGCCGAGGCCCTGGACCGCAATCCGGCCCTGCAGGCGGCGCGTCATCGCCGGACCGCGGTAGAGCAACGGCGGCCCCAGGTCAATTCTTACACGGATCCGACGATCTCGTACACGCGCTGGCTTTCCTCGCCGGAAACGCGTGTCGGTCCACAAAGAAACGTGCTTGCTTTGGGTCAGAAGATCCCATATCCGGGAAAGCTGAGCCTGCGTGGCGACATTTCCGGTGAGGAAACGGCGGTCGAAGCGGCCCGCATTCGATCGATCGCCCGCGATATCACCCACGAAGTGAAGACCGTCTACTTCGATCTCTACCGGGTGGACCGATCCCTGCGCATCCTCGCCGATTATTCCGTGTTGTTGGAGACCTTCACCAGCGCCGCGGAGGAGAAGTACGCCACCGGGGGTGGTTCCCAGGCCGACGTACTCAAGTCACACGTGGAAGTGTCGGAGATCCTGAAACGGCGCATCACGCTGGAGGGCGAGCGCAGCGCACATGCGGCTCGTCTCAATGCCGTGCTGAGCCGTCCGTCCGATACGCCTTTCGAACAGGTGTCGGCCATAGACACGACGAGATACGCCCTGCCGGAATCCCTGGTAGTCAACAAGGCGCTGGCCGTCCGACAGGAACTGGAAGAGGTCGACGCCCGGATTCGCAGAAACGAACTGGGAGTCCGGCTAGCCCGCCTCGCCAGCCGGCCGGATTTCACGGTGCAGGCATCTTACATCACCGTCCCGAATATCGGGAGCAACGTTGCGTCCGATGCGGGGAAAGACGCCTTCGGGATCATGTTGAACGTGAATCTGCCCCTGTTCAGGAAACGAAACCGGGCCGAAGTGCAGGAGGCCATGGCGCAGGTGGAAGAGAGCCGCTATCACAGGGAGTACATCCGGAATACCGTCGCGGCGGAAGTCTCTGAAGCTTACGGTCGGTTGCACCATTCCGGCCAGGCCCTCGATGTCTACGAGCAGGGACTCATCGCCCAGGCTGAAAACAGCGTGCTGGCAACGCTGGCCGCCTATCAGACGGGGCAGATGGACTTTCTGGACCTGCTCGACGCGGAACGCATGGTGTTGCGCACCCGGCTCGGGTACGTGGCGGAAACGGCGCGTTACCGCAAGTATCTCAGTCTGCTGGAACGATCCGCCGGGGGTTCGCTCCCGCAGACACAGGAGGTAAATCATGAGAATCGGTAAACGAATACGCGGCCGGACGTTTCGGGTATTGCTCATTCTGCTGCTGGTTGTTGCGCCGGTGGCGATAGTGGCAGGTTGTGGCGATCCTGAGTCGACGGCCACTTCGGAGGGTAGCCGCGACGGAACGGCACAGGTTCAACTATGGACGTGCGGTATGCACCCGAACGTGATCACCGAGGAGCCTGGCCAGTGTCCGATCTGCGGCATGAACCTGACGCCGGTGAAACGCACGTCTGAAGAGGAGGACCAGGCCGCGGACACAGAACACGCCGTCCACACGGAAGGCGAAGCCGCCCGGGAGGACATACCCGGACAGACCACAGCCATGTCCATGGACTCCGCGCGTAACGCCTCCATCGTAATCGACCCGGTCACCATACAAAACATCGGCGTTCAGACCGCACTCGTCCAGGAACGGCCATTGACCCGGTCCATACGGACTGTCGGGCACCTGGACTACAACGAGGAAATGTATTCCCGGATCAATGTCAAGTATGCCGGGTGGATCGAAAAACTGTACGTGAACGAGACGGGTCAGCAGGTACGTGCGGGTGATCCGATGCTGGAGATTTACTCACCGGAACTGGTCGCGGCGCAGGAGGAATTCCTCCTGGCGTACCAGCACCAGAAGAACCTGGAAGACAGCTCGTTCGAGACCATAAAGAGGGGCGCGAAGTCGCTGCTGGACGCTTCACGGCGCCGTTTGCTCTACTGGGACGTGACCCAAGCACAGATCCAGGAACTGGAAGTAAGGGGCACGATCGCCCGGACCCTGACCATTTATGCTCCCTCGAAGGGCATCGTCGTCGAACGGATGGCCGAACTGGGCATGCGTGTCACCCCCGGCATGGACATGTACCGCATGGCCGATCTTTCAAGCATCTGGGCCTTCGCCCACGTGTACGACGCGGACGCCCCGTGGCTGAGTCCGGGCCTGACGGCCGAGATGGAACTGCCCTATAACCCGGGGAAGGTATATCGCGGCACGATCGATTACATCTATCCCTACCTGGACCGTGCGACGCGGGATATCAAGATCCGGCTCGTGTTCCCCAACCGGGACCTCGAACTGAAACCCCAGATGTACGCCAACATCCGGCTGTCCACGCGCAGCGAACGACCCGTGCTGGTGATCCCGGGCGGCGCGGTCATCCGAAGCGGTGAACGCAACGTGGTCTTCGTTGCCCTCGAAGGCGGGAAGTTCGAACCGCGCGAGGTGACCCTAGGCATGGAGGGGCGGGACGGCTATGTACAGGCGCTGAGCGGCGTCGGCGCGGGCGAACAGGTCGTGACCTCGGCCCAGTTCCTGATCGATTCGGAAAGCAGGCTCCAGGATGCGATTCAGAAAATGCTCGACCACCGGATGATGCATTGACCGGACCGCCTATACCGTCCGGAACATAAAGAGGCCCAACATGTTACAACGCATCATAGAATACTCCGTAAAGAACCGGTTCCTGGTGATCCTGGTCACGTTGCTTCTGATCGTGGGCGGGACCGTGGCCCTGACGGAGATCCCTCTGGACGCCATTCCGGACCTCTCGGACGTGCAGGTGATCGTCCTGACCGAGTATCCGGGCCAGGCGCCCCAGGTGGTGGAGGACCAGGTGACCTATCCGCTGACGACCGCCATGCTCGCGGTGCCCCACGCGAAGACGGTCCGCGGTTATAGTTTCTTCGGGTTGAGTTTCGTGTACATCATCTTCGAGGACGGTACGGATCTCTACTGGGCCCGAAGCCGCGTGCTGGAGTACCTGAGCTACGTTACCGACCGCCTTCCGCCGGGCGTGAACCCATCTCTCGGCCCGGACGCCACGGGCGTGGGATGGGTCTACGAGTACGTGCTCCGCAGCAACCGGCACAACCTGGCGGAACTCCGCTCCATCCAGGACTGGTTCCTCCGGTACGAACTGACTTCGGTCAAAGGTGTTTCCGAGGTCGCCAGCATCGGTGGATTCGTCAAGCAGTACCAGGTGGAGGTCGACCCCAACAAGCTGCTGATCTACGGCATTCCGCTCAACCGGATCAAGACGGCGATTCAGCGCAGCAACAACGACGTGGGTGGACGGGTCGTCGAAATGGCGGAAACGGAATACATGGTCCGCGGGCTGGGGTACATCCAGTCCGTCGAAGACCTGGAGAACGTCACCCTGGGGGTCGACAGTTACGGCACGCCCGTCCTGCTTCACCAGATCGCCCGGGTCACGATCGGACCGGAACTGCGGCGGGGTCTGGCGGAATGGAACGGCGAGGGGGAGATCGTCGGCGGCATTATCGTCATGCGGTATGGCGAGAACGCCATGGCGGTCATTCGGAGCGTCGAGGAGAAGCTGGAATCCCTCAAATCGGGCCTGCCGGAGGGCGTGGAAATCATCACGGCCTACAACCGGGCGAACCTGATCGAACGGGCCATCGACAACCTGCGGAACAAATTGCTGGAAGAGAGTCTCATCGTCGCCCTGGTCTGTATCATCTTCCTGGTTCATTTCCGCTCCGCCCTGGTGGTCATGCTCACTTTGCCGATCAGCGTGCTCGCCGCCTTCCTGATCATGTCCTGGCAGGGGATCAACGCCAATATCATGTCCCTCGGCGGGATCGCCATCGCCATCGGCACGCTGGTAGACGCCGCCATCGTCATGATCGAGAACACCCACAAACACATGGAGCGGGACCGTGGGAAGAAGGACCACTGGCAGATCGTGCTCGACGCCGCGAAGGAGGTGGGACCGTCCCTCTTCTACTCCCTGCTGATCATCACGCTGTCCTTCGCGCCTATCTTCGCCCTGCAGGCCCAGGAAGGCCGCCTCTTCAAGCCGCTGGCCTTTACCAAGACGTACACGATGGCCGCGGCCGCCCTGCTGGCCATCACCTTCGTGCCAGTGGTGACAGGATACCTGGTCCGGGGCCGCCTGCTGCCGGAACGCAGGAACCCGCTCAGCAGGCTGCTCGTGTTCCTGTACCGGCCCGTGATCCGGACGGCGATCCGCCTGCGGTGGCTGACCATCGCCGCGGCGGTGATCGTCCTTTCGGCCACGTGGTATCCCCTGCAGCGGATCGGGTCCGAGTTCATGCCGCCCCTCTACGAGGGCGACCTGCTCTACATGCCCACCACGGATCCCGGCATATCGATCACCAAGGCCCGCCAGCTCCTGCAGCAGACCGACAAGATCATCCGGTCCTTCCCGGAAGTGGAACAGGTCTTCGGCAAGGTGGGACGGGCCGACACGGCGACCGATCCCGCACCCCTTTCCATGATCGAGACTACCATCATGCTCAAGCCCGAGGACGCATGGCGGCCGGGCATGACCCGTGAAGGTCTCGTGGAAGCGCTCAACGACGCCATACAGTTTCCGGGCCTGACCAACGCCTGGACCATGCCCATCCGCACCCGGATCGACATGCTGTCCACGGGCATCCGTACCCCTGTGGGCGTCAAGCTGATGGGGAACGACCTGGCCGTTCTGGCGGACCTGGCCCAGGAGGTCGCGGTGGAACTCGGTGAGTTGGAAGGCACGCTCAGTGTTTTCCCTGAAAAGACACTCGGTGGCAACTATCTCGATTTCGAAATCAACCGCATCGAGGCGGGCCGCTACGGGATGACCGTCGGCGACGTGCAGGACATCATCATGTCGGCGGTGGGCGGCATGGACGTGACCTACACGGTCGAGGGCCTGGAGCGCTACCCGGTGAACATCCGCTACGCAAGGGAGTTGCGCGACGATGTCTCGGACTTGAGGCGTGTCCTGATCCCGACGCCCTCGGGCGCGCAGATCCCCATCAGCCAGGTAGCCGAAATACGGATTCACAAGGGACCGTCCAGCATCAAATCGGAGAACGCCCGGCCCACGGCCTGGGTTTACGTGGATCTGAAGGATACGGACATCGGCGCCTACGTGGACACGGCCCGGCGTCACATCGCCGAACGGGTCTCGTTGCCCGTGGGGTACAGCATGGTCTGGAGCGGCCAGTACGAGTACATGGAGCGGGCACAGCGTCGCCTTCAGATCGTCATTCCCGTCACCCTGGCCATCATTCTCCTGTTGCTCTATATGAACTTCCGAAACGTCGTGGACAGCATGATCGTCATGATGTCGCTGCCGTTCGCACTGGTGGGGGGCGTGTGGCTGATGTACCTGCTGGACTACGATTTCAGCATCGCGGTGGGGGTCGGATTCATTGCGCTGGCGGGCGTGGCGGCGGAGACGGGAGTCGTCATGCTGCTCTATCTCAAACAGGCCCACCAGGAACGGGTGAGCCGTAGCGCGTTGAACACCCGCCAGGATCTCTACGAGGTCGTCATGCACGGCGCCGTGGAACGCGTGCGTCCGAAGATGATGACGGTGGCGGCGACCATGGCCGGACTGACGCCCATCATGTGGGGGACCGGCACGGGTTCAGAGGTCATGCAGCGCATCGCCGCGCCCATGGTCGGCGGCATGGTAACTTCCACGATACTCACGCTCGTGGTCATTCCGGTGATTTATTACATGGTAAAATCATGGGGATTGCGGAAGGCGTAAGAGGAAAGCGCGCTCACACCCGCGTGCGGACGTACGCCTGGAATTCCAGGTGGCGCAGATAGACCTCGATGCATCGCCGGCCGGTGACGCATAGGTCAAGATCGGTTAGCGCCCGGGTCGGATCGATAAACCGGATGGCCTGGCCTTCGCCCAGTACCAGGTCATACAGGGGAACGTCGATCGGGACGAGATAGAGGTGCCGTACGTCGGCGTCGTCGAAGAAGGTCGCCAGGGGATGGTACTCCGTCACCCGGTAGCCGATCTCCTCCTCCACCTCGCGAACCAGGCCCTGTTCCGGGTTCTCGCCCTCTTCGACGTGGCCCCCGATGAGGCTCCACTGGTTCGGGAAGATGATAGCGGGATCGTCGTCGCGGAGATTGACGAGGATATCCCCGGAGGCGTTGACGAGCATGGCGGATGAAATGATGGACACGGCTGCTTCTCTCTGAACAACACTATTTTTCGTCAGGATCGCCGGCTTTCTGCTGAAGCCGGTAGAGGGCGTTCATGGCTTCGACCGGGGTCATGAGATCGAGGTCGAGTTCCTTGATGTCCTCGACGACCGGATGGTCCGCCGACATGAACAGCTTGAGTTGGTATTCGCCGCCTTCCGCCGTGGGCTTTCCGTGATGGGGCGTGCCGGGTGCGCCCCCCGGGCCAGCCGGCGCGAGATCCTCGTCCTCCAGGTTGGCCAGGATGACCCGGGCCCGTTCGATCACGCTGCGCGGCAGTCCGGCCATGCGCGCTACCTGGATCCCGTAACTCCTGTCGCTCCCGCCGGGCATCACCTTGCGCAGGAAAACTATCTGCTCGTCCTGCTCGCGGATCGCCACGTTGTAGTTGGCGATGCGGTCGAGGCTCGAGGCCAGTTCGATCAGTTCGTGGTAATGGGTGGCGAAGAGGGTCTTGGCGGCCCGGCCGGGCGTGTTATGGAGATATTCGGTGACCGCCCAGGCGATGCTCAAACCGTCGAAGGTGCTCGTGCCCCGGCCGATTTCGTCAAGAAGGACGAGGCTGTTCGGGGTCGCGTTGTTGAGTATGTTCGCAGTTTCGTTCATTTCGACGAGAAAGGTGCTCTCGCCCCGGGCCAGGTTGTCGGAGGCACCAACGCGGGTGAAGATGCGGTCCATGATGCCGATCCGCGCGGACCGCGCGGGGACGAAGGATCCGACCTGGGCCATGAGGACGATGAGGCCCACCTGGCGCAGGTAGGTGCTCTTGCCAGCCATGTTCGGGCCGGTAATGAGGGCGATCTGTTTCGTCCGCGAGTCGAGCAGCGTATCGTTGGGCACGAAGGGTTCGCCCTGCAGCAGTTGCTCCACCACCGCGTGGCGGCCATCGTTGATTTCCAGGACGGATCCGTCATCTATTTCCGGGGCCACGTAGTCGTTCTGGACGGCCAGTTCGGCCAGCGCGGTCAGGAAATCGAGTTGCGCGATCGCCCGGGCATTGTCCTGGATCTCGCCCAGGCTCGCGGCTACCTCTTCCCTCAGTTCGAGAAAAAGGGAGTATTCCAGCTCGCCGATCTTTTCCTCGGCGCCCAGGATCTTCTCCTCGTACTCTTTCAGTTCCGGTGTGATGAACCGCTCCGCGTTACGCATGGTCTGTTTGCGGATGTACTCGCCCTCAAGCCGGTGCAGGTTCGCTTTCGTGACCTCGATGTAGTAACCGAAGACGCGGTTGTAATCGACCTTGAGGGACTGTATTCCGGTTCGCTCTCGTTCCTTCTGCTGCAGTTCGGCGATCCAGCGCTTCCCGCCCGAACTGATCACGCGCAGATCGTCCAGGTCCTTGTTGTATCCCGCGCGGATGAGTCCGCCTTCCGTCAGCGAGAGGGGTGGATCGTCCACCATGGCCCGATCCAGTTGTTCCGCAAGGGGTTTCAGTTCGCGAAGCCCGTCACGGAGGCCGGTCAACAACTCGGTCGAGAGCGCTGCGAGCGTCTCCTTGATGACCGGAATCACGTGAAGGGCGCCCTTTAGCGCGATCAGGTCGCGGGCATTAGCACGCTCCGATCCGACGCGTGCGGCCAGCCTTTCCATGTCCCCCATCGATTTCAACAGTTCGGCGAATGCATTCCGTGTGTCGTGGTCCGTGTAGAGTTCGCCCACGGCATGCTGGCGGCCCAGTACGGAGTCGACGGAGACGAGCGGCCGGGTGATCGCCTGGCGCATGAATCGGGCGCCCATGGGCGTGTAGGTCCGGTCCATCACCGAAAGAAGCGTACCTTCACGTCCGCCGTCCCGCAGGGAGGAGATCAACTCCAGGTTGCGCTGGGTCGCCGTGTCCATCAGCATCGAGTCCGCGACGTCGTATCGCGCCATCATCTTCAGGTGGGCGACGCGGTTCTTCTGAGTTTCCCGGAGATAGGACAGCATGCCGCCCGCGGCAGAGACGCCGGCAACCATTTCGTCGCAGCCGAAGCCCTTGAGGGTCAATACCTCGAAGTGATCGAGCAGGGTCTGATGCGCGTGGTCATATGAAAAGGCCCACTCCTCCAGCCGGCTGATCGCAATCTCGGGGAAACGGGGTTCGAGGAGGGACTCGGCCTGCTGCGCCCTGTCGTAGGACACGATCGCTTCGGCGGGATCGAGCCGGTTCAGCTCGCTGAGCAGGTCGTCTTCGCTCAACTCCGCTGTCCGGAATTCTCCGGTGGACAGATCGAGAAATGCGAGGCCGTAAACATCCTCGTCGAAAGCGAGGGCGACCATGTAGTTGTTCTCGACGGGATCGAGGGTCTGCGCAAGCATCGTCGTGCCCGGCGTAACGACTTCCACCACGTCCCGCTTGACCACGCCGCGCGCCTTCTTCGGGTCCTCGACCTGTTCGCAGACGGCCACCTTGTACCCGGACCCGACGAGTTCGGCGATGTACTTTTCAACGGCATGGTAAGGTACGCCGGCCAGCGGTGTCTTCTCCCCGCCGCCCGAGCCGGAGTTCCGCGCGGTCAGCGTGATGCCCAGGACGCGCGAAACCAGCCGGGCGTCGTCTTCGAAGGTCTCGTAGAAATCCCCCATGCGGAAGAAGAGAATCGCATCCTTATGCTGATCCTTCATCCTGGCGTATTGCGCCATGGCGGGTGTCAGGGTACCTGTTGATCGGGGCATGGGCGGGACTGGATTGGCCGGCATCCGGCCGGACCGGGGAAACCGGCATTCCGCTTGGGAATACCACGGAAAATCCGATCGCATCTGCGCGTCGGAAGGCCATGAGTGGAGGTTGGCTTTACGTTGTTGAAACCATAGTAAAACCCACCCTTCGAGTCAAGGTGTTTCTCCATCGATCAGCAGGCCGGAAAGGCCTGCACGGAAGGGGTGATTCGACCGTTTTAGGGGAGCTAGTTCGGTCAACGGCAACGCCCCCGATAACGCCTCCTGGGTGGACCCGATCGTAACGCAAACACCCCTTGACTTTCAGGGGTCGAAAGACGACTTTCCAGACAGCCCGGGTTACACATCCGGGGCGGTATTACAGAAGATTGAAAAGGCTGCTAAGGAAGTGAAGTGAACATGGGCTATGAGCCCAGAATACTGGCTTTTGCGGGTAGCGCGCGGACCGGATCGTTCAATCGGAAACTGGTCGGCATCGCCGCCCGTGGAGCGGAAGAAGCCGGGGCCGAGGTCGACCTGCTTGACCTCCGCGACTTTCCAATGCCACTGTACGACGGCGATCTGGAAGAGCGGGAAGGACTTCCCAAAAATGCCGAGCGATTCAAGGCCCTGATGATGGCCAGCCAGGGCCTGCTGATCGCCGCGCCCGAATACAACAGTTCTATCACTCCGCTCCTCAAGAACACCATCGACTGGGCGTCGAGGCCCGCGCCGGGGGAGGAGAGGCTCGCGGTCTTTCGGAACAAGACGGCCGCGTTGATGAGTGCCTCGCCGGGCGCGCTGGGCGGTCTTCGCGGACTGGTGCAAGTCCGCGCGATATTGAGCAATATTCACGTAATGGTTCTGCCGGACCAGGTGGCCCTTCCGGGCGCCCACGGGGCGTTTACCGGGGATGGCCGATTGAAGGACGAGCAGCGGCAGGATGCCGTGGAGGGATTGGGACGTAAACTTGCGGAGACCCTGGAGAGACTGCACGGTGTGTCGCAGTGAAATCGGACCGCGTCGGGGTTGACCCGCGCCGTGGCTGAACCGCGCCGTGGCTGAATGGGCCTACTGCGCCAGCAGGGGCAGTACGGCGGTCTCCAGGTTTTTGTAGGACATGAAGCCGACGTGTTTCTTCTGGACCATTCCGTCCCGGTCGATAATGAAGGTGGTCGGGATGCCGTAGACTCCGCCAAACTTCGCGGCGGCCATCTGCGAGGTGTCGATGAGGGAAAGGTAGGTCATGTTCATTTTCTCGACGAAGGGCTCTACGATTTCCGCGCCTTCCTCGTCGAGGGCAATGCCGATGATCTTGACACCCTGGTCGCCGTAGTTTTCATGGAATGCCTGAAAATCGGGTATCTCGTCGCGGCACGGAGGACACCAGGTGGCCCAGAAATTGATGACCCGGACCTGGTCTTCGAACTGGGCGATGGTGAATTCGTTCTCGTCTAGGTCCTTCAAGGCGAAATTCAGATCGACCGAAAAGGCATTCGAAGATGCGGACTCCTGAGAGGTATAAACAACGGCCATTTCCGATGAATTTCTGTCACCCAGAATGGCGGCGATCAGTCCGGCCAGGATTAGCAGCGCGGCGAGGATGTAGGTGACGCTGAGGCGTGATTTTGTTTCCATGATTTTTAACCGCCTTGGAAGGGTATATCCGGTCCACAGACAGCCTGTGGTAGTCAACGAAAGATAGCATGAAACCACCTTCATGGCAAGAAAATTAGGGGGCGAAAGAGATGCTGAGGAGACGATTGAATATCGCGATGATCGTGGCGCTGACGGTGATCATCTTTACTGGAACGGCCGAACCGCAGGGAGGCGGCATGGTGGATCATTCCGTTTTTGACGGATTGTTAAAGAAGTATGTCGATGACAGGGGCATGATCGACTACCGAACCTGGAAAGCCCGTGACCTGGGTACGCTGGACGGTTACCTGGAAATGATCAAAGGCATTGATCCCGATGGACTTCAGGACAGAAACGAGGTGTTCGCGTACTGGATCAATACTTACAACGCGTTGACCATACGGGGCATGCTGCACTTTTATCCCACCAGCAGCATTAAGAATCACGTCAGCCTGTTCGGGTACAGCATCTGGAAGGACTACAAGATCAACATTCGCGGAACGGAATACTCGCTGGACGACATCGAGCACGATATCCTGCGCAAGATGGACCAGCCCCTGGTTCACTTCGCCCTCGTGTGCGCCTCCATAGGATGTCCGCCGCTGATGACCGAAGCGTTCACGGCTGGCGAGCTGGATCGGCAGCTGAAGGCGAATACACTTGTCTTTTTCGCCGATCCCAGTAAGTTCCGTGCCGATCCGGATAGTCGGACCGTGTGGCTGTCACCGATCATGGACTGGTACAAGGACGATTTCGGGAAGAACCAGCGGGAATTACTTAATTACATAGCCCCCTACGTGCCGGATGACGCGGCGCGCACTCTGATAAGAGATAAGGACGTGGATGTCGACTACCTGGAATATGACTGGGGAATCAACGAACAAGCGGAATGAATTCATGAAGAAAACGTATGAACTGTGCCGCAGTTAGACAGCGACAAGGTAACAAGCCGGACAAGTTCGGTCGCCAAACTGGTAATCCTGCTCGCGATCGCCTTCTCCGGCTTTCTTACCTATAGCTTCACGCCGCTCGGCGAGTATGTCCAGCCCGTATTGATGGAGGGGTTTTTCGATTCCATCGAGGGATACTGGTGGTCACCCCTGGTGTTCATCGGCATCTACGCTATCCTCACCACGGTGGGCGTGCCGATGGTGGTCATGACCTTCGTGGCCGGGTTCACCTTCGGCGTCATGAATGGCACGCTCTACGTGCTGGTCGGGGCGAACATAGGCGCCAACCTGGCCTTCGGCCTGGCCCGGTATCTTGGACGCGATTTCATCTCCCGTCACATCAAGGGTCCGATCGACCGGATCGACCATCAGTTGCGCAACAAGGGGTTCCTGCGCATGCTGCAGCTCCGGCTCATTCCGATCATCCCGTTCAATCTCCTGAACTTCGCCGCCGGACTCTCCGGCATTCGCAAGATGCACTACGTACTGGGGACGATGATCGGCATCATCCCCGCCAGTTTCATCTACGTTTACACCGCGGCGTCGCTGATGCAGGTCTACATGGCCGGCGCCGAACTGGACGAAGTCGCCCGTACCGCATTGCGCTCTTCGGCGCTGTCCAATCTCGGTATCGCCTTCGCCCTGCTTGCCTCCATCTCCCTAGCCCCCGTGATTTACAAGAAAATCAGGCAGAAGGTAAGTCTGGTCAGTCGGTAGATGCCGGTCCCCGGTATTCGATGGTTTTTGATGCGCTCCCGATGACATAGGAGTTCTGGTGGAATTCCCAGCTTGCTGGTCTTCTCAGGCATCTCCGAACCGGATGGAGTAAAGATCGGCGTCCTTCAGGATGAATCGAAGGCGGACAGGCACACCGTTGAGGCGGGACAGGTCGCCGGACCCCTTCCAGCCGACCGGTGCGTCGAGATCGTCGCCGAATAGCGGGTCCATGTCCTCCGTGGCGAAACCCTCAATAGAACGGCCCTCCACGTCCATTATCTCCACGGACACGCTGCCTACGGCTGAGGTAGCGTAGTTGATATATAGCGTCGACCCCGAAAATGTCAGCGGTTTGGTGACCAGTTCGCCGCCGCCGTACCCCGCTCGTACCGAAGCAAATCCATGTGGGCGGACCGTCACCCGTCGGACGCCGTTGGTGTCCCAGCCATAGTGTTCCGCGACGTACATCGACCATTCGTCAGTCGCGGTCTGGAACAACCCCACGGCAGGCGTCTGGCTGCGGTGCGCCCAGTTCCGTTGTTCCAGGCCGGGCCGTATCCAGGCATCCATGAAAGTCCGGTCCCAGTGGACGCCGTCCCGGCTTGTCATGAATATCGCGTCAGAGACCCCTTCGCCCGGATAGTCCATGCCCTCCGTGTCCTTTGTCCGCTCCGGTACGAAACGCATGGGAAACGACAAAAAGATGTGCTCCGCGCCCGGGCAGGGCATAGTGGCGTTGGTATAGAAATGCTCGATCGGGATCCCCTCGCCGTATACATGGGGTTCGGGATCGTTCCAGTGAATGAAGTCGTCAGAGGTACAACTTTGTATCGCCCGGATGCGTTCTCCGTCCTCATCCAACTCGAAGTAACGGCTGAAGATGCGGTAGCAGCCCGCGTACCCGTCCCACAGGGGCACGTTGACCGAGTCGAAAGCTCCCGTGATGTCGAGGGGACCGTCTCTCAACGATTTCCAGTTAAGTCCATCGGCAGACGCGAATCCAAAGAGTCGGTTCATACCCTCTCCGCCAACGGCCTTGAAGCGCTGTTCAGGTGGGGCGGACGGGTTCTCGTCCAGGAAGACGCAGAAGTTATGCGCCTGGGAGCCCCGGATGAGGATATTGTTGTCCGCAGATCCCTCCGCTTCCACCAACCCAAGACTGGGGCGTTCGAAGTGAATGCCGTCTTCGCTGACCAGCAGGTTCGCCGTCTGCGTTTGCGCCCAACCCTCGGGCAGATCCTCATGTTTACTCGTGGGGTGATAGCCGCGGTAATACACCAGGATCTTCCCGTCGGCCTGAACCAGGTTGTAGCAGCCGGTGCAGGCGTTCTCCAGGGGTTCCTGTACCCGGAAGACCGTCTCCTTCCGGACGGGCTCGTGGAGATGCAGCGCGGCGTCCGTCAGCGTGTCTACGAGATAGGAGTCTATGAAGAGCTCGCGTCGTGAGCCGATGTCGATGGGATTCATGGGGAGTCCTTGTGAGTGAAGGATATTGGTTGTGAATTACCGATTAATTGATATGGTCGTAGTTGCCGGACTCATTAGGATGTCGCTGTCCTGTTTTCTCATTCGAGCTTCGGTTTGACATACAACCCATATGTACAATTCCCGTCTATGTATTTCAAGAATTCAACCTTAGATCTTCGTAATTCGATTCAAGTACCAGTTCGAAAAACCTTTAAAGGTTACACAGGCGAAACTTGACCCGCCATGGCTGATGTATTTTATTTTACATGTGCAGGCTCGGTTACCGAGGACGCCCGGTTGCTGTTTTTCGATGTTCGGTACTGCCTGAATCCTACCAACTCCAAAGACTAACTGGAATTATCGCTATGGACATCAGGCTGGTCGTTGCCGTGACCGACGGGGACTGGTTCGAGACCCTTCGGGGAATGCCGCTACTGGATGAAGTTAACTTCTGGGCGCCTTCTCCCAGGAGTTTTAAGGCACTTCGTCCCGGGGAACTGTTCCTATTCAAACTGCATGCCCCTAACAATGTGATCGCTGGCGGTGGCATCTTCGCTTATGCCAATGTTCTGCCTAGTTCTCTTGCCTGGCAAGCGTTCGGCGAAGCGAACGGCGCTCATGATCTGCATGAAATGCGCACCCGTATCTCGCGATACCGAAACGTCGACCCGAATGAGCAGAGCGATTTCGAGATTGGTTGCCGAATTCTTACACAGCCCTTCTTCTTCGATGAATCCGAGTTTATCACGGTCCCGTCGACTTGGTCGCCTAATATCGTTTCTCTGAAGAGCTTCAGTACCAGTGATTCCGATGGACGGGCGTTGTGGGACACGGTCAACAGTCGTTTAAGGCATCGGTTGTCGACCGGCATGGTGGCCGAACCGACCGAAATATCGTCTGAAGAGGCTCGTTACGGAAAACCGCAACTGGTCCAGCCGCGCTTGGGTCAGGGGGCATTCCGTGTGCTTGTAACGGATATTTATGAACGTCGGTGCGCGGTTACCCGCGAGCGGACGCTGCCGGCGTTGGATGCTGCCCATATCCGTCCATACAGCGACGGAGGTTTCCACGAAGCAAAAAACGGGTTATTGCTAAGGCGCGACATCCATGGTCTTTTTGACGCCGGCTACGTAACGGTTACCCCCGACCTGCACTTCGAGGTCAGCCGGCGTGTCCATGAGGAATTTGAGAACGGCAGGGTGTACTACGCCTTGCACGGGAAACCGATCATCGTGCCCCGGAAGGTCGTTGATCGGCCGAACACCGAGGAGTTGACCTGGCACAACGAGAACTGTTACCGGGGGTAATCGAGCACGATGTTCCTTGACGATGTCGATTCCAGGATGCGCATGGCCGCGTTCGATCACGTGCGGCAACTGAGTGGCGCGCACGGCCACCTGACCAAGAAGGAACTGGCGCCGGGATTTGTATTCGAGGGGGAACGGATCCCCCTGGTAAATCCGCAGAGGGGGATCTTCAAGCCTCGCCGGATGCGGTATCTGCTTTCGATTAGGACCGTGTTTCCCAAACCAGGTGGAAGGATCTGGTACGACGACCAGCGCCAGGTCCATCGACAGATCTTCGACGGTGAGGAAACCGTGGACTACGCCTTCATGGGACAGGACCCAGAAGCCGCGGATAACCGGTGGCTAAAGGAAGCCTGGAAGAAACAGGTTCCCGTGATCTATTTTCTCGGCGTGTCGCCTGGCCGATACCAGGCGATCATCCCCACCTACATCTCCGGATGGGATGGATTCGCCCTCAAGTCCTCGCTTTCCTTCGGAGACCCCTATCAGGAGGGACTTGCGGCACCTGAAAACGCGATCGAGCGGCGGTATGCACTGCGCATGGTAAAAGAACGCCTCCACCAAGCCACGTTCCGTGAGGCCGTTCTGTATGCCTACGGCGGCCGTTGTGCCATCACCGGTCTTCCGGAAACGCAACTGCTTGACGCCGCCCACATCATTGCCGATGGCGACGAGGTGCTGGGACAACCCGTCGTGCCCAATGGACTATCCCTGTCCAAGATCCACCACGCAGCCTTCGATGCTCACCTGATCGGCATCGACCCGAATTACCAGATGTACGTATCCGACCGACTGCTGGACCAGGAAGATGGTCCCATGCTCCAGGCGCTCAAACAGCTTAAAGGATCGGGTTTGCATCTCCCTTCCCGCACCCGGGATCACCCAGACCGGGACCGGCTGGCCCGTAGGTTTGAAATCTTCAAGAACACGAGATGAGTCGAGAACCTGGTAAAGTGCACTGACTGGGTTCTAAAAACATCATTCATTGCGGCCATATCCGGTGAGCTGGCTCACATGTGGGCCTGGACAGACGTAAACTTAGTCTAGGTTCATCAAGTAGTGCACCTGATCATACCCTGTCTGAATCACCCCTCGCTCCCTCCAATCCGCCACTCCCTCCATCCCTGAAGCAACGGAAAATACAGCCCGAGGGAAACAGGCCGGGAATCCATGGACTGAATCACGCCGGCATAGTTTTCGAGCTGTGAGCGGTATCGCTCTTGCTCATTATCAAGAAATCCTTCCAGATCCCCACCGGTATGGGCTGACGTTTTGTAATCGATAATCCAGCGTCTGTCGCCGTCCACAAAAGTCCTGTCCACGATGTATCGATGAATCCTGCCATTCGTTACCGCAGGATAGCGCAAACTCTCTTTCGTCGTTTTCGTGCCGTGACAATATCCATCGGCCGCGGTCGTCGCCGACGGTGTATTCGAGGGCGGATAAAGACCTGAATACCGCCTCGTCGAGTTTTTCACCGTCCAGTCCCTCGCGCCTGAGCGCGGTACGGGAGGGTTGTTTCGCTGAAGTCCAGGCGATCCGGTGCCTGCATCCGCCGAAGCATCTCGTGTACGACGATACCTACTCGCCGCTGCAGTTCGCTCACCCATTCAAAGGTCGGATGTTGTTTCTCGGCGTCTTCGGTCACGGCCAGTTGGACTTGCGGTTTCAGATCGATATCATCAGGTAATGGCAAGGGCGTCCAATCCGCAGACAGGCGCCTGAGTGGGACGCCATGAAGTTTTTCCGCGCCCGGGTTATCTTCCCCGGTTTTTTCTGCGCGGTCTTTTTCTAATTGAGCCTGTTTCTCTTTGCGGGCGTTAGACGCAGCCTCTGCCGCCGTCATGAATTCCGGCACGACCGAGCTCCATATTTCTGCCAGCAGAGAACGCGAATCAGGCGCTTTCAATGACGCATCTTCGGCATCGAAGCGGGTGTGTCCCAGCAGATGCAGACACTTCCGGGCCCGCGTGGTAGCCACGTAAAGCAGGCGGGTGCTTTCATTGGCGCGCTTCTCCGCTTCAACTCTTCGCAGATACTTGTAAAGCGGATCCGTGTCCTCGCCGACCCCGGGAATCGGTGCCAGCAACAGACGGGTCCGCTCGTCGTCGGTGTATTCGCGCCACATCAGCAATCGCTGTTCGTCTGACCGCGTACGGCGGCCCATACCCGGAAGTATGACCGTGTCGAACTCCAGCCCCTTGGCCTTGTAAAGTGTCAGTAACTGCAGGTTTCCACTGGCTTCAACGTCGGAAGGAGCGAAAAGCCGCGCGACGTCTTCGGCGAACTTCTTCTCGTTCGGGATACCCAGGCCGTCATGCTCCTGTTCAAGGAGATCCAGGTAGGCAGAAGCATCTTCGAGTTCCGTCCGGGTCTCCAGGCATGCCGGACCGCCCAACTCGGTCCAGACACCTTCCACCAACCGGCGGAGTGGCAGTCTGCCGCGTCGGGCGAAGGCGTCGCTGAGGATTGGAATCATACGGCCGACGCGTGTCCTGCCGTCGGGAGACAATCGTTCCTGAATATTATCATCCTGAAGCAGGTCCCAGACGGCGGTCAGCCCATCGCCGCCAACCAGCGCTTCCAGATCCTTCAGCGTCAGCCCGCACCATGGAGCCCGAAGGATCGACAACCAGGCCAGCCGATTGCCCGTATGCATCAGCGCTTGCGTGAGCGCCATCAGGTCCTGCACCACCGGACGTTCACCCAGGGCGTCAATCTCCACGGCGCGGAATCTCTTCCCCTTTTTGCGAAGGGCGGAGACGAGACCGAACAGATGATTTCGGGCCAGGACCAGCACGGCGATGGTCTCGTTCGGCCACTTCGCCTGGGTTTCCTCGATGATCTCGACGACCCGGTCGGCTTCGGCCTCACGCTCAAGCGCAAGGTAGGGATGCATCCGGACTGCGCTGTCAGCATCGTCGGGGTTTTGAAAGCCACTGCGGGTTCGTAAGTCACCGCGCCGGTGAGTATGTCCTCGTTGTCCGGGAACGCTTCGCTCAATGCGCTGTTCACCCATTCCACGATTGCCGGACAGGAGCGGAAATTCACCTTCAGCGTGAGAGGAATCAACCGGATGGCGCAAATACCGTTTTTCCGGGTCTGCAGAAAGAGCCCCACCTCCGCCTCGCGAAAGCCGTAGATCGACTGCATCGGATCGCCGACAAGGAACAACGTCCGGCCATCTTCGGGCCGCCAGTCCCGTATGAGCCGGGTGAGCAGATCGTACTGACTTTGAGACGTATCCTGAAACTCATCGATCAGGAGATGCTGGATCTGGCAGTCAAGCGCATTGGCAAGGTCGGTAGGCGCTGCATCCGGGACCCAGCGCATTTCGCGCTCCAATCGCAATCTCCGTGAAATCGACACATCCTTCTGCCTGAAACGCTTGTCGAAGCTGATCGACGGCCACCGGCAGCAGGAGCATAAGAGCGTCCAGTATTTCCCACTGTTTATCATTGAAGCCCGGCGGTGGCAGTGATGCGCAACTCGTGTAATGTAGGAGGTGACAGACTCGTCCAGGTTGATATTGCCGAGTCGTTCTTTGGCGTCGCGTCCTTCATGAGTTGACGGGAATCCCTGGTTCTTTGTAAGTTGCTGGCGCCTTGATCCTTGCGAGGTCATGAACATATCCGCGATCCCGAGCCAGGCAGGCAGCGATTTGACCGCGGCATCCGGAAACTTTTGGAGACCATAGCAGGCGTCAATGGCAGTCACACGGTCTTCATCTCGAAGGTTCCTAGCCCGCAAAACTCGCCGAGTTCAACGGTTTCGGTCCTGGAATGTATGGGAAACCTCCTCCTCGACCTGTTTCAACGCGGTTTCGGTAACCTGTGTGAGTGTAGTCTCCAGCTCTTGACGCAGTATCTCGGGCGCGGTCTGTTTCACAATATGGCGCATCCACTGGTCACGGGTCGCAAGCATGGTATTCATCAGCCGATCAACCCTGCCGACCTGGTTGTCCAGGTGGGAAAAGCAGTTTTGACAACGCCTGCGATACATTCTCCGGCGTCCCCTCGGAATCCAACATGGCCACCGTCTGGCGGGCCGCCCGACGATAAAGGTACCCGGCGTCATCTACCGGTTGAAGCGCCGCCCCCATACGCGAAACCCAGGGCATCTGCCTTACCAGCAAGGCGCAGAGCGAATCGATAGTCTGAATTCGAAGACGGGCGGGATGTTCAGCCAGGCGCCAGTTCAGCCTGTTATTCCGGGCCAGTGCGTCCTTCGCGAGTGTCCATGTGTGCTTTTCATGGTCTGCCGCTGGTGGAGGTCCGGCAGCGCGCTGAAGGGCGGCGATGATCCGATGGCGCATCTCAGCGGCCGCCTTCCGCGTAAAGGTAATGGCAACAACGGCTTCGGGCTGATCCACCCGGGCGAGCAATGTCAGGAATCGCTGGATGAGCAGTTCGGTCTTACCGGATCCCGCGGGCGCCTGCACGATGTAAGACCGGGTGTGGTCGAGCGCCTTTAGACGCTGCTCCTGGTCCGATGCGGGATTAACCATCGCCATCCTCCAACTCAACTACGCCCTGGGTTATTCGACACAGTGACGGCAACGCGCAGTATCTGCAGGTCTGATCGCGGTCCTTGGGATCGACTGCGGCCCGTCCCGATCTGAAGTCACGACCCAGTCGATCCAGTACCTCGCTCCACGCTCCTACAATACTCGCTAGCGGCGGCTGGCCTTCAGGTACCTTTACCCCAGGAACGATATCCTCCGTTTCGGTCAATCCCTGAAAGACGACCTTCCCGGCCTTGAGGCTTGCGAATACCACGCCCGCGACCGGAGCGTCCGCGGTAACGGCATAGATGGGCAGTTGCGGTTCATCCGGACGGGTTCCGAACCAGGCAGATGTCCCGCACTCCCCCGTTTTATAGTCGAGGATTACGATTTCCCCATTTTCGAGGCGGTCCATCCGGTCGGCTCGTATGCTTATCACTAAACCGCCCACCGCTACGCGGCGCCATTCTTCCTGATCGAGTACGGTGAATGGCTTTCGCCGAGTTTCAAGAAGCAACCATTCTGAGACTATACGTTCCAGCCGGGTCTGTTCGATTTCTGCAAACCGGGGATTTCGCAGAACCCGGTCGCCTAACAACCGTTGGATCTCGGAACTGACGTGCAAGCGCACGATGTCAGCCAGCCCGTCCTCGGTTTCGGCCAGCAGCCCCTCCTTCGACCGCAACTGCTCCCAGACCCGCTGGAGAATGCGGTGGACAAGACGCCCTCTGTCCAGGGCGCTCAAACCGGGTTCCGGCTCATCCGGCGACGTGGCTCCAAGACGCAGTTCTGCAAAGGCCTTGAATGGACATGCGGCCTGAAGCATGAACAGGAAGGTTCCGCCCTTGAACTCCGCATCCACCATCGGTGGTCCACTGTGGTCCTCCAGTGTTTCGATCATGGAAGAGCTTAGTAGTTGTTCCACGTATCCGGGTGTAAGGAGAAGCCCCAGGTCGTCTGCCGAGGTAACCGGCAAAGATCTGTAAAGCGGGCTGGCCCTGAGATCTGAATCGCCTTCCCGCTCGGGATAGCTGACGACGGTGGTTGGCGCACTCGATAGGAGGTGGTCCGTGAGCATCCTAGTGAACGCCAGTTCCCGTTCCGGTGACGAGCCGCGCATGTCGAAACGCCGCTGCAAGCGAAACGGCAGGAAGGGATCGGGGCGGGAGCCGCAGGCCACGCCCCGTCGTGCATTCCCATGATCCAAAGCCGGTCGAATCGCAGGCCAGCGGTTTCGAACACGCCAAGTATCTGGACCGGCGCTGGCGCTGTCTCTGGTTGGAACAACCTGGATGAAGCAAGGTCGCCAAGAATGCCCAACGCGGCGTCGAGCGGAATGCGTCCAGAAACGCTATCCAGTCTCGCCAGCTCCGAAAGCAGCTCATTCCAGACTTCAAGGGTCTGGTACTCGATACTGTCGAGTACTCGATCACCGGGCCACCCGATGTCCTGAAGGAATCCTGACAGGACCGGAGCCCAGTCGCTCGGCATTCGCGGGGCCTGCAGGTTCCTGTACTTGTCCACCCACGTCCCGAAAAGGGAAACGAGAACGGGACACCAGAGCGCGGCATCGTTATCACGGGACAACACGCTGATGTCAGTCAGCGAAACTACCGGTCTTCCAAGCGAGCGCAGGGATACGTCCAGAAGGGCACGGTTTGTCATCTCCTCCTCTGAACCGTGCAGAAAGGGAGATCGCAATATTCGGCTGGCAAGCTCGACCGGGACATTCAGAGGGTCGGTCCCCAGGGTCAGGAACGCCGTTTTGATGATCGGATATTCGTCTAAAGGCAGCCCGAGCGAGATGTTGAAGAGTCGCGTCGGGTCCAGGTCCGGTTGGAGTCGGTTGCGGGATGAAACACCTCTCCAAAAACCCGATCGATCTCGTTTCGAAGTTGGTCCATCTCAGGGACGATGATGCCGATCTGGAACGTCGGGGCCGAGGCGTCCGGCTCGTTCTCCAGCATGCGTCGCGCCCATTCGGCGGAAGCACGGATTTCGCGACTGGCGTCGGCCAGGCCAACGCGCGCGGCGTCGCCGGCTCCGTCAGGGATTTCGCGATGCTGGACTTTCACTCCACGTCCGGTAAGGGCGTCGGTCAGGCGCTGCTGGGAAGGCGTCAGCTCATGAAACCCCGCGAGTTCAACAACTTCGGGAATCGTGACATCTCCCCGTTCGATGAGATCCGCAACGACAGAGGGAAGTTCAGCGTTCGAGAACCAACCGTTCTCGCAACAACGCCTTAGGAACTCCTGGGTCCATGCCCGGAAGGCAGCGGAGTCCGCGGAATCGTTCCACTCCTTTGCATCCAGAGGTAGATTCCAGTCACATAGCAGTCCCAGGATTTGAGTGCCGCCTTGGCGGTTGCGGGTATGTCCAGCAGCTGGTTTTCGGTCTCTGAGCGAATGATATCTTCCCAGATAAACCGTTCTTCGGCCGGCCAGAGAAGCCGGTCTGGTGTCGTTGCCACTTGATCCGAGAACAGCCAAGTCGTCCATAAGTCTTTTAACCAGTCGGACAATTCCAGGATTACTGCCGAGGGCCAGGAGGACTGGCCCGCCGCTTGTAGTTCTCGATCGTAATCCTGGCGGAGTTCGCGGGAAAGACGGATGGTCGCGGTGATGACGGTCATGATGGGGTGTTCTGGTTTAACTCGGCAGACAGGCGATTGGGATCTGTCCGATCTGAGTGGCCGTTACCAAATACAAAAGGCTCCCCGTAATTCAGGTGAGTGCATCGCTTGTACCTTGAGCGTACCCTCTCCCTGGGAGCCTTCTCATATAATTGTTTTTTAACCACTTTGTTTCTTCTACGGCAGAGGCGACGTGGATGAAGCCTGCGGACTCTTGGCTGTCCGCGTCAAACCAGCCCGCCTAGTCCGCTTTGACACCCGGCTTGCGTCGACCGCGCTCATGGTACCTCGCGTTGGGTGCTTCGAGGATCTTACGTTGCTGGTCGGTCAGGTCATCGTACTGTTCAGCGTTGTAGTACTCGGCGTACCAGGAAACCGAGTTGGGCGAATACTTGTAGAAGATGGTGCGGCGTTCGTCGCCGTGCCAGGGCATGGTGCCGTGGGTCAGCGCCTCGGTGAAGATGACCGCGGTACCCTCCTTGCCGGTCACGGCCCGGATGAAGGGCTGGTCGGACTTGAGGTTCCGCCACTCATCGGGAAACCGGAAATTGCTTTTATGACTCCCCGGCACGCAGCCGAAACCGCCGTCGCCCGGGTTCACGTCCTTCAGGTTGTAGGCGACCACGGTCAAACCGCACCGGATCTCCTCGTTGATGCAGGTGTAGGAGTAGAGCGTGTCGAAGGGAATGCCCCCACCGTGGAGCGTCGTACCGATGGGGCCGTCTCCCTTGCGGATGATATCGGCGTAGTCGTGGTCCAGCCGGAAACGCGGTCCGACGATCTGTTCCATGTAGGGTACGATGCGCGGGTTGTCGACCAGTTCACGGTATGCCGGTGCCCAGTCGAGCAGGGTAAAGCCGAATCGATGGGTAGTGGCGCCTGGTTCCATCGCCCCTTCGATCTTTTCATCCAGGACGCGGTTCAGCACTTCGAGTTGCCCGGCGTCAAGCGCGTCAGGTACCTCGATGAAGCCCTGCAGGTCGAAGAGGTATCGTTCCTGGGGTGTCATGTGGACTCCATTTCTGGATGAGGGTCTCGTTAGTAGTCCTGGGCGTACTCTCAAATAGTCATTCAACGGAATGATTAGTTATGGGTTAGAACTGATGTTTTCGCGGAGATGCTGCAAATTTCGCTCGATCTTATCGAGAAGTTGCTTGGATTCCCATGGGTTGCCCAAAGTCTCCCATGTGGTAAATGCATAGCCGAAAAAAGTGCATACGCGATCACGCTTGATAATTTCCTTCGGCGGATACGTCCTTTTAAACCTTGGCTTTCTTAGTCACGCAATTGGGACATTTCACGAGTTGTCTTCTCTGGAATAAAGGATCTAGTACCTACTTGACAAATAAAGGGTAATATATTATATTGGTGCTCATCGGATCCCATCCTTACTCATCCCAGGCCAAGGAGACTCCATGAGCCGCATGGCGCCCCTGGTCGAGTTGAGCGACGAAGATTACCAGACGCTGCTTGGCTGGACCCGTTCCGGCACGACGGAACACCGCATGGCGTTCCGCGCCCGTATCATATTGGCCGCCTGGCGCGGGCAGGTCAGCCGGGACATCGCCCGCACGCTGAACACCCGCGAAGCCACGGTGAGCAAATGGCGCCGGCGCTTTCACCAGGCGGGTCTTTCCGGTCTTGCGGACCGGCCCCGTTCCGGCAAGCCGGCCCGCTACAGCGGGGCGACCGTTCGAGGCATACTCTCCTGCCTCGACGAAGCCCCTCCCGCGGGCTATGCGACCTGGTCCGGCCCGCTTATCGCGCAGAAGCTGAACATCGGCGTCGACTACGTCTGGCAGGTTCTGCGCAAGCAGGGCATCAGCCTGAGCAGACGTCACAGCTGGTGCGTGAGCACGGACCCGGCCTTTGCCGTCAAAGCCGCCGACATCGTGGGCTTGTATCTGGAGCCTCCCAGAAACGCCCTGGTGCTGTGCGTGGACGAGAAGCCCGCGATACAGGCCCTGGAAAGGGCCCAGGGCTGGATCAAGCTGCCCAACGGCAAGGCGCTTACCGGCTTCAACCATGAATACAAGCGCAACGGAACCACCACGTTGTTCGCCGCGCTGGACGTCGCCACGGGCCTGGTCAGGACCGGACACTACAAACGACGCAGGAGACGGCAATTCCTGAACTTCATGAACGGGCTCATAGCAGAGTATCCCGATCAGGAGATACACGTCATCCTGGACAACCTCAACACCCACAAGCCCCAAGGTCGACCGATGGCTGCCTCGACATCCCAACGTCCATTTGCATTATACCCCTACGCACGCCTCCTGGATGAACCAGATTGAAATCTGGTTCAGCATCCTTTGGAAAGGGGCCCTGAGAGGCGGGACCTTCAAATCGGTACGGGCCTTGAGAGACGCTATGGACCGCTTCATCGAAACCTACAACAAGAATGCGCATCCCTTCCAATGGCAAGCAACCCGAATCAGGCAGAGAACACTTGAAGATAAATACTCTAACTTAATCAAGTAGGTACTAGCACGTTTAGTCGTCCAACAACCGAACTGCCAGCGTACTTGCCTGTACTACACGGGATTCGAACGGATCGCCTTCTCGGTCTAGTTCGAAGTGAGGCATCACAATGGCATTTGCTCCCATCAGACCAGCTCTCCTCTTCAATTCATCGATAAGCGCCACACGAGAAGACATCCGTCCTTTGCCGGTAGCCTCCACGAGAGCAATCCTTGTATAATTCATTCCCTTGAGTTCAGAATCGTCGATCACCCTTACCTTGTCTGGCGGTGTTAAAGGGTAATCCGCAACACCAAGATACGCCCCCTCAGATGATATGGAACTTATAAGGCTGCAGCTGAAGAACGTAGATGCCAAGAGTAGAAAGACCAGGAAACGCGTTGCGTTCATTGAGTTATCTCCAACGGTTAGATTACCAAACCCATAGCTCATTATTCTATAACGTAACTCAAAGGCGTCATCTCAATCATCGTCCACGGCGTAATCGTCGCCGTAGTACTTGCTCGTGGTCCGGGTGTGGAACTGGACCGCGGAGATGGGTTGGTACTTCAGTTCGCCCGTGTTGGGCAGCACCTCGAGCATCTCCTCTTCCCAGACATATACGGCCATGGGAATGCTGATGCGCGCCGAATTGAAGAGACCGGCGTCGATTGGCTTGCTGACCCGGTGCGTGGTGGAGGGGAGGCGATCGTTGGTGATCCGCTGCATGTAGTCGCCCGTGTTGATGATGATACTTCCCTCGGGCGGATTGAGGCGGATCCACTTCATATTCTCGCGGTTCAGCACCTGCAGGCCATCCACCCCGTGGGACGGCAGGATGGTGAACAGGTCTACGTCTTCGTGTCCCAGCATGCGCCCGGCGCCGGACTCGTCGTCCTCTTTCGTGATGGGCGGGTAGTAGTTGAGCCGGAAACCGAAATTCGTCCGCGTGAGTTTGTCGTCGTAAAGCGTGGAATCGCAGCCGAGGTAGGTCAGGATGCTCTGCATGAGTGGCAGGATCAGCCGTTCGTGATGCTGGACGACTCCCCGGAAGAACGATTCGTACCCGGCGGCGGGCCAGTATTCCGTCTCGCTGTAGTCCGGGTTTTCGCCGAGGTTGAAAGCCCGCCGGCAGAAGACCCAGCCTTCGACGAGATCGGGATGCATCCGGCTGGTCTGCTTGATGGGAAAGTATCCCTGGTTGACCGAACCGAAGCGCTCGGCTTCGTATTTCATCTTGTCTGCCAGAGGCGTGTCCGTGAAGAACTCGGCCACCTTTCGCTCGGCCTCCACATACAGGCTGGCCGGTATATCGTGGTTCTCGAGGATCACGAAACCGATGCCCTCCATGGCCTCGCCGATTTCCCGGGCGAACTGCGCCCTGCCTTCGGGGCCGCCATGGTAAAACAGGCTCATGTCGCAGGTCTTGATCTGCGTTTCCTCGTCGAACGCCTCCTCGGCCCCACCTTCGGCCAGGTTGTACGTCTGTTCCTTTTTCACCTGGTCGTACTGCGTGAATTCCTGGTTGACTGCCTTTATACCGTGTTCCTGGTCAGCCTGATCGGTGCTCATGACCGTACCCCCGGCCCGGGCGGCCGCTGTTTAGTTCCGCCGCGAACCTAGCTAGTTTGAATCGCGTTTCTGAATCGATTGTTATCCCCAATATCTCATTTATACGTGTGATCTGGCAAGGGTAAAATGGTGTAGAGCTGACCTACAAAACAGTTGACACATCGGTCTCGCGCCGGATACATATGGGTCATGGCCAACGCACGCTACAACCCGCCTCAACCGTACAACGAACCGGTCCTGGACTACGCGCCAGGGTCGGCCGAGAGAGAAGCCGCCAAGGCGAAACTCCGCGAGCTGAAGTCCGCGCCTGTCGAGATCCCGCTGATCATCGGCGGACGGGAGGTAAAGACGGGCCGCACCGCCCCCCTGCGCGCGCCTCACGACCACGCCCTCGACCTGGGCGTCTACCATAGGGCGGGTGAGGACGAGGTCCGCATGGCCATCGACGCGGCTCTGCAAGCCCGTACGGCCTGGTCGGAAATGCCCTGGGAGCAAAGGGCTTCCGTGATCATGAAGGCCGCCGACCTGCTGGCCGGACCCTGGCGCCAGACGATCAATGCCGCAACTATGCTGGGCCAGTCCAAGACAATATACCAGGCCGAGATCGATGCAGCATGCGAACTGATCGACTTCTGGCGGTTCAACGTCTTCTACCTCGCGCAACTGATGAGCGACCAGCCGGCTTCCTCCAGGGGTGTCTGGAACCGCCTGGAGTACCGGGCCCTCGAGGGCTTCGTCTTCGCCGTCACCCCTTTCAATTTCACCGCCATTGGCGGCAACCTGCCGACGGCGCCGGCCCTCACCGGCTGTTCGGTCTTGTGGAAACCGGCATCCACGGCCGTCTACTCGGCCTGGTACGTCATGCGTCTGTTACAGGAAGCCGGGCTGCCTCCCGGCGTGATCAATTTCATCCCGGGGTCCGGGGCCGAGGTGGGCGATCCGGTGCTGAACAGCTCGGATCTCGCGGGCATCCATTTCACTGGTTCAACGTCCACGTTTCAGCGGATGTACCGTACCGTGGCCGGAAACCTGGAGCACATGAAGCACTACCCCCGTATCGTGGGCGAAACGGGCGGCAAGGATTTCATCTTCGTCCATGCCTCTGCGGACGTGGAAGCCCTGGTCGCGGCAGCGGTTCGCGGCGCCTTCGAATACCAGGGCCAGAAGTGTTCCGCGGCCTCCAGGATGTACGTGCCCCGCTCCCTGTGGCCGGCATTCAGCGACCGGTTCACCGCGGAAGTCTCGCGGATCAAGGTGGGCGATCCGGAGGACTTTACCAACTTCATGGCGGCCGTGATCGACGAGGCGTCCTTCGACAACATTGCAGAATACATCGAATACGCCCGTTCGGCGGATGACGCCGAGATCATAACCGGTGGTGGCTACAACCGGGAGCGTGGCTGGTACGTCGAACCTACGACCATCGTGACGTCGAACCCGCGGTTCAGGTCCATGGAAGAAGAGATCTTCGGGCCCGTGTTGACTATATACGTGTACGACGACGATCAGTTGGACGAGGCCCTTGCCCTGTGCGACGGCACCTCTCCCTATGCCCTGACCGGTGCCGTGTTTGCCAGGGACCGCGCTGCCATCGTGCGCATATCTGATTTTCTCCGCAACGCGGCCGGGAACTTCTATGTCAACGACAAACCTACGGGCGCCGTCGTAGGACAGCAGCCCTTCGGCGGGGCGCGGGCGTCGGGCACGAACGACAAGGCGGGCAGTCCGATGAACCTGTTGCGGTGGATGAGCGCCCGGACGATCAAGGAAACCATGGTCCCGCCGACCGACTGGCGCTATCCTTTCATGGACGAGGTGTGAGCCAGGCAATTGGGCATTACGGGTAATAGACGGTTTGAGCAACCGGCAATAAACGTAATCTGCAGTGCGGCAATACACCGTTTCACGGAAGTTTATCTGGAGGAAGTAATGAGTAATGGAAGACCCCTGAAGGTGCACGTAACCGGAGCCTATGGACTGATCGGAAATCTTACCTATCGCCATCTGAGCGCGAAGGATGAATACGACGTATATGGCAGCGGCAGGCGTACCGCTTCATCGGACCGTATCGACGACGAGGCGCTTATGCGGATCCCCGACGACCGGTTTTCTATCGCGGACCTGACCGACCGGGACGCCGTGGCCAGCGCCCTGTCCGGCATGGACGCGGTGGTCCATCTCGGCGCGGTGCCCGATCCCGGCGCGTCGTTCGAGACCATTCTGGATAGCAACATTCGGGGAACATACAACGTGCTGGAAGTCTGCAGGGAAGCGGGAATCAGGCGGCTTATCTATGCGAGTTCCGTCATGGCGAGCTGGGGCTACGGCCAGTTCGATGAGCCGTACGTGTCCCTTTTGAAAGGTCGTCTCGACGATCTGCCTGATCCCATGCCGATCGTCCGGGTCAACGATCCCCCCAGGCCCACTGAACCCTATTCGGCCAGCAAGATCTGGGGCGAGGGCATCTGCCGCACCTATCATGACGCCCACGACTTTTCCGTCATCTGTCTGCGCATCGGATGGGTGAATAAGGAGAACGAGGCCACCGAGCCCTTCCTGAGATCGGTTTGGTGCAGCCAGGCGGACATCACGCGGATCATCGAACTGGCCTTGGAGACCACGGAAAACCCGGTGTACGAGGTGTGCTACGCCGTGACCGACGGACCGCACCGGTGGGTGGACATCGAACATTCCCGGGACCGGCTGGGTTATGTTTCAGGAGGTTGAACGACCTTTTCGTATAGAGATCGATACATACCACACTTTCAAACACTGGAAAAGGAGCGTGGAGACATGCCGAAACTAACCGTAAACGGAGTGAAGAACGAGGTCGATTCGGGGCAGCGCCTTGTGCTGGCGATCGAGGGGACGGGGGTGAATATCGGCCATCGCTGCGGCGGCAACGCCAAGTGTACGACCTGCCGGGTGACGTTCGCCGAGGGCGAGCCGGACACGATGACCGCGGCCGAGCATGAAGTGCTTTCCGAGAAAGGGCTTGTCGGCGCGGTACGTCTGTCCTGCCAGATCATCTGCGATCACGACATGTCGGTCGAACCGGGCTTTCTACTGGAAAACGAGGAAGAGTGGACCGACACAGGTCCCCCGCCGGAATCGAGCATCACGCCCGACCCCGAGTGGATCGCCAAACCGTAAAGTAGTTCCCGGTCACCCCTTGAGCGCTCCCACCGTGATGCCCTTGGTCACCTGGCGCTGGAGCAGGGCGTAGACCACCATCGTGGGTAGCATCATGAGCACCAGTCCGGCGAAAGCCATGCCCCAGTCGCTGCGGTACTGGCTGACGATGGTGATGTTGGCCAGGCCGAGGGGAAGCGTGCGCAGGTTTTCCGCGTTCTCGCCCGACAGGAACATGAAGGCCATGAAGAACTCGTTCCACGTGCCCAGGAAGGCGAAGATGCCGACGGTGACCAGGGCGGGCTTGGCCAGCGGCAGCATGATGTGCCAGAAGGCCCGCATTTCGCTCGCGCCGTCCATGAGTGCCGATTCGTGAAGTCCTGACGGCAGCGATTTGAAGAAACCCGCCAGGATGAAGATGGCGAAGGGCATCCCGAATGCGATGTACACGAGCAGCAGCCCCAGCCGGGAGTTGAGCAGCATCAGGTCCTTCATCTGGAAGAAGAGCGGCACGATGGCCAGTTGCAGCGGCACCATCAGGCCGGCCAGGAAGAAGAAGAAGAGAGGCCGCGCACCGGCGAAACGGAACCGCGAGAGGGCATAGGCCGCCATGGCCGCGAAGAGCAGCGACAAGATCACCGTGAGCACCGTGAGCACCGCGCTGTTCAGGAAGAAGTCCCCGAATTGCCCCACCGTCCACGCCCTTGAAAAGTTGATCCACTGCAGGTTAGCCCAGTCCGGCAGCGTGAAAGGCGCCAGGAAGATATCCCGGTCCGTCTTGAGCGACGTGTACAGCAGCCACGTCATCGGGTAGACCACGATGACCAGGTAGGCGAGCAGCACGGGATATACGAAGAGATGCCGCGCGGCGATGAATGTGTCCTTCCCATTAATTTCAGGTTTCATCAGAACTCCACCGTCTCCCTCCGCATGGCCCTCAGCGTCGCCGCGGTGCCGAAGAATACCATGATGAACAGCAGCACCGCGATGGCCGTGGCCTCGCCGATCTTGAACTCGGTGAACATGTCCTGCACCATGAGCGTGCCGATGACGTGCACCTGCGTGGTCGGCGACTGGTTGGTCATGAGCCAGATGGTCTCGAAACCCTTCATGCCCCCGATGACCATGAAAACGATGGAGATGGACAGCACCTCCCAGATCAGCGGCAGGGTGATGGTCCAGAACTGTCTCCACGTAGAGGCCCCGTCGATATCCGCCGCCTCGTAGAGACTCTGGGGAATGCTCTCCATGGCGGCCAGGAAGAGGATCATGTTGAAACCGCAGGCGCCCCAGATGGACATGGGGATCAGCGCCCAGTACAGGTTGGACTGCGACAGCCAGGCGAATCCTTCCATCGCTTCCAGCCAACCCCCCGCGCTGGCCAGGCCGGCTGCCGTCAGTATCTGGCCCAGTCCCACCAGCGCGGCGTTGATCGGACCACCCTGCGGATTATACAGGTGCATCCATAGCAGCGTCGCAGCCACGGCCCCCAGGATGTTGGGGAAGAAGAAGGCGATGCGGAAGAACCGCGAGCCCCAGATTTCCCGGCTGATGCAGGCGGCCAGGAAGAGGGAAATCGGGATGACGAACATCGGGATAACAAACATGATGAACAGGTTGTTGTTCAGCGCGATCCAGAAACCGTCGCTTTCAAAAAGCAGCCGCTGAAAGTTGAGCAGGCCCGTGAACCGCATATCGGTCAGGCCGTCCCATTCGTTCAGGCTCCAGAGAAACGATTTCGCGCTCGGGATGATCACGAACACCGTGTACAGCAGCAGGGCGGGCGCGATGGAGGATGATCCGGTCGGTCCGGCGCAGAAAGGGCCGGCCCTCCGTGGTACTGGTTCCCGCGCGGCGCCTGTCCCTGAAGCGCTTGTAGGTGGTGGCCGACCAGTAGATCACGGCCAGGGCCATGAGGCCGATCAGCAGGCTGGGTTTCCATATATGCCGGATGTTGATCTCGTCCGGCGACCGGGTCTGGCGGCGTACCAGGGCCGCGCTGGCTTCGAGTTCCGCGGCGGCTTCCGCCGGTGTAGTCTGCCCGGTGATCACCCTGAACCGGGTGTCGGTCCAGTACTGCGTCATGGCCGGATAGCCCTTCCCCGGGCGGCGTTCCGTAGGTGACGGCCGCGTTTTTCAGCATGGCCGCCAGGTCGGCCATGTCTTCGGAGAGGTTCTCTTCGGATACGCCGGCCACGGATACGGGGATATCGCGCATCCGGCAGAACCGTCCCGCCATGCGACGGGAGGTCATGAAGCGCAGGAATTCGACGCCCGCCAGCGGATTGTCGCTTCCCTTCATGACGAAATAATAGCCCGACCCGCCGTACACGGCCGAGGGATCCGCCTTGCCGCTATGCGCGACGGGCAGGTTGAACGACCCCAGGCGGAAGCCGTCCGGTATCTTGCCCAGCATCTCGCTCTTGAGCCACGAACCGCAGAAGATCATGGCCGTGTGCCCCAGGAAGAACTCGAGCTGCGACTCGGTATGACTCATCCCAAGGGCACCCGGCTGGAAGTAGTTCAGCGCGATGCGCTGGGCAATGGAAAGAGCCTCGGCGAATTCGGGATTGTCGAAACTGCCGGGCAGGAGGTTCTTCTGGTCGTCATACCGCTGCGGTCCCGCGAGGTGGTAGTACGCGTGGTCGATCACGCTCTGCACGTAACCCGGGTACCGGCCCTGGAAGGCCAGGGGCCACTCCCCGGCGGCCTTGATCCGTTCGCACAGGTCAAAGAACTCGTCCCAGGTCCGCGCCGGCTGCCAGCCGTGTTCTTCGAAGAGGTCCCGGTTGTACCACACGGCGTAGGCCGAGGCCATCAGGGGGACGCCGTAGGTCTTGCCCTCGTGGGTGTACTGGGACAGGGTACCGGGGAGGAACGATTCGCGCCAGGTGCGGTCACCCTCCCAGCTGGGCTGGTCGAGAAACTCGTCCAAGGGCAGCAGGTCCCCGTTGCGGATGAGCGCCCAGTAGTTCAGACGGGCGTTGGTGACCTCGGGAAACGAACGTTCCAGGATACGCACCCGCACCTTGTCATGGATGCGGGGGATCGCCATAGAGGTCGATTTCTACGCCCTTCATGCTCCTGTTCGTAGGTCCGGGCGCACTCGAGGAAGAATTCCAGACCCTGGCCGCCTTCGAAAAGCGGCACTTCAACGCGGACGGGGCGCTGGTTCCTGCGCTCCGGCTACGGCCGTCCACGACAGGAAAAGGCCGAGCAGGAGGATAGTCCGGTATAGGGGCATGAACGGCGAAATCGATGGAATGTAGGGTTTAAGAGACTGGTAGGTCCAATGTAGGATAGGTGGTTTAACCTGTCAACGCCGGCCGGGTTTAACCCGTCGATACCACCCGGTTTACCCCGTCAATGTCACCCGGTCTACCAGGTCGCCGCTGCCTTCCGGTTCGCGCATAAGCAGTTGACAGGCGCGCGAAGGAACCGCTACATTCACGGGTCAAACTCCCCTTGCCTACAATGGGCGGAAATCTCTGAGGACTGAAACGCCCGCCACATACAGGAGCAGATCCATGCGAGAGATCAATTTCGGCGCGGGACGGCCCGACCCGTTGTCCTTTCCGTCGGACGCACTGGCCCAGGCTGCCGCAAAGGTCATTTCGAAACGTGGAGCGGAACTCGTGAATTACCCGGACGGCCGCGGTTACGAACCCCTGAGAGCCATCGCGTCGCAGCGGTTCGAGCGCAGTGAAGGGCGCGCGGTACCCCTCGAGGAAATCGTGCTGACGTCCGGATCCATGCAGGCACTGCAGCTTATCACGGGACGCCTTTGCGTCACCAGGAGACACCATCGTCACAGAAACCTACTCCTATGGTGGCTCGCTGAGCGTGTTCAGGGAGCCGCCAGATACGGATCGAACCGGCGCCCATCGACGACCAGGGTCTGGTCACGGACGAACTGGAGTCCGTGTTAAAGCGGCTCGTCGACGCGGGTACGCCGGCGAAGTTCATCTATACCATTCCCACGCATCATAACCCCACGGGCTCCATCCTTCCGCTGGAACGGCGAAAACGCCTGCTTGAACTGGCCCGGGCGTACGATACGCTGGTCGTGGACGACCACTGCTACGCGGATATCGTGTTCCAGTCCGAACCCGTGCCGCCGAACCTGTACCAGTTGGATGAAGACGGACGGGTCGTGTACGTGGGCTCTTTTTCCAAGATCCTCGGTCCGGGTGTCCGGCAGGGGTATTTCATGGCTCCGGAAGCACTGCAGACGCGCATCATGGCGAACAAGATAGACGGCGGAACGAACACCCTGGCGAGTATGATCGTGGCCGAATACCTGGGCGATCATCTCTGGGACCATATCCGCGAGGTGAATGGCGTCATGAAGGCGCGCAAGGACGCGGTCATCGAATCGCTGGAGGCCCACTTCGGCGGGCTGGGCGAGGAGGTCCGGTGGACGGACCCGCCCGGCGGCATGTTCGTATGGGTACAGATTCCCACGGCGACGGATACACGAAAAGCGCTGCAACTGGCGGCCGGGCAAGGGGTTTACTACTCTCCCGGACAGGGGTTCAGCGCAACGGGCGAGGACATCCCCTTCCTTCGCATCGCCTTCGGATTTCCGACGATAGAAGATATCCGCGATGGCATACCCATCCTCGCAGAATGCGTCAAGGCAGCCCAACGCGGGGACAAGGAACTGGCGGCCTAGCGAGTCTTCCTTGCACCATGCTCGTACCGAATCACGAAATCTCCCTCGGGAACCGGCACGGCCCGCATGGCCATCTCCCCGTCGGTCACCAGGGGTTCGGTCTTGAGCAGCAGTTCATCCAGCGTTTCTTCCGGTGATTTGTCCGTCGTGTCCAGCGTAACGACGCGGCCGTTTCGTGTCAGAAGCGAACGGTCGACTTCGTCCTCGAAGCGCTGTTTCAGATCCGGAATGTCCTTCTCTTCAATGATCTGGTACTCATGGGGATCGCTGCGCATGCGTTCGCGTATCGCCTCGTCGTCGGCCGTGAGGTGGACTAGCACGACATCGGGCAGCCGCGCTTCCAGTACCATAACCTCGTAGTGCCGCTGGTTGTGGTGGATGTAGTTGGGGTAGTACGGGTTCCCCGTCACGTTGCCGTACACGTCGCAGTAGATGGCTTCTTCGATATGCCAGCCGGCGATGAGGGTATGGGGATAGTTGGCGGATGACCTCCACGTGGTAGTGCAGCTGCATCCGCTGCATGCGTTCCTTCACGTCGTTGGGATAGTGGACGTACTGCGCCCTGGACACTGCACTCAGTGACGAGTCCGGAATGGTGAAATGGTCATCGAGATGCGTTCGGCGGCCTCTTTTCTGGTAGTAATCGTCCAGAAGATCGATGAGCGTAGTTTTGCCGACGTATTCAATACCGACGAAAATGGACCGCATGTATTGCTCCTCTCCAAAAGTTGAATACCGGCAGGGTTTTGACTCAGGTCTCTATCGTATGCACGTCCTGTGCTACATCCAGCCCGTGCTGTTCGGCCCACTCCCGGATGGGCCAGTCGATGCCGTCGGGCGCCTCGCGACCCTCGGAATCGACGGTGGCGCCGAGCAACTGGCCTCCGACGTCGTCGGTGGCCTCGAGCAGACTGGAATCCGGCTGCTGGGAACCGTTGTAATATCTCATGTAATGGTCCGGCTTGATCCAACGGTAGTGATAACCGTAGATGACCACCTTGGCGATCTGGTTCGTGAAATTAGACGCAGGCGCATGGTAGGTCCGGTTCTCGAAGAGGAAGGCGTCGCCGGCCCGCATGATCGGCTGTTCGTATACGTCCGGATGAATCTGTCCCCTGGGGATGGACAAAGCGGGACTTCATATTGCTGCTGCCCCGCACGAACATGGTCGCCCCGGTATCCGGTGTTGGAAAATTCGTCAGGCAATAGCCGATCTTCAGACCGACGCACGGCAGCACCACGTGGCCAACGTCGAGTGAGACCCCCACGTCCCGGTGCCAGACGCAGTGATCCACTTCCTCCGGCGACTGGGGATGTTTGTAGATCAGCGCGGTATTGGTGATGTGGATATTGTAACCGAGCAGGGCCACGATCAGCGGAACCGTGCGCTCGTTCGTGACGAGATCCAGAAAGGGATTTTCCTGCAGGAGCCCTGGCCGCCGATGGGCGTAGTAATCGGGGTGCTCGAACCCCTCCATGAGCCGGTCGCCTGACGCCGTCAACGCTTCGATTTCCGAGGAATCCAACGCGTCGGGAACGATCAGGTAGCCGTCTGCTTCAAAGGACCGGCGCTGGGACTCGGTCAGGGGTGTGGGCCGCATGGGTCGGGTCCAGGTTGTTGTCAACCCTTTCAGGTGTACATATGTACATATAGAATGTGAATCAAATCTAAGCGAGCACCGCGTCAGTACTAGAAACCTTCTCCAATTTGAGGGTCAGTCTATTAATCAACAGTTATGATATCTTGTCCCATAAGTGCTATGCCATTTATCCAGCCTTCTATGCCACCACTTCCAACCAACGTAATATTGTACCATGGCTGTTCAGGAATCTCTCTGTCATCTGCGATTATAGTTACTACTGATCCGGACGGGATCTTCCGAACTTTAGCTAAAGCTCCTACAGGATCAACTGGGTTACGCCCTTCTGGCATTAACATTGTCTCACGAGAAAGGCTGTAACTCTTCCCGATTTCTAACATATTCCATGTTACGGAGGCTGACTTGCTTGGTGGCGGTGGCCCTTCAAGGGGATAGAGGAAATTCACTTCAGAGTTTAGTTCTATGTCAGTACTCAAATTGGGATTTCCTGGCCCTCCAAAAACTGATTCTGGTTGGTTTCTTACAAGGACAGCACGTACGTAGACATCGTCTTCAATATGCGCTATGTCGAAACCAATATCCAAAGACGCCATTTCCGCTTGATGTTCTATTAGATCTTCTTTCCATGCTTCTGCTTCTAGTGAAACCTCTCGTGGAGTACGCCAACCAGATACAGGACCAATTTCACTCAAATAATCCCTAGAGTACGGTACATCGTTCTTACCAACTTCGTAGTAGATTCTATATACCCTTACCGATATCACAGCGGCATCTGGCAAATCAGTATCCATTGCTAATAAGAGGTTAGTTCCTTTTGGCTCCCATTGGATTTCGAATCGACTAACTAAAGTCGACACCTCTGAAACTTTTTCACTGGTGATTGATGGGCTCGATCCATCCCGATTGCAAAGACCCACAATGAACATCAGTATGATGAAACCGACTACGCCATATGCTAGTTTTCTCATGTCTGGTCCTTTCTTCTCTGCAATTTACGATAGTGGCAAGGAACACATTGTGATTGGGATCGCATATGTAGATTATCGAGTAAACATATCTCCTATAAAGCAACAAACATAGTACTGTGATTCATATAGGTGACAAAACTTCTTTTCTTTTTTAGTTTAGATAAGTTTTGTAGTGCACCCCATAATGGGACAACCAGTTAAGCTACAGTTTTAACCTGTGTCATCATCTGCTCGAACTCGGCCGGCGGTCTGTAGTCCAGAGCTGAGTGCAAGCGTTTACGATTGTAGAGCTTATCGATGAAGTAGCCGATGCGGGATTGGGCTTCTTCAAGGGATTCGTATTCGTAGAGATAGACCTCCTCGTATTTGAGGGTTCTGATGAAGCGTTCTGCCTTGGCGTTGTCATAGGGGTTGCCACGCCGGCTCATGCTGATCCGTATGCCGGCCTTCTTGAGGGTATCGACATAGGCTTTCGAAGCATACTGCACGCCCCGGTCGGAGTGATGCACAAGCCCGGTCGGTATCGATCTGGCGGTCAGGGCACTGTCCAGGGCGTTAAGGGCCAAGCTGGCATCGAGGGTTCGATCCAAAGCCCAGCCGATGCATCTTCTGCTGAAGGCGTCAAGTACCACTGCCAGATAGACCCATTCTCGGGAAAGCCTGATATAGGTGATGTCGGATACCCAGAGCTGATTGAGCCCGGTTACGTTGAGTCCCGGTACCAGGTTGGCGTAGACGGCGCGGTCGTGGTTCGAGTCGGTGGTCGATACGAAGGCCTTGCGCCGCAGGGCAAGCAAGTTGTCCTCGCGCATGAGGCGCAGGACTCGCTTGTGGTTCACAAGGTATCCCATACGCTGAAGCGCCCGGGTCATGGGACGGTAACCGTAGGAGGGCCAGGAAAGGGAGAGCTTATGGATACTGTCCCGCAGTTCAAGGTCCGGATCCGTACGGCAAAGGCGGCCGCGGTAGTAGCTGGATCGACCGATCGAGAGCGACCTGCACAGACGCTTGACCACGGCGCGGTCGGTGGACGCCTTTGACTGAGCGACCAGGCAGATCATGAGCCGCCTCCATTGCTTCGGGCTGAGCGTGGGATCTCCTCTAGCCGACTCAAGACTTTTTTTAACAGGTCGTTCTCCATGGTCAGTTGACCGACTTTACGTTCCAGGGCCGCGATCCGGGCCTCGTCTGAGACTGCCTTGCCATTGCCTGGAAAGGCGCGATCACCCTGACGATGAAACTGCTGACGCCACCTGTGAATCAGCGTGGGATGTACCTGATGCTCCCGGGCTAACTGACTGATAGTCTTACCCGATTCGGCTTCCTGGAGTATCTGGAGCTTGAACTCACGGGTAAACTGACGACGTTTTAGAGTCATGGGGTGCCTCCTCGTTCAGAAGGAAGCTTAACTCTGTGTCCCGGTCAAGGGTGCAGTACAGTTTCCACGTTACGAATTAGCTTAGAGTTATGCGTGTGTTTTAGGGTAAAGTTTCTACATTAACTTAGTCTGTATTGTCATATTGCCACTTGTTGGAATAAGGTAAACCTAGTACCTACTTGACAAATAAAAGGTAATGTATTACATTCGTGTTCATTGGATCCCATCCTACTCGTTACAGACCAGGGAGACTCCCGTGAGCCGCATGACGCCCCCGATCGAATTGAGCGACGAAGACTACCAGACGCTGCTGGGCTGGACGCGTTCGGGCACAACCGAACACCGCATGGCCTTCCGCGCCCGGATCATCCTGGCCGCCTTTGGCGGGCAGACAGGCCGGGACATCGCCCGCACGCTGAACACCCGTGAAGCCACGGTGAGCAAATGGCGAAGGCGCTTTCAAAAGTCGGGTATTGCCGGCCTGACCGACCAGCCTCGTTCCGGCAAGCCGGCCCGCTACACCGAGGCGACCGTGCGGAGCATCCTCTCCTGCCTGGACGAAGCCCCGCCCACAGGCTACGCGAACTGGACCGGCCCCTTGATTGCGCAGAAGCTGGGCATCGGCGTCGACTACGTCTGGCAGGTCCTGCGCAAGCAGGGCATCAGCCTGAGCAGGCGCCACAGCTGGTGCCTGAGTACGGACCCGGACTTCGCCGCCAAGGCCGCAAGCATCGTGGGCCTGTATCTGGAGCCGCCCCGAAACGCCCTGGTGCTGTGCGTGGACGAGAAGCCTGCGATACAGGCTCTGGACCGGAACCAGGGCTGGATCAAGATGCCCAACGGCAAGGCGATTACCGGCTACAACCATGAATACAGGCGCAACGGAACCACCACCTTGTTCGCCGCCCTGGAGGTGGCCACGGGCCTGGTCAGGGCAGGACACTACAAGCGTCGCAAGAGACGGCAGTTCCTGACCTTCATGAATGGGATCGTCGCGGCCCATCCCGACCGGGAGATCCACGTCATCCTCGACAACCTAAGGACCCACAAGCCCAAGGTCGACCGATGGCTGCCCCGACACCCCAACGTCCATTTGCATTATACCCCTACGCACGCCTCCTGGATGAACCAGATTGAAATCTGGTTCAGCATCCTCTGGAAAGGGGCCCTGAGAGGCGGGACCTTCAAATCGGTACGGGCCTTGCGACAGGCGATAGACCGCTTCATCGAAGCCTACAACGAAAACGCCCATCCCTTCCAGTGGAAGGCGACCACGGTCAAACAGAGGAACCTTGAAGATAAATACTCTAATTTAAACAAGTAGGTACTAGTTTTCTTGAAATTATACTGTTGTACTTATCTTATCTAGAATAATCAGGAAAATAGCATGATGCTTACACTGACATGCCCGGAGGTACTCACTGAGTTAAGCGATGCTTCTTGTGGGATATTCCCTATACGTTATGAAACAAGCGGAGATTTGATTCTGATCATAAAGTGTACCAAAGAAGTGATTTTAACAGCCAAAATCCGTAAGGGGTTTAAGTTCTACTTGTTGCCAGTTAACTTAAACAGATTCCGTACATATGCCATAGTTACTGCGTTTTTTGATGATTCCGATGAACCTTTGGTCCTAAGAACTCCGTTATACGATGATGATCACTCGAATCAGATTATTGAACTGTTATCACTGGAACAATTTCATGTACATTTTGTTGATGAAAACAACCGAGAGTTGCTAGGATATCGTGCAAAGAACAACACAGCGGAACGTCCAAAGTCGTTTGAAAGCGAACTAAGATTGGCTGCACCAGGAATCTACATGGCTCAACCTGATTTCGCAGGCGCAGTTGACAGTGAGATTTCTAAATGGTTTGGCAATCGATCGTCTAATGACGATGCAGAAGCAATATCGATTTGTTTTGAGGAGCCCTTGTTTCCTGAAGATCTTTATGTTTCTGATAGTAGAGCGGAAGTGAACTCATATCATGGTCGCAGAGTACCAATGCACACCATGCTCGAACGTACCCAGGCAGGTCATTTTTCAGAACTCGATGTGGTTCATGTGTTACTGCGTGTTTTTACTAGTACCTACTTGTTTAAATTAGAGTATTTATCTTCAAGGTTCCTCTGTTTGACCGTGGTCGCCTTCCACTGGAAGGGATGGGCGTTTTCGTTGTAGGCTTCGATGAAGCGGTCTATCGCCTGTCGCAAGGCCCGTACCGATTTGAAGGTCCCGCCTCTCAGGGCCCCTTTCCAGAGGATGCTGAACCAGATTTCAATCTGGTTCATCCAGGAGGCGTGCGTAGGGGTATAATGCAAATGGACGTTGGGGTGTCGGGGCAGCCATCGGTCGACCTTGGGCTTGTGGGTCCTTAGGTTGTCGAGGATGACGTGGATCTCCCGGTCGGGATGGGCCGCGACGATCCCATTCATGAAGGTCAGGAACTGCCGTCTCTTGCGACGCTTGTAGTGTCCTGCCCTGACCAGGCCCGTGGCCACCTCCAGGGCGGCGAACAAGGTGGTGGTTCCGTTGCGCCTGTATTCATGGTTGTAGCCGGTAATCGCCTTGCCGTTGGGCATCTTGATCCAGCCCTGGTTCCGGTCCAGAGCCTGTATCGCAGGCTTCTCGTCCACGCACAGCACCAGGGCGTTTCGGGGCGGCTCCAGATACAGGCCCACGATGCTTGCGGCCTTGGCGGCGAAGTCCGGGTCCGTACTCAGGCACCAGCTGTGGCGCCTGCTCAGGCTGATGCCCTGCTTGCGCAGGACCTGCCAGACGTAGTCGACGCCGATGCCCAGCTTCTGCGCAATCAAGGGGCCGGTCCAGTTCGCGTAGCCTGTGGGCGGGGCTTCGTCCAGGCAGGAGAGGATGCTCCGCACGGTCGCCTCGGTGTAGCGGGCCGGCTTGCCGGAACGAGGCTGGTCGGTCAGGCCGGCAATACCCGACTTTTGAAAGCGCCTTCGCCATTTGCTCACCGTGGCTTCACGGGTGTTCAGCGTGCGGGCGATGTCCCGGCCTGTCTGCCCGCCAAAGGCGGCCAGGATGATCCGGGCGCGGAAGGCCATGCGGTGTTCGGTTGTGCCCGAACGCGTCCAGCCCAGCAGCGTCTGGTAGTCTTCGTCGCTCAATTCGATCGGGGGCGTCATGCGGCTCACGGGAGTCTCCCTGGTCTGTAACGAGTAGGATGGGATCCAATGAACACGAATGTAATACATTACCTTTTATTTGTCAAGTAGGTACTAGTGATCAAATATACCATAATCCAATCAGATCAGACAATAAACGTGAATTTGTAGATGAATTGGTAGTCACGGATCAAAACGTACTCTTAATTCAAGCGAAAGATAGCCCCAACACCGAACAGATCTTAGAACGTACTATGGAACGCAAAAAGGCAACATTTGTTTCGCACTTAAAAAAAGCAGCAGATCAACTATTGGGATCCATTGCTCACGTACAAAAAAGCGACAAGATATACCTCATTGTCGACAACGTTGAAATTACAATCCCAATTAATAACACTCGAAGTGTATTCGGTTTGATTGTGGTTAAAGAGATATTCAATGAAATGTCTGAGTACTACAGCTCACTACTTTTCCAGATATTTGAACAAACTGGCGTACCTTGTTTTCTACTAGATTATCATGAGTTACATGATTGGACTATAAATCGAAGAGATGAAGAGAGCATTATTGAAACACTATATCTGGTTTTAAGTACTGCGTTAGAAAAAGGTGAGTTTCCCCGTATTCGTTTTTGGCCCCAACCGACCTAGGCACCGAGGCGAATGGTTGATAAACAGTAGTAAACGAATAGGTCGAGTGAATTGGTCTGAAATCACCTAAAAATCGTTGAACGTACTAGAGAGATCGTGATTTCCGGCGGAAACGAGGCGCAAGGCGGAAATAGCCTTCACAGCGACAGCCGCCATATCAACTGGATTTCGTCGGGCAGTTCGGCGTAGGCGTGGGACACGATGGAACCCAGCCGGCATCCTTGGCGCGCATAGAATCGGCATGCGGGGACGTTGACATTCTGCGTCTCGATTTTCAATTCCACGCAATCGTGCTGTCTCGCCCAGTCCACGGCGGCTACGAAGATTCTTTGCCCCACACCGGTACGCCTGTGGTCCGGGTGGACGCGCAGGTCCCATAGCACCGCCAGATCGTCGCGCCCTTCCAGCATGTGCACGTTCTCCATGCGCCAGGCCAGCACGGCCCCTCCGATGCGGCGGGAACCGTCGTAGGCCGCGAGCAAACCACAGGACGAAATGTCCCACCGCCGGTGCCAACGGGCGGGGCCTTCTTCGGACGTCGTATCGTAGTCCTTGACGTAAGGTGGGATCCACCGGTTCTTCCACCAGACCGATACCGCCCAGGCCGCAGTCCAGCGGATCGGGCCGGTAGCGGGATCTCACCTCGAAGGCGATGGGCACGCGTCCGTGTTCGGCCAGGTTGTTTACAGGTTCTTCGACGATCTTCACGCGCATTTTGTCAGGTGTTTTGCCCAGGATGTGACTTAGAGACGTGCCACCACGAGCGTCACGTCGTCCATGTATGGAACGCCCTGGCAGAATGTCTCTACGGTATTGATAATCCGCTGCTTCAGGTCCGTCGGCTGCTCGTGACCATGGGCTTCCACGAGCGTCCGAAGGCGGTCTTCCCCAAAAATCTCTCCGGCGGCGTTTTCCGATTCGACGATCCCGTCCGAAAAGAGGACGAGCGTGTCGCCCGGTTTCCACGACCGCTCCTCGGCATTGAATGATAATCCTGCGTCTATCCCGAGCAGGGGACCAGTGGATTCCAAGGGTGTGGCCTTGCGGGTGTCCGTGTCGTAGTGTAGAGGAAAATGATGGCCGGCGTTGGCATAGGTGTACCGGCGCGTGTCCGTATCGATCAGCAGGTAGCAGGCCGTCATGAACAGCCAGTCGGGACCGGTGGTCTGCACGATCCTGTTGAGGGCTTCCATGACCGGCGAGACTTCCGGGTCGACCCAGGTCTGCGTAGATCGGCAACTGCGCGCCATGGCCATGATCAGGCTCGCGTTGAAGCCGTGGCCGGTCACGTCGCCGATCAGTAGTCCGATCCGCCCGTCGGGCAGCGTAAAGTAGTCGTAGTAATCTCCCCCCACGTTTTCGGCCGGACGGCAGTAACCGGTAAACCGCATGCCGTCGCGCAGCAGGTCCTCCTGGGGCAGCATGGAACGCTGGATCTCATAGGCGCGCTGGATATCCTGCTTGAGGCGCTCGTCCGCCTTGATCTGTTCCTGGGCCGCCTCGAGCTGCTTCAGGTGGCGTGTTTCCAGCGCCCGGTTGATGGCGGTGATCAGGAGACCGGTGGTGTCGTCGGCGATGCGGCCCGACTTCTCCACGTAACTGAAGGCGCCTGCTTCCATGCACTTCACGATGTTGGGCTGGGTGCCGTAGGCAGTCAATACGACACATTCGGGCGGCGACTCCAGGGCCCGGATGCGGCGGATCGCGTTGAGTCCTCCTTCCCGGTCCGTTTCGATCCACATGTCGATCACCGCCACGTCGACGGCACCGCGCGCGTTGCCGATTCGGTCCACGCATTCATCCACGCCGGTGACGCAAATGACGTCGAAAGCCGGTTCCAGGTCGAGGGAAACGGCGTCGATCATGGCGGGATCGTCATCCAGAAGGAGTACAAGAGGTTTGGCCATGGGAACCTGTCGTTCAACCTGCCGTAGGCAGTCGTTCAGCCCGCCAGGGGCAGGGCAAAGGTAAAGGTGGCGCCGTGCGGACCGGTATCCTCGAGCCAGACTTCGCCCTGGTGCTCTTCGGCGATGGTCCGTATGGCATACAGCCCGAGCCCGGAACCGCCCGTGGTCGACACGCCGGGTTCGAACAGTTCCTTGAGCATGGTCTCCGGGATGCCCGGGCCCGAATCGCGCACGTTGATCAGCACGAACCGGCCTTCCTTCCGGTGCATCAACCGGTTACAGTCCGTAGCGGAACCAATCCGGGTGGATACCTGGATATGTCCGTGGTACCCCATAACTTTCCATGCGTTGCCGGTCAGTTCGGTAATGACCTGGTCGATCTCCTCCACGTTGGCCTCCACCTGTGGCGCGGGGTCCGCGAAGTCGAACTCCGCGCGGCATTCGTCGCTGATCAGGCCATCCATGACGGTGCGACGCACGACTTCGTTGATGTTGACCCTGCGTTTGGGTGTGAAGGTCAGTTTGGTTAACCGCTGCATGTCCTCTGCGATGGCGGCGATCCGGTCGACCTGGCCCCGGATCTTTTCCATGAGTTCTCCAGCCCGGCCGTTGTTCGACGGCGAATCGACGAACGTCTCGCCGAGATGCCGGAGGAAGATCTGCGTGGCCATCGCGGGCGTTTTCAATGCGTGCAGCGTCCGCTGGGCCAGTTCGCTTCGCGCCTCGGCCCGGGTCCGGTCGCGCAGGAGATCGACCGTCTGCGAGTTGGCGATGACCTGTGCGGTGAGGGCGCCCACGACGTTCATGAAATCCAGGTGATCGCTTGTGATTTCGCGTCGGGTAGGCA
>CBDEKM010000020.1:0-17232 GCA_965240335.1 bacterium
GGGGTCATTTTGAAGCGTGGGATCTTGGCCCTGTCCATCGTCAACTATATCAAGCGGCCAAAAAGTATGGTTCCAAACCAGTACAAAAAGATGTTTTCCGAGCGATCCGTGAAATGGAAGATGAAGATCACATAGAGCTGGTTGATGAAGTAGTAGAAAATCTTTCTAACAGTACCGCACGGTTGATAACAATAACCCACTGGGATAAGGGCGCCTGGATAAAACATTACATTCCGGGCCATATTGGTATCAAGATACCTAACGAGGATATTAGACAAGAATATGAGGAACGCCTGAATGGAATCCGAAGGAAAGCCCAAAATACTTAGTGGAGGAAGTGATTTCAAATCTAAAAGAGGAACCCGATTCCCCCACGGATGACGGAATTGATAAAGACTGGTCCGTCGATTTCTTGGCAGATGAATATGGAAAGAAAAACAAGTATCGTTACACCTTTGCTATCTGTTACGGTGGGGTTGCGTTGATATGGATATTATTCGTTGGGTACATTTTTGTTGCCAATACCTATGATTGTTTCCCCAATAAAATAACCGACAAGGTTCTAATGGTTCTTTTGGGTAGTGCAACAGTGAATGCCCAGGCCCCTGCAATAATCATTGCCCGATATCTCTTCAGTTCTAAATCCTAACTCCCCCCGAACCCGCAAGCCCAAAACTACTTATTGCGTAGTAATGTTTCAACCCGGAACGGCCGGCAGAGGACAGAACACGGGTGCATCCAGGATCGTTGCACCATGATACAATCGTGCAAGGTCCCGATTTTATTGACAGTTCGCCGTCGCACGGATTATTCCATTTCGATGAAATCGAGATTACCTTTTATTAAACGATTATAAAACGGCATCCAGATCAGGCATCGGAGCAACGAACCTGGCAGAATAACCTTCTCGCGCCGAACCCCGAGCGTAACGCGGTGGGACGTATTCACTACGAGCGAAATGATGAGCGTGAAGTTGCCATGGCATTGTGACAACACAGAATCCCGGTCGTTCATTCCGGATCGCCGAGACGATCCTGATACCGGCTGTTGTTCACACCTGCGTCATGATCAGGTTTTTTTCCTCTAGACCGTACCGGTAAACTGAAATCGTCCTCCCCCTGCAACATACTCACACCGGCGATAAGGAGAATTACAAGTGTTACAGGCCACCACGGGATCTTCCAAATCAACATTGCAATGAACACGCCAGGATGGAACTGATGTTACCCCGTTTTCGTGGACAGTTTACGGTTTAGGATTCAGGCTGTTTTCTTGAACTTCCTTTCGAAGTTTATGGGTGATAGATATCCGAGGGAAGAGTGTCTTCTCTGGGTGTTGTAGAAGCCCTCGATGTATTCGAACAGGGCGAGTCTGGCCTCGGCCTTTGTGGCAAAACGCCTGCGATCAAGCAGTTCGCATTCCAGACTGGCGAAGAAGCTCTCGCACAGGGCGTTGTCGTAACAGTCGCCGACCGAACCCATAGACGGTCTTACGCCAGCCTGTCTGCATCGTTTGCCGAAGGCCACGGAGGTGTATTGGGACCCCTGGTCGCTGTGGTGGATCACCTCATCAGGTCTGCGCTGGCAAAGGGCCATGTCGAGGGCGTCTTTGACCAACTCGCTTCGCAGATGGTTGGCCATGGACCAGCCGACCACGCGGCGACTGAAGGCGTCTATCACCACAGAGAGATAGAGGAAGCCCGCATGGGTCGGCACGTAGGTGATATCGGCTACCCACAACCTGTCCCTGGACGGAGCGGTGAAGTCCCGGTTGACCAGATCCGGTGCCTTCCTGCCCTCTTCGGATCGCCTTGTAGTGCGCACGGCTCTGCGGCGTGATACCCCGCTGATAGCGGCCATGCGCATCAGGCGGGCGACGCGTTTGAGTCCTACGCGTATGCCCAACTCGCAAAGTTCCGCATGGATGCGCGGCGCGCCGTAGGTACCGTGGGAGCATTGATGGATCGAGTTCATACGATTCAGCAGCATGGCATCGTCTCTGGCCCTTTTAGAGGCGGGCCGCATCAGCCAGCCATAGTAGCCGCTGGGGGAGACTTCCAGCAGGCCGCAGAGCCGGCGAACGGGATAGGAGGCCTGGTGCGCCTTTATGAACGAGAAGACTCGGGCAGCGTCTCGGTCTCCCGGGCGAACCAGGCCGCGGCTTTTGCCAGGATCTCCCGTTCCATCTTGAGCTGCTTGTTCTCACGGCGCAGACGACGCAGTTCGGTCCGTTCTTCGGTGGTCAGGCCGTCTTCCCGCCTGCCCTTGTCCAGGTCATCCTGTTTGACCCAGTTGCGGATGGCTTGTGCGGTGGGTTCGAACTCCTTGGACAGGGCTTCGGGACTGCGGCCGGAACGAACGAGGTCGACCATCTGCTGGCGAAAGGCCGCTGGATATCGAGCATGGGATCTGGGCATGTGACGCTCCTTTCAACACAAGAGATAACATGTCCGCTAAACCGGGTCAACTCCACTAATACGATGACCATGTACACTGCCACGATGCAAGCAAACCGCATCTTGCTTTCTCCTTTACTACCTGTATTCCCCGAAGGACTTCTTATTCGCAACCTCCACCCCTGTGGATGCACATTGAGACACAATGGATCATAGTCCACAACTAACCCTCTCAGGCATCGCTGTAAAGACCACAGTCGTGCATACTTTGACGTATTTCGTGGCTGGTGCGCTGGCATACTCGTTATTCGACTACAAAACCCTATGGGACGAACCCGCTTTCAACGTCTACATGCGGGATCTAGACGATCCTGTTTTAAAGGCGGGGCCGTTGTTCCAGCCGATACGAGGGATTCTGCTTGGTGTGTTATTCTACATGCTACGCCGGGAGTTCTTCGAAGGGGAGTACGGGTGGTTCAAAATGTGGGCAACCATGGTGGTGTTGGGGATGTTCTGCACCTTTGGACCAGCGTCAGGGTCAATTGAAGGACTAATCTACTCCACTGTTCCTTGGAACATTCAGTTCGGGGGAGGCAGCATCGAGGTACTTGCTCAAGCACTTTCATTGTCTGCTATCCTTTTCTACTGGGTACGTAGTCCAGAGAAATGGTGGCTGACGTGGGGATTGGCCGCTTTGTTCGGCATCGTGATAGTGTTCTCGATCTTGGGGCTTGTGCGTGGAATTTAGATTCGCTTGGTTTTCTCCAGGTCAGAGAATTTGGAACCCGTCGATGTACACCACAACGCGAGGAGAACATACCAAGCAGCGTCCGAGTTCATTCAATCGAATAGCAATGGGGAGTTAGCAGGAAGGTCTAACCAACTAACTTTCAATTGCGATGAAAAGGCAACTTTGGTAATTGGTACCATTTGGTCGTCGCTTGGGAAACAATTGGACGACAGCGATCATGCAATACCTAATTAACCAAGAATCCGCGACTTCCAAGTAAATTCAGTCGACTATACAGTGCTTTGGGGTCATTTCCATTCACACAAAGATTTAATCGAACCGGGCGGCTCGTTGTAGAATCGCATTTATGACCGATTTTCGTTTTTAACAATACCCGTTCTACGTTGCGGTTATGCAGAAGTCTTGGTCGTAAATCGCAACAGACCTGTTTTTTTCTTGGATCCACGCTTTTCATCACCTACACAGCCAGTCCAGAAATAGATACAACGTTCAGACCGTTTTCCCCGATGGTGGGACACATTTTACGTGTGAGCGTTTTCATCTTACTGCTAGACAAACTCACCTTCAGCGCGAGGCCTGTTTGCCAGGTATTCATCGATCTCGCTTTCTAACCACCTGACGGCACGCAGTCCTACACGAATCGGCTTCGGAAATTCGTCCTCCCTCATCAGCCTGTAAATCGAGGAACAACTCATTCGACACTTATCCATGACTTCCTGAAGCTTTAGCAGCCTATCCTGACCAGCCATAGCATCCTCCGGGTTGATTTGATTCGAATAACGTCAAAATCTACCCGCAAGATACTATGTGTTCCCGAGAACACCAGACCCTACAATCAGTTGGATTTTAGGGGGCAAGGTTGTTGCAAATTTAACGGACATGTAGCTCCAATTACAGACTACTAGTACCTACTTGACAAATAAAGGGTAATATATTATATTGGTGCTCATCGGATCCCATCCTTACTCATCCCAGGCCAAGGAGACTCCCATGAGCCGCATGGCGCCCCTGGTCGAGTTGAGCGACGAAGATTACCAGACGCTGCTTGGCTGGACCCGTTCCGGCACGACGGAACACCGCATGGCGTTCCGCGCCCGTATCATATTGGCCGCCTGGCGCGGGCAGGTCAGCCGGGACATCGCCCGCACGCTGAACACCCGCGAAGCCACGGTGAGCAAATGGCGCCGGCGCTTTCACCAGGCGGGTCTTTCCGGTCTTGCGGACCGGCCCCGTTCCGGCAAGCCGGCCCGCTACAGCGGGGCGACCGTTCGAGGCATACTCTCCTGCCTCGACGAAGCCCCTCCCGCGGGCTATGCGACCTGGTCCGGCCCGCTTATCGCGCAGAAGCTGAACATCGGCGTCGACTACGTCTGGCAGGTTCTGCGCAAGCAGGGCATCAGCCTGAGCAGACGTCACAGCTGGTGCGTGAGCACGGACCCGGCCTTTGCCGTCAAAGCCGCCGACATCGTGGGCTTGTATCTGGAGCCTCCCAGAAACGCCCTGGTGCTGTGCGTGGACGAGAAGCCCGCGATACAGGCCCTGGAAAGGGCCCAGGGCTGGATCAAGCTGCCCAACGGCAAGGCGCTTACCGGCTTCAACCATGAATACAAGCGCAACGGAACCACCACGTTGTTCGCCGCGCTGGACGTCGCCACGGGCCTGGTCAGGACCGGACACTACAAACGACGCAGGAGACGGCAATTCCTGAACTTCATGAACGGGCTCATAGCAGAGTATCCCGATCAGGAGATACACGTCATCCTGGACAACCTCAACACCCACAAGCCCAAGGTCGACCGATGGCTGCCTCGACACCCCAACGTCCATTTGCATTATACCCCTACGCACGCCTCCTGGATGAACCAGATCGAAATCTGGTTCAGCATCCTTTGGAAAGGGGCCCTGAGAGGCGGGACCTTCAAATCGGTACGGGCCTTGAGAGACGCTATGGACCGCTTCATAGAAACCTACAACGAGAATGCGCATCCCTTCCAATGGCAAGCGACCCGAATCAGGCAGAGAACACTTGAAGATAAATACTCTAACTTAATCAAGTAGGTACTAGTTCCCCCTGGCCGCTTCGGCCGCCGCGGCTTCCGTCACGATGCGCCCGTCGAAAAGCCGGATGGTCCGGTGCGCGTGATCGGCCAGCGTCTGGTCGTGGGTCACCATGATGATGGTCGTTCCCGCTTCGTTCAGGCCGTTCAGCAGTTCCATTACTTCCGCACCGTTGGCCGAATCCAGGTTTCCGGTGGGCTCGTCAGCCAGGATCAGCCGCGGATTGCCGATGACCGCCCGTGCCACGGCCACACGCTGCTGCTGGCCGCCGGAGAGTTGCTGCGGGAAGTGATTCTTGCGATGGGGGATCTGCATGTGTTCCATCGCCGCATCTACCCGTTCCTTCCGTTCAGCCTTGGAAGTACCCAGGTAGATCAGGGGCAGTTCGATGTTCTCATACACGGTCAGTTCGTCGATCAGGTTGAAACTCTGGAAGACGAAGCCGATGTTGGCCTTGCGCAAATTGGCCCTCTGCCGCTCGGAGTGATCGGACACTTCCTCCTGCAGGAAATGGTATTCTCCGCCCGTGGGGTTGTCGAGAAGACCCAGGATGTTGAGCAAGGTGGACTTGCCGCAGCCCGATGGCCCCATGATGGCCACGAACTCCCCATCGTCCACGGCCATGGTCACGTCATTCAGCGCCGTCGTCTCCACCTCTTCGGTCGTGTAGAGTTTCTTGAGATTCTGTGTCTGAATCATGGTGCGCTCCCGTTATTTGTTGTTTCACCGAATGCGTCCATCTCGCGTCTTACGACCCGTTACTGCAATACCAGTTGTTCCATTTCGCCGAAGTTGTCGTACATGGACGTGATGACCGTTTCGCCCTCCTCGAGCCCTTCGAGGACCTCGAAGAACTGGCTGTTCTGCCTGCCGAGACGGATCGGGCGCCGCACGGCGAACTCGCCCGAGGAATCCAGCACGTAGATCCAACGTCCACCCGTCTTCTGGTAAAACCCGCCCCTGGGCACCTGCATGGCGTCGACCAGTTCGCCCAGCGCGATCCGAACCTGCAGCGTCTGGCCGCGACGGAGACCGTCTGGCATCCCTTCCCGGAACACCATGTCCGCCTCGAACTGGCCTTCGATCACCTCGGGATACACCCGGTTGATCACCAGGTTATAGGTCCCGCCGGCAAAATCAAAGGAACCGGACTGGCCGGACCGGATGCGGGCGATGTAGTGTTCGTCGATCGCCGCGCGAACCTTGAACTGGTCCTCCACGTCGATCTGGCCGAGCCGCTCTCCGCTGGGTTTCGACTCGCCCACCTCGGCTATCAGAGAGGAAAGCAGTCCTGTAATCGGCGCACGGAGCGTCAGGTTCTCCTGGTTTTCCTTGATGAGTTCGAGATTCAGCCCCAGCCTGTCGATCGACTCTTCCAACTGCTCGATCTGCACGGCCTGGTAGAGCGAATCCTGGCGAATGGTTTCAACGGTGACATCCCGGTTGCGCGTGAGGTATTCGAGGTTGTCCGTCGCCTCGTCGTATTCCTTGCGCGAGGTCAGGTCGGCCTTGAACATCTCGTCCTGCCGCTCGTACTCCCTTTCGGACTGGCGCAACCGGTAGTCCAGTTCCACCAGCGAGGCGCGCAGGCTCAGGCGCCGCTGCTCCATGGTAACCCGTGTCTCCCTGAGCCGGTTCACCTCGCGGAACAAATCGGCTTCCCGCTGCATGACGTTCAGTTGGAGCGTGGCGTTGGACAGGCGCAGGATGGGCGTGCCTTCCACCACCTGCGTACCCTGTTCAACGAAAACTTCCTCCACCCTGCCGCCTTCCACGGCATCCAGGTAGATCGTCGTGAGCGGCATCACCGCGCCCTGCTCGACGATGTACTCCAGGAAGGGTCCGTAGGTTACCGGCGCGAGTGTCAGCTTCTCGGCATCCACGTTCAGCGAGGACGGATTGATGGTGAGTAGCTGATAGGCTATGAATGCGATCACCACGGCGGCCAGGCCAAAAATCGCGATTCGGCGCGGAGTAAAACGCTTCCGCTCGATCCTGCGGTCCATGGTGTTGTCCTGTTCACGATGTCTTTCCTCCGTGAACATCTCCACCAGGCCCTTGGGATCTTCGCCGTTTTTCTTCGTATCGCTCATATTCAAACCCACACTAATTTCGGTTGGCCGCGCGCCGCCGTGTCCGTCAGCCCAAAGTGGCTGCCATCACCCAGAAAGGCTTGTCTCCCACATTATAATCCTGGATCGGATGCAGGCTTCCGTCCGTCTGGTCCACGCGGTACGCTGTCATCACGCCGGCAGCTTCGCCCGCGCAGTATAGAAACCGTCCATCTGGATCGATATTGAAGGACCGTGGACTGGCGGGAACGGATACATGCCCGAAAGCGCTCAACGCACCGTCATCGGCCACGTTGAAGCCCACGATGCTGTCGTGTCCCCGATTGGACGCATAGGCCCATTTGCCGTTCCGATGTACTTCCACGTGCGCGGTGAATCCACCTTCCTCGTATCCATCGGGCAGCGTGGAGACATTTTGAAAAATCGTCAGGGTTCCGCTATCGGTGTCGAACTGGTGCGCCGTGACCGTATTGCCCTGTTCATTTACGATGTAGGCCACGTCGCCCTTCGGCCGTAGACAGATATGACGTGGACCGGTCTCGCCGTCCGGAGGGGTCACAGTCGCCGGATCATTGGGAGTTAATAGACCCGTCTCCCCGTCGAAACGGAACTGGTTGGTCTTGTTGGTGGGACAGACGTGGGGCACGATTACGTATCGGTCGTCGACCGCCAGGAGGATGCCATGGGCCTTTTCGCCGGTGTTGATGTACTGTACCAGTTCGCCGATCGCGCCGTCTTCGCCCAGGCGGTGCACGGTGATGCCGCCCCCGGTGTAGTAGACGGTGAGCAGGAAACGTCCCCTCCGGTCCGTAACGAGGTGCGCGGGGGTCTCGACACCGGTATCCACCTTGTTGATCAGCGTTAGTTCGCCGGAGTCCGTGTCCAGCCGGTATGCCGCCAGCGTAGAGGACTCAACGTGCGCGTTGTACATCAGGTTGCCGGCCGGATGCAGGCACAGCGCTCCTGAAGGTCCGTGGGCGTCGCTGGTTGAACGCAGCGTCAGGGAACCCGACTCCCGGTCCTGGTCGTACACCTTCACCTGTTCATCGCCGGTTAACGAAACGAAAACTACAGCGCGGCCTCCTGAAGAATCAGCCATGCGTTTTTCGACCTCCTCACTATACGTTAAAGTCAGCCTTATTGATTAAGACTATAAAATAAACTCAGAGGTTGCGGCCTCAAAGTGTATTTTGAAGTTTACATTCGTCGTCCCGTCAGTCCTGGAGCATACCTGGCCAGGCGTAGGCTTCCGTCATCGGGAGCGGCCTGGAACGGGATCCCGTCGTCTCGACGCGCCACGATTGCATGTCCTTTCGGCTGGCGGGCCGGTTCAATGGAAGGAACGCTAGCATTGCGGATCATGATCATCGCCGGTGAAGCGTCGGGCGAAATGCACGGCGCCGGAGTAGTGGCCGCGCTCAAGGACAGGCGGCCGGAAATCGATGTATTCGGGATTGGCGGAGACCGAATGGAACGGGCCGGATGTGCGTTGATCTATCATATCGAACGTTTCTCCGTCATGGGGATCACCGAGGTCCTGCGGCACCTGCCTTTCATACGCAGGGTGCTGCGCCGCCTGGACGGTCTCCTCGAATCCCGCCGCCCCGACCTGCTGATCCTCATCGACTATCCCGATTTCAACCTCCGGCTGGCCCGTAAGGCACGCAAACGAGGCATACCGGTCCTGTATTACATCAGTCCCCAGGTATGGGCCTGGCGGGCGCGACGCATCCATACCATCGTCAGGCTCGTCGATTGCATGGCCGTGGTCTTTCCCTTTGAAGTGGAGATGTACGAGAAAGCTGGGGGGAAAGTGGTCTTCGTGGGACATCCACTCCTGGAAGTGCTCGAGAGCCGAAAGACCCGGGCCGAGTTCTGCGCGGACGCAGGTCTGGATCCGGACCGGCCGATCGTGGGCATGCTGCCGGGCAGCAGAATCATGGAGATGGAGAGAATGCTGCCCGCTATGACGGGAACCTTGAATACTGTGCAACGTGACCTTTCCGGAGTCCAGGGGGTCATCGGTCTCGCTCCCACCGTCTCCCGGACTGACCTTGCAGCGTGTCTCACGGGGCACGCGGAAGAGATCCCCGTGGTGGAAGGCGGTACCTACGAAGTAATGAATCACTCCGACCTGCTGCTGGTAACCTCGGGCACGGCGACCCTGGAGTCGGCCTGTTTCGGTACGCCCCTGCTGGTCCTTTACCGCATGTCCCGCGTGTCCTGGTGGATCGCCCGGCGCCTGGTCAACATACCGGATATCGGCCTGGCGAACGTGGTTGCCGGACGCCGCATCGCGCCGGAGTTTCTCCAGGATGAAGTCGATCCGAAGACACTGGCGCCCGTGGTTCTCGATCTGCTCAGGGAACCGGAGAAGCGGCGTGCCATGTCCGGCGAACTGCGCGAAGTCCGGGACCGCCTGGGAACGCCGGGGGCCTCGTCGCGCGTCGCCGATCTCGCGCTGGACATGGTGGGCGGGAAGGACACAGATCAATGAGCATGGAAGAGTAACCGATGATGAGCATGGAAGGAGCCCTGCATTCACTTGCAGGTATTCTGGGTGCCGGCGCTATCCGCCTCCTGGGGCGGACGCTCTCCATCCGCACGATCGGAATGGAAAACCTGGATCGGGCACGGGAAAACGGTCAGAAAGTGCTGTATGCCTTCTGGCACGAAGGCCTGCTGGTGGCCACCTACGCCTTTCGCCGCCAGGGGATACGTGTGCTGGTCAGTCAGCACAGGGACGGCGAGTACATTGCCCAGACCATCGAACGCATGGGATATGGTACCATACGTGGTTCTTCCACCCGGGGGGGAACGCGCGCCCTGTTCCGCATGGCGGCGGCGGGCGCGGCCGGTGACGACCTGGGAGTAACCGTGGACGGTCCCCGGGGTCCCCGGCTCCAGGTGAAACCGGGGACGCTGTTCATAGCCGGCAGGTCCGGCCTTCCCATCGTGCCCTTCGCGGTTGCTTCACACAGGCCCCGCGTGCTCTCGAGTTGGGACCGGTTCATGATTCCACTGCCTTTTTCCACCGCGGCCATCGCCATTGGAGAACCGCTGCTGGTACCCGGCGATGCGCCGGTCGAGCGCCTTGAACCCTATCGATTGCAACTCGAGCAACGCCTGCTGGACGCGCGGGACACCGCCGAACGAAGCCTGAATGATCCGTGAATCATTAGACAAACCGGACGCTGACGAACGTGGACAGACCCTGACGCCGCCAGCTTCCGGCAGATGCCCGTCATGACCCTTATCTACACATTGCTTTTCACCTTGATGACCGTCCTGCTCTCCCCGGTCCTGGCCTGCCTGGCAGTCGTGGACCGATGGGGCATGCGCCAGCGGCTCGGCTTCCGGCCTCTGGTCCACGAGCATGAGAAACGGCCGGTCGTCTGGTTCCACTGCGCTTCCGTGGGCGAAGCCTCCGGCCTGGCGGCCGTGATCGGACGGTTCGTGGAACGCCATCCCGGATTCGCGGTGCTGGTCACCACCATGACGGAGACCGGCCTGTCCTACGTCAGGCAACATGTACAGCAGGCACACGCCTTCGGCTTGGCCCCCCTGGACGCGCCGTTTATCGTACGCCGCGTGTTCAGGCAGGTAAATCCCCGCGCATTGATTCTGCTCGAGGGGGAACTCTGGCCGTCTCTTCTGAAGGCTGCGGCCGCCCACGATAGTCCCGTGGCCCTGGTCAACGGTCGCATGTCGGACCGGAGTCTCGCGCGAAACCGTTTCGTGAAACCGCTCTTCAGGGATATGCTGCGGCTGCTGGCCACCGTGGGAGTCCAGCACGCACTCGACGGGGAAAGGTATATCGCCTACGGAGCGGCTCCGGGGCGGGTGCGTGTAACGGGAAATGTCAAATTCGACCTGGCCGAGCGGGCCGCCGAAAAGGCAGGGCCGACCCGGGCGGAGTTGCGTCATGACCTCGGGCTGTCAGATTCCACAACGGTGATCATGGCGGGATGCCCCCGGCCCGTGGAAGAGGAACAGGCGGTGTTGTCGGCCTTCATCCGCGTACACGAGCGATATCCGAAGGTGAAACTGATCTGGGCGCCCCGGCATCTCCAGCGCATACCGCAGGTTGAAGCGTTGCTGAGGGGGGCGGGACTCGCGTTCACCTTTCGGACCCGGCCGGTCTCGCAGGCACCTGTGCAGGCCGATGTAATCATCCTGGACACCATGGGCGAACTCGCGGCCATGTACGCCGTCGCGGACATGGCCTTCGTCGGCGCTACGCTGGTTCCGCTCGGCGGTCACAACGTGCTGGAACCCGCGGCATGCGGCATACCCGTGCTGTTCGGTCCCCACACCGAGAATGTCCGGTCGAGCGCAGCGGCCCTGATTCGAACCGGTGGAGGCACTGTCGTTCACAACGGCGACGAACTCGCCCGTGAATGGCTCGAATTGCTGGAAAACCCGCAGCAGAGAGCGCGTGTGGGAGCGGCCGCCGGCCAGGCCGCTCGGACCGTTGGAATGCGCTTGAAAGCCGTGGACCGGACCCTGGACCTGGTCGACCGATGGATCCTGGATCCGGATCACCACGGATACGGGCCGTCGGGTTACCTCAAGGAAACGCCTTTCCTTGCCCGGCTTATGGACCCGGACGAGCGCTGCCTGGGCATACGATGCTTACGTTATACGCTGCTTCCCCTGTCCCTGCTGCTGGGTATCCTGGTCCGGGTCCGCAACTGGATGTACGACGCGGGACTGCTTGATTCCGATCGGCTTCCGGTCCCGGTGATCAGTGTCGGAGGCCTGACTGTGGGCGGCGCGGGGAAGACGCCCGTTGTTAGGTACCTTGCCCATCGGCTCAGGGAGGCCGGATACCGTCCCGCCGTGCTGAGCCGGGGTTACGGCAGAAAGACCGGCACGACGCGCCAAGCGAAACCGGGTACCGGATGGCAGGAGGTGGGCGACGAACCGGCATTTCTCTCCGCGATGCTACCGGATGTCCCGGTGGTCGTCAGTCCGAGCCGCACCGCGGCGGGCCGGTTTACCATCGAGCATTTCGGCGCGGACGTGCTGCTGCTCGACGACGGGTTCCAGCACAGGAGGACCGGCCGCGCGGTGGACATCGTGGTGCATGACGCATCAATCCGGTCAAACCCGGAACGGCTGCTCCCCGCCGGTCCCTTTCGCGAACCGCTGTCGTCCCTCCGTCGCGCCCACGCGCTGGTGCTGACGAGGATGGACCAGGCCCGTTCAGCCGACGTATATTCGGCGCGATTACAGGCCCGGTTTCCCCACCTGGCCCTGATCGAGACCGTATACGTCCCCGCGGGCCTCAGACGACTTTCCGACGATTCGGCGTTGCCGTTGGAATGGTTTGTCGACCGCGACGTCCTCGTCCTCTGCGGGATCGCAAGTCCCGCCTCCTTCGCGCAAACGGTCACGGACGCCGGGGGACGCGTACGGCGGGTCCTGGCCTACCCCGATCACCATCCCTTCACCGCGGCGAACCTGGACCGAGCGATGTCCCTGGCGGAAGAAATCGGCGTGGACCGCATCGTCACGACGGAGAAAGACGCGGTCCGCGTCCCGGAGCACGCCATCAGAAACCACCTGGTCGCCCTGGATATCACGCTCCGGTTGACCGCGGGCCAACACACACTTGAGAAAATACTTTCTGCGCTGGACGCCACGAAATGATTAGGCTATATTATACAGCCTGTTCATTTGTTTCACGACGCCTGGATTTTCATACCTCCGAAACCCATTAAATGGCTGACTCGAACTGGATTGCCATTCTCGATTTCGGCGCGCAATACACACAGCTGATCGCGCGGCGCATTCGGGAAAGCCACGTTTACTGCGAGGTCCTGCCCTACGATATGCCGGCGTCCGATCTAACGGAACGGCATGTTTCCGGCATCGTCCTTTCAGGTGGTCCGGCCAGCGTGTACGGTGAAGGAGCGCCACATCCCGATCCCGGCATATTCGAAATGGGCAAGCCGATTCTGGGAATCTGCTACGGACTGCAGTTGATGGGGCATTACCACGAAGGCGAGGTCTCCCACGCCGGAACCCGGGAATACGGCAGCGCAGGAGTACGTACGACCGGCGACACCCCCCTGTTCCGTGATCTGCCCGATCGAATGACGGTCTGGATGAGCCACGGCGACGAACTCAAGGCGCCGCCACCGGAATTCGAAGTCATCGCTCGTTCCGATAACGGACATATCGCCGCCGTCGAGCAGCCCGATCGCAAAATCTACGGTGTGCAGTTCCATCCGGAAGTGGTACACACGGTCCAGGGCCGCGAAATCCTCGAGAACTTCGTTTTTGCCATCTGCGGATGTGAGGGTAGCTGGACGCCGCGAACCTTCATCGACGAAGCGCTCGCCTCCATCAGGGATACGGTGGGAGAACGCCGCGTGGCCTGCTTCGTCAGCGGCGGCGTGGATTCATCGGTCGTGGCGGCGCTGATCGGCCAGGCAATCGGAGATCGCCTGACCTGTATCTTCGTGGATACGGGCATGCTCAGGAAGGAAGAGGCCAGGCAGGTCGAAGAGACTTATCGCCGGACCATCAACGCCCGGTTCCGTTTCGTGGACGCGTCGGACCGGTTTCTCGACCGGTTGAAGGGCGTGAAGGAACCGGAAGAGAAGCGAAAGATCATCGGGGACGAGTTCATTCGGGTGCTCGAAAGCGAACTTACTTCTCTGCGGGGCGTTCGCATCCTGGCCCAGGGTACGCTCTACCCTGACGTAATCGAAAGCGCGTCCGTGAAGGGTCCGGCCAGCGTCATCAAGACCCATCACAATGTCGGCGGACTGCCGGACGACCTGGAATTGGAACTGCTGGAACCGGTTCGAAACCTGTTCAAGGACGAGGTGCGCACCGTAGGCCGGGAGCTCGGGCTGCCCGACGAAATCATCGACCGGCATCCCTTCCCAGGACCGGGACTGGGCATACGCGTGCTGGGAGAAGTGACCCGGGAACGCGTGTCCATGTTGCAGGACGCGGACAAGATATTCATCGACGAACTGCGCAAGGCCGACCTGTACGACGAGGTTTCCCAGGCGCTGGCCGTGCTGCTGCCGGTCAAGACCGTCGGCGTGATGGGCGACGCCCGCACGTACGAACACGTCATCGCCCTGAGAGCGGTAACCACGCTGGACTTCATGACGGCCGACTGGGCGCGTCTGCCCACCGACTTCCTGGCGCACGTTTCGAATCGTATCATCAACGAAGTAAGGGGCGTAAACCGCGTGGTCTACGACCTCAGTTCAAAACCACCCGGCACCATAGAATGGGAATGATCCAGTGATTTTTCAAGAATACCTCGCCGCCCTGCCCATGGGCGACCTCAAGTCCATCGCCTTCACCCTCGGCGTGAAACCCGGCATGATCTCACGGGCCCGCCTGATCCGTGAAATCACGGACCAGACCTTCCAGCCCGGTTTCATCGATCAATGCGTGGACGATCTGACCGAGGATGCGCGGGAAATACTCCTGGCCGTGCTTTCGGCGGGAGAATCGGGGCGTGTCTACGATACGAAAAAGCCCGGAAACCCCGGATTGATGGATCAGCTCCACGGACTGCTGAGCAGGGGAATGGTGATCGGACGGCGACGGGCGTACCGCACCGTTGATTTCGTCGTACCGGAAGACATCCGCGATATGCTTATCCGGTACTACACTGACCGGCTGGCGGGGTTCTTTTCGACGGAAGCGGCGAAAACAGAAGATGATGAAGGGCGGGATCTCGCCGCAGTCCGGAACGTCTTTTCTCTCGTGAACGGCCTGCGCCACAATCCGGCGCGGCTCACGGACCGCGGCATACCCTATAAAAGGGCCCTCGATGCCATGGTGGAGCGGCAGGAAGCCACCACGAACGGCATGCCGGATTCGGCGGAGGACATCACGGAGCAGATGCGCTTCGTCATGGACTATTCGCGCTGGCGCGGATTGACCCGGGAGGAGGACGGACGTCTCCGGGCCGCCATCGAATTCGAATCGTGGTTAGGGCTGTCCACGTCGGAAAAACTCGAAGACCTGTTGTCCTTCTGGCACGAGCGGGAGCGGTCGCGTTCCCCCGCGGTTTCTGCGCTGCCCGGTATCCTTCAACTTTGCGTGGGTTTCGCCCAGGTGGACCTGGACCAGATCATGCGCTGCGTGCTGACCTGTTCTTCTCCTCACGTCCAGACGGATTCGTTCAGCGAACAGGATCGAAACGAGATCCTCGCCGCACTGCGCGAACTGGAATGGATCGGGCTCCTGCGCCAGTACGGCGGGAAAAACGGATCCGGCGCCGGCCTGGTGATTACATCGGCGGGCAGGCACCTATTCGGCGGACAGGGTTGGTCGGACGAGCAAGCGTGGAGTGAGCAGTTTATCGTACAGCCCACTTTCGAAATCATCGCATCCAGGGATCTGGACCTGCATATCCGGGAAAAACTCGAGCGATTCGCCGATCTTGAAAAGGTAGATCTGACGCTAACTTACCGTGTTACACGCAATACGATCTACCGGGCCGCCAATACCGATATGTCCGGTGGGGAAGTCATCGATTTCCTGGCGGACCATTCCGAAAAGGACGTACCTCAGAACGTCGGTTATTCCATACAATCCTGGGGCGACGCATACGGGCAGGTGTATTTCATGGACACTTTCCTCCTGCGGACCGCAACGGCCGAGATCGCGAGCCACATCAAGGCACACGGAGAACTTGCACCCTACATTACGGGCGAAGTGGCACCCGACGCACTGATCGTGGAGCGTAAAAGGTACCGGGAATTGATGGACCTTTTGCAGAAGCAGGGCTACATGCCGAAATCCGAAGTCGTCGGTTCGACGGAATCGGCCACCGTCCACAACACAGGCTTGGGATCACGGTCCGGGGCAGGGCAGAATGGACCGGCGGCATCGCGAGAACAAAGCAGTCAGTCCAGGAAAAAGGACCGGCAGCGTACGTCTGCTTCCACCGGTCAGAAACCGGTGCTCGGTTTCGGGGACTGTCTACCCGGTTACCAACTGCACAAGGGAACAGGCGGGGCCGACCGGAACGCGCCGCACTTCGAGCAGGCCGCAAACATGCAGTACCTGTCTCCAGGGCACACGCAAGAACTGCTGGAAATGGCGATTAAAAACAACCACCGTGCCGTTGTCGAATACTACCTGGGCAATCGAAGCCGCAGTTTTCTGCACCGGATCAAACCCCTGCGGATCGAAAGGACCAGGGGTGCGCCCTTCGTCGAGGCCCACCGCATACCCGAGGGTGACGTGCACGCCTTCAAGATCGCGAACATCAGGGCGATACGGATCGTCTACGAGAACGAAGAGAACGAAGAGAATGAGTGAAGTAACTGGAGGATTCCGACGAGCGGAGGACTGGCCATGCATACCACGCTGATCGACGTCCGCACATTGCACCGCCACCATCAGGATCCGGACTGGCGCGTGATTGATGCCCGGTTTTCCCTGGCAGATACCGGCCAGGGCGCCCGGGAATACGAAGAAGGCCATGTGCCCGGCGCCGTGTACGCCCACCTGGACGATGATCTGTCCGGTCCCATTATTCGCGGTGAGACGGGCCGGCATCCGCTGCCTTCGGTAGACCGGGCCGTCGAGGTATTTTCCCGGTGGGGGATCGACGACCGTGTTCAGGTCGCGGTCTACGATGGCGCAGCAGGATCGGTGGCCGCCAGGCTATGGTGGATGCTCCGCTGGCTGGGCCACGACGCCGTCGCCGTGCTGGATGGCGGCTGGCCGGCATGGAACGGCGCGGACCTGCCTGTTGCACGGGAAGTTCCGGATGTGACCCAACGGAACTTCACGGCCAATGTCCGAACGCACCTTGTCACCGACGTGGACGGCGTCGACCGGTGCCGGAACGACGCGGATTGGGCCGTACTGGATGCCCGCACGCCGGAGCGTTTCCGCGGTGAGCAGGAGCCCATTGACCCCGTTGCCGGTCACATTCCGGGCGCGCGGTGTGCAACTTTCGA
>CBDEKM010000021.1:0-30773 GCA_965240335.1 bacterium
GGGGAAGGGCGAAGCGGACAGGATGACGCAAGCGGCCGGAATGGACAGGATTCCGGGAACGACGGCGAGGCGGGTAAACAAGCCGCGGCGCGCCGGGTCTACGATGCGCCGGACAAGGGCGTCCTGTGGGGAAACGACGTGGCGGCCTACGTGTGGACCAAGGCCATCTCGGCGGGCGCCTTCCTGCTTCCCTTTGCGGCTTCGGTCTTCGGATTGTCCGTCGATCCCGTGCTCGCGTGGGCAAGCTGCACCATCGCACTGACCTTTCTCCTTGCGACGACGATCCTGCTGGTCAGCGACCTGACCCAACCCAAACGTTTTCTCTACGTACTGTTTCGGCCCCAGTGGAAATCCTGGCTCGTGCTGGGGGGCTACGCGTTGACCCTTTACGGACTGGCGCTCACCCTGTGGGCGGTGGCCATGTGGACCGGCCGAACCGAAGCGGCGGGAATCATCGGCTGGGTCACGGCGGTGCTGGCGGTACTCACGGCGGTGTACACGGCTTTTCTCTTCGCCCAGGCCAAGGGACGGGATTTCTGGCAGAGTCCGACGCTGGTCCTGCACATGCTGCTCCACGCGGTGCTGGCTGGCGCGGCGGTCTTCGCCCTGGTATTCCTGTTCTGGATGCCCGGCGAAGCATGGGTTGCCTTCGTCCGAAACACCCTGATCGTCGCCGTCATCCTGAACCTGCTGGTCATCGCGGCCGAGATGCTGACGCCCCATCCGACGGCCGACACCCGGAAAGCGGTTCAGGCCATCGTCCGGGGCAAGTACCGGGGTTATTTCTGGATTCTCGGCCTCGCGGTCGGAAACCTGGTGCCCGTCGTCCTGGCCTGGATCGGCGGCGAAGCGATGCTCGCCGCGGCGGGCGCAGGCGTACTGATCGGCCTCTATGCGACAGAGTACGTCTGGGTCAGGGCGCCGCAGGACATACCCCTGAGCTGACGAGGTTTCATCCGCCAGGAATATCGGGATTATATAGAACAGGCGCACCAGGTGATATGGAACAGGACGCGATTGCAGGCGTCGTAACTCGAACCCTCCATGAACAATGAACACAGACGGGAACAACGGACATGGCCACACGTCATAAACCGGGACTGATTGAATCGCTCGCCGAGAAAATCGGCCTGATTCCCAACCTGCATGAAGAGGAGGGACCGGATCTCCCGAGTCTGACCGAAGGAGGCGCGCTCACGGACTACCCGCCACCGGACCAGTGGGACGACTGGGTGGAGTACGAGGCGCAGGACTGGCCGCGGCAACAGGAAAAACACTACATGGTGGTGCCGACCGCCTGTTTCAACTGCGAAGCCGGATGCGGACTCCTCAGCTACGTGGACAAGGAAACGATGGAAGTCCGCAAGTTCGAGGGGAATCCCTACCACCCGGCCAGCCGGGGACGCAACTGCGCCAAGGGACCGGCAACCATCAACCAGATCCGCGACACGGACCGTATCCTCTATCCCTTGCGCCGGTCCGGCGCCCGCGGAAGCGGGGAATGGGAAAGAGTGTCCTGGGATACGGTGCTGGACGACATCGCCGGCAGGATACGGGAACGCCTGCAGCAGGGCGCCAACAACGAGATCGCATACCACGTGGGCCGGCCCGGCGCCGAGGGGTACATCGACCGGGTGCTCAAGGCCTGGGGTGTCGACGGGCACAACAGCCACACCAATATCTGTTCGTCGGGCGCCCGTTTCGGCTACGCCCTCTGGCATTTCTTCGACCGGCCGTCGCCGGACCACGCCAACGCGCGGTTCATCTTACTGATCAGCGCCCACCTGGAATCGGGGCATTACTTCAATCCCCATGCGCAGCGCATCATCGAGGGCATGATGAAGGGCGCCAAGCTTGCCGTCATGGACCCGAGACTGTCCAACACGGCCAGCATGGCCGACCACTGGATGCCCACATATCCGGGCAGCGAGGCCGCGGGTGCTGCTGGCCATGGCCAACATCATCCTGCAGGAAGGCCTCTACGACGCCGATTTCATGGAGACGTGGGTGAACTGGCAAACCTATCTGGAGAAGGAACACCCGGACGCGCCGCGAACCTTCGAACAGTTCATCGACGCGCTTAAAGTCGTTTACCGGGAATACACGCCCGAATTCGCCGAACAGGAAAGCGGCGTACCGGCCGCGCAGATCGTGGAGATAGCCCGCACAATCGGCCGGGCGGGATCCCAGTTCGCCACCCACAACTGGCGTAGCGCGGGAAGCGGCAACGCCGGCGGCTGGGCCGTGGCGAGATGCCTCCATTTCCTGAACGTATTGACCGGCAGCGTAGGCACGGAGGGCGGGACCTCGCCGAGCGCATGGAACAAGTTCAAACCCAACGTCTTCGACCACCCGCCGGACCAGAAGTTCTGGAACGAACTGCATTTCCCGAAGGAATACCCCCTTTCCCACTACGAGATGAGTTTCCTCCTGCCCCATTTCCTCAAGGAGGGGCGCGGAAAGCTGGCCGTCTACTTCACCCGTGTCTTCAACCCCGTGTGGACGTACCCGGACGGGTTCACGTGGGTCGAAGCCCTCCGCGACGAGGAGAAGATCGGGCTGCACGCGGCCCCTGACACCCACGTGGAACGAGACCGCCTATTTCGCCGACTACGTGCTGCCCATGGGCCACGCCAGCGAACGGCACGACATCATCAGTTACGAGACCCATTCCGGCACCTGGATCGGATTCCGCCAGCCCGTCCTGCGCGAGGCGCGGCGGCGTATGGGCGAGCCGGTGGACTTCACCTACGAGGCCAACCCTGGCGAGGTCTGGGAAGAGGATGAATTCTGGATCGAGCTGTCCTGGCGCATCGATTCCCGATGGCAGCCTGGGGATCAGGGAACACTTCATTTCGCCCTACAGGCCGGGCGAGAAGATCACCATCGACGAATACTATCGGTACATCTTCGACCACGTGGAAGGGCTGCCCGAGGTGGCCGGGGCGGAGGGCCTATCCACCCTGGACTACATGCGCAAGTACGGCGCCTTCGAGGTGGAGCAGACGGCCTACGCGAAACACCTCAAGAAGCTGGACGACGAGGCGGTGGCGGGCGCCGAGTCCGATCCGGAGACGAATACGCTGGTCGCCGATGGGAAGACCGTGGGGCGTGATGGTAGACGGGGCTCCGCGGGCAGGCTTCCCCACACCGTCGTTAAAGCAGGAATTCTACTCCCAGACCATGGTGGACTGGGGCTGGCCGGAGTACGCCATACCCACCTACATCAAGAGCCACGTGCATCCCGGACGAACTCGACCGCGCGAAACGGCGAGTTCCCGCTGCTGCCCACGTTCCGGTTGCCCACGCTGATTCATTCCAGGTCCGGCAACGCCCAAGTGGCTCAACGAGATCTCCAACCGAAATCCGGTGTGGATGCACCGGCAGGGACGCCGACGGGATGGGCATTCGCACGGGTGACATGGTCAGGGTGACCACCGAGATTGGACACTTTGTGGACCGCGTCTGGGTGACCGAGGCCATGAAGCCCGGCGTGGTCGCCTGCTCCCATCACCTGGGCCGCTGGCGGCGGAAACAGGACGCGGAGGGCAACCGCTGGTCGGTGAACCTGGTGGATATCGCGGAAGAAAACCGACGGAAAGTGGCGTATGAAGGTGATGGAAGGGATACGGCCTTACGAAAGCGCGGACCGCGACTCTTCCCGCATCTTCTGGCGGGACGGGCGGCGTGCACCAGAACATCACTTTCCCCGTGCACCCCGATCCCGTGAGCGGCATGCATTGCTGGCACCAGAAGGTCAAGATCGAAAAGGCGCGTGAAGAGGATGCCTACGGGGACGTGATGGTCGACACCGAGAAGTCCTTCGAGGTGTACCGGGCCTGGCTGGACCAGACGCGCCCAGCGCCCGGTCCGGACGGACTGCGGCGGCCCCTCTGGTTCAACCGTCCCCTGCGTCCGGCCGAAGAGACGTTCTACCTGCCCGAATCTGAATAAGCTCGGGGGTTGAAGCGGGCTATCTTACCGAAGCAGTTTCCGGACAACCGAGCACACCTCCTCGTCGGCCTCCGGCATGGCGCCGGTCTGCGACGCCACCCAGGCGCCGAACCGGTTGGCGGCTTCACTGATCCGTTCTAACGGTACGCGGCGCAGGTAGCCGCTGGCCAGAACCGCGGTGAATGCGTCTCCGGATCCGACCGTATCCGCGACTTCGACAACCACGCCCGGATGTTCTACCGTTTCAGTCGCGGTAACCAGCAAACTGCCTTCCGCGCCGCGCGTGACGCAGATCAGTTCCAGTTCATACGCCTGCAGCAGCCGCTGGGCCATGGGCTCCAGATCCTCGCCCGCTTGTTCCTCATCCTTCAGACCATCACCCGCCAGTTTGAGGAGGCCGCTGACCCGGCGAAGTTCCTCGTCGTTCAACTTGACCAGTTGTGCGCGGTGGAAGGAATCGTGAAGCAGGTCCGGGGAGTACCGGTCCTGCCGGAGGTTCACGTCGAAGAGGCGAAGGGCGGAGGGCCGCAGGGCTTCGAGGAACGCCGTGACGGCGCCGGTCGAACCTGCTTCGTGACGGGACACCGTCCCGAAGCACACGGCATCAGCCCGGGCGGCCAGCACCGACCAGGCCGGTGTCCACTGCATGTGCTCCCATGCGACGTCGCCGTTGATCGTGAAATCAGGCTGCCCGTCCGGTCCGATGGTAACGTCGACTGTTCCGGTGGGGTAGGCATCGTCCCGCTGAATCGCGCCGGTGTACAGGCCGAGACCGGCAATGCGATCCACGGCTTCTGTACCCGGGTCGTCCTGTCCGACCCGGCTCGCTACGATTCCGTTTTCACCCAGGAGTGAGGCGAAGTAGGCGAAGTTTGCCGTGGCGCCGCCGAGTTGAGGGCCCGATGGCAGCAGGTCCCACAGCAATTCCCCCAGGCCGACGATGACGTAGCGGTCTGTTATTTTAACTCCAAATCGATCGTGCCGAGCGTCGTGAAGTTCATGCGGGCCTTGCCGTCGGCGCCCATACGGGGCGGCGGGAAGACTGTACCGGTGATCACCAGGTCGCCCGCGCGCAGGTATTCGTCGCTGTACTTCGTCATCTCGTTGGCAAGCCAGGTCAGCGCTTCCAGCGGATCGACGCCCATGTTCATGGTAGCCAGCGCAGAGGCCATTTCCTCGCCGTTGATCTCCACCATCGCGGTCTCATTCGTGAAATCCATCTCGTCGAGAGGTACCCTTTTCTCACCGAGTATGATGCCTACGTGAAAGACGTTGCCCGTGATGTCGTGATTGCGCGTGGATGGAGTTCCCTCCGGCCCGCTGGTCCACGAGGACAGCAGTTCGATCACGCCGCCAACCGCGGTGACCGCGTCACCGACCTCCTCGCGGGTCAATTCGGGACCCGGTAGATCCTTACCGATCCAGAAGACGAACTCGCCCTCGACGACCGCCGTGTCGGCCACGAAGGAAGCAGCTTCCACGGGTGTCCCGGGCTCGATCAGGTTCGACGCCATGATGTGGCCGAATATGGGATCTAATGTTGCCGGATCCTCTGGCATGCGGGAGAACCCGATCTTCCATCCGATGCGGTCTTCGGTCTTCAGTTTCTCTGCCAGGATGTCCGACTGGATGTTGTATGCGGTCTGGCGGTCCAGGTCGGGGAAGTTGACCACCATGGCCTCGGTGTTGATCTTCGTCCGTTCGGCCTCCAGCAGGTGGGCTACGATGGCGACCTGGTCCGATTCGGGTGTCAGGGTTGTGGTGAGGACTTCTGAAGATCTGATTGTCATCTCATCTTCTGACGAAGCACAAGAAACCATTGATATTACTGCAGCCAGAAATACCAAGCAAATGGGAAGACTCTGATTCATAGTTGAGCTCCAATAAATGTAAAACCTTAAATCACCGAAATCGGCCGTTCATTGCCGTGAAGTAATCAAGCTCAGTGTACCAAAACTTTGGACTTAAGATAAAACACTAAGGGTACTAGCCGCATTCCCATACTTTTCAAGAAGTCGAGTTGATGTCTCGATGATTGTTTTGGTTGAAGCATGTGCTTCGATGTAGAGACCGTTCTGTAATTCAACTTTAGCAAAAAACGCCTTGCCAGTGGGGTGCGTCGGTATGCTATGGACCAAATAGCGCTTTTTACTTTTGGACAACGTTATCGGGCATTCTGATAGATTTAGGTATCCTTGATCTATTAGCCAGTTTGCAACCAGAACAAGTATCTCATAGGAATGTTTGAGCTCGTATTGCTTATTGTTCAGATTTACAAGATGAGGCTTTTTGGATCCTGACCCACTAGGGGCTTTCGTCACCTCCTTTTTCTCTTCAACTTTCTTAGTTGGGGAGGGAAAAACAGTCATGGTAGTATAAGTCACAGTTGGCAGTAGCCATTTACTTTGTTGTTCTGCTATAAACAGTCTCACTTCTTCCTGTACTTGTTTTGTTTCATCGTTATCCGGGTTAAAATCACAGATTTCAACTGTGGTTTTCTCCAATAGAGTTATTAAAGATTTATCCGGATTTTTAATGATTTTATTCCAGGCTTCTGGTAAACTTCGTTTAATTACAAGTGTTTTCTTGTGCCCTTCTATCATCGATTCGGCCATTTTATTTGCTGTACCTGTTCCAACTGTTTCCTTAGAAAGCAGCTGGATTAACGAAATCACCACATCCTCGACCTTATCTGCCATTATGTCCACGATGCAGCATCTACGGTTTTCCCACTTACCCGGATATAAAGGAAGATAAAACCACCACGAAATCCCGTTTGTTAGAATCGCAGATGCAACGCCTAGTTTAAATGAATAGTCCAGTAACTGCTTCTGGTGTTTAGAGTTATCTAGGCTTTGTTTGGGGTTCTTTACTTCAACGAATACATAGTTTTCGTTCTTAATCCTCAATGAGTAGTCAACCCATTTATTTTCTACGGGATACTCGGGTTTAACTTCATCACTAAACATGTTCCAACCTAAAGAACCAAAAATACGTGTGACTATTTTGAGTTTTGTATCCGCTTCATCAAACGAGTAAATCGATTTATATCGTCGGATATCCTCAATGCAGTTGGTCAGTTTCTTTTTACCAAATTCATCCATACCATTAGTCCTTTTTTGTACGCTGGTATTATGTTTCGAAAAGCTAATTTCTATTCGTTTTGATGGATCGGTTCAACATTCTTCACTGGGATACTTTAGATGATATCAATGATCTAGTGATATTATACATAACATGCTTCCTGTCAAGTCTTTACCCTTGATTCAGGGCCGTTCAAAAGGTACTATTCCACTCATGCATTCACGATAATAGCACCATAACCGCGACCAATCGGATTCAACCTCCAAGGAGCGATCCATGTCCCCTGAAGATCGTCTCGTTTCGCTGCTGCAGGAACTCGTTTACGCCCGCGGACCTTCGGGCCAGGAAGACGAGGTGCGCGAAGTCTGTAAACGGGAACTGCAATCCCTTTGCGACGAGACCCGGGTGGATGCCGCCGGCAACGTCATCGGCATGGTGCGGGGCGCGTCGGCAGAGGCCCCGGTGATCCGCGTGATGGCCCATCTCGACGAATTAGCCCTGGTTGTCAAGCGCGTCAACGAGGACGGCACGCTACGGGTCAATCCTCTCGGGGGCATCTATCCGGCGAATTACGGGCAGGGGCCGGTCGAGATCCTCGCGGATGGAGGCATCATTCCCGGAATCCTTTCCGTCGGACCGCAGCATACGACGGCCGATTCCGCCCGGATCTGGGAGACCAAGATCAAGGGTGGCAACGTGGCCATGGACTGGCGCCACGTCTACGTGTTTACCCGCAGGACGGCCACGCAACTCGAAGAAGCCGGAGTACACGCCGGCACCCGCGTGGTCATCGCTCGATCCCGGCGCGCCATCCTGGAGGTCGAAGACTGCATCGCCGGATATTTCATGGACAACCGAGCGGCCATCGCCATCGCGATCGGCGCGGCCTCCCGCATGAAGGACCGCGGAACCCGCCCGGCGGGCGACTCCTACCTGGTGATGACGACCAGCGAGGAGATTGGCGGCCACGGCGCCGCGTATGCCGCGCGGACCCTCCCCGGAGAGATATCCCTCGCCGTGGATTCCGGGCCGGCCTGCGAGGAGTACGGGGTAGCCCTTTCAGATGAACCCGTTGTCGTCTACGGTGACGTCCAGGGACTGTATGACAAGTCCATCGCGGACCGCCTGCTGGCTTGCGGCAGGGAACTGAACATGAAACCCCAGTGCGCGTACTGGCAAAGCTACGCCTCGGACGCCTCCATGGCCAAGGCCCTGGGTCAGAGTCCAAGAGCCGGTCTGCTGTGCATTCCCACCGAAAACACCCACGGTTACGAGATCATCCCGCGCAACGGTCTGCACCGCTGTGTCGAGCTGCTCGCGGCCTACCTTGAAAAACCGGAATGACCGAGAGGTTCGGAGGAACTTCATGCCCCTGAAAGTCACCAACGTGGAACGCTTCACGGTCAGCGTGCCCTTTACGCAGGGACAACGTCCCGTCGCGGAGCGAACGGTATACAACTGGTCGGTATTCGAACTCTGCAAGGTCACCACCGACGCCGGTCTCGTGGGTTGGGGCGAGACCATCGTCCACTACATTCATTCCCGCGTGACCAACCAGAGCGTGGAACGCGTGATGGGACGAAGCCCGGCGGAGATGATGCAGGACGATACGATCGGAGCCGGACTGCAGATGGCCCTCTACGACGTAGTCGGCAAGGCCCTCGAGGTTCCCTGCCACAAGCTCCTGGGCAACAAGGTGCGGGACTGGGTACCGATATCCTGGTGGTCCAACGAAGGACCTCCCGATGACTGGGTCCGCCAGGTACGGGACGCCGTGGACGCCGGGTACACCACCATCAAACTGAAGCAACGGCCCTGGCATGACATCAACGAACAGATGGCGGCGATCGACGCGAACGTTCCGCCCCACTTCCGGGTGGACCTGGACGCAAACGGCACCATGCACAACGCTGCGGCGGCCATGCCCGTCATGCGCGGCCTGGAAGCGTTCGACATCGTGGCCATGTTCGAGACGCCCATACCGCAGACCGACATCCTGGGGAACCGCCAGTTGCGCCAGGTCATCAGCCGGCCCATCGCGATGCATTTCGGTTCTCCTCCTTACACCACTGCAGTCCGCGAAGCGGTCTGCGACGGTTTCGTCGTGAGCGGAGGCGCTACGCGGGTGTTGTACCAAGGCATCCTGAGTGCGGAGGCCAACATGCCGTTCTGGCTCCAGATGGTCGGCAACGGCCTCACCACCACCTGGGCCGCCCATCTCGGCGCCGTGCTGACCCACGCCACCTGGCCCGCGATCACCTGTATCAACCTGTTCAGGCACCATATGCTCAAGAACCCCATCGAGGTCATCGGTGGCTTTCACCGCGTCCCCGACGGACCCGGACTGGGTGTCGAAGTCGATGAAGAGGCCATGAACGGCTTCCTCGTACCCGATGACGTAATGAAACCGTTTCGCGACCGGGATGAACCATATGACTTTCCAAGGCCCCGATTCATTCGTACGGCGGTCTATCCAGATGGTCGCCGCGTCCATTTCTCGAACATTCGTCACGGTTTCCAGCTGGAAGCCTATTCGCCCGGGATCCGCACGGAATACTGGCGGGAGGACGGGACCGAGGGATTCGAGGACCTGTGGAGCCGCTCACAGGAACGACCGGTAACAGACTGGAGCAGAACATGAAACTGGCAGAAAAGACGGCGATCGTAACCGGCGCGGCCTCCGGAATCGGGCAAGGTACCGCGATAATGATGGTGCGGGAAGGCGCCCGGGTGGTGGCCGTGGACATCAACGGAGAAGGACTCGATCAGACGGTTGAATCGATTCGCGGGGAAGGCGGGGATGCCACGGCGTGCATCGCCGACGTGGGACGCGACGAAGACGCGCAACGCATGGTCCAGTGCGCGGTCGACACCTATGGCGGACTCCAGGTCCTGCACAACAACGCCTACTGGCACGCGCCGGGACCGGTGTGCGACCTGGCTGAAGCCGACTGGGACCATACGCTGGAGGTTTGCCTGAAATCGATTTACATGGGCTGCAGGCACGCCATACCGGTAATGAAGGCATCGGGTGGCGGCGCGATCGTCAACGCGGCGTCCGTGCACAGCCTCGCCGGTTTCAGGGACTATGCCGCCTACGACGCGGCCAAGGGCGGGGTCATCGGGATCACCCGCTCCGTGGCCGTGGATTACGGACCGGAAATCCGAAGCAACGCGGTGCTGCCCGGAGCTATTCTGACGAAGGCCTGGGATGGCCTCGACAAAGCCACACAGCAGCCCTATATCGACCGGCCTCCCATGAAACGTCTGGGGCTTCCGGAAGATATCGCGTCCGCGGTGGTGTTTCTCGCGTCCGACGAGGCTTCCTTCATCACCGGTGCCAGCCTGGTGGTCGACGGCGGCCTGACCATTGTCGGGGACGCGTAGCGGTTCCGGTCTTAGAGCGAACCGGTACCGTGTGACCCGCCCATAGCCCCCTTTAAAAATATGAGCGTTTCTGAAACATCGAAACAACCGGTCCAGGATCCGGCACCTGCCATCCATCCGTCCTCGGGCAGTGTTAACCGCGTCTGGCTGCTGGCCTACCCGATCATCCTGGCCAACATGTCCGAGACCCTGCTTGGCGTGGTGGACACGTACATGGTCGGACAGCTCGGCGTGGCGGAGATCGGCGCCGTCGGCCTGGGGTCCATGCTGGCCTGGCTCTTCTACCTTCCCATACTGGGCCTGGCAATGGGGTTGAATACCTTCGTTGCCCAGAGTTACGGCGCCGGGAAAAGGAAGGACTGCGGGTACATGACCTGGCAGGGCCTGTACATGGCCCTGATCAGCGGTTCCCTGATCCTGCTCGTTATTCCCTTCGTACCGTTGTTGTTCGACATCGCGGGGCCCTCCGCCGAAGTACGAGGCCTTGGCGTCACCTATCTCCAGTGGCGCCTGATCGACGGCCCCGCCTTCATGATCGCCATGACCGCCGCCAGCTTCTTCCGCGGGATAGGCGATACCAAGACGCCGATGAAGATCGGTATCGCAATCAATATCATCAACGTCGTCCTTAATTATGGTCTGATATACGGTAACTTCGGCCTGCCCCGCCTCGAGGTGCAGGGCTCCGCCATCGGATCGGCGCTGGCCGGCATACTGGGCGGCGGCATCTATCTCGTCCTGTTCCTTTCGAGACGGCTGAGTCCCTACGCCACCCGGCAGGTCGTAAAACCCAGGTGGTACGACTTCGTCCGGCTCTTCAGGGTCGGCGCGCCGATCGGCATCCAACGGTTCCTCGACATTGGCAGCTTTGTCATTTTTGCCGCCATCATAGGCCGGCTGGGCAATGCCCAACTCGCCGCCAACCAGATCGCCATACAGCTGATGTCCATCTCCTACATGATCGGGCTGGGCATCGGCATGGCCGCGGCCACCCTCGTGGGCCAGTACATTGGTGCAAAACGGCTGGATCTCGCCGAACGCAGCGCATACAGCGCATTGAAGCTCGCGATGGGCATCATGGTTTTCATCGGACTGGTTTTTCTCCTGTTTCCCGATCCGCTCGTCAGGTTCTTCAACGACGATCCCGACGTAATCCGGTACGGCAGGACAGGATTGCTTTACGCGGCGCTTTTCCAGGCCTTCGACGCCCTCGCAGTCATTTTCATCGGCGCGCTACGCGGCGCCGGCGACACCCGCTGGACCGCCGTGGCCGCTTTCATAGGAGCCTGGCTCATCTTTCTGCCCATGACCTACCTGCTGGCCTTCGTCCTGGGCCTGGATTTCTGGGGTGCCTGGCTGAGCGCGTCGATCTATATTTGTATGCTCGGAGTGGCCTGCGTTTACCGTTTCCGGCAGGGTGCCTGGAAGCGGATGGTAATCTAGCAGTGGGATTTTCAGCAAGAAAACGGAGTGTGAAATGTCCAATAAAAAGAGATGTCTGATGATCGGTGCCGGCGGCATGGCAGGCGCATGGATCCGCAGCTTCTATCCCCGGTTCAACGACCGTCACGAGATCGTCGCCCTGGCGGACATCAACGCGGAGATTCTCCACGACACGGGGGATTTTCTCGGGCTGCCCGGAAACCGCAGGTATACGGACATGGCAACCGCCTTCGCGGAGGTGGACGCGGATTACTGCACGATCGTCATCCCACCCGCGGTTCACCGGGACGCCGTGATGCTGGCGGTGGACAGAAAGATGGACATATTGAGCGAAAAACCGATTGCCGACACGTGGCCCGCATGCGTAGATATATACAGGGCGGTGACCGGGGCCGGCCTGAAGATGCACGTGATACAGAACTACCGCTATTCCAGCCGCATGCTGACCATGCGGAAGGTATTGCGGAACGGAGAACTCGGACGGATCAACTACATCCAGGGCCGCTTTGCCGCGGATTACCGGGAATACGGCGCCTGGGGCGCCTTCCGCTATGATATACCCCACACCCTGCTCGTGGAAGGCGCGGTGCATCACTTTGACATGATGCGGAATCTGTCGGGTGGAGACTGCGGGACGATCGCCGGATGGGAATGGAACCGGCCTTGGAGCAGTTTCCAGGGGGATTGTTGCGCCATGTACGTGATGGATATGACCAATGGCGTGAAGGCCGCCTACGAGGGATCTTGCCTGGGCGCCGCCGAACAGAACAGCTGGCACCAGGAGTACTACCGGGCGGAATGTGAAGAGGGAGCTGTCGCCATAGGAAGCGACGGTGTAACGCGCATTCACCGGCATACGGTGGGAACCGGAATGAGGATCGAGGACGTACAGACCGTCGTACCGGAATACGACGGACACCAGTGGCAGATCAACGAGTTTCTAGATTGGCTCGATGGAGGACCTGCTCCCGATACCTGCCTGGAACACAATATAAAGAGCGTCGCCATGGTTTTCACCGCCATCGAGGCTTCACAGACAGGAACCGCTGTCGACGTGGAAAAAATGGTTGAGCCGGTGGTTAGCGCCGCCTGAGGAAGGAAACGGAAAGCACAGTTTATGCAGAATCAAAGAACTACATTCATCGACTCCTTTTTAAGACTGGAATCCGCCAGCGGCATCCTGCTGATGCTTGCGACCGCCCTGGCCATGGTATTCGCGAACTCGTTTCTGGAACCGCTCTACCACTTCCTGCTGAATATACCGATCCGGATCCACATCGGCGCGCTGGATATCGATAAACCGCTGCTGCTCTGGATCAACGATGGGCTGATGACGATCTTCTTCTTCCTCGTCGGACTGGAACTGAAACGCGAATTCCTCGAAGGAGAGCTGTCGAACAGGCGTAACATCATCCTGCCGGGCGTGGGCGCCGTGGGTGGCATGTTGGTTCCCGCGCTGATCTATCTGCTCTTCAACAGCGACGATCCCTCCGCCTTGAGAGGCTGGGCCATCCCGGTCGCCACGGACATCGCGTTTACCCTGGGCGTACTGACCCTGCTCGGCACCCGCGTACCCATTTCGATCAAGGTCTTTCTGACCTCGCTGGCCATCCTTGACGACATCGGCGCGATCCTGATCATCGCCATGTTCTACACCTCGGACATCTCCACCACTGCCCTCATGGTCGCAGGACTCTGCATACTCGTCCTGGTCCTCCTGAACAAGCTCAACCACGTTTCCCACAGTTCGTATATGCTCGTCGGCATCGTACTGTGGATCGCGTTGTTGAAATCGGGCATCCACGCGACGCTGGCCGGGGTGATCCTGGCCGCGTTCATTCCCATGCGGTCCAGGAAGGATCCGAACGTATCTCCCCTTAAGGTACTCGAGCACGATCTGCATACCGTCGTGGCCTTCTTCATCCTTCCCGTCTTCGCCTTCGCCAACTCCGGCATCATGTTGAGCGGCATTACGGCCGAACAGGCGTTTCATGGCGTACCCGTGGGGGTCGCCCTCGGTCTGTTCCTGGGAAAGCAGATTGGCATCTTCTCGCTGTGCTGGCTGTTCATCAAGCTCAAGGTGGCAACCCTGCCCGCCGGGATGAGCTGGGCCGGCCTCTACGGGGCAAGTGCGCTGTGCGGGATTGGATTCACCATGAGCCTGTTCATCGGCTCACTCGCCTTCAGTGAGACTGCGTTACCCGTCATGTTCGACGAAAGGCTGGGGATCATCGTGGGATCGCTGCTGTCGGGCGTGCTGGGATACGGGATCCTTCGATACAGCCTGCCTCCTGCTGAAACGAAATTCACGTCCGTCAAGCAAGAGGTTGAAGAGGTTGTGTGAGATTCGCGGACTCCTGAACTAACGATATGGGAATCCCCAATATTCCATGGTTGATTTTGACATCGTTGGAGAGATTTCCGAGGTAGAGATAATAGCAAGAGGTCAAGGTATACGAGGGCATGGGAAAGGTAAATTGGAGTTTAAACGTAAACGCAACCTGGACTGAAACTATGAAATGTAAAAACAGCAAGCAAACAGATTCGTACGTCGTATGTATTGACAATGCGGACTACTCGGCATCACTGGAAAAGCACAAGATCTATAGAGTGATCCGCGATGAAGCAACACAGGATGACGGAGATCTCCGGGTCGTTGATGAGAGTGGTGAAGACTACCTTTACCCAGCGGATCGATTTGTTCTTATCACCGTGCCAGTTGAAGTTGAGAGGTCGCTGGGCCGCGACTGAAGAACAGGTATTCAGAGGTGATCAGGTCAAAACAACTTCCCGGAGATAGAGGCCTCGCTCTTTTCACTTGAATGAACATCCAGATATGCCTCATTCATGCACCCCTACGCCTTCTCCAGCGCCTGTTCCAGGTCGGCGATGATGTCGTCCGCGTCTTCGAGACCCACCGAAACACGGGCCCCAAAGCCGTTCTCCGCGTCCCCGCCCGAGGGCAGTACCAGCGTCTCGACATCTCCCAGACTGTACCACGGTTTGCACATCTTCAGCCCGCCTATGAATGCGTCGAGGGATACGCCCGGCCTGGAGATAAACCGCATCATTCCGCCGAAACCGCGCAGATACCCGGTCGCGATCTCGTGATTGGGGTGGGAAGCCAGGCCCAGGAAATTGACCTGCCCAACCTTCTCGTGCCGTTCCAGGTATTCTGCCACTTTCTGGGCGCCTGAACAGTGCCGCTCCATGCGAAAAGCCAGCGTCTTGAGTCCCCGGTGCACGAGGAAGGCGTTCATGGGGGCCAGCACGCCGCCCATGAGAATCCGCATGCAATGGATCTGCGCTCGGATTTCTTCGTCGCGACCGGACACAATTCCGGCCAGCGCGTCTCCATGGCCGGCCATGTACTTCGTCATGGCGTGCAGGACCACGTCGGCACCAAATTGAAGGGGCCGCAGCAGGTAGGGAGAAAGGAAGGTATTGTCGACGACGGCCAGGGCACCCGCTTCGTGGGCTATCTCGATGGCGCGCGCCAGGTCGATGAACTCCATGGAATGGGCGTAAGGTTCGAAATAGACCATCCGGGTGGGTTTCTCCAATGCGGTCTCAAGGGCAGCCAGATCGCACATGTTGACCTGTTCGACGTCCACACCCCACTTCACGGGCAGTACTTCCTTGAAAAACATTTGAGCCCCGGCGTACACCGTCTCGTGACCTACCACCCTGTCGCCGCTTTTGAGAAGACCGAATAGCGTCTGGCCGATTGCTGCCATGCCGCACGAGGTCGATTGAGACCACTCCGCACCTTCGAGTATCTTTACCTGTTCTTCGAGCGCACCATTCGTGGGACCGCCCGCCTTGTCAAGACCCCGTCCGTATGAGTTTGTCCCTTCGTATCCCTCGCGGTAATTAGTATTTCCCTGGTAGATCGGCACCGCCGACGACGTGCCGTGGTACCCCCCATGAATGGCGTCGGTCGTGAAATCCCGGTTCTCAGGAGACTGGTAATCATCGGCAGCGAACCGCAGTTCATGGTCGTTGGGCATGGGGCGATAGTCCTCAGACAATACACAATGTAATTGTGGTGTTTGAATCTGGGCCTTGCATAACCATAGGGAAAATCTGGTCTAGAAATATCCCAGTTTATTGACAGGATAAAGGTAAGAGGGAATCAAAGTAGGTCAACCCATATCATCCGTGCATCGTAGATCCGTACATCGTAGCGTCCAAGAATCAAAACATCCCTCCTACCAATTGGTAAAATCTGATATGTCGCCTATTAACGCTTGACGTTAATAACGCGTTATGTTATTATAGAGACGGCATGATAGAATCGTTCAGTGACCGTGAGACCGAAAGAGTGTTCCGGCGCGAAATGACCAGGAGGTTTTCCGGTAACCTGTCTCGTGCCGCCTTGAAGAAACTAATTATGCTACACACCGCGGAAGCCATGCAAGATCTGACTGCTCTACCTGGTAACAGGATTGAACAACTTAAAGGGGACCGCAGAGGTCAGTACAGTATTCGTGTAAACGACCAGTGGCGCCTGTGCTTTATGTGGAAGAACGGTCGTGCCACCAACGTCGAGCTTGTTGATTATCACTAGGAGTTGATGATTAGGAGTCAATAATGCCAACCACGGTTATGCCCCCGATTCATCCTGGAGAAATCCTTATGGAGGAGTTTCTCGAACCATTAGGACTGAGTCAATATCGACTTGCAAAAGATATATCTGTTCCTCCGCGTCGCATAAACGAAATTGTTCACGGCAAGCGTGCCATTTCGGCTGACACGGCATTGCGGCTGGCGCGTTATTTCGGGACCACGGATCGTTTCTGGCTGAATCTGCAGACTCACTATGACTTGGAGTTGCAAAGGGATCGACTGGGGAACCGATTGGAGTCTGAGGTGCGTGTTCTGGAGCGTGTTGATTGAAGCATGGGGGATCCATGCCGGTCATCGCATCTCTTCTGGCAAGCGCCGGAATCACGCAAACCGTACGGCTTGTCGTTCCCATCAACGTAGGCGTAACCAACCGTACATCATTAGTCACACTTCAGAATGGTCCTCAGTACATCCTTCGCGAATACCGGTGGCCTTACTCGTCGCCCGATGATCTACAGAGGCTCAGTAAAGAGAAGTACCTGCACGATCTACTCCTGAAAAACGGTGTTCCCGTTCCGGCGGTCCTCGCTGAGTACGATGATAAGAACTCGAGTGCCCTGTTAATGGAATTCAAACCGGGGACTCTTCTGGGAGACGTCGTAAGTACGCTAGACGAAGACGAACGCGTCCAGGCCTGGAGGGCAACCGGTGCCGCGTTGCGTGGTGTTCACTCGATCCGCTTGCCTGAAGAACGTTCAGGAGTGATCGTCGGGGAACGCGTGGAACCCTTTGACGAGGGTTCCTGGGCTGATTTTCAGATACACCAGGTTCTGCGTCATGCTGAAAACCTGCACAAACGGGAAAGTGGAGTCCAAATTGAACTATCGAAACTGGAGAACGCGCTAACACAGGCGGCACCTGCACTGGCCGCATCGTCCACGGTCCTTTTACACAACGACCCCCACCCATGGAATGTGCTTGTTCACAATGAAAACGGTCCATGGACCTGTTCGGCATGGCTCGACTGGGAATACGCGTGGTCGGGAGACCCTGATTGGGACCTCGTCAGGATGGACCTGTTCCGTTTGAAGCCGATCGGCCCAACGCCGGACGCTTTCTATGAAGGATATGGCTCTTTTCCTCAAGAACCGAATCGAAGTATCTACGAACTGTCCATTTATTTGTGGATGGCTAAACCAGTACATGGACGGAGAGAAAGACGAGGAGCGTGTGCTGATGCCCACCTACAAGGCCGCAATGAAATATCTGGAACGCATTGATGAATCGGTGGAGAGAATCCGCTCCATGCTTCGGGAACTGGGACATGCGTCTGTCGTACCCGGTGCCGGCATAACCGGTTTTTAATCGGCCTACAAATAGAGGAGCCACCGGTGTTCACCGCGTATACAGGGAACGGCCACTATTGCTACAGCAACAGCCTCCACATGTGTCTGCAACACGCGGGCATGGAGAACGTTCCCACACCTGGGCTGTTGGAGTGCATGACGGGCATGCCATTCGGTGCCCTTTTTCTTCGGTTTGAGAAGAAACCCTATTTCTTCCCGAGTCACGCTGAGGTCGATCCGCACAGCGGCCTGACAAGAGCTTTAACCACGCTCGGATGGACCTGTAACATTTGGCAGGGTGACGATGCTGAATCGGCTCTCGATGCATTGAAAGAATCACTGCGGACCGGACCCGTATTGCTTGGTCCCCTGGATCTGGGTTATCTGTCCTATGATCCCAATCGTACGCTGAAGCGCGGGGGCGATCATTACATTGTAGTCCTCAAAATCGAAGGCGGCCGTGTGCAGGTGCATGACCCTCAATTCTATCCTCTGGCGGTACTCCCGGTCGATGAGCTCATGCGAGCATGGAAATACACCAACATGGGATATGTGACCTGTGCATACACCCTGCGAGGCTGTTTTAGAAAAGAGCGACCCGTGTCGACCGATGATATGCTTGTGGAGACATTGAAAAACGCGCAGGAACTGATTCATTCGAAAGCCGAAGGGCCGGTCCTTTTTGGAGGATCGGAGGCTTATCTTCTTGCGGCGGAGGTGATTCAAAACCGACCGTCGAGGTTTTTCCGGTTTTTGCTGACCCAGTTCTCCCTTCCGCTCGGGGGAAGTCGTTGCCTGGACGCGGCCGACTTCTTGAAGTCTGTAGGCCAAATGGAATCTGCTGAGTGGATGGTGAAGAAAGCCGAAACCTATGGTCTGGCTCAATACTACGCCACGCAGAAAAATTGGAAACGCACGGAAGAACTATTCAAACAATTGGCTGAGATCGAAGAGCGAATCTCGGAGTGAATTTGATAGAAGGGTAGCGTCAGCACCCGCTGAATTAGAAAAGCGGACCACTGCTCAGCGGTCCGCTTTTCTAATTTGGATAGAACCCAGGTCCTGATCAAATACGTTTCCACCTTGATCGGAAGCCCATGATCCTGATTTCAACGTCAATACCTGACTGACTATCCCGAAATCATGCCCAGAATCTCTTCCAGGTGGTCCGTCGACGGCCGGTCGAAGGGATCGGAACCCACGTACTTGAACCGAAGGATGCCTTCCTTATCGATGACGAAGGCGGTGGGTGAGACCTCTTCGCCCTTATCGGTAGGTTTCTTGATCTTGAAGGCGGTGGGTATGGTTCGTTCCGGGTCGGCCAATACGGAAAACGAGAGATCCTCCCGTTTGACTTTCGATTTGGCTACAAAATCCCTGGTTTGTTCAAGATCTTCAGGATTGATGAAGAGAAGTGCCGTGTCGTGCCCCGCGATGCGTTCATAGTCGGATTGCAACTGCCCCAGTTGCCGTAAGCAAAGGGGTCACCAGTAACCTATCCAGCCACGGTCCACGACCACCAGGACGTTTTGCCTGCCCTTGAAATCGGCAAGATTGACCGTCTCGCCGTTCACGTCCTGCAGGCTGAAGTCCGGTGCGGGCTGGCCTACCCTGGGGGCCAGGTTCCTGGGTTGTGCGAAGACGGTTTCCGCCACCAGGCCGATCAACGCCAGGGCGAAACACCAACGCGCTAAAGTTCCTACCATGCGATCCCTCCTTGGCTCAATTCAATTCGCTTGCGTTTTGTTCCGTTTAATATAACCTACCCCGTTACGTCTGTGAACTTCAATTTTTATGTTTCACAAAACGATCTCGAGGAGCCGACTCTACATGAAACCGGGTATAACACAACTCTGTCTCAGCCGCCAGGATCTTGAACAGGACCTTTCGAAAGCCCGAAGCCTCGGCTATGAGGCGATCGAACTGGTGTTCTCCGATGATGGATCTCCAAATATCGACGCTTCGACGTCGGAAATCTCCGCGGTCGGGGACGCCTGCAGGGACCACGGACTCGAACTGTGTTCCATGATCGCGATCCGCCGGGACGCCGGTTCCCTGCTGTCGCCCTCGGCGGAGGAACGGGCGAAGCGGGTGGCCATTCTCCGACGCGGTTTCGAAATAGCCGAGGTGCTGGGTGTAGACACCCTCCTCCTGCATCCCGGCGCACTCGATCCCAAGAGCTCCTATGGAACAACCTGGAACAACTTCCGCGACGACCTGCGCGACCTCGCCCCCGATGCTGAACACCGGGGTACCCGGATCGGCATCGAGAATGTGTGGAACCAGTTCATGCTGAGCCCAGGGGAAGCGCGGCAATTCGTAGACGAAGTCGGTTCTTCCGCCGTCGGTATTTACCTGGATATTGCCAACATGATCCTCTACGGCTACCCGGACATGTGGATACGCGAACTCGGAAGACGAATCTTCAAGGTGCACGTAAAGGATTTCCGCCGCGGTGAAGGTGCCTGGGTCCAGTTGATGGATGGCGATACGGACTGGCCGGCGGTCATGGTCGAACTGCGCGGCATCGGATTCGACGGGGCGCTGGTGAGCGAGGTAGGTGGCGACGATGCAAATATGCGCGAAACAGCCCAACGCATCCGCCAAATCATCACCCTGTAGGACATAATCCTCAACAGGACTTGATCCCGATAGGACGAGATCTCTTTACACGGTCTGAGCTACAGCGGATACAGCGGTTCAGTCTCAGCGTTTCGCCAAGATGGCATCGGCGTACTTGATCACGCCATTGACGTACGAGGTGATGGGATTGTAGCTGAAGATGGCCCTCCGTCTTTCGGCGTCGGTCGGACCGTACTTCCCCCGTTCTTTGAGGTAACGGGCTACGCTCATCACGGCGTCGGGCCAGGAGTGCAAGTCGATCTTGCCGTCTCCATCTCCGTCAGCGGCGTGGGGCATGCTTGCGGGCATGAACTGCGGGTACCCGATGGCCCCTGCCCATGAACCGTGGAGTGACAGCGGGTCGACCCCCGTGGCCTTGCTCTGGCGGAGGAGGGCCGCCAGGTTACCGACGCACCGCCGGCGTATTTTCGCAAAGCGTTCTTCCTGCGTACCAGCCACTCCCGCAGTGGACAGGGGATCGGCCTCGCCCTTCGCCGTAATCCGCCGTACCGCTTCTTGCTGGGCCTCTTCCAGGTACAGCAACTGGGCGACCAGTACATTGAACACCCTGTAATTCCCAGTAAACTCGCCCAGTCCGGATTCCCACATCAGGATGGACACGATATCTTCCGGGGCCACCCCGTACTCCCGTCCGGCCGAGTCCAGCAGATGTTTCTTTTCTTCGAGGAACGCGACGCCCCGTTGTACTCGCTTATCGGTCAGGAACACGCGGGAGAAGTCTTCGTGTGCCTTGTTCTGGATCGTGACACTGCGGGGTGTAGCCACCTTGATCAGTTGAGACGAGTATACCTGTCGGCTCTCGGGCCGGTCGAACAGCGCCAGAAACTCCCCTTCCGAAACAGGTGATCCCCCTCCCTCGCTGGACGCGAGCCGCTTGACCAGGTCAGGCAGGAAGGTCGCCGCAGGATGGTTACGCGGAAGGTCGACGATCGTCAATTTACGCAGCTCCCAAGACTGAGCGTTCGCATGCGTAGAAGTCAGATCCGACGGGATATGAAGCGCCGCGGCCAGGAGAGCGCATAGTCCGGTGTGCAATAGTGGCTTGAATTTGAAATCTGGCATGTTTTTCCTGTGGTTAATAGACGACTCAATACCGATAGCTTCCTGCTTATTAACCGGGATCGGACAGCGTCTGTCAAGCGCAATGTATTCGGGTTGCATGGCTTTCTCGTATCTCTCGTAATTTCAGTGATTTAAGCTACATTAGACGATACATCGACCAGTCGAGGGTTATTCACTTCAGAAAACCAGTCTCTTGAGCTCGTGTTTTCGGGTGAAGTAAACCCCCTCCTCATCCATCGGACCGGGTTGTTGAAAAGCGCCACGTTCTTCATGAACCGTGGTCACGATTCCGGCATTCGAATCAAAACGATAGAAGCAATTGGTCGTGAATCCGTACACGCTACCGTCCGGACCGACCTGGATTCCTCCGTCCAGGACCTGCCCGTCTGGCAGGTATATAGTTCGGGTAAACTGATGAGTGGAGAGATCGAACACGAAGATATAGGATTCGGCCTCATTGTGCGCCGTCCCACAGACAAGGCCGTCTTCAATGACAGCCAGGGCATTGATCGCCGTGACGGTTACCGGCAGCCAACCTTCCCAGACCTTTTCCTCCGCCTCGTAGTCCCAAAGGAACAGCGACGCCCGGTCCACCCGCGGCGCGGTACCCGTGCCGCCGTCGATCGTAGTCCCCACGGCCAGGAGTTTATGGGCTTCCAACCAGGCCAGCGTCCAGCAACTCGCCTCACCCGCGATATCGCGGTAAGTCCCGAACTCCTCCGTTTTCGGATCGTACCAGGACAGGGGACCTCCCCACATGCCGTAGTCCGGAATTGACGCCGTCCACACGCGGCCCAGGGGGCCGGCGACCATGGATCTCGGACGATAGGAAACCTGGTCCATTCGATCGAGGTCGCGGGGGTTACTGTCCGGATCCATCCCAAAGACATAGGGTCTGGACGGGTCGTAAACGGACAGGTTGGCTCCGGGATAGGAGCAGATGTAGAGCTTACCGTCCATGTTGGCCATGGAGTAGGCTTCCCCGGTAGCGGTGGTACAGATACCCAGGTCGTCCATGGACTGCGATGAAGGATCAAAACGAAAGAAGTGCAAGGGCAAGATGCTCGAACCGTAAATGTTGTCATCGGGACCGCGATGAATCATGAAGAGTTCGCTGCCCGCGGATTCGTAGGCTACGGGCAGTGTTCTCGTTGCACCGGATCCCGGAGAGGTTATGGCCAATTCGTGGTACATCTGCGTGGCGCGGTCCGCGAAGTCCGCGGTGGAACCATCGGACATCGACAGCGGCGGCGCAGGATCCGGGAGGTTACCTACAGGTTCGGCATCGAAACCGTTGATTCGAAAATCGCCTTCGGTCGACTGTATATAGAGTTGTCCATCGACCGCCCGATACAACGACAACGATCCCCCATCCTCTGTGACCACCACGGGGCCGACGGTCTTGCGCACGCCAGATTTCGGATCGTATACGACCACGTGCGGACGGGTCACCCGGATTAAGCAGGCGATGGTTCCCCCGGCACCGACGTGGGGATAGCAATACATGTCCGTCTTGTCCATTCGCCCGTGGCGAGTAAAGTCGCTGGTCGACGGATCGTAGCTCGTCAGGCCCGCCGAACCGTAGCATCCGACCCAGATCACACCGTCCGAATCCTCGTCAATATTGCACGGGAAGGTATCATCGGGCAGGTTGATGGCGCCAAGGTCATCCAGGTGCTCAGACACGGGATCGTAGCGGTAGAGGTGACCGGCGTAGGCTGCGCCGACGTAGATACGGCCGTCGCTGCTGCGCAGGGCGCCGGTTGGGAAATTGGCGGTTGGATCGGATGCCGTTACCTGGGATATTACGCCCGTGGACGGATCGATCTTGACGATGGTGAACCCGGCCGCCTGCTGCCCCATCACGGCCACCAGGCAGTCCCGGCCTTCCTGGTCCAGGGTTGGAAAAACACGGACCCAGTTAACACTGCGAACCGGAATGCCCAGGGTCTTGATCGACGGCACGAAGCTCAGCCTTTCCGTTTTTCTATCTGGTCACGTCGTGCCTGTTCCGCGAAGATCGCGACCGTTTCCTCGAGGGTGCGGTTGCGGTCCACGGTCTCCGGACGTTCGTGGCCGATTGGGCTCTCGGCGATCAGGCGGAAAATGGCTTCCGCGCCTTCGTGAAACCCGGGCGATACCCCGGCCTGTTCGTAGGTCGCCGCGATTTCCTGCATTTCCCCGATCCAGCGAAAGGCCTTGGCAGACAGGCTATTCAGACCGCCCATCGCCTTGAGACGCTGCGACTGGCTTTCCTCGAACTCGGCCAGCAGTTCCTCCCCCAGTCCCATGACCTCGGCCGCGATCAACGCGGCGGCGTGCAGGGCGGACGTACCCTTGGTCACCGAGGCATAGCACATCTTTATACCCGATGCCCGTCCTGTTTCGCCGCCCAGGAGCCGGACAAGGATACCATGACCGTCGAGTTGAGCGAGTAGGTCTTCGTGGGGACCCGAAGCGTAGAAACGGGTCATTTCGCGACCACCTGGCGGACCGCCAATGATGCCGGCGTCGATGAATCGTCCCCCGGCATCGGAAATGATCTCTCCGATTTCCCGGGCCGAATCTGGTGAAATGGCGTTGCACTCCGCGTAGGCCGGCGAGGATCCCGTCCGTCGTATCGCGTCCGCCACCTGTTCGGCGAGCGACCGGGTCTGGTCGGGCACCAGAATGGCCAGGATCAGGTCGGATTCGCGTACCAGTTCGTCCAAACCGGGCACGTCACGGATGCCCGCGGCCGTAGTCAGCGACCGGGTCCTTTCGCTGCGGCCCGTAAGGCAGGTGGCTACGTCGTATCCTCCCGCAATCAGGCACCGGCCAACGGAATGGCCCATTTCCCCCGGGCTCAATATGGCGATTCGGTTCACCTTCATGTTGGGCTCCCTGCTGGTTATCAGGCCTTGTTTCTTCTGGCTACCATGCGACGGATCACCCGGTGGCCTTCGTCTACGTCTTCCTCGTGAAGCACGGTGAATTGTCCGTCCGGTAGGCGACTCGCGGGTTCACCGTCCTTGAAACACCAGTCCGGGTTCTGCGAGGGCCTGTAGCGCAGATGTTCCAGCGTAAAACCCTGCCACGCGATGAGGCCGTTGTCGGCCACTGCGGGCCAGGCGTAGTCGAAGACCGCCGCCTCCCAGTACATCACGCAAAAAACCAGTGCGTAATGCCGTCCGTCGGGCGGTCGCCACACGTTGAGGTCCGCCCGCACGCACTTCAAACGCTTATCCAGACCGCGTGCCTTCGCTGTAGCCGCCAGGCGTTTCAGGGCCACGTCGGAAATGTCGATGGCCAGCACGTCCCGGCCCGCCTCGGCCAGCGTCAGGGCCTGGCCCGAGATGCCGCAGGCCAGTTCGAGCACGGGTCCATCCGGTATACCCTCGGACACCGTCCGTTCATACAACGGGCACCTGTCCCGCGGCTGAAGCCGTTTCGGCTCCAGGTACCGCGCATTCCATTTCAACCGGTCGGGATGGACTTCGCGTATTCTCAGCGGCGGCTCAGCGTTCTTCAATTCGATTCACCCGTTTGATTGCTTTCGAACCACCCTCACCTAGATCTCCTGCGCTACGACGAGAATGTGGTTCCCCTGCCTTACCGGCTGGCGGAACGCCTGGGACAGCACATAACCGTCCACACCGGCGCGCACCGGCCAGGGCGGATCGTCCACGCGGTAGAAGTCGTGCAGATACCCCACGGTCTGTCCCGCGGTCACCCGCGCTCCGCAGCTCATGAGCGGTTCGTAGTGGCCCGGAAAAGGCGCCGGTACGTAGCATTCCCGGTCGATGATGGCCGTCCGCTTCTGGGTTCCGTCGGCGTGATGGGCGATTGGTTGGATGTCTCCGGCAAGTTGGCCATGGTGGATGGCCGCGGCGCGGATGCCGTGCGTCGCGTAACGAACGCCGTCTGGATTAACCGACTCTCCCCACCCCAATTCGGTCCCGATGGTGATCTTGCCCAGCTGTTCCGCCTCGCTGACCATCAACCCGGGCGTTTCGTTCTGATACACCATCAGGAAGGGCGTGCCGAACCAGCGGGCCGTATCTTCGATGACGGCCGACTGCGCCGGATCATCCACCTCGTGATAACTGGAACAGTGCGCGAATTCGAGTTCGCCGCCGCCGGAATGAATGTCCGTCACCACGTGCACACGGGGCCAGAGATGAGTTCTGATGAAGTGTGCGATCCGGTGGGTGATGCCCGCGAGAGCCGGTGAAGTGCCTGCACCATCCACGAAAGCGCGGTTCAGGTTAACCCCGTCATCGGCATCACTTGCCCGGCGGCCCGCGTGGAAGGCCGCGGGATTGAGCACGGGTATGAAGATCAGGCGGCCTATGACCTCCGTCACAGAGATCTCCCTGATCAGGTTCTTTATGGCCACCGGGCCCTCGTATTCGTTGCCGTGGTTGGACCCGCTGGCCAGGAGTCCTTCGCCGTCACGGACACTGGGGCCGACCATGACTGTCAGGGGGATGAGATGGTCCGCCCAGAGGGAATCATGTTCGAGGGCGACCCAGTAGTCCCGGCGTCCAGGGGAATCGAGATCGAGCTTGTCGGGCCGGACAATTTCACGGGGCATCCACGCCTCCACTCAATGTAGGAAACCTCCCGTGGTGCCCGGCGCGCACCGGCCGCGTGCGGGAGATTCCGAACGCAATAAATTGTAGCCGGCAGAAAACACACCGGTACGTTTGGTAGTGTACGGTCATACCGAGAAGTTTAGCGGGACGCGATCACACCGAGACGCCTAGGAGTCCGCGGGTAACCTGGAAATCCGTATTGCCGAGTACCGCCGCACGGGGCGTATGGGAACGGGACGCCGTCTTCAGGATCAGATCGAGCAGGTTGTCGCGCCAGGCCGTCTCGGAGCCCGAGAGCACAAGATCGACATCTTCGAGATACGGCCCGGGCAGGTCGTCACCGCTTACCTGCAGCACCGGGACCATGGGGTGTCCAGGCAGCGGATGGGCGCCGACTCCGGTCAGGATCAATTCCACGCCCGTGGCGCCCAGCCCGGCCAGGGTCTCCACCCAGTGCGTGGTCTGCGTTTCCATGATGTGGAGTCCCGGCACGCGGGCGGGCTCTCCGTAGTTCAACGTCGGTCGAACCGGTCGATCCGGCAGGTTGCGCTGTAAGTCGGGATGTCCCAGCAAGGCGGCGTTGTCGGGTATGACTACCGTGCTTCCCTGCCGGGCCAATACGAGAATCAGGCGCACGAGCGCACCCGCGACCCGGTCAGAGACGGGTCCGGTCGCGGTCGCGGTCACCCCCAACCGGAGGCCGGACAGCCCGTTTTCACTCACGCCGGGACGGCTGAGTCCTTCCAGTGCCTGGGCAAACCACGATTCGATGCGTCCCAGGACCTGGTCGATCCCGCCGTCCAGTTGTACGCTGGCCCACCCGTAATCATCCGGGTCGATTCCCCGCTCGTTCAATTGCTGACGGTAAAAATCGTTGTGGGTGCGTTCGCAACCATGCTCCAGGAGCAGGGCGACGGCCGTCATCGGGTGTGTCAGGTAACCGGTCATGGTGCGGATGTACATCTCTTCCGAGACGCCGCCCGAGACACCGCACCCCTCGGTATGCACCAGGGTGACGAACCGTGAAATCCCGGCGGCGCGGCCGATCCCGGCCTGGTTCAGCCGCTCAGCGGCCATGCGGGCGATCTGTCCCGAGCATAGGCTGGTGGGCAGAATGAGACCGACACGGTCGGTGGCTTTGGAACCGTTCACATCGTACAGGGGCAGTTTGATCCGGTCGGACGGCGTAACTTCACCCGGAAGGACGGCCAGTGGTTTGCCTCCGGGTTCGGGGCGGTCCTGGAGGACACGCAGCCGGCTGTCGTCGGTCTGTTTCCAGTCGCGCCAGATCTGCGTCTGGCTGTGACCCGCCCGTTCGCCGCAGGTAAGTTCGCCCGATGCCGCCCGTAGCGTCAAATCGAGCGTCTTCCGGGACAGATCGTCCATGGACACGCCATCCAGGTACGCCCCCGCATTGACGTCCATTTCCCCCGAAAGCAATTCGTACCGCTTTGTAGTCGAGACGATTTTGACGGTCGGAACGAAGGGGAAGTTGGTGATGGACCCGTTACCCGTTACGAAAAAGATGAGATTGCCGCCGGACGCCACCTGTCCCGCGATACTCTCCAGGTCGTTGCCCGGGCTGTCCATGAAATAGTAGCCGGGTTCCACCATCCGGACGGCGTAGTCGATGGCGTAGTCGAGGCGTACGTCCGGATGGCGCTTGCGGGCCGCTCCGATGGACTTGAGCACGATGTTGTAAATGCCCCGGAGCTTGTTGCCTCCGGACGGGTTGGCGTCGACCGACTGTCCATGCCACGCCGTGCGTTCCTGGAAACGCTCGATCATGTGCAGGAAGGTGCGGACCGTGTCGAGGTCCCGGACGTTCTGCAGCACGTAGGGTTCGCCGCCGATGAGTTCGTCCGTTTCCGCGAGATTGGCCTTGCCTCCGTAGCGGATGATTTCCCGGGCTACCCGGGCGGCGAGGGGGTTGCCCGATATGCCCGAATACGAATCCGATCCGCCGCATTGAAGCACGATGTTGAGATGACCTGCGGAGGCAGCTTTCCGTGAAACGCGGTTGACCGATTCGAACCATCCGGCAACGGTCGCAGCATTACGCTCCAGGTCTTCACTGAAACCGCCCCCGAGCGTTTCGAACCGGTGCAACACCTCGTCGAGCGGATAGCCGTGCTTCCGCATGTAGGCTTCCAGCATCGGCCCGGTCACCGTCTCGGTACCGCGATCCACCGCGAGCACCGCGCCCACGTTGGAATGGACCATGAAACCGGCCAGCGTCCGCAGAACCAGTTCCCGGTTGTTGGGATCCACCCCGGCGCCGCCTTCGGTATGGGCGACCGCCACCACGCCGTCGATGTTCGGGTACCCACCCACCCGGTCCTTCAGCATCGTTTCCAGCCGCCGGACGAAACCGGCCGTCTGTGACGTAATACCCAGGAGGACGATGTAGTTACGGGTTCCGACACCCCTGGCAACGCCCCGGTCGTATCCCGTGAAGTTCGGCGGATCGTCGCATAACGGGACCTGCTCCCCGGGTACGAAGCTGGATTCGTCCAACACATACGGCACCACCCGGTCTTCGAAGTTCGGCTGGTCCGGGAGAGCGAAGTCTACTTTTCGAACGCGGAGCGCGTCGAGTATGTCGGCGTTGCAGATGTAGTCGCCGGGCGCGATGTCCCTCGTTGCCCGGCCGAAGGGCAGTCCCCAGGACAGGACTGCTTCACCGGCGGGAATGGGCTGGACGGCAAATCGATGCCCTTCCAGGAGGGTATGGCCCAGCGAAAAGCCGGCACCGGCGTCGTCGACCACCCTCGTACCGGCCTCCAGCCGTCGCGAGACGATGGCCACGTTGTCGCCCGGTTCGGGCAAGCGGGCAATATCCTTCAACTGGCAGTCAGGCACGATGCCGGGAATCCTCCCGCATTACAATACAAATGAAGAAATAGGCCTTGCCGTATGGACTGGCAAGGTAACATCTGACCGGCGTCAATGTCAAAGGATATCAACCGTCTTGGCCCCGGCATTGACGGCGGAATCGTACGGTGTACATTGTGTTCCGGGACCGGTCCCGGACCGGACGCTTCAACCCAATGGTTCATCTGGTCATCACACTGCCGATACGCGAATTCATACCATCTGCCAGCCGGAGGTCCAAGATGCTTGTTGGGTACGTCAGCGATGAACGGTACGTCGCCATTCCTGAAGTCCTGCTCGAATTCGAAGCCGACGGGGAGTCCATCGAAGCGCGCTCACGGGCCACGGGAGCGGTCTACGCGGACGTGACACCCGGTCTGGAGTACAAGGTTACGCTGGCGTGCGGGGATTTCGGTTTCAAGAGTGTATACATGACGCCGGGCGGCGAACGGCCCTATCATTTCAGATTGCTTCGGGACGGCCTGATGGGGTACATGTGGCCAAAGTGGGTCCGATCCGGGGAAAAGTCGGAGTTCCGTGTCCACGCCGTGGAGGCCTACAAACTGGAACTGTACCGTTACGGCTGGAAGAAGGAGTTCATCCGGAACATCGGCTGGTACGACGAACACGGCCCCCGTGCCACCATGCAGATTACACCCGACGGCGACTACACGCGGACCGGGGTTCGATGGAACACCCAGGGTTATACCAATCCCGCCCACAAACAGTACATCGAGGCACCGGAACGGTCCGGCCTGTACTACCTTCACGCGTCAACGGAAAGCGGTGTGTTCTTCTCCTTCCCCTGGATCGTCGCCCCGGCCGAGCCGTCGGCCGACGTCGCCGTGCTGGCCGCCAACATCAACTGGAACGCGTACAACAACTTCGGGGGACGCAGCAATTACATCCATCCCGACGAATTTCCTCCCCACGCCCACGGTCAATGCCCGGTACGATCTGAAACGGTACACCGACTCGTCGCACCGGATGTACAGTGCCGACGACTACGCGCCCCTGTCCTTCGACCGACCCGAACCGATCAACCATGTCCCGCGGGACGTCGACGCCACGGACATGATCAGTGGCCGCGCGGCCTGCCACGTCGCGCCTGCGGAGTGGCGATTCCTGGCGTGGATGGAGCGTGAGGGATTCGACTACGACCTGTACGCCGAGACCCAGTTCCACGACGGCACCCTGCCCCTGGACCGATACAAAGTGCTGATCACCACCACCCATCCGGAGTACTGGTCGCGGGACATGTACTACCGGCTCAAGGACTGGGTGTTCGAATCCGGCGGACGGCTCATGTACCTGGGCGGGAACGGGCTGAACTGCGAGGTCGTGTTCCTGGACCCAAACACCATGAAGGTCAAAAATGGCAACATCGATTCGCTGGACCGGCCGTCGGAGGACACCGAAAGCAGATTTAACATCTACAATGAATCCGAAGCCAATCTGCTCGGCGTGGCGTTCACCCGGGCGGGGATCATGACGAGCGCGCCGTACAGGGTTGTCGACGCGGAACACTGGGTCTTCGAAGGCACCGGCGTCGCGGCGGGCGACATCTTCGGCGAGGCGAGTCTTCACGAACGGGTGCCGGGCGGCGCATCGGGACACGAGACCGACAAGATCACGCCCAGTTCACCGGCGAATACCCACCTGCTCGCCAAGGGAACCAACGTGGACGACGGCGGCGGCGAGATGGTCGTGCATGAAACCGGAAGCGGTGGGATGGTATTCTCGGTGGGTTCGATCACCTATCCGTCGTCGATCCTCGTCGATGACGTGGTGTCGAAGGTCACGTCCAACGTGCTGACGCGGTTTCTCGAGAGCT